>NZ_QWGL01000015.1 GCF_003435375.1 Clostridium sp. AM34-11AC | reverse complement strand
TTTAAACGTTTTATTTGAAATAGCACAATAGGTTATATTAGTTAATTGGCATAGCATCAATAAAATAAATGACTTATATATGTTATACCTTACTCAATATCCGGGACTTGAAAAATCTTCTATTCTAGACTTAGTATCGGCTGATGTAATTGAAAAAGAATATTACACCAAAGACGAACGTTTCACTATAGCCCCCAGTATACTAATGAAACAATATTTATCCATCATAGAACGAGAAGTTAACAATATCATTCAACTTTCTAAATTACCAAACACAGAAAATAAGCACTATAATTGGTATGACATGAAAAATTTTGTTAAAAAACGAGGAATTGAACTTGAATATGTTCCTTTTCGACTTTACAAAGCACTTGATGCTCTTTATAAATTTCGTAATGAATCCATGCATGGTGAAACAGATATCACAAATGAAGATTATGAAATTTTGTTATCCTATAAAAACCAAAACTTATTTATGGGACTCTCTGTAAAACTATTGGAGCTAAAAGGTATCGTGATACATCCCACAGTAGATGAAATCGGTGAATATACAGGACTTGCTCCCAAAAGTGCTCTTTCAAATAAAGATATAAAAAAATAATAACCACAATTTGTACCCAAATCGTACCCAACGCTATCTAAAAAATCCCTACAAAGCCCATAAATACAGGCTTTGTAGGGATTTACCTATTTGTTCTCGTCCCACCAAGAATCACCCTCTTGTCCACCCGAAAATCGACCTTCCGGGACGAGAAAAACCAATCCTCTTTCCCTTTTCATAGCGGCAATCCTACAACATTCTCTTCTATATTCAACTTTCAGTTTTCGGATTCAATGACCTCTGCGTCTGTCTCTGCCTCCAAGCCTCTTCTGCTTCTGTTCCATTCAGCAATCTCTTTAAGCCTTATAAACCAAGCCTTTTTCTTACTTTCCCGGTCTTTTTCAGGATTGAAGAGAAGGGATTGGTGGCTTGGAACCGGGATGCATAGAGTGGATGCAGCTGCAAAAAAAGAAGCAGGGCCAGACGAATTTCTTTGAAATTCATCTGACTCTGCTTCATATTTTTTATGTTCTTTTTCACTCGGACACTTGGATGAGTCTGGGTGGGACGAGAACAAATGGATTATTCAAGCTCTACAAAGACTAACGCTTTTTGTTTAGGAATTATTCTCTGTAATGTTTCTCGTTCTTTTGATTATTTGATATATCCATATTATCCTGCCTATACGAGCTAATGTTATCATTTTGTTATCGGCATTGATAACACCTACTCGATAACTGTGGATAATAACTATATGTAGCATGTCAAATTATAAGCTATTTTGCTTAGAGATTCAACACAAAACTGAAATTTTACTTTTCCTTATATTCATCTGGTATTGCTATTTGAAATGTTTCACACAACAGCATCACATCATGCACATCATTTTTATCGTGTTCATATCCCAAATGAAGCATTACCTGACTCAATGGTTCAATACAAGAAACAGTTATATCTCCAACTTTTCCAATACCGGAAAAAGTTTTTGATGGAAATATATCTCCCTCATAAACAATTCCGTCATCTGTAAATTCAAAACAATGTAAATCAATGATTCTTTGTTTATCATCTTTCCAGACAGTATGACCATCCGTTGTATAATCAGTATTTACTTCCTCAAATCCATGCTGCTTAATCACATAAATATAATCATGATAATGTTTCAGTTCAACAAACAAATCAATATCATTGTGTATTCTTGATTCTCTTTTAAGAAGTGCATCAACACCCCATCCGCCATCTAAATATACTTTAATTTCGTTTTGCAAAGCATATTTTATAATTTCACATGCATCTTCTGTACGTACCATAATCTATCCTCCAAATTCAAATCTTTGTATGCTTTCCAACTCACTAAAAGCCTGAAATTTGTCAGTCTTTCATCCTTTTTGTTATCAATCACCAATTAGCTGTAATCCATTAGGATTTAGCTGATATATTTTATCGCACACCTCTTCAATATACTTTCTATCGTGAGAAATGCTAATGACAGCCCCCGGAAATTCTCGGAGCATTTTTCTTATTACCGGACCGGACAATGGTGAAAAATTTCTTGTCGGTTCATCCAGAATAAGAACATTTGCACCACTTAAGCTCATCCTCAAGAGAAGCACTTTCGCCTTTTGTCCGCCTGATAACTCCCGAATCGGATGCTCCATTTCATCTGGTGTGTATTTAAGTGAACCAAGGTATGTTCTAATTCTTGTACGCTCTTCTTTATCTCCTGTTTTATCAAGGTAATCAACCGGTGTAACATCCAAATCCAGCAGGTCTTCATAAGTTTGAGGCATATATTCTGCTTTAATGTCATTCCGATTTAGGAGTTCTTCCGCTATCTTTTTTAGAAGAGTCGTTTTTCCTGCCCCGTTGGCTCCTATCATACAGATTTTTTCTGAACCTTTTATTTTTAAATGAATTCCTTCTGCTAAAATTCTTTTGCCATCCGGAGTCACAAGCTTTGAAAGTTCATATTCTATGACCGTTTTTCCTGCGGGAATGTGTGAGTTTTCATCCCCTAATTTGACAAAGATTGCTTCTTCCTGTTCCGGCATCTGAGTCATATTTTCATCTTCTTTTTCAAATCTTCGTTCCATTGCCTTAACCGTATGCATTTTGTCCTTTAAGTTTTTGGCAACAGACGGTGCTTGTCTGGTACAACTTCTTAATGCACCTTGTACACTCTGCATAACTCTTTGATATTTTTCATCGCGAATCTTTTTCTCCCTACGGTCACTCAGTGCCCGCTGTTTTTGGATTTCAAATTTATGAAGCCGTTCTTCCACATAGCGTCTATAGGGAAGCTTTGCCACGGTATATCTCGCCTTTGTTTTTCGTATAATCTGCTCGATATGTATCACCATGTTGGCAGTACGCTCTATCAGCGTTTCATCGTGTGAAATAAAAAGCACAATGTGCTTCCAGTCATTTATGATTTTTTCCAGTAATGTAAGCGTCGCAATGTCGATGTCATTGGAAGGTTCGTCCAACAACAGCACAGAAACATCGCGAATGAAAAGCCTCATAAGTTGTGTCTTGACTTTTTCGCCTCCTGAAAGACTACCCATTGTCTGGTTACTGTAGAAAAAATCATTTTTCATTCCAAATTTTCCCGCAATAACAGACAATTCTTTAGGCGTTTTCTCCCAGAATATTTCCTCTTCAGAAAAATATTCGTATATTGTTTTTTCCTTATCTTCATCGAGCATCTCCTGCGGAAGATAACCAAGACGTTCGTGTCCCATTATCCTTTCCCCATCTGCTTCTATATAGTTTTCTACAAGCGACGGATTGTATATCCACTTCATTAATGTCGATTTCCCATTTCCCTCTTCTCCAATAATAACTGCCTTATCTCCATCATTTAGCACAAGGTTGAAATCATTAAGAATTATTCTCAGGTCTTTTTTATGTGTTAAATTTAATTTTTTTATCTGCAACATTAAAGTTTCTCCTTTTCGAAGTCTGAGCCAATTATTATTTTGAACACACAAAAACGAGTCTTTTTTGCATACGCAAAAATAGACTCGCTAAATAGACCCTTATTTCTTTTCCAAAAGGAAAACAAAGGAAATGCCTCTTGCGATAATCCAACTTAAGCGTACACAAAACAAACCTATTCTCTACAGGCTCAATAACTATATGTGTCTTACTTAAATCAAATTATCTATTAATCATTTCCTCACCTTACACAAAATGTGCCTTTCTTTCTTCTAATGGCAATACTATCATACTGTATTTTTTGTGTCAATACATTTCACCTTATGGAAGTGCAAATTAAAATTTTCACTTCCTAATTATACATCCAACCATTACGAAATTCAATCTTTCACAACCTCTTTACAACCACAACCACAGCACTCCAGCAAACGCAGGAGCACCATACCGTAAAACGCTTATGTGTAAATCAACTCCGTTCCTACAACTTCCCTCACACAAGCCTGAATATTATTCATTCTTCCAATCCATTCGTAGGGATTATCTTTCTTTAATTGTTCCGTCACATCTTGTCTGTCGGCATATTCCTTTACCAGTCGAAGAAACATATCCTCTGCTTGCTTATCGACTTCTGCAAGATAACTATGCAGCTTTCCGCTTGTCAGCAGGTTCATATATAACACTTTATAGTGTTCCTTTAAATGCCTTGCATGTCGTTTCCCCCATAAACCAATCGGCTCTATTTCTTCTTCGGCTGGTACTGTGATGTTCGGCAATAAATAATCACCCACCTGTCTATAAGTTCCGCCCATTTCTTCAAAAATTGTCTTTGTCATTTTCCTTTTCCTCCTGTGATTTTTGTCTATCGTGATCGTGTATTATCACGCTTGCGACCTTTAACTGTTCTTGCCTGCTCCAACAAATCATCTATCTGTTTGCGACCAAAAACCTTACGGAGCAGGCTGTAATCTTTATTTTCTGCTTTTAGGATTTTGTTTTCTTCGGTCAATCTTTCATTGACTTTCTCCAAACGCTGATTGGTGCGGTATAACTGTGCATTCGCTGTATTCAGCCTATGATAGTTGTCCCACCCCTCAAAGCAGCGGGCAAGCACCGTTTTGACAAGTTGCTTCAATTTCCTTACAACCGGCTCTGCCATTTTGGTTTTATATGCCTTTGCAGTCATAAATTTCTCTGGTTCTGGCAACTGATATTTCGGTGCAGTATCAAGCTCTATTTCAAGATTTGACAGCTCGTCTTTTGCCTTATCATAGTTCAATACTCGTTCCGACAACACATCAAATTCAATCTGTTTCTGCTCGATTTTCGCACCTAATGCCGCCACTTCTTTTTCTCTTTCCTGCTTTTTATAATCCAAAACAGAAAGATGTTTTTCGTGTGTGCCTAAATGTTCCCACTCAATCCCATAACGTTCCATCACCGCCGCAAGCTGTTCTTTTTCGGACTGTATCCATTGCGACCACTCCGTATCGCCACGACTGCCGCCCTTAAAACCTTGCGTTGCAAGAGCCTGCTTTAGTGACACTCTTGTATCAAGTCCACGCTTGCTGCCTGTGGTAAAAGGTACAAAATCTATGTGCAGATGTGGTGTAGCTTCATCCATATGCAGATGAGCCGAGAACACCCGAAGCTGTGGATTTCGCTCCTGAAAACCCTGATAGTATTCATCTAAAATCTGCTTTGCCAGTTCTCCGTTTTCCGTATCGGCGTTCATATTTCCCTTACCGCCCACCTGTAAAATGATTTCGTGGAACGGTTTTTCCTGCTTGGAACTTCGGATTTTTTCATAATAATCTTTTATCTTTCGGTCTGACCTTATCTGCTTGGCATTGTATCTTTCCAATGCTTCATCAAACAATTCGTGATAAACTGTCTTTATATTTTCATTGCAGTAGTCGATATTGAGATGAGTACGAGTTCCGTCTACATTTTCTGCTCGGAACTTTCGGCTATTGTGATTGACCGAGCCTTTACCGACCATTGCACTTATCGTTCTCTGCATTTTTTCATCTCCCATCTGTAAATTTCAACATTCTCAGGTTTTGTTACTTTTGTCAAAAGTAACGCAAAAGCACTTTTGACGGGTACACCCATCAAAAATGCGACCTGTAAACAGGTTTTGCGTTCTCCGAAGGCTCTCCGAGGGGTGAGCGTGTGCCGGTGGCACACACGCCTGCGAACCGACCGAGCCAGCAGGCGAGACCAAAGAGCCGCCTTTGAAAAGGCACTCTCTGCACACTCCCCTAAACTTTATCCGGTGTCAAAGTGTGACGATGGTGACAATGTTTTTCACAGCGTGCTGCTCTCAAAAACATTGACACCTTTGACACCGTTTGTCACGCCGTCTGCTCGGTTTCTTTCCAAAGTGAAACCTTTCTTCCGTCGTGTGTGCGGCTGTTCTGATAACGGATACCGTAATCACGAAACAGCCTGCTTGCGTTGATACTGAGCCTTAAAGAAAGTACATTCGGCTTTATATCCACCGCAAGCCTTTCGCAAAGTTCCGAAGCAGTTCCTTCCCATCTGTCACTTTCCGAAAAGAGCGTATCCGCTATCTTCTCAAGCAGAGGTTCGGGCGGTTCTTTCCACATCTCCGTTTCCGATTTTGCAAAGTTCCACACCAATCGCTCGCTGTCCCTTACAAGATGGATTTTCATATCCTGCTGGTCTCTGCCAGCAACATCAAGTGTGGCATTGTTGGAAGTACGCTTGTCCTTACTGAGAACAAATGCACCGTCTGCCGCACCCATCAGACCATTCGTGCCTGAAATCATATCGAATATATCTTCCGATTTTTGTTTGCGTGTATGATGAACAATAAGCATTGAAACCTTGTAACTGTCTGCCAACGCTTTCAGCCTTGCCACAACATCATAATCACTTGCGTAGCTGTAATCTGCTCCGCCTGCTTCACGCACACGCTTTAAGGTGTCTATGATAATCAAGCCTGTGTCTGGGTGTTCCCTCATAAACCCTCTTATCTGTTCTTCCAGTCCGCCATTGACCGTTTTACATTCCGTTGCGAAATACAGATTGCCTGTCTCCTTTGCACCGAACATCTGAAACAATCGCTTCTGCAAACGTGGGTAATCATCTTCAAGGGCAAAATAAAGCACCGTTGCCTTACGCACCTTATACTCCCAAAGCGGTGTGCCTGTGCTGATATGATAGGCAAGCTGTGCCATCATAAAGCTCTTTCCCACTTTCGGGGAACCTACGAAAAGGTAAGTTCCCCTTTGGAGCAGACCGTCGATAAGTGGTGTCTGAACCTCAAACACCGTATCATACAGCGTTGTCATTGATACTGTTTTCAGATAGGAAGGGTCTAACTGTCTGAGTATTTCCCTTTGCATTTCTTCAAAAGATTGCTCGTACCCCTTGAAATCCGTATCCTGATTGACTATACTATTGTCAGTACATTTGGAAAGTGACTGTTCCGCATCTGTTGCCGCAGATACATTTGGAATAGTCATTTCTTTTTTATTCTCCATTCGCATCCTCTCCTTTCAAACCGCCGAGAATAATGGAAATCAGTTCTATTACACTCAGCAGTTCATCATCCACACCTTTTCCTGCTTCAATCCTTTTCAGTTCCGCAAGGACTGTGGCAAATTCCGTTTTCAACGCCTTATACACTCTCGGATTGCCCTGTACCACCACATCCTGATTTAAGCAACGGCGGTAACAATACTCCTGTTTTGGCAATCCTGATAGAGCTACAGCTCTGTTAATGAGTTCGTTTTCTTCGGGCGATACTCGAAACCCTACTGTGATATTCCTCCAACGATTTTTGTTATCTCTGTTCTTAGCTGACATTTTCAAAATCTCCTTTCCCTAAATCATCTAATTTTTCTGCCATCTCAATCTGCTTTGACGGAAAGAGGTGTGCGTACTGATAAGTAATATCAATACTTTCGTGACCAACTCGGTCAGCAATCGCCACCGCAGAAAAGCCCATATCAATCAAGAGTGAAATGTGGCTGTGACGGAGATCGTGAATGCGGATACGCTTCACGCCTGCCGCCTTTGCCCCTCTGTCCATCTCGTGATGAAGATAGCTTTTCGTCACCGTAAAGATACGGTCTTTCTTCTTCAATCCGTAAAGCATACCGAGATATTCTTTCATTTCCTCACACAGAAACTTCGGCATTTTAATCGTGCGGTTGCTCTTTTTCGTTTTCGGAGAAGTAATCACATCCTGCCCTTTCAAACGCTGATAGGATTTATTGATTGTGACTGTTTCCTTATCAAAGTTGAAATCTGCCGGAGTCAAAGCTAACAGCTCGCCCTCTCGGATACCGCACCAGTAAAGCATTTCAAACGCATAAAAGGAAACAGGCTTGTCCATCATCTCAAAAGAGAATTTCTTGTATTCTTCCTTTGTCCAGAACAGCATTTCCTTGTGTTCCTCACGTCCCATATTTCCCACCTTTGCCGCAGGATTGGAACGCAGTTCATAGTAGCGGACAGCGTGATTGAAAATGGCGGACAACTGATTGTGCAGCGTTTTCAGATACGTCTGTGAATAAGGCTTTTTCTTCTCATCACGATAGGCAAGCATTTCATTCTGCCAAGTAATAATCTCCTTTGTGGAAATCTCGCTGATTTTCAGTTTCCCGAAATACGGAAGTATCTTTGTGCGTATGATATGCTCTTTGGTAAGCCACGTGTTTTCCTTCAAACGGTTCTTCACATCATTGATATAAAGCTCCGTAAAGGCTTCAAAACTCATATCAAGGTCTGAAGAAGTCTGCAATTTGAACATTCTTTCCCATTCCTGTGCTTCTCGTTTGGTAGCAAAGCCACGCTTGCATTTCTGCTTGCGTTCCCCTTTCCAGTTCACATACCTTGCCATCACATACCAAGTACCGTTATCTTCATTCTTAAATACCGGCATTTACATTTCCCCCTTTCCTGCTCCGTAGAGCCTTTCGTAAAAATACTGGCGATTTACACGCCCTGCAATCGTAATAAAGCCCTTTGCTTTCAATTCCTCATTTAATTGTCTGATGAGTTTATATGCATAAGGTTTTGATACGTTTAGTTCCTGAGCCACATCTTCGGCTCGGATAAATCTGTTTTCCATATCCTTTTTCTTCCTTTCTTAAAATAATTTTTTGCTTGCCGCTTTCTCCGTGTTAAAGTTCCAACAGGCACTCCTGCTTGTCGGCAGGCGCTGTGCTGTCCCAATGCACCGCAGTACATCAGGCGCTCGCTCGTATAGGGGTTCCCGAAAAGTCGGAGACTTTTGGGGAAGAGGAGGAGCAGTGCAGCGAATGAGCTTTTGTGCTTGCACACAAGCGAACGATACGGAACTTGCTCCGACGAGGTCTTGGCGGTTTGGCTTTTCGGACGGTCATTCAGTTGTCGCATTAAGCATATTTGTTTAATTCGTAATTTATTTTACTAAACATATTTGCTATTGTCAAGTGGTTGCAAAGAAAATATTAAACATTTTTGTTTCGGTTTTTCTTGACTTCCACTAAACATTTCTGCTATACTTATTTCACTAAATATAAAAGGAGCGTATCATTATGGCTATCAGCGAAAGAATACATTTTTTCAGACTAATGCGTGGTATGACACAAAAGTATCTCGGTACAGCAATCGGTTTTCCAGAAAAGAGTGCTGATGTGCGTTTGGCACAGTACGAAACTGGTACACGCAAACCGAAAGCAGACCTTACAAATGCATTGGCACAGGTGCTTGATGTTTCTCCACAGGCTCTTGATGTTCCTGACATAGACAGCTATATCGGTCTTATGCACACTCTGTTTACCCTTGAAGATATTTACGGTCTTACTGTCAGTGAAGCAGACGGAGAGGTATGCTTAAAGGTCAACAAGGACAAAGGCAGAGAAGCATATGAACTCCTCAAAATGCTGTATGCTTGGAAAGAACAGGCAGACAAGCTATCTTCCGAAGAAATCAACAGAGAAGAATACGATAACTGGCGTTACCATTATCCAGAGTTCGACACCACACAGCGTTGGGCAAAAGTTCCATCACAGGAATTAAGTGACGCTCTCGTGGAAGCATTCAAAGACCACTTGAAAGATAAATAAGCACCTACAGGACCTGCCACTGGCAGCTCCCTACAGATGCTTTGGCAACGACAAAAAAGCCCTTAACTATGGTTATTAACCACAGCTAAGGGCTTAGTTTATAATATGGAATTTGTTCAGAGCCAAGCTCCGAACTTTAGTCTGCAAGCCACCTGTTAATTGTTCCGTTACCCATAAACCACTGGATAACAAGAATAATGGCACTTGCTATGACTGTTATCAATTTGTTATCAAAAGACTAATCGAAATCGCTGAAACCCGCATAAACACTGGCTTTTTTAAGCAACTCGATTTATTCAAACTCAATCGTAGCCGGCGGTTTCCCTGTGCAGTCATAGAGTACGCGGTTAACATGCGGTACTTCGTTGACAATACGGCTTGATACAATTCCGAGAACTTCCCACGGAATCTCAGCGGCCTCAGCAGTCATAAAGTCGATGGTGTTTACCGCTCTCAGGGCAATCGCGTAGTCGTAGGTTCTCTCATCACCCATAACGCCTACTGAGCGCATATTGGTCAAGGCTGCGAAGTACTGGCCGATATTGCGGTCGATTCCTGCTTTTGCAATCTCTTCGCGGTAGATCGCGTCAGCTTCCTGTACCATCTTTACTTTCTCCGGTGTTACGGCGCCGATAATACGGATTCCAAGTCCCGGACCCGGGAACGGCTGGCGGTATACGAGCTTTTCCGGAATTCCGAGCTCAAGACCGGCCTTACGGACCTCGTCTTTGAAGAGGTCGCGGAGCGGCTCAATGATCTCTTTGAAATCAACATAATCCGGAAGGCCTCCGACATTGTGGTGGGATTTGATCACTGCAGATTCTCCGCCGAGACCACTCTCTACAACGTCCGGATAAATCGTTCCCTGTACAAGGAAATCAACAGCACCAATCTTCTTTGCTTCTTCCTCGAATACACGGATAAACTCCTCACCGATGATCTTTCTCTTTCTCTCCGGCTCCTCAACGCCTGCTAATTTATCGTAGAAACGCTGCTGTGCGTTTACGCGGATAAAGTGCAGATCGTACGGACCATTCGGTCCAAATACTTCCTCGACCTCGTCGCCTTCATTCTTACGGAGAAGACCGTGATCAACGAATACACAGGTGAGCTGGTCGCCGACTGCCTTTGCGAGCATAACGGCTGCAACAGAAGAGTCAACTCCACCGGATAACGCGCAGAGAACTTTTCCATTTCCAACTTTCTCGCGGATCGCTTTGATGCTGTTTTCAACAAATGCGTCCATCTTCCATGTTCCGGCACATCCACAGACTTCATAGATGAAGTTATGGAGCATCTTTGTACCTTCCTGAGTATGAAGGACTTCCGGATGGAACTGGATCGCATATAATTTCTTCTCCTCGCACTCAGCGGCTGCAACCGGGCAGTCCGGAGTATGTGCGACGATTCTGAATCCAGGTGCTTCTTTCTCGATGTAGTCATTGTGGCTCATCCAGCAGATCGTCTTCTCGGATACATCTCCGAAAAGCTTGCTTGTCTTGTCCACAGTCACTTCGATCTTGCCGTACTCACGAACCGGTGCTTTGCATACATGTCCGCCGAGAACGTGGGACATCAGCTGCGCGCCGTAGCAGAGTCCGAGTACCGGAACGCCCATCTCAAACAGTTCCTTGCTGCATGTAGCAGCACCTTCCTCATAAACGCTGTTCGGACCTCCGGTTAAGATGATTCCTTTCGGATTCATTGCCTTGATCTGTTCGATCGGAGTCCGGTAGGAGTAGATCTCACAGTATACATGGCATTCACGGACACGACGGGCAACCAGCTGATTGTACTGGCCGCCGAAGTCGATAACAATAATTTTTTCCTGATTCATCGGGTGCCTCCTGAAATATGTGCATGTACTTCTTGATAACTGCCCGGCAATCCGCATCGATTTGTGCCGGAATGCCGGACAGATATAAATTTTCCTATTTGGAACTAATTATAAGGGATTCATAGAAACTTGGCAAGTGCTTTCCCTCAAAACCTGTACTTTAATAAGTATGAAGGTTACTGTACACGGGTAGGAATTTTCTGAACTGAAAATTCCGTACAATACAGTGGTGGTAGTGGAGGTTCCTGTACATAGTCAGGCACATTTGCACCTCGTGCAGGCAGCAACATTATTTCTCATACGTTCCCTTTTTAAGGATTTTCCCGTCTCTCATCATAGGCACGCCCATAGCAATCACCGTATCAAGAGAGAGATCTTCATTCATGATCAGGATATCCGCATCACTTTCTTCCTTCACAGCACCCTTTTTCGGATATAATTCCAGAGCCATCGCCGGATTCTTGGTTCCGAGAGCCAGAAGTTCCTCCAAATCCATATTTTCTTCTTTTACCATGTAGACGATCTGACGGTAGATCGTATCCACATCGGAAACGCCTATCTCCACAAGTTTTCCTTCTGTATCATAGTTAGACCAGCTTCCCTGTCCATCGGAGCTCATGGTCACCTTCTCCATTGGAACTCCTTCTTTTTTCGCTTTCTTGACAGCATCTGCAACAGAGTGGAACTTGCTTTCAGATTCCCCACAGGTGAGGTCGATCGTTCCGCCCATCTTCGCGAACTTAAACGCATCCTCTAAGAGGTTCGCGTTGCGTCCCACGTGAGTCGGCTGAAATGTTTTCGGCGGGATCGAGGTGCGCTCTAATGCCTCAAATACCGGTTTCAATGCTCTCTTGTCTCCGCCCATATGAAGGCAGATAAATCCAGGTTTTCCACTCAGCATTCCTGCGGTGCGGACATCACTGGCCAGACGGATCAGTTCCTCTGTCGTGATATTCGGCGCACGGTGATCGGAGATTGCAAGCTTCACTCCAAGGATCTCATCGATAAACATGATGTCCTTGCTGACACTTCCGGTCACGGTCGTACTCGGATAACCATAGGCTCCGCAGATCGCATAGGCGGAAATTCCCTCTTCTTTTAACGCTTTTACCTTTGCTAAAAGATTCTCCACACTTCTGCTGATTCCGTCAGTTCCCAAAAGTCCAAGTACAGTTGTCACACCACCCTTGATCAGGCTGGATAGCTGGACCTGCGGTGCCTGAGTGTGGAAGCTTCCCTCTCCACCGCCTCCGGTCACATGGACGTGGCGGTCGATAATACCCGGAGTCACGATCTTTCCGGTTCCGTCGATTACTTCACATCCCTCATACTCCGGCAGATGATCCGCAATTCTTTCGATCCTTCCTCCGGCGATCAGGATATCCTTCACTCCGAGATATTCCGGTGCGTAAACTTTTGCGTTTTTTACTAACAGCATGGGCTTATTCCTCCTGTGTGATCCCTGTTTTACATAACTGCCCGACAGCTGGAAATTAGTTACAGGTCAGCCAAACCAGAGCATGGATGAACTGTAATGGAAATTACTGTCGGGCATTTATGTTTTTCTTATTACTTCAGTATAGCATACCGCCGGAAGTATTCCAAGTGATGATTCGAAACTTTCATTTTTTTACTCGTCTAAATCGGTATCTCCGTTCTCAAGATACCTCTTGACATACTGCCCCGTATAGGACTCCGGAACCTTCACGATCTCCTCCGGCGTTCCCTTCGCGATCACGGTACCGCCGCGGTCTCCGCCTTCCGGTCCCATATCGATAATATAATCCGCGGTCTTGATCACATCCAGATTGTGCTCGATCACAACCACCGTATTTCCACCTTCGGAAAGCTTTCTTAAGATCTCCACCAGCTTATGGACATCCGCGAAGTGGAGTCCTGTCGTCGGCTCATCGAGGATATAGATTGTTTTTCCGGTTCCGCGTCTGGAAAGCTCTGTGGCGAGTTTGATCCGCTGCGCCTCTCCGCCGGAAAGCTCCGTCGAGGGCTGTCCGAGCCGGATATAAGAAAGTCCCACATCGTTCAATGTCGCGATCTTTCTCGCGATAGACGGCACATTCTCAAAGAACTTTAACGCCTCCTCCACAGTCATATTCAGCACATCGTAAATGCTCTTTCCCTTATACTTCACTTCCAAAGTCTCACGGTTGTACCGCTTTCCGCCACAGACCTCACAGGGCACATAGACGTCCGGCAGGAAATGCATTTCGATCTTGATGATTCCGTCACCGCTGCAGGCCTCGCATCGGCCGCCCTTTACATTGAAGCTGAACCGTCCCTTTGAGTATCCCTTCGCCTTCGCGTCGGTGGTCGCTGCGAATAGATCACGGATCAGGTCAAACACACCGGTGTAGGTCGCCGGATTCGATCGCGGAGTTCTTCCGATCGGAGACTGGTCGATAGCGATGATCTTGTCCAGCTGTTCCACGCCGTCGATTCCGTCGTGGTCTCCCGGGATCGTCCGGGCGCGGTTCAGTTTTTTCGCCAGCGCCTTATAGAGGATCTCGTTGATCAGGGAGCTCTTTCCCGATCCTGACACACCGGTCACGCAGGTCATAATTCCAAGCGGCACATCCACATCAACGTTTTTCAGGTTATTCTCCCTCGCGCCGCGGATTTTGATCCAGCCTGTGGGGCTTCTTCTCTCCTTCGGCACCGGAATTTTGATCCGGCCGCTTAAATACGCACCGGTGATCGATTCCTTACACTTCATAATCTGGGCTGCCGTTCCCACAGCGACCACATTTCCGCCGTGTTCCCCAGCTCCCGGACCAATATCCACGATACAGTCCGCCGCCCGCATCGTATCCTCATCGTGTTCCACGACGATCACACTGTTTCCGAGATCCCGAAGATGTTCCAGCGTTTTCAACAGCTTATCGTTATCTCTCTGGTGCAGTCCGATACTCGGCTCATCAAGGATATAGGCAACCCCCACAAGTCCGGAGCCGATCTGGGTCGCCAGACGGATCCGCTGTGCCTCGCCGCCGGAAAGGGTACCCGTCGCCCGGGATAAGGACAGATAATCCAGTCCCACGTCGATCAGGAAGCTGATCCTCGCCCGGATTTCCTTTAAAATCTGTTCACCGATCATCTTCTGCATCTCAGATAGCTTCAGATCATCGATAAACTCCCTGAATTTTACGATGGACATATTCGTAGCCTCGTAAATATTCAGCCCACCTACCGTCACTGCCAGAGAAGACTGCTTTAAGCGCTGTCCATGACAGGTGGTACACGGTGTGATCCGCATAAAACTCTCGTACTCTGCCTTGCTGGCCTGGGAAAACGTCTCCCGGTAACGGCGGTTTACGTTCTCGATCAGGCCCTCAAAGGCCACGTCGTAAACGCCGGTTCCGCGCTGTCCTGTATAGTGGACCTTTACTTCCTTTCCACCGGTTCCGTAGATCAGGATATCATGGATCTCCTTCGGATAATCTTTAAACGGAGTATCAAGATCAAAGTGATACTCTGCCGCCAGGGCATCCAGAATCGCCCTCGAAAAGCTTCCCGGCTTCGCGCAGGACTGCCAGCCAAGGACGACGATCGCTCCCTCGTTAATACTCAGGGACTTATCAGGGATCATCAGATCCTCATCAAATTCCATCTTATATCCCAGACCGAAACAGTCCGGGCAGGCGCCGAACGGGTTATTAAAGGAGAAGCTTCGCGGCTCCACCTCCTCGATACTGATCCCGCAGTCCGGGCAGGAAAAGCTCTGGCTGAAGTTGATCGGCTCACCGCCAGCTACATCCACGATCATCAGACCATCGGACAGCTTCATCACAGTCTCGATGGAGTCCGTCAGACGTTTCTCGATCCCCGGCTTCACAACAAGACGGTCCACAACGATCTCGATATTGTGCTTGATATTCTTCTCCAGCGTGATCTCCTCAGACAGCTCGTGGAGATTTCCGTCGATCATCACGCGGACATAACCGCTGCGTTTCGCCTGTTCCAGAACCTTCTCATGACGTCCTTTTCTTCCACGGACCATTGGCGCTAAAAGCTGGATTTTCGTCCGCTCCGGCAGTGTCATGATCTGGTCCACCATCTGGTCCACGGTCTGTTTCCGGATCTCCCTGCCGCACTTCGGGCAGTGGGGGATACCGATCCTCGCGTACAGAAGACGCATATAGTCGTATATCTCCGTCACAGTTCCTACGGTGGAACGCGGGTTGCGGTTCGTGGATTTCTGGTCGATGGAGATCGCCGGGGAAAGTCCCTCGATGCTATCAACATCCGGTTTTTCCATCTGGCCTAAGAACTGACGCGCATAGGAGGACAGAGACTCCATATAGCGTCTCTGTCCCTCCGCGTAGATCGTATCAAATGCCAGGGAGGATTTTCCCGATCCGGAAAGTCCGGTCAGGACCACCAGCTCATTTCTCGGGATATCCAGGGAAATATTTTTTAAGTTGTGCTCGTTGGCACCTCGTATTTTTATATATTGCTTCGGCATTGTGTCTCTCCTCTTTGCCATGTCTGCTTTTGCTTTATCATTCTCACAGAATTTTCTGAGTATACGCTTCGTCAAGAAAGCCGGATATGCTCGCATGCTACGGACTTGTTTCCGGTTACGCCCAGTATATCACATTTCGTTTTTGTATGCAAACATTTGTTCGTTTTTGTATGCCTTTTTATATAAAGGTAAAATCATTTACCTTTCACAAAATGCGCACCCACGTGCAAGAGACCCCGACAGCAAACTGCCGGGATCTCTCTTTTATGGGATTCTATGAAATTTTACATCATAAGCTCCTCAAGCTTTCTGTATCCATTCCTACCAGGAAACTTCCACTTTATATCCGCCGTTCTGATCCTTCGTGATCTTATATTTCACGCCGTCTGCATCTGTCACGGTTCCGCTGGTCTTTACCTTACCGGATTCGTTGACCACATATGTCTTTCCGTCAACGGTGACTTTCTCGTACTTCATTCCTTCTTCCGCACTCACAAGGCGTCCGTTCTCGTAGAGACTTCCGTCCTTCACACCCGTGAATCCGTCGCCTCTCGTTCCGATACTGCCGGAAGTTGTGAAGTAGAATACTTCGTTGTCATGGTTATCGTCGTTGACCACGATCCGCCCGGTCTTCATCTTTCCGTCACTGTCAAAGTAGAACTTTCTGCCGTCGCTCAGCTCCACAAGACCTGTCTTCATGCGGCCCTTTTTATCAAAGCAGTAGGTCTCGCCCTTGATCTTTGCTATTCCGTATCCGCAGGCCTCCGTTGTTTTATAGGATGTGGAGTATGCGCGGCCATCTTTAAAGTAGTACCAGTTTTCCTCAGCGTCATCCGGGGATGCCATATATCTCCAGCCGTTCATCTGCTGTCCGCCGCTGCGGAAGTAGCGAAGGGCATTGACATCGCTGTTGGAGAGGTCGTCACGTCCTGTAGATGTGTAATCAGACTCATTTACCCAGCCAGTCAGCATTCTTCCGCTGTGGTCAAAGATATAGGTCTCACCGGAGATCTTCAGCTCACCATCATAGATCAGCTTTCCACTGGAATTAAAGTAGTACCAGTACTCACCCCAGTCATCCTCTCTGTCCGCCAGTTTTCTCCAGCCCGTCGTCATAGCTCCGGAATCTTCTAAATGATAGATCTTACCATCGATCTCCACCCAGCCGATATCCAAAACGGAATCCGTAAAGTGGTACCACACGTCATTGATCTGTTTCCAGCCGTTTGTGTACGCCTTTCCGTTTGCTCCGAAATATCTCCATCCGCTTTCGTTCCAGCGGCTGTTGTTGATGTACTTCCATGTGTTTGTGATCATGACACCATTCTCATTTACATAATAGGTATCATCGATCAGGCTGTTTGTCTGCATCACTCCATTATAATCCATATAATACCATGCATCTTTGGAGCATACCCAGTCATTCCGAACGAGGCGTCCGTTGTTGTCATTGTAGTAATACCATTTTCCATTCTGCTGTGACCAGTCCGCAAAGGAGGTCATCGCCATTCCTGCGGTTAAAATCATCGCCGCAACTGCTGCACCTGCAAAATATCTCTTCTTCATAGAAACCCTCCTCTTCTAAATATTTCCGTTTCCGGAATATACTTTTTCACTTTCCCACCGGTTTCCTTTTCATCGTTCCCACGGTGGCTATTTGTTTTCGATATCTCCGCTAGATATCTTTCGTTTTTTGTTTGTACTTGTATTATACAGAAAACTTCCTAAAAACTCTTCTCTTTTTTCTTACATTTCATTAAAAATATGACGCAAAAATGCGGCAAAAACAGGATTGCATTCCCATTTCTGCCGCATTTAAAATTTTCTTATGATTTGCCGCCGGACACTGCAGTTTCTCCCTATGTCTTACCGCAGCACTGAACGTATATCCGACATTTTTATTTTACTCTGCATCTCCAAACAGACGGTTAACTGCACTGAAGATACCTCTTAAGGATGCTCTCGTGATGTTGGAGCTGATGCCGACACCGTATGTCACCTTGCCGGTCTTCTGATCCATCAGGTGGATATAGGAAGCCGCCTGCGCCCCGGAACCGGATGTCAGCGCATGCTCGCTGTAATCGAGAACCTTGATTGAGATACCAAGCTCCTCCTCCAGTCCGCGTTTCACAGCATCGATCGGGCCGTTTCCGACACCTTCAAACTGTTTTGTCTCGCCGTGGTCAGAGTAGGTAACAACAGCAACGGTTGTGAACTGGTCTCCGGACTCGAAATCTGTGATCTTGCACTTGCGGAAGTGGTACGGTTCCTTGCGGTCGAGATACTCTTTGCGGAACTCTTCCATGATCTGCTCCGGTGCAACCTCACCCTGCTTCTCTGCGATCTTCTGGATCACATCCGCAAACTCCTTGTGCATGCCGCGCGGAAGCTTGAAGCCAAAGAAGCTGTCCATAACGAAAGCAACACCGCCCTTTCCGGACTGGCTGTTGATACGGACCACCGGCTCGTACTCTCTTCCGATATCGGACGGATCGATCGGCAGATACGGAACCTGCCAGATCTCGCTCTTTCTTTCCATAAGCGCATGCATTCCCTTGTTGATAGCATCCTGATGGGAACCGGAGAATGCAGTAAATACCAACTTTCCAGCGTACGGATGACGCGGATCGATATGCATCTTTGTGCAGCGCTCGTAAACCTCCGCGATCTTCTTAATGTCGCCGATCTCAAGCTCCGGATCGATTCCCTGAGAGAACATATTGTAGGCGATGGTCAGGATATCCACGTTGCCGGTACGCTCACCATTTCCGAACAGGGTTCCTTCAACGCGGTCAGCGCCTGCAAGCATTGCAAGTTCTGCAGCAGCGACACCTGTTCCGCGGTCATTATGCGGATGAACGCTTAAAATGATGCTCTCGCGGTTCTCCAGATGTTTGCTCATCCACTCGATCTGATCTGCGAATACGTTCGGTGTCGTCATCTCAACAGTGGACGGAAGGTTGATGATCATCTTATTGTCCGGTGTCGGTCCCCATGCTCTCTGGACCGCGTTGCAGATATCAAGCGCATAGTCCATCTCTGTTCCGGTAAAGCTCTCCGGGGAATACTCCAGGATCACTTTTCCGTCATAATCTTTCATGTACTTCTTTACCATATCGACACCGTCGATTGCGATCTGCTTGATCTCCTCACGGTCCATATGGAATACAACATCACGCTGTAAGGTGGATGTAGAGTTGTAAATATGCACAACTGCCTTCGGGATTCCCTGAATGGACTCGAAGGTTCTCTTTAACAGGTGATCACGGCACTGGGTCAGAACCTGAACCGTCACATCGTCCGGGATCAGCCTGCGTTCAACGAGCTGTCTTAAAAAGTCAAATTCGATCTGGGAAGCGGCCGGGAAACCGATCTCGATCTCCTTGAAGCCCATCTGCACCAGCATATTGAACATTTCGATCTTCTCTTCAACGACCATCGGCTCTACAAGTGCCTGATTGCCGTCGCGCAGATCCACACTGCACCAGATCGGTGCTTTCTCGATCTCTTTATTCGGCCACTCCCTCTCCGGGTAATTCATGACCGGTACTCTCTGATATCTCTTATAATTCATCATAGTTTCTTTCCTCCGCTTTTCTGATAAAAGTCATTTTCATTCCTGCATTTCATGAATTTTTGTAATCATGCAGTCTTTCCAGGCACTGCAGTTTCCCTCCAGCTTCATAGTCGCAGGCCACGGAGTCGGTAAACCACGCTGTACTTCTCAATTATAAACAATGTTACGCTTTTAGGTCTAACCCCATTTTCATCAGTCCTTTTTTGTGAAATTCTGGCGGCGGCCGCGTTTTTCGGCCGCTTCCTTTTCGTTTCTTCATTATATCACTGCGAAAAAGGAATCGCAAGAATCTATACCATAACATTTAGATATGGGAGATATGCAGTGTTACAGTACACGGACACTCCATGCCCGCGCACTGTAACAGGATTTTGCCGATGCTTCGCATTCCGAATCGGCAAAATCCGCGGTCATAACAGTATCATACGGAATTTTCAGTTCAGAAAATTCCTACCCATGAAAAGTAACTACGAAGTCACTGTACACCTCCCAAGCCTTTCTGAGATTATAACCATATGTAAAATGAGGCAGCAAATTATTTCACTGCCTCATCCTTCATATTTTATATTTCAAGCGATCAGCTTTCTGTCACATGACCTTTTTTCTTCAATACA
This sequence comes from Clostridium sp. AM34-11AC, assembly GCF_003435375.1. Lineage (GTDB taxonomy): Bacteria > Bacillota > Clostridia > Lachnospirales > Lachnospiraceae > Pilosibacter > Pilosibacter fragilis. The sequence continues at coordinate 55,597 of NZ_QWGL01000015.1, read as the reverse complement.
TCGATCACCTGATCCACGTACTTCTCGCAGATCTCCGGTGTCTCCGCCTCGACCATAACGCGGATCAGCGGCTCTGTTCCGCTCTGACGGAGGAGAAGTCTTCCGTCATTTCCAAGTGCCTCATCAACAGCCTTTCCCGCTGCCTGCACATCCGGATCGTTCAGCGCAGCCGCTTTATCTGCCACCCGGACATTCTTTAAAAGCTGCGGAAGAATTGTTACCTCCGAGGCAAGTGTTCCGAGTGTTTCTTTTTTCTCCAGCATAACCTCCATGATCTTTAAGGACGTCAGGATTCCGTCACCGGTAGTCGCATATTTGCTGAAAATAATATGTCCTGACTGCTCACCGCCGAGGCAGTTTCCGGTCTTTGACATATTTTCATATACATATTTGTCGCCAACAGCCGTCTTCTCGTAGCCGATGCCCTCACGGTCAAGTGCCTTGTAAAGGCCAAGGTTTGACATAACTGTGGTAACGATCTTATTGTTGCGCAGAAGTCCCTGTTCCTTCATGTACTTTCCACAGATGTAGAGGATCAGGTCGCCGTCCACGACGTTTCCGTTCTCATCCACAGCCAGGCAGCGGTCCGCGTCACCATCATAGGCAAAGCCCACATCGAGACCTTTTTCCTTCACGAATTTCTGAAGCTCCCCGATATGTGTGGAACCGCAACCGCGGTTAATGTTCAGTCCGTCAGGCTTATCGTTGATGACATAAGTGTCAGCGCCGAGGGCATCAAATACGCTCTTCGCAACGGAGGAGGCGCTTCCGTTGGAGCAGTCGAGGCCAACCTTCTTACCCTTAAAGGATCTCGTAGCGATGGAGATCAGGTAACCGATATAGCGGTTTCTTCCCGCTGCAAAATCCTGCGTTCTTCCGATATGTTCTCTCTTTGCAAGCGGGATCTCTTCCATCTCTCCGTCTAAGTACTTCTCAATCTCTGTGATCACACTCTCCTCAAGCTTCTCGCCGTTGCCGTTCATGACCTTGATTCCATTGTCATAGTACGGATTGTGGCTGGCGGAGATCATAATCCCACAGTCAAAATCTTCCGTGCGGATCACATGGGACACGCTCGGAGTTGTCGTTACATGTAAAAGATAAGTGTCAGCGCCGGATGCCGTGAGTCCCGCCGCAAGGGAGTACTCAAACATATAGCTGGAGCGTCTCGTGTCTTTTCCGATCACAACTCTGCAGTGGTCTCCCTTGGCCTGTTTTCCATAATACCAGCCGAGAAATCTTCCGACTTTATACGCGTGTTCCACGGTAAGATCGACGTTTGCCTCGCCGCGGAAGCCGTCGGTACCAAAATATTTTCCCATTCCTCAATTTCCTCCATATACCGCGAACCTTATAGAGAATCGGACATTTCCATAAAACAATATCCTCATTCTCTATAGAGTCCGCGGTTTTCTGTCTCTTCATAGATTATGCGCATCTGCACCAAACTGTCCGGCATTGATACGCTGCTGACAGGACTTCGCAGATCCTGTTTTCTCTGATAAAACAGGCTGCCGGAGAACATGTCTTCACCGACAGCCGTATGTCTTTTTATAAGCAGGACCGGTCCTTCGCCGCCAAATCCTGATCTTTATCTCAGTCCGGTAAGACTCCACCGCTTTCAGGCAGTGAATCCTTCTACCAGGTGATCTCCTTCAGATATCTCGCAACCGCGTCCTTCCACTCCGGAAGACGCTCGAAGCCGTTCTCTGTAAGCTTTTCCTTGCTCATCCGGCTGTTCATCGGGCGTTTTGCCTTTGCTGCCGGATACTCATCGGAATGCACCGGTGTCACCTTGACATCTATGCCGGCTGCGCGGAAGATCTCGCACGCGAACTCATACCAGGAGCAGAGTCCCTCGTTGGTCGCATGGTATCTGCCGTATTTGTCGGTCTGGATCATATCCACAAGGAGTCTTGCGAGATCGTAAGTGTAGGTCGGGGATCCGATCTGATCATCAACGACAGATGCGGCTCCTCGCTCCTTTCCGATCCGCAGCATGGTCTTGATAAAGTTCTTGCCGTTTACGCCGAATACCCAGGCGATGCGGACGGTAAAGAATTTCTCTACCAGCTCCTCGACTGCAAGCTCTCCCTCATATTTGGACTGTCCATAGACATTCAGTGGATGTCTCTCGTCATCCGGCTCCCACGGGCGGGTTCCCTGTCCGTCGAACACATAGTCCGTGCTGATGTACATCATCTTAATGCCGAGCTTTTTGCAGACTTCCGCGATATTTCTTGTCCCGCCTGCGTTGACCTTCATGCAAACATCCACATTGTCCTCCGCTGCGTCAACCGCTGTATAAGCGGCACAGTGGATGACCGCCTCGACATTTGCCTCCGTGATCACACGGTCGCATGCCTCTTTATCGGTAATATCCATCTCCGCAAGATCGACTCCGATCGGAGTCAGACCGCGTTTTTCCATCTCATTTACAACGTCATGACCAAGCTGGCCTTTTACGCCTGTTACTAAAACTCTCATGTTCGCGTTATTCCTTTCACCTGAAAGTGCCTTACTTTAAATCTTTACCGAGGCGGTCGCCGTACATATTATCGAAGTAATTGCTGTACTCACCGCTTAAGATGTGCTTCCACCAGTCCTCGTTATCCAGATACCACTGGATCGTCTGCTGGATACCGGTATCAAAGTTGTATTTCGGCTTCCAGCCAAGCTCTGTCTCAAGCTTTGTCGGGTCGATGGCGTAACGTCTGTCGTGGCCCGGGCGGTCTGTTACGAATTTAATGAGGCTCTCCGGCTTATTTAATGCCTTTAAGATCGTCTTAACGACCTCCAGGTTTGTTCTCTCATTGTGTCCGCCGACGTTATAAACCTCACCGACACGTCCGTTGTGGATGATCAGGTCGATGGCCTCACAGTGGTCGGAAACATGGAGCCAGTCGCGGACATTCTCGCCTGTTCCGTATACCGGAAGCGCCTCGTCTGCGAGGGCACGGCTGATCATCAGCGGGATCAGCTTCTCCGGGAAGTGGTACGGGCCATAGTTGTTGGAGCAGCGGGAGATCGTCACCGGGAGTCCGTAGGTTCTGTGGTAAGCGAGAACGAAAAGGTCAGCGCTTGCCTTGGAGGAAGAGTACGGGCTGGAGGTGTGGAGCGGTGTCTCCTCTGTGAAGAAGAGATCCGGGCGGTCCAACGGAAGATCTCCGTAGACCTCATCGGTGGAAACCTGATGGTAACGCTTGATCCCGTAGGTGCGGCATGCGTCAAGCAGCGTTGTAGTTCCCATAACATTTGTGCGGACAAAGCTTTCCGGATCTACAACGGAACGGTCAACATGGCTCTCCGCTGCGAAGTTTACAACGATATCCGGTTTCTCTTTTTCGAAGAGGTCGAATACGAATTTACGGTCTGCGATGTCGCCCTTTACGAACTTGTAGTTCGGCTTATTCTCGACCGGCTTTAATGTCTCAAGATTTCCGGCGTATGTTAAGAGATCGAGGTTTACGATCTGGTACTCCGGGTATTTGTTTACCATATGGTGGATGAAGTTGCCGCCGATAAATCCGGCGCCGCCTGTTACGATGATTTTCATGTGTTTATTTCTCCTTCATGAACATGATCCTGACTGCAAAATTTCCCTACAGGAATACACTCAGCTCATGTTCCATCCTTTCCTGTATCAGTTCAGAAGCTTCCACTCAAACGCTTTGTGTTTGGGCGTGAGTGCGCTGAAAGCCTGCTGTTTTTTCTCTTTACTTATCTGCGTGTCCCGGCAGTTTGTCGATATATTTTCCGTCGATGACATCCTTTAAATACTGGCCGTACTGGTTCTTCTTATAGATCTCGTATGCGGCCATAACTTCTTCCTTGGAGATCCAGCCATTCGTGTAGGCGATCTCTTCCAGACACGCGATCTTTCTGTGCTGGTGGGTCTCGATGGTCTTAACGAAGTTTGTGGCCTCAACTAAGGACTCGTGGGTACCGGTGTCAAGCCATGTAAAGCCCTGTCCTAAAAGTGTTACATCCAGCTCGCCGTTCTCAAGGTAGATGCGGTTTAAATCTGTGATCTCAAGCTCGCCTCTTGCGGACGGCTTTAAGTTCTTCGCATACTCGACAACGCGGTTATCGTAGAAGTAAAGACCGGTCACGCAGTAATTGGACTTCGGTTTTTCCGGCTTCTCTTCGATGGAGATCGCTTTTCCAGTCTCATCGAACTCAACGATACCGAAACGCTCCGGATCATCGACATAGTAGCCGAATACGGTTGCGCCTTTCTCCTTCTCTGCTGCCGCACGGAGACGTTTCTTTAAGCCCTGTCCGTGGAAGATATTATCTCCTAAGATCATCGCAACAGAGTCACCATTGATGAATTTTTCACCGATGATGAAGGCCTGGGCAAGTCCGTCCGGGCTCGGCTGTACAGCGTAGGATAAGTTCACGCCGAACTGTTTTCCGTCACCTAACAGCGCCTCAAATCTCGGGGTATCGTCCGGTGTGGAGATGATGAGGATATCTCTGATTCCTGCGTTCATCAGCACGGATAACGGATAATAGATCATTGGTTTATCATAAATTGGTAAAAGCTGTTTGGAAGTTACCTTAGTGAGCGGATACAGTCTTGTGCCGCTTCCGCCGGCAAGTATGATTCCTTTCATATGCTCTCCTTTTCTCATCTGTTTTTGGGCACACTACGCCCTATACTGGGGTCATTATAGCATAAATGCCTTTTCTTTTAAAGGTACTTCCTCTTATAATTCTCTTAAAAAACATGAAGATTTTTGTGGATTTTTTATAATTTCCCCATATTTCACATCATACCTATGATGTTCGCTGTCCGTTTCCCTCTGCAGACATCTGTTTTTCCTTCTGACTCTTTTCTTAACTGCCCTTGCACCTTCTTCGACATTCATTTCCCTTTGCAGTTCTATTCTTAAATATTCTTATAGACTATCCCTTTGTTTAAGAAAATTCGCTGAAATCATACCACAGGACCATACTTAAAAACCGGAACTTTTCCCAATTGCAAATCTTATAAAAATATGTTAGAACCTATATTATATTTTTTTCTGGAGGATGTATCTACATATGAATAATCGTCTTTTCAGCCGGAACGACCTGGTGCGCCTGATCATCCCCCTGATCGTGGATCAGTTTCTACAGGTCGCCGTCGGTCTTTCCGACTCCATCATGGTCGCCCGGGTCGGGGAGGCAGCCGTCTCTGGTGTTTCCTTGGTCGACACGGTCATGCTTCTCATCATCAATATCTTCACGGCTCTCGCCACCGGCGGTGCGGTGATTGCCGGACAGTATCTTGGAAGAAAAGATCCGAAAACCGGCTGCGAAGCGACCGCCCAGCTTTTTAACTTCACATTCCTGTTCTCGATCTTTATTATGATTCTCGGCTACCTCGGACAGAACGTGATCCTGTACCATGTATTCGGAAAGATCGAGCCGGAAGTCATGAAGGACAGTCGTACCTACCTGCTGATCGTTCTGTCTTCCATCCCGATGATCGCCATGTACAACGCGGGAGCCGCGATCTTCCGTGCTATGGGAAATTCCAATATCGCCATGAAGACCTCACTACTCATGAACTCCATCAATGTATTCGGAAACGCACTTTTAATCTTCGGATTCCACCGCGGTGTCGAGGGCGTTGCGATCCCGACGGTCGTGTCCCGAGGTGTTGCCTGCGTGGTGATTCTTATTTTGTTAAACAACCAGAAACATGAACTTCACATTTTGCACCCATACCCGTTTAAGATCAAGTGGAATGTGCTGAAAAAGATCCTCTATATCGGAATTCCGAACGGCCTGGAGAACAGTATGTTCCAGCTTGGAAAGATCGCCGTTTTAAGTCTCGTCTCCGGTCTCGGAACCGCATCCCTGGCAGCGAACGCGGTCGGCAATAATATCGCGAACTTTGCGATCCTGCCCGGCATGTCCTTCGGCTTTGCACTTCTCACGGTCTGCGCCCAGTGCGTCGGCGCGGGAGATTTCGAGCAGGTAAAATATTACACAAAGCATATGATGCGCGTGGAGTATCTCTGCCTGATCGCATCAAACCTCATCGTGATCCTGGCGCTGCCGTTTATCCTGTCGGTCTACAATCTCTCCGACGAGGCCGCCCAGTATGCAAACGATATTATCCTGTATCATGCTGCCTGCGTTGTGACGATCTGGCCGCTGTCCTTCACGCTGCCGAATACGCTGCGCGCCGCGGCGGATGTGAAGGTCACCATGGTGCTCTCCATCATCTCCATGTGGGTGTTCCGGTTTGGTTTCAGCTACCTGCTGACCATGGTGTTCCATATGGGAATCTTCGGTGTCTGGGTTGCTATGACCATCGACTGGCTTGTCCGCGGAATCTTCTTCGTCTGCAGGTACAGGAGCGGGCGGTGGCAGAAGATTATTTTCTCATAAAGAGAATGTGCCTTTTGTGAAATAGGGAATTTCTTGGAATTTCCCATTTTTCAAGTCGAACGTCCATGAGACTTGACACGTAATTCTGGTCAGCGCAAGCTTACATATTCTTTACAGAATCACTGCGCATCCTCGCGGAGCGTCTCTCTCAGTCGGAGACCTAACTCCCACTGAGACTAATTTGTTATGACTCACCACCTGAAGAGGCGGGAGTCTTCTCGACTGAGGTAAAAAATACCTTCGAAGATCATTTCTGGTCCTCGAAGGTATTTTTTAATTAGTTCTCATTCATCTTCGCAAGCTTCGCCGCCTGATCCGCCGCAATAAGGCTGTCGATCAGCTCCTGAATATCGCCGTCCATGATGGCATCGATCTTATAGAGTGTCAGCTTGATCCTGTGGTCTGTCACACGTCCCTGCGGGAAGTTGTAGGTACGGATCTTCTCGGAGCGATCACCGGTACCGATCTGGCTGCGGCGCTCTGCCGCCTCCTCATTCTGGCGTCTCTCCAGCTCCATATCATATAACTTGGAACGCAGTAAACGGAACGCTTTCTCCTTGTTCTGAAGCTGGGACTTCTCAGTCTGGCTGTAGATCACGATTCCTGTCGGGATATGGGTTAAGCGCACCGCGGAGTCTGTGGTGTTGACACACTGTCCGCCGTTACCGGACGCACGCATAACATCAATACGGATATCCTTATCATCGATCACAACGTCGAATTCCTCAGCCTCCGGCATGATGGCAACGGTTGCCGTGGAGGTGTGGATCCTTCCGCCGGACTCTGTCTCCGGGACACGCTGTACACGGTGGACGCCGCTCTCGTATTTTAACTTGGAGTAAGCGCCGTGTCCGGTGATCATAAACTCAACTTCCTTCATGCCGCCGATTCCGCTCTCACTGACGTTGATCATCTCTGTCTTCCAGTGCTGGCTCTCCGCATAGTGCACATACATGCGGTATAACTCGGAAGCGAATAATGCTGCCTCGTCTCCGCCTGCACCGGCACGGATCTCGACGATTACGTTCTTCTCATCGTTCGGGTCTTTCGGGAGAAGCAGGATCTTTAACTCCTGTTCCAGCTCCTCGATCCTCTTCTTTGCGTCGGCAAGTTCTTCCTTCGCGAGTTCCTTCATCTCCTCGTCGCTCTCCTCATCGAGAAGCGTAAGGCTGTCCTCCACGTCCTGTTTCGCCTGCTTGTACTGCTTGTATGCGTCAACGATCGGCGCCAGGTCTGCCTGCTCCTTCATCAGCTTGCGGAATTTTCTCTGGTCTTCCGCCACCGACGGGTTATTTAATTCCAGCATTAACTCTTCGTAATGCCGTAACATGTCATCCAAACGGTCAAACATCTATAAAACCTCCTCATACGCCTGCGGTCTGCCAGGCTCCGCACACAACGCGGTCTTTTCCTGCCAGATCCTGAATCACTCTTGTATCCTTAAAACCATGGATATCCAGCAGTTCCTTCACCGCTGCTCCCTGGTCATATCCGGTCTCAAAATACACATGTCCTCCCGGCGTCAGATGTTTGGCACATTCTTCTGCCAGAATTCTGTAAAAATAAAGCCCGTCCGCGGTCCCGTCAAGAGCTCCTCGCGGCTCATGGTCCCGCACTTCCGGTTCCAGCTCTTCGATAACTGCGCTGGGGATGTAGGGTGGGTTGGAAACGATCACATCAAACTGTTCTGTCTCCGGAAAATTGCTGAACATGTCACTGTGGCGGAATGTTACACCTGCCTGCGACAGCTTGCTGGCTTCAGAAATCTTGCGTTTTGCAGAATTATTCTGTTTATTCTGATTATTTGTCAGATTCGTGCAATTCTGTATTTGTTCTGTCCTGCTGCTGACTGCATCATTATTTACATCGTTGTTTTCAAGAATCTCTTCTGAATTTCTTTTTGCAACCTTTAACGACTCTTCCGAGATATCCGCGCCTTCCACATGCGCATATCCTCCAAGCTTCTTCAAGCTCACCGCAATACAGCCGGATCCAGTACACATATCAAGGATCGAAATATCCTTATCCTTCTGCTCCTGCAGCACAAGCTCCACCAGCGTCTCCGTATCCTGCCTCGGGATCAGTACATGCTCATTGACAAAGAACGAAAGTCCCATGAACTCCTGTTGTCCTATGATCTGCTGCAGCGGAATGCGGGCTACGCGTTTTTTCAGTGCGTTCTCATACGCTGACAGTTTCTCTTTCAGCCACAGTTCTACACAGTCCAGCGCGTTTTTGCTCTCCAAAGAATTACCAGTCTGCTCTTGAGCAGTCATTTTCTGTGCCGTGCTTCCGACAATGTTCTCCCTTGCGCAAAGAAAATACTGCGCCCTGGAGATCCCGAAGCTCTGCTCAAACAGATACCAGGCGTCAAGATCCGCCTCCACAATCCCCGCATTCTTTAAGATCTTTTTTCCGTAGTTTAGGACATCTGCCCAGATCTTAAATTCACGCACACTATTTCCCGCGCATAGATCATCTCCAGACCGACCTGTTCCAGCCCCGACAGCGTTCTTCATCTCGCTCATGCCGTTATCTCCTGCGCGTTCTTCCCTGTCTGATCTTCTCTCTCAAAATATCCTGCCGGATACTGCTCCGGGAAATTTTCTTCCAGATATTTCTTCCAGTCAAACACAGCCTCGACCGCGACAATCGCTACCTCGATCATCGAGTCATCCGGCTCCTTTGTCGTAAGTCCCTGCATCCACATGCCCGGACGGCTGACGATGTCCATGATCTTCGAATTGCTGGTTCCTGCAAGGCGGAGCACCTCATAGGAGACACCCGCGATCACCGGGATCAGGACGATCCGGCTGACGATCCGAAGCCAGATCGTATCTACACGGACCACCATGAAGAACAGGATGCTGATCACCATAACGATCAGAAGAAAGCTCGTTCCGCAGCGCTTATGCTCTTTGGAGCTTTTTCTTACATTCTCCACGTTGAGCACAAGGCCATGCTCTAAGCAATTGATGCATTTATGTTCCGATCCGTGGTACATGAACGTCCGCTTGATGTCATCCATCCGTGAGATCACCTTAATGTAGGTGATGAAAATCGCAATTCGGATACAGCCTTCAAGAATCGCCATCACAGTCTCAGAGTGGATAAATTTCCGGAAGATTCCCGCGATCAAAAGCGGGAGTACCATAAAGATCGCAATCGCCATAAAGATGGAGAATACCATCACCGCCGACATAACGACATTATCTACTTTTTCACCAAATGTATCGATCAAAAATTTCTCGAACTTTCCCGGCTCCTCGTCCTCCTCATCGTCCTCAAAGAAGCTTGCCGACCATGTCAGGGAACGCATTCCCAGGATCATGGAGTCCGCGAAACTAAAGATTCCTCTCACAAACGGCAGGGAGAAAAACTTTACTTTTTCTGTCATGCTCACATAGGTATCTTTCTTGACAACGATCTCGCCGTCCGGCTTTCTGACAGCCGTGGCGTAATTGTCCTTGTTCTTCATCATGATACCCTCTAATACTGCCTGTCCCCCGATACCGGAATATTTCAAGATTTTACCTCCATATATGTCTCATAGTGTCATACCAGAATCGCTCCGCACTTCGTGCTCCCGCGATTCTCCACAAACATTCATAATCCGCTCATTTTTCTTACGAAAAATGGCTGCTTGTTCATGTTTGTGCGGGAATCAAAGAGAAAAAATCCCCTGCAAGCAAGCTTGCGTTGATTTTTTCTCCTTGATTCCCTGTATGACAAAAAAGGCTGAGTTTTCAGAGTTATCCAAAAGCTCAACCTTTCACTAATCAAACCTTATTTGTCTGTTTTCATACCATACTTACGGTTGAACATCTCGATACGTCCGCGAGCGGAAGCAGCCTTCTGCTGACCAGTATAGAATGAATGGCATTTGGAACAGATTTCTACGTGAATGTCTTTCTTGGTAGAACCAGTTACAAATTCATTACCGCAGTTGCAAACGACCTTGGCCTGATAGTAATTTGGGTGGATTCCCTGTTTCATGATTTTCACCTCTTTAAAATTTTTGGTACATGACTGACAGTCACGTTACGTTAATAATATAATACGGCGTTTTCAGCCATATGTCCTGTTCCGCCAGAACAGCTTAATAATTATAGCATATGCATACTGCTAATGCAAGTATATTTTCCGCGGTTTTTCATGATTTTTGCAGGTTATCCACAATGACCGCAGGCAGCCCATCATTTTTCCACTTCCCGCTGCTACTGTTCTACAGATTCACAGACATAGAGGGAACATACCTCACCGTTAAAGACCTGGGCACCCGCGTAGAGAGGTTCCCTGTCGTACGTATAGGCAACACTCTTAATATATAGAAGTGGAGCTCCTTTCTTTACTTTCATCAACTTTGCCTCTGCTGCTGTGGCCCGGCATAACTCGATCTGCTTTTCTGACGTGATAACACGCACCTTCGCCTCCTCCTGAAGGCATTCAAACAGAGAGTTATCATCAAACTTCTTCTCCAGGAGGAATGAGTATTTCACTGGGAAATAGTTTCTCTCGATCGTCACCGGTTCACCATCGGCTGTCCGCAGCCGGGAAATATAGATCACGTATGCTCCCGGCTCCAGATTTAACTGTTTCCGAATCTTTTCATCAGCGCGAACCAGCTTGTTCTCCAGCATCTGTCCGCCCGGTTTCATATTCATATGATGACACATCTCTGAGAAACTCTGAAGGTTTTTAATATCTTTCGCAAATTTCTGGCGACAGATAAAAGTTCCCTTTCCCTGTTTTTTCTCGACCAGTCCCTGACTTACCAGATCATCCACAGCTCTGCGGATCGTGATCCGGCTCACTTTATACTGTTCTGCCAGTTCCGCCTCCGTTGGAATTCTTCCTGTTGCATTGTATACTCCGTTTTCAATATCGCGTTTTAGACATTCTACGACCTGTACATATAACGGAACAATGCTGTTTGGATTCATATTTATTTCCATACACCCCTCCTTCTACCCCATTTTTTCAGAGCAGTTAATTATACTAATTAGATATATAATGTTATATATACTATAATACTATTTGTACTATTAGATAGCAAGATATTTTTTCTCTTCGCCTTGTATTTCTAATTTTTTTCTCAAACACAAAACAGGCTGACATCCACATTCCGTAGGCATCAACCTGTCTTATATCTCATTTGTAATTCAAGTCAAACAGCTGTGAGACTGGGCTCCCACGGGGACGCATTTACCAGTATTCACCACTTGAAAGAGGTGAAAGTCTTCTCTGACTGAGATAAATTAATGAGCAATTAATAATCAAATTTCCACATGTAACGACGATAGGTCATCGGATGCATTCTCACATCTGCCATCGCGGAGATGAACTGTTTGGAGATCGGGTGGAACAGAAGAGAGTTAAAGTACTCTGCAACTCTCTCATCCAACTCGCCTAAGCCCAGCTCCTCGGCATCAATAATCCAGTGATGTCCGCCGAACTGATTTAAGAAGCGCTCGGCTCTCTCATCCACCGGACGTGTGCGTCCAACGCTCTTAAATAACAGAATTGCCAGATCCTTGTCGCATGTCTCAAATGCGCCGTGGAAATATTCACCGGAGTGGATCGGAACACAGTGAACGGTCTGCATCTCCTGGAAGAAGCAGAATGCGTCAGAATAGGAAACTTCCCATGCAGCTCCGCTGGACATTACGTTCCATACGGTGTCATCCTTATATGTCATGGCGAATTTTGCTGCTTCCGCGCGCACATCCTTGTATGCCTTACCGTAGATCGTCTCTAACTTCTCGAAAGCTTCCAGAGCCTGATCATATGCCTCATAATTATCGTACTCTTTTAAGAGCCAGAACGCGATCTTTAATGCTGTACCCTGACTGTTGTAATGAACAAGTGTCGGGTCCTTATACCACTCGTCTGCGTGATAATATGTTACATAATAATCAGCTGTCTGGGCTGTCAGGGAATCCGCGTAGCCGGATAATCCGATGGTGACCGCACCCTTTGCCTTAGCCACTTTCAGCGCTTCTACGGTCTCTGCCGTCGCCTTTGTGGATGTGCCGATCACAAGAGTGTTTTTATCTACATTCTTCGGGGTTGCATTGACGAACTCGCTGCTGTTGTAACCCTGGACACGGATGGAACTCTCCTGATTTAATAAAAAGCGTGCCGGATAGGAAGATGCGAAAGAGCCTCCGCAGGCTACAAAGATCACCTGCTTTAAGCCGCCGTTTTTATCCAGATCTGCTTTTGCCTTTGTCATCACATCGATGACTTCCTGCATCCCTTTGATCATAGGAATATCCTCTCTTTCTTACAATTGATTTTTATTCACGGAGTGCTTTGGTTGCCTGCTCATCTACATGGTAATCAACTCCATCGGATACAACAACCACACCGTATTCCTTCTTTGCTGCCTCTGCAGATACTTTTTTCTCTCTAACGTCCTTCAATACCTTTTCCGGATCACGTTTCATCGGATCACCGTAACCGCCGGCACCAGGTGTTGTAACACGGATCACATCGCCCTTCTTTAACGGGAAGCTTGTCGTCTTATGGCCCATCTTTGTGACGGTGCCGTCTGTCGCAACGCGGTAGAATGCGCCTGCTGCGCCCTCTTTGCCGCCTGCAAGTCCCCACGGATGGAATTTATGACGATCACCGAGTCCTGTGTATGCCACATCATCCTGCAGTACTTCAAGCTCACGCTCAATTCCAAGACCGCCGCGGAACTGACCTGCTCCGCCAGTATCTTCCTTCAGTTCATATTTTCTGGCAAGGATCTTCGTGAACTCCATCTCTGTTGCCTCGATCGGCATGTTGGATGTATTCGTCATATTTACCTGAACACCCGACAGACCGTCTAAGCCCTTGGAAGCTCCGCCGCCTCCGGCGATAACCTCATGGAAGATAAATACGCTGTCTGTACCGATCGCACCTTCACCTGCTAAGATCGTTGTGGTGCACGCGCCGTTTCCTGCGGTAACTACGGTATCCGGGAAAATCGGAGCGAGGGCACCGAAGATCGCGTCCGGAATTCTCTGCTGGCAGTCGATCTGCGCGCCGATCGGGCTCGGCTCTGTCGGATTTACAATGCAGCCCTTCGGAGCAATGATCTTGATCGCACGGTTGATTCCCTCATTGGCTGGGATATCGTCGCCCATCAGGGCTTTTACTGCGAAAAATACTGCCGCTTTTGTACACGGATACGGTACGTTGATCGGAGCTTTGATCTGATCTGCAGTTCCTGTAAAATCGATCGTTAAATTGTCGCCCTTGATGGTTACTTTTACTTTGATCGGAAGCGGATCCGGATATTTGTCTCCGCAGCCGTCTACATAGTCCGTGTAGTTATACTCGCCGTCCGGAAGCTCTGCAACGACAGCGCGGACACGGCGCTCGGAGTAGCCTACCAGTTCCTTCATGCACGCAATCAGGTCATCCTGGTAGCGGGCATATGCCTCCTGGATTCTCTGCACACCGATCAGGTTTGCAGACATCTGTGCAGTCAGGTCTCCCTCACGTTCCTGTGGAACACGGGTATTGTCAAGGAGGAGATCAAGAACGCTGCTGATCGTCTCGTTATTTTCGCGGATACGGATCACCGGAATACGGATACCTTCCTGGAATAAGCTGTCAGCGTCACCGGATGTGGAGCCCGGTACTTTACCGCCGATATCAGAATGATGGGCAATGTTTGCGATCCAGCCCACCAGCTTGTCGCCTACAAAGGCCGGAGCCGCGATTACAATATCCGGCAGGTGGTTGCCGCCGCCGTGATACGGGTCGTTAGCGATAAACATATCGCCCGGGCGGACATTTTCTTTTCCGAATTTTTCATAAATATTTGGAACTACACTCAGCATGGAGCCTAACAGTGCAGCTAAACTTTCTACCTGCGCAACGCTGTTTCCATCCGGATCGATCACAGCCGTACAAACGTCACGGCGTTCCTTCATATTGGTGGAGTATGCACTGCGGACAATGATTCCGTAAGTCTCCTCAGCAATGGACATCAGGAGATTGCGGACAACCTCAACAGTTACGGTATCGATCTGCTTTGCCATCTTACTTCTCCTCCTCATCACGAATCTTTAAGTTATGATATCCATCTACATGGATCGTCCAGCCCTTCGGCACTACAAGTGTGGTATCCATCTGTTCGCAGATACACGGACCTGGGATCGCCTGACCCGGAACGAATTCTTCTCTTAAGTATACCGGAGTCTCAATATACTCGTCGCTGTTCTGGAAGAGGACCTGACGGACTTCGATCGGTGCCGGGATCGGTGCTTCCGGATGAAGCTCTGATGCCTTAAGATCCGGTTTGTCGATCACGCCGATCGCGGAAACACGGTAGCTTACAAACTGAACGATTGCGTCTTCCTTGCAGTAACCGTAGCTTCTCTTGTGCTCTGCATGGAAATCAGCCAGTGCTTTCTTTAATGTCTCCTCTGTCATCTTTCCAGCCGGTACCGGAATGCTGATCTCGAAGTTCTGACGCTGATAACGCATATCAATAGCAAACTCAAAGTAACGGCGGTCTGCCGGAACACCTTCTTTGTCTAAAAGACCGGTTCCCTGTTCTACCATATTGTCAAACTGCTCGTTGATGCTGTCTAAGTTGTCAGCCTCACCGTTCATAACTTTTGTTCTGGATAAGTCAAACTTTGTATCAGCTAAGAGTAAACCTAAGCTGCAGAGTGTGCCCGGATGCGGCGGAATAAGAACTTCCTTCATTCCCAGTTCTTTTGCTACTTCGCACGCATGGAGCGGACCTGCGCCGCCGAATGCCATCAGACTGAATTCGCGGACATCGTAGCCTTTCTCTACGGATACGCTTCGGATCGCACGGACCATGTTGGAGTTAACTACGGTGATGATTCCGTTTGCTGCACGTTTCATATCAAGATTAGATTTATCACAGATCTTTGTCTTGATCGCATTCTTTGCCAGTTCAATATCCACGTCCATTCTGCCGCCGAGGATCTTCTTCTGGTTCAGTTTTCCTAAGACGATGTTTGCATCTGTTACGCACGGATTCTCGCCGCCGCGCATGTAGCATGCCGGTCCAGGAGTTGCGCCGGCACTCTTCGGTCCTACCTTTAACGCGCCGCCGTCATCGATCTTTGCGATGGAGCCGCCGCCGGCACCGATGGTGATGATGTTGATCATCGGGATTCTTGCCGGATATCCCTCAACGTAACGCTCGTTGGATACCTGCGGTGTATAGTTCTCGATCAGGGAAATATCTGCGCTGGTACCGCCCATATCGAATGTAATGATCTTGTCTGCTTCGCACTGTTTGCCGATATAAGCCGCTGCGATAACGCCGGCACTCGGTCCAGATAACGCGGTCTTGATCGGGCAGTCGATCGTCTCTTTAATGGAAATGATGGAACCGTTGGACTGTGTTACATACGGCTCAACCTTGATGCCGAGCTGTGCGATAGACTCGCGGAAGTTGTTTACATACTTCTTCATAACCGGTCCTAAGTAGCTGTTCATGACCGTTGTACTCATACGGCTGAACTCACGGAACTCCGGTGCCAGCTTGCTGGAAATCGTTACGTAAGCTTCCGGGAACTCCTCATGAATGATCTCTTCGATTCTTTCCTCATGAACCGGATTGATGAAGGAGAAGAGGGTGCACACTGCGATAGCAGCAACTCCCTGGGCTTTTAAGTAGCGGACCACTTCTCTGGTCTCTTCCTCATCAAGCGGTGTCTCAATGCTGCCGTCATAGCGGATACGCTCTGTAACGGTGCAGTTTAAGCCAGACGGAACTAACGGATACGGCTTCTGTGCCTGAAGGTTGTAAAGAGACGGACGGCGCTGTGTTCCGATCTCCATCAGGTCTTTAAATCCCTTTGTGGTGATAAGACCGAGGCGGCAGCCTTTCTTTTCGATCAGCGCATTGGTTCCTACTGTGGTACCATGTGCCAGATAGCTGACTGTCTCCGGTTTTGCCTTCTTTATCTCTAATACATCCTGCACACCTTTTACAATTGCCTTGGACGGGTCTGCCGGTGTAGAACTGTCCTTATAATTGAACAATTCGCCGGTTTCCTGATCAAAAACAGAGAAATCTGTAAACGTTCCTCCAACGTCTACGCCAATCATATAAGACATATTATTTCCTCCCATGTATTGGTTGTTTGTAAGCTGCTCTGTCCGGGCATGACTATTTGCATGTCCGCTGCTTCATATTGATTTCATACAGCTTGTATTGTTATATATCGTCATATATTCTTTAATGATAAAATACTTTATTTTTGACCATTTGTCAATACTATTCTTCATTTCTTTCTCATAACAAGCTACTCCGATTCTTTCAAGTCGAATGTCCGTGAGACTTGGCGCGTGATTCTTGTCAGCGAAGCCGACATATTCCTATCAGAATCACTGTGCATCCTCGCGGAGCATTTATCTTAGTCGGAGACCTAACTCACACTGAGACAAATTTGCTACGACTCACCACCTAAAAGAGGTGGGAGTCTTCTCGACTAAGATAAATCTTTATACACCTGCTCATATACAGAATCCGGCACTTGAACGCCTCCACCAAAAGCGCCTTTGATCAGACATGTTTTTGCTGAAAAAGCTGCGGCAGTCTTCAATGCTACTGGCAAAATCTTCATTCTTATTTCCGGATCTTCCCAATTTGCTTCTGACTCCTCTTCTAATTTTTTCAAAATTGTCACCAACATGGCCGTCGCAAAGCTGTCTCCCGCCCCCATTGTGTCCACAGGGATCACATAGTCCGGCAGTTGACGGTAAAAATGGTGTCCATCATAAACTGTCGCACCTTTGCTTCCGCGGGTAGCTGTCACAACCCCACAGCCTTTTTCATGCAGTTTTCCGCACAACCTTTCCGTTGCTTCATCGCTTAAATCGCTGCAGGAAAGAAACGCAAAATCAATATACGGGCAGACACGGTCCACACGGTCCTCCTCATTCCAGCGGTAAGAAAAGTCGTAGCTTACAAATGGTGAAAGCACATGCAGATCAGGAAGCAGATCATCCGTAAATCCATTGTTTGTCGTGTGGATCAGATCAAATCCGTCCGCATACTCAAGATCCTCTTTCTCAAGACGGATCGGATGTTTCTGGATTACTCCGCCTTTATTGCTTCCCTTAAACACACGGTCCCCATCGACGATCATCACTCTCGCAAAACCATTTTCTCCGGCATAGCTGCGACAATGGCTGTATCCAACGCTATGGGCGTCGAGTGATGCCTTCACATGACCGGCAATCGCGTCATTTCCAAAAACGCCCATAAAATCTGATTTTACGCCAAGCATACCTGCGTATACCGCAAAATTAACTGCCTGCCCACCTGGATACATCGTCCTCTCATTCAGGTAGATATCACACACATTGTCACCCAAACCCAAAACCTTAACCATTTTTGTATCCTCTTATTTTTTACTCAAATAAAAATTTTACCTGGCAGCCAGTCACTTCTGCCGCCCCTGTGGCTACCATGTCCACACCTGTAAAAAATTCTCTGAGATCATCACTGCGAATGTCTTCCTGCTGCTTTACAGTCACCAGGATCTTCGTCAGTTCCGGAACCTTAACCATATCCTCATCGCCTGTTTCCATGATTCTCGTCTCATAGCCAACCTTATCGAATATATCTTTGTTCCCATATGCCAGACCCAGAGTGAAAAATTCCAGCGCCTCTAATGCATTTCCATTTTTGGACAGGGCTTTACCTGTCTGTCTTTGTGCTAATCCATCGTCACACAGACCAGTAAACTCTACCTGCACTTTCCGGGACTTGTTAAAATCAGACAGCTTCCTCTCCATATCCATTTTTTGTGCAGACATTTCCCCGTTCTCTACAGTTTTCCTTGCAAGGAGCGGCAGATATGAATATGCTTTTCTCTTTTCCTCAAACTCTTTCCGAACCTGCTCCAAAAGAAGCGGCTGTTCAAATAACTCAGCTCCCGTCAGTGCCATTACCTTTGCCGCTACCAGCATTCCCTTCATGCAGATATCACTGCGCCCTTGGGCAACCTCCTGCCAGGAATGTCCCAACGTATCCTTTATATAGCACGCTGCCACACACTGTACAGTAGGCGTTGCAAAGCTTACATCGCAAATATCTGTTGAACCAGGCTTATGGATATTAATTTCGCGGAAAGGATACAATACATCATTATACGGCTTTCCTTTCACCTGCCTGATAATATCTTCTGCCTGTTCCTCATACAACAGTCGCATTAAATCGAAGGTTGCCTGTTCTCCGTTTTCCGGAAGAGACTGATGCATATGTTCTGCATATTTCCAGTCTGCTTCCGTCATTGGAACAGTGCCCACTATCTGGTATTTTTTATACATAGTGCGTTCCAGCGTCCGGTTCGGAAGCAGCTCAGTTGTTCCTGTCTTATAATCCGCCGTCAATACGCATCCGGTCATGACAGCCGCGCCGTATGCTGCCATATGTAATAGCTGAAATCCTTCTTTGACCTGACTACTCACATGAGCGCGATATGCATATAGAATCCGGGCTTCAGGCACTTCTCCATCGTTTGCATCATCGCCCGGTGAAAGAATTGTGGAACGTACGACAAAGCAGGGATCAAGATAATGTCTGACATTTGTCGCGCCCATCAAAAAGATCTGCAGCGCATCAGCAGCGCGTTTTCCCTTAAAACTGTAAATTACTTTTTGCTGCGCGTGAAAGTTGATCGACCATATACCGTTATCGTCTGTCGGATGCCAACTGATCGCTGCGGCGCAATCATCAAATACTCCAGCCTGTTTCATCAGCACTTTTCCGGCACCGCCTTCCTCGGCCGGGCATCCATAAAAACGGACGGTTCCTTTTATTCCGTTTTCCTTTAAATAGTCTTTCACCGCGATTGCAGCAGCGACAGCCGCTGTTCCCAAAGTATGATGACCACACCCGTGACCGTGTCCACCCTCGATGATCGGTTCTCTTTCAACGGAATCTGCTTTCTGGCTCAGATTTGGAAGCGCGTCAAATTCTCCCATGAACCCGATTACGGGCTTTCCCTCACCCCAAGAGGCAATAAATGCGGTCGGCAGACCGGCAACCCCTTTTGTCACGGAAAAGCCTTCCTGTTCAAGAAGTGCTGAAAGGCGGGCAGAAGATTTATATTCTTCAAAAATTGGTTCCGCATAATCCCAGATATCAAGAGCAGCATGAATATACTGCTCCCTTTTATCTTCAATTGTCTTCAGAATACTTTCCTGTGTGTTCATCGTTTCCATTCCTCCATCCATGCAAATATCCCTGTTTGGTCACATCACGTCATTTTTCTTCATGCTTTGTTTCTGACTGCTGCTCTTCTGCCAGCCAACATAATACCTGATGTCCCGGTTCAACTGTTACAAACGGCGGTACTGTTTCTGAACATTCTTTTTTTGCATAAGGACAACGCTTATGAAAATGGCATCCTGATGGGGGATCGGCCGGATTTGGGACATCTCCCTGAAGAATGATCCGTTCCCGCTTTACCTCCGGATCAGGCATTGGAATTGCCGACAACAGAGCCTTTGTGTATGGATGGACCGGATTCTCATATATCTGTTTTTTATCTGCTATCTCCACAACCCGTCCCAGGTACATAACAGCCACGCGATCGCAGATGTGATGTACAACACTGAGGTCATGAGAAATAAAGATATAAGTCAAATTCAGTTTGTCTTTCAATTCCTTCATCAGATTCAACACCTGCGCTCGTATGGAGACATCCAGTGCCGATACTGGCTCATCACAAATGATCAATTTAGGATTCACCGCCAGTGCTCTTGCGATCCCAAGACGCTGTCTTTGTCCACCGGAAAATTCATGCGGGAAGCGATTAATATACGCACGGTTAATCCCAACCAAATCCATGAGCTTATAAATTCTCTCTTCTTTTTCCTTGCCCTCGCAGATATGAAACACTTCGAGCGGTTCTCCGATAATTTCGCCAACCGTCAATCTTGGATTTAACGAGGCGCCCGGATCCTGAAACACGATCTGCATTTCCCTGCGTTTCAGACGCATTTCTTCTTTCTTTAATCCGCAGATATTAGTGCCTTCAAAAATGACTTCCCCGCTTGTTGGCTCTATCAATCGTAAAATACTTCTTCCGAGTGTTGACTTTCCACAGCCGCTTTCTCCGACAATTCCAAGAATTTCTCCCTGCTTTACCGATAAGTTAATGCCGTCCACGGCTTTTACGCTGCGGCAGTCCTTATTCAGAAAACCAGACTTAACTGAATAATATTTCTTTAAATTTCGTACTTCTAATAAATTCCCTGCCACCTATACCACCTGCTTTCGATTTTCATGTAAAAAGCATCGTACCTTGCGATCACCTATCTGATATAAATCGGGAACTTCTGTTTTGCATCTCTCCGTCGCATAAGGACAACGAGGCCAGAATCCACATCCGGCAGGCATGTCATACAGGCTTGGAACATTTCCTTTTATCACATATAATCTGTCCTTCTGATCGTTAATATTAGGAAGTGCGCTGATCAGACCCTGCGTATATGGATGCAGTGGATCTTTAAACAGGGAATGGACATCACAATATTCCATTACCCTCCCCGCGTACATCACAAGCACATAATCAGCCATTTCCGCAATAACACCCAAATCATGCGTGATCATCATAATAGATGTATTCAGCTTTTTCTGTAGTTTACGCATTAAATCTAAGATCTGCGCCTGGATCGTCACATCAAGAGCCGTTGTCGGTTCATCTGCGATCAAAAGTTCCGGATTGCAAGACAGCGCCATGGCAATCATAACCCTCTGGCGCATTCCTCCGCTCAGTTCATGTGGATATTCGTCCACTCTTTTCTCGGGAGACGGAATACCTACAAGCCTGAGCATTTCGATAGCGCGCTCTCTTACTTCCTTTTTTGAGACTTTCTCATGGGCAGTTATCATTTCTGAAATCTGGGTTCCAACTGTATAGACCGGGTTCAACGATGTCATCGGCTCCTGAAAAATCATCGCGATTTCTTTTCCACGGATTTTTTCCATCTGCTCCGCAGAATAATTCACAATATTTTCCCCTTTAAAGATAATCTCCCCATCTACAACCTTTCCTTCCGGAGGCAATAGCTTTAATATTGACATCGATGTAACGCTCTTTCCGCATCCCGACTCGCCTACGATACCAAGGGTTTCGCCTTTTCGTATGGTGAAATCAACTCCATCGACAGCAGGAACTTTTCCAGTTCGATCAAAGAAATATGTTTTCAGATCTTTTACCTGTAATATTACATCATCCTTCATTACACATTCCTCCCCGCATCTATTTTTTCTTGCTGTCCGCGTATTCAGGGAATAGTTTCAGATAATATATCATGGATTTTTCGAAATCCAGTACTCCTTTGACTGTGCAGTATTCATTGCTGGAATGCTGCCTGGATCCATGTCCCATACCGCCTGTGACGTATGGGATCCCCAATATCTTCTCGAACAGGAAATATGGTGCGGAACCCGGATTCCAGGGCCAGATCTGCGGTCTTGTTCCCATCAGCTCATATGTTTTCTTCAAGGTCTGAACAGAAGAAGAATGATAAGGTACGCTGGACGGATCATATGGCTTTCCATACTCCTCGATCTCGATATCCTGGAAGCCTCTGGAATCCAGATGTTTCCGTACTTTCTTCAGCATTTCGTCCGGCTTCATTCCCGGAACAAGGCGGATATCCATCTTAACCGTTACTTCGTGCGGTAAAAGTGTCTTTGAACCTTCACCGATATAGCCGCCTTTGATACCATCAATATTCAGAGTCGGAACCGTCAGCATCTTTTTCCACAGATCCAGACCGGTTAAGTCCCACTTGAATTTTTTGACGTCATACGCTGTTTTCCACTCTTCTTCATCCAGAAGGTCCGCGGAAGCAGCCAAAGCCTCGTCTTTTTCCTTTTCCAATGGTAAGATTCCATCATAAAAACCATCGATCAAAATTTCATTTTCATTCTCGCCGATCATCGATGAGAGCGCTTTTGTCATTCTCCACACAGGGTTCGCAACCCAGGCTGCAAAAGCGCCATGGATCCCTCGGTCTGTCGGACCGCCCCAGTCTCCGCCTTTTGACTTCAGTTCAAAGCTTACAATTCCCTTCACCCCCATAAAGATGGAAGCAATTCTGTTTTCCTCTCCAAATGATGGGAAAAACATTGCATCGCAGTCTTTAAATTTATCCTTGTTGACTTCCAGGAACTCCTGGAGGGATTTGGAGGAAAGTTCCTCCTCCCCCTCTATCAGGAATACAAGGTTTACCGGAAGTTTTCCGGCAATTTTTTTATATGCCTTTATCGCTCTGAAGAAAGCGACTGTCGGTCCCTTTGTATTTACTGCACCACGACCGATAATGCAGTCTCCGTAATCTCTGAACGGATGGATTTCTGCTGCCCACGGATCTGAAATCCAGTCAGGCTCCTCAGCCGGAAGCACATCGTACATGCTGTAGATAAGAAGCGTGTGCTCTGCTTTTTCATCAATGCGGCCGTAAACAATGGGATTACCAGGTGTCTCAATCAGCTCAGAGGTGCCGCCGCACTCTTCGATCATTTCCTTCACGCGTTCCGCTGTTTCCCGGATACCTTCCCCTGTCGCTGAAATGGATTTCATACGCATAAAATCCTGGACAGCCTTTAAATCATTATCAAAATTCTCGTCAAGATATGTCAATACTTCCTCGATTTTCGGTCCTTCCATCGCTATGCTATCTCCTTTCCGTCCACGGATCAATCTGCAAGTTTCCATTTCCATACTTCGAAATTAAACCATACAAAATTCTCGATCGGAACTTCTGCTAAACGTTTTGAATATGCCCATAAATCATTCTGATGGTATAACCAGATATACGGCTGATCTTCTACTAATGCTTCCTGATATGCGTCATAGCACTTTTTCCGCTCTTCCTTTGTTACTTTAGAAACGCCTTCGTTAGCCAGATCAAACCACTTTGGATCTTTTACAAGTGAATAGTTTCTTGCGTCATTCGGTTTTAAAATTACGCTGCTTTCGTTCGGATCGATATTACTTCCGCCTCCGAGAAGACCTAAATCAGCTTTTCCTTCGCGGAGCATCTGAAGTAATGTAGTGAAATCATATGTCTCAATTTTTACTTTCACACCGATTTTTTCAAGGTCCTGTTGGATTAGGAGCGCAGACTGCTCTCTTACCTGATTTCCTTTCGGAACGATCATCAGATACTCTTTGTCAAAATTAAATCCTGCTTCTTTCAGCATTGTCTCTGCTGCTTCCGGGTCATATGTATTAGGTTTCAGGTTCTCATCATAATACGGATGATATTTTGGCATCGGTCCGACAGCAACCTGACCTTCTCCCAGCATCAGCTGATCAACCATCACCTGTTTGTTGATCGCTTTATCAAATGCATTTCTCACCTTCGCGTCCTGGAAATCAGGATCCTCGTCAGACAGATTAAATAACATATACTGATAAGAATAATCTTCTACAGAAGCAGCCACAAGAGAGTCTGAGCTCTTGACAGTTGCCCAGTCGGATAACGGGATACTTCCCATGCCAACCACATCAATATCTCCATTTAAGAGTCCTGCTGTCAGGTTTGCTGCCGGCACAACACGAACGACTAATGTCTTAAAATCAGGGCATCCCTGATAATAGTCTTCAAATGCTTCCATCTCTAAAGTCTCACCTGCAGTATCTTTCACATATTTAAATGGTCCGGCACCAACTGGACTTGTCCAGAAAGAAGAGTTATTGATATCCGCATAATTTCCAGTATCTAAAATATGTTCCGGAAGAACATAAAGGAAGCTTAAGAATGCGTTTAAAATAGTATCCTGATCCTTCGGCTCTTTAAATGAAAATTTTACCGTATAATCATCGACAGCTTCTACACCTACCTGATCTGTGTCTGCTGCAATGCCGTCATCATCGGTTCCCGCTAACACATTAAACGCGGAACGATAATAGTTATCCACATCTGGATTCGTCATTGCCTTACAGGTAAATACAATGTCATTTGCCGTCAGTTTTTCTCCGTCATGCCACAATGCATTTTCAGCTAATTTGAAAGTCATCGACTTGTTATCATCTGCTATTTGCCACTCAGTCGCAAGGCGGGGTTCGATAACTCCATCATGTGTTCTTGTAACCAGACGTTCAAATAATTGATCTGCTACCGCGTTTCCGTAATTTCCTGACGTATTGTAAATATTCAATGTGTCCCAGGAAGAAATAACTGCCATAGTTACTACTTCATCTTTAGGACCTTTCTGCGCTGTTTCTGTTCCCGTTTTTTCCGCTGCAGCCGTTGTTTCCGTTTTCCCTTCTGTCTGTGTGGTCGTTGTACCACTTCCTCCGCATCCGGACAGCGCTGTCATTGCCGCTAATAAAATTGCCAGCATTTTTGTCGTCTTCTTCATTTTCTTTTCTCCTCCTATAATTATTTTTTTGCTGTTTTCGGATCTAACGCATCCCGCAAACCGTTTCCAATAAAGTTAATCGAAAGAATTGTGATTACCAGTGCCAGTCCCGGCGGAACCCACATCCATGGACGGCTGGTCAAGATCGTGATGGACTGTGCATTATAAAGCATATTTCCCCAGGAAGCAGCCGGCGGCTGAACACCCATTCCAAGGAAGCTTAACGAAGATTCCAAAATAATCGCGGAGGCGATCCGAAATGTAATGGAAATAAAAATCGGAGCGACCGCGTTCGGAAGGATATATCTGGTAATGATCA
Source organism: Clostridium sp. AM34-11AC (assembly GCF_003435375.1). Lineage (GTDB taxonomy): Bacteria > Bacillota > Clostridia > Lachnospirales > Lachnospiraceae > Pilosibacter > Pilosibacter fragilis. Next base: position 30,509 of record NZ_QWGL01000015.1, on the reverse strand, counting down.
ACTTGTCTTTTGCTCCAATCGCCACAGCACCTTCAATGTAATCCTTTTCTCTTATGCTCAAAACACTTCCATAAATCTGTCTTGCGAATTTCGGCCATCCGAGCACACCTATCACAACCGTGACGGTGATAATTGACGGGCCAAACATGGATACCAGAAACAAAATCAGAATCGTGGATGGAAATGACATGAAAATATCTGACAAACGCATTACCACAACTTCAAATGCCCCACGATAAAATGCTGCCAGCATACCCAGAGGAATTCCCACAATCACGCTGACCGCCGTGGAAAAAATTCCAACTGCCAAAGACACCCGGCCACCGTAAAGTAATCGACTTAATACATCTCTGCCGACATCGTCTCCTCCCAACAGATGTTTCGCGCTAGGCGGCATATTGAATGCCAACGGATCGATCTCAGCTTCCGAAAACGGAAGGAACGGAGGAGCTATGATAACGATCAGTGTGATAAGCACCAGTGTGAAAAAACCGATTACCGCCAATTTGTTGTTACAATACCTCTTGATAAAGTTTTTCGCTTTCGACTCTTTTTTACTATCTTCCACCTTTCTCACCTCCCTTAATTATACCGGATCCGTGGATCAAGAATTCCGTAAACAAGATCTGTTAAAATATTAAATACCAGCACCGCAATTGCGACCAACACTGTAATCCCCATAACAACCGGATAATCTCTGGCATCTATGGACTTGATCATCAGGCTTCCGATTCCCGGCCAGGAAAAAACCTGCTCCGTGACAACTGCTCCGCCAATCAGCAGCGGTATTTCCATACCAAGATATGTAACCACCGGTATCAAAGAATTTCGCAGCACATGTTTTATTATAACTTTCTTTTCTTTGATTCCTTTTGATCGTGCTGTTCTGACGAAATCCTCCCTCATAACCTCCAGCATGCTGCTTCTTGTATACTGGATCAGGCTTCCCACTAGCTGCATTGCCAGGACGACCGACGGCATAAATAAATGGCGCAATAATGAACCTATGGTCTCCTTTTTTCCAACATCGTACATGCCGCCAATAGGAAGCACTTTTAATTTCACTGAAAAAACATATAAAAAAATCAATGCCAGGAAGAAGCTCGGAGTTGAAGTCGCCAGGAATGAAAATACCGACGAACCATTGTCCCAGCCTTTATTCTGATATCTTGCTGACTGAACTCCTAATGGGATTGAGATCAGACAGGCAATGATCACTGCCGCAAAGGTCAACAGAATTGTCGGACCAAGACCTTCCAAAATCATTTGCATTACCGGCTGTCCTGTTCTGTATGAATCTCCCAGATTTCCCTGGAAAAAGTTTTTGATCCAGGTGAAATACTGGATATACAACGGTTGATCCAGACCAAGCTTTATCCGCTGTCGTTCAACTTCTGCCGCTGAAATATTCTGGTTGTTGAGCAACAACTCTAATGGGCTTCCGGACGCCATAGAAGAAATTAAAAAAACCAGAACTGTAATTCCAAAGAAAATTGGTATTGCTATCAAAGCACGCCGTAATACATACTTTTTCATTCTATTTCTCCCTTCCATTGATCATGTAAACATTTGCATATGCTATATAACATTATATAATATTAGATACGTCTATATTAGCATTCAAGTGCTGATTTGTCAAATAATTTTGTACTCTGACATATTTTTTAAGTCAGATTCTGTTATCCGGATTTTTTTCACAAAGTGTACCGAAGAACGATCATATCCTTATGCCGCACCATCGAAAATATATATCCGGATTCTGCACGGATCACCGCATGGCTGACCATTTGATTTCATGTTTATACAATACATTATGTAACATCATGGCTTTATATGATTCAGTATAAATAAATTGTGAACAATCAACATTTTTCTATTCTTTTTTATTTTTAGTTCAGAAAATGCATACCACGTGTACAGTAATGTAATTTTTACAATTCTTCAGCCATGTTTTTCCATACTGTGGTATAACCGTTCTGCAAAAAATACAGCTGAATTCAGGAATCCCAGAGCAAAGCTAACCAGAATCAGGATCCCTGGATAGAACATATCACACAGTCTGCCTCCCACCAGGTTTGCAAGGACTGTTCCCACCACACTGCTGACGGTCAGTCCCATTGAAATACTGAAGCTGCGCAGGCGCTCATCCGCTGCCTCCGCAAAGCACTCCACGCTGACACTCATGTAGAACGCAAAACTGGCACACTGCAGCATCTGCCCCAGATAAAGGGCCCATGTACTGGAAAACAGCTGAAAGCAGAGCGGTCTGAGGAGATTTGTGATCAGAGCGATCGCCATTCCCAAAAGGGCATGGGAATTCTTCTTTTTCCATGCAAAAGCCAGCAGCATAAGACCTGCAAACTCCACTGCCGCTCCTGCCCCACAGACATTTCCATATGTCTCCGCATCTCCGCCCAGTTCCACGATGATTAGGGAGAGAAAGCTTCCCACCAGACGGTGGCTGAACCAGTAAAATGTGATGATCCCCAGCCAGAACAGAAAACGACGGTTCTGCACCAGAGTATGAAATGCCTGGAAAAAGGAGAGACTTTTCTCTTTCTCCTCCTGTTTCCGGCGATTCCCGAGACTGGTATCTGGAAGAAGAAGGAGACATGGGATCATGAAGAGAAATATCACCATTTGTACGAGAAAATAGTCATCCCAGCCTCTGTGTTTAAAATAATATCCACCAATCACCGACATCACCGCATACCCGATGGACCCGCCGGCACGAACCCGGCTGTAGATCAGATCCGGCTGTTTTTCCCGGCTGATATTGACCCAGGCATCCATCAGCTGACTGAACGGATAAACGATCCCGGCAGACAGGACCATCCCAGGAAGCATGATCCAGGGCTGGTCCATATATTTTGTACAGAAGATACACAGCGCTGAGATCATTCCGATAAGCAGAAGAAGATACCGCCTTGTTGGAAGAAATGTGTCCGTGATATAACCGCCCACCGGCTCCATCAGAAGATTTGCCAGAAATGTCAGGCTGGTGATGATTCCGCAGACCGTGGCGCTGTAGGCGCGTTCCGTCAAAAACAGGACCGTATAGCTGGAAAATATGCAGTATGCGGCATAGTAAATAAAGTATGCAGAAAAAAACAGAACCGTATAGTGAGAGCCGCTGTTTATTCCAGCGGCCCTCTCGCGTCTCATCATAAAACTTCCAATGGAACAGATGCCAGCAGTAACCTCCTGTTAAAAATACAGTTACCGTCCTGCCATCCTTCTTCATAGAAGCAGTACACCGGACCTGTTCCCGCCAGGTCAGACGCCCCGCCCTCTTCTGCCAGAAGGAAACCATCGTCCCAGTTTTTTCCATCATCTGCACTGATGCGGATCGTCAGTTTCTGACGGGCGTCAAGACTCCACCGGACCGCCTCGCCGTTTTTCTGGCGCTCCAGTGCCGGTTCATCTCCGTAAGCGCAGTTGACAAAAGCCATCTGTCCGTCTGGAAGTGCAAGCAGCGCTCCGCCGCAGATCGGATCCGGAAGTTTTTCGTTCAGCCATGGTGCTCCCCACCGGACCGCATCCTGTCCTTTCTCCGTTTTTCTGCTCTCACAGAACGCTCTTCTCCGCACTCCCGGGATCTCATGGCGCATGGTGGCAAGCAGAGTTCCGTCGCTCCGCTCCGCCACGGAGCTCTCGGTTGGATCACCGATTCCATTCTCCGCTGGAACCGTATTGCTGCAGTGCCACGTCCCACCCCAGTCATCGCTGGAAAGGCAGGCAAAGCAGGCCGGGAGGTGCGCATTCTCTCCACGGCTCAGCCACAGCGGCAGTATCAGGGTTCCGTCTTTTTTGCAGATTCCATGTCCCGGAGCAATGGCCCACAGCGTCACCGGCCATTCCTTTCGGAAACCGTCGATCAGAGATGTCAGCTCACGCTCCTCTCCAAAGGTTTCCCCATTATCACGGCTTTCCCTGAGAAACAATCTTTGATAGTCCTGACACCAGAAGAAATATACTCTTCCCTCCGGTGCTGCGATCAGTAAAGGATTATGAAGAAGTTCTTCTCCTTTCGGTGATACCATTGTGATCCGCTCTCCTGCGGGCTGCGGCTGTCCGTCCTTTATCTGATATCTCCTGAAGAATAAAGTTCTGCGGTTTCCTCCGGCTTCCCTGCCCTCATATGCCAGAAGCAGATCCCCGTTGGAAGCCGTAACGATTCCCGGGACACGGTAAGAGTCAAAGCCATGTTCCCCATTTTCCTCCACCAAAACCTTAACACAAGTCTTCTCCGCCATCATTTTTCCTCCCCACTTTACTCCTGCATTGGAAAATCACAGTTAAACTGTGTTACATACTTGTCCCTTCCGGACGTGGAATATAAAACCATTGTACAGCAGCTGCCAAAATCTCCAGTCCGCACTACTGCCTTAGCATTTTTCATTATCTCCATCAGGCGCTCCTGGCTGATCGTTCCGCCCGGAAGCTGAGGCACGAGAGACTGGATCTTCTGATACATCGCATCATTGTACTGCGGCATCAGCTCAAATACTTCATAGCGCTCCGCAACCAGATCATTCAGGATCGCGCACATCGTCTGCACCAGCGTCGGAACTCCCCGCACGAGAGAGACATCGATCACATTACATCCATCCGGAATTGGCATATTCGCGTCACAGATCACGATCGCATCCTTATGTCTCGCTGTCGCCAGCGCATATCCAAGCTCCGCATTGATCACCGTGTGTTTAATCATTTAATTTCTCCTTTCGCTAAATACGTTATATAACATCATTATTTTATATGACCAGTATAGAGGAATCTGAAAAAAAGGTCAATATTTCTTTTTTCTTTTTTTAATAACATTTAAAATTAAAAAAAGAAGATGCATCTTTGGTGGTATGTTAATGCCTTTTTGTCCAACAGGACGTCCCATCAGAATTTCCTGTTACATAAGAAAAAGCCCTGTAAGCTGTTTATATCAACAGTTTACAAGGCTTTGGGGCTTTTTTCTTGATTTTCCAGGTTATTTTCACTTTTCTGCAATCAATGTATTATAAAACTCTTCAAACACATCTGCTGCAAGACAGACGGTTTCCAGACAGCGTACATCGTCTTTCTTATAGATCTTTACCAGCTCTGAGCAGTCTGTGTTTCCAAGCTTCTTTCGGAATTCATCTACAAGGTCCGCGCATGTATCCTTAAAACCATCGGTTGCATGGGCACGGGTCTTCACCGTCAGCCGTCCCAGCGCTGCCATTGCGCCGCATAATGCACCGCAGGAGGAGCCGCATCCCATGCCGCCGCCAAACGCACTGACCAGCTTGAAATCATCCTCCGTAAGACCGATCCCGTATTCCTCGTCAATACATCGTAAGATCGTCTCCGCACAATTGTAATCCTGTTCCAGATAGTATTTTTTTACGTTATCTCTCAGCATATCCTCTTCCTCCGGTTCTTTTTTCTGACTAAGTCCCAATTCTCTCTTAAAGTATTTTAATGATGAAAAATGATATCGACGTCCAAATTCTCTTTCATGAAGCTTTTTTATTCCTTTTATATGTTCGACATAATCATCAACAAATTTTATCACAGATTCTACTATCTTTTCAATATTATATATAACTTCTTTGTATTCGTCCTGATCAACAATAGCGATATCCTCGTTTATAAATTCTTGATTGGCGACAATTACCGCCTTTGTAAAATCCAGCCCAGAATGGTGCTTTCTCGATCTTTTCGATGCTTGGAAATGATACGCATATTTATGACGTATTTCAGTCCGAAACGGTACACATATAAAATATCCATATTGTTTAACAAGAAGACATGAATATGGTCTATCCTCTTTACTTAGAATTTCCTCATACATTTTAGATGGATACCTCTGATAAAATTTTTTGCTTAATTTCTTTATACAAAATTCAATTGATGTATTCATGGTAAGAATCCCCTAAGAAAAATAGACTGGTATAGAAAAGGGAGGATTTCTCCTCCCTCAAAGATTCTTCGCTCGGTCACTTTTTATTTTACCGACGAGTCGGAACCGTCACTCGTCTCATCGCTCGGTCACTTTTTATTTTACCGACGAGTCAGAACCGTCACTCGTCTCATATGCGAAGGAAAGATTAACTCTTTCACTGATAGTATAGTGGATTTCTTATCGAAATACTATTAGCATTTTTTACAAAAAAGAACGTTTGAATTTTACGTGCTGCTGTTCATGCGGTACGCAGACAGTAACGGATTTTCTGCAGTTCTTATTCCCCCCTATCCTTCCAGTTTTCTCCCTCCGGACAATACTCTCCACACCCCCGGCAGGAAGCGGACGAGGAATTTTGCGAGAATGTAAGAGACAATAACTGCGATTGCCGGAAGCAGGAAATAGACGACCAGAGAGATTCCGGCGGCTGTTGTCGTACCTGCAAGACTTCTCGTCACGGCGGCAGTTCCTTTGTTTACGAATCGTACGACGATAAAATGGATCGCATAAAGAAACATGCTCTGGCGCATCCATGGACGGATCTTCGGAAGACGCACTCCGCAGGCAAAGGCCCAGCACGTCATCGGCACAGCCATACGATAAAAGCAGGTCCAGAGGACGGCTGCTTCAGGCGCCATCATCCTCCGGTAACAAAATACAGAGATCACGACTCCCGCCAGACCTTCTGCAAAACAGCGCCTTCTCACATAGTCCGGGATGACACTGGCTGTATTTCCATCTTTGTCCTCTGGAGCAGCTTTCTTTTCTTTCGTTCCATGATCTTCCTTCCACCCGGCTGCTTCTTCCTCCATACTTCTCTCCACCAGCCCGCGCCGATGGACTGCAAAGTATGCAGCAACCGAATAGTAAAGCAGGGCGTCCGTATTCGGATGGCGCATATCCAGATGGAGATGAACCGCAAATACAAGGCCCACGATCCAGAAAAGACCGGTCACCCGATTCTTAACAAGTGCGTAGATCAGCGGTGACACGATGATCAGGAAGATCAGCTGATAAAGATACCAGAAGATCGGCGCATACGCATACTGTGAGACTGCCCGCCAGATCTCCTGCACGGAAAATGGAATGATGTCACGTCCGACCACGGATCGTATGGCGAGAAACCGGGATGCTGCCATATAGCCCAGATAGTAGATGATATTCCAGACTACATAAGGGATCAGGACACTGAATACCCGGCTCTTCCATTTTCCGGTCAGCTTCTCCCAAGAAAAATTCCGGAAAAACAGGTAGGAGGACAGCAGGAAAAAGCCAGGAACGGCGATTTGTCCCAGTCCCACCGACACGAAATTTTCGATCCGGTCCGCAAGACTCCATATCACATCCCGCGCCCCACCGGAAAACAGATCCACATTATAAGAGTGGACCCATATCACAAATATGCTGAATAAAAACATCAGCCATGATATCTGATCATGAAACCGTCTTTCTCCGCTGCCTGTCACCATACGCACTCCCCGCAGTTTTCTTTTATCTTATCATATCCCATCTGACATTTCCAGTAAGTGTTCAGTCATTCCATGTATTTGCCCCGCAGACCGGAGGAAAATACATAATGACCGGCTGACCGTTTTGACAATGTCCTGTGCATGACAGTATTCCATTTGACATAACCAGAAATCCGCACTAATATTTAGCTCAGTACAGGTGCTTTAAAACACAACACCGCGCTTTCCATCTTACAGCGTATTTTAACTTTGTATACACTCCGGCATACAATATTTTTCTTTACCTGCGAATTTTAACTTTGAAAGAAGGTTTCTTTATTTATGTACGCTTTTTTCGAATCCATCCTGCGCGTGACCGCATGGCCGATGACGCCCCCGGCGCCCTATTCCGCCTTTCATATTCTTCTGACACTGTTCGGCGCAGGACTTGCGGTCTTTTTTGCCCGGATCTTCAGAAAAAAAATACGGTCCACATCAGCTCCCGAACCGTATTTTCGCCGTATTCTCTTTTCCTGCGGGGTGCTCCTCGCTCTCATGGAGCTCTATAAGCAGGCATTTTTATATGTCATCGAGTTTGACAGCCACTTCAACTGGTGGTACTTTCCATTCCAGCTCTGCAGCGTCCCCATGTACATCTGCCTGGCAGCACCGCTCCTGCGCTCCGGACAGACACTCCGCCGCGCCGCAACTTTTCTCCAGGACTTCGGTCTGCTTGGTGGAATCATGGCTCTGGCCGTTCCACCGGGGCTCATGCATCCGTACTGGACGATGACGCTGCACGGGTTTATCTGGCATTTTATCCTGCTCCTTTTGGGGCTTTTATCCTGCATGTCAGGCAGTGCCGGACATACACGGCGGGACTATCTGGAAATTCTCCCGTTCTTTCTCCTCTGCTGCCTGATCGCCTGCGTGATCAACATCGCCGCAGGTCCCACCGCTGATGCCGACATGTTCTACATATCCCCATTCCACCCATCCTCGCAGCCGGTTTTCCACCAGATTGCCTGTGCGCTCGGTATCTTCTGTGGAAATCTGCTGTATGTTCTTTCAATGATAGTGGGCGGATTTCTAATGCATAGAATCTCGTCACGGCTTGTCTAAACGTTCCTCGCATAAATAAAAGACCGATCTGCCATTCCATTCTTTGGTTCTTTATGATCTTTGGATATTAGTAAAAAAGCAGGTATGGATATATCTGCTTTTTTACTGACCAGCTGCTTCTTATCTTTGGGTATTTATAGTATAATAAAACCATCACAGTCGAACGAAGATGATTCATTTGAAATACGTCCCAACGTAAGACTATTCATTCATCAGCTTTTCAAATTCTTTAACAGAACCCGCTTTCGCAGCTAACTTTACCAGACAATACAAGTGTTCCTTATCCTCCTCGTCACGGATTTTCTTTTCAAGAGTCGCTGATACTCTTCCTTTTTCTTTTAGCAAACGTAAAATCATTTCAAGTGTTGCCTGATGTTCCCCTCGTTCTATTCCATCTTCTACTCCAACCGAATAAATGCTCATCCTGACATCCTCCCACTCTTCCGATTTCTTGACTTCTTCTACGATCCGGTTCAGATTCATAATTCTCTCATCCCGAACCAGGATCTCCGGATTGTCAAGTTCACTCTTTTTCATATATTGCAGCAGACTGACCAGTTCTGCCCGTCCATTTTTACTGGACATATTTAAAAAAATCTTTTTTGTTCCATCACCCAGATGAAGTCCCTGTATCTCTTCACACTGCTCTGTAAATGTATACATTGCCCGGTCCAGTCCGAAAATATCCTCCTGAGTAATAAATGTGACGATCGTGGACGGTAATTCCCGGTATTTCGTCTTCTTCCCCGCCTTCAGAATCGGTGTATCCAGTAGGCCCTGATAAAATCTGGATCTCCTGCGAACATCATCATTCTGGGTGTCATTCTGCATCTCTGTCACAAATTAGCGCTCGTCTTCCGACTCTGCCCACGCATCCAGCCGAATTGCCCTTTTTCCTATGGCATTTAGAACGACCTCTTCTACATGGACCCGCGCCAATTTCAAGCCCGGTTCATCCATGATAATACTGAGTACGCTTTCATGTGCTTCTGGATACTTCATCACCGATAGAAACAGTGCAAAATCACTCAGATTCACTCCTGCATCCTTGAAGGACGCAAGTTTCTGTCCATTTTCTTTCATTCAATCTTCCTTTCCTGTGTGCGGCAGGAAGATCTTTCCGATTCCTCCCTGCTTGTTTTCATTGGGTGTTTAGCAAAGAGCCATCAGATGCTGTTTTCAGCTAAGAAATTTAGAATTTTAGATGTATAGAAACTTTGCCTGAGATAATAAAGACATTGATCTTTATATCTGGCTCTAAGATAACATATTCCTTTCAATAAGACAATGGACCAGACCATAAAATATTATTAAAATCCTGTAAACTGTTACAGTACACGGGCACTCCATGCCCGCGCACTGTAACAGGATTTTGCCGATGCTTCGCATTCCGAATCGGCAAAATCCACTACCACCACTGTATTGTACGGAATTTTCAGTTCAGAAAATTCCTACCCGTGTACAGTAACTGTAAACCTACAAGGTACTCTATCGGCTGCGATTTTCGGGTTCACACCATAAAAAGACCCCCAATAGCCTCATCAGCCGTCGGGGATCTCTTCGTGCAATCATACCTTAAGTTTTAGTTGGAGAATATCTATTTTATATTATAAATCTGTCTTAGTTTACATGAAACGCATCCATTCCCGGATATACCCCATTCTCTCCGAGTTCTTCCTCGATTCTGAGAAGCTGGTTATACTTCGCGACACGCTCGGATCTGGACGGGGCACCAGTCTTGATCTGGCAGGTGTTGAGAGCTACGGCGAGGTCTGCAATAGTCGTATCTGCGGTCTCACCGGAGCGATGGGAGGAGATTGCTGTGTAGCCGGCACGGTGCGCCATCTTGATCGCCTCCAATGTCTCAGATACGGAACCGATCTGATTTAACTTGATCAGGATGGAGTTTGCGCAGCCGAGCTTGATCCCTTTGGAAAGTCTCTCTGTGTTTGTTACAAAAAGGTCATCTCCGACTAGCTGCACCTTCGTTCCAAGCTCTGCGGTCAGCTTTTTCCATCCTTCCCAGTCTTCCTCATCAAGGGCATCCTCGATGGAAATAATCGGATATTTCTCAACAAGCTTTTTCCAGTGCTCGATGAGCTGCTCGGAAGTATAGACAGTTCCTGCCTTGGGGAGCTTGTACTCTCCGGTTTTTCCTGTCTTCCACTCGGAGGACGCCGCGTCCATAGCGATCCTGAAGTCACGGCCCGGCTCATATCCGGCTTTCTTTACTGCCTCGAGGATCGTCTCGATCGCTTCCTCATCAGACTTCAATGCCGGAGCAAAGCCACCCTCATCTCCAACGGAGGTTGCAAGTCCGCGTTCTTTTAAGATCGCAGCCAGTGCATGGAAGACCTCTGCACACCATCTTAAGCACTCCTTGAAGGACGGAGCACCGACCGGCATGATCATAAATTCCTGAACATCAAGACCGGAGGAAAGTGCATGGCAGCCGCCGTTGATAATGTTCATCATCGGAACCGGAAGACGGTTTCCGCCTATTCCACCGAGGAATCTGTATAACGGAATATCTAAGGAGATGGCTGCGGCACGCGCGCAGGCGATAGATACCGCAAGGATCGCATTCGCTCCAAGTTTTGACTTGTCCTTTGTTCCGTCAGCCTTGATCATCGCGCGGTCAACTGCATAAATATCGGACGCGTCCAGGCCTGTCAGGGTCTCGTTGATAATTGTATTGATATTTTCAACAGCCTTTGTCACACCTTTTCCGCCATAACGTGCCTGATCTCCGTCTCTTAATTCCAGCGCCTCGAACTCGCCGGTAGATGCACCGCTCGGCGCAGTTCCTCTCCCGATGGTTCCGTCTGCCAGATATACTTCCGCCTCAACCGTGGGATTTCCACGGGAATCTAAGATCTCTCTTCCAATGACTTTCTCAATTTCCAGATAATTCATCATCATAAGCTCCTTTCGAGTATCAACGCCAATTACTCTCCCACCCGGATCAGGCAGGAAAAACAACGTGATCTATTGATCTGTCCACCTGCGAAATCAACCACCTGCACATGTTTAGGAAATGCCAGCCAGTATTTCGGTTAGTTTTTTCTAACCATCATGATTTTATCATAGCATCATTTTCAGTTCAAGAGGATCGTATGCCAAAACATCCAATTGAAAAAAGTTGTCGTTACCATAAATTGATCGGCAATCCCCGGAATAGAAAAGAGTGTGCTTTTTTATGTAACAGAGAATTCCTCGGAATTTCCTGTTGCATAAAAAATGGACCATCCTGATATCCTTAGGATCGCCCATTTTTTCTATATTTATTCACATTTTTATTTCATCTGATATCAGCCCGTCACATGCAGCAGATCGACCAGGAATAACATCGCCAGTCCATAATAAACCACAATTGCGACAAGGTCGTTCACCGTCGTGATCAGCGGGCCGGACGCAACTGCCGGGTCTACGTTAATCTTCTTAAAGAACATCGGGATCAGTGTGCCGACCATACTGGAGATCACCATCGCTGTCACAAGCGCGATTCCGACACAGCCGGAGACAAGCAGCGCATGATGGATCGGATATCCCTTGATCACGCAGATATAGATTCCGAGGAAAAGCCACGCCATAACCCCAAGAAACAGTCCGTTCACGAAGCCGATCTTCATCTCTTTCACAACAAGCATAAGCTTCTGCTTTGCGGTCAGTTCCTCATCCATAAGCACACGGATCGTAACAGCCAGGGACTGTGTTCCGACGTTTCCTGCCATGTCGAGGATCAGGGACTGGAAGCACATGACGATCGGGATCACCGCAACGACAGCCTCAAAAGCGCCCACAACGGAAGATACTACCATGCCCAGGAATAACAGAATGACCAGCCACGGAAGTCTCTTTTTCACGCTCTCCGTCAGTTTCTCGTTCAGGTCCTCCTCCGCAGTCAAACCGGCTAATTTCGCGTAATCTTCGCCCATCTCATCATCCACGGCCTCAACGATATCCTGGGATGTGATGATACCGGCGATCGTTCCGTCTTCCTGCAGTACCGGGATGGAATCCTCGGCGTAATCCTTGATCTGCTCGATACAGTCCGCAACCTTTTCATGATCCTTGACATACGGATACGAGTGGCTGATCAGGTCCTCAAGGTCCGTATACTCTCTTGCGATGATCAGGTCCTTCAGATCGATCGCACCGTAAAATTTATCCTCGTCATCGATCACATAGATCGTGGAGATATTGTCGTTTTCCCCTGCCTGCTCGATCAGTTCCCGCATCGCCTGACGGATCGTCAGGTTATTGTGGATCATAATAAAGTTGGTAGTCATGCGGCTACCGATCTCATCCTCATCGTATGAGAACAGGAGTCTTACATCCTCGCTGGCTTCCTTATCCAGCATGCCGACGATCTTATGCTTCGTCGTCGCATCCATCTCTTCCAGGACATCCACCGCATCGTCGGAGTCCATCTCGGAGACGATCTTTGCGGCGCTCTCGATCGGAAGCTCCTTCAGGTACGGCTCCGCGTCATCTAAGTACGCGAAGATCTCCGCAACCCGCTCCACACCGATCAGCGGATAGAGTTCCCGCCTCTCATCCGGTGTCAACTTCGTGAGGGCATCCGCGATATCGTTATCATGATAATCGGATAACCGGTCGATCAGCTGCTCTTTCGGAAGTCCGCTTCGGATGATATCGACCAGTTCTTCCACATAATGTTGTTCTTTTAAAACTTCTGTTTCCATTTCTGCCTCCTTTTCCGTTGTAACTGTCTTTTATCTGTCCAGTTACTTCTTATCATCAGGACTGTGTGTATCTTCACGCCTCCTGATCGAATTGCCTGAATTTCGGCAACAAAAAGAACACCGCCCAGGATCATTCCTGGCGGGGTCCAACCATACATCGCTGTGATGGACAGGCCGTTCCCTTGCGGTGTTCTCGAGACATCTCAATATGGAATCCAGCTATCAGAGGATTACATCATCGCACCGATAGCCGCATTCTGCGCCTGTCTGTTTTTCACACCGCATTTCGTACTTCGCCCTGTACTATCGCAACTATCCATGCAATTCACCTCCGTAAAATTTCTTGGTTTTAAATATTCTCTGCGAAAAAAGGAAACTGCTGCGCACAGATATCTTTTTCCGCACACAGCAGTATAACATTTTTTTATAGGAATTGTAAAGTAAAAATCTGGCAAAATAAAGGTGGGAAATACGGTTAAAACATGTAAAATGTTCCGGCTGTCTGCTGGCCTGATCCTCAACATCCGCGATAACAGGACTACACAGCTATCCGGGAAAAGCCCGTAATTTTTTTCTATCTCATCAGCACTACCGTTGCAAGAATACACGCAAACCCGATCAGATCCGTCGGAGAAAAGCTGGAGTGCAGCCAGACGACAGACAAGGTTGCCGCAGTCAAAGGTTCCAGACAGGACAGGAGTGCCGCTTTTACGGGGCCTACCAGAGCGATCCCCTGAAGGAATAACGTAAACGCACCGACAGTCCCAAGCAGGACGATCACCGCCATATAGAGCATCGCCCGTCCGTCCAGACTTGCCGGGATCCTCCAGCTCTGGGCGATCAGGGACAGAGCGATCCCGCCGATGAACATCCCCATTCCGGACACAGGGATACTTCCACGATGTTTTACCGGTGCTCTGGAAAGCAGGGAGTAGCTTGCCGCGCCGATTCCGGCCATGAGTCCCCAGAAGAGCCCCCTCGGTGTGAGCTCCATGTTTCCGGGCTTTCCGCCAGTGGCGAGAAGCCAGACACCAAACAGCGCCAGAAAAATACAGATTACGGTCCGTTTATCCGGTGCTGTCCTTGTGGTCAGGCAGACATAGACTGCGATAAATACAATGGATAGATTCTGGATCACCGTTGCGGTTCCGGAATTCGTCCATTTGATGGCGCTGAGGTACGCGTACTGGCAGAGCGCCAGACCCGCAATGGCAAACAGAATGATCTCTATAAGCCCTTTTTTGTCTTTTCCAAGTTCTTTCAGATTCAGACTGTGCTTCGCAAACGCAAGAAACAGCAATATGATCCCCGCTGATGTCATTCTCACCGCCGTCACCCATGTCGTATCTACCGGGTACTGGGAAAACAGCGCCTCACTGCAGGTTCCTGAAAGTCCCCAGCTCGTCGCCCCCGCCGTGCAGCAGAGAATTCCAAGTTTTTCTCTCTTCTTGTCCTTTGTGTCTGTCATAACACCCTCCAGATAATCGATCGATCTTCATAATACCGTCATTGCAGCCTACCCGTCTGGACCTGCTGCCCTGACATTTGAATTATATCGGGATTCCGAAGATGTGTACAGCAGAATTTCAATAAAAAGCCGAATTTGTCTTTCTTTACATCCGGTCCAGAACCGCCGCTTCCTCCGGAATACTCGGGATCCCGCCCGACTGTGTCGTGGAGATGCTTGCCGCTGTGCAGGCGAACTGACCGATAAATCCAAGTTCTTCCGTGCTGAGCTCTTCCGGCGCTTTTCCGTTCTTTAACAGTCTGGACACCGCGCTTCCTCCGAAGATATCCCCGGCTCCTGTCGTATCGATCGGTTTTACCTCCGGGCACTTTGCGTATGCAGCGCCGTTCTGGTTTGCCAGATACGCCCCCTTCGGTCCCATCGTGATCATCGCGAGGCGGATTCCGAACTCATCGAGGAGCTTCTTCGCCGCCTCCTTCTCATCCGTGATCCCCCAGAGGAACTCCACTTCCTCGTCACTGATCTTCACAACATCGGCATGTGCCAGTCCCCATAAGATCTGCTCTTTCGCCGCGTCCGGCGTCTCCCAGAGCGGAAGCCTTAAATTCGGATCAAACGTGATGAGTTTTCCCTGTCGCTTCGCATATTCCACACACTTTTTCGTCGCCGTGCGGACCGGATCATCGGTAAGACTCAGGGTTCCGAAGTGAAACACCGATGCCTCATCGATCATGGTAAGATCGATCTCCTCAAAGCTCAATCTCGTATCCGCTCCCGGTTTTCTCGCAAAGCTGAAGGAACGGTCTCCCTCCGGCGAGAAGGTCACGAACGCCAGCGTCGTAAACACTGACGGATCCGTCACGATCCCCTTTGTCTCGATCCCGGCTTTCTCAAATGTCTTTAAGAGGAGCTTTCCGAACGCATCATCCCCGACTTTTCCGAGGAATGCAGTCTTTGCCCCATATTTATTCAATGCTGCAAGGAAATTTCCCGGCGCTCCGCCCGGATTCGCCTTCATCGTCGGATAGCCGTCCGAGTCCGTCTCCTTCGCCGCAAAATCGATCAGAAGCTCACCAAGAGCGATCACATCGTACATTCCAATACCTCCCTGCACTCACGTTCAAGTAATTCAATTTCGTCTTCTCCGTCCAGGATCTGGAATCGGATCCGGTTTACATGTTTTTCAAATGGCTTTAGAATTTCCGTCGCCCCGGCACGCCCGTCAAACCCACAGTTTGTCGGCTCCAGCGCCATCGCAAAATCGCCGGCTGCCAGACTCTTCCACTGGGTCAGGTAGGGGATCACAGATTTTTCAAAACGAATGCAGAGCCCGATCTGCAGCTCGTCATTGACAAATGCCGCAAACGTATTTCCATTACGATCCGCTGCCAGCTCATGCTGGAATACCTGCTCCGGCGCATGCTCCACCGGCTCCTCCATGATGTTCCAGGCCGCCGCGCCTGCCTTTGCGTCCGCATCTCTCGGACCGCAGAAGATCGATGGCATCACGACCCGCAGCCCCGGCACCAGAAACGGATATCCGGCATTGCAGTGATAGAGAAAGCAGAGCGGCTGATTCTCAAAGCCCTGATTTTCGATCTCGTCCGTGAATACGATCTCCCGGCTGCCGTAAGTCGTCTCAATCGTTCGTCTGAGCACCAGGTTTTCACCAAAGATCTGTGCCTCCCGCATCTCCCCGGACACCAAAATCTTATACTCCCCGTTCTCCCAGAACGCGTCCATGGAGATCTTTTCCGCCGGGGTTGTTCTCATCCGTCCGTGAACCGGATATTCCACACCGTCCACCACCCGGTTTCCGTGGACATTTCCAAGGCCGCAGGTGAACATCGCGCCGCCCATAATGGAGCGCACCGCCTCGTCTCCCGCAGTATCATAGGGATTTCTCCCCTGAAGTCCCGGTTTTGTGAGGAGACTTAAGTTGATCCCCTTATACCGGATCCAGGCCGGGTCCAGGCATTTATCGAGCATCAGCGGAAGCTCCAGCGGTCCATTATGGATCATCGCACAGCGAAGTCCCGCTGCCCGCCCATCCTGAAATTCCATATGACGGACTCCGGCGACCTGATCCATATGACCGCAGACCGCCATCAGTGTTCTCTGATCTACCATCTATTTTGCCTCCGGATACTCGTTGCAGAGCAAACGGTACGGTGCTTCATCCTCCTCGATCTCCGGGAATCTTCCCATCTTCTCATAGAAACGGTTATCCACGTTATCGTCGTTGCACTGGCTGACTTCTCCTAAAAGGACCGGACCGGTTCCCTCTTCCACCTCGAAATCATGGTACATGTACGGGTAGATGGAAATGCTCTCACCGGGAGTCAGGCGCACATGGGTGCCGGCCGGAACGACCATCTCTCTTCCATCCACATGGACATGGACATCGTTCACTTTATCAAGGTCCTCATCCTTTGTGGAATTATATACACGGATCAGAACATTTCCGCCGCCGCGGTTGATGATGTCCTCCATCTTGGACCAGTGGAAGTGCATCGGGGAGTACTGTCCCTCTTTGATGTACAGGAGTTTTTCCGCATATGTCTTTGTGTATTTGTCCTTCATCTTCAGGTTGCCGTTGCGGATCGTGATCAGGGAAAACCCGACCTTATCGAAGTCCCCGAGACCGTAGTCTGTGATATCCCAGCCTAACATATTGTCACGGATCTCATCGTAATCATGGCCTTTTTCCTTCCACTCTTCCGGTGTGAAATTACAGAACGGCGGGATCGCAAATCGGTATTCCCTGATCATCTGTTCCATCTCTTTTAAAGCCGCGTTGATCTCACTGCGTTTCATACAAATGTCCTCCTGTCCCTTATATGCAGGAACGCCGATCCTTTCGGCCCGGCGTTCCATTGCGTTACATGGTTCAGTAACTGTCCGTCGCGCGGAAGCTACCGTTATTTTAATTCATTTTCGTGCCGGTTTCCAGTTTATTTTCCTGCCCGGCACCTTTTCTTTCATTCAGGGCCATCATTCATGCGCTGCACGAACTGTAACCATTGAAATTCTTTATCAGTTCGTAACTGTTCCGTACACAGTTACATCAGTTCTTTTTCAGAACAGATACGCCTGTATCGCTGACAGCGCCGCCGAGTTCTTCGCCCTCTAACGCTCTCACTGCTGCCTTTACGCCCTCTTTACCCATAACATCAGGGTTCTGAGCCATTGTGCAGAGGAGATATCCGTCATTGATGAGGTTCATGATCGCATCGGATTTATCGAAGCCAACGCCTACGATATCTGTCTTTCCGGATGCCTTAATCGCATTACCGGTACCAGTCGTGGAACCTTCGTTGCAGCCGAAGATGCCGACAACGCCCTGTGTGATGTAGTTTTCAGCGATGGTCTGGGACTTCGCTGCATCACCTTCGCCGTACTGAGTCTCCATAAGCTCGTAACCTTTTCCTTCAAATGCGGAGCGGAAACCAGCTTCTCTCTTGACTGTGGAATCTGTTGCTGCGTTTACGTTTACGATACCGATCTTACCGGATGTGATGCCTGCTGCCTCGAGAGCCTTGATCATCTCATCGCCTGCTGTCTTACCAGCTGCCTCGTTGTCTGTGGAGAAGGTTGCCTCTGCCTCTACGTTTGCCGGAGAGTCAACATACACGATCTTCACGCCTGTGGAAGCTGCTTCCTTTAATGCGGAAGAGATCGCATCCGGGCCGTTTGCTGCTACGATGATCGCCTCATAGCCGCCTGCGACTGCGTTGTTCACACACTCGATCTGCTGAGCGTCGTCCTTTGTGTTCGGGGACATGAAGCTCACTGTCACGCCAAGTGCCTTTGCCTCTGCCTGAGCGCCCTCATTTAAGGTTACCCAGTGCTGGTCGATGGAGTCCATGGTGATCAGCGCGATCTTCCAGTCCTTTGTTGCTGTCACGTCGGTTGTTCCTGCTGCATCCTCAGTGTTGCCTGCCTTGATGACAGAGACACCTGTATCCGTTACAAGACCGCCAAAGGTTTCGCCCTGAAGTGCGCGGACAGCTGCCTCAACACCGTCTCTACCCATGAGATCCGGGTTCTGAGCCATTGTGCAGAGAAGATATCCGTCGTTGATAAGGTTCATGATCGCGTCAGATTTATCGAAGCCAACGCCGATGATGCCTGTATTGCCGGATGCCTTGATGGCATTACCGGTACCGGTCGTGGAGCCCTCGTTGCAGCCGAAGATGCCGACAACGCCCTGTGTGATGTAGTTCTCAGCGATGGTCTGGGACTTCGCTGCATCGCCTTCGCCGTACTGAGTCTCCATGAGCTCAAAGCCTTTTCCTTCGAATGCCTTACGGAATCCGGCTTCTCTCTTGACTGTGGAGTCTGTTGCTGCGTTTACATTTACAATACCGATCTTACCAGATGTGATGCCGGACTCTTCAAGAGCTTTGAGCATCTCTTTACCGGCTGTCTCACCAGCTGCCTCGTTATCGGTGGAGAAGGTTGCCTCTGCCTCCACGTTTGCCGGGGAGTCAACGTATACGATCTTAATGCCTGCGTCCTTTGCTTCCTTCAGTGCAGAAGAGATCGCGTCCGGGCCGTTTGCCGCTACGATGATCGCCTGATAGCCGCCTGCGACTGCGTTGTTCACGCACTCGATCTGCTGGGCATCATCCTTCGTGTTCGGGGACATAAAGCTTACAGTCACGCCGAGCTCTTTCGCCTCTTCCTGAGCACCCTCATTTAAGGTTACCCAGTGCTGGTCAATGGAGTCCATGGTGATCAGCGCGATCTTATAATCGCCGACTTCTTTGGACGGAGCACCTGTGGTGGACTCTGCCTCTGCAGACGCAGCTGCGGATTCTGCAGGTTTCTGGCTGGAACAGCCGGTGATGCTGGCTGCCGCAAGGGCTGCACAGCTTAACAGTGCGAACAATCTCTTTTTCATAAAAATCCTCCTTAAGATTTTCTTATATGTAACTTCCGTATATCATGGGAGTTAGATATCCATGTAACGATATTTCCGGACCAGCATCCTGCTTATTCTCATGCAGGACTGCGGACCGACTGTTGCTGCAAAATGCCGCAGACACAAAACAGTTTTTTCTCTGTCTTATTTGGATGCTTTCTTTCCGAAGTTTCCGGAACGAACGACAACATCAAGAAGTACAGAGAATACAACGATGATACCGATGACAAGTCTCTGGATGCCGACCTGTGCACCGATCATGTTCAGACCATTCTCCAGTGTCTGCCATACAGCCGCACCAGCAAAGGTTCCGAGCAGAAGTCCTGTTCCGCCGAGCGGGGAGATGCCGCCGATAACGCCGGCCGCAACGCCGTACATCTCGTACATGTTTCCTGCTTCCATGTTGCCCATTCCTGCCTGTGCGCAGAGGATATAACCAACGACACACGCGCAGACAGCACTTACCAGATATGCCTTAATTGTTGTATTTACAACATTCACACCGGACAGTTTCGCAGCATCCACGTTGGAGCCGATCGCGTAAATATGTCTTCCTGTGCGGGTCTTTGAGAGCAGGAAGAAGAAGATCAGAAAGATCACGAGAGCGATCCAGAAGGTGTTGTAAACACCAAGTGTCTTTCCATAGTAGAAGACGTTCTGGAACTTATCCCCTGCTTCCTTTCCGATACCGGTGGCGATGGCATCCGTGTTTCGGTTGTTATTGACCATGTAGGCAACGCCTCGTGTCACGAACATGGTACCCAGGGTAGCGATGAACGGCGGAAGCTTGAACTTTCCGACTAACATTCCGTTGATCACTCCGGTAACCAGGCAGCACGCCATCGCAACCGCCATCGCAACGAACGGATTGACGCCCATCGCCATCAGGGTTGCCGAGATCATGGCGCTCATTCCGACCATGGAACCGATCGAGAGATCGATGTTTCCGGTGATCAGAAGATAGCTCTGTCCGACGCCGATCAGAAGGTACTTTGACATGGAACGCAGAAGGTTCATGACGTTCTGTCCTGCAAATACTTTACGGTCGATGAGACCGAATGCTACATAGATGATGATCAGTCCCGCGAATGCCGTGATGACCGCGCCCATTCCGCGTGTCCCCAGGATCCGCTTTACTGTACTCTGCTTCTTTTCATTCATTCTCCTGTCCTCCCTCAGCTAACCTGTTGTTTCTTCTCAAATTCGGTAGCGAACTTCAGAACCTCATTCTGGCTTGTCTCCTTCGCCATGACTTCGCCGGTGATCTTTCCGTCGCACATGACGATGACGCGGTCCGCGATTCCCAGGACTTCCGGCATCTCCGAGGAGACGAACATAACGGCAATGCCCTGTTTCTTTAACTGGTTCATCAGGTTGTAGATCTCGACCTTCGCGCCTACATCGATGCCTCGTGTCGGCTCATCGAAGATCACGACTCTGGAATTTCTCGCCAGCCACTTTCCGACAACCACTTTCTGCTGGTTTCCTCCGGAAAGATTGCCCGCGTTGACCTCCACCGTCGGGGTCTTGATCAGGAGGTCCTTCACCGCCTTCTCGCAGAGGTCATCCTCCTTTTTACTGCTGATCACGCCGAGCTTGCTACAGATGAGGTCCAGGTTCGGGAGTGCCAGGTTATGACGGATGCTGAGTTTCGTGCAGAGACCGTCTTTTTTCCGGTCCTCCGGCGCCAGTACGATCCCGGCTTTGATGGCGTCCATCGGACAACTAATTTTTACCTCTTTTCCATCCAGAAAGATCTCTCCGCCTGTCTTCGGGTCAACGCCGAAGATCGCTCTCGTGGTCTCGGTACGTCCCGCTCCCATCAGTCCCGCGAATCCGACGATCTCGCCCTCATAGAGGGAGAAATTGATGTCGCGGACGAGATGTCCGGCATTTAAGTTTTTCACCTCGAAGATCTTCTTTCCTTTCGGGCAGGAGACTCTCGGGAACTGTTCCTTGATCTCACGGCCGACCATGTTTGCGATGATCTGTTCCATCGTCATATCTGCGAAATTTCCGTCTGTGATATACTGACCGTCACGCATAATCGTCACCCGGTCCACGATGGCCTTCAGCTCCTCCAGACGATGGGAAATATAGACGATTCCGCAGCCGTCTGCCTTTAACTGGCGGATGATCCGGAAGAGCTCCTCGATCTCTTTTGCTGTCAGGGAAGAAGTCGGCTCATCCATGATCAGGATCTTCGCGTGGATCGAAAGTGCCTTCGCGATCTCGACCATCTGCTGTTTGGATACCGGAAGATCGCCGACGGTCTGTCTCGGGTCGATGTCGATCTTCAGATCGCCGAGGATCTTTGCCGCCTCTGCCTCCATCTCCCGGTCATTTAAGACGATCCCGTTGACCTTCTCTCTTCCGAGGAACATGTTTTCCGCGACCGATAAGTGGCGGCACATGTTTAACTCCTGGTGGATGATCGCAACGCCGACGTCCTGTGCCTGCTTCGGCGTCAGATTGTCATATTCCGTTCCGAATATGGTCATCGTTCCGCTGTCTTTTGTATAAACACCGCTTAAGATCTTCATCAGTGTAGATTTTCCTGCTCCGTTCTCCCCGAGAAGCGCCATGACCTCTCCCGACCGGAGTTCGAAATTTACATGATCCAGGGCTTTGACGCCCGGGAATGTCTTGACGATGTCTTTCATTGAAACAATTACTTCGCCCATCTTCTCCCCCACTTTCCAGTTTTGGTTTCTCGTTTGATCCGGTCTACCGGGTCGTTTTATGTGTGCGAAAATATGCCCTGCACATCCTTTTGTGGCTATATTTCTAATGTTTTTCCTGTAACTGCAGGGATTCCGGACAGTTACATTCTTTTTGTGGTTTCTCCGCAAATCCCGGCATTTTCATTTTTTACAGGTTCATGGCGACACAGAGTGCCGCGATATCTCCGATTGATTCCCCGAGTCCCGCCGGAACGATCCGGCAGATCTCTACGCCCGGTTTCAGTGCTTCTTTCCGGATCTTTTCTTCCATGGAAGCTCTCAGATACTTCTCCGCCCGGACGAAAATACTTCCGATGACGATCACCTCCGGATTTAAAAGGTCGATCAGGATCGCCAGCATGCTTCCAAGATGTTCTCCTGTCTGCGCCCAGATCTTTTGCGCCTCCGGATCTCCTTCTTCCGCCCGTTTTCCTAGCTCCGCCGCGGTTCCTTTTCCGTACTGGGCGATCCCGCCGCCACTCACATATCCTTCGTACGAGCCGGACTTTCCGTAGCCAACGTGTCCATCCTCAAAAAGCCGTACATGACCGATCTCCCCGGCCAGCCCGCATGTTCCTTCGTAGAGCTTTCCGTTTAAGATCAGCCCCGCGCCGATCCCGGTCCCGAAGGTAAGAAAGATCATGTTCTCCGCGCCTTTTCCGGCTCCGAACTGCCATTCCGCCACGGCACAGGCATCCGCATCATTTCTTAAATATGCCGGAAGTCCGAACCGCTCCGTCAGCATATCCGTAATCGGAACTTCGTCCCATCCCGGAAGATTCGGAGGTCCCAGGATCACACCCGTCCTGCTGTTTAACGGTCCGCCGCAGCTGACGCCGATCGCTTTCGTCTGATCTGTTTTCAGATCCGCAACGCTCTGAAAGATCATTTCCAGAGTTTCTCCCTTCGTTGTCGTCGCGAATCGCTTCTTTTCAAGGATCGTTCCGTTCTCGTCTCCACGAACGATGGCTGTTTTCGTCCCGCCGATATCGATTCCTATGTACTCGTTCATATAGACCTCCCCTGTTAGTTCCATCTTACATGAAAAATGTCCCCCGTAACAGAGGACAATCCTACGGTTATGGGGGACAATATTTTGATGTATACAACAGGACGGGGCAGCTCCAATCCTACCTCACAATTCTCTTAAACTCACTCTTCTCATACACTGCCGCCACCTTCCCCTGCTCCACAACGAGCAGTCGGTCCGAGATATCAAGCGTATCGGAGATACTCGCGGTGATCATGAGTATCGCCGTCCCCTGTTTCTGGATCTGGCGCAGCACATTTAAAATTCTCATGCGGCAGAACATGTCGCCCTTTGCGAGCGGCTGGATGCAGACCATGATCCGCGGACGCAGAAGATTCATCTTATGATAGAGCAGGGCAAACTGGTCTTCCTGCGGAATATCGCGCACACAGGGCGCGTCGATCACCGGCCCCACGAGCGGCAGATATTCTGAATGGATGCTCCTATAGATCTTCCCCGGAATCAGGCTTTTTTTGAGTTTCCGGTCCAGGAGAAATGTCAGGTTCTCCATGTAGCTCCCATCCAGAAACAGCAGCCGGTTTACCCCGTCCGCCGGGATCACAGCGATCCCCTCATCGAGATAATCCGCCGCTTTTTTCTGCGTGTAGGTCACATGTTCCACTGTGATCCATCCTGATCTGCACCGCTTCTTCCCGGTCATCAGATCCATCATGTCCCCTGCGATCTTATTCTCCTTGTCGAGGATCGTCATACACTCACCGCGGTGCAGGATGAAGCGAAGACCATTTAAATTTCCGACTCCCACGGTGTGAAAGTGCAGGATCCCGTCATCCCCGGCATCCTGATCATTCTCCGTGGACATGATCTTCCATTCTGAGATGTACGGTGCCATCTTTTCGTCCGTCATCTCATCCCGCTCAAAGACCTTGTAGATGTGACCGTCCGAAAAAAGTGCGGTCCGGTCCGCGATCTTAAAGAGCTCCTGGTGGTGGTTTCCCACATAGAGCACGGAGATCCCCTCTTTCCGGATCTTCTTTAACATCTGCTGGAACTCGAAGAGCTCATACTGGCTCAGATAGTTCGCCGGGTTGTCCACGATAATGAGATGACAGCCCGAAAGCAGCGCCTTTCCGAGCTCCACAAAGCATCTCTCAAGCTCTGTCAGGTTCTCCACTCTCTTTTCCAGGTCCACTTTCAGCCCTTTTTCCTCAAAAAAGCAGACCGCCTGGCTGAAGATCACCTGCTCATTGATAAAATATTTCCGGAAACCTTCCCGCAGGATAAAAAGGTTGTCCACAACGCTGAGTCCCTGCACGAGATGGCTCTTCTGCTCGATCAGCGCCACCTTGTTGGACTCGCCGCTGCTGTAGGCGTAGCTATTTACAACGTTTCCGTCATACCACACGGATCCCAGGCTGATCGGATCGTTCCGGCAGATCAGATCCACCATCTCTTTCTGGCCTTTCCGGTTCCGAGCCACCAGGCCAAAGATCTCCCCGGCAAACATCTGGAATTCCAGATCATCCAGGAGCAGCTCTCCGTCCCGTTCAAGATCGACATGCGATATCCGAAGAAGTTCTTTTCTCATCGCCATCCTCCCTGACGATCCCCGTCGCGCACCAGCGGAAGCTCCACTATGACATCAGTTCCGATCCCCTCTTTGCTGTAGACATGGATTCCGTACTCCTCGCCGAAGAGGAGCCTGATCCGCCTGTTCACGTTCACCACCGCGATCCCGCCGCGGGCCGGCTTCTTCTCCTCCTCTTTTTCCGGGACATCTGTCTCCACATCAAGACGGCGCAGTTTTTCATTCAGTTCCTTCAGTTTTTCGTCCGTCATTCCGCGTCCATCATCGGAAATCCTGATGTAGAGCCGTTCCTCACTCGCACTGATCCGGATCACAAGATGACCTTTTCCGATCTTTCGCTCGATCCCGTGGTAGATGGAATTTTCCACGATGGGCTGCAGTGTCAGCTTCGGAAGTTTGCACTGCAGAAAATCCATCTCCGTGAAATCGTCGTCCGGATCCCGGTCATACTGGATCTTCAGGTCCAGTTTGGAACCGAATCGGAACTGTTGAATATAGTAATAATTCTCGATATTGGCAAGTTCGTCCTCCAGCGTCACGAGATTTTCCAGGTTTGAGATCGTGTAGCGGAAGAAGGTCGCCAGCGCCTCCGTCATCTCCGCGATGCTGTCCAGCCCCGCGATCAGCGCCTCACTCCGGATCCCCTCCAGCGTGTTGTAGAGGAAATGGGGATTGATCTGGTTCTGAAGCGCCAGATACTCCGCCTGTTTCTTCGAGATCGCGACCAGGTTGTTCCGGTCGATGATCTCGTTCAGGCGCAGGACTGCCTGCTCACTCTCCGGTGAAAACGGATAGCGGACCTTAAAAAGGTCCTCCATGACATAGCCCATGACAAACTGCTCATAGATCTTCCGAGTCTCCCGGTATGGGATCAGCACCGTCCGGTAGACGATCACCGCCAGAGCAGCGGAAAGCGCCGTAAATACAGCCGGGACCATCAGGGACTGCATTTCCCGGATGCACACCACCCACATTCTCACGAGGAATGCCCCGATCAGCCCGGCTGCGAGAAGTGCACACCATTTGATCCGGACGGACAGGTAATTTTTCTCATCGGTATATTTCTTCTCCATCATGAGTACAGCTTTCTGTATTCCTTGGGCTTTAAGCCCGCATATTTTGTAAAGGTCTTCGTGAAATACCGCACATCGCTGTAACCGACCTTCCCGCAGATATCGGCCACCGTGTCATTTGTCTCCTTTAAGAGCTTTTTTGCCATGTCCATGCGAACCTTCGAGAGGTATTCCAGAAACGTCATCCCCGTATCCTTTTTAAAGATCGTGCTAAGGTACGTCGGGGAGAGATCCACAACCTGACTGAGTTCTTCCAGCGTCAGCGGCTCTCCAAAATGTTCTTCCACATACTTTTTCACCACGCGGATCGGGCGGTTTTCGTCCTGTCTCTTTAATCTCGCCGCCTTCTCGTAGGAGGTCGTGATCCGTCTCGTCAGATAATCGAAAAGCTCCGCCGCATCTGCACAGTTGTCGGCACTGACGCTGAAGTTCTCCATAAAGTTCTCTTCCACCGGAAGGCGGTACTTTTTCATAAAAAACAGGTACTGGTTGCAGATCTCCTTCGTCATCTGAAGAATCTCATGACCGCTGATCTCCTTCTCCGCCATCATTTTCGTCTTCAGATAGATCAGTTCTTCCCTCACTGCAAAGGAATCCAGACTCTCCAGCGTGTGGGCGATCCGGTCATTAAACTTTGCGAAGCTCTCACTGTCCGCGAAGGACTCCCCGCTTTCGATCTTTCCTTCCATCAGCTTTCCCGTTCCTGCGAGCAGCCGCTCCTCGATGAGGAGTCTGGCATTTTTCAAGGAACTGCCGATCTCCGGGAGACTTTCCACGCCCTCTCCGAGTGCCAGTGTCACCGACAGGTTCTTTAAAATATCCCCCTGGACCCGAATCTCCGAGAGCAGGGCTTTCATCTGTCTCCGGATCTGCATCCGGTCTTCTGCGTCATAATTTAACAGAAAGAAATGGAATCCATTGAGCTCCGTATTCTCTGTCTCCATAACATAGTCTTTTAAAAATCTTTCCGACGCAGACTGGACTTTCTCCGCCATAAACTGGACATTCTGCTCCTCGTCGCAGACACGCCCATCCAGTTTTAAGATGGCGATACAGAATTCCCCCGGCTCAAAACGATAGTGAAATTCCCGGTTGATCTCCAAAAGCGGCTGCGACAGGGTCTCCTTATTTCTTCTCCCCACAAGATCCTGTAAAAAGGCCTGTCTCAGGTTCTTCTCATCGCTTCTGATCGCCAGTCTGGTCTTCTCCTCCTGGCTCAGCTGTTCCGTCTGTGCCCGGAAACGGGTGCTGAGGCGTTTTAATGTCTCCGTCAGCTCGTCCTTTTTTATCGGTTTTAAGAGATACGCATTCACCCCGTACCGGATCGCCATCTGCGCGTATTCAAAATGGCGGTAACCGCTGATGATCACAAACTCTGCCTTCGGAGCTTCCTCTTTTCCCAGCCGGATCAGGTCCAGCCCGTCATATCCCGGCATCCGGATATCCGTGATCACGATATCCGGGTGAAATTCTTTTATTTTTTCCAACGCCTCGATCCCGTTCTCGGCAACTGCGACAACCTCCATCCCAAGCGCATCCCAGTCCACAAGCTTCTCGATCAGCTGGCACACCTTGCTCTCGTCGTCGGCGATCAGTACTCTCAGCATCCGCAATTCCCCCCTGTTTCCCCCGAAAGTAATATAATTTCATTGTACCCCGCATGGGACATTTCCGTCAACCCATATGAATTACTGCCCTTTGCGTTTTTGGTCAGACCTTTTATTTCCACTTGACTTCCCCCACAACATCTGGTATATATAGCTTATACCGATCATATGACTGACGGATAAGTGGATAAACCACGTGAAGTATGATCGAAGAAAGCCGACCGTCTGGGCAATCATAGCGCAGACCGTGGGCTGTTTTTTTGCCCTTTTGTCTGATGGCGCATTCTGCGCCGCGCTGTGATTCTGTAACAGCTGAGATCTCCCTAAAGAGAAAATTTCCCATATGACGGATTTTGATAATGGTTCTCATTTAAAGTATTGTTTTTTCCTGTCACGATCTGTTATAATGGCGAAGCATTTCTTCACAACCGAAGATTTCAGAATGATCCCTTTTTAACAATATGTAATAGTAATGGAAACAAGGAGGAACCACCATGTCTGAACAGAATACCAGAAACGGAAACGCTGATGTTTTCAAAAAAGCCTGGAGAGGATTCCAGGGCGCAAAATGGACCGACGAGGTCAATGTCCGCGAATTCATCCAGAATAACTATACCCAGTACGACGGAACCGAGGATTTCCTTGCAGCTCCGACCGAAGCTACCGATAAACTCTGGGGACGTCTTCAGGAGCTCCAGAAAGAGGAACGCAAAAAAGGCGGTGTCTTAGAGTGCGAGACTGAGATCGTGTCCAGCCTGACTTCCTACGGCCCGGGCTATATCGACGAGAGCTTAAAAGACCTCGAGACCATCGTCGGACTCCAGACAGACAAACCGTTAAAACGTGCATTCATGCCTTTCGGCGGAATCAAGATGGCGGAGGAAGCTGCCGAAACTTACGGATATAAGGTAAATGAGAAGTTCCACAAGATCTTCACTGAATACCACAAAACTCACAACCAGGCTGTTTTTGATGCCTACACACCGGAGATGAAGGCTGCCCGCCACTGCCATATCGTAACCGGTCTTCCGGATACCTACGGCCGCGGACGTATCGTCGGTGACTACCGCCGCGTGGCCCTCTACGGTATCGACTTCCTGATCGAAGAAAAGAAGAAAGACCTGGATCTCTGCGGAAACGGTGCGATGTACGATGAGATCATCCGCCAGAGAGAGGAGATCGCAGAGCAGATCCGTGCCTTAAAGGGCATGAAAGAGATGGCAAAGATCTACGGCTATGACATTTCCGCTCCGGCAACAAACGCAAAAGAGGCAATCCAGTGGCTTTATTTCGGCTATCTTGCCGCTGTTAAGACTCAGAACGGCGCAGCTATGAGCGTTGGACGTATCTCTACCTTTATCGATATCTACGTAAACCGTGACCTCGAGGAAGGTACACTTACCGAGTCCCAGGCACAGGAGCTGATCGACCATATGACCATGAAATTCCGCATGGTGAAGTTCGCGAGAATTCCGTCCTACAACCAGCTCTTCTCCGGTGATCCGGTTTGGGCGACACTGGAAGTTGCAGGTCTCGGACAGGATGGGCGTCACATGGTAACAAAGACAGACTTCCGTTTCCTCCATACTTTAGAGAACATGGGACCGTCCCCGGAGCCGAACCTGACTGTACTTTATTCCTCCCGTCTCCCGGAGAATTTCAAAAAGTACGCGGCAAAGATCTCCGTTAATACATCCTCGATCCAGTATGAGAATGATGATGTGATGCGTCCGGTATGGGGCGATGACTACAGCATCTGCTGCTGCGTATCCGCTACCCAGACAGGTAAGGAGATGCAGTTCTTCGGAGCACGTGCAAACCTTGCGAAGTGCCTGCTCTACGCGATCAACGGCGGTAAAGACGAGAAGTACAAGACAAAGGACGGAAAGCCGATGCAGGCTGGTCCGGAGTACGCACCGATCACCTCCGAGTATCTTGATTATGACGAGGTGATGCATAAGTATGACCTGATGATGGACTGGCTGGCAGGAATCTATGTAAACATCCTGAACCTGATCCAGTATATGCACGATAAATATTACTATGAGGCAGCTGAGATGGCTCTCATCGATACCGATGTACGGCGTACCTTCGCAACCGGTATCGCAGGCTTCTCCCACGTGGTAGACTCCCTCTCTGCGATCAAGTACGCAAAGGTAAAGGTTGTCCGCGACGAGAACGGTATGGCGACAAGCTTCGTAACAGAGGGTGATTTCCCGCGTTACGGAAACGATGATGACCGTGCGGATGATATCGCGGTTTGGCTGTTAAAGACTTTCTTAAAGAAAGTGAAAAAGTACCATACCTACCGGAACTCCGAGGCGACAACTTCCATCCTTACGATCACTTCCAACGTAGTTTACGGTAAGGCAACTGGCGCTCTTCCGGACGGACGTGCAGCGTTCACTCCGTTTGCCCCGGGCGCTACCCCGTCCTACGGTGCGGAGCAGAATGGTCTTCTCGCTTCCTTAAACTCCGTTGCAAAGCTTCCGTATGAGTACGCTCTCGACGGAATCTCCAACACTGAGACGATCGCTCCGGGTGCTCTCGGACATTCTGAGGATGAGAGAAAGAACAACCTTGTCCATGTTCTCGACGGATATTTTGATCAGGGCGCTCATCACCTCAACGTGAACGTATTCGGTCTTGATAAGCTGAAGGACGCGATGGAACATCCGGAAAAGCCGGAGTACGCAAACTTCACGATCCGTGTTTCCGGTTATGCCGTTAAGTTTATCGACCTGACAAGAGAGCAGCAGCTTGACGTCATCGCAAGAACCTGCCACGAGGCGATGTAAAATAAGCAGCAATCGCTCACTAACTTTATCGATTTAAAATCAGCCGGGAATGTTGTTTATTCCCGGCTGAGTCTAAATTAACCTGTTGTGCTAGATAAAATAATATAAAGAAAC
>NZ_QWGL01000014.1:59373-81753 GCF_003435375.1 Clostridium sp. AM34-11AC | reverse complement strand
ATTTTTCCGGACAGACGGCTTCGCCGCAACGGAATATTCAACAAGCTTAAAACTCTATGCGGGACACACGTATCTCATTTTGGGCAAGGCTGAAAGTAGTATGACGGTTTCTTTAATCTCGGCAAAAATTGTATTGCCCTCTTCTGATTATGGAATGTCTTCTTCTCTTGGAATGTCAAGAGAAACGGAAAACCCGTGCAGATCAAGGAGTATACTCAGTTATGGTCCCTCGATCTTAAATGGCAGCTCTTTTTCTATATTGCTCTCTTTACCGGTGCCCGGCGTGGAGAAATTGTTTCTCTTTTATGGAGCGACATTGACTTTTCCCTAAACACAATCCACTTCTCCAAATCTACGGCGGTCGTAAAAGGAGAAGTCATTCATAAGGATACAAAGACCCATGCCACGAGACAGTGTATCGTACCGGATATTGTCATCGCCGCTGCAAAAAAACTTATGCATGAACAACAGGAGGCTTGTCTCAGACTGGGTGACTACTGGAAAGGATCCCGCGGCAAACAATTTCAAAACAATTTCGTCTTTATCCGGGATGATGGCTCTCAGATGCATATTTGCAGCCCCAGAACGGAGTTTAAACGGGTGATTCAGATCTACAACACGAATATTGCAAAAGATGAGACCGAGATGATACCAGACGATCTGACGTTGCATGATCTCCGTCACCCGTATGTCAAGCCCACGACAAAAAAATTTATAACTTTTTTTGAAGTTTTCGGGCAGCCTCATAGCTGCCCATAGCTGTTTCAAATGGGGGTTCACGGTTATACCTCCTTTTCGGATTCCTTTGTTTCTAAGAAATCCTGTGTTGCATATTCAATCTCAATCCGATCTCCTGGAAAGACGTAAACTTTGTTGATAAGCCGGTCAATCAGAGCTTTTGTCAGCATGTTGGCGTTTCCGACTTCCTGCATAATTTCCTGTTGTTTCAACTTGATCTCATAATCACTTTTTATCTGCTTTGTCTGTGCAGTAATGACAGCATGAACATTTTTGGCTTGTACCAGTTCCGTGTCATAAACCGCTTTTCGTGTTCGATAGGTTTCCAAATCAATCTCTCCGAGTGCATACTGCTCATAAAGATGCCGCTTGCTGTCTTGAATAGAACGGAGTTTTTCTTCATGTTCGGCCTGCTGGACTGTCTGCAAATCCAATTTATCCTTATTGCTGTCAATTCCCAATGCCGGACACATCTGAGCCCGAATTGTTTCAAATACAACCTGCTCCAGATCAGCCATCTTTATGCGCACACCATGACAAGGAAGCGTTTCAGCCACCTCGGAATGACGGCAATAAAACCACGCACCATTTCGTAGAGACATTGCATGATCGCAGCATCCACAGAATACCTTACCACGGAGCAGATAATCACGCGGCTTTTTATTTGACAGAGAGAAACGCTTAATAGAAGCATTGGCTTTCTCAAATAGATCCACACTTATAATAGCCGGATGATGGTTCGGTATTTTGAACCACTCACTTTCATCCTTTAACTGTGTATGTCGGCTGCCAATCTCTTTTACCTTTCTCTTGCCAATTACATAGGTACCGATATATCTTTGATCTTCTAAAATACGCAGGACCGTTGATGTACTCCAAACGCCGTTTGTTCGGGAAACATTGTAATAGTCCTTGCCTTTAAGTTTGCGATATTCCCCAGGGGTGGGGATATTCATGGCATACAGTTTTCTTGTGATCTCGGCTGCGGTGTTGCCTTCAGACGCCCATTGAAATATCATCTGCACATTCGGGGCAACATCCTCGTCCAGTTCCATACGTCCGTCTGCACTCTTGCGATAGCCGTAAGGACAGATGACACTCTGATATTCTCCACGACGCATCTTTGCATATTTTGCACTTTTGGTTTTCATGGACATATCCCGGCTATAACACTCGCTAATAAGATACTTGAAAGCAATATCAATCCCTCCGGTGTCACCTTTGAAATTAGCTGTGTCAAAATCATCACTGACGGAAATAAAACGGGTGTGATAAAGAGGAAATACCCGCTCAATAAAATAGCCGGTTTCAATGCTGTTACGTCCAAATCGGGAAAGGTCTTTTACAATAATACAGTTGATTTTTCCGGCCTGAACCATTGTTAAAAGTTCCTGCACCGCCGGACGCTCAAAGTTTGTCCCTGTATGACCGTTGTCAATAAATTCCAAAATCTCACTGCAATCCCATTCTGGCAGAGACATAGCTTTTTCACGAAGAATCAGTTTTTGATTTGGTATGCTCAAACTTTCAGTTTTGAAATCTTCCACAGAAAGACGGATATAAAGGGCAATCACATAGTTGCGCACGGTTCCACCGCCTTTCCCTGAAATTCATTTTTGAAACGGAAGGTCACATGAATATTCCGCTCGTGATCGATCTCAATTCGTTCAATGAGCCGTTCGATCAGTTCTGCAGTCAGCACATGATCCTGTGCCAGTGTTTTTGCATCCTTTTCCATTGCACGATATCGGGCAAGCTGGTTGTCCAGGGAGTCCATAGATTTTTCAAATACTTCAATCTCACCAGACAGAGCCTTGATAGCATATTCATAATCCGCCTTCAATTCAAAGTATTCATCATTTGTCAAAATACCCTGCACAATATTTTCATATAGACCACGGATCAGCCGGCGTGTTTTTTCAATTTCCTGCCGTTTGGCCGACATCTGAATTTTCAGCTTATCTTTTTCCTGTTTTTGTCTTGCCTCCAACTGAAAGAGAGGCAGCGACATTCCCAGCGCAACTGTCAGCTCTTTTTCAAGAATAGCCGTAACAGTAGAAATCAGTTCCTTTTCCTGCATCGTTGCGCCTTTGCAGCTATCTTTTTCTACCCGGCTGTTTGTAAGGCAGTGGAACCAATAAGTATCGGGGCCTTTCCGGCGCTCGGCACGTTGCCGGTGAAGGCTTCTGCCACAATCAGCACAGAACACTTTGCCTTTGAAAATGTTTGGCGTGTAGGGGCGTTTTGGAGTTGCTTTGCTTTCTTCACAGATCTGTTTTCTGTATTCCTGAACTGCATTAAACAATTCATAGCTAATGATCGGTTCATGGGTGCATTTGGCAATAATCAGATTATCTTCTCCAGCCTTGACCTGCTGATGATCTACAATCTTTGTTTTTCCTTGCACCAGATCGCCTGTATAGGCTTCGCTTTCTAAAATTTTCATCACTGTACGGGTCTGCCATTTGCCGCTTCCGATCAGGCCCGGACTGGTAATCTCGCCAGTAGCCTTTTTATAATGGCTCGGTGCCGGAATCCCCATCTCATTTAGATTGCGGACAATCCGGTTCAGAGACACATGCTCATGTGCCCATTCAAAAATCTGTTTTACCACAGGGGCAGTATTTTCATCAACCAGAAGTTTATGGCAATTATCAGGGTCTTTCCTGTAACCGTAAGGTGCCCGTGCACCAATATAGTCGCCATCTTTCATAGCCTGCCGCGCCTGTGCTTTGATTTTTCGTCCAATGTCCAGAGCATAGGCTTCATTGATCATATTTTTCAAAGGCAGCATGATACCACCATGAAGATTTCCGGAATCCGCTGTGTCAAACTGATCCGTAACAGCAATGAACCGAACATTATGTGCATGAAAATATTGTTCGATATAATAACCTGTGTCAATAGAATTTCGCCCTAATCGGGAAAGATCCTTAACAATCACACAGTTAATGTGGCCTGCTTCAATATCAGATAGCATTTGCTGAAATCCAGGGCGGTGAAAATTTGTCCCTGTTGCTCCGTTGTCGATATAAGTATCATACACAACGAAGTCCGGTTTATCCGAAAGAAAGTCATTCAGTACCAGTTTTTGGTTTTCTACTGAGCAGCCTCGCTTTTTGTTATCCTCCACAGAAAGACGGATATACAGAGCCACATGTACATACAAAGATGGTGCCGGCATAGGAACTGCCGTCTGTTTTCTGCTTTTTCTTGCCATTTAACCCACCATCCTTTCTTCATTTTTTGTAGCAATCTGTTTTGCCAAAAAGATTGCTTTCTGATATTCATCCTGGTAATTAAATTCAATATGCAGTTCATCTTTACCCATTACCCGTATGCTTCGGATAAGCTGCATGACTGCCCGACGGTCAATATCCTCCATAGTAGAAAATTTCATAAAATGGTTGATCCAACGGTTTCGTTCGCTTCGGTTTTCTAATACATCTGTAAGTTTTTCGTTCCATTCAGCGATTGCTTTTTGGAACAGTTCAATATCTGCATTGTATTTTCGCTTGTAAGAGAGAAATTCTTCCTTTGTCAGAATTCCACTTACCAGATTTTCATAGAGTTTTGCCTTAAAGCCCTCGGTCTGTGCCACACGCTTCTCATTTACTCTGATCTGTGCGGCATATTCCTGCGCCAATTCCCGGTTAATCCGTTCTTGACTGATACTGGACAGCAGGGCATCCAGAGAAGCAACATTTTCAATATGTCCTTTCAAACTGTCCTGTACACATTCAATCAGATCCGACTCTTTCAGCATGACCGACGATGTGCAGCCATTCTTTTTGCCGGTCGGGCAGTAATAATAGTGATACTCTTTATCTTTATAGCGGTTCGTCTTGCGGGTCATACGGCAGCCACAGCAGCCGCAGATCAAAATGCCGGAAAACAGGTAAACCTTATCCGATTTGGGAGAAGTCCTTGTGTCAATCCTGCGGAGCCTTTGCACCAGATCAAAATCGTGCTTTTGTATGATTGCCTCATGGGTTCCCTCCACACGAATCCATTCCGAAGAAGGTTTGTCCTCACGCTCTTTTAATTTGAAATGGGGCGTTGTCTGCTTGCCCTGGACCAGTGTTCCGGTGTAAGTTTCATCTTGTAAAATGCGGATGATTGTAGTTGCAGACCATTTGCAATCCTTTCGGTCTGTATAGCCACCTTTTGCATGAGGCATTCCGTGATTGCGCTTATACGCCAACGGTGAAAGAATTCCTAATCGGTTCAGTTCATCCGCTATATGGGAAGCGCTGAA
This sequence comes from Clostridium sp. AM34-11AC, assembly GCF_003435375.1. Classification (GTDB taxonomy): domain Bacteria; phylum Bacillota; class Clostridia; order Lachnospirales; family Lachnospiraceae; genus Pilosibacter; species Pilosibacter fragilis. Next base: position 76,757 of record NZ_QWGL01000014.1, on the reverse strand, counting down.
TCCTTCCAGCCGTTTTCTGAAAATATCCCGCACAACATTGGCAGCATATTCGTCTACTTCCAGGCTCTTGTGTTTATCGCCGGCTTTCACATAACCATAGATGGTAAAAGCACCCACAAAATCCCCGCTGCGCCGTTTTACTTCCAGGGCGCTCCGTGTCTTAACGGAAATATCCCGACAGTAAGCCTCATTCATAATGTTTTTGACAGAAACTGTGAGATCATCGGCAGCGTCATTTTCCGTATCTACATTATCGTTAATTGCGATAAAACGCACTCCATAGGCTGGAAATACTCTGCGCATATAACGGCCTGTTTCTATGTACTCACGACCTAAGCGGGAGAGGTCTTTGACAATCACGCAGTTAGCTTCGCCTTGTTCGATCATCCGCATCATTTCCTGAAATGCCGGGCGATCAAACAAAACTCCACTATAACCATCGTCAATTTTTTCTGCCACAACCTCAATTTCCGGGTGTCGGGCTATGTAATCATCGATCAGGCGCCGCTGATTGGCAACGCTGTCACTTTCTACTGTTTTATCATCCGTATAAGAAAGACGGATGTACTTAATCGCTTTGTAAACCTGCATAAAAAAACACTCCTTTCGTTGCACAGAAAAATCCCCGCAATTCAAGAAGTGTGGTTATGCCATATTCAATTCCTTTTCCGATGCTTATTCTACCATGCTTTTACGGAAAAGTCAGCCCCTTTCTTAAAATTGCGCCTATCGTAAAATACCCTTGATACATTCTTCCAGGGTAGCTCCTTCAGCAGAAAAGCTGGCCTGTACAGTAAAACGGCCACACTTAAAATGGTATGGATTTTTTATCTGCTGAACAAATTCTGCAATCCGTTCATCACGGGAAAGTTCTTTGTTGACAGAGACATCCCGAATGTCTACCAGCGTACCCACTTCACTGACAATGGTGTTCAATTCCATAGTATCAACTCCCTTCTGAAAACTGTGTTATCAAAACCACATGAATAGGTCGGATCTATGGTTATTGCACACATAAATCCGGCCCATTATATCTGATTTCGATTTTACTGCCGTATTTGCCACGCACCCCGGCAAGTCCTTCTGTTATAAGGACGGGGCTGTTACAGGCTGCGGGTAGCGTCACCGCATCATAGTCCCACATACGCCGCCGCTTTGCCAGAGCAAGCAAACGCCGCAGGAACTCTCCCCAAGTCTTTAGGAAGCTGTGAAGAAGTACCATTATGATCTGTGTCGTTATCGCGTCCGGCTTGCCACAGCCGGTTTCGTAGGTTGCGTTTATCGCTCGGACAGCTTGGATTCATCACCTCCTTAGGCTGCCTGTCACCGCGCCGCCCCATCTGCCGCTCGGAACACAGAATGAAGTACCTGTAACAGCGTATATTCGGTTGTCAAGGAACAAGCAAGGGGCATGGCAGACAAATTGATATTGCAGTTGGGGTGGGAGGATGTATATGCTTCCTTACCACACCCGTCCAGCTTGTCCCACCGAATATGTCCCTCTACTATTCAGTACATTTTTAGGGGCAAAGTTGCCGTCTGTTATAAAATTTCTTTGAAATATTTTTCCAGACTACGCAATCCGGCTTCAATAGAACGGGTGATCCGGCTTTTGTGTGTTCCTTCCGCTTTGGCAATATCTGCTTTGCTCATGCCAAGAAAAAAGTGTGCATAGATCCGTTGGCGCTGCTTTACCGGAAGTTTGGAAAGACCTTTATAAATCAACTCCGTCATTTGACGCTGTTCCCAAATTTCTGCCGGGTTAAGAGGCTTTTGCAATATCTCACGCTCAATACCTTCGTCTCGATCCAGAGAGTAAAATGCTTTATAGCGGTATGTACGAATCCGATAGGCTTCTTCCAACAACATATATTCCCGAAGCAACAAAGCAACTTCATCCGGCACCTCAACGATCATGTCCTGTGTATAATACGGGTAATAATCCCGAAGATTGATTTTCTTCATAGTAATTTCCTCCAATTTCGATGTTTGAGTTGATGGCAAAAATCGAAACCAGAGGGTGGGCTGCGGCAGCGATAAGGTCTAAGTCTCTTTCTGATTAAAAAAAGGGTACAAAAAAGCGCGCCCGTACAAAGAACAGGCGCGCCAAAGCAACAGTATGAAATTTTTCCGGGAGGTTGACAGCGAAAATGCTCAAACTTTGTCGAAACCAAAAACGCCACAATCCATACGAGCTGGACTACGACGTATAGGTGACTGAATGTAAAGCAGTTTATCTGCGGATCTGTGTTGCATAGACGCATAGGCATTTCCTCCCATCAAGGAGGGGCCTGAATCGGCTGCTTGATACCTCCTTGGGAGAAAATTATATCGATTATGTTTCCTGTATCAGTCCGCAGACATTCGCTTTTTACTCTTTATATTCGCAATTTTCTACATATTCTGCTCCTTAGAATATATGCTGCAAAAAGCAAGCCCACAAGGGGAACCGACACCTTGTGGGCTCATATTATAGTTGTTCAAATTTATAGCCGATCCCGGCGACACTCTCAATGTAGTTTGGAAGATCCGGTTCAAAACGCAATTTCTTACGCAACTTACTCATATGATTATGAATCGCTTTTCTCGAATAGAAATCACAATCCTCTTTCCAAACCAAATCGGTAATCAGTTCGTAAGTAAAAACACGTTTGGGATTGGCAATGAGCAATGCCAGTATATCAAACTCCTTACTTGTCAAGTTGATAATCCGTTCCCTAACCCTGACAGTGCGGTGTTCCAGACATAGATAAAGCTCGCCTTCTTGTATTTCTGTAAGAGGATTCTTCTCTGCTGCGGAGAAAGTGTGACAGGAATTGAATACTGTTCCATGACTGACTCCTTGTTCCAAAATATATTGCATTAGAGCATTCTTTTGTTCCTCGTTAAGAAGCAGAAATAACTTTTCACCAATCTTCTTGCCGGATTCTTCAATATCAAAAACAGCTAATGTCCCATCACATCATCACCTCCATATTTTGATAAATTTATTGATTAGAGCTCAATTCTTGCTTTCGATGGCTTATCTTCCCAATAGGTAACTTTAATCGTTGTTCCCTTGTCAGGAACGTTGTTTCCTGCACCAATCCATTTTCGGCAGATGTAATCTTTACCGTCTATCGTATATTTGACCTTGATAGTATGCGGAAAGGCTGCGCCATCCATCGCATGAACGCGGGCAGGTTTACGATTCACTTTTAACCACCATTGTTTTGTAACTGAAATTACAGTTCCCATTGTTTCTTTTTCCATAAGTTATACCTCCAATGATATTTTTGATTGATGATACCTATTTTCTATTCAGCCTTTTCTTTGTTTGTAGTAAAAGCGGAACGCTGCTGCGCCGGTGGCCGCCAACTGTACCAGAATCAGCACAGCAAACAGACCGAAGCTCTCATAGTAGAACAGTTATTTTAAAAAAATATAGTCTGTTCAAATGATGCCATTTATTGTATTCTAAATTTGTAGGTAAGCTGAACGGGTAACTTACCAAGGGATAGCGGCAACAGATGTCTATCTAACCATACTACCATTGAGATCGAAAAGTATGAATTGAAGAGTACAATAATAGGGTTGATTGAGGATCAACTTTTATTTTTTGTACCTTCATGTTAGAAGCCGTTGTGGACTATTACCTAAAAATAATAGATATAACACAAAGAGAATTATTCAATCTGTCCAAGCATAACAGGAAGGAAAAGATTGAAATTCCATAGGTAGTGGCTTCGTTGACGCGACTAAGTTCAATACGGAAAAATCGGTCTGCAGGTGTGTCAAACAGAAGACACTATTTTTTTATATCTGAGACCGATTGTTTCCGATACAATTTATGGAACATTCAGCACATCATGGACAAACCAAGTCTGAGCCGTGACCATAATGGCAAATGTGCAAATAGCAAAGAGAAGTACTTCAGCCACAGCATTGACACGGCTGGATTGAAGTTGCTTTTTCAGATTGGCAGGCAAGATTCTTGACAGCAGACAATAAACTAAAAATCCAATACAGGCTCCAGCGGTATTTGTCATCAAGTCATTGATGTCGGAAGAACCCCAGCCAAACATCTGGACAATTTCAACAGCCAAAGAAAACAGAAAGCCAGTCAATGCAACCGTCTTCATGTGATGATATTTCTTGTACAGCAGCGGCAGGAAAAATCCCAACGGGACAAACAGAATAATATTCAGAATGGTATCAATTGGCCCAGTTATCATACCGATAAATGGAGTCCAAGAAATGTTCGGGCGAAAGGTCATTGTGCTTGTAAAGCCGATGCCTGTGACGGTCAAAAGTCCGAATAAATAATAACCAAAAACAAACACTGCAGCGGTATGGAGAAAACTTTGTGTTCTCCCCAATTTTTTGAGCCACAAGAAATACAGTACGAAGACTGGAACCATAAACACATACCCACTAATTGAGCGGATGAGAATATCAGAAATTGGTATCATTATTATCTCCTTGTCAAATTCAAATTTATTGCCCATTCCAGCATTGAGCATTTTCTCATAAAGCAAACAGAATACTGTCATTAGTAACGACGGTATTCCCATAATGCTAATCGTAAGTCTAATTGTTCAATGTCGATTAGACTTACGATTAGCATTATGGACAAAAGAGAGGAAAATTTTTAAGTACGGTATCTTCCCGAATTTTGTCGCGTGTTTTATTCCCGCAGACTGGGCAGCGGATGAACTCTGTTTTCTCCATATTGTTCACTCCGAATTGCGATCATTCTTTTTCTTATCCCGATATTTCCGTATGAGTTTATTACGGATAGGAACGCCAACACCAAGCAAAAGCACAACTACCAAAATTGTAAAATCCATACAATCACCTCACATTTCTTTGTTCTTCATAATCCGAATGGACAAGAAGATTGAAACCGCATACATCACAACAATAGCAAAAACCGCAAGGAAAACGAGAAGTATCGGAGAAGATTCAACGACTGAAATAATTGAGTTCCCGATAGCTGGCATTTTAGAGAGAAGAAGTAAAGTCACCAAAAAACCGGCCACTGGAATATACATAAATACCCGTCCTTTGATTGAGCCGTACTTGTAATATCCCGGAATCTGGAACACGGTATAGAGTGCAAATAAGAATACTCCTGCAATAGCGGCAGTTACAATATCAAATACGCCAACTGTTTCACCCAGCACTTTCAAGACAAGCGGCTGTGCAATCAAAGAAATAATCAAGGAAAGAAGCCCCATTGCAAGGACAAAAACATAGCGTCCGATCACAAGCTCGCTTTTACGAACAGGTAAAATACCAAACAGACGATCCATGCTGTTTTTTTCTGTGATGGAAAAGGTATATCCCGTCGTCATGGCAATAAAGCACATAGCAAATGATACCCCTGTCAGCAAAGAACGATTGATTGCGGCAAACACAATCGGCAGGAGCAGGGTAAAGCAAATCGTCTTAAAATATGGTTTTACCAATGCAATATCTAATTTTGTGGATTTCAAAATATTACTCATAATCGTCACCTTTCTTGCTTGTAAACACTACAATTTCATCAATGGTGGCAGGATCAACGGTCAGGTTAGGGAAACCGCTAATATCTTCGGTTTTCATCAGAGCCTCAAATCCCGTAGGGAATGTACGAATACCAGCCGCCTTATTTTTCAGATCATCGGACAGTTCCTCAATTCCACCTTTTACAATGCGGAACATATCTACAAAATCATCTTTGCTGCCAGTAAAGTACAGCTCGCCATAACTGATGTAGGTAATATAATCGGCTGCACGCTCCAAATCGCCTGTGATATGGGTGGAGAACAAAACACTATGCTCGCCATCTTCAATATACTCTGAAAGAATTTTCAAAAGTTCATCTCTGGAAACCGGATCAAGTCCACTGGTCGGCTCGTCGAGGATCAGCAGTTTGGCGTCGTATGAAAACGCACAGGCAAGCATTAACTTCATCTGCATACCTTTGGAAAGTTCTTTTACCTTTTTGGTTGGTGCAATGTGAAATTTCCGTAACATATCCGCAAATTTCTGGCTGTCCCAATTTGGATAAAATACCGAAATGGATTTTTCAACCTGCGACACTTTCCAATCATCACTGAAATAATTTGTATCGAAAACAACGCCCAGCTCTGATTTTACTTTTTGTTCTTCTGCGATATTATCCAGCCCCATCACTTTGACTGTGCCACCGGTGCGCTTGAGCATATTCAAAATCAGTTTGATTGTCGTTGTTTTGCCAGAACCATTCGGGCCAATCAAGCCCATAATATATCCCTTTGGCAAAGTAAAGCTGATATTGTGAAGCTGAAAAGAATCAAAAGATTTCGAAAGATTCGTTACCTCTAAATAATTAGTCATCTGTTTTTACCTCCGTTAAAATGTCCAAAAGGCGATGTAATTCCTCTGTGGATAGATTTGCCATTCTTGCAGCTTTTATTGCTTCGGTGAGATTGTTTTCTACTTTGCAAATAAGCTGCTCCTTAATCAGTTCTGAACCAGACCCCATTACGAAACATCCACGCCCCTGCACATTTTTAACAAAGCCCTCTTGCTCTAATTCTGTGTATGCCTTTGTCACTGTTAAGACGCTGATCTTTAAGTCTTTGGCAAGTGTTCTAAGGGAGGGCAAAGTTTCTTCGGCTTGAAGCTCGCCAGATAAAATAGCCGCCTTGATCTGCTGTTTAATCTGCTCGTATATGGGGACGCCAGATACATTTGAAATAATCAGTTTCATTTCTGCATCCTCCGTGTGTTTTAACTGTTATGCTGTTGTGTATAACAGTATAGCACAAACGCGGCTAAGATGTCAATACATGGAGCTAAACTTACTGGCAAGCAATGCAATCTTACGTAAGATTGCGTATTTAGCAGAAATCCCGTTTCCGGAATTCCTGCTAATGCTTGTTGGTGACATATCCCCAAACCCCTGAGATCATTGCCGGTGGCAATGGCTGCGCGTTCCGTTGGAACGCTGAAAACCAAAAGCAGACAAATCTTATTGACGGGATTTTTCTGTGCTGCGCTGCGGTTGTGCTGATTGTAGTTTACGCAAGGCTTCTGCCAATTCATCATCATAAACACGAATATCGTAACCGCATACATTGAAAATCGTATAGTCCGTTTCATAATCGTCCCAGACAGCCAGATTTTCTACAACGATTTCTGGGAGTTCGCAAAAGAGCGTTTCTTTCTCTTGTCGTCGTTTTAATTTCTGCTGGTAGTCCTTAACAACATGACGGACAACTTTCTTCAAACAACTTTCAAAACGGCATTGAACTGTTTTCTGGAAGTCAGACGGTTTCATCAATCTCACCCCCTTTCCGCTATGACGTGAAAAGTGGTTCTCCCTCTTTCCGCACCATATAGGGAACGGCAGGTGTGATTTGTTAAGTTGAGAACTCAAAAAATCCAAAATTTTTCCAGAATGAAAAAAGCCCGCACAAAACAGACTGTTTGCACGAGCGAATGAATTTATATATCTAATTAACGATTTTATTGATTGCTTTTTCCATTTATAGCCGATAGATTTCTTTAAAACATTCCATGAAACATACTCCTTGATTTACACATCAAAATTATTTTCCAAAATCATAAAGTATATTTCTAAATAATTTCTAAATGTACCATAGACTTCTTTGTTTGATGTGGATAGCATAAAAACCTTATGATACAATATCTAATTAAAGGAGATGAAATCACATGAATAAAATTGCTATTATTGAAGATGATATAGACATTTGCAATATGATTGCAAAATTCTTAGAAAATAATAAATATATCGTTCATTATGCCTTGAATGGTGCAGAGGGAATAGAATTATGTAAATCGCTTGTTCCAGATTTAATAATACTTGATATTATGTTACCGAAGTTAAATGGAAATGATGTATTACAGAGATTGCGTAAATTTACAAACGCTCCTGTCATTGTTGTTTCCGCCAAAACAATGGTACAGACAAAAATAGATTTATTAAAATTAGGTGCTGATGATTATATGACTAAGCCGTTTGACCTGCATGAGCTTCTTGCTCGTATTGAAGCAAATTTGAAAAGGACTTCAAATACGTCCTGTCAAAATGATACTTTGACATATAGAGATATTGAAATCAATAACTCTCTAGTTTATATCAAAGAGGTATTAGTATCTTTTACATCAACCGAGTTAAAGATTTTAAGACTATTATTGCAATATCCGCAAAAAATTTTTTCAAAGCAAAATTTATATGAATCCATTTGGAATAAAACTTATGCTTATGATGATGATACGATAAATACCCATATCAGTCATATTCGTAAAAAAATTAAGGCGATTACAAATGAAGATTATATACAAACCATTTGGGGAATCGGTTATAAAATTAAATAACTTTAGATTTTCTTTAGACTTATTAGATATAGTGGCATAGAAAGGAGTGTTTAGAATGACAAAATTTATATGCGAAACAAAAAATCTAAGCAAAAAATATAAAGATTTCTATGCTTTAAAGAATGTGAACTTAACTATTCCAAAAGGAGAAATCTACGGTCTTGTAGGCGAAAATGGGGCAGGAAAAACGACTTTAATCAGGTTATTAACAGGTCTTAATTTTAAGAGCGAGGGAGAAATTATCCTATTTGGACATAAGGATAATCTGCAACATGAAAGGTCAAAAATCGGTTGCACGATTGAAATGCCTGCGTTATATAAGGATATGACAGCTTCTCAAAATTTGGAAGTACAAAGAATACAACGAGGTATTCCAAATAAAAAATGTATTACCGATACTCTAGAGTTGATAGGCTTATCCAATGCTGGTAAAAAAAGAGTAGCAAACTTTTCTTTAGGAATGAAACAAAGGCTTGCTTTAGGCGTTGCATTATTAGGCGAGCCAGAATTTTTGATTTTGGACGAACCCGTCAACGGACTTGACCCAACAGGAATTATTGAATTAAGAGAACTTCTTAAAAAATTAGTAAAAGAACGAGAGGTAACGATTTTAATATCCAGCCATATATTAAGTGAATTACATCAGCTTGCTACCTGTTACGGATTTCTTCATAAAGGAGAACTTTTGAAACAAATTTCTACCGAAGAATTAAACGAAGAATGTAAACGCCATATTTGTTTAAGGACAGATAATATCCAAAAAACCACTCTTTTATTAGAGCAAAAGGGAAATATTAACAATTACTCCGTTTACCCCGATAATTCTATTCGGATATACGAGTGCTTAGATAATGTAAGAATGATTTCTAAATTACTATCCAGTAATGGAGTTATTATTGATGAAATTTCTGTGCAAGGAGAAAATTTGGAAACATACTTTGAAAATCTAATAGGGGGACGAAAAAATGTTTAATCAAATAAGAGCAGAATTTTATAAGTTATTTCATACAAAGGCATTGTACTTAACCTTTGCTTTGATTTTAGCAGTCTTTGGAATTTTCTCCATAGGCGGTCAGCAACAATTTGTGGCATCAAGTTCAAGTTTAGACAAAACATGGAAAATAGGAGAAACTGTTGGATTTCTTGCTCGTGCTTATAGCGATACAGCACACCCATTGATTGAAGAAATAATAAGGACAGCCACATCTTATACTGTATTTTTCTGGCTGATTGTTCTTATATTTTCTGTCATTTTCTTTTCAAGAGAATATACGGATTCAACAATTAAAATTGCAATCGCAAGCGGACAAAGCCGAATTAAGTTTTTTGTTGCGAAATATATTGTGATTTCGATTACCAGTATATTTCTATACTTTTCATTTATTATGATTGCATTTATAATAGAATGTGCGAAATTTAATATTCCAATACAACTGTTTCCAATGCTGAAAATTGCAGGACTAAATTGTATGATTATGGGAGCATTTATCGGAATTACACTTATGTTATGTGTAATATTCAAACATACGGCAATCGTTGTAGGTGCTATGTCATTGTTTACATTTAGCGGACCGCTTATCTATATGATGACATGGGATAATATGTCAACTCAATCATGGAGAGTTCTAACCTATTTAAAAATAAATCCTATGTATTACTGGATGAATACCTGTTCTTATAATATGATAAATAATTTAGAAATCAATATTTTGATTTATTTCGTGGGAACTGTAATTATTACATTTCTTGTTTCAGCATTGATACTAAGAAAGCAAGAAATACGCTAATCATAACAGAAAGGGGAAATGCGAATATGTTATATTTCTTATTGATTTGCTTTATTTTCATATTAGCATTTTCCTTATTCTCTATTATCAGAACAATTCGCAACATAAATAAGCAAATAAAGCAACAACGGAAAATACGAGTATCTTTATCAAATAGGGACATTGAAGAATTAGCTTATGCAATCAATCAAAAAGATAATCTACATAAAAAATTACAGGTTCAAATTAAGCAGGAAGAAGAACAGTTAAAACAGTCTATATCTAATATAAGCCACGATTTAAGAACACCTTTGACATCTATACAAGGCTATTTAACACTTCTGCAAGAATGTGAAGATAAACAGGAACAAGGACAATGCATTAAAATCATTAAGGCAAAAACAGATTATCTCACGGATTTAGTACAAGAGTTTTATGATTTATCTGTGATAGAAAATGAGCAAGTTGATGTTGAATGTGAGCGTGTTGACATAAATAGAATTGTTACAGATTGCTTAATTGAAAAGTATTATGAATTTGGAGAAATCCAACCAACCATTCAAACAGAAAATACTCCTGTATGGATATACGGAAATAACCTTATCTGTAAACGAATTATTGAAAATTTAATTGTAAATGCACTTCGTTATTCAGATAATTACATTGAAGTTTCTATCAATCAAAAAGGAGTGTTCACAATTAAAAATTCAACAAAATCCCTTGATGATATTGATGTAAACTTATTATTTAACAAGTTTTATACTGTTGATAAATCACGCACCAAAGGAAGTTCTGGTCTGGGCTTGTATATTGTAAAGGAATTGCTGAAAAAGATTGACGGTAAAATTGAAAATGTAAGTTACGAAAAAAATATTTTGTCTATTAGCATTTGTTTTCCCTTGTATAATGATAAAAAGTTACTGTGATCAGAACATCTGAATACAGTAACTTTTTTAGTAGCTTTAACTCTCTTTTATAAGTTTTTCAAAATATTCTCTTTTCTTCTCTGGAAGTTGATTTAAAAATTCTTCCAGCCATTTTTCTTCTTCTTCTAAAATTCCCTCGTCCTCATAATACTCTGGATATTCCAAATATATTTCATGTTCTCTTTCTTCTCGTTCTTCGTCAGCTTGTGCTAAGTCCATATATTTTCCAATAAGGAATTGAAGATATTGACTATACCCAAGAGAACTAACTAAATAAGTAATTCGTTCATAGTCTTTCAATGTCATTTCTTTTTTTCCAGTTAAAAGGTCATGGTCGTAAGAAGAACAAACTTCTAAAAATTCCTGTTCCTGCGTTTCTGCTTTTTTCATTGTTCATACGGAATTTTCCATAAGGTAAGAGGTCAGCAGAAGTAGAAGCGATACCCTCAATATCGGTACGAATTATCTTTACCACTTCATTTTTCTTGTATAACTTGCCCTCAACCAATACCGCATTATCATTTAAGGAAATGATGTCAAAGGCAGTATCTTTCAAAGTAGCACTTCCTTGTGGCTTTGTATCGCCCGTTTCTAAATCTCGTTTCTGAATTTTGACACCGCCACGGATAACCTTGTCTGATACGGAAAACTGGTTACTTCCAGTAAGTACGGCAAGGTCGCCGTCCTCTGTAATTTGTGTAAGGTATAAGCCCTTAATCTGTTCGGACTTATCGCCAGCCTGCATATATGCACCGTCCAGCAAGTAACCGTTTGGAGCTTTTGTTTCTTCTACGGTTAGTGTTCCAAGTGGAAGAACTGCCTTGCCGTCCTGCATATAGAAACTGTCGCCAGATACTTTGTATGTGTCCGCTAATTTTGTAACATAATGGATTGTACCGTCGCTGTCTGTTTCGGCGATTGTCTTTGTAACCCATGTTCTTGTAGCTTCGGCAGGGAGATTGTCTTTATTGTAGAAGCCAGTATAATACTTCCATGTAAATTCCGCACCTGCTAAAGAAGCGTTCCCCTGCGGATTGTCTTTCTGTGTTTCCATATCAATCTTGAAGAGTTCAATCAAAGTGTCTGTTACCTTTGGTGTATCTGATACGTTCAAGGTCGCTGTCTTTCCAGCTTCAACCTTTAAGGAATATATATTTGTATCAACCTTATATCCTGCTGGTGCGGATAATTCCTTGATATAGACTGTGTCAGCCTTTACCTCTACGACATCTGTATTTCCGTTTTCATCAGTCGTAAGGGTGGCAAGCTGTTTCGTGCAGTCCTTATCAGCAAAGACACCGTATGTCGCACCAGCGATAGAGTAATTCCCGTTACCGTCTGTAATGCTGGTATTACTGGAAGTCTTTTGAAGTTTCGCATTTCCAACATTGAGTTTCGCCCAGAATTGTCCCAATTCCTGCCCTTCGCCAGAGTAGATATAACCGCCACATTCATAGCGTCCTTTATTCTCTTTGACAAAGGCTCTTGCACCAGAGAAAACTTCGTCCTGCGTAGCTTTTGGAATTTCATCATAAGAAGCTCGCACGTTGTCGCACTGCCAGCCAAGATGTACGCTCAATCTCTGCCAGACCACACATTGTTCCAACAGATAGACTTGCTTGTAGTTCAATTCCTTGTGAGTTTCGCCATACTGTTTGACATACTCTAAGGATAACGCCACATCTGAAATCTGGTCGGCACTCATACGTGAGCTTGCGTCAGCTCTGGTCTTGTAACCATTCTTAAAATCTGTATTGATGTCGATACAATAGGCAGTTTCGCCCTCGACTTTCATATAGCCCTCATTGAATGTCGAACCGATAGAACCGTCATTCATTACTTTTTCAATGATACCGACACGCTCTGCACTTTCCGTCCAGTATTGCTTACTTTCTGCATGGACGGGTGTAGTCGGTAAAGCAGTAACGACAGTTGCAAGAGCTAAGAAGCCCGTACACAATCGTTTTAACATCTTTTTCATAAAATCTAATGCTCCTTTCATTTTGGGTATAAAAATAGACGCTCATTTCTGAACGTCTACATTATTGAAAGGCTTGTCCTCTCACACATATTCTATTTTAATAGGTACAACAGTTGCCTTTCTCCTTGTATTTTCGTTGTTTTCATCACTTGCGTTATCTACAACCTCCATGTGGTGGGGAAGAAATCTCTAATAGATATTCCACATTGGCCCGAACATTATGAAGTTCTTTCATATCATTTTTGGCCTGCTTATAGGCAGAATAGGCTTTCCGTTTTTGTTCCAGAAGATCGGTGTATTCCTCTCGGAGAGATTTGACAGAGGGGAGCTTTTTGATTCCCAGTTCGTCAAAATGATTCTTCGCTGTCTGGTGCAGTAAGATTTCCGCCTCATGTGCAACACGGAATTAAAAGGCTGAGCGCCAGCGGAAAAGATACCTCCTGTCTACGCATTTAGGGCGTTAAAAGTCCACGGAAATCAAGGGTTTTTCCGCATGGCCGGCAGGCAGGTGGATAAAGTTATCCTGTTCCCCGCAAAACGGGGTTCTAAATGCGGGAAAAAGGACAAAAAAGAAGCGCCAGATGCAGAGGCTTTGATACCTCTGCGCCCGGCGCTTTTTCAGCCTATTAGCTGATCTACATAGGTAATTAGAGGGTGCAGATGTTTCAGGCGAAACATCTCAAATAACTTATCTGGATTTACCCATTGAACATCCACAACTTCTGTTTCCTGTAAACGCATTTCTTCAATCTTTATATCCTTATGAAATAGCCAAACATCGTAAAAATCCTGCACATTTTCCCGTCTGCTCTGATAAATCAATTTTTCACTTCCGGGAGTAAGCAGTATTCCTAATTCTTCTTTTACCTCTCGGATTGCTCCTTGTAAACTGGTTTCCCCGGAAAGTACAGAACCACCCGTACATTCCCAATAAAGAGGGTATTGCTTTTTCGGATGCCGCTGTGATAAAAGATACTGCCCCTGCTGGTTGACGATCCATACACTCACAGATAAATGATACAGCCCTTTGGGTATGATTTCTCCACGGCACACTGTTATTCCAGACTTTTCCCGTTTTGCATTATATAAATCCCATTTTTCCATTTTCATACCTCTTTGTGTGGGATCGGTGCTTGCCGAAAATCAAGTAAGTAAATATCCGCAATCCTTTCTATTTCTGTACGCTGATCTGCGGAATACTTATCATAAATCCCGCCTGCTAACATACGGGCTGCCTTTGCGCTTTTAATTGCTGGAAGCACATCATCAAACACAATACAGTGTTCAGGTGCAACCCCTAATTTTCTTGCGGCCAATTCAAAGACATCCGAATATTCTTTTCCCCGCTGAACCTCATCTGTTGAACATAGAGCGTCAAATAATTCTAAAATAGAATTGTTCTTTAAGCATGGAATATAGAGCTTTTCCGGCAACCCCGTAGCAACTGCAAGTTTTATTCCATGTTCTTTTAAGCGCAGAAGATAATCAAGGGCATGGGGCAGCAGACCGACATGGTTACTGTATTCCTCGACCGCCATATTATTCCATTCCTCAATAATTCCCTCTACCGTTTCCTGCAATCCAAAAAGATCAATGGTATATTGTGCGGCTTCCTCAAAACTCCTTGCACATATTTCAGTTACATAATTTTCCGGGACAGGAAGATTTCTCTTTTTCAAAAACTGAATATCTATATGCTCCCATACATCCATTGAATCCAGAATTGTTCCATCTAAATCAAAGATTGCCGCATTAAAATCCATGTTTCTTTTCCTTTCCGCAAAATAAATCTTTCAGTTCCGCAGCAGCAGCTTTTATATCGGACTGCGCTATGATGGCAGATACAACAGCCAGCCCGTCAATTCCCATGGGCTTGAAACGCCCTGTATTTCCTTTATTGATACCGCCAATAACAACGATCGGCAAAGAAACGGCTGTGCGGATTTTCTGTAATTCCTCCATTGATACAGAATCAGCGTCGGTTTTAGTTCCAGTAGGGAACATTGCGCCAACTCCCAAATAATCTGCACCATCCTGTTGTGCCTGTATTGCTTCTGCAATGGAAGATGCAGATACTCCCAACAGCATATTTTCCCCAATTACTTTGCGGACGGCAGCCGCAGGTAAATCATGCTGTCCAATATGTACCCCCGTAGCCTGCACAGCCATTGCAATATCTATCCGGTCGTTTATGATAAGGGGAATATGGTATTTATCCGTAACCTGTTTCACGGCAACAGCCTGATTGTAAAATTCTAATGAGGACAATTCTTTTTCTCGGAGTTGTATCATTGTGCAGCCTCCTAAAATTGCCTGTTCTACCGCTTCTGTCAGGCTATCGCAGCTCATTAGTTGACGATCAGTAACAAGATAAAGTGTATAATCAAAGTTCATTTTGCACCTGCCTATTCTTTAGATAAACCATGCTGATACAATTCGTAGAAATGGTGCGTTGGGCCACAGCCTTTTCCAATCGCAAGAGAGTGTTCGATTGCCATTGTGACATAAGCCTTTGCAGATTCGACTGCAAGCGGAACACTTTTTCCCTTTGCAAGCTGGGAAGCGATTGCAGAAGAAAAGGTACAGCCTGTCCCATGAGTATTTTTCGTATCAATGCGGGATGTTTCAAAATGGTAGAAATTTTCTCCATTAAATAGGACATCAACAGCATTTCCTATATGATGTCCACCCTTGACAACAATCGCCTTACAACCCATGGCATATATTTTTCTTGCGGCAGCCTCCATATCTGAAACTGTGGAAATCTGCATATCTGCTATTTTCTCTGCCTCTGGAATATTCGGAGTAAGTACATCGGCCAGTGGAATTACTGTGTCTATCAAGGTGGAAACCGCCGTAGGATTCATCAATGGGCAGCCATTTTTGGCATACATAACCGGGTCGATTACGACATTTTGGGGCTTATATTGTAATAGTTTCTTTGCCACCGCTTTCATACATTCTGGTGTAGAAAGCATACCGATTTTTACTGCGTCCACTTCAATATCTTCAAATACGGCGTCAATCTGTTTTTCAATCATATCCGGGGTAATATCTTGGATGTCGATAACACGGCTGGTGTTCTCTGCAACAACAGAAACAATAACACTCATTCCAAATACACCGTGAGCAGAAAAAGTTTTCAAATCAGCCTGAATACCTGCACCTCCGCTGCAATCTGATCCGGCAATGGACAATACTTTTTTCATTTTGCATTTTCCTCCATTCTCTCGTTCCGATAGGCCATCTTCCAAAAAGCAAGCTCTAACAAACTTGCTTTTTCAAAAATATCAGCCAGATACTTTTTATTTGCTACTGATAACCCGGCACATTTATGCTCTGCAAAAGCAGACCATTCTTTGCAGCTTTCTGCATATTGTTCATCCGCATAATCTTTGATAAAGTCCCAATATCTTGACTGTCTGCTTGTAGGAACAGCCGCCAATTTGCGGAATATATAGCTGTAACTTAGCATACAGGGAAGAACCGCCATTAAAATTTCTTCATTCTTTCCATGTGACGCAATCTCAAACATGAAATCAATGTAATTTTGATTTTCAGGCAGAGGAGCGATCAGTTCAATATCATTATCCGTCATGCAAAATTGCTTTAGATAATCCAGACGCACTTCTGATTCCGTATCATTTACAAAATTCAGCATGGAATAGTAAAGCTGAATTTCTCTTAATGTATCAGCATGAAAAATTGCCTTGCCGTATATACGGGCATAGTTTTTCAGATAGATACTATCCTGAATCATATATCTCTTGAACTTTTCAAGAGGTAGCTTTCCAGTTTGCACTTCCTGCACAAATGGGGTAGCTGCACATTCTTCCCAAATGGGGATGTTGCGGGTTAAAATGTCTTTCATAAATGCCATGTTTGTTCCTCCTAAAATAAAAAAATAGAGCCTCTAAAACAATTAGAAGCTCTTTCAGACGCAATACGAGCGTAAGAAATTGCTTCCCTACGCCGGTATTAGCCGACAGGTCCAGAGGTCAGGTCTTACCTTTTTCAACTTGTTCAGTTCCCTCGCAAACACATATCATATCTTATTCAATTAAAAAGGACATTCCCAAAACAGAGAATGTCCAAAAAATACGAATCTGTATTCTTTAGCTCCCTGCGTTGGTATTAGCCAACAGGTTCAAAGGGTCAGGTTTTAACCTTCTCAACTACAAGGTAGTCCCCCTGCTTGAGTATTATTATAGTTAAGAAGTCCCGGAAAGTCAAGGTCTATAGAATTCAAGTTAGCAAACCTTATTGACGGGATTTTTCTGTGCTGCGCTGCGGTTGTGGTGGGGAAGAAATCTCTAATAGGTATTCCACATTGGCCCGAACATTATGAAGTTCTTTCATATC
>NZ_QWGL01000014.1:0-59363 GCF_003435375.1 Clostridium sp. AM34-11AC | reverse complement strand
GCCCGAACATTATGAAGTTCTTTCATATCATTTTTGGCCTGCTTATAGGCAGAATAGGCTTTCCGTTTTTGTTCCAGAAGATCGGTGTATTCCTCCCGGAGAGATTTGACAGAGGGGAGCTTTTTGATTCCCAGCTCGTCAAAATGATTCTTTGCCGCCTGGTGCAGCAGAATTTCAGCTTCATGTTCTGTTCGGAATTTTTTGCTGTACCCGGCTTTGCGATATTCTACATAGACAGCCCGCGTTTTCGCATAGTTTACGATCTGTTTTTGCAGCTCGGCATTGGCGTTCATTTTTGACTCCAGATCTTTGATCTGAACGGATAAGGTATTGAAATTAGTGGTAGTGGCGTTGGCTTTTTCCAGAAGATCCTCATAACCCATATCGCCATGTTCTTTTAAGTAGAGCACTGCCTGAGAAAGCTGCTTTAGGTTGAACACTTTTGCCCAGCGCTCATAACCAGGGCCCTTGCCGGAACGGATTGCAACTTCAATATCAACCAGCAATCCAACTTTGGAAACCGTTTTTTTAGAAAAGGCATGGCGGGGTTTTACTGTCCGTGTACCGGCAATCCGTTCTTTGATGGCTTGTTCTGTATAATCGCCTTTGAGCGTATCGCATCGGGTATAATTTTCTTGTCCCGGAACTCGGAACCGAAGATGTTTTCTTTCACGGTTGACTTCCAGCCCAGCAGTTTCCAGCTTCTGTAGAAGTTCCTCAAAATCTTTTGGCTTTTCCTCTAATGCAGCATCAATAGCAATGCGTATCTGCTCCTGAAAGGAAGGCTGCTTTTTATTCCCCAGCCATGTGCCATAATGCTCCCGGCTGGGTTTCGGATTTTCTACAATCGAAAGTCCATGTTCCAAACACAGCTTGTCATTCATTCGCCGGATTGCCCAGGTAGAACCCCAGAAGTTGCGAAATTTTTTCTGACAGTCCAGTGTAGTAGAGTTGATAATGATGTGATTATGGACATGGTGCTTATCCACATGGGTGCAGACAACAAAGGCATGGTTTCCTTTTGTGAGCTTCAGTGCCAGCTCCCTGCCGATCTGATTAGCTTCTTCTGGCGTAACTTCGCCGGGCTTAAATGCCTGACGGAGATGGTAGGCGATCACATCATCTGCACCCTGATTTCTGCCGGTCAGATTTGCATACTGTCGTTTGGACAGAAGAAACTCTGCATCAGCAAGCCGGGTATCACACTCATAGCCATAAATGAATTTTCCAAAATCGGTTTTCTGCGGATTTTCTACATAATCAATAATATCTGCAATCGCAGTAGAGATATTCCGACCTTTTCCTACATGCAGAGGCATCAGTCTTGTGGTCGCTATTTTCGTCACCTCCTTAACTTAATTTCAATCAGAGAAGTTATAATTGCAGAAAAAGAGCGGGGCTGCCTATGCGCCCCGCCAAATCTGCTTAACCAAATATAAAATCCTTTAAGGCACTGTTTGCCCCGCCAATGATCCCTACCAGCCATGCAGCCGCCAGAGGCAGACCGTATGGACTGATAAGAAAGGCGATCATAAGCCATGCAAGACCCGGCAAAAAACCTGCGACAAAGAACAGCACCAATGCCGCCAGAAAGATGATCCCGGAAAGAATCCCAAGTACCGCACCGGAAAAAACCACTAAAAATTTACATACCAGATAAAGAATCCCCGTAACCAGCATAAAGGGAAGTGCCAGTAATTTACCTATCAAACGCATACGCTTTGCCTCCTTTCAGAAGGGCATCTGCCCTTATAAAAATTTTACCGTGACGGCAAAAAGAAAGCAACGGCTTTCCGGTTGTTTATGAAATGTTTGCAAATCCCCGGATTAGTTTATCCATGCCATCCCAAAGGCTGTCCAGACGGGTGCGGATGTCCTCTATATCTGCGGCATAAATACTGCCGGTCTCATTGGCCCGTCTGGTATATTGGTTTAAGTTATTGGAACAAATGCGGAGAAGTCGGATCATTTCTTGAATGTCTCCCATATCAAGGTGAATGATGTAACCGTCTACGGCCATCTTTCGCAGATATGCCGACAGGTTGGTAATGCCAAGTTCCGCCATGCGTTCTTTTACCAGTTCGGCCTCCGCTTCGGACATGACAAATTCGACGCGGACGGATTTTTTGTTATGCCTGCCCTTCATCGTTCCAACCCTCTTTTATGAGATGAGACCTCCTGTGTTGAAACCACCGTCTTTGCTCTTTTGAGTTTTTCCCGCAGGGTGGTCTTTTCCAGCTTATCAAGATATTCCTCCAGATTTCCGGCTGTCGCATGATAGCTGCGTTTGAAGCGTTCCCGTTTTAGGATCATCATCAGCTCCGGCTCATTTTCCGGCAGATAAGTCATTGTTTTAGGGACTCCATGCTCTGGCATAAGCCGGTTCATAAGCTGTCTCCGTTCCTGATAGGGAATCGTGATAACATTTCCATCCTCAAATGCAACGGCTACATTTCCGATTGGACAGGTCAGCTTTTTCATCCGTTCCACATGTTCTCTATAATTTAGCGGATAGAGATCGCCAAATATTTTTCCGTCCCTGACTTCTTTCGAAGAGATGGCATAAGCCAAAACTGGATCATTTGTCTGTTCATGGTAAAACCGCCACACTTTATTTTCATGGCTTCCATCCAGATAAACTTCCCGTTCGCGCAGGGTATAGGTTCCGCAGGAGCGTGACATCCAAAGAAGCTGTTTATCCTCTGAACGTTCTGACACAGCCAGTTTTGAGATTAGTTCTTTATCCAGGTCAAAGTCCTCTTTATAATGTTGGGTATGAAGATCTACGATACGGGAAAGAGCACCCAGAAGATCTACATCCTCAAATCTTACCTCGGCCATCAGCGTTCCCTTTCCGGCACAGGAGGGATCATCTGCCTTGCTTCATGCTCCGGTTTGTCTGCTTTCAAACGGTCCATCAAAGACGGCTTTGCTTCCGGCACCAGCTCCCGGATTTCTTCATCCGTCTGTCCGTCTGTCAGATCCGGGCGCACAGGAGGTTCGTTGTTCAGCCTGCCATCCAGCATATTGTAGTTGCCGGTCTGACCTTCCTCATAAAGTTCCGCATTGCGCAGATAACTCTCCGGCGCCTGAAATGGCTGTCCGGCAAACAGAATTTCTCTTTGGGTGGTAAACTGTGCAAGGACCCCATTTTGCAGTCTTGCAAATTCTTCATACTGGCGCAGGGTAAGCCCTCGTTCCAGCATTTCCGCCTGGGTATGCGCCCAGCCTTCTCCATAGAGAAAATAGTACATGTCGGGCTGATCACAGACAAAACACAGGGAACCGTCCTGATTGTCATAGTAAGATGGCTGCATATTCTGGTAATGGCAGCGTTCCTCACGCCCCAAATACACACGGTTGTCCGCACCCAGCATAGCGACCATACCCGCGTAATTACTATGGACCGCAGAGCGGATTTCTACCAGCGGATCTGTTTGAGAAGGAATCTGTCTGCCCGGAATCTCATTTTGTTTTTCCGCTGCATCATTTCTTGGTATCACTTCTTCATGGCTGCGTGCATCCAGCTCCGATTGAGATGTTCCTTTCCGAACAGCACCGGGCTCCGGTTCTTTTTCTTTCACATAGTATCGGACATTTGCTGTCGTATGTTCGTTGGCTTCCTTTGCATAGTTTTCAGCAGCAGCTTTGGTATCAAACTCCAACGGTTTTCCATTTTCCTTGCACCAGCTTTGTGCCGGTCCGAAAATAGAAGTGCTGCTTCGTACTGCCCATACACCATAGGTCCGTTTCCTTTCCATTTCGCATCCCTCCTTATCGTTCCTGCTGTTTGGAAGTTTGTTGCTTTTTTACTGGGTCTGCCGGTTTTGTTGCCTTTAGCTGCTGACGGAGAGAATTCTTATGCTCCGGTTCGGAATCTGTGATGTTGACATATTCGCCAATGATACAGAGCGCTTCTCCATAACTGCCGGAAACAAATACCCGATCAGACATTTCTTTTGCCTGTTCTTTCAAACCATGCTCCCGCAAAGTACGGGAAGCAATACCCAGCAGATTAAAAATGTTCCCATCTGCTCCGATCAGCGGACAATCCGGTTTATCTGCCAACGCTTCCGGTGTTTCTATAAATCCGCCTAAATAATTCGGCACAAAGTCCGACAGCCATGTGCCGCCATAGACTTCATGGGTCTGTAAACGCCACAGGGCAAGTTTTCCTATATCCAGTTTCACATCATCAAACGGGTAAAGCAGACAGGTCAGTTCGCCGTGCTGAAAAGCAGCCACATTCTCAAACTGACAGCCATCTTTCAATATGCCTGCTTTTGTCAGCATTTCATTGATCCCGTCCACCCACTCTGTCAGATCCCCGCCACAGCCCTGTAAAATCAGTCCTTCCTTATCCGGCATGCGGCGAAGGTCCTCCGCGGTAATCGTGTTGATATTCAAAAAATCGCCTCCTATCGTTTTTGTTAAAATATATGTTTTGTCTGCAACTTAACCTCATTTCAAAGCACCGGAGTATTCTTATACAGCTCCCTTGAAAACAGGTGCAAAAAGCCCTTGAAAATCAAGGACTTTTAAGGCTAAGTTGCGGACATATCATGGTTGGTTTTGCCGCTTCCGGCGTTTGCGTTCCCGCTCGGATTTCCGTCTTGCATAGACCCGGCAGGCAGCGGAACAATATGCCTGGCTGGTTGTAGGAAGATATGCCTTTCCACACACAGGGCATATTTTCTGTCTCATGGAGGTGTCCTCGCCGGTAATGGCTGATTCCAGTGCTGCATCCACCGGCAGCACCGCTTTTTCAAAGTACCTGCAATAAGCACCGGTCCACCATTTATTCAGCATGTAACAAGGGCTGTCCAGAGGAAGGCAGATCTTATCCTGGGAGTCATAGTTGGCGCAAAGCTCCGTAACCAGCTTTCGGATCGTAGCCCGCTCCGAGCGGTTCAATTCTCTCTCCGCCATAACGCCTACCTTTCCGGGGCTCTGCTTTGCCGACCGCTGGAAATTTCGGTTGTATCAGTAACATTCCTGGGCTGTGAAAGGGCATCGGCGATAGAGTTCCGCTTTTTCTGTTTTGGTTCATGGTAAATAAAAAGTTCATTTTTTCCTGGTACATACAACAATCCATTTTCTTCGCAGCGGAAAATATCACATTCTTTGTCTGTTGAAACGGTATAAAAGTCTTTGTAATCATAAGGTGCTTTTTGCCGATCCTGATAGGTACACAGCCCTAAGTTGGGGTCACTTGCCAGCCGTTTCGATATGGCGAAAAAGTCGCCTTCTTTTTTGTGAAATTTTCGTATGGGCGTGAAGTGATAACCGCCATATTCAAAGGTTTTTCGATCGCTCATTTACGCCTGCCTTTCTTTACTGGAAATTCCAGCTTGAAATTCACATATTTACCGCCGGTATCATCCAGAATCACTTCCGCATCATAGGTCCTTCCTGTTTTTTCACTGTAAAGCCCGGACATAGAAATGCGGCCCTCTTTCAAAAGAGCCGCTGCCACAGACTTTGTGATAGATTTTTTCTTGCTGGAAAAGAAACGGTTATCTTTCCAAAGAGCAAAAGAACATTCCCTGTTGCCGCAGAAAAAACCTTTCTTTCCTTCAAATACCGGGGCACCGCAGCGGGGACATACCCCCACGGCTTCGTGTGCAGTTCCTTTGGAAGAAGGAAACAGATCCGCAAAACGTTCTTCCGGGGTAGTATGTTCTTTTACCAGCGTCCGGCTCATATCTGCAATCTGATCCATAAAAGATGTTGCCGACAGTTCGCCATGTTCCACTTGTTTCAGCATGGATTCCCATTCTGCAGTTAAGATGGGAGATTTGATATTGTCCGGCAGGACTGCGATCAGGTTCTTTCCTTTTTCCGTAGGAATGAGCTGCTTTTTCTTTCGCTGTACAAATCCGGCAGAAACCAGCTTTTCCAGTGTTGCCGCACGGGTAGCCGGAGTACCCAATCCTTTACGCTCGGCATCTTCCGGCATATCTTCCGCACCGGCAGTCTCCATAGCGGACAGCAGTGTGTCCTCCGTATAGTGTTTCGGCGGTGAAGTTTTCCCTTCACGGAGACTTGCTGATACAGCTTCAAAAGTCTGTCCTTCCTGCAGCACAGGGAGAGCGACAGCTTCATTTTCTTTGTGTTCCGTTTCACTCTGCCTGATACTCATACGGTGAATCCGTTCCACCTCTTTCCAGCCGGACTGTAAAATAGTCTTTCCTTTTGCCGTAAAAGTATATCCCTGGCAGTCCAATATAGCGGTGACCGCTTCAAATCGGTGTACCTGCGTTGTGGCACAAAGCAGTCTGACGGCAAGCAGGGTAAGCACATCCCGCTCCCCGGAAGGAAGCTCTGACAGGTCTGTCCGTGCGATTTCCACAGTTGGGATAATGGCATGGTGGTCAGTCACTTTGCTGTCATCTGTTACCCGGTCAATGTCCGGCTCTCCGGCGTAGCCTTTTCCAAAGGTCATATTGTCACGCAGCCACAGGATCAGGGAAGCGGCGGTTGCCTGCATGTCCTTCGTCAAATACTGGCTGTCCGTTCTCGGATAGGTTGCCAGCTTCTTTTCATAGAGAGATTGCACATAATCAAGGGTCTGTTGAGCCGTATAGCCATAAATACGGTTACATTCCCTTTGCAGAGTTGTAAGGTCATAAAGGCGGGGAGGCTGTATAGTTTTTACCTGCTTTTCCACAGAACGCACAAAAGCGGAGTTGTGGTCACAGTCCATACGGATTTTTTCAGCCTCGGATCGTTCCGTCATTTTTTCGCCGGAAGCAGTAAAACCTCCGCAGGTGATTTCCGGCACATAAAAAGGCTTACTGATGAAGGATTCAATATCCGACTCACGCTGTACCAAAAGTGCCAGTGTCGGTGACATAACACGGCCGACATTTAGGGTGACACCATACAGGACAGAAAAAAGCCGGGTGGCATTGATCCCGATCAGCCAGTCGGCTCCTGCCCGGCAGACCGCCGCATCATAGAGCTTATCGTAATCACTGCCGGGGTGGAGATGGTCAAAGCCCTCACGGATCGCCGCATCCTCCATACTGGAAATCCAAAGGCGCTCCATAGGCTTTTTACATCCGGCATATTCATAGACCAGACGGAAGATCAGTTCTCCTTCTCGTCCGGCATCCGTAGCGCATACCACGGAATCCACCCGTTTGTCCTTCATCAATCGGCACAAAAGGGCAAGCTGCGTTTTCTTATCCTTTGGCACTTCATATTTCCAGTTTTCCGGTAGGATCGGAAGATCCTCATACCGCCATTTGGCGTACTGTTCTTTGTAAGCCTCCGGCTGTGCCAGTTCCAAAAGATGTCCCACGCACCAGCTCACCAGATAGCCGGAACCTTCGAGATAACCGTCTTTTCTTTCCGTTGCGCCTAATACTGCTGCCAGTGACATAGCAACAGAGGGCTTTTCTGCAATCACAAGTTTCAATTTTTATTCCTCCTTCATAGTTTCAAATTCTTTATCCGCAAGTTTTCCGGTTTGCATAAGACACATCAACATAACGCCGGAAGCCATTCCTCCGGCAAAGGTAAGGAAATGTGAAATCAGGTTCCACATAAGCATTCCTCCTAAAAATGGGTAAAGAAAAACGCCCACTTCAAAGTGAGCGCATCAACAGGTATCTATTTTGTTTTTGGTTTCAAGTGATCCGGCAGGACGATCTCTCCAACCGGGATTTCCCGCAGTTCCTTTTTCATCCGATGGGTGAAGCGGATCGTCTTTGCCGTACCGCCGGTTTCCCGTCCGTCATATACAGCGATCACTCGGTCGGAGTGCTCCACCATATAGCGGTTTCTGTGGGAGTAGACGCTTGGGAGATATTTTTCCTGTATGACAACAACATCCGCACAAGCCTCCAGCAGTTCACGGGTTCTTGTTTTCTTATTCAGGCTGTCCAGACGTTTGCGGTAAGGGATCACTGCGATCAGCTCCAGCGCCGGATTAGTCTGCTTTCTTTCCAACACCAGCTCTGCAAAATACTGATCCACGCCATCTGCAAAGCCACTCATAAAACAGGTAAATCCATCTGTAACGGCAGCATCGATCTCATGTTCCAAAGCGGCTTTTATTTTGTTGATCTCATTCTGCGGCAAATCCCTGTGTCCGGTAACACAGCAAGTCTTTCCTTTCATCGGTCATCCCTCCATCTGATAGGTAAAATTCTTCACTTTTCATATAGTAATAGATTTAATTTAGCAAGTCAACGATAATACCCTTTTTCCTTTTGCGGATAATAAAGGGGCGTGAGGTACAATCTATTACAGAATGGGAGGTGAAGGCGATGTATGAAGATTTTGTCCCGGAACGATTAGCGAAGCTGCGGACACAAAAAGGAGTTTCCGCACGCGATATGTCTTTATCGTTAGGTCAGGCAAACAACTACATCAATAATATTGAGAATAAAAAGTCACTTCCCGCTATGCAGTCTTTTTTCTACATCTGCGAATATCTGGGTGTGACACCGCAGGAATTCTTTGATGAAGGAAATACCTACCCGGAAACCTTAAAGGAATTCATTGCAGAGGCAAGACAGCTTGATCCTCAATCCATGCAATATATCCTCGGTATTATGAAAGAACTCAATAGCAGAAAGTAAGCGGTCACGGTAATGGCCGCTTTTTTCGTGACTTTCTTTATTATATTTTATAATGTTCTCGAAATGTCCGCTCCCTATACCGATAAGTATTCAAAAACTGTTCTCCAAACAGCCTTTTTCTATTCGCCGGTACTGCCAAAGCTGCCGGTTCCTCGTTCTGTTCCCAGATCGGTTACAAAATCCGCAATGACGATCGGCGTGATCACAAGCTGCCCGATACGGGCTCCCTTAAAAAGAGACTGCGCCTGATTGCTTACATTGCTGATGATCGCATGGATCTCTCCACGGTAGCCGGAATCCACAGGCGGCAGTTCACAGACCAGACCTTTTACCGCCATGCTGGTACGGGGAAAGATATATCCCGCATATCCATCCGGTATTTCCAGTCCAAAACCCAAAGGAATTTTGGCGATTTCTCCGGGCTGTAAGGTACAGTCATAGGGCAGATAAACATCCGCTCCGGCATCATTGCCATGCGGACGGTAAGGACGCTGGTGCTCCGGTACGCCAAAGTCGATCAGTTTTATTTTCATCGGCAGTCTCCTTCCCAAAGAGCAGGATAATCTTTTTCCAAAATATCCTCTGGCGTCATATTTGCCTGCAGTTTTCGTCCGCAGGTCATTTTCCCTTCCAGACATCGATCCATCTGACAAAAAGGCCCGGTCAGTGATGGGGCAAACAAAGTAGGGCTTAGTTCATAAAGTTCTTTCCAGACCTTTAGCAGCACGATCCTTGTTTCATCTGTATTTCTCCGGCATACCCGCTGGCTGATGATATGTTTCCACTGATAAGGGGTGGCGCTGATGAGCAGTACATTCCGCAATCCCTGGGGCGTGGCATAGCCGGCCGCATCGTGCCCGCTTCCGGCAGTGCACAGGGCTTCATAACATTTCATGCTTTCATTACAGCTTTTTAAGTACAGTTCCCGTACCACTGCCGGAGCCGTCATAATAGAATACGGGACAGCGAAATCCGCCTGTCCCGTATAGTTGCTGTACTGCAGCGATGCACTCATAAATTTTACTTCGTTCTGGTGGCGGGTGATCTGCGCCAGAAAACGCCTGCTGGCGCCGACAATGGCTACCGTGATCACCGCAAATTTCTGGATGGTAGGATGGGGAAGCGCCCCCATAGCTGCTACTGTCTGAACGCTGAATGATTTTTCGTAGAGCTCCATCAGGTCGTCCATTGAGGCAATCTTATGTCCCTGCTGGGTAAGCCTTGCCGCAAAGACCATGTTTTTTTCTGCTTCCGCTACCGCCTGGCAGTTCAAAATTTTTACTTCAATCTGTTTAATTGGTATGTCCCTCCTTTACAATCGCTTTCAGTAAGAACAGATAGTTAAGACTGTCTGTGATCTTTTCGTCCCATGTGTCCATCGGATAAACCACTTCTTCGGCAAAGCACATATCGTATAGAGAAACAATATGCTTTGCCAGCATACCGGCAAGGGCACGCTGGGGCGTTGTGTGCTGTAAAGCTGCCGCTGCCTTAAATGCACCCAGCCGGTCCGGGTCATCCCCGGTGTATTCTTTGGTTTTCCGTTTCAAGGTATCAGCACAGAGCCGCACCTGTTCGTCAAAAACGGCATTGACTTCATTTTGCGTAATATAGCATCCCTCCTTTGAAAACAAGAAACCGGCTATTCTAAAGCATCTTAGAATAGCCGGCAAATAAATGGATATGTAATTGTTTATAGTGTATTGATCTCTTTTTCCAGTTCCTGGACCGCTGCTATGACTGTCTCAAATGTCGGAACATCCCCATACAACATATCCTGCATAGAGTTATAGTCCGCTTCCAATGCTGCAAACCGATATTCCGGCGGGAGTAATTTTAATGTGCCCGGCACAGCCTCCGGGTACTTCGCCCATGATCTGGGATAGAATTTCATTTTGAAATCTACAACTTTCTTCAGGAGGTCAAGCCTGGAAAAAGCAGCTTCTTTAACCGGTGTTGCAGCCATGCGGTAGAGATCATAATAATGTCTGGAATACCGCTGCGGCATTTCCAAATGTTCCGGTCTGTTCGCTTCATGGTGCAGGATTGTGGCTTTTTCCCAGAAGGTCCGTTCCGGGGCAACGGTAAGGATTGCGGTTTCTTTTTGCTCAAAAATCTTCGGATAATATTTTGCCGCGTATGGTTCGATCAGCGCTGTTTTTGCAGGAGTCCACGCTGCCAGCGCACCAATCTCTAAACGGATCACCTGTAAAGTCGCCGTATTCGTAAAAAGGTGCGGATAGGCGAAAATGACCGTCTGTTTATCCTTTTCATCTATGTAGACATTTGCTTCACAACCGATTTCCTGGGATAAGCCGGCTTTGACTGCCGGGCAGAATGTTTCGGACAGAAATACCTCTGCACGCACATTGGCTTCTTTGTTAAAAGCATCCTGTTTTGTATTGGAACGTTTCTCCCATGGTTCATCTTTGCCATATCCCAATACACGCCAGTCCAGAATCAAATCAATATCTTCTGAAAACCGGCTGATCAGGTGAAAGGCTTTTGAAAGGCTGGTACCACCCTTAAAGGTGATGGACTCTTTCCATGGTGAGCGGTGAAATAAATAATCCAGCGTAAAACATACCCAAAAGTCTTTTTCCACGATGGCATCATTCAGCCCCATTTTATCTGCTGTATTTCTGAACAGCTCCCTGCGGTCGTTATCTGAAAGTCTTGCTATATTTCTCATTGTACCTTTTCACCTCCACAAATCTGCCGTATCGTATCGTAAACCCAATCCGTAGACTCGGTTGCTTCCTTCAAACAAGCCTGTTTATCCTTGTCTGTCAGTTTTTCGGAAAGCATCTGTATGACTTCTGGCGTAACATTCGATCTGCCAAGCGTTTTTAATGCCTGTATAACCAAACTTGTCATATAGGACAATCCGGTAATCTCCTTATTGGTCCGGTGCTTAAATTCCAGCTTTGTAGAGTTCCACTCGTAGGTCTTATATGGACCATCGCTGATATAGGACCATACTGCTGTTACCTGTGTTGAAAGACCTAACAGGTTCAATGCTGTATTCCCACATGGGGCAATCGTCCAGTGATAACTTCGTGCCAATGCGTTCGCCACCGCTTCCGGGTCTGCCGCCACATATTCATCCAGAAGTTTGCTATATTTTGGTTTTTCATAAACTCCTTTCAAAATACGGCGCAATGTTCCTGATTGCACTAAACGGCTTAAACTTTGACGAATAGTGGATGTATCTGCAATATCCGCAAAATCAGACATCACAAAAACAGTTCCATCTTCAAGAGAAAGAACACGCTCTCGTATTCGTTTTGTATATCCGTTGTCCACAATACCGCCTCCCTTCATGTCACGAATATTATATATTATTCGTGACATGATTGCAATAGGTCCTATTCCTCTTATTTTGAGTGTTCCCATTAAAAATCTGATTTATACATCAAAAATCAAAAATTTTGCAAGGCAGTACAGTTTTCATATATGTCACATATTTTATATATTATTCGTGACATCAGGCAGTTGGCAGGTAGATCCAGTCGTGCATCAGGCACACGCTGGGTTCATCCTCCCTGGGAACCAGACGGTAGGTACATTCCCCATAGACCGTGCGTTTGTCCTCGATCTCCATGCCATAGGCTTTATAAAAGCGGTATTCCAGATTGGAGATAATACAGCGCAGGGTTTGCAGAGCCTCCCTTTGAGCTGATACGATCAGGTCACGGTCAATGCTGCGCTTCAAAAACAGCAGCGATTTGTAAAGCTGTACCTCTGTGCGGTAAGGGCGGCAGTCTTTCGTTTCCAGCCATCCGCAAAAAGCGACCGGTCCGCTCTGGATCACACTGCGGTCCGGGTGATAATACTCATAGCAGTCCAGGTTTGCCGTATTCAGAAGATAGAGCATTTCCCGGACTTCATTTTCCGGCATGTCGTAAAACCGCAAAAGCGAGCGGTAAAGATGGACATAGCCGGGAATGGAAATCATGGTATTTACCATAAAATAAAATCCTCCTTGTAAACAGCAGGTGCGGGAGCTTTTGCCCCCGCACCGTCTAAAATCTATATTTCGTTATCTACTTTCACGAGTTTTCCCATGACAAGAAAGCGTCCTGTGCCGCCCGGCGTACAGGTAGAAAGGGTCAGTACCTTATCGCTGCAGGTCACAGTCACATCACTTTCCACCGCAGAACGTTCCTTCATAGCTGTAAGCCAGGTAGTATAAGCACCGTCATCCTTCCAGGAAAGCTGCCAGGGAGAAGTTTTACTGCCGGATTCTTCCGGTTTTGCTGCAAATGCCGTAAAGATCTCCATGACATAACCCCCCTTCGGAGTAACGAGATACATCTGCCTGTGAGTATCAAAGTAACTTTGTTCATCGTACCGGTTCAGCAAGGCAAACATGGAACCATCCCGCATATTATGACCGTAAATGATCGTATTGCGGTCTGAAAAATCTGCCCGGTTTTCATAGTCGGCAAACAGGCAGCCAACCTTGTTATAGGTCCCGTCATAAAGATGGTTCAGGTAATACTCGTTGTTGTCGGTCTGCGTCACCGGATAATTGAGCACCGTATCAGGAAGAGAAAGCCATCCGATGATGTCCGGTCCATTTTCACGGAGCGTTTCAAAGTCTACCGAAGGCAGGACAATATCGGTATCGTCCCGTTTTGGTTCTGTCGGATCGGGTGCCGACTCCGGGGAAGCTGTCTGCTCCGGCACTTCCACATATCCGGCAAGATCTCGATAGGCATCTTTACTCTCAGCATACTGGTTCAAGTCACGGAACACCAAAAAACCGCTGCCAAGAGCCACCAGAACGCAGAGTGAAAGGACAGAAACCCCGACAGCCGTTCTTTTCAGGGAAGTCCTGCTGTATTTTCCCTTT
Organism: Clostridium sp. AM34-11AC; assembly: GCF_003435375.1. Classification (GTDB taxonomy): domain Bacteria; phylum Bacillota; class Clostridia; order Lachnospirales; family Lachnospiraceae; genus Pilosibacter; species Pilosibacter fragilis. The sequence goes on along the minus strand of NZ_QWGL01000014.1, from coordinate 45,914 downwards.
TTGAAATAATACACAGCAAATACGCTGCCGCCGATCAGTGCGGCTGCCAGCAGTCCGCCATACAGGAAAATATACGGATCATCCCCGGTCTGCGGTACCGGCTTTTGAGGGGTGGAAGGATTGGAGGGAACAGAAGGCTTTTCCGGGTTCTTTGGGTTATCCGGCTTTTCCGGTTTTTCATTAAAGAACTGGACCGTAGATGTCTGATCTGCCTTGATCTCCACCGTAGCGGCATCAGGAATGATGTAATCCTTGCTTGCCCGGTTTGCAACTTCTGTTACGGTATAAATACCGACACGAAGGCCCTTAACTTCAATCACGCCGGATTTTGGAGTGGTGAATGTCTCGCAGTAGGAGCCGTCCGCACTCTTAACCTCGATGGCAAAACCATCTTTGCGCCCGTCGCTGGAATCCTTTGTGATCTTTAAGTTGCCGCGGTAAGCCTCATTGGTAAATCCGTGCCCGGCTTCTCCATTTTCCACAACTGCGACCTGTCCATCTTCTGTGATGGAAAAATAGTAAGCGTTTGAGTCAGGCTGATAGCCCTCCGGCGCTTTGCTTTCTTTGATAAAGTAGCCGCCAGCCAGAAGGTTTTCCGCCGTATGATAGCCTGCATCGGTTTCTTTCAGCGTACCGATCTTTTGATCGTCAGGATCATATTCCTGGTTGGCGTTGGAATCCGCATACAGGTCGAACACTGCACCGGGCAGGAAGCGCAGGAAAGAATTCTTGTCTTTCTTATCCTCCTTTTCCACAGGGGACGGTTCCTCCACAGCTTCGGTTTTAGTTACCTGCACACTGCCGCGGATCAGGGTGTTTTCCACACGGATCTCGATATGCTGTCCGTCTGCACCGATATATACATGGTGCTGCTGCGGGCTTACCGTATAAAGGTCAGGGGCAGAGATCTCCTTGACGATCCAGGGTCCGTAAGGAATGTTCTCAAAGGAAAAACTGCCGTCTTTTCCGGTAATAGCAGTAAGCAGCGCATTTTCTTCAGTAAATTCTTCGGTATCAGGTCTAAACAGACCCATGAGCGCACCGGCAAGCGTGACATCCTCGCCGCCTTCCGGGTTTTCCCCGACTTTTACACCGTCTACACGCCCACGGAGAAGTTCATTGGAAACAGCCTCGCCTTCATTGACAAGGATCTGTACCAGGGCGGTTTCCTGACCAGCATACTCAAAGACAACCGGATATTCCTGATTCGAAAGGATATAGGCGCCGTTGGTTGTGCGTTCCTTGACATAATAGCTGCCAAAAGGCAGGTCGGAAGCGAAGGAAGCGCTGTAACCGCCGGATTCCTCAGACGAAACAGAGACCACTTCCAGAAGTCCACCTGCCGGGATTACGCTGCCATCTGCCGCCGTCAGGTCTGCGGAAGCATAAAGTCCAAAGGAAATATCCTTATATTCCTCGTTCATGCCAAGACCGAACAGGTCATCGGTCTCCATTGCCTTGAAAAGTGTGACATCCACTTTCTGGCGTTCGTCATAAAGACCGGCCGCTGTCTGTGTAACCTCTACGGTCTCACCCGCATAGGTCAGTTCCACATATTCCGGTTGAGGATTCAACACACAGCCGGAAGGCGCCTGACGTTCCTCCAGACGATAACGGCCAAGATAGAGAGACCCGCTTTTCGCTGTGCCGTCCTCGCCGGTCGTAAGTGTTTCCACAACCGTATCTTTTTCTGCCCGCAAGGTACCGTCACCGGTATAAATATCTTCATCTGCGATCACATCATAGACCGCTCCAGGAAGTCCGGCAACCTCATATACCGGTTGGTACAGTCCGTCGTTTTCCTGGACAGAAGCAAATACTTCTCCGGTCTTTGTGATGGTAAGCTGGCCTTTCTGCGGCATATTGTACTGAGTGACCGTCACAACCGCCTCGCTGCCGTCAATGGTAAACGGTACCGGCTGATCGGAAAGCACATAGCCATAAGGGGCAGCCACCTCATAAAGTTCATAATCCCCGGCGGCCAAAGGCTCCGGCAGCATCAGCCAGCCCTCGTCAGAAACATAGAAGGTATCCAGTGTTTCCGGGTTCGGATAGTAGACGGTCTGGGTGATAAATTCCCCGGTGGAAAGATCCTTGATCTGAAAACCGGTTCCGGTCACAGGGATAATCTTTCCGGTCTCTGCGTCACATTTTTCAACTTTCAGACGGGCTGTGATGGTGCGGTTGTTCAGGATATAGCTGTAAGTCTTTCCGTCAGAGGAAATGAATACCGTAAAGTCCGGGACAAAGGCTTTGCCTTCCTCGCCTGCGATCTGATGGACCGTATAATGTCCATAAGGAAGCGGTTTACTGGAAGCAAAACCATCCGCATCCGTGGTAAGAAGGTCACGTTCACTTTCCTTTGCCGCGTCATAGCTCCCGGCTGCCTTTAAGTAAACTTCAAAGACTGCGCCTGCTTCCGGGCGTTCGATGATACCAGCATTGGGATCGTCGGTATTTTCGCCCTCAGGCACATCCGGGTCCAGGTCATCGGTGTGCTTGACAAGCTGGATATTTCCGTAAATAACCGTTTCCGTCACCTGATTTTCTGTGGTATTGAGTTCCACTTCATACAGGGAAGGGGATGCACCCACTTCATAAATGGTTTCATTCAGAAGATACCCGGTGCTCGGTTCGATTTCCCGGATCGTCCAGCCATCCCCGCATACATAATAGCGGGTCATAAAGCTGCCATCCGGTCCGGTAGTATAAGTGTCGATCAGTTCGCCATCACGGAAGATCCCATAGGCCGCCCCTGCAAGCGTGGCATCCCCCTGAGCATTTCCGGTGTCAGCATCACTCTTTACCACATGGACGCGAAATTTCTTCAGAATATTGCTGAAATGTACCGAAGAAGTCTGCCCGCTTTCAATGGTCACGTACTGTGCGGAAGGGGTCACATAGCGGTCCACCGGAAGTTCTTTTACCAGATAGGTTCCCGGCAGGAGCTTCTTTTCAATCTGGCCGTTTTCTCCGGTCGTAACTTCCTCATTGACTTCATTTCCCAAAATGTCCGTACCGGAGATATGGAAGGTGATACCGGAAACAATGCCGTCCTCACTGGTCTTGACAAGTTTTGCGGTACCGTAAGTTTCCGTTTTGAATTTTACAAAGAAGGAAACCGGATCGCTGGCGCCGGTCATCATGGTCTGGTAGCCGGGTCTGCCCCAGATCAGCATGTCGTTTGCCACCGGGATATTCTTTCGGAATTCAAACAGCACCGGGTCCATCATCATCTGCCTGCTGGTAAAGGTGTATTCATTTCCGTTTCTTGTCACAGAAACGCCGCTGCCTTTCAAAGCCTCCAGATCGATCTTCAAGTTATTGGTATCTGTGACCGTCAGGGTATAGACCTTTTTTTCTACATCCCATTTCAGTTCCAGTTCCGGTGCTTCGCTTTTCTTAGAAGAAGTAAAGGAAGGTACTGTGGAATGGGAAGCGACCTGTGCAAGAATCCAGTCATAGGCTTTTTCTGCCGGTCGTCCGGCGATCACGCTGAAATACTGGTCGGCGTCTGCGTGGCCGTTTCCGTGGCGGTTGTACGGATCGCTTCTAAGTTGCTGCTGGTATTCCCAAAGGATGATCTGGGTTGCCATCTTATAGTCATCCTCGTTGATTCCGGAAACAGGGAGCGCCGCACCGGGTTTCCAGCCATAGATCGCAGTCAGGGTGATCCCCCTCCTTGCCTCGGCAGGAAGCAGGTTCAGGTATTGGCTGTTGGTCCCGCTTTCCGAAACATAGGTATTTTCCGAAGTATGGTAAGGAATCCCGCTCTCCACACAGTAAACCTGGTGGCTGATCCCGTCAGAATCCGTCAGCATATAGTGCCGGTAAGCATTGCCCCCGGAACTGGTGTGTACATCGATGGTTCCGTCTGCATGGTAGGCAAGATAGGTGTAAGGCGCCGGGGCACGGTAGTGGTTCCCATCAGAGCCCACATACTGGTCGCCCAGCCAGGAGCTTGCCGTCTGTCCGACAGACATGGCAAAAGCCTGAGCCGGAAGAAGCCCCAAAATGCTTGCCATACAAAGCAAAAACGCCAACAGCTTGCGAAAGCCGCGGCGTCTGGTTATGATATGTTCCATGAAAAAATCCTCACTTTCATAAAATCTAAAAGGACAGCCTTATTTGCTGTCCTTGTCGTCAAAATCATCCTCGGAAAGATATTCCGGTTCCCCGTATGCCTCATCCGGGTCAAAGCCTTCGCCATAACCGTCATCCTCAAATTCCGCATCGTCCTCGGCCTGCTGTTTCGGACGCACGATTTTTACATAGTAACCGATCCCGCCGACCGCAAGTAAGGCAGCAAGGATAAACAGGATCGTGCCGACGCTGCCGGTTTCTTTCTTCGGCTTTTCCGGTTCTGCCGGTTTTTCAGTTTCCGCCGGCTTTTCTTTTCCTTTGCAGCCATTTAAGTCATTTTTGCAGACCGGACAGCCGGTATTAACCTTTCCTGCCTCACATTTTTCTGTGCAGTTACAGCTTTCTTCCTGGGGGATCATGCTCATGCTGCCATTGTTCTTTTCTGCAAGTGCCATCAGGTCGGACTCTGTGACGCCGTTTAAGAAGTAGACATTGTTATCTTCCCGTTTCCCGTCGATCACCAGATAAAAGACATTGCCCGCGTCCGTAGTGATGGTGTAAAACTGTTTTTCCCCATCCGTACCGCTGATGTTGTCCTGTACCGTTCCGGTGCCTTCCGGGGTAAATGCACCTTCCGGGATCGCAGAAGTATTTTCCTGCTGTCCGGTACTGTTATCTGAACCGGAAGAATTTCCGCCGCCGGAAGGGGTTGCAGCGTTTGAGCCGGAAGGTTTTTCTTCCTTAGGCGGTTTTGTCTGTGTACCGGACGGACTCTGGGGTGCTGTCGTAGCAGGTTTCTTTTCAGGAGCCGGTTCTTTGTAATACGGATTATCCAGCTTTACCACATCAGAACGGTTGCCGGCATAATCTTTTGCGTATATGCTTACCTGTTTTTCTGTTCCGGCATAATCTTTCAGTGCGACCGACGCTTTCCCGTCGGTGAGGGAGTTGATACGGTTTTCATCAACAAAGACCGCCTCCACGCCGGATAGATCGTCACTGCTTTCTATTTTCAGGGCATCGCCCTCCATGGAAGCAGTCAGCGTTGGCGGTGTGGTGTCTTTGGAACCGCCGGCATGAGCCGTTACAGGTAATGCGCTGACACTTACAAGAAGCGTAAGCGCCAGCAGCAGGGAAAGTTTTTTAAGCCTCATGCACATCCTCCTTCTCCTGCGGTAAAACAGTTTCCGAAGGGGCTGCCTGCTGTGATTTCAAAAAATCCGCAAGCTGCTGGGGCGTCAGTTTGAAACTGCGCGCCACCGCTACATAATCGGTATTTTCCAGCTCTGTTTTCTGTTCCTCCAGCTTATGGAGCTTTGCCTGCATTTCCGCAATCCTTGTTTTGGTCTTTTCAATTTCCTTTTCCAGTTTTTCAATTTTAGGATTCAATTTATTACCTCCAATCTGTTAAGGCAGACGCCCAAATGTATAAAAATGCTGCTGCCAGTAGCTTGTATTGATGTTTGCATAAGAAATCGGGTCTCCACAGTGGATCATCATTCCATTTCCCACATAGATCCCTACATGGCTTGCGCCGCTGGTGTTGTAGGTCCCCTGGAAGAAGATCAGGTCGCCCGGTTTTGCATCCGCACTTGATACCGGCGTACATACACCTAAAAGACCATCCGCGGTCAGCCTTCCGAAATTCCAGCCAACGCCGCAGTTGTTGATCACCCAGGACACATAGCCGGAACAGTCAAAGGAAGTGGAAGGGCTTGCGCCTCCCCATACATACGGATAGCCAAGATATTTTTCCGCCTCGGCCATCATTGCGGCAAACTGTTCATCCGCAAGGGCTTCCGGTGGAATGTCATAATCGAAGTAGTTTCCTGTGCCGCCTGAACCAACTTCCGGCAGGTGCCGTTCGCTGGTATCGCCGGTATCGGCAAAATACAGGGGATTCAAATACTGGCCGTCAACCAGGACTTCTAAGTGCAGGTGGGCCCCGGTAGAATTTCCGGTATTCCCGACCTTTGCGATCACATCCCCGGCTTTGACCTCCTGCCCGGCAGAAACAAGGATCTGGGAACAGTGCCCGTATTTGGTCGTCAGGGTATGTCCTTCGTATGCCTCGCCTTCAATAGCGACACACAAGCCATAACCGCCGGCATTTCCCGCAAGGGTGACCGTTCCGTCATGCCCGGCAAGGATCTCTGTGCCCTCCGGCATCCCGATGTCCACACCGGTGTGATAGTTCTTTTCCCCACTGATGGGATGTACCCGGTAGCCGTAATAACTGGTCACATAAGGGAGCCAGTTGGTGCCAAAGACATTTTTGACATACTGGCGGTTTCCTTTTGTCTGCAGCAGGATCTCGCAGATCTCTTTCTGGTCTGCGTTCATCCGGGAAACGACCAGGTTTTCTAGAGGTGTGACTGTGAGCTTGACATTTAAGATGCGCCATTCATAAGGCACTTCCTCCTGGGTTTCTTCCCCGGTTTCCGGATCAACGGAAGTTTCGGTGCGGTAACGGATCTCGGTTTCTTCTGAAAAGGACAGGGTATATTGTTCCTGGAAAAGCTGCCGCAGCACGCTTTCCACTTCATCGTAAGTAAATCCCTGATAAGCAGAAGTCAGATACCCCATCAGCACATACGGGTCATGCTCGATTGCGCCCAGGTTATACCGGTATTCGTCATAGCCGGGGCGGTCTGATTCCACCCGGTCTATTTCCATTTGCAGATCCGTTTCCCATTCGGTATAGGTAAGCTCCGCCTGGTTGATGTCCTGATCATCTGCAAGATAGGTAGAAGCAGCCAGACTTCCCAAACCGCCGGTCCCGATATTGGAGAACGTGGAAAACAGGGATGTGATCAGGAAAATTACCAAAAGGAGAAGCAGGAGGACAAGGCAGATTACAGGGTGCCGTTTGACCGCATGGACAATACCGACGCTGACCCTCTCTGTTGCGACTGCGGCATTTTTTGCCTGTTTCCCGGCTTCACGGGCAGCCTTGGCATACTGCCTTTTCAGTTTTTGTTTCTGCCATATCCGGGCAATCGCATGTTTCTTCAGCTCCGGGTGGTCGCTAAGAGCCTGCCGGTAAGCAAGTCTTGCGTTTGCTTTTGCTGATTTTTGCTGTAATTTCGCTGCCTTTCGGTAGGGGGCAGTTTTATGCCGGTGATATGCCGTGCGAAGCCCTGCCTCGCCCACAAGTTCAGAGCGGTGGGCTGCCTTGATGCCCACATTTTCATCCTCTGCCTCATAAATCTTTTTATGAGCGTAACCAATGGCAGTATTGGCGCCCGCCTTGACCGGACGCAGGGGTACAGGTCCTTTTACATGGACCTTTTGGGATTTGACCTCCTTTTCAAATTTTAAGTGTTTTTTGGCTTTTCCGGTCTCCGGGTCGGAAACCGTCTCCATGCGCAGTTTCTTCCGGGCAGGTAGACGATTTTGCGCCTGCTCTGCTTTTTGTGCAGTCCGTTCCGCCTTCCGTCTTGCATGGGTGAGCTTTTTATCCTTTGTCTCCGGCGGTAGTTCATCCGCAGTAAATTCCAGCTTGGATGTTTTCGGCGGTTCGCTATCCATACCCTTTTCCTTCTGCGCTGCCTGTTCCTCCGCCTGTGCCGCTTCCTGAAAACGCTGCTGATATTTGTTCCCATGCTGGTGTGTTCGGTAACGGTGTTCCTGACCGGATCTGTCTGTGCCGTTCGGTGGGGCTGAGCCTTCGGAAGAAGGAGCATATTTTCCGGTATCATGGTCTGTCACATCCTCTGTTACAAAAGAACGCCTGGAAGCCTCCTGCCGGAAATTGCTTCGCACGTTGTCCTGTATCGGGGGCGCTGTCCTGGTAGCATCCGGTGTCTCAAAGTGTTCCGAAAAACCATCCAAAGCGGTTGCATACGCTTCGCCCTGTTCCAGCAAGGACGCCGGTGTTTCCGGTGACAGATGGGAAAATTCCGTCTGTACAGGGATGTCCTGCCTGTGTGTCTTGCCGTTGACAGAAGAAGGGGTGTCCCGTGCCCTGCGCAGGTCAAAATCCTGTTCGGTCTGCCTGGCTGCCGGTTGATCCTCCCCGTGGGAATCACGCACCGGCATCCGGGTATCTTTGCGCTTCCTTTGAAATTCCCTGTCGTGTGCCATTGTTCTCACCTCCGATCCATTTTAATTTTTGTCTCACGCTTTGGTCCCCGCTACTTCATCCGGTCTTGTGGTAAGCACGCTGTACAAGAGTGTGTCCTTCGGGAAGTGGTCCACAAAGGGGATGATCACATTTCCAAAGAACAAAAGCCCCTCGCCGGGACCGGAATGGGTCACATACGAAAGCTGGTGCGGGGAGATTCCCAACTGCTTTGCCAAAATCTGACGGTCTCCCTGGGCCTGGTTGAGCATATAGATAAAGTCCGAGTTCTCAAAAATATTTTCGATCTCACGGGAAGCCAGAAGGTCCTTGACATTCTGCGTTAAACCTGATGGGATTCCGCCCCATTTACGGAAGCGTTTCCAGATCTCCACGCTGAAACTTCCTGTCTGCCCTTTCAAAAGAAGATGGAATTCGTCGATATAGAACCAGGTTGTTTTATGTTTGGAGCGATTGGCCGTGACACGGTTCCACACCGCATCCTGCATGATCAAAAGCCCGATTTCCTTTAAGGCTTTTCCCAGTGACTTAAGCTGGAAACACAGTACCCGGTGTTTATCCATCTGGATATTGGAACGGTGGTTGAACACGTTAAGGGAACCATTGACATAGATTTCCAGCGCCGTTGCGATATTCTGTGCCTCCGGTTCAGACTGTTTCAAAAGCAGCTCGTAAAGATCACCTAAGATCGGCATATTTTCCGGGCACGGGTCCTGCAGGTATTCCCGGTACACCAGTCTGGTACAACGGTCGATGATCGTCCTTTCAATGGGGGAAAGTCCTTCTTTGCCGCCGATGATAAGGTCACACAGCGACAGGATAAAATCACTTTTCAAAGTGATCGGGTTTTCATCATCGGAATAGTCCAGATTGATGTCCATCGGGTTGATGTAGTTCGTGGAAGTAGGGGAAATATCAATGACCTGCCCCTGGGAACCGAACTGCTGTACCAGCGGCCCATACTCATTTTCCGGGTCGGCGATAATGATGTCGTCCTCCGTCAGAAGGAACACATTGACGATCTCACGCTTGGCAGAGAAAGATTTGCCGCTTCCTGGGGTACCGAGAAACAGCCCATTGGGGTTTTTCAGCGTTTTTCTGTTCGCCATGATCAAGTTATTGGAAAGGGCGTTCAGGCCGTAATACAATGCCTCGCCCTCCTGGAACAGTTCACAGGTCGTAAACGGTACAAAAATCGCTGTGCTGCTGGTCGTAAGCCCGCGCTCAATTTCAATCTGGTTCGTACCAAGAGCAAGCGAGGACATAAGCCCCTGTTCCTGCTGGTAATCCAGCCGTTTTAAGGCACAGTTGTATTTCTGTGCCACACCCGAAGCGGCAAAAATATCATTGAACAGCTTTTGGCGTTTGGCAGCGATATTTTCCACCAGTACCGTCACAAGGAACATGCGCTCATTGCGGCTCTGCAAATCCTGCAAAAGATTTTTGGCTTCCTCTCCATAGGTGGCAAGGTCGGTGGGAATGATGTCCATGTCATACCCGGATCGGACCGCTTTCTTTTGTTCCTCAATGGTCATTTTCTGCAGGTCCGACATTTTGCGCTTGATGTTTCGGATCGCCTGCGCCTGGTCGATAGACTGGATATGCAGGTTGACGGTCACGGCGTCGTTTAAGTCAAGAAGATCCGCTAAAAGCCGGTCAGTAAGCTCCGGCGCTAGAATCTGCAAAAAGGAGACAGCACCGGAATGGTCGCCTACCCGAAATGTCTTTCCATCCTTTGAAAAAGACAGCCCGGATGGGGAAACGAAGTCTTTGGTAGAAAGACCGGTCTTAGGCAGATCCGACCACTGGAAATGAAACTTTTCCTGGCCGTCCGGGTGAAGCTGGCTGTGAAGAAGTTCCAGACGTTCCAGTCCGTTTAAGGATCTCGCCTGAACTCCCAGAGTCTTGAAATTTGCCAGCACATCCGTTTCAATGCGTTCCAGACGCATTTTCGCAGTACGCAGGTCATCTGCCTCGATCCCAAAGGTAATGTATTTGCGTTTGGTGAGACCGTTATTTCCTTTCTGCAACTGGTTCTTTAACATATCCCCGTATTCCTTGCGGATTCCGTCATACTCGTCGCCGCGGGGAGGGATGTCAATGCTTTTGGTAAAATCCTGCATATTGGCTCGCTGGTTGATAAAGGTAAGCTGCACATGGATCGAGGCGTCGAAGTAATTTAAGAAATCGCAGTAACCCTCGAAGATCTGTGCTTTATCATCTGCCTGTGCAAGCTGATAGTTAATATCAAAAAACTGCACCGTTTTGGTGTAAAGGGTATCGGTCAGCCGGCAGATCCCATCCCGGTACATTTCACGGTAGGGAATGCTCTGCTGGACCGTCTGCGGGGCATCTGCTTTCAGCCCGGCAAAAAAGCCGCCTTTTTTAGACGGCTTGGAACGGGCAGACTTAGTTTTGCCCTGCTTTGCATCGGCTCCGGTCTTTTTGGCCTGCCTGATGTTTTTTTGCAGACGCTTTTCCTGAGCTTCCTGCTGCTTGTTTTTTGGCAATCTTTGTAACCTCCTTCTTTGACATAGATTTATACAGGTTATCCGTCCTGTATGGACGGTCCTTCGGCCAGAGCTTATAACGGAGCCGGTTCTTCAAGATCTTTTCTGCCTGCTGCCCGTCACGCTCATACATGGCGAAGAAGAAAAAGGGCATCATCAGCCCGATCATCAAAAGTACAGCCGCCGAATTGCCGATCGCCCCGCGGGTAAAGAAATACACCGGAAGGCCGACAAGTCCGGCAAGGCTGAAACAAATAAGCTGGCGCTTCGTCAGATTGAAGGCCAGCTTAGTCTTAACTTTGGTTAAATCCTTTGGTACAGGTACATAAGGCATCTATACACCTCCCATCGTAATATAATTTCCGGCCCATTACCGTGCACCGAAATCGCGTACCGGTTTCTCCACAGCCGGACATTCCCGCACTTCCTGAGCCGCATTTTGCAGCCGTGCCAGGACAGAAACAGCCGGCTCTCTCTGACACAGGTATTCCTGGCTGTCTCGGATTCCGGCAATATTTTCCCGAATATCCATATCCACGTCGAGCACATCTGAAACCGGCATAAGCCAACGGTCTGCAAAGTATTTCAAAGGATTCTCAAGCGCCAGCACATCATCCAGCATTTCATCCCTGAACTCAAACTTTGTTGTCAGATAGGAATACGCCTCCTGCATGGCTGTAATTTCAGCAGCTTTTTCAATTAAGGATTCCTTATCTCTTGACATAAGGCTTTCCCTGTAAGCAAAGTAATTCTGTCCCAGCCGTTTCATCAGGAGCGTATATTTGTCCTGTGCGGAAGGTTCGCTTGTGAAATGTTCAAATTTTTGCGCTGCATCAATTTCTTTGAGAAGATCGCAGATCGGGAAACTGTGTTCATGGTTATTTTCTTCCCAACACCATCGGGCTACATCCAACGGGTCCTGAAAAGAAAGAAGCGCCTCTACTTCCGCCGGAGTAAATACATGCTCAACCTTCAGATAATAGTGGAGTTCCGAAAGTCCCTGTAACTCGTAAATACTGCCGATGTTCTGTGCATCCAGCATATCCGCATGAACCTTCAAACACTCGTCCAGCCGTTCCATAAGCAGCCGCTTTGCATCTTGTTCTATCAAAATCACCCCTTTCGCTCCGGCATAGTCAGCGTACAGTTCACTTCATTGCCCCATACATCCCAGCCGGGTGTCTTTTGTCTTGCAAACAGTTCCACTCTGGGCTGATCGCCCATGAGTTTTACGATCTTATCCCGCACCTCGTCCGGTTTCTTGCTGTGCTGCTCAATATGGGAGATCACAAACTGATGGATTCCCGCACATTGGCGTTTCGGACGGCCTCTGGTTGCCAGCAGGCAGACCTCCGCGTTTGAGCGGGTCCAAAAGCCCATGCCATAAAACCAGCTATCCGCTTTCCGGTTCTGTTTGAGCCATAGAAAAGCCAGCGTTTTATATTTGAATCCCCAGGCATCGATCACCCGGAAGGCTTCATTGAGCTGCGGGAAGGTCGCCCACAGAAAAAGGGCACTGTCTTTTGCGGCAAGTTCCGATACCGGCAGGGCACAGATTTCTTCAATGCTCATTGTGGGGTAATGGTTTTCCGCAACGCCGCTTCCATGTTTCCTGTCATAATGCCAGGGCGGATCGGCATAGATAATGCCGTACTGTTTCGTTTCCGGCATTAGCGAGCCTGCTCATTCTTAGATGTGGCCGGTTTGGCCGGCTGTTCTTTGACCTTACCGGCATTTTCTTTCAATGCACCGGTCAGGGAAGGCTTTTCCGCTGCTCCCTTTGTCGCTTCAAGAGTTGCCTGCAAATTTTCAATAGCCTGCCCGTACCCATCGATTAAGGCATCGTTGAGCTGCTTGCGGAACTCTGCCGTAACCGGCCAGCAGACATCTTTCCAGTTGCCTCCCTTATCCTGGGTTGCGGGCATATTGACATACAGCCCCTTTTCACTGGAACAGATACGGAAGCCGTCAATCTTAAAGCATCCGCCAATCGTAACATTGGCAAACGCCAGCAGGTTTCCCATTGGGGCGATCGGACGCACGCGGACATCCAGCTTCATGCCGTTTGCCATTTCCGGCGTCTGTGTCTCCGGCGCCATTTTTTCTGTATTGGTTTTACTCATATATAAAATCCTCCTTTTTAGAATTGGTTTTGTTCATGCTATCTTGCATTAAATATGGATTTGGATAACGAACCTGTCTTAAACAGGGCAAAAGCCAGCAGTACCGTATAACCCGCCGTTCCCCAGATCGCGCCGTGCACGTCGCCGGACGATGGGATAGACTGGACCAGCACTGCATAAATGGCAACACAGATCAGGATCAAAAACCCCTGAAAGCCCAGGGCAAAAAGGGAACGCAGATACCCGGTTCCCATTTGTCCCCATTCCCGGTTTGCCATTGTGGAAAACGGGATCGGTGCAAGGCTCACGGTTAAATAAATCTCGATCATACGGCCATATACAATGACAAAGATCACGATGGACAGTACCCACATACACAGATTGATGATGTTGGTTTCCAGCCACAGTCCAATCAGTTCCCACATTCCCATTGCTTCAAGCTGGGTTTTCAGATCAGACAACGCCGCCTGCACATCCAGGTTCCCGTTTATGACACCGGCACTTTGCGACACCACATTTTGGGCCACATCAAAGACCGCCATCACAATCGTAAAACAGTTGGTGAGCAGGTAAGTGGCAACAAAAGTCTTGAAAATCCACTTGAAGATGTTGAATGTATCGAATTCGTGCATGTTGTTCTTTTCGAGAATCATCTGGATCAGTTCATACACCAGAACAAAGGTCAGGATCATGCCCGCAATGGGAATGACGACGGTTTCTGAAAGATTCTGAATCATGGAAAACACGCCGCCATTCCAGCCCTGCGGGGTCTGTCCTACCTGATTTGCCACATCCGCAACCTGATTGTTGACGGAGTTGAAAATACTGGTGTACTGTCCGGTGATCGCATCGATCAGGCCCTCTTTAATCCAGTCTGTTATCCATTCAAACAGACTGCCCATAAGTCAGCCCTTAACCGAACAGGCCGGAAAGCAGCGGGATCAGCGTTGCACCAACCAGAGCGATACCTCCGCCTGCCATAAGCTGCTTGATCCCCTGGGATTTTGCACCTGGGTTATCATTTCCGTAACCTTCGAGAAGGTTTACAACACCCCATGCGCCCAGACCTGCGCCCAGGGCGATCACAAGGATCTTCAAAGTATCAATCGCGCTTGCAAAAAATGCCATATAGTTCCTCCTTTAATTTCAGAAATTTTAATTTGTGATATGGCCGTATCAGGCCGGAAACAAAAAAAGCCGCCGCACTGTTTTTAGAAAAAAATCTGTTTCAAACAGCACGGCGGCATGGGGCAGGAAAAATCCTGCGGTTATTTACTTTTCAGGGAGAATCACGAATCCTCAAAATATCCTCCTTTCATCGTGACAAAAACAAAGCCTGCCAGGGCGTCATGCTTTGACAGGCAGGAACAACTCTATAAAGTCTGGGAAGCCAGATCTTCGGCTGTGACTTCATAATTACGGTATCGTTCACCGGGACGCATCGGCATCCGGGTAGAAAGAAACTTTTCGATATTAAAAGCGTTCTTCTCATTAAAATCGGAAAGCAGTTTGTAATTTGGGTGTTTGGTTATATCGTATTTCCGGGAGAGGAACGGCCGCACACCCCTGATCTGCAGCAGACATTTGCCCCCGTCCATAACTGCCAGTTCATCCACCGACATCAGGTCCTTTCCCAGCTTTTGAAAATTTTGTCCGTGGGATTCCTGATTTCCCTTTGTGACACTGGTGTTATACAGATCAATAGTCTCTTTCCCTAATAGGGAGTTCCAGCTTTTTAAGGTAGTTTCTTCTTTGCCTCCTAAGAAAAGAGAGGCGTCACAGTTACCGATGATGGTGTCCATGTTGTCTTTATACAGGGCTTTGAGCTGGCTTTGCGCCTGCAGCACCAAGCAGGCAGAGATCTCACGGCTTCGGATGGTCGCCATAAGACGCTCCAGGTTCGGGATCTGCCCGATATTTGCCGCCTCGTCGATCAGGCAGCGCACATGGATGGGAAGCCTGCCCCCATATACATCATCCGCCCGCTCGCATAAGCGGTTAAACAAAATGGAATAGATCAGACTGATCAAAAATGCAAAGGTTCCGTCCGTATCACTCATAATAAGGAAAAGAGCGGTCCGTTCATCCCCCAGCATATCCAGATCCAGCTCGTCATACATGGTAATTTCCCTGACTTCTTTAATGTCAAAAGGAGCCAGTCTGGAAGCACAGGAAATAAGGATCGACTTCGCTGTTTTTCCGGCAGCGAGCTTATATTTTTTATATTGACGCAGGGCAAAATGATCCGGGTCTTTCTGTTCCAGAGCGTCAAAGAGAAGGTCAACGGCATTTTTGAATGACTCGTCATCCTCACGGACCTCCATTGCGTTCAGCATTTCTACCAGTGTGGCAAAATTCTGTTCGTTTACCGGAGCTTCATAGTAGATATATCCGATCAGTGCCGTATAAAGCAAGGTTTCTGCTTTGACCCAGAAATCGTCTCCGGCTTTTCCTTCGCCTTTGGTATTGGCGATCAGGGTAGTGACGATCTTCAGAATATCTTTCTCGGAATGAATGTAGGCGAATGGGTTAAAGTGCATACTTTTCTGAAAATTGATCGTATTGAATACCCGTATTTTATAGGGCTCATAGATAATCTTTCCTTTTTCATTACGCATAGGCTTTCCGTCCTTGTCCAGCTTTGGTGTGCCTCGCTGCAACATCTTTCCGCATTCCACAAGGACTGTACCTTTCGGATCGGTGACGACGTAGGAACTGTGCATTTGCATCAGATTGGGCTTGATGAAAAAGCGCGTTTTTCCCGAACCTGATCCTCCGACTACCAGTACATTTTTATTTCTTGCATTGGCCGGATTTTTGGGCCGTCCGTTTAACATCAGTCCTTCACTTTGGGTAAGAATGATATTGTTTTCCGGCTTTGGGTCCATAAATGGGGCAATATCGGCTTTATTTCCCCATCTTGCAGAACCATATTCCACATTTTTGCGGTATTTCTTAGCGTCTTTCCCTCTAAGATAGACTGCCAGCCGCATAATGGCTGCACCGCATAAACCAATCAGCCAGTCCATTGCCGCTCCCGGCCACATACTCTGAAACGCAAGGGCAAAGCCTTCGGACAGTCCTAACAGCTTTTGGGAAGCGTCTGCTCCGGGAGCCAGACGCACCGCCTCGCCCAGCTTGGCAAATACCAGAAGGAACAGAATATAAGGCAGATGGAGAATGACCTGTTTTTTCAGTGTTTCTGCATCAATCTTCATCGTTCCGGTCCTCCGTGTTCTTTGTTCTTTACACGGTCACGGCCAAGCGACTGCGCCAGTTCTTTGAACTTATGAAGCTGTGTAAGCAGCGACGGTCTGGTGCTGCGTGTAAGGTCTTTCTTCGTATATTCCTTAAAAGCTGCCGTCAGTGCATCCGCCTGGTTTGCCTTGAAATATACCGTCCATTTTGGGGGATCGGTCCCAAGTTCCTTTTCTATATGGTAGCGTACCTGATGTTTCCTGGCATACCGTTCAAAAGAGCGGATTCGCCCTGAAACTTCAATGGTATTGGCTCCGGGGTCTTTATAAGTCAGCCGCTTCATGCTGTTGCGCCCGACTTTTGGCATTGTGCGTTCCTGTTCCATCTTTTGGAGTACCGCAGCAATAGCCGCACGCAGTACCCGCCCTGACAGTTTTGCTGCCTGTATAGAAACAGAAACCGTTCGTTGTTCGAGATCTTCCTGCAAGAGCATCCTCCTTTCTGATAAAATCGGTATTTATAATATGGAAATAACTTTTTACCGGCTTTCCCCAAGAACCTGCTGTCGGGAAGCGTGTTCAAAGGCTTTTGCTGCCTGATCGACCTGAATTTTAGCATGTTTCAAAAGCGTCTTGATGATCGTAGCCGGGCGTTCCTGTTCCTCCAGATGATCGACCATCCCTTTGCACTCATCCGGGAGGTATTCCGCCATATCTTTCAACACATCGGAAAAGTTACCCATAAAGCCCCAGCAGCTATCCGACAGCTCCCCGTTTTTATAAAGCTCAAACCCATAACATTCGCCATGCAGATAGGAATCGTAAGCGGCGACTTCACTGCGCATCAGTGCGTCCGCTTTCTGCCGGATGGCGCCGGTCATCTTGTCAGCGTCAAATTCCTTTAGGGCATCTTCTTTGGAAACATAGATCCAGCCGACCTGTCCGCTGTCCCATTCTGCATGAGGGGCCCTGCCTGAGAAACTTTCTGTACTCATGGCAAGACCTGAGTGGTCGTAGAGATAGAGGGGGAGCATCAGATACTTTTCCGAAATTACTTTCTGCATTGCTTCATCGATCGCCCGTTCCTCTGTCTTTGGTCCATGCCGGAAACGGCTGCTTACAATGTTTACCATCCGTTCATAGCGTTTCATGCCGGCTTCATCATGTCCTACGGTATCTAAATACATTTCCCGCAGGAAGTCGTCTTTGTCCATATAGTTGTGATGGTCGCCCAGCGCATAGCGGGGATGGAAGCATACCATCGTCCCAAAATGTTCATCTACCTCACGGGGAGAGATCAGAATATCGTCCGGCTGCACCATAAGGGCATAAGGTTCATTTACTGCCATTAACATAATTGGCTCCTTTCTTTCTACAAATCCGGGCCGGAATGGTGCATCCTCGGTTTTTCCCGGTGTTCATTGGTTGCAGGCTGCTTGACTGCAATGATCTCGCCGGCAATCCTTGCAAATTTTTCAGGGTACTTGAACTGCTCCCCGTATTTCTCCATCAAGTCCGGGGAAAGGTCTGTAAAATCTTCCTCGCCAAGACCAACGATCAGAAAATTCCCGGACACAATATCATAAACGTGGCCGTCATCATCAAAGAGAGCCCGGTTCAGAGGCAGTCCCATCAGCTTGCCTTCATCATTGCAGATCAGAGCCACCGGGTCCTCATACGGATAGACCGCCTGAATGTCTCCACCCACTGCCGCCTGCAAAGATTTCAGACCGCTTTCAATCTCCGCAGCATAAGGGGACTTGCCCGGCTCTACCATTAACACTTTCATAACTGTATATCCTCCTTCTTTTTCATTGCCATACCGGGAGCGGCTGGCGTTTTTTCCTGGGTTTTTGCCACAGAGAGCTTCCCCAGGACGGAAGGCTTCTCCTGGTTTTGGGGCGTAAAAATACCGCCCTCCGAAACCTCGGCGGCGGCATGTTCCGTTTTGGTCTGTTCCAGTCCTTCAACCGTATAACCAGGTAAGAGAGTGCCATGAACCATAAAATGACGCTCATATTCTTTCGGAATTGGCGGGGAAATTTCCGTGAATAAATGGGAATAGGCTTTCTTCCGCCCGTCCAGGTATTTTATGGCTGCATTCTTATCTGTATATCGTTTCTGGTTTTGTCCGGCAATCTTTTCTCCATATCCCTGCTTCGGGGAATGAATACGGACTTCCCATGTCACATACCAGGCAACCGGAATACTCTGTTTTGTTTCCCTGTCATATTTCGTATCTTCCCAAATACTGCAGGTCATCTGATAGACCCGGTTGCTGATTTTCTGATCCGCCCTCCAGTTATCGGTGTCTTTCCACTGATTGCCGGTATGTTCAATCTCAGGTGTACGAAGATATTCCAAAGCCCGGTTGATCGTCTGTGTTGCCGCTGCCTGCTGTTCCCACTGTTTTGCGGCAGCCACCACGATTTCATAGGCTTTCTGCTCCCCGTCGATACTTCCCTGGCGCATGGCTTCCAGGCTATCGGTTCCCATTGTGATCAGTGTAGAAATATCCACATTTTCACAAACTACGCTGTGCTCAATTTTAAGCTCCGATCCCGGCGTCAAGTGGTCGCCATACCGGTAGGCACGATAATCTTTATTTTCTTCCAAAATGCTGTTCACCTCCTGCTATATTTCCGGCTCGTGGTTTTTTCTGGAAAACGTCTGTGCCGGTGATTTTTTATCTGCCGGCCTGTTTGCCGCAAGCTGATCCATCACGGAAGGACGGCCGACGCCGAACATGGATAGCTGCCCGTCCGCCGCCTCACGAAGTTCAGAAACAGAGAGGGGAAGCGTTACATCGGCATGGGTCAATAGCTGTTCCCGTTTCAAATCCTGAATGATCTCGTCAAAAACAGCGTTGATTGCACGGCGTTCTTCCCCCACAGGGAAGGCTTTCAATACCTCCATTTCTCCGTCTTTACCGGAAACCAGGGTAAGGGCACAGTCGGCATGGCCTGCCAGATAATCCGATGTGTAGGGCAGTTTGTCCTTGATATAACAGGCAAAGGCTCTGGCTGTCATTTCCACATTGCTGTCCCAATAACCGCCGTCTTTTTCACATTCTTTTCCCATGCGTACCGAATTACGGTAAAAATCAGTTTCCGTCCGTCCAATCTGCGGAGCTTCCTGCGCCTGCATCCCGGAAAGCATACGCTCAAAAATTTCCAGCCGTTCCCGTTCACTTTTGGGAATTACCCGGCCGGTAACATTCTTCTTAAATGCGCTGATCTGTTCCACAGAGCCGGGTTCGCCGGACAAAAATGCTTCCCGCAAGACTGCGTAGGTTTCCATCTGTTCCTCATTGCCATACCGTTTCAGGGAGGCAAGAACCGAGGAATCCAGCCAGCTTGCCGCATTTTTCCGGGTGCGTTCTGTTTGTGCTTCCGTGCGCTTTGCTGCCTGTTCCGGTGTTTCCGGTTTATACTTCATGGTGTCAATGAGTTTTTGGAACGGCGCATAGAGGTGGGGCTGTTCTGACAGCATCCCTTTTGCTCCCATCTTTGTACCAAGATAATCGTCAAGTCCATGCCACCATTCATGTGCCAGGGAACCGGCCCCGTGCATTTTTGTAAGATTGATGACTGTACGCAAAGGTTCATAATGAGCTGCAGCATTGCCACTGCCTCTTGCACCAAAAGCGATAGCAAGTGTTCCCTGATAAGCAATATCTTTATCGCTGATCTTAAGGGCTGACGCCAGATCCTTTAGTGCTTCAAATCCCATGTTAAGGGAGGTCTGCCGGTCGTTCTGGTTCATCCAGTTTCCAAACTCACCGCCGCGGAACCCAAAGGTATCAAGATAATGCTGTCCGGTGATCTCCACGCCATTCCGATAATCCGGTCCGGTACGTTTGACATGGGCAAGCTGTGGAGGGACAAAACGGATCTTTCCGTTTTTGTTCCTGCCTTTGGCAAGTTCCTGCACCCATTTCAGGGCAGCTTCTTTGGTCTCAAAATTGGTCCGCAGGATCGAATAGCCTTTTGTCACATAGTAGGTACCGGGTTTCCAGTCCCCATTTTTAGAATAGGTCTGTTTCCCGTCGTTGAAGTGGATCGCATAACCTTTCGGTATTTTCTGCTCTTTGGAAACACAAAACTGTTCCTTTTTTGCTTTCTGAGCAAAGTTGCGCTCAAAATATTCAGCCGAGCGGATCAGCATGGTATTGGACAATTTGTTTGTAATCACGGGATTGTCCTGACCCTTTTTCGTTGCCCGGTAATGGATTCCGCTTACCCAGCCCTGTACCTTTTCTAAATATCCATTGTCAACGAAAAAGCGGTCATAGGCTCTCATGGCATCCTCCACAGTACGGACATCTGAAAGCACTGTCTGCAATTCCCGGACTGTTTTTATATACTCCTTTTGCCTCGCAGTCCGTTTTTCCGGGGTGTCATCCGTGCGGTAATACTGAGGAGAGGCGTTTAAGCCGTCCCTTGCTTTTTTGATAAAATAGACCACGCCAAGAGGAATCCCTTCCTCCAGCATGGCTGCATAGTCCGGCTTTTTCCAGACATTATCCTTTTTCACAAATTTTTCGGCTTCGCGCTCATTCATGGCTTCCAGATCATCCGCATACAGCCCGCGGTCTTTCCACAGGTCTTTTTTCGCACCGCCGATCTTTTCACCGAAATCTTCATGCACTCCTGCCAATCTTCATCACCTCCAGTCAGTGTAAAATTCTTATCGCTCCGGGGCAGGGCGACGTTCTTCGTTTTTGTGAAGTTGTGGGAGGTTTCCTGTGAGCCGGTCAGTTTCCCTGCGGATCAGTTTGTCCAGAGCGCCTAAATCCTCTGGTGCAATGGCAAACTCCCGGTAATTTTCATACCACAGGCCCGTAGAGATTGCCGCGATGGGCGCAATTTTCTCCGAACCGGATGGAAGAAGGCGATACACAGGGGCTTCGTCATAAAGAAGCATCTGCTTTGCCGTTCCCTGTGGTATGCGGTACTTATCCATATCCGGGTTCTGGGCTGCCTCCATATATTGCATATTCAGGCGTTCTTCTAAATCCTGGGGCATATAACGAAATGCCTGATCCATCCACTGTCTGAACATCGTGGAATAGTGGTACTGCCATTCCGTAACTTGATTCGGGGCATAAGAAAACCCCCAACTTTTCAGAGCATCTTTTTCGTAAAGCTCCATTTCAGTCCATTCTTTCAGGCTGACCGTAGCCGCTGAACCATCTTTGCGTTCGATATTGACGCCGCAAGGATAGAGGATATTTCTTTTTATATCCTGCCGCAGCGTGTCTAAATCCATCATCAGGACATCTCCGTACAAGTGACCGCCCTCTCTGCGATCCGTATGAAACAGGAAAGCCCTCGCTCCGATAAACTCCGTTGTTGAGATCATTTGATAAAGATCCGCCGTAGAACAATAAGCAAACAAAGCGTCGGAAAGCCATATGTGATTTTTTCCCATGATGGCAATGGAATCAGCCCCGGTATTTGTCGCCAGAGAACGCATATTAAATTCGCATTCCCTAAGAAAATCTCCGGCAAAAATATGGAGCTCATACGCAAAGACGGATAAGTCTGTATCACGGATCAAATGAATCTGCGGTAGTGGTTCCTGATTCAATCAAATTCCTCCTTTCATGTGAAGCAGCTCTTTGACCTGCTCATTTTCCGCAAACGGCTGGCTATCTGTCTCCGCCATTTAATCAATCCCTCCCATCTGCCGGTAGCTGCCCGCCGGCAATCTTGCCGACAATCTCCGGACCGGTTTCATAAATCTGCATGAGGCGTTTTGCTGTGCCGCAGGGCTGTGCAGCTCCGCTGGTCCAAAGACGCACTGTGGATGGGGCAACATTCATCAAAAGAGCAAAGCCCTTTTCGTTCATGTCCAGCTTTTTCATCAGCGATTTAACCATATCGGGGCCGTAGTCTGGACACCGGGAAGCCTCGGCAATCATCTGCAAAGCGGTATTTTCAATTTTTTTCATTTTCAAATCCTCCTGTTATTTGTTTTCCAGCCTTATGCCGGAGCAAAGCTGATCTGGTTGTGTTTCATCCTTTTGGCAAAATCCGGCAGCGAATAATTTACCCCGTCAATTTCTGCATGGGTGTCATCCAGACGATGACAAACAGCAAAGTGCCTGTCCCCGTTTCCATAGAACAGGCAGAGTAAACCATTGTCGGGAATGGAAAACAGCGCTTTTCCGGCGCTGTCTGTAAAGCAGATATGTTGAGATCCATTCATGTTGAAATCCTCCCTAAATTGAAACAGCCGCCTCTTTTGGGCGGCGTTGGTGCTGGCTGGTTTGCAGTTGTTCCCGAACCAGCAGCAATTTCTCATTGTAATCTTTTCCCATCCGGGGAGGGTTGACACTTACCCGGATATGACGGAAACGTTTATCCTCGTGAAGCATGGTCTTGATTTTCCGGGCATTGACAAATCCGGCAAGGTCGTGGTCCATATAAAGGGTAACACGCCGGATCTCCGGGTGGCGTTCCAGGAAAGAAGTCAGCGCCACATGGGAAGTACCTCCCAAAGACAAGCGGTAACCATTCCATTTCCATCCCTCCAGCTCTTGAAGTGTCGCATGGGAAAGCGCATCAATAGGAGCTTCAAAGACTGCCACATGCCGGCTGCCCGGACTTTGCGGGGGATAACAAAAGTTATATCCTTTGTCGCTGCCATAGACATCCTTTTTGAGATTGCCGCTGATACTGCGCATACAGGCAAACTTCGCTTTCCCGGAATCATCTTTCCCAACAAACACACAAACCGGTTCTCCATGATACCGGGCTTCGTAAAAAATCCCGGCTTGTAAACACTGGCGAATGACTTCTGAGCTGATCCCCCGTTTCTGCAAATAGGAGACCGCAGCGGTCGCGCAACGTCTGGCCCAGGGGAGAGCGAATGTTTTCTTTTCCGGCTCTTTTGATACCTGTATTTCTGCCGTACTTCGGTAAGCCGGTTCCTGTGGGATTTCGCCACCTACCAGAGCATGAACCGCATCCACAAGACCATATCCCCGAATCTGGATCAGGTAGTCCAGCGCATTGATACTCCGTCCGCGGCTGTTCCAGTACCAGTACCTTTTCCCGGTCACATATACCAGACTGTCATGCTCCTTATGCCGGAAATTAGGTCCATCCTGTTTCAGCACGCCGGGTTCATGGAATTGCAGGTAAGTAAACAAGTCAGCTTCCCGCGCTGCCTGAATCTGTTCTTTGGTTACGCCGGGCATAGTACCGGCACAGTGTTTCTTTTCATTGTGCTTTGCCTCCTTCCTGTGATGAAATGAAAAAAGACACCCAAAGGTGCCTAACAGCCGTACAGGTCGTGATTGACCTCGGCACGGTAATAGCTGTCCATTGTAGCCGGGGCATTATACAGCGCCGCCAGCAGATACGCTTTGATGTTTCCGACCTTCGTTGTGTTCTTGTCGATACAGTCAAAGACATACTCTAAGTGGCCGGAATTGATCTTCAGGAACCGGCTCTTGACGATCTCCCTCGGAAAATCATCTCCGGCAATGCGAATGTAAGGGCGTTTCGACAAAATCACTTCAAGCATAAGTTCAAGGGCTTCATCCAAACGTTCCCTGCCATACCGTAAGACCAGTAAGTCATATTCAATATTTTCTTTGATGATTTCACGATAGGCTTCTATCAGCTCTATCCGATCCATCCCATCCGTGCGGTTTGCCGCTTCCGGCTCTGCCGGATAGATTGATGGATAAGTTATTGATTTATCTTTTTTTGATTTTTTTGTTTTTAATGGATTAGTATTTAATTGTGCCGGATTTTCCTGTTCAGGTTCCGCCTGTTTAGGTTTTGCCTGTTCTGGTTTTACCTGTCTTGGATTTTCCCGTTTAGGTGAAAGCCCTGTGTTTTCGGTACTTACAGGCTGCTCATGGATCGTATATTCAATGTCTCCCAACTGCCCGTTATCATAGCGGAGGCGCTGTCTGGTGAGATAACCATGCCGCTCCAGTTCCTTCAGGGCAGTAGTGATAGAATCCACACCATCCTTGCAGATATGGGCGAGTCCCTTTGTGGTATAATCCCAATCTTCCGGCAGCGACAACATAAGTGATAAAAGCCCCTTTGCCTTTAAGGACAACTCCGTATTGCGCAGATGGTGATTGCTCATTATCGTAAAGTCCTTTGTTTTCTCTACACGGAATACTGCCATTGTACCGCCTCCTTTCTTCGACTATTCCGTTACAAGGCATGATCCCTGCGGTCATAATGGAGATGACCGTCAGAGACCTTCGCATGGTTTTTCAGTTTCACTTCGCCCCGTTCCTGGCTCTCTAAAAATTTCTGATAGCCGGCATCTGTAAGGAACAAGCGCATCTTATCGCCTTTGTCGCCAACAGGGGAATCGTAAGACAATACATCAAAGACGATCATGTGCTTTACTTCTGGATCAAAGCGTTCAAGTGCCATGATGTCATGCCCCTTCAATTTTTCTGCCCCTGATTGTTGTCTGGCCTCGGCGATCTTTTCTCCAATCGTCCGGGCTGGATAGGGCAGACGGTAATTCTTCTGAATATCTTTTACCAAGTCCATGCACTCTGCATTTGACAGAACACGAAGTTTTGCCATAAGACCTTCTGCCGCCTCCCGCTGTTCGGAATTATTTGAATACCGCACGGTCATATAAAGTTCATTCAGGATCTTTGTCTGATAATCGCCCTCCACTTGAAAGAGCAGCTTTTTTTCCATTTCGTTTAATTCCATGTGGATCTCCTTTCTCTCGAAAATGAGTATGAAAAAAGGGCGTCCACCTATAAAAGTGAAACGCCCACGGCAACCAGCGGTCAGACATAAAGCCGGACCGCTGGCACTATTAAATTTTGTCGTTAATAAAACAGCCTCCTTTTTTCTTTATAGTTTTCGTCAATTTTCAACTTGGAAAAGGAATTGAATAAAAGACGACAAACGCTCAAACCCCTTGAAAATAAAGGCTTTTTCTGTTTGTCGTTATTATACCGTAACGGCACACCACCGCTTCGATTCTGATCAATAAGAAGTTAGATCCAAGAGCCGTCTCCGGAGTCCTCGGCCACGCCAATACCAGCACCACATTAAATATCTACGCGTACTTCTTTCATCAAAGCAGCAAAGAGGCTGCAAGCATCATGGCGGATGCTCTTCTGGATGAGCCGGCAGTAGTCAATCACAGGTAAAAAATTGAATAGTAGACAAATAGTAGACAAAGCCCCTTTTTTTGCTCTTTTTGCCCATAATATCAAAACCCTAAAAACACGAAAAACCCTTGATTTCTCAAGGGTTTTTTACTCAGCTCCCGGCCGGACTCGAACCGGCGACCTACGCATTACGAATGCGTTGCTCTACCAACTGAGCCACGGAAGCACCTTTAAAAAATGCTGCTGCATAACGCAACAGCAAGTGACCTGTCCGGGAATCGAACCCGGGTTTACGCCGTGAGAGGGCGTCGTCTTGACCGCTTGACCAACAGGCCTTAGTATTTAAGTAAGTCGAGGCGACAAGATTCGAACTTGCGACCTCTGCGTCCCGAACGCAGCGCTCTACCAAACTGAGCCACGCCTCGTCTCGATTACGTACGTAAGTATAATATAGATTTATGAAAATGTCAACTGCTTTTTTTGATTTTTTTCTATTTTTTGCATTTTTTCTACATTATCTACATTTTCTACTCTTCTTCCCATTTTCAATCTGTCACACATGCCTGACGGATTAAATTTTCGAAAAGATATTTACAGAAAAGTTTTCTTTTTGAGCAGAATAGTGTTATAATATCAAAAAGAGAACTCATCGCATCTGCTTATCTCAATCGAGAAGTCCCGCTTCTATAAGGGTCAGAGCATAACAACCTTTCCGAGCGGGAATATCATCTCCATCTGGGAGAAGCACTCTGCGAAGATATGCTGTGATCCTGAAAAGAATTTGTCAGCCTGTACTGACCGTGTTCACACATCAGAGTTCATGTGCGTTCAACTTAAATTTTCCGTAATTTTATATCCAGAGGGGGCGTTTTTATGAAAGCAATCAGAATCCTTCTTTCCATTGCCATGCTGATCGCTGCCGGTCTCGGCGCTTTCAATGTAATTCCGTTGCGAACTGCGTACTTCACACTGATCATTCTTGTGGCGATCACTGTGAGTATCCGGATCATCCACCGGATCGCCGGCAACGGCGCCCCAAATACCATCATCCGGATCATCAGCGAGATCATCGCGTCCCTCTGTATCCTCGGCTTCGCATTCTTTACTTATCGCACGATCGGATAGATTTACGAGATATAATCGCAGGCTGGAAAATCAAAATCCATGCCTGTGATTGTTCTATATAAGATCACTTTTTCCTATATTACACTCGGAACACAGTGTTTGAAGATTTTCTAATACAGTCTCTCCTCCCTTGCTCCAAGGTATAATATGATCAACCTGCAAAATAACTGATGGATCTTTTGCTGGCGATGCGCCACATTTACAGCATTTAAAGTCATCTCTTCTCAATACTAAGAATCTAATTCTTAAATTAATTGATCGCGATGTTTTATGGTTCCGCCCTTTATCTTTTATTGTTTTCTTATTAACCGCTACTGAATCATTCTCATCACTGGTTTCATTTATATATTTTACAAACGCTTCCAACGAATGTCTCCATCCACCAAATCTTTTTTCAAAAATCCCCATTGAATATTTTGTTAAGTCTCTCATTTGCGAATATGATGGTTGCTTACCCAACTTAATCCATACTCTTTCAATGTCTTCATATAGTTCCTCATCTGAAATTCCTATTTTTGATCTCGAAGGTGCAAGTCCTGCTAATTCTAAGCATTTAAACCAAGATCCAAAATGCCTTGTTAATGTAGTAGCATGAAAACGACCATATTCATTGTATTCGCTCAATGTAACAGTATTTTTCTTCAAAAAATGAGCTACATTTCTTAAGTCCTCTATTAATTCATCATCAGAGGAATTTCGATGATATTCATTTAGTTCAAATTTCACTGTTACCTCCCATCTCTACATCATCTTCTTGATCGTCTCGCAAAGCTCCGCCACAGCGGTCTCCTCATTTCCGTTCTTGATATCTTCCACCACACAAGTCTTGATGTGGTTGGATAAGAGAACTTTGCAGAAGCCGTTTAAGGCAGACTGGACGGCAGATACCTGAACCAGGATATCCGGGCAGTAGCGTTCGTCCTGAACCATAGCTTTGATGCCACGGACCTGCCCCTCAATGCGGTTTAAGCGGGTCAGAAGATCTTTCTCTTCCTTTTCTGTTCTATGTTTGTGGCGGCAGTGGCAGACAGCATCATCGGACGGTGTTTCTGTTTCGGCAGTCACCGTATTTGCTGTTGCTTCTGCTCCTATTACCCCTGTTGTCTCCATATTTACATTTACTGTCTCCGCTTCTCCGGCACAGCAACATGATTTTTTCTCCATGCACAACCTCCCCAATTTTACGTTCCTACGATATCATGTTTTCTTCTCTGATCTGCCTCACAGGCATTTGCCTATATAGCAGGAAAGCCACCCCGGGAATCTTTCATCCCGGGGCAGCTGATATTCAATCATTTTTTGCAGTCAACTCTCAACCGATCACCTTGTAATCCTTATCCTCGATGGCTTTTTTAAGCACTTCGGTCGGAACATCTTTTGTGAGTGTCACCGTTGCGGTTCCTTTTACGTGATCTGCCTCTGCAACGGATACGCCGTCAATGGCCTCAAGTGCTTTTTTTACAGTTGCCTCGCAGTGCGGACACATCATACCTTCAACTTTTAATGTCTTTTCCATCATGTTACTCTCCTTTTCTTTATTGTTATGGATTTTTGTTTTTATCTTTTTGTCCCTGTCGGAACGCCGGATATCAAAGAAATTTAAGCGCAGGGCGTTGGATACAACGCAGAAGCTGGATAAGCTCATGGCTGCGGCACCAAACATCGGATTCAGTTTCCAGCCGAATACCGGGATCCAGAGTCCCATGGCAAGCGGGATCCCGATCACATTGTAGAAAAATGCCCAGAACAGATTCTCGTGGATATTCGTAAGCGTCGCACGGCTTAAGCGGATCGCTGCCGGGACATCGGATAAGCGGCTCTTCATGAGGACCACGTCCGCCGCATCGATAGCGACGTCGGTTCCGGCTCCGATGGCGATTCCCATATCGGCTCTTGTGAGGGCCGGAGCATCATTGATCCCGTCGCCGACCATGGCAACCTTGCCTTTTTCCTTGAGCTTTCTGATCACACTCTCCTTACCATCCGGGAGGACTCCGGCGATGACCTCATCGACACCGGCTTCTTTTCCGACAGCCTTTGCGGTGCGCTCATTATCACCGGTCAGCATGACTACATGGATTCCCATGTTCTGCAGCTCCCTGATTGCCTGTGGGCTGTCTTCCTTGATCATATCCGCAACAGCGATGATGCCCACAAGCTTCTCATTCTCCGCAAAGAATAACGGAGTCTTTCCGCTCTCCGCGAGAGCTTCGGATTTCTTCTTCATATCTTCCGGAACAGCCACATGAGTTCCGACAAACTTCATGTTTCCGCCGTAGATCGTATTTCCATTTAATTTCGCAGAAAGTCCGTTTCCGGGAAGTGCCGCAAAATCTGTCACATCAGCTGCGGAAAGCCCCATTTCCTCACCCTTTAAGAGGACTGCCTTCGCCAGCGGATGCTCGCTCTTCTTCTCGAGAGCGTATGCCATGGAAAGAAGTTCTGACTCGCTCACTCCCTCTTCCGGAACGAGATCTGTCACGCGGGGGTCCCCGCTTGTGATGGTCCCCGTCTTATCTAAGGCAACGATCTCTACTTTTCCCGTTTCTTCCAGCGAAACTGCTGTCTTAAAAAGGATTCCGTTCTTCGCTCCCATTCCGTTTCCCACCATGATGGCTACCGGCGTTGCAAGTCCTAATGCACACGGGCAGCTGATGACGAGAACGGAGATCCCTCGGGCTAAGGCGAAGGCCATGGTCTCGCCTGCGAGGAGCCAGCCGATGGTCGTGATGATCGCGATCGTGATCACGGCAGGTACAAATACGCCGGATACCTTATCGGCGATCTTCGCGATGGGCGCTTTTGTTGCCGCCGCATCGCTGACCATTTTTATGATCTGGGAGAGTGTGGTATCCTCTCCGACTCTCGATGCCTCGCAGCGGATAAAGCCGGACTGATTTAATGTCGCAGCCGAGACAGGGTCACCTGCCTCCTTATCCACCGGAATACTCTCCCCGGTGAGAGCAGATTCATTTACTGCGCTGTTTCCCTCTAAGACGATACCATCCACGGGTATATTTTCACCCGGACGGACCACGAAAATATCGCCTTTTTTAACCTGGGCGATCGGAACCGTAGTCTCAACACCGTCCCTTTCGATCACGGCGGTCTTCGGGGCCAGCTTCATTAAACCTTTTAAGGCATCTGTGGTGCGTCCCTTTGATCTCGCTTCCAGCATTTTCCCGACGGTGATAAGGGTTAAGATCATCGCCGCGGACTCAAAGTAGAACTCGTGCATATAGCTCATGACTGCATCCGCGTTCCCTTTTACCTGAGCATCTGTCATCATAAATAAGGCATAGGTGCTCCAGGCAAAGGAGGCACTGGAGCCCAGTGCTACCAGAGTATCCATATTCGGAGAACCGTGGAGCAGGCCCTTAAAGCCACTGATAAAGAATTTCTGGTTGATCACCATGACGATCACGGTGAGAAGGAGCTGCAAAAGCCCCATCGCCACATGGTTTCCGTTGAAGAAAGCCGGAAGCGGCCAGTTCCACATCATGTGTCCCATGGAGAAATACATGAGGACTAAGAGGAAGCCGATGGAGGAAATGAGTCTCTTCTTTAAGGCCGGGGTTTCATGGTCTTCCAGAGCAGATTCATCATAGAGAGTGCCGTTTCCGGATCCGTCTGCCTTTTCCACTCCTTTTACGGACGCGCCGTAACCGGCAGCCTGAACTGCCTCAATAATTTCTGAGGAAGAAGCTGTACCTTCGACACCCATCGAGTTCGTGAGCAGGCTCACGGAACAGGAGATAACGCCCGGCACTTTGGAAACTGCCTTCTCCACGCGGGTCTGGCAGGCAGCACAGCTCATTCCTGTTATTGTATACTGTTCCATCTTTGTCGTTCCTTTCTATTTACATATACCCATACGGGGTATATGTAAATAATAGCACGAACGGCAGAAATGTCAAGACCTGTATTTGAGATTTTTTCTGTGACATACTCCCTCCACTTAGCTAACACTTGAAGTGGGGGCTTCTCGTTCGATTGCCCTATTGGGCAAAGCATAGGCGAGCTATCCCCGTGTGTCCCACGGTTCTGTTATTACGAGCGGGACTGTTTCGTATCTACGCAGTCCCGAACAAAATCTACGTTTTGGAGGAGATCAGGAAATTTTTCTTTCTGTTTCAAGTTCAACTCCCGATATTCTCAATCCTTCCCTGCAAATATTGATAGCTGCATTCTCATCACGGTTCATCTGATTTCCACAGGTGCAGCTATAGATACGATCTTCCAGTTTCAACTCCTTTTTGAGTTTTCCGCAACAGCTGCAGATTTTTGAGCTGGGATACCACTTATCGATACGAACCAGTTTCTTGCAGGCACGTTCTAATTTGTAGGAAAGAAACTCAGTAAACATTCCCCATCCATTATCATGAACACTCGTTCCGAACCTTGAATCCTGGCTCATTTCTTTCATGTTCAAAGATTCTATGCACACAAGATCGTAAAAATTGGTTATCTTTCTGGATTCCTTGTGCAGATAATCTTTCCGCTGATGTGCAATATGAGCATGGAGTCTGGCTATTTTCTTTTTCTGTTTCATGTAACGGCTGCTCCCCTTTTCGCAATGACTCAGCCTGCGCTGCTCCCTTGCAAGTTTTTCCTGGGATTTTCGGAAAAAGTGGGGATAATCCGCATGAGCTCCATGGGAATCTACATACAATTCTCTCATAGAAAAATCAAGTCCGACTGCGGTTTTTACTGACCTGATTTCATGTTCCGGTTCTTCTGCCGCATACAGTAATGATACATAATACTTGTCATCTGCTTCCTGGCTGACGGTGGCACCCTTCAATATGTAACGATCATCGATACTCCGATGCTGTTTTATGCGGATCCAACCTGCTTTCGGAAGTTTCAGTTTACCATTCTGCAAAGTAATATTTCCATTTACACAGTTTGTCGTATAACTTCTTACCGGATTCTTTTTTGACTTGAAATTCGGAAAGCCAACTGAAGAATCCCGAAAAAAGTTCTTATAGGCAGCCTGCAGATGCAGCTGCGCATTACACAAGGCCAGGCTGTCTACCTCCTTCAGCCACGGAAACTCTGCCTTATATTTTGCAGGCGTAACCTTTAATACTTTTCCGGTTTTCTCATAATATTCGTTCTTTTCTGCCAGCATCCGGTTATACACGAAACGCACACAGCCAAATGTCCTTGCAAATAGTTCTTTTTGAGATTTATTCGGGTAAATCCGAAAACGGTACACGATGTTCACTCTTATTTTCTCCCTGTGTTTCTATGTACTGGCGAATAACCTCAATGGGTGCACCACCAGCACTTAACAGACAAAAACTCTGGCTCCAGAACATTTCTTCCCAAAGCTTCTGCCGAATCTCCGGATACTCTTTTTTAATCAATCGGCTGCTTGCACTTTTATACGCATTGATAAATTTGCTGAGTTCCGATTTCGGATGGGCCCGGAACATGATATGAACATGATCCCGATCATGATTCCATTCCTCTAACGTAATATGATACTTCGGAGCGATATATTCAAAAATCTCCCGAGCCCGATCAGAAACAGGATCCGTCAGTATCTTTTTTCGGTATTTTATAACCAGAATCAAATGATAATAGAGTAGAAACACTGAATGTGCATTACTGTCCAATTTTCTCATAAAATCAGCCTTTCCTTTTACTTTCGACTGATTATATTATAACACAGGAACACTTGTTTGTCTATGCTTTTCAGAACATTCGTTCTTCTATATTTGTTTTCATTTATGTGCACAGATATGTGCAGTTTTAATATGCCAGATATTGCATGATTTTCCCAAAAGGCAATTTATCTCACCACCTAAAGAGGATGGGAGAATTCTTGCAAAGTGTTGTTAAAAATGGACTGCGATTAAGAAGTCATGGCTGCATAACGGCTTTATACGATGTAAAGCCTTCCCTCTGATACCATCTTTTTCGCGGTATCATGCCGGTGTAAATTCTCTTACTTGCCGGTCGTTCCAATGTAATTGATTCCTTCTCCATCCAGTACATCACTGCCGATAAATTTCTTTTCTTCCGGATTGAAAACAAAATCAGACACTTTATATCTGGCAGTCCGTACATCCCGAAGCACTATATGCATTTTTTCCTGTTCGTCCTCCCAGATATCCGCCTCCGGTATACCTAACTGGATCATTTCATCTAAAAATACATAGGAATCCTCTCCGGAAACTGCCTGTATCAGAAATCGACAGCTGTCATCCATAGTCAGTTCTCCATCTATGAGCATATCTTCCTGCACATAGATCTGAAGTTCCCATTGTGAGTCTTCGTGCACAAAAGGGAAGGAAGAATAGATTGCCATTCCTTGTAAATTTCCTTGCGCATTCCCGATTTTCCGCGGTTCTTTCGCTGTTTCTGTCAATTTTTCTTCCATCCTCTGTTTCAGACACCCGGAAATTTTGAAGGTAATTGAATCAATTTGAAGATTGGTTTTCTGATGACGTGAAATAGAAAGTCCAAGCGTATACATGTCCGCGCTGCCATCATCTTTTACACATTGAAATACCATCTCACCATTTCCATCCTCCAATGCAATTATATGAAATTCTGAAATATTTTCCGCAATGTTATGATAATCGCTTACAAAAGTTTCTGGTTCCGACACGATTGACCATTCTCTGCTTTTGTTATCATTATGAAGTTCCAGCAGCAGAGAATCTCCATCAACAGTTTTCGCCGACCACTGATCTCCATCGACAGTAAATGATACTGGTTTATAGGGTCTGTTTAAAAACATGACCAGCGCACCAACTGATGCGCATAGCACAGCAGTTAAAAGGATCATCGTTTTCTTTTTCATACCAATCTCACTCCTTATTAACATGATAACGACATACTCGCAGAAAATCATAACCATCGACGGAATACCATCTCTACTGCTTATCTCTCCGGAATAACTCAACCATCATGATCACAATCCCCAGAACAACGAAAAGGATCGCCATGCCAAACACTTCCGACAGCCCCATTTCCGCCACCGTAGTCATAAATCTCCCCGGTGGAGTTGTCCATCCGGACGTCAGATTACTTCCCGCAACAAACAGCACCGCCATCGCCCAGATACTTCCGATCAAAGATAAAAAGCCACCGATCAGCACTCTCTTCATTCCGCATTCCTCCTCACTGAAAATCTGTTACCACTCACACTTTTTTCATCCTGTTACATTTCCAATTTCTTTCTATCCTTCTCCTGCCTGAACGTTCCATATTTTCTGGAATTCACATGTTTTCTGCCAATTTTATTATAGCATACGGTTCTTTTTAATGGAGGATTCTAATGAAATCGTACATGTTTCGTAAGGATTCCGTAACTTCCCATTCATCGTGCAGGAAGCTGCAAAAAAGTCTCCGGAACAGATCAAAAAATTTTCCAATCTGTCCCAGAGACTTTTTATCCTGTCACAATCCATATTCTGCGATCCCGGTCTTCCTATGAGACCAAAAATGCGCTATTTCAGTATTCCTTCTATTCTTTTCATGCACTCCTCAATCGTCTTCCTCGGTACCGCCACATTGATCCTCTGGAATCCGGTTCCTGTCTTTCCGAAGATCTTTCCGCTGTCCAGCCACAGCTTCGCGTCGTAGATGATCCGACGGTCCAGCTCATCGGCATCAATTCCGGTCGCTCTGAAATCCAGCCACAAGAGGTAGGTTCCCTCGCCGTCAATGACGTTCACTCCCGGCATGTTGTCCTTCACATATTTCTTTACGTAGGCGATATTTTCCCAGACATATTTGAGCATGCTCTCGTACCACTCGTCGCCCTTCTCATACGCCGTCTGTGTCGCCACAAGTCCCAGTACGCCCAGCTGGCTGATTCCCGCGGCATCGACCTGATGCTGAAATTTTTGTCTCAGCTCCTTATTCGGGACAAATATATTCGAGATCATCATGCTGGCCAGGTTGAAGGTTTTGCTCGGAGACGTGCAGACCACGCAGATGTCCTCGAACTCCTTCTTGATGGACGCAAACACCGTATGTTCACCCCGGAACACAAAATCGTTGTGAATCTCATCGCTGACCACCGTGACGCCGTGCTTCACACAGATATCTCCCATTGCAGTCAGTTCTTCCTTCGTAAACACTCTTCCTGACGGGTTGTGGGGATTGCAGAGAAGGAACAGCTTCACATCATGTTCCACGATCTGCTTTTCAAAATCAGCCAGGTCGATATGATACCGGTTATCGTCCCCCAGGATCAAGTCATTGCTGACGATCACACGGTCATTGTCCCGGATCACCTCGGAAAATGGATAGTAGACCGGCTGCTGGACCAGTATGCTGTCACCGACCTTTGTGAACGCCTTTACCGCCATTGCCAGGGCAAATACCACACCCGGAGTCTTGATCAGCCAGTCCTCTTTGATCTTCCAGTGATGATGCCGTTCCATCCATCCTGCCACCGCGTTAAAATATACTTCCTGAGTATCGCTGTAACCAAAAATTCCATGTTTTGCCCGCTCGATCAGCGCATCCTCCACGTAGGAAGATGTCTTGAAATCCATGTCTGCCACCCAGAGCGGGAGAACGTCTGCCGGCTTTCCTCTCCTCTTTGCAAAGTCATATTTCAGGCAGTCCGTGCCCCGGCGATCAATGATCTCATCAAAATTCAAATTTCTTTCCGTCATACCGATATCCTCTCTCCTTTTGCCCCATGTCTTATTTCAGCTCGCCAAATACCTTCGATAATTCCGCGAGAAGATCCTCGATATCCTCAATTCCGACCGAAAGCCGGAGCGTGCACGGCGTGATTCCATTTTTCAGCCGTACTTTCTCCGGCACATCCGCATGGGTCTGGGTCGTCGGGTAGGTGATCAGTGTCTCCACGCCGCCGAGGCTCTCCGCAAATTTGATCATTCTGACACTCTCAAGGATCTGCAGCGCATGGGGCTCTGTGTCCACATCAAAGGTCAGCATCGCGCCGAATCCTCTTGCCTGCTTCTTCATGATCTCATAACCCGGGTGTTCCGGAAGTCCCGGGTAATAGACATGTTTCACCACTGGCTGTTCCTTCAGCCAGTTTGCGATCTTGATGGCATTTTCCTGGGACCGCTCCATGCGGATTCCGAGAGTCTTGATGCCTCTTAAGATCAGCCAGCAGTCGAACGGTGCAAGTCCGGCTCCTGTGGTCTTTATGATAAACCGTAGTTTTTCCTGAACTTCTTCGTTGTTTGTCACGATAAATCCGGCTAAGGTATCGTTGTGTCCGCCCAGGAACTTCGTTCCGCTGTGGATCACGATATCCGCGCCGAGTTTTAACGGATTCTGAAAATATGGGGACAGGAATGTGTTGTCGACGATCAGGTAGAGTCCGTGTCTTTTTGCGATCTCCGCGATCTTGGAAATATCAGATACGTTCATCATCGGGTTCGTCGGCGTCTCTATGTAGACCGCCTTCGTGTTCTCCTTTATGGCACCTTCAATGTCATCCCTGGAACAGTTTAAGTATGTAAACTCATATCCGTTCTTTTTCGAGACATTGTCGAACAGACGGACACTTCCGCCGTAGAGATCTGCCTCAGCGATAATATGGTCACCCGGCTTGAAGATTTCCATAAGCAGTGTGATCGCCGCCATTCCGCTCGAAAGGGCGAAAGCATCGATGCCGCCCTCCAGGCTTGCAACCACCTTCTCAAGCTGCTCTCTTGTCGGATTCTGAAGTCTGCTGTAATCGTATCCGGTGCTTTTTCCGACACCTGCATGGGCGTAAGTCGCTGTCTGATAGATCGGGTAGCTCAGTGCTCCGTAATTATCTGTTTTTCCTTCTGTTTCCTCTAAGTGTAAACATCGTGTATTAATTCCTCTCTCCATATCTTTTCACTCCTGTCTTGTTTTCTCTTGTAAATAGAGAGTTCATATTCCTACTACCCCCATAGGATATTTGATAATAATCTACCACCGGACAGCAGTTCTGTATAATCTTTCTATTTTATGGTTACATATAGGGAAAACCTATAACTATTCGATAAAAAGAAACACCAATCCAGGTCATAGAACCGAATCATTTTCTAAAAAAGATGGGAGTCTTCTCGACTGAAATAAAAAACGAGCAACAAAACCGGATTTACACCAGTCTGCTACTCGTTCATCAACAATGATATTTCCTGTTTTCCGAAAAAATCAAACAGAATTTTGTCCAATATGCTCAACGATCGTGTCGACGATCTCCTGCTTCGGCTTCCCGATGGCTGTTCCCAGTTCCTCATACAAGAGCTTTTCCGCGATCTGGAAATATTTCGTATCCGTCGCTGTGCATTTCTTTCCCTGCGCGAGTCGCTGCTGCTTCCGCTGGTAGATCATCTTTATGATCACAACCAACGCCTTCGGGTCATTCGCCTTGATCGCCTCTTTATACTTCTGCTCCCGCATCTTCTCGTTCTCCGTCCATGGCGTCGAAATTTCTGGGATCTTTTCGATCAATTTCCACGCATTCTCTTCTGTCAGGCATGGTCTCAAAGCAGAGTCCGAATTCGACACAGGCACATATATCGTTTCCTTTTCATCCTCCACCGGATGCATCCGATAATACAATTCAGATAATCATAGATCAACATATCCCACAATTTTAATTGATCTGTAAGAGGATCCGCCACATTATTTCTTAAAAGCTGAAACGCTTTTAAAAGATACTGCTTGTTCCCATTCTCATACTTTTCATACGCTGGTATTCCAAGTGCCTGAGCGAAATCTTCCTGATGAAGCCGAAAAGGTCGTATGAGACCATTGATGTACGCTGCGTTCTTTGGAATTACACGGTCATATCGTTTCGTGGCAAATAGTATCTCGTCATCCCTTGCAGCACCTGTATTGATAATAAAACTTTCAGGAATCGATATTCCCAATTTTGAAGCCGCAGTAAGTGATAGCTGCTCATTTGTCACAATGTCAGAAAGACGTACATGGCTTTTTTTCATTTCGTCCAATGCGATCGCCGTGTTTCCGTTCGCTCCATTCTGCAGCGCCAATGAGTCCTCTGTAAGAGACTGTCTGAATTTCAGAATCGATTTTCCTCACACATAAAGCTCTTTCCGCCTGAGATTCGTATATGGTCTCCTGCCCCTAATCTCACAGCTCTGCGCCAGATCAATATCCGCATAAAGAATCTGCTCCCTATCATCCGCCTTCAAAACGGTATTTCCATTCGCATCGACAATGATCGATTCCCCTGAAAAATCCATTTCTCCTTCCATCCCGACACGATTGCACATGGCGATAAACACGCTGTTGTGGAATGCCTGCACCCGGAGCTCCCACTCAAACATTTCAGACGGCTCCGCCTTCGTATTTACAGTCGGAATCAGGATCAGATCCGCTCCCATCAACGCCTCCGTCCGGATACTCTCCGGATAATGCCTGTCAAAACATATCACCAGACCGATCTTCCCGAATTCCGTCTCAAATACCTTAAATCCATCATCGGCAGGTGTATAATAATCCTGCTCAAAAAACTTGTCCGCCTGTGCCACATGTACCATCTTCTGGACACCGGCGATCGTCCCATCCTTCCGAATCAGAAGACTCGCGTCATAGGCTTTCCCATGTTCCTCCAGATAAAGATTCGGCACCACCATGATCTGATGTTCCCTGGCCACATCACAAAACGCCTTCACGATCTCCGAGTCTATCCTGACCCGGTATCTCGACACATCCTTCCCCGGATACTGTGGAAAAAACTCCGTGAGCTGAACCTCCGGAAAAAGGATCAGGTCTGCATGCTGCGAAGCCGCTTCCCTTACCGCCCGCAAACTGCCCTCCAAATTTTCCTGAACACTTCCCTTATTTTCCATCTGACAAAGCGCAATCTTCATAACAGATCTCCACATTTTTCGTACAGTTTTGATCAAAATATTTTCATCTACACCACTTTATTTTCTTTTCCGCATCACATATCCTATCTAAACATTTCACCGGTTCCGCTCTCCATCACCGTCTCATGTATAACAACGGATACGGATTTCCCTCCTCATCAAGTTCCGTCCGCTTATGCGTCTCAAATCCCATATGCTCATAAAATCCAACCGCCTGCGGAACATACTCCTTGATCTTTAAAATCTCCGCATCCGAAAGAAACAAATGCGTCACCCGGACCGAGTCCTCTCAGGCCTCAACAGGTCCCGGAAGAAATTGCGTCCGTTCCTTTAATTCATATATCTTCAAAACATTTCTCCCAACTATCTCTAAATCAGAAAAACTCATTCGCCTTATCCGGCTGACAGATCATTTTCAGTTTCTCCGAAATCATCTGGACCTTTTCAAGATTCCCGCTTCTGGCACTCTGCGGACAGATCTCCACGCATCTCATACATGAAATGCAGGCTTCTCCGTTCGTCATCTTCGGATCCTCAAACGATATCGCTCCAACCGGACAGCTCTCCGCGCAGTTTCCGCATCCCATACATTCATCTGACACCTGGATGTCCATCGGCAGAACCTTGTATTCCTTATAAGGCCTGTTTCCCGGCACCTCAACCGGACAGACATTCCCCTTTAGGCGCTCCTTCACCTCAGCTGCAAACGTATCAAGTTCATCGTAATCCTGCGCTGACGGACGCCCCGCTTCGATCTGATGGGCGATTGAATGTTCCGCCACAATCGCAGCAGCCCCAATACATACAAAGCCCTGAGCCTCAAGCACATCCTTCAATTCCACCAGAGTATCCTCATACGCTCTTCCGCCATATGTAACCAGTAAAAATGCCGGCGTGCGGTCACCCTTCATTTTCCGAAGTCTCTCGGTCGCAATTCCCGGAACACGTCCTCCGAAGGACGGAACTCCCACAATACAAAAATCCCCCTGTTTCATTTCATGATTTTTCATATCCCGTCTCGACAGGTCAATATTTTCCATACTGCCAAAACTTTCTCCCATATGTTTTACGACTCTTTCTGTCGTGCCCGTCGGACTAAAATAAACATTATAATTTGCCATAATTTTCCCCTTTAAAAGCTCTCCTGAATAAATCTTTAATTTTCCTAAAAAATACTCTCTCCAATATCCGACTCTTTCCGTCGTCACCCACATTCTATCATATCAGCCCCAAAAATCAAACTACAGCTTAACAATGCGCGACCCGCAACCTTGCGATGCCGCGGCTGGGAATTTATCCTTGATATACTCGATCATCCTGCCGGCGATTCCCTGTCCCTGATATTCCGGATCTACCAGCACATAATGGATCTGCGCCAGCATCTCCGTATCATCAAGTACCCGCGTCAGCCCCACAAGCCGCTCTCCATCCCAGACAGTCAGCACCGTGGAGAATTCATCAGAGCCTTGTATAAACGCTCCGGATAGTTTCCGGACACCCAGTCCACCGATAAACATAGTTACATGCAAAAATCCACTCCGTATCGGCTGCGCCGATAGGAGTTTTACTTTCCAATTACAGCTCTTTTTTTATCTGCACCCGGTGTTGTAACGATCACCTTCTCCGGTGTGATACTAAGTGCTCCCTTAGCTGTTGCGGCACCTTTAAACATTGCTTCCACCATCGCCTTGAATGTATCTACGACCTTGCCCTCTGTGACATCCTTAAACATTTCTTAGCTGCTGCCTGCCCGCGAAATGCCGTCAATACTGTCTCTATGCAAGCGATCCACGCCATCAGGACCGTCACCGCAAAAAAGCTCCTATCCAATTTTTGCTTCACTCTGTGACCGTGTCTTCTCAATCAGCTTCGCATACACCCGCTCCACAAACCACGGCTCCGTAGATTTCTTTAACGCCTCCTCCGGCGTAAACCAAGCGACCCCACTGTTCTCATCCGCCTTCACAGACACCTGTTCCTCAGAATCCGCCTCCAGGAGATACGTCACATTCAGATGCAGGTGACTGGACACATACCGTCCTTTTTTCACATGTCCGTCAACGGTGAGTGATTCCAGAGAAAAAATCTCCTCCGACACTGACCTAACATCGGAAATTCCTGCTTCTTCCTTCACCTCCCGGATTGCAACCGCCAGAAGATCTGTCTCCCCATCCGCATGCCCGCCAAGCCATGACCAGGAATGATAAATATTGTGATACACCATAAGGACTTTACTCCTGTCCTTATCCACCACCCAGGCCGAAGCCGTCATGTGCGCCACCACATTATCCCGAAGAAACGCGTCATCATTCTTCTCGATCCAGTTTAAGATCAAAGCCTTATCCGCCTCTTCCTGCTCATTATAAGGCACATACCTGCTGATCTGACTTACCAGTTTCTGCCGATTCATCGCATAATTTCCTTCCAATATCATTCTTCTCTATCTGATAAAATGCGTCCGCACGACCTCTTCCTTCTCCGGAAGACCATACTTTTCTTTTCCAAGCTCAATGCTCTTCATGAGAAATGTCATATTTCTCGCAAGAACCCGCATCGTCTGAAGACCTTCCGCATCCCCCACAGCTTCTCCCGGTCCGCGCCCGTGGATGGAGTTCCAGTACTGACTAGATGCGATCGGCATGTTGCTGATCGTAAAATACTTATTTAACTCGTCAAAAGTCGCCGAACATCCCCCGCGTCTCGCACAGACAACGCTCGCCCCGACTTTCATTGTCTTATCAAAGGATGTACTATAAAACAGCCGGTCCAGAACCGCGATGAGGGTCGCATTTGCGGACGCATAATAAACAGGGCTTGCGACCACCAGTCCATCAGCCTCCGAAAGCTTCACCGCCAGCTTATTCACCACATCGTCGAATACACACTTCCCAAGCTCCGCGCATCGATTACAGGCAATACATCCTCTTACCGCCTCACTGCCGACCTGCACGATCTCCGCGTCGACTCCCTCTTTTTCAAACACCGTCTTCATCTCATTCAACGCGATCGATGTATTTCCATTCGCCCGCGGGCTTCCATTGATCATCAATACTTTCATTATTTATCCTCCACACTCAATTTCAACACGTCCGGTCTCGCGTAATGTCCACAGACATCATGCTCCATCCGGCTCGCCGGGACCTTCTGCATGTCGAGGTCCGCGTAGATGATCTCCTCTTTATCCCACACAGTCTCACTCACCGCATGCCCGTAAGGATCGATCACGCAGCTTCCTCCCCGGCACACGATATCATTTATCTTCGCGATCTCCTCATCTCCGCTGGCGGTCTTCGGGTACATATCCTTCGTAAAGTACATATCCGCATTGATGAAGAAGCAGTGTCCCTCGATGGCGATATGGCGGATCGTATTCTGCCACTCCTCATTGTCATTCGTATTCGGGGAAATATAGAGCGCAACTCCCTTCTGGTAAAGCGCCACTCTCGCAAGCGGCATGTAGCTCTCCCAGCAGATCAGATTACCCATCGGTCCCCAAGGCGTCTCCATTACCGGGAAGAAATCCTTATCCGCATCTCCCCAGATCACACGTTCGCTGCCGGTAGGCTTCAGCTTTCTGTGATTCATCGTCTGTCCGTCTGGTGCGATCATGATATTGGAATTATAAAGTGTCGCCGTCACAGCGTCCCGCTCCGAATACCCAACACTCACATATACCGAATGTTCCTTCGCGCAATCAACGATACTCTGCATCTCCGCTCCATCCGCCAGGATCGAATTGTCATAGTAAGTCTTCCAGTCCTCTCTTCCCGCCCTGCTGCGGCTTCCGACGGTAAATCCATAAGTCATTCCATATGGGTATCCCGGAATAAAAAGTTCAGGAAAAACGATCAGTTCCGCTCCCTTAGCGGCCGCCTCCCCGATCAGGGTGATGATTTTCTCCACACATTTGTCCTTATCAAACATGACTGGTGCCGCCTGCACCAATGCAAGTTTACATGTATCCTTCTTGATGATCATAATAATTTTCCTCCTGTCGTTACCGTAAACTCAGATGTAAAAAGTGAATTTCCCTTATTGTTTCCCTTGTGCTATATCAACCCACCGGTGTTTACAAACTCTGATACGGACAAATACAAGGGTGCAGGACATCCGGTGGATGTCCGCTTTGCACCGACCGTAGCGAAGCGAAGACCACAAGAGGTCCGGCGGACCTCTGCTCTGTGCCGACCGGTTCACAACGTCCAGGGGACGTTGGCTCTGAACCGACCGTAGTGGAACGAAGAGCGGCAGCGGAGACC
Organism: Clostridium sp. AM34-11AC; assembly: GCF_003435375.1. GTDB lineage: Bacteria > Bacillota > Clostridia > Lachnospirales > Lachnospiraceae > Pilosibacter > Pilosibacter fragilis. The sequence continues at coordinate 3,590 of NZ_QWGL01000014.1, read as the reverse complement.
AAAAAATATATAAAACAGTATATCACAAAACAAAAGCAACATGGTAAACTGATCGAAATATTTATGATTTTTGTAACTGATAAAAGATGTGCCCCATCGGCTCAAATCTTCCCCGGGCCAATGATCTGCACATCTTTTTCACTTTAATCAGGACACCTGATTTCTCAATATCTCATCCACCGTCAGATACGCTCTCTCATACCCCAGTACCTCACCGAGCTGCATCATATACGGTTTCTGCAGTCTTGCCTTTTTCAACGCTTCATCCTGCATGAACACGTCCCTGGCCGTTCCATCCGCCAGCACCTGTCCATGAGCCATAATGATCACGCGCTCAAAATTCTCCGCCACAAAATCCATATCGTGAAGGATCGCGATCACAAGCTTTCCTCTCTCCGACAGGCTGCGGATAATACCGCCAATGATCTGGCGTCCCTTCCAGTCCTGGGCGATCGTCGGCTCATCTAAAATCAAAACATCCGTGTCCATGGCAAGAACCGAAGCGATCGCAGTCATCTTCCGCTCATATAACTCAAGGTCATAAGGATTTTCCTTCTCCTTACCCGACAACCCTGTCAGCTCCAGCGCCCGCTTTGCCTCTTCCTCCGCGCGTTTCGGATCCATCCCGATATTCATCGGACCAAACATGATCTCGTCCATCACATTGTATTTGAAGATCTGATCATCCGGATTCTGGAACACATAGCCAACATTTCCAGCTAACATCGCCACCGTTTTTCCAGAAATGTCCTCGCCGCGGAAGTAAATATTTCCGGATACCGGCTTCAGCAGTCCCTTCAACAGCTTTACCAACGTAGTCTTTCCCGCTCCGTTCTGGCCAATGATCGCCGTCGGACGCTTATCCAGTCTCATGTTCAACGCCTTTAAGACCGGCACATCCGGAAGATAGGAAAAATCCAGATTCTTAATGAGGAACTGTTCCTCGCCTAAAACTTCTGAATTCTTTTTTTTATCCGCCTTTGCAGCTCCTTTTGCCTCTGCTCTTCCCGCATGTCTCTCTTTCAGCACTCCGGCAGCCTCTTCCACAGTGACCGGATACGTTCCATCCGGCAGAGTCACATGTTCTGCCTTACAGATCCGGGTAAATGCCGGTTCCTGAATCCCATAATCCGCAAGATCCGGCATGGAAAATACCTTCTGCGGCGTATCAAACGCGATCTGCTTTCCACCATGCAGAAGAAGAATGCGGTCGCAGTAAGCCGCCAGTTTCTCGATCTTCTGCTCGATCATTAAGATCGTGATACCGGAATTCGTCAGGGTCTCAACCGCCCGGAATACCTCGTCGCTTCCCTCCGGATCAAGCTGGGAAGTCGGTTCATCAAGGATCATGACATCCGGCCGCATGACCAGCACGCTGGCGATCGCCACACGCTGCATCTGACCTCCGGACAGATCAAACGGATTTCGATCGCGATACTGCCAGATATCAAGGAGCTTCAGGGCGTTCTCCACCCGCTCCTTCATCTCTTCGGCCGGAATTCCCAGGTTCTGCATTCCGAAAGCGACTTCCTCATATACATTGTCCTTTGCTCCGGACAGCTGGTTAAACGGATTCTGGAACACCAGACCCACATGACCACAGAGCTGTGATACCGGAGTCTTTCCGGCCTCTATGCCGTCCACAATGACTTTTCCGCCGTAAGCTCCCTTGTAAAACTGCGGAACAAGCCCCATAATCGCCTGGCTCAGCGTGCTTTTTCCTGCTCCGTTTTCTCCGATAATACCGATAAACTCTCCCTTTTCTACTGAAAAGTTCAAACCATCCAGCGCCAGTTTCTTCGCGTGAGGATAGCGGTATCGTAAATTTTCAATGATTATCTCAGACATACAACGATCCTCCATGCAATAGCTGCCAGAATGCAGAGTCCCAGTAAGATCGTGATCTCCTGGTCTCCCTTGTGACGTTTCCGATCTGACAGCCAGGTTTTCTTTTTTCCTGCGCCGAATCCACGCACCTCCAGAGCGATCGCCCGCTCTCTGGTATTGATCAGGGAACTCATGACCACCGGGGAGATCAGCGGTAAAAATGCCTTAGCACGGGTCCGCAGATTTCCTTCTGTCTCCAGTCCGCGGCTGCGCTGCGCGTCCATGATCGTATTCATAGTTCCCATCATCTGCGGGATGATCTGGAACACGGATGTCACGATGTAACCGAAACGCGGTGAAAACCCACGTTTCTCCAGCTCATCCACAAACTCAGACGGCTTGGTAGAGAGGACGAACACCGCAAAGGACAGCAGCATGTTCAGAATGTTTAAACCGATATGGAGGGCGTAAAGTGTGCCCTCTCTGTAAAATTTCAGCCCGCCGATCAGAAACAGCACATTCTCGTTTCTCTGGTTGAACAATCCATGGATCAGGAAAATCGTCAAAAGGATCGTAAAAGAAAAAGCGATCAGCGGAAACGTCTTTTTCAGGATCTTTCCGCTGGCCAGAACACAGAGACTGACTGCGATAAACACACCAAACATCCAAAGCTTTCCAGTGATCAGCGGAATACTGATGGCGGCAGCGATATACATCAATTTTGTAAAGGGATGCACCTTCGTCAGATATGTCCCGTTATCTACAAACAGGCTGATACTTTTCATATATTTGTTTCCCGGCAGCTGCTCCGAAGAACAGCTGCATTTCCTTTTCTAAATCTGATTAGTCCAGAGTCTCGATCTCGGAATTTGCCTCATACAGCGTTGTAAGCTTCTTTGGAAGACCCTTCAAAATAAAGAATACAACGATCAGAGTGATCAGTTTGTCCGGAACATCCACAACAACTTCATCTAACAGAGATCCCAGAAATACCGGCATGGAAGCCGCCTGAGTTGCTGCGAACACAGCGTCACCCCATACATTTCCAGTAGTACCGCCCCAGAATAATACGTTTAACGGGGTGGAGATCACAACCGCTGCAAGACCGGCTGCACAGGCTGTAAGAATTGCCTTCGGGAATGATTTCATAAATCCAAGGCGGGCCATGATTCCAACTGCCGCTCCAATACCTAAGCTTGTCAATGCATAGATAAGCGTAATATTATCTCCCGCGGAAAAACCATAGATCAGGTTGTTCGCCGCACCGCAGATCGCGCCGATGATCGGACCGCCAAGGCATCCACCGATGCATGTTCCGATAGAATCCAGCCATAACGGAAGTTTTAATACACTCGCAAACAGCTTTCCAAGATAATTGATACCGATGCAGGCCGGGATCAGCACGATCACTGCCGCATCAAACTTTGTTTTAAATAAATTCTTCATACCTCATATACCCTTTCTTTTTTCTTAATCTTCATCCTTGCCAGTTTATCAGGAGCTTCTCACGTCTTTCCTGACCATTTCTCCCAGAAGCACTAGATTCCGCTACCTTAGACTCACTAAAATCTAAGACGGCAGCATCTGCTCCCTTCCCATACATATCCTCCCTCCGGAACATACTAAATTGTGGCTTCACCGCAACCATCCAGTTGGCGCATCAAGCGCAAAAGCTTCCAAATAGGTAACTGTTCAGTACCTTCACAGTCACGAGCAAAAATCCATCAAAAATAGGCTTCGCCTATTCAACTCCCCTACCCCTC
>NZ_QWGL01000013.1 GCF_003435375.1 Clostridium sp. AM34-11AC | reverse complement strand
GGGCATGTTCACAATTTATTTACTCATGCGTTTTTCGTGTTTTCGGATGCGTCTATTGTTATTTTGTTTCCGGTGAATATTTTACAAGGGCATAATCACCCGCCGCATGGCTCACCGGAACGATCAGGTAGATATCTCCGTCCTTTTCGTAGGAAAACGCCTGCGGGAATGTCCCGTCCTTTACGGAAGTAAAATCACATTCTGCAAACACAGTCTGCCAGAGGTCCTTTCCGCTGGACTTGATGGAATCCTTTACTTCAGCTGCTATATCCGCCGGTTCTACCACCACAACGTTATCGGAAGAAAGATATTCCGCGATGGAATCCGCATCTGCATACGCAGTCAGACCGATTGGTGATCCTGTATTTAAGTTCACAGAGACGGCATAGCGCACATTTGACGGATGGGCTGTTTCTGCAACGTTTACCATTCCGTGGAATGTAAATACCGCCTTGTTTTTATCGAGGGATACCAGATCACAGTTGATGGAAACCTCATCCTTTTCGGTGTCCAGTTCCCAGGCAGTGATGATCGAGGTCGCCTCTTTCTTTAAAAGCTCATTGACGGCCTGGGTCATGGATGCATCACGGAGATTGGAGAGGATCGGGTATTCGATGGAGACCTTTCCGGTCTTTTCGGTCGCGATCTTCGATTTCACGCTTAACGCGTCGGAGGCGTTGGAATCCTTTTGCGTCTCGACCTCAGAAGATCCGGCTTTTGAAGCATCAGTTTTTGAGGAGTCACTTTTTGAATTGTCTGCTGCCGGATCAGCCTTTGTTTCATTGGAAGTAGTTTCCGCCATGGTCTCCGCAGCGGACGTATGAATTCCAGAGATGTCCACAGCCTCGTGTTTTTTGCATGCGGTGATGGATAATGCGGCAAACATTGTCAAAGCGGCAAATTTATAAAGATTTTTTCTCATAAGAAGATCAGCTCCTTTTATCGTATTTTAATGCGGCACCGGAATAGGCGAATGGAAGAAAGCCTGTCCGGTACCAGGTTTATCTTTCTAAGACAGTTATATTATATCATGAAGACCTGCCTCTTGTACATGAACGCCACATTACGATTTTTTTAAATAAATGAAAGCATTTCATAAGAAAACGCCGGGATCGTTGATAAGTAATTTTAAATACTCAATCTGCAGGAAGTATGTTATCATAAAATTAAAACCCGTCGCCGGTACAAATTCCGGTGATCTTATACGAAAACAGGAGGAGTACTTCCATGAAGTTATTATCACTTTCAGAGGAGTTAAAAAACAATTCTTATCCGGGAAGAGGAATCGTGATCGGAAAATCAGCCGATGGAAAAACAGCTGTGACCGCATATTTTATCATGGGCAGAAGCAGCAACAGCCGCAACCGTGTCTTTGTAGAGGACGGTGAAGGAATCCGTACACAGGCGTTTGATCCGTCAAAATTAGAGGACCCGAGCCTTATCATCTACGCCCCGGTGCGTGTTCTCGGAAATAAGACCATCGTGACAAACGGCGACCAGACAGATACGATCTACGAGGGAATGGACCGCCAGCAGACCTTTGAGCAGTCCCTGCGCTGCCGCGAGTTTGAGCCGGACGGCCCGAACTACACTCCGCGAATCTCCGGAATCATGCACATTGAGAACGGGAACTACAACTTTGCGATGTCCATCTTAAAGAGCAGTGATGGAAACCCGGATAGCTGCAGCCGCTTTACATACGCATATGAGAAGCCATTAAGCGGTGAGGGACGTTTCATCCACACCTACATGAACGACGGAAATCCGCTTCCGAGCTTTGAGGGTGAGCCGAAGCGCATTGCCATTGAGGGCGATATCGACAGCTTCACAGAGAATGTATGGGAGAGCCTGAATGAGGACAACAAGGTTTCCCTCTTTGTCAGATTCATCGATATCGAGACCGGAAAGTATGAGACAAGAATTGTAAATAAAAATCACTAGTCGTATCAAAAGGAGAAAAACAAATCATGAATGAAATGGAATTAAAATACGGATGCAACCCGAACCAGAAACCGTCCCGTGTATACATGGAAGACGGAAGTGATCTTCCGATCACAGTCTTAAACGGAAAGCCGGGCTACATCAACCTTCTCGACGCGTTGAACGGCTGGCAGCTCGTTAAGGAATTAAAGGAAGCGACAGGTCTTCCGGCAGCTACTTCCTTCAAGCATGTTTCTCCGGCAGGTGCCGCAGTAGGTCTTCCGATGGATGAAGTTTTAAGAAAGATCTACTGGGTGGACGATCTCGGTGAGCTTTCCCCGCTTGCAAGTGCTTACGCGAGAGCAAGAGGCGCAGACCGTATGTCCTCCTTCGGCGATTTTATTTCCCTTTCCGATGTCTGCGATGTTGACACCGCAAAGCTTATCAAACGCGAGGTATCCGACGGCGTGATCGCTCCGGGATATGAACCGGAAGCTCTTGAGATCTTAAAACAGAAAAAGAACGGCAAATACAATGTGATCCAGATCGATCCGTCCTACGTTCCGGCACCGATCGAGCACAAACAGGTATTTGGCGTGACCTTCGAGCAGGGAAGAAATAACTTAAAGATCGATAAGGATCTCTTATCGAACGTTGTGACAGAGAACAAGGAGATCCCGGATTCCGCAAAGATCGACCTTATGATCTCCCTGATCACCTTAAAGTACACCCAGTCCAACTCCGTATGCTATGTGAAGGGAGGACAGGCCATCGGTATCGGCGCAGGCCAGCAGTCCCGTGTCCACTGTACACGTCTTGCAGGTCAGAAGGCAGACAACTGGTTTCTCCGTCAGGCTCCGCAGGTATTAAACCTTCCGTTTATTGACAAGATCAAACGTGCGGACCGCGACAACGCCATTGACGTTTATATCGGGGACGAGTATATGGATGTTCTCGCAGACGGTGAGTGGCAGAAAGTATTCACCGAAAAACCGCCGGTATTCACAAAAGAGGAAAAACGCGCATGGCTCGACAAGATGCAGGATGTGGCTCTCGGCTCTGACGCCTTCTTCCCGTTCGGCGACAATATCGAACGCGCCCACAAGAGCGGCGTAAAGTATATCGCGCAGCCGGGCGGATCTGTCCGTGACGACAACGTGATCGATGTGTGCAACAAATACGGAATGGCGATGGCATTCACCGGTATTCGTCTGTTCCACCACTAAAATCTCCTTGCAATTTTCATGTTCTTATGATAGAATTATATGCGGCTGTTGAAATACACAGCCGCGAAGATATGCCGGCGTGGCGGAATGGCAGACGCATCAGACTCAAAATCTGACGGGGGTAACTTCGTGCCGGTTCAAGTCCGGCCGCCGGCAGAAACGAAAAGACATGACTCTCATTAGATGGTCGTGTCTTTTTGCATTTATGCGGGCTTCTTAAGATTAAAGCTGAAAGGAGTGTGTTCCATGACCTGTGTGGAAGCAGAAAAGATGGTAGTTCCGTATATGAAGGATGAGCTGTCCCCAACGGAGCTGGAAGATTTCCTGGACCATATTAAAACGTGTGATAACTGCAGGGAAGAGCTGGAGATCCACTATATGGTGGATGTGGGTTTAAAAAAGCTGGACGAGGCGGATGGAACATACGACATCGTGGGAGATTTAAAACGAAAGGTAGCGGAATCCTACCGGACCCTGCGCCATATCTCCATATTCCAGATCACGACCTACGCGGTCACGACTCTGGGCGGAATGGCGTTAGTCGTCATGATCCTTTTGCAGCTTCGGATCTGGAAGACGATGGGCTTTTTGTAATAGGAAGCTTATAAATATTATCGTGAAACAGGAGTGAACATGGAAAAACTCGTACTGATCGACGGTCATAGCATCTTAAACCGCGCGTTCTACGGTGTGCCGAACCTGACGAACTCGGAAGGTCTCCACACAAACGCGGTCTATGGCTTTTTAAATATCTTATTCAAGGTTCTCGATGAGGAGAAAGCGGACTACCTGGCGGTGGCCTTTGACTTAAAAGCGCCGACCTTCCGACATAAGATGTTCGACGCCTACAAGGGAACAAGAAAACCGATGCCGGAGGAGCTTCACGAGCAGGTACCGCTTATGAAGGAAGTCCTGACGGCCATGGGTGTTCCGATCCTCACAAAAGAGGGATATGAGGCGGACGATATCCTTGGAACCATCGCGAAACGTGAACAGAAAGATGGATATGAGGTGACGATCCTCTCCGGAGACCGGGATCTTTTACAGCTTTCCGATACCCATATCCGGATCTGTCTTCCGAAGACAAGCCGTGGAACCACAGAAGTACACAACTATTACCCGGAGGACGTGATCCGGGAGTACCAGGTAACACCGGAGCAGTTTATCGAGGTGAAGGCCCTGATGGGCGACCAGTCTGACAATATCCCGGGTGTTCCGTCCATCGGTGAGAAGACGGCGACAAACCTGATCGTACAGTACCAGAACCTGGAGAACATCTACGCCCATCTCGAGGAGGTAAAACCGCCCAGGGCAAAGAAGGCGCTGGAGGAACACAAGGACCTTGCAGATCTCTCCCTGAAACTTGCAAGAATCTGTATCGATGCCCCCATTGAGTTTTCCATGGCGGACGCGAAGCTGGAAAATCTCTACACACCGGAAGCTTACGAATATATGAAACGTTTGGAGTTTAAGTCCATCGCAGCGAGATTCGGCGAGGGGATCAGGAATGAGAGCGGACCGGAAAAGCAGTTTGTCCTCGTGGAAGATTTCTCAGAGGCGGACGCGCTCTTTGAAAAGGCAAAAAAAGAAGAGCGCATCGGTATGGAGCTTCTCGCGGAGAACGGCTCCGTGACAGCTCTCGCTTTAAGCTTTGAGGAGACCGGAAGCTATACTTTCCCGGTCGGCGGCTTTATGACAGAAAGCTATATCGCCGGAAAGTATGAAGAGCTCTGCCGCACAGGCCATGCCTGGGTGCTGGATCTCAAGCATTCTTTGCCGTTTGCGAAGCTTTCCTACGGGGATACCGTTTACGATGCGGGTGTCGCGGCGTACCTTTTAAATCCGTTAAAGGACACTTATGGGTACGATGACATTGCGAGGGATGTTCTCGGCATGACGGTTCCTTCAAGGGCAGACCTGATCAAAAAGATGTCTTATAAGGACGCCTGCGCGAAAGAACAGGATAATTTTATCCGCATGGCGGGACTTATGGCCTACACCGCTTTTGCTGCCGGGAAACCGCTATCAGAGCGTCTGGCAGCAGAAGGAATGGAGGACCTGTACCGGAATATCGAGCTTCCGCTGATCTATACGTTATTCCACATGGAAGATGAGGGAATTGCGGTCCGCCGGGAAGAACTCACCGCCTACGGCGGGAAATTGAAAAAGCAGATCGCCGTTCTCGAGAAGGAGATCTGGGAGATGACAGGACAGGAGTTCAATATCAACTCCCCGAAACAGTTAGGCGAGATCCTGTTTGAGAAGATGCAGATCAAGGGTGGAAAGAAGACAAAGACCGGCTATTCAACAGCTGCAGATGTCCTTGAAAAGCTCGCCCCGGATTACCCGGTGATCCAGAAGATCTTAGATTACAGGCAGTATACAAAGTTAAATTCCACCTACGCGGACGGTCTGGGAACATATATCAAAAAGGATGGCCGGATCCACAGCCGCTTTAACCAGACGATCACGGCGACGGGCCGGATCTCCAGCACGGAGCCGAACCTCCAGAACATTCCGATCCGCATGGAGCTTGGACGGGAGATCCGGAAGGTCTTTGTCCCGCGGGATGGTTTCCTGTTCCTGGATGCCGACTATTCCCAGATCGAGCTGCGCGTCCTCGCCCACATGTCCGGCGATGAGCGCCTGATCGAGGCTTATAAGACTGCCCAGGATATCCACGCCATCACGGCGTCCCAGGTGTTCCATATCCCGTTAAACGAGGTGACACCACTGCAGCGCCGCAACGCGAAGGCCGTGAACTTCGGGATCGTGTACGGGATCAGTGCCTTTGGACTCAGCGAGGACCTGAGCATCTCCAGAAAAGAGGCCATGGAGTATATCGAGCGGTATTTTGAGACATACCCACAGGTCAAGTCATTTCTTGACAGCCTTGTGGCTCACGCGAAGGAACAGGGGTACGTCACCACCATGTTCGGACGCCGCCGCCCGGTGCCGGAATTAAAGTCCTCGAACTTTATGCAGCGGTCCTTCGGTGAGCGCGTGGCGATGAACTCCCCGATCCAGGGAACCGCCGCTGATATCATCAAGATTGCCATGATCCGGGTGGACGAGAGACTGAGAAAAGAGAACCTCCGCTCCAGGCTGATCCTGCAGGTACACGATGAGCTTCTCATCGAGACGGCGGAGGACGAGAAGGAGACAGTTATGAAGATCCTGTCCGAGGAGATGCACCATGCGGCATCCTTAAAGGTGGAGTTAGAGATCGACATGCATGGCGGAAAGAACTGGTTTGAGGCGAAATAAATGGAACAGAAGAAGAAAATTATTGGAATTACAGGCGGTGTCGGCGCTGGAAAGAGCAGTGTGCTGGCGGTATTGAAAGAGGATTTTGGGGCGAAGATCATTCTGGCGGATCTTGTGGCCCACGATCTCATGGAGCCGGGAAGTGAGGGACTGAAAAAAGTCACGGAAGCCCTCGGAACCTCATTCCTTGCCCCGGACGGATCCGTGGACCGGAAGGCACTTGCGGATGTGATCTTCCGTAATAAGGATGCCTTGAGAACCATGAACTCCATTATCCATCCGCTTGTGTGGAAGACCATGAAAGAGGCAGCAGAAGCGGCTGAGGAGCATCTTGTGATCATCGAAGCAGCGGTCTTTGACACTGCACCGAAGGATCTCTTTGATGAACTCTGGTACGTCTACACGACAAAGGAGAACCGGATCCTCCGCCTCATGGCAAGCCGGGGCTACAGCCGCGAAAAGTGTGAGGACATCATCGGAAGGCAGGCATCGGAGGGAGAGTACCGGGCACTCTGCGACCGGGTCATCGACAACAATGGGGATGAGTCTGAGATAAAACGACAGCTGAAGGAGATTCTGGAATGAGATTTGTTAGTATCGCCAGCGGCAGCAGTGGAAACTGCATCTACACAGGAACGGAGGAGAGCCACATCCTGATCGATGCCGGTATCAGCGCGAAGCGGATCGAGCAGGGGCTCAACGAGGTTGGATTAAAGACAAGCGAGCTGGACGGGATCTGCATCACTCATGAGCATTCTGACCATGTGAAGGGACTCGGCGTCCTCGCGAGAAAATATGAAGTCCCGATCTACGCGACGGAAGGGACGTTAAATGAGATTAAGAATATCAAGGGTCTTGGAGAGTATCCGGAAGAGCTTCTGCATCCGATCCTGCCGGACACGGAGTTCGCCCTGGGGGATCTGACAGTCAAGCCATTTCACATCGACCACGATGCCGCAGACCCGGTGGCATACCGGATCCAGTCGGGAAACAAGTCCGTTGCGGTAGCGACGGACCTCGGCCATTTTAATCAGTATACCGTCGACCATCTGCTGGATCTGGACGCGGTGCTTCTGGAGTCCAACCATGATCTCAGGATGCTGGAGACGGGACCGTATCCGTACTACTTAAAGCGCCGCATCATGGGGGATTTCGGACATCTTTCCAACGAAAACGCAGGGCGTCTTTTGAACTGCATTTTGAGCGGCAGATTGAAACATATATTACTCGGCCATCTGAGCAAGGAGAACAATATGCCGGAACTGGCGTACGAGACCGTACGCTTAGAGATCGACATGGGGGACTGCCCGTACCACGCGGATGATTTCCATCTGGCTGTGGCGAAACGGGACGAGATGTCGGAGATCATCAGCCTGTAGCCAGAGAGAATGTCCTGGCATATTCGGGCATCCCGCGTATTGTACGGAATTTTCAGTTCGGAAAATTCCTATCTGTGTACAGTAACTCACTTATATCTTTACGCTGGTGCATCTTAAAAAAAGCTTGCATCTTATGGGATGTAATGATATATTTTAAGAAAATTTTTATGCTTTAACACTGTATAATGCTACCTTTCCCGAGATCCCCGCCTTTCAGTAGAACATATCTGCCGGGTCGGATCGAATTAAGATACGCGGAAGGCACAACACAAGGAGGAAAATTTCCATGGATAAAGTAATTATCACCGTAGTAGGAAAAGACACCGTCGGCATCATCGCAAAGGTATGTACATATCTTGCGGACCATAAAATTAACATCCTTGATATTTCGCAGACCATCGTTCAGGAGTATTTCAATATGATGATGATCGTGGACGGAAGCGGCGCAAGCGTTTCATTCGATGAAATGGCTTCCGGTCTCGACGAGATCGGCGCTGGAATCGGCGTCAACATCAAGTGCCAGCGTGAAGAGATCTTTACAAAAATGCACCGTATTTGATTAGGGAGAGGGAAAAGATTATGATTACACGTCTGGAAGTAAACGAGACTAACAATATGATCGAGCACGAGAACCTGGATGTCCGCACCATCACCCTTGGCATCAGCCTTCTGGATTGCTGTGACTCCGATCTTGACAAGTTAAACGAAAAGATCTACAACAAGATCACGACTCTCGCAAAGGATCTTGTTCCGACAGGAAAACAGATTGAGCGCGATTTTGGAATTCCGATTGTCAATAAGCGTATTTCCGTGACTCCGATCGCCCTGGTGGGCGGTGCTGCATGCAAGAGTCCGGAAGATTTTGTGACCATCGCAAAGACTCTCGACCGCGCGGCAAAAACCGTAGGCGTCAATTTTATCGGCGGATATTCCGCACTTGTTTCAAAGGGCATGACAACAGCCGATGAGAATCTGATGCGTTCCATCCCGCAGGCGTTAAAAGAGACAGATTTCGTCTGCAGCTCCATCAACGTCGGTTCCACAAAGACCGGCTTAAATATGGACGCTGTCCGTCTGATGGGCGAGATGGTCGTAAGAACAGCGGAGTACACAAAGGACAACGACTGTCTGGGCTGCGCGAAGCTTGTTATTTTCTGCAATGCACCGGATGACAACCCGTTCATGGCAGGCGCATTCCATGGTGTCACAGAGGCCGACGCAATCATTAACGTAGGTGTTTCCGGACCTGGTGTTGTAAAAACAGCGCTGCAGTCTGTCCGCGGTGCTGATTTCGAGACGTTATGTGAGACGATTAAGAAGACTGCATTCAAGATCACCCGTGTAGGCCAGCTTGTTGCGAAAGAGGCATCCGCACGCCTCGGTATCCCGTTCGGTATTATCGACCTGTCTTTAGCGCCGACTCCGGCTGTGGGCGATTCCGTTGCTGAGATCCTGGAGGAGATCGGTTTAGAGCGAGCAGGCGCACCGGGGACAACGGCTGCCCTCGCTATGTTAAATGACCAGGTAAAGAAGGGCGGCGTTATGGCATCTTCCTACGTCGGCGGACTTTCCGGTGCATTTATTCCGGTCAGCGAGGACCAGGGAATGATCGATGCGGTCAACGAGGGCGCTCTTACCATCGAGAAACTGGAGGCAATGACCTGCGTATGCTCCGTGGGTCTTGACATGATCGCGGTTCCGGGAGACACAAGTGCCGCAACCATCGCCGGAATCATCGCGGATGAGGCGGCGATCGGCATGGTAAACCAGAAGACAACAGCAGTCCGCCTGATCCCGGTAATCGGAAAAGGTGTGGGCGAGACGGTAGAGTTCGGCGGTCTTTTAGGACATGCGCCGATCATGCCAGTGAACTCATTCAGCTGTGAGAAATTTGTAAGCAGAACCGGACGGATTCCGGCTCCGATCCACAGCTTTAAGAACTAAACAGGAGAAACTATGAGAATCTATCTGATCCGTCACGGCAGGCAGAACAGCCCGCTTTGTAATGTAAATGTGCCGCTTTCCGACGCTGGTAAGCGGCAGGCAGAGCTTCTCGGGGAGAGGCTGAAAAAAGAATCCATTGACGCCGTCTGGTCGAGTGATCTGATCCGAGCATGTGAGACAGCCGATATTATCAATGACAAGATCCAGGCACCGCGGATCATCCGGGAAGGTCTCAGGGAGATCTCCTTCGGTGAGCTGGAGGGACTTTCCGACGATGTGATCATGGAGCGCTACGCGGATTTTTTTGCCGCCAGAGCTACCATGAAGGAGGATCTTCCGTATCCGGGCGGGGAGAACGCTGCAGATGTGATCCGTCGGGCCGTTCCGGTCATGGATGAGATTGCAAAGTCTGGCGCAGAGACCGTAGCTGTCGTCACCCATGGGGGCGTGATCCGGAGTCTTGTGACCCATTATCTCCATATGGACGGCGCATATGTTCCGCTGCTCGCGAAGCATCTGGAAAACTGCGGGATCACGGAATTTTATTACCGGGAGTCCGACGGGGAGATGTTGTTAAACCGTTTTAACGATTTCGCCCATCTGATGGATGAGCCGGAGCTTTTGCGCGGCGGTTGGGGAGAGAAGAAGTGATGGAAAAGAGAGAGATTCACAGTGTACTCACTGATTTTTTAAATGAGCGTCTGATGCAGGTTACGGCCAGCGGACAGGCGGAGAAGAACGATTTTCTGAAAGCCAAGATCCGTCCGGTGCTGACGAAAGGTGTCCTGCATTTTCAGGCAGAGGAGTTTATCGGAAAGCAGGCATTCCACAAGAATCTCACCGCGGAGGAAGCGGTGGATTATCTGGAAGGTCTTATGGAGACAAGCTTCCGGCAGCTTCAGCTGGAGGCACAGGATAAGAGTGGGACGGTTCTTGTGAGCAAGAAGGGGAAGATTACCGTGAAGGTGAAGAAGAAGGCTGCTATGGCAAACGTGGCAGCTTCCGCTTCCGGCCAGGATAGCGGGTCCACCGGCGGTTCGGATGCGGCTCTTCAGACTGCATGGGCGAACGGACTTTCCCATAACCGAAAGAAACGGTATATCCTGGAAGAGGGAATCCCGGTTCCGTTCCTTGTGGAACTTGGTGTCCAGACGAAGGACGGGGCAATCGTCCACGCAAAATATGACAAATTCCGCCAGATCAACCGGTTCCTGGAATTTATTGAGGACGTGCTTCCGAAGCTTGATAAGAATCAGGAGACCAGGATCATTGATTTTGGCTGTGGAAAGTCTTATCTGACCTTTGCGATGTATTATTATCTCAAGGTCTTAAAGGGCTACCCGGTACGGATCACAGGCCTGGACCTGAAGACGGACGTGATCGAGCACTGTTCCCGTCTTGCGAAGAAATTTGGATATGAATCTCTGGAGTTTCTTCATGGGGATATCGCTTCCTACGAGGGAACGGATGAGGTCGATATGGTCGTGACGCTCCATGCCTGCGATACTGCGACGGATTACGCGCTGGAGAAGGCGGTCCGCTGGAACGCGAAGGTGATCCTGTCTGTTCCGTGCTGTCAGCATGAGGTGAATAAGCAGATGAAGAGCGAGTTGTTTGCACCGGTGTTCCATTATGGAATTATCAAGGAGCGGATGGCAGCGCTTTATACAGATGCCCTTCGTGCGGAAGTGCTGGAGGCTATGGGATACCGGGTGCAGATCCTGGAGTTTATCGATATGGAGCACACGCCTAAGAATCTTTTGATCAGGGCAGTGAAGCAGGGGAAACGGAAGGAGAACCGGGAGGCGATCGAGGCGATCCTGAAGGAGATTCATACGGAACCTACGTTGTATCGTTTGTTGATGGAAGAGAAGTAAATGGAGCAGCCGCAATGGATTTCATGAGTGAGGTGTAAGGGTATGAGAAAATATATGGTATTATGTTTGACTGCCGCACTGCTCATTTCTGGCTGCCTGAACCAAACGAATGAAAGTGCAGACACCTCAACAGAGACAGAGGAATACGTGCTTAGCACACCGGATACATACAAAAATTTAGAGAGCTTTATCTATGCATATCAGACTTCAGACTCGCCTAATATACGATCAGAACTTCCAACCGAGCGGATTTACTGGATCAATGATAACAATCCATGGAAGACATCCTTGAAGGACATTCAGGTCCGGGAGGGATATTTTTCCTGCCACTATGACAATGGATTTGTCCTATTTACACACAGACTTTCTGATGGAAAGAGTGGTTTGGAGACAATGATCAGAAACAATCCAGACGCAGGTTCAAAAGAAGTACAGGATGGTTTTGAATATTATTATTCGGAAGAAGAGGAGCAGAGAGACTATTTATGGCTCCAGGATCAGACGAATATGCTGGAATTAACGATTCCTAAGAATGTAGAATTAAATTTAAATGAATTGATTTCATTTTTGGAATATCAAATCATCAAATAGAATTTATATGCCGCCCGGATCCATGAAAAGGAACGAGCGGCTTTTAGTATTTTAGTATAAATTAAATTTTTACTTAGATAGTTTACATAATATAATTATGTCAATCAAAAGTAAAAAATTTTGTACTTTATAGTTAGGGGTTAATAAATGGCTTAGATACAAGGATTATAGCATAAAGTACAAAACCGATAAGCAAACTGGTTTTTCCGTTGCCAGCCAACTGTCCGGCACCCGAAGTCCGGAGAGAAATTCGGATTTTATGTGTCAGTCCACATGATAGGCATATAGCCCATCTACTAACCATAGCATACACAGAATATCTAAATTATGCAACGAGTTTATGAAGCAACTTGTGATAAGAAAACTAGGAATATAACATTTTTAATCCTCTTTTTAGATAAATTGGATTCTTATAATATTATGGTTTTCAGAACTTATTTCTTATCTTTTGGTATTCTCTAGGTGAATATCCTTTTAGCTTGTGGAAGAGTCGGCTGAAATAAAGCTGGTTATCATACCCGACAATCTTAGAAATCTCATTGATGGAATAAGTTGTTGTTTCAAGTAAAATCTGAGCATTGGTGATTCGGATTCCTACAATAAATTGCATTGGTGTGGAACCAGTGAATTTTTTGAAATTTCGGATAAACCAGCTGACACTCATCCCTCGTGAGGCAGCATAATCGTCAATATTGATATTCTGATGATAGTTTTCACTGAAAAAGGTAACAGCGATATCCATCTCACGATCAAGATATTCATTTTTTGATATGTGCTCTCTAGTCAGTTCCCGGTGAAAGCTAATTAAAAGATGACGTAGCAAAAGGACAAGCATTTCCTCATAATTATCCTGACAGCGTTGGAGCTCGATGATAATACGTTTGAAAATCCGTTCATATTCGTTAGATGAACTAACGTGAAAGATACGTTCTTTATCTGGAAATCCATATTGGCGTAAGATATTTTTCACATCGCTTCCTGTGAAGTGAATCCAGTATACTTCTGTCTTATCTTCTCCATAATATTCATATTTCTGAAGTTCTTTTGGTCTGTAAAGTACAACGTTACCGGCAGGAACAATCGTTTCGTTATCTACATTATCAAAATGGAAATGTCCACAACCAGCAGAGATATATATAATCTGATAATCCAGACGTCCTCTTGGACGGTAGGTGGGAAGCTTGGGAAGGCTGGAAAGACGATAAGTACCACAGCTTCCTACAATCAGTGGACGACTTTTGTCTTTAAAATCCATATGTGAGTGGTTCAAATAACCGGCGTTCATATACATAGGACGGCACCTCTTTTCATGCTTTTTATTATTGTATCATTTAGTGCATATTTTGTCCAATCTAATTCATAGACATATTTTGCGGATTAGGATAATCTATATTTAGAAAACAAAGAAACGTAAGAATAAAAGGAAAGGATAAGATTTTCTGTGGGAGAACAAAGAGCAAAAAAGTATATGTATTGGAGGAGAGCTATTTATGATTGTACCGCGTTATTATGAGAATTTAAGTGTATTGCATGAAAACACAATGCCAGCCAGAGCCTATTATATTCCGGCATCCAAAAGAATGGATAACCTGGTGGAACACAGAGAAGAATCAGATCGTATGCAGTTATTGAATGGAACTTGGAAATTCCAGTATTTTAACAGCATTTATGACATTCAGGATTCTTTCTTTGAGAAGGATTATGATACGGAACACTTTGATGTGATTCAGGTTCCGAGTGTATGGCAGATGGCAGGATATGATGTGCATCAGTATACAAACATCCGGTATCCGTTTCCGTTTGATCCGCCATACGTGCCGCAGGATATTCCGTGTGGAGCTTATGTGCATACTTTTGATTACAGCAGAGATGAGAAAGCTTCAAGAGCCTTTTTGAACTTTGAAGGGGTAGACAGTTGCTTTTATGTATGGATCAATGGCTCTTACGTAGGATACAGTCAGGTTTCACATATGACCAGTGAGTTTGATATTACCGATGTACTTCAGGATGGAACGAATACCGTGGCAGTTTTAGTAATGAAGTGGTGTGATGGTTCTTATCTGGAAGACCAGGACAAATTCCGTATGAGTGGTATTTTCCGGGATGTGTACATTTTAAAACGTCCGGAGCAGGCAATCAGCGATTACCATATAAAAACAAAAATTGAGGATATGATTGCAAAAGTAGAACTTGACATGAAGTTTTACTTCCCAGTAAATGTAAAGATTTCGATAGAAGACAGAAACGGAGCAGTTGTAGCAGTAGGAAGTATTGCCGAAGAAGGAGCTGCTGTTTTAGAAATTGCAAGTCCGGAACTTTGGAATACAGAAAATCCATATCTGTATAAATTGATTCTTGAGACAGAAAATGAAGTAATCGTAGATCATATTGCACTCAGAAAGATAGAGATTAAAGATCAGGCTATTTACTTAAATGGACAGAAGATTAAATTCCGTGGAGTCAATCGTCATGATTCTGATCCGGTTACTGGGTTTACGATCAGCCGGGAACAGATTATAACGGATCTTACGTTAATGAAACAGCATAATTTTAATGCGATCCGTTCCAGCCACTATCCGAATGTACCATTTTTCTATGAAATGTGTGACAAGTATGGATTTATGGTGATAGATGAAGCAGATATTGAAGCTCATGGACCATTTATGCTCTACAGAAAAGAAGACACCGATTATAACCGGTTCAAACGGTGGAATGAAAAGATTGCTGACAACCCGGTATGGGAAGAGGCAATCGTTGATCGTGTGAAACTCATGGTGGAACGTGATAAAAACCGTTTTTGTATTGTCATGTGGTCAATGGGAAATGAGAGCGCATATGGTTGTAACTTTGAAAAAGCATTGGAATGGACAAAAAAATTTGATCCAGACCGTATCACCCAATATGAGAGTGCAAGATATCGTAATTACGATAAAACATATGATTACAGCAATCTGGATGTGTACAGCCGTATGTATCCAGCTCTTTCTGAGATTCAGGAATATCTGGACAAGGATGGAAGCAAACCATTCCTTTTGGTAGAGTACTGTCACAGTATGGGAAATGGTCCTGGAGATTTTGAAGATTATTTCCAGATGATCCAGGATAACGATAAAATGTGCGGCGGCTTTGTTTGGGAATGGTGTGACCATGCGATTGCTCATGGGACTGCTGAGAATGGAAAGGCAATCTACGCTTACGGAGGTGATCATGGCGAAGAAATCCATGATGGTAATTTCTGCATGGATGGATTAGTATATCCGGACAGAACGGTGCACACAGGGCTTTTGGAATACAAGAATGTTTATCGTCCGGCAAGAGTTATTTCCTATAACAAAGAAAGCGGAGAACTGGTACTTCATAACTACATGGATTTTGATGACTTGAAAGATTATGTGAAGATCAATTATGAACTGACACAGGACGGGCTTGTAGTCAGCAAAGGTAAACTTTCAGAAGTTTCAGCGGCACCACACAGTGAAGGAAAAATAGACCTTAAAATCAAGGTGCCAGAGAGTGGAAAATGTTATTTAAAATTTATTTACCATCTGAAAAAGAAATTGCCACTGCTGGATGAAAACTATATTCTTGGATTTGATGAAATTGAGGTAAGCAAAGATGATGCAAAATGTAAACTTGCAGAGAAATGGCTACAAAAAACAGCAGTGGACTCTGAACTACAGGTAAATGAAAATGATACACAGATTCATATCAAGGGGCGTGAATTTGCTTATACCATAGACAAACGTACTGCACTCTTTACAGAGATGAAATTCGCAGGGCGGGAATACCTGAACCATCCGATGGAATTAAATATTTGGAGAGCTCCAACAGATAACGATATGTACATTAAGTCTGAATGGAAGAAAGCACATTATGATAGGGCTTATACAAGAGCCTATACGACAGAGGTCGTGCAGGGAAGAGATGGGGTAAAGATTATAAGCCATGCTTCTGTTGTGGCAAAAACAGTACAGAAGATTCTTGACGTGATGATTGCATGGAAAATTGATGACATTGGACGGATTGATGCAGATATTGCAGTAACAAAAGATGATGAGTTCCCGGATCTGCCGAGATTTGGTGTGAGAATGTTTCTGGACAAGAAACTTACAGATGCCAGATACTTTGGAATGGGACCACAGGAAAGCTATCGAGATAAGCATCAGGCTGCGAGTCATGGCCTGTATCGGGCAAATGTAGGTGACCTGCATGAGGATTATATCCGCCCACAGGAAAATGGTAGTCATTATGATTGTGAATACGTAGAACTTAACAACAGCCGATATGGCATTGTGGTATCTGCGGAAAACGCTTTCTCATTTAATGCTTCTTATTATACACAGGAAGAACTTGAGAAGAAAACGCATAATTATGAATTGACAGAATCAGATAGTGTAGTATTTTGTGTTGATTATGCATTAAATGGAATTGGCTCTAATAGTTGTGGCCCGGTTGTATTGGATCAGTACCGATTTGATGATGTATTGTTCCGGTTCCAGTTTACTCTGGTACCGTATGTAAAGGGGTAATAAAATTTCAGGTGACCTGTAAACAAGGAAGGAGAGTATGGTTGTCCTATGGGAGAAAAAAAGTATTTAAAATGGTATAACAAAATTGGATATGGTTCGGGTGATATTGCAGGTAATGTAGTCTATGCGTTCCTGACATCCTTCATGATGCCCTATCTGACAGACTCAGTAGGACTTGCTGCAGGTGTCGTAGGTACCCTGATTGCCGTATCAAAACTATTTGATGGTTTCACGGATATATTTTTTGGATCAATGATTGACAAAACACACAGTAAAATGGGAAAAGCAAAGCCTTGGATGCTGTATGGATATATTGGCTGCGCCATTACATTAGTCTGCTGTTTTGCGGTACCAGTCAGCTTGGGGACGACTGCTAAATATGCATGGTTCTTTATCTCTTATACACTGTTAAATGGTGTGTTTTATACAGCAAACAATATTGCGTACTCAGCACTTACGTCACTGATTACAAAGAACAGCAAAGAGCGTGTACAGATGGGATCTTACCGTTTTATTTTTGCATTTTCAACAAGTCTTCTGATTCAGGCGATTACAGTTGGATTTGTAGATAAATGCGGTGGAGATGCTGCGGCATGGAGAACGGTTGCTATTATCTATGCAATCATTGGTCTGGTCGTAAATACGATTTCAGCACTTTCTGTTAAGGAACTTCCGGAGGAGGAACTTAATGAAGGAGAAGTAAAGAATGATAATGAAAAGTACGGAATGGTACAGGCATTCAAGCTTCTTGTCAAAAACAAATATTACATGATGATTTGTGGAACATATATTTTACAGCAGTTATATGGTGCCATGATTGGAGCTGGCATTTATTACATGACATGGGTACTGAAAAATAAGAATTTGTTTGGACAATTTGCATGGGCAGTAAATATTCCACTGATCATTGCCTTGATTTTCACACCGACATTAGTTGGTAAGTGGAAAGGCATGTATAAACTGAACTTAAGAGGTTATGTCTTAGCAGTCATCGGTAGAGCACTTGTTGTTGTTGCCGGATATATGGGTAGTGTTCCGCTGATGATGGCGTTTACAGCTCTTGCAGCCTTAGGTCAGGGACCATGGCAGGGAGATATGAATGCTGTTATTGCATCCTGCTCTGAATACACTTATCTTACACAGGGAAAGAGAATTGATGGAACGATGTACTCTTGTACTTCTCTTGGTGTAAAAATCGGTGGAGGTATTGGAACCGCTGTTGTTGGATGGATGCTTGAGCTCAGTGGATATGTCGGAACAAAAGCAACTCAGCCACAATCCGCACTTGATATGATGCAGTTTATATATTTGTGGCTTCCATTAATCTTTGATGTATTGATTATGTTTGTACTTTCAAGAATGAATGTAGAAGGTGCAAACAAGAAACTGAAAGCAGAAAAAAGAATTGCTGCAGATGAAATAACAGATGCATCAGACATGAATTAGCATTTGACAGGGAAAAAGCATTGTTTGAACATTGTTCAATGAGGCAATGCTTTTTCTATATAAATATTTTCAGTACTAATCAAAAAAAGAAAAGGAGAAATGATCTATGAGCAGTATTTTGGTATTAGGCGGAGCTGGTTATATTGGTTCTCATACTGTGTATGAGTTGATTGCCGCAGGAGAAAAAAGATGGTACATGCGTAAGGGATTACATCCATGTGAATGACCTTGCACAGGCTCATATTCTTGCCATGGAATATTTAAGAAACGGAAATGAAAGTAATATTTTTAATTTGGGTAATGGAGTTGGATTTACGGTAAAGGAAGTTGTGGAGACAGCTAGAAAAGTAACAGGACACCCGATTCCCGCAAAGGAAGAAACCAGACGAGCAGGAGATCCGTCAACGCTGATTGCATCTAGTTCGAAAGCGAAAGAGATTCTTGGATGGAATCCTAAATTTGATGATCTTGAGACGATTATTACAACTGCATGGAAATGGCATAGAAATCATCCGAATGGTTATGAAGCATAATATAAGGGCAGTAAAATGATTGATCAGCTGATTTTTTATAAAAAAGACCACATCATTTTGTGAAATGGTCTTAAGCAAAATATTCAGTTTTCACAAAACAGTCTGTTTAGTATTTATACATGGTATGGATGCGCAAAATATTCTGTGTAGAATAGTAAAAGGTCATTCAGGTATTTTTTAAGGTTGCTCATTTGCAATTCCTCCTTTCCTTGTTTACAAGTCGATTATAGGATAGATAAAAAAGGATTGCTTGCCAAATCGAAAGAAGATATAGACAAATGTTGCAAAGGAGAGTATTTCATGCAGTTAAAATATGTTGACACAAAAGAGGAAATTATAGCGGTCAATAAGAAGTCAAAACATATTGAACCTCATCTTCATAATGCACTGGAGATTGTATGTGTAACAAATGGAGCATTAGAGCTTGGTGTCGGACAGGAACTTTACCATATGGAAAAAGGAGATATTGGATTTGTATTTCCAGATATCATTCATCACTATCAGGTACTGACACCCGGTGTAAATACGGCCATTTATCTGATTGCATCGCCATTAGTGATTAGTAAATTTGCAGATATCATGCAATCCATGGCCCCCGAATATCCGATTATCAGAGCGGAAAAGGTTGAACAAGAGGTATATAGAGTTATAAATGCAATTTTAGAGACAGAACAGCCAGATATAACTGTTGCACAGGCATATCTTCAGATTGTGTTAGCACGTTGCATGGGAAAATTGAATTTGGTAGAAAAGAGTAATGTGGGAAGCAGGGATCTGATTTACCAGACGGTTTCCTATATATCAGCAAATTTCAAAAAAAAGTTTTCGCTGGAAGAGATGGCAAAAGATCTGGGGGTAAGCAAATATGTCTTATCTAGGCTTTTTTCTCAAATATTCCATAGAAATTTCAATCAATATCTTAATGATGCAAGGTTAAACTACGCTTGTTATCGTCTGGAAAATACGAGGGATTCTATTACAAATATTTGTCTGGATAGTGGATTTGAAAGTCAAAGAACGTTTAACCGAACATTTAAAGAAAGATACAAAATATCGCCGAGTGACTATCGGAGTAAATGCGTGAAAGATATGTTGTTATAAACGGTTCTATTAATGGAAAAGAGCTTTCTGTATCCACAAAGAAAAATCCAGAACGGAAGTTGCAGACGGAAACCCTTGCCGTTATAGGAAAAGCAGTCAGAGACTTCAAGAACCAACAGAAGATCCAGGAAAATGATCGTGAACAGAGGCTGGCAGGAATCTACTACAACCAAGGAAGAAACGCAGGCTTTAAACCGGAACATTAATGAGCAGAAAAAACAGACCGTCGAGACGCTGCGGCAAACCATTAAGGAATGGGACATTGCAAGAAGCTATGTTGTCCGTTATCATTTCAATGAAGATGCAACGGAAACAATGCAGGAGAAGATTAAACGGATGCCGGTTGCAGAAGCAAGCCGAATGGCAGTGTACTAAAATTAGATGGATGACATTGAAGAAAAAATATGATATCATGTGAGTAACAAATTGGGATTTGGAGGTAAAAAGCATGATGAAGCTCGATAATTTTATTAATATGATGACGGGACACTTTAATAACAAAGAGCAGTTTGATAATATGCAGAGAGAAGGGAAAACATATCCTTATGCAGAACACATTAATACAATCTGTAATGAGAAAATTTTGAATCTTCCTAAAGATTTTAATGGTAAATTTGTTGTTGAAGAAAGCTACTATGAGACAAATGGTAAACGCCATGCTTCCCCACATCTTTTCCTTATTACAGAGAAAGAAGATGGAATTGTGTTGTATTCTTATGAAATACCAGAAGGAGAAGATAAAAGTACGTTTTCATATGATTCTATGAAAAATGCTGACTACACTGAATTGAAAAAATCTGAAAAATTCACTCCGGCGCTCTATCATGAAAAAGATGGAATCTGGGAAGGAGGCAGTACAAGCCAGTTTTCACCGGTAATGACATTTAAGCTTTGGGAAAAGTTTTCTGATAGTTGTCTGGAGGTATCTGAAAGCATAGAAGTTAATGGAAAGAAAACTTTTGGATATGATGAACCAATTATCTATAAGCGAGTATAACCCAGAAATGGAATACAATATCGATATATGTTTCTAATAGAGAAAGAAACGCAGGTTTGTCATTTTCAAATTTTTCTGGCAATCTGAAAAAATATCTGCCAAAGAAAGCTGTTTATATGGTATCATAGGTATCAGAATAACTCCTTTCTAGGTTTGTTTTGTGCTCAGAGTAATCATTGGACGAAAGATGAAGAAGAGGTGAGCTATATGTTTATGCTGTTTGGGTTTATGTTTCCGATTATCTTCGTAATGGTTTTTGGCATGATCATCTTCCAGTTTGTGACAGGAATCGGAACATGGCATAAAAACAATCAGTCACCGCGTTTGTCAGTGAGTGCAACCATCGTCGCAAAGCGTGAAAATATCACACATCATAGCCCTGCAAATGCGGGCGACCTGTCTGGAACGCATGGCTACCATTCGACTTCAAGTACCAGCTACTATGTCACGTTTCAGGTAGAGAGCGGTGACCGGATGGAACTGCCGGTTTCTGGCAGAGAATACGGAATGCTGGCGGAAGGCGACATTGGGAAACTTACGTTTCAGGGAACGAGATATCTGTCATTTGAGCGCGTGTGATTCTGGAGGTGATAGTGTGAAAGAAAATAGACCAGGAGGTGACAAACTATAAACAGTCAAGAGAATTTTGAACCTTTTTTGAATTGTAAAAATGGTAACTTTAATAAGCCATCTGAATACATCGTATTTCAGATGGGAGAAATTAGTATGAATCCAATAGAGATTAACGAAGTTTCTGTGCATTAAAGTCGATATCTTGCCTCTCCAATGCATAGATGACTCTAAATAAGCCTTTTGACCATATGAGTAATGGCTACTCGATGTGGTTTGCTTTCTCCGCGTTTCTTGGCATAGTAAGTTGCAAATGTCATGTCAACGCAGATTAACGGTAGTTTTCACTTTACACGGAAATAAAGTACGAAATTAGCCTTTTTCATCGAAAAAATTTTTTTACTTTTTCATTTATATGTCAATCTTCGCGCAGCCTTACAACGTTCCGCGCCGACCGTCTGCGTTCTTCTTCCTGAGCCGCATAATGTTTTCTTGTCGTATTGACATCATTATGGCCTAAGACGGAGGCAACGAGGTAGATATCGCCTGTTTCACGATAAAGGCTGGTACCGTAGGTGCTGCGGAGCTTATGCGGGGTGATCTTTTTCAGCGGTGTGACAAGTTTCGCGTATTTTTTTACGAGATTTTCCACGCTGCGCACATTGATCCGTTTTCGCTGCATGGAGAGAAAAAGGGCGTCCTCATTTCCAGGGACGGCATCGATCATTTCGCGCTCGTCCAGATAGTCTTCCAGCACGTCGCGGACTTCGTCGCTGAAATAGATCACGGATTCCTTGCCGCCTTTCCGGTAGACTCTGGCACCGCAGGTATCTAGGTCGATGTCATTGATATTTAATCCAACGCATTCGGAGACGCGGATGCCGGTTCCCAGAAGGAGTGACATCATGGCAAGATCCCGAACTTTTGTTCGCTCATGGTAAAGTTTCTGCTTCTCAGTCAGTTTATCACCTTCCTCGACCTCATCGAGCAGCTTTGCCACCTCATCGATCTCCAGACGGATAATTTCCTTTTCGTGGAGCTTCGGCATGCGCACGAGAGCGGCGGGGTTCTTCTCGATCAGCTCATTTCGGAAGAAATAACTGTAAAAGCTGCGGAGAGAAGAGACCTTTCGCATGAGTCCACGTTCTGTATTGACAACGTCTTCACAGGTATCGCTGGGATGACACTTCAGATAATCAATATATTCTTCGAGATCTGATACCGTCAATTTTTCAAGATCACCCGGCGTAAGAGTATGTGCAGGATTATCAAAAGTTCTGGGATTTGCAGTTTTTAAGAACTGAAAAAAGATTTTCAGGTCATGTGCATACGCGATCCTGGTCCTTACAGAGGTACTTGCTTCAATTCCACGGAAGAAATCCGTGCAGAAATAGGGGAGTTCTTTCTGAAGTTCCCGGAGCTTTTTTGTATTTTCTATATTCTTCTGTTCATGGTAGGAGAGTGTGGCCATCAGAATTCCTCCTTTTTATTCTTGCTTTCACGGTCATTTTCATGGCAAATTTCATCCATTCCGATATTTCCAGAATTCCACCCTTCAATATTTCCGGAAATTACCGCATGAAACAACCGTTCCTTAATTCCCGGATTATCTTTATTTAACTGCTTGGTTAAATTTTTAACATATTCGCGTTTCGTATGTCCATCCGCGGGGCATGGATTTTTGCACACAGGAAGATTATACTTATTCTTAAATCCGATCACATCCGCCTCAGAGACATACATGAGAGGGCGGATCACTGTGAGCTCTGTGCGGTCCAAAAATGTTTTTGGCGGGAACGTATAAAAACGTCCTTCGAACATTAAAGACAACAGCATCGTCTCAATAATATCATCCTTATGATGCGCGTAAGCGATCTTATTGCATCCGGCGGCCTTTGCCTCAAGATTTAGGGCTCCTTTGCGCATTTTCGCACACAGAGAGCATGGATTGGACTCTTTACGGGTCTCAAAAACGATTTTTCCGATCTCGGTGGGGATTATCGTGAGAGGAACCTGAAAGCCGTCGCAAAAGGTCTTTATGCCGCTAAAATCCTGAATTCCGAATCCGAGATCGACTGTGAATGCATGAAGCGTAAAATGTTTCGGGTAAAAGCGCTGCAGTTCATGGAGCGCATAGAGAAGAGCCAGACTGTCCTTGCCGCCGGAGACACCGACAGCAATATGATCCTGATCATCGATAAGAGCATAATCATCAACAGCCTGACGAACCAGGCTTAAAAGTCTTTGTAATTTCATTAGAAAACCTCATTTCATGGAAAACGTGGCAAATCACCGGAATTTCGCCATAACTATTCGATAAACTGTTCTTTCACGAATAGTTGGAAATCTATCCATATCATACCCTATTCCATCCCCAATGTCAATATTCCGGCTTTCAAAACAAAAAATGCCATAATATATTGTCGATGTAGGTAAACATGTCACAAAGATGTAGGACACTTATCACAATCACATGGAAATCCCGCTTTTCTACTATTTTTTCGGAATTATATAGGAATTATTCAATATTACTTTTTTTCTCCAGGACATAATTATCATTATCACCGGTTAGCGGATCGCTGCCTATGGTAATCAATGGTATGCTGTTGGTTTGCCATTTTTCATAGATAGCTTTAAAATTCTGTGTTTTGATTAATAAATCCTGCTTATTATCCTCTGAAGTATGTATCGAATCATATGGCAGTTCCTGTGTCTCTAATATTTCTTTCTGGCCCTTCTGATTAAAGGAAAATATTTCAAAATGGTAATTTCCTATGCCATTCCATATCTCAGGTGTATACTGTAGGATATAGTTTTTATGGTCAACAACAGTTAAATAGTACCAACGCCATCCAGCATGGTTATCAGAGGCATGGTCTTTATATATTACAATAGGATTGCCATCTATTATAGCATATATTTCCAATGTGATTTCCAAGGCATCCTGGCTTATAACAAGTAACTCATCATTACCATCATGTGTTAAATCTACCATAAGAGTTCCTGCAATATTCTCTTCGGGATAACGTGATAAAATATCCTCGAAAAAATTATATTGGTTATTTTTCGTGGCAATAAGAAAACACCCTAATCCCAAAAGTATCATACATATAAAAATCAAAATCTCAAACTTTGTTTTTTTCATTTTTCCCTCTTGCTGTGAAGTTCAAAGTTATGTTTAATTTATACTAAATAATTGGTGAAGCCATTATTGATATCATCTACCGTATAGGTTTTAGATTCCCCCGCCTTTTGATCTGCAAAAGAGGTGGATGAATAGGCAGACAAGAGGAATAGTGTCATGCTGCAGAGTACCAGAAATCTTTTTTTCATAGAGTGCTCTCCTTTTCATTGTTTAGTATGTCTCGTTACTTAGTGTGCAGTGCTAGTTATCTACATGGGACATATCCATTGGAATCATCTCCTTTTCAATATTCGTTAATCCTTTTGTTTTCATATGTTATATGAAACAAACTTTCCTATTCACATTCATATGTTACTGCCATATAGCTCTTTGCCACAGAAACCATGTTTTTACGGATTTATTCATCATAGCGACCTCCTTATCCGGGAGGCATCCATCTTAATGGGGCTTTATTAATTATATTTTTCAGGAACTGATCCAACTCAAAATCTATCGATTTGTCCATGACATATTTTGGTCTGTTCACCGTAATGTTCTCCCCGCAAAAAATAATATTATATTGGTATGTTTCCATTGATATAATGGCTCCTTTGTCCCGGCCATTTGGGTGGAGTGATTGAGAATACAGGTTTCTTTTTTCTGTCATTAAACAGGATTGTAAATTCTTCAATCTTTTGCTGACCTGTTATTCTCTTTTTATAAGGTGGGGACACGAGTATGATCCCGGCGATTTTTTCTGCGTTTAAATTATCAAGCCTAGTTATTTTTCCAAAAAATATTACGCCCATGGTTATCAGCACGAAAATGATATATCTTATTTTAATTTTCTCCTGCCCATACTGCCTCCTGTCTTGGTGCAGTCCGCGTTACTCTTTCCTTTTTTTGAATTATATTATCAAATTGTACTGCTTTCAATACACTTCTTCATATCTTCATAATGCGTAATATATTGTTTATATTTTAGTTAATTATCTGTAATTTTTTCTCTTATAAGCATCCAAAAAATTTTCCTTTCAATCCACTCCCGCCATATTTTCTTCAGCGTATCCAATTATCAGCGCAGAAC
Organism: Clostridium sp. AM34-11AC; assembly: GCF_003435375.1. Classification (GTDB taxonomy): domain Bacteria; phylum Bacillota; class Clostridia; order Lachnospirales; family Lachnospiraceae; genus Pilosibacter; species Pilosibacter fragilis. Next base: position 67,950 of record NZ_QWGL01000013.1, on the reverse strand, counting down.
TGCCTCGATTCAATTTTTATTAATTCTTTTTCTTCACTTTCGTTATCGGCAACTAAAGCAAGCACCTTCTCTCCAGCCGCATTCCAGTCTTTCTAGACCCCTGATGTGCTGTAAAGAAGGTGCTGCACATGATCCGCACAAAAATGTTCATCACAATCATCAAATCAATTTCATACAGATCAAATTATTTAAAATTACTTTTTAGTCCCCAGAACCAGACAAATCGGTTAATTCCCAGAACTACATTCCATTAATCCAGCAGATTTCTATAATACGGCCAGTTCGCGTTCATCACGCCAATTGTGACATTGTTCGCGGAACCCGTCTCATGGACACACTGGATCTGTCCGTTTGAGGTAAATCCGAGGAACATGATAACATGCGGCGTGGATCCCGTGATTACCACAATATCGCCCGGCTTCAAATCCTGGCGTTTTACCTGCCGTCCAAGAGTCCTTAAGCCCTCTGTGCCTTCATACGGCAGATGCGTTCCTGTGACGGACCAGTATACCCAGTTGATCCATCCGGAGCAGTCGAGTCCCTTTAAGATACGTCCCTTGTGATCCGGGATCGTGACGGAACCGAAATTGTTGCCAGTATAATTCTGGGCGCTGGCCTTTCCACCCCAGTAATACGGAACTTTTCCGACAGACTGAAGGGCGTACCGGATAATATTCTTTCTCGTCTCTGAAGTATCTTTTGGAAGTCTGCTCATGTAGGAGTCAATCTCCGTCGTTGAGAGCGGCGCTCTCGTGCCCTCCACGATTACGTTGAGCCCATATGTTTCCGTCCAGTCCTGACGGTTGATATGGCTCACAAAAGCAGTCATTCTCCTGTTCCAGCCCTCCCAGCCGGTTCCGTCCGCGGATACGGACTCCGTCTCTCCCACAGTGTTTCCTGTGTCATCGACACTGTAAAGATTTGAATTTTCGTTGAGTGTGCGGATGGTCGCTGAGATCTTCAGATCGATATGTCCGGGACAGATTAGTGCATGGGATGCAGCCGCCGTATGGACACTATATCCGTTGGCAGCGCTCTCTTCTACTTCGGCTGCCTGTTCCAGACCACCGGTTTCACTGACTGCTTCACTTCCTGACGCCGTTTCCGGCTCTAAAAGGAATGTCTCCGCATTCTGCTCTTCCGCTGCCGCCCGGACAGCATAACCGGAATATTCATGGTCCGCTTCTTCATTGCTGCCGACTCGGATGATCTTCACTGAAGTCTCTTCCGTTCCTTCCGTGGAAGGAGCAGTGGTTTCGCGAACCGTCTCCTCTTTCGTTGTCGGTGCTGCAGTCGTTGAAGCTTCCGTCTCCGGAGCTTTCGTGGCTGCCTCGGTCTTATCCTCCACGCGGATGATCGTCGCTTTCTTTGTGGTCTCCTGGATCACGCTCTCAGCCGTCTCAGCCAGGGAATCCAGGGCGCTTGTAGTGGATTCTTTCGTCTCGGCACCTTCTGTATGGTTTGCAGCCGACGGAGGAACTGTCGTTGTTTCAGCCACCATGGACGTATGTGCGGAGGAATCCTGGGCGGAACCTGATGCGGTGGAACCATCACTGTGGCTCTCGCCGTTTACAGAAACCGTATCTCCGGCCTGGTCGATGACCTCATCGCCTGCGTCTGTTCGGATCTCCGTGTCGATATTTCGTCCGGATACAAAGGTATCCTCGCCTTCCAGCTCGGAATCTCCCTCTTCCGCAGACGCGTTCGGATCCACGCAGCCGTCGCAGTAATAGACATTTCCAAGGGATGCCTGGTAGGAATGGGACTTCGTCCAGAGGTCATTCACATAGGTGCGGATCGTGTCAAGATCCGTGATCCCGTTATAAAACGCATAAACACTTGCCATGGAAAGAATATCCTGGGCATTTGACACTGCGGACGTGACCTCGCCGTCGCCGTTGTAAAACGTAACCTTGACATTCTTAAAATGCTCCACATACCAGGAAGCCGGATTGTTCTTATCCTGAGTCTTCGAGGTCGGGTTATACTGTCCGAGCACAGAGGACGCCTTGCGGCCAAAGGACGGGGCAAGCTTTGCCGGAGCGTTGTTTGCCATGTCATAGATCGCGGCAAACCACTTGGAGTCCTTCTGGATCAATTCCTTCATCAGGATCTCCGCATAGCTGGTCTCCGATCCCTCCTCGTACATGTTTGAAAAGTTTAATTTATATGGAGCCGGTGCATCCGGATCGATCTCCGCTGTGGTCTCATCCGTCGTATTTTCTGTAGGATCCTCGAGAATATCGACGGTCTCCGGCTCATAGATCCGCTCCGTGCTGGTCTCCGCCGGGGCGATCACCGGAATATAGGGAAGCATGGCGGAAAACGCGATACAGGTACATAAAACCATCGCTAAAAGCGGTCTCGCATTCTGCCTGCCTGTCACCCAGTGCATGCAGTCAGCGGCGATCTTCTCCACCTGCTCGCGGATCTTTTCTTTATCAAAAGGTAATTTATGAAAATCTAAATGGTCGTTCAACTTCATTTTCGAGCGTACATCTCCTGCATTATGTAAATATAACGGAGTTAGTATAACATATAGAGGAAGGAAAGTTATTTAAAACTTTCTTAATTTTGCCATTGGAAACAGGCGCGGATTGACTTTCCAGCCATTTAATACTATAATCGTAACAAGTTGGCTCGTGCAGTCGTCAGGGGGGATACAGGAATGTCCCGTAAGCTTGCTTACAGGAAGGTTTCTGCGTCCCTTCTGAACATTAGGAAGGTCCCGCAGGGGACCTCAAGATAGCATGATACCGCGTGAAACATAGTCTAATATTACATAACGAAAAACTGGAGATGAAAATATATGTGTGGAATTATCGGATACTGCGGTCCTTTAGACGCGCAGACAGTACTACTTAATGGTCTCACCCAGCTTGAGTACCGCGGCTACGACAGCGCGGGAATCGCTTTATTTGACGAGAACTCAAAAATCCACTTTATCAAAAAAGTCGGAAAAGTTGCTGCCCTGCGCAAAGTATGCGAGGAAGATCCCATCGTTTCCCATTGCGGAATTGGCCACACCCGCTGGGCGACCCACGGCGGCGTGACAAGTGAGAATGCCCATCCGCATGTGGCAGGAAAAGTGACGATGATCCATAACGGCATCATCGAGAACTACCATGCCCTGACAGCAAAATACCACCTGGAGGGAAAGCTCCATTCCCAGACAGACACGGAAGTTGCCGCTGCGACCTTAAACGAGATCTACAACGGTGACCCGTTCTCCTCCATCCATGAGTTCTTAAGACAGCTAGAAGGTTCCTACGCCTTCTGTATCATGTTTGAGGACCGGCCGGGTGAAGTTTATGCAGTGAGAAACGTAAGCCCGCTTGTAGCCGCTTACACAGCTTCCGGAGCCATGATCGCCTCTGACCTGACGGCTCTTCTTCCGTACTCAAAAAAATACTTTGTTGTCCCGGAAGGAAAGATCGTACAGCTCACTGCCTACCACGCGAGCCTCTACGAGCTTGACGGTACAAAGGTGGAGCCGGAGATCCTCGAGGCATCCTGGAACACGGACGCAGCCATGAAGAACGGCTTCCCGCATTTCATGATGAAGGAGATCCACGAGCAGCCGGAAGTATTAAAAAAGACGATTCTTCCGCGCCTCACAAAAGGTCTCCCGGACCTCTCCGATGAGAAGATCCCGGATGAGCTCTTAAAGCGGATCACAAATATCCGTGTCATCGCCTGTGGAACTGCCATGCATGCGGGAATGGTGGCGAGAGCCCTCATTGAGCCGCGCCTCAGAATTCCGGTGACCGTGTCCATCGCCTCTGAGTTCCGCTACGAGGAGCCGCTGATCGATGACTCGACCCTCACCATCGTGATCTCACAGTCCGGCGAGACCATCGATACCCTGGCGGCACTCCGACTCGCAAGGGAATGCGGTTCCACTGTAATTTCAGTTGTAAACGTAAAGGGATCCACGATCGCCCGCGAGAGCGACTACGTGATCTATACCCATGGAGGCCCTGAGATCGCCGTGGCGAGCACAAAAGCCTACACGGTACAGATCGCTGCCCTCTATCTTCTCTTCTGCCGCATGGCACTTGTACGCGGCGTATATACGGAGGAACATGCAGAGCAGTTCATGAGTGATCTCTTAAACTGCGCTTCCGCCATGGAGACCATGATCCGCGATGAGAATACGATCAATGAGATCGTCACCCACATCGTGAATTACCCGGATGTGTTCTTTATCGGCCGCGGCATGGACTACGCGTTCTCCTTGGAAGGCGCGTTAAAGTTAAAGGAGATCTCCTACATCCACGCGGAGGCTTACGCAGCAGGTGAATTAAAGCACGGAACCATCGCCCTGATCACAGACCATGTCCCGGTGATCGCCATCGCGACCCAGAAACACATCTTCGCGAAGACCATCTCCAACATCCGTGAGGTAAAGGCGAGAGGTGCCTATGTGGTACTCCTTGTAACGGAAGATACCGCTGTCGACGAGGGAATCGCCGATGTGATCATCCGCATCCCGAAGGAAGATGATAAATTCACCGTATTCCCGATCGCCGTCGTCCTCCAGCTCATCGCCTACTACGCTTCCGTCCAGAAAGGCCTCGATGTGGATCAGCCGAGAAATCTGGCGAAATCTGTGACGGTGGAATAATTACCAAATTTATATTCAATATTATTAGGGGCTGTCGCATTAGCAAATATTTTTTGCTGGGCGGCAGCTCTGCTTTATGCCCAAATGGTATCGAAATCGGTTACGTTTTCGATGCCATTCTTTATAAACGCAGTTCATTCTTCACGCTTCCAGTATCGCCTTGATACCTTTTGCGCTTCGCATCGCCACGTCCCGGAAGTGATTTCCGGGGTTCAGCTCCCAGCGCACATTCACGCCGACCTCCTGATAGTGCCTGACGATCGCCTCTGTATTTTCCTGCACGGTTTTCAGTACCGCATGCTTCGTCTTCGCCTCGGCATCCCCTAGCGACATGTAGAGCATCTCCGGTTGCCGCATCAGTTCATGCCGAAGCACGTATTCCCGGAACTTCGGAAACCACAGGGAGCCGGACATGCTGGCCACCCACGCGAAGCAGTCGCAGCGGTACATCGCATAGAGCGCAAAAAGCCCAGCCAGCGAGTACCCGGCGATGCCGACGTACGGCGCGCTTCCCCGGATTTTTTTCCTGGCTGCCGGCACGATTTCCGACGCCAATGTCTCCAGATAGGCATCCGCTCCTCCCGTAGCAGCCGGACCACGCTTCGACAGCGGCGGACAACTCCACGGCGTCATATCGTGATACCACTGAAGCTTTCCGACCACCAGCAGATTGCAGTCCGGCGCATCCATCGCCCGCAGCGCCTGCGCAAGCTCTTCCCCGTCTCCCATCACCGTATTGAAAACGATCAGTGGCCGGTTTTCTCCCTGCGCCGGATACAGCGTAAGCTCCTTTTCACATATCTGAAATCTGATCTTCTCCATTTTGTCACCATACATCAATCCGCGCTCTAATCAATCAAATCCGCTTCTTCTCTTTCATCCTAAGGAGTCTTTTCCTTCATTTCAAACGTTTTTGAAGCCAGGTTCACGGCTCCTCCCAGAACAGTTCGTCCAGTGTCCGGTTCAGCGCCCTGCAGATCGCGATGCAGAGTCGGATCGTCGGGTTATAATCGCCCTTTTCGATGGCGTTGATGGTCTGCCGCGACACGCCGACGAGATCCGCCAGCTGCTGTTGCGACAGATCCAGCGCCGCCCGCGCCGATTTCATCTTCAGGTTTTTCATTTCAGCAGACCTCCCACCGATCGACACCATTTTTCACGAATTTCATCGTCCGGTTTTTCATTCCGCCGAACCTCCCCGTTTGTCCACCCACGCTTTCAGCAGCAGGTTCACGATGATCAGCGCGAAGAACGCAAAGATCAGGAGATAGATGCCGCCATCCCAGGTGAGGATGCCATCGACGATCACGTCGCCAGCACTGGCATGCCCCCGGAAACTCAGGTACTGCATCACCATCACCGCCACCATGAGCACGATGGCTGCGTTCGAGCCCGACGCCTGCCGGATGCCCCAGTACGCATCCTTCCAGATATCATAGAGGATGACCACCAGACATCCCACCATGAGGCAGGCCATCATGAGGAGTGAAAACTCGATCGGCAGTGCACCCACGCACTCCTCCCACAGCATCACTGCCGCAAGCGAGAAGGCCAATGTCAAAAAGCCGTAGCGAAATGCTCTCCCTCGAATCAGTTCCTGCCGCTCATCATAACCACTGTAATCCTTATCCTTCTTAAACATGATGATCTTGAATATCTGAACCGCGATAAATGCAGCCGTAAATGATAAAATCTCTGACATATCCGTCGTCCTCCTTCCGACATAATGTAAAATATATCTTACATCTATAGTATATATTGGATGCGTCATTATGTCAAGAATATTTTACATTTCAAAGCATCAAGATGAGATCTAGGCCGGCTTTTACGCCTTAAAGCCAGTCATCTCAAAGCCGCATTCTTCAGCCACTTCGACACGTTTATGCTTCAAACCCGACCATCACCGAGCCCGTCTTTGCATAGTAGCAGCACAGCGCCCGCTCCGGGTGGATCACGCCATTGAAGGTACCGAACAGCTCCTCGATCCGCATCTTGAGCTGCAGCGCCGCCGCCTCGTTCTGGTTGTGCGCGATGATGACCCTGCCGCCGTTGTATCCGAGTTCCTTCATCTTCTCGAGAATCAGTACCAGCACCTTCTTATCGCCACGGCACTTGCCCTTGAAGTCGAGCGTTCCCTCCGGGCCCGCGGTGCCTACGATCCGGATGCCTATGAGGCCGATGCCCTTCGCGATCACGTGACTCACACGGCCGTTCTTCGCGAAATTATCCACCGAAGCCAGCGAGAAGTAGAGATGCGTCGTCTGATGGTAGGCCGCAAGACCTTTCTATATACCAAGATTCTCTAATCTCGTTGCAACATCACACATGTTTACAATCTCCTTTCCATCGAGCTTCACGATATCAACATATCGATTATCGCCCGTTAAAACTGCCATCAGCTTCAAAAATTTGTCTACATGCTCAATTTCCATTGGATCATTCGGAATATAGTCGGGATCTTTCCTTTTTTCCACAAAGAAACGGGCAGGCAACAGATTTAACTCTGCTCCCTGCCCAATCTTAATATCACTTACTTCTTATAACCTTTCTTGATCTCCACAAAATCCTGGATCATCTTCACAACTCCGTCATACCCGATCTTGCTGCTGTTCAGGCAGAGATCATAGCTTCTGGAGTCGCCCCAGCGCTTGCTGGAATAATAGTTATAGTAACTGGCACGTTTTTTATCGGTCTTGATCATGACATCCTTCGCCTGGGACTCAGAAATCTTATGGCGTTCCATCAAAGTCTTGATCTTCACGTCCTCGTCGGCTGTAATAAATACGGATACCACGTTCGGATAATCAGCCAGCGCGTAGTCAGCACAGCGTCCGATAATTACGCAGGATTCCTTGTCCGCAAGGTTTTTGATCGTATCAAACTGCGCAAGGAAGATCTTGTGGTTGATCGGCATATCCATATATGCAGAGTTCGTATATCCAAGGGAATATGTATCCATTACCAGGGAATATAAGAAACTGCTCGTCGGCTTCTCGTCGTGGGTCTCAAACAGCTCTTTACAGAGACCGCTCTCTTTTGCGGCCAGATTCAGGAGCTCTTTGTCATAACATTTTACACCGAGTTTTTCTGCTAATGCCTGCCCGATATGTCTTCCTCCGCTTCCGCATTCTCTTCCGATCGTAATAATAAGGTTATCACTCATATGCCACAGCTCCTTTCTGTCATCAAGCTTTCTGATAGCTATATTATACAAAAATTGCAGTCAATATGCAAGAGTTATCCCGTAAATTTTCTGAATTTTTGTATCAGTATATGCATAAAGCAGAATAAGTAAGAATGTGCCAAGTCACATTCTCGCGCCGAGCGCGGTCGCTTGCGACAATCCACATCCTCGTGCGAGTGCGCATCATTGGCACGTTTCGAGGATTTTTTTATTACACAAAAAAGCCGGGAAAAATTATCCCGGCAATTTTCTCAAAAGCTCCTCAAAATATTCCGGCAACGGTGCCGAAAACTCCATATACTCCCCCGTCCGCGGATGCACGAACCCTAAAATCCCTGCGTGCAGCGTCTGCCCCTGAAGCTTATACGGGCATTTCGCCGGACCATAAACGGCATCACCCAAGAGCGGATGTCCAATGCTTGCCATATGAACGCGGATCTGGTGCGTTCTACCCGTCTCCAGGCGGCACTCGATATGGGTGAAATCCTTAAACCGTGTGAGCACCTTGTAATGGGTCACTGCGGATTTTCCGTTGTTATAATTGACTGCCATCTTCTTCCGGTCCTTTGGGCTTCTCCCGATAGGTTCGTCGATCACTCCCTCATCGTCCTTCAGGGCTCCGTGAATGATCGCCTGATAACGGCGGGTGATGGAATGCTCCTTGAGCTGTGCCGCTATGGAATTGTGGGCGAGATCATTCTTGCATGCAATGATGACGCCAGTGGTGTCCATATCGATCCTGTGGACGATTCCCGGGCGCAGAACTCCGTTGATCCCGGAGAGGTCTTCCTTACAGTGAAACATCAGCGCATTCACCAATGTCCCCGTATAATGTCCAGCAGCCGGATGAACCACCATCCCCTTCGGCTTATTTACAAGGATCACATCATGGTCCTCATATAAAATATCCAGTGGAATATCCTCCGGCACGATCTCCGGCTCCACAGCCTCCGGCACCTCGAAGGAGATCAGATCCCCCTCAGCCACCTTGTAGCTTGCCTTCACCGGGCGTCCATCTACCATAACTTCCCCTGATTTTAAAAGCTTCTGGAGGAAAGAGCGTGAAAGATTCTCATACTGTTCCGCAAGGAACTTATCGATCCGGTCTCCCGCCGTCTCCTCCGTCACAAAATATTCTTCTCTCACTGGTTATTCTCCTTTTTTCGGTGAAAGGAAGGAAAGCTCATCTTCCTTATAGAAAAAGCCGATGAGAAGGATCAGAAGTCCGGCCGCGCAGACTACATAACAGTCTGCCACATTAAAGATCGGGAAATCGATGAGGCTGAAGTAGAAGAAGTCCACCACAAATCCTCTCACCGCACGGTCGATCAGGTTTCCGACCGCGCCGGAAAGAAGAAGGACCATGGAAATATAGAGCGGCAGATACCGGTTCCCGGAAGGAAGCTTTGCCACAAAAACAAGGACCGCGATCACGACAGCCGCAGCAACTAGGAAGAAAAACCACTGTTTTCCCTGAAGAATTCCAAAGGCAGCGCCCCTGTTTTCCGAGTACAGAAGCTCAAAGACTCCCTTGATCAGCACAAGCGGTCCATTGACCCGCAGCGTGTTGTAAGCCATACTCTTCGCCCACTGGTCCAGAGCGATGAGCAGGGCGGCACATACGGCAAGAACACCGTAGCGTTTTCCGATGGTATTCATAAAAACTCCTATCTGAAAATAGTTGCCAGGGCGCGTTCCATCTCATCCTTCGTGACGGTGCGGTCGATATAGGCATGACCCACACGGTCTAAAAGAATAAACTTGATAACGCCGGCTTCCATCTTCTTATCATTTTTTGTCGCAGCGATGACTTCCTCCGTATTAAGGCCGGAAACGGATGTCGGGATAAAGAAATACTCCATCAGTGCCTTGTATGCGTCGATCTCATCCTGTTTTACAAGTCCGCGCTCTTTGCAGATATTCATGGCAGCCAGGGCACCGACAGCGACACAGTGGCCGTGAAGCATCGTAAAGTTCTTTAATTTCTCAATGGCATGGCCTAATGTGTGGCCAAAGTTTAAGGTCGCGCGCTCATCCTGTTCCGTCGGGTCGATCTCAACAACCTCACGCTTGATGAAATCACTGCCCTGGATCAGAAGCTTTAAGGTGTCCGCGTCTTTTGCGAGGATCTTCGCCCTGTTCGTCTGGATCCAGTCAAAGTACTCTTTATCGAGGATCAGGCCGTGCTTGATGACCTCTCCCATGCCGCCGGAGAACTGATCGTCCGGAAGTGTGCGAAGTACGGACACATTCGTGTATACAAGCTTCGGCATGTGGAAAGCGCCTACCATATTTTTGTAGGAATCAAAGTCTACACCGGTCTTTCCGCCTATTCCGGAGTCCACCTGGGACAACAGTGTTGTCGGGATCTGGACAAAATCCACGCCGCGGAGATAGGTTGCAGCCACAAATCCGCAGAGGTCTCCCGTGACACCGCCACCTAAAGCCACAAGAAGATCCTTTCTGTCATAATGGTTTAAGATCAGGTGCTCGTAAGCGCCCTGGACTGTCTTCAGGTTCTTATTCTCTTCTCCTGCCGGGAACACGTAGGATGTGACCTCACGGCAGCAACCGGAAAGGATCTTTGTCACTTCATCAAGATACAAGTCAGCCACGTTGGAATCCGCGATGATGCAGATCTTTTTCTTCTCAGTGCCCAGCGCGGAGATCTCCTTTGCAAGGGCGTCAAAAGAATCTTCCAGTACGATATCATAAATGGTCTTCCCGTCGAGATGGACAGGGATCCGGTTTACATGTTCTGTGATCATAAGGCTAACCTCCTATTTATAGCGGTACACCACGACAGATGTCCGCCCCTTTTTCGTAAGATTTCCTGGCTCGCCAAACCGGAATTTGCCGATGCCGCGGATCGATAAGATCTCTCCGCCCCGAAGATTCAGCGATACATTCGTGCAGACAGCCCCGTTGACAGAGACCTTCTCGTCTTCGATATATGATGCTGCCCTCGTCCTGGAAAGTCTTCCGCAAAGCGCGATAACAGAATCCAGGCGGACGGAACTCACTGTTCCTGAAATTTCCTCCATCTCTGGCTCCGGAAGCTCAGAAAAATCTGCCGTGATCTCCGTGACAACAGAGGTGTGCCGGATCATCGTGAGATTCTCCGCAAGATATCTGCTCATCTTTTCCATGACAAACGCCCAGGCATTTCCATCCTGCAGGACGATGTCCCCGATCATGGCCCTCTCGATTCCGAGATTCATGATCGCCCCGAGATAGTCTCTGTGGGTGAGCTTCTCCGCGAAGCGCCTGTTTGCGGGAACGATCTTTAAACACACGAAGGGCGGCGCGTAAAGTTCCTCCTCATAGGACGCCAGAAAGCACAAAACCTTTCTTTCAGACATCGGAAAGCCGCCGGAAAGTACGAACTTCACCGGCGGCAGTGTAGCCGACATATTCTGGAAGACAGTCTGTTCTGCGAGCGTCAGAAAATCTGTGTGAAGCGGGATATCGCGGGAGTAAGCGTTTTCTGCCAGTTCCTGGATCCGCTTCCTAAAAAGCTGTTCTTCCTTTTCCATATGGATCCTTAATTAAAGATGGATGTTGAGTCCGGATACGTCTAAGTTTCCTCCGGTAAGAAGATCCTGGAAGTCACCGGACAGCTCAACGGACTGCGGGGTTGCGATAAAAATGTAGTTGGAAATTTTCTGGAGATTTCCGTTCATGGAATATGTGGATCCGGATGTGAAATCGATGATCCGCTGTGCGGTCTCGGTGTGGATTCCCTCCATATTAAGGACTACTGCCTTTCCGGCAAGCAGGTAATCGCAGATCTCCTTTGCGTCATCTAAGGAGGTCGGTTTAATTAAGGAAACTTCCATTCCGCTTCCGCGGCGCATCGGAACAACCTTATTGCTGTTGGTGGTGCGGGGTAAAAATCTTGGCTTCTCCTCCTCATAATCATCGAAATCATCAGCTGTCTGCTTCTTGAAAAGGTTCTTTCTCGCCGGCTTTTCATCCTCATAATCGTCATCTAAGAAGTAATCGTCATCTTCATCGTCGTTCAGACGCATCGTATCCATAATCTTGCCTAAAAAGCTCATATCTAGTTCTCTCCAATCTATCTGGAACCAAAGATTCCGGTTCCTACTCTAATCATGGTTGCACCCTCCTCAACGGCTACCTCGAAGTCACCGGTCATACCCATGGACAGCACACTCATAGTACCATTATCAATGTTTTTATTTTTGATGTCAACATATAATTGATATAATTCTTTAAAATATTTTCGATTTTCTTCTGCATTTTCGACATTTGGTGCAATGGTCATCATTCCCTTTACGCAGACATGGGGAAATGCCTGGATCTCCTTTAAATTCGGAATTACGTCCTCTAAGAACATGCCGAATTTGCTCTCCTCTCTCGCCACATTGACCTCAAGGAGCACATTGGCGATCATATCGCGCTTTGCGGCTTCCTTCTCGATCTTCTCTGCCAGGTGGACGCTGTCACAGGAGTGGATCAGGACCACTTTGTCGATGACTTGTCCGACCTTGTTTGTTTGGAGATGGCCGATCATGTGGAACTTTGCGTCCTCCGGGATCTGCGGGCGCTTCTCCGTGATCTCCTGTACCTTATTCTCGCCGTAGTCGCGCTCTCCCGCCTCATAGGCCTCCATCAACATGGAGACCGGCTTCGTCTTGCTGACGGAGATCAGGGTGACCTCCTTCGGATCTCTTCCCGCGCGAAGGCAGGCTGCGTTTATGCGTTCCCTTACGTTCTTTATATTCTCTGCAACTGACATGATAAAAACCTCCTACTGATAGATGATCATTCCGTTTCCGGTCACGGCGTTGGCATCCAGGACGATGTGGTCGTAGACGGACAGACCATAATCGGTGCCCTTTTTGATGGTGTAATACTCATCATTCGAAGAAAGGATCTCAATCCTTCTGAATACCGCGTATCCACGGTTGATATTGTAGACGCCCTGTACCGTCTGGGTCATTCCGATCTGGTAACGCTCTTCGGAATCGTCCTTTGTAAGGAAATCCCCGGCTTTCAGTTCACTGTTCTCCCCGGCATCTACGTAATAGTATTCATCATCCGCGTAGTAGATCGTGCACGAAGTGATGACACCCACCGTCTTTCCATCCGCGTAGGTCTCCTTGCGGAAGCCGCTTTGGGAGACGGAGGAGGAATCGGAAGCATCCTTCTTTGCGCTCACGTAATAATCCTTCGGGATCACATAGAAAGTCACATCGGTGACGGAGCTTCTCGGGATCTTGAGTCCCCGGACCTCATCGGTCACGATCTCAAAATCCACATACCGGTCGGAAACAAACTGTTCCATATATTTAGAAAAATCGAGTTTTCCGTATGTCTTTCCATCTCCGCCTGTCACTGTGGAGAACGCGCCGGAGGTCTCAAGATCCCTGCCGTTAAACTTCACGGCGAGGGAAGTCTTTCCATTATAAGTGGTAAGTTCCTGCTCCGACATCGGGAACACGATGGACCAGTCCTCGGAGGTGATGATCTTGTAGGCCGGTGCCCCGGTCTCCACGAGCTGTCCTGAGCGCACGCTGGATTTCTTGTAGGAACTCTTGTCAAACATATCCGCTGTCACCTGGTTCGGTGTCAGTGTCTCCATGGAATCCACCGAGTAGGACACAATGCCGGACTGATCCGCCCGCACCTGGGTGAAATTTCCGCCCAGTTCAGAGACTGCGCTGTCGAGATTTTTTAAGGTATCAACGCTCACATACTCCAGGACTTCCGCATCCAGGGTGTTTTTCGTATCATAGACCTCCCGGAAATCTTCGTTCGTGAATGTCTGGCTAAAGCTGGACAGCTGCTTTTTTAAGGAAGCGAGGTTTTCCTTTGAGAGGGCTACAGACCCGTCCGTTTTTTCCGCGAGCAGGGCGGAAAGAGTTCCCGTCTCATCAATGGAATAGACTCTCGTACCGACAGCTGCCCTTTTCCCCTCTCTCAGATAAAAGTTGATATTTCCGGCACGGTCCGTGTATTTCGGCTCCTCTGTCCGGAAAATGATTCCGGTGTGCCTCGTATCGTTTACGATACTTCCCTCCACAACTTCATAAAACTCCACCTTGTCCCTGCGAAGGTAGGTATAGAGATAAAACGCCATATATAAGAAAATGAGGGCAAAAATGATCATGCCCACATTGATATTCAGGGGTCGGCGATAACGAACGACTTTCTTGTTCTTTTTCTTCGCCAATTGATAAACCTCCCAACGGTCATATTCCGTAATATGATACCATCATTCGGAAAAAAGTGCAAGCAGACAGACAAAAAAACAGAAAAAAAGCCGGTCCCCGGAAAATTCCGAAGACCGGCGAAAATCTGAAATTTCAGCACCTGGTTAAACGAGCAGAGGATTATTTCTCCTCTTCCTTTTTAACCTCGACCGGACGGTTTACACGGCCAGCGATCTCAGCCTTGATGTTTGCGATAAATACGTTGAGATCTTCAGCGCCCTCATCGCCTTTGAAGCGGCTTCTTACGGATACAGTTCCATCTGCCTGCTCCTTCTGGCCGACAACTAACATGTACGGGATCTTCTGCCCCTGTGCCTCACGGATCTTGTAGCCGATCTTCTCAGAACGGAGGTCGATCTCAGCACGGATGTCAGCCGCGTCAAGAGCTGCTTTGACAGATTTTGCGTACTCCTCGTACTTCTCGGAGATCGGGAGAACCTTAACCTGAACCGGTGCAAGCCATGTCGGGAATGCGCCAGCGAAATGCTCAATCAGGATACCGATGAAACGCTCGATGGAACCGAAGCATACGCGGTGGATCATGATCGGTCTGTGCTTCTCACCGTCAGCGCCGATGTACTCAAGCTCGAAACGCTGCGGAAGCTGGAAGTCAAGCTGGATCGTACCGCATTGCCATGTTCTGCCGATCGCGTCTACCAGATGGAAGTCGATCTTCGGACCGTAGAATGCGCCGTCTCCTTCGTTGATCACATAGTCAAGTCCAAGGTCGTCTAATGCGCCCTGTAAGGAGTTTGTTGCAAGCTCCCAGTCCTCGTCGCTTCCCATGGAGTCTTCCGGTCTTGTGGAAAGCTCTACATGATATTTGAATCCGAACAGGGAATATACCTGGTTGATCAGACCTGCTACGTTCTTGATCTCATCACGGATCTGCTCCGGAGTCATGAAGATATGGGCATCATCCTGTGTGAAACAGCGTACACGCATGAGTCCGTGAAGCTGACCGGATTTCTCATGGCGGTGAACGATACCGAGCTCACCCATACGGAGCGGAAGGTCACGGTAGGAACGCGGCTCGGAAGCGTAAACAAGAACGCCGCCCGGGCAGTTCATCGGTTTGATGGCGTAATCTTCGCCGTCGATGACGGTTGTATACATGTTGTTTTTATAGTGATCCCAGTGACCGGATGTCTCCCAGAGGCTTCTGTTTAAGATGATCGGTGTGGAGATTTCTACATAACCTGCTTTTTTGTGGATCTCGCGCCAGTAGTCAAGCAGTGTGTTCTTTAAGATCATTCCCTTTGGAAGGAAGAACGGGAATCCTGGGCCTGCATCGCTCATCATGAAGAGACCGAGCTCT
Organism: Clostridium sp. AM34-11AC; assembly: GCF_003435375.1. Taxonomy (GTDB): domain Bacteria; phylum Bacillota; class Clostridia; order Lachnospirales; family Lachnospiraceae; genus Pilosibacter; species Pilosibacter fragilis. The sequence goes on along the minus strand of NZ_QWGL01000013.1, from coordinate 52,582 downwards.
TTGCCGAGCTTTCTGTGGTCACGCTTCTTCGCCTCTTCCATCATGGTAACGTAAGCGTCTAAGTCCTCTTTTTTCGCAAAGGCTGTTGCGTAGATACGGGTCAGCATCTTGTTCTTCTCGCTTCCGCGCCAGTAAGCGCCTGCGATGTTCATGAGCTTGAATGCCTTGCCGACTTCCTTTGTGTTCATGAGGTGCGGACCTGCACAGAGGTCGGTGAACTCACCCTGCTTGTAGAAGCTGATGATGGAATCTTCCGGAAGATCCTCAATGAGCTCTACCTTGTACGGCTCGTTCTTCTCTTTCATAAGGGCGATCGCCTCTGCTCTCGGAAGCTCAAAACGCTCTAACGGGAGAGCTTCCTTGATGATCTTCTTCATCTCAGCCTCGATCTTTGCGAGGTCGTCGGATGTTACCGGCTCATCACGGTCGATATCGTAGTAGAAACCGTCAGCGATGGACGGACCGATGGCAAGCTTTGTCTCCGGCCAGATTCGCTTGATCGCCTGAGCCATCACATGGCTTGCTGTGTGGCGGAGTGCTGCAAGTCCTTCCGGATCCTTTGCTGTGAAGATATTTAAAGTGCAGTCCTTGTCAACGATAGTGCGCAGATCCTTTACTTCTCCGTCGATCTCTGCGACACAGGCCATTCTTGCAAGACCTTCGCTGATGTCTTTTGCGATGTCGATGACAGCCATCGGCTGTGCATACTCTTTAAAAGAGCCGTCTTTTAATGTTACTTTCATGTTCATTCTCCTTTTTCTCTTGGAAAAATTTCGTGCAGCCGAGATATTTTACAGCTGCTTTTTCTCAGTGAAAATCTCACGCGAGCCGTGGCTTGTAATACCGCGTTTTCAGTTTCCTGTGTGAACACAGTCTCTGTTTTGTCACTCGCGCAAACAAGTGAAAACACGCTTCGCGAGTTTCCCCTTGTTATCGCGGCAGTTGCCAAGGTCTCGCACAAGCGCGGACTTTGGCTCGTTGTTCGCGTAAATAAAAAAGTCCCTTGATTATGCGTTTTCACATAATCAAGGGACGAGATTACCCGTGGTTCCACCCTGCTTGTATAGAATTTCTATACCACTTCATTTGATGATAACGGAATCACCGTTCCCGATTAGGGGACACTCCAGGGTGGTCTTCAGCTCGTTCCGTGCAGGATAACTCTCACCAAATGTATCCCTCTCTGAGCAGTTTCCGAACGTACTCTTCCTGTCAACGTGTTGTTTTTTTCACTTGTCATTTAGTATATCACCGGAATCAGATTTGTCAAGATGAATTTGCCGTAATTTTCCGAGTTCCGTTCCGATCCGGAGAAGTTCCCGGTTTTTTTTATTCATAGTTCCGAAGACGTTTAACGGGCAGAAAACGGCCTCACAGGACTCTAGCACTTTCTTCGCCCTAAGAAACGCCTGCTCTCCCACCGGTTCGAAGGCCGCTTCCCGGATCACTTCTGCTGCCAGCACTCTCGCTGTCTGGTACTCCATATCGTTTTCATGGATCACGCCCGCAGCAAAGGGAATCCCCGCCCGGTTTAAGGCATGGTACACAGGAATCCCGCTCCCCATGCCGCCGATGACAAAGACCCTCGGCGCTCCGTCTGTTCTCGGGAGTTCCGGAAATCCAAGGGACGTCAGATAGCTCCCGTGTTCGATTCCGTAGAGCTTTGCGATATAGTCTCCCTCAAACACCTCCCGGGGCGTCCCTGTTCTCCCGATGGTCCCGTTTTCCGCGCAGAGCACATAGTCAGAGATCCTCTCCGCAAGATCCAGCTCGTGAAGCGACATGAGGACTGCCACATTGCGCTCATGGACCAGTTTCTTTAAGATATCGAGAAGCTCCAGTTTGTGCCGGATATCGAGAAAGGATGTGGGCTCGTCGAGAACGAGAAGCTCCGGTTCCTGGCAGATCGCCCGGGCTAAGAGGATCCGCTGTTTCTGCCCATCGCTGGTGTTCTGGAACAGGACATCCGCAAGGCTTTCGCACCGGACCATTTCGAGGGCATCCATGACCTTTTTCTTGTCTTCTTTGGACAGGATCCCGAACCGCCCGGTATACGGATATCTTCCTGCTGCCGCCACGTCAAAACACGTCATAAGCTCCGGATCCGGCCGACCCGTCATGACCACCGCGGTCTTTTTCGCAAAATCAGGATCCGAGTAATCCTCCAGGGCTGTGCCGTCAAGAAATACACTTCCGCCTAATGGGGAAAGTTCCCGGATGATACTCTTTAAGATCGTGGATTTTCCAGCCCCGTTCGGTCCAATCAGCGTGACGATGGATCCGCGGCGGATGTTCATGGAGATGTCGGACAGGATCGGTTTTCCGCGGTATCCGACGGTTAAATTGTCTGCTGTCAGGTAGTTCTGCATGGGCTCTCCTTTCAGACTATTCCTATCAACGTTTCACTCTTTTTATCATCATGGCAATCACCACCGGCGCTCCGAACACCGCCGTCACAGAACTGATGGAAAGTTCTGTCGGTGAAAACAACGTTCTCGCCAGCAGATCGCTGAACAGGCAGAATACTGCACCGCCAAGGAAACATCCCGGGATCACAACGATGGGCTTCGCGGTCTTAAACAGCTGTTTGATCATATGGGGCACCGCGATCCCCACGAAGGAGACGGGGCCCGCAAAGGCTGTCACTGTAGCGGAAAGAACGCTGGATAACAGGATCAGCTCGATCCGGAACCGTTTGATATTGACACCCATGTTTCTCGCGTAGACCTCCCCCAGCTGATAGGCACCCATGGCTTTTGAGAGCAGCATGGAACAAACGAGAGCTGTAGCAGTCACAAGGAGACAGATCTTTACCCCATCAATGGAGATGCCGGAAAAACTTCCCATGGACCAGTTGTGGAGGTTCACGATATTGGAGTCATCGGCGAAGGTTACGATAAAATCCGTTGCCGCCGAACAGATATATCCGATCATGATCCCGCTTACCACTAACATGGACATCTGAGGAAGCTTTTTTGAGACCGCCAGCACGAAGCCCATGGAGGCCATGGCACCGAGAAAAGCCGCACCGATCATGACCCAGGAATTCATGATGAGTCCCTGTCCGAGAAACAGGATCATGAAGATCGAAACGACGAGCTTCGCTCCGGAAGAGATTCCAAGGACGAAGGGGCCGGCGATGGGATTCGAGAAAAATGTCTGCAGCAGGAAGCCCGACACCGATAACGCCCCGCCGAGGATCAACGCCGCCAGCATTCTGGGGAGGCGGATATCAAAGATAATATGACGGGTCATATCAGTCCTATCTTTTCCACCCAGGGCCGCAAGAATATCTGCTGCCGATACGCGCACGCTGCCGACGGCCAGGCTCAGAAAGCTTAAGGCTGCAAGCAGGACAAATAACAGCAGGTAGGCCCGGACGATCCGCTTAGACTGGGTTGACATAAGCGTTCTTCCCCTTTCATTTATAATTTTTCGTGTTCTCATCAGCAGGTGTGAATTCAACGCAGTGACGATCCCGTGCTGTTGATCAGCTGTCACCTGCGTGTCACTTCAGTTGATGAAGATATGTAAAGCTATATTCGGTATCGTCGGCAAACACCGCGTTCATATCCCGGATCATATCCCCCAGGCCCATGGTCTCCTGGAACATGTTCTTCCCGGTACACCAGACATTGCCCTCTTTCACTGCCTTGAAATCCGCAAAAAGCTGATTCTTTGCGCAAAGCTCATCGATCGCGGTGAGTTCCCCGTCAATGGTACTGTTGTAGATCAGCACATCCGCATCCTTCGCGGCGGCATAGAAGGACTCAAAATCCATGTTCATCGTTGAAAGTGCGTTCTCATCAGAACCGGCATTCCCGGGAATGTAAGTTCCGCCTGCCAGGGCGATCATTTTTGCGATATAGTCCCCATTCTTCCTGACATTGACGCTGCCGGAATTCGTCACATAGAAAAAAGCGGCCGTTTTTCCGGATGGTTCCATGTCGAGGACATCGGACAGAGCGTCCATATTTTCGCGAAATACCTGTTCCGCCTCAGCCTCTTTTCCCGTCAGGACACCGTAGAGCCGGATCCACTCCATTCTTCCCAGGGGATGGCCCTCATAGCTGGACCGCTCCACGAGAACCGGGATCCCAAGGCGTTCCAACTGTTCTTTTACCTCGGGAGTATGGTAGATCATGGTGGACTCCACGGCGAGACCGCAGTCACTGCTTAAGATCTTCTCGTAGTCCGGAGCGCTGTACTTTCCTGCATAGGCAATTTTTCCCTCTTCCATTGCCGTTCTTGCTTCCGGCAGATACCATCCGGTGTCCTTTGTGCCGGAGAGCGCAATCAAATCCATTGCGTCCAGGTGAATGAAATCATCCATAGCGGATGTCGCCACAAGATAGATATTTTTTACCGGTTTCTGGAGGATTTTGATGGAATCCGGCAGTCCGACCGGCGCGGACATCCCTTCCGGCAGAAGAAGGAACTGGTCTGTATCCCCGATGGTGATGAGCGAGATGTCATTCTCATAATAATCCACGGAAAACTGATCCGCATAGAGAAGATCCATGGAACTTACCGGGGACATATTGTTCCAGCTGCGGGAAGCTGTAGCAGCTGTCTCCGTTTTTGGGGCTGCCTCAGTGCTGCTGCCGGCTTCGTTTTGCCGGCTGTCTGCCGCAGCGGTCTGTTCCCCAGAGCCACCGGCAGAGCTTCCCACTGCGTCTTTCCCGGTGCACCCAGCACATAGCATGACTACACTCAAAAGAATCACGGTGAGGCATCTGACATACCGCCTGTACCTCTTATCTGTCTCCCGCCTTCTGCGGAATAAATGAATTCTGTTCTTGTCCATACCGTGTTATTGTTTCTGCTCTTCCAGCGTGCTGGAATCAAAGGTCAGCGTGTATTCGATCTCATGCGGAGTGCTCATGGCCGTCGTGTCGGCGTAAACAGTCAACGGGCTGTCAAAACCAGTCACCGTGATCACAAAGGTGGAATTTCCTTCCGTATTGACCGGAAGAAACTTCTCCTCGTCCACCCGCATATAGTCGTAGTTGGAGCTGCTCCATATGATCGTCGCTTCTGCCTTTCCGTCCTTTACCTCGACCACCGCCGGGGACTCCACAGACGCACGGCCGGACCCGCCGGTCAGAGCGGCTTCTACCGTATAGGTTCCATCTGCGAGACCGAGATCTTCCACAGTCTTTAAGGATGTATTGAGAAACGCATCTGCCGGAATTCCCGATGCCTCAAAGACGAGTTCTCTGTCATACCATTTCTCTTTCTTCTTGCTGAACGCGGTGCACGGAAGCACCTCATTTAATGTCTCCACCGGGACCGTAAAGCTGTGGGTCCCATCAGAATCCTCTTCAAAGGAGATCAGGTCGGATTCCGGAACCTTCGATGCCTCCTCGCCGGTTCCCATGTAGACATAGAGATATCCGGTTCCGCCCATGGTCATTCTCGCGGTCATCGCGCCTTCCTTGACGGTCAGGGCACAGGATATGATCTTAAACATGGAGGAACTGGACTCTACGGAAATATCGTAAGTTCCATCTTTCAGGTCCGCTGCGGATACCGGAACGAGGCCCACGGTGTCAATCGTCTGTTCCGCAGCGGTCTCATTGCCGGAGGCAACGGCGGCTTTTGATTCAACGGCAGCAGTCGTCTCCACCGTAGTTTCAGCCTTGGTTTCTGCAGCAGAGGCAGACGGTGTCTCAGCCGTGCCGGACTGTCCGCATGCTGTGGACAGGGCGCAGACCGCCACGAGCGCAAATGTAAACTGTTTCAATTTATGCATAAAATTTTTCTCTCCCTTCAAATTATCAGTGCAGTGCCTGCTATCAGCATTCTGGCTGCTTCAGATAAGTCAGCATCACTACATTCCTGTATCAGAAAAAGGCGGTCGAATCATCGACCGCCCATAGTGAGCTATCTTATTTTGCGAGACTGTCAATGGCAGCCTGGGCATGCTGCACAAAGAGCTGCTGGATCGGCTCGAGTTCACCGAGTCCTCTTACAAGGCAGGTAACCTCATAACCTGCAGCCTTAAACTGGCTCTTCCAGGAATCGTCATCGTCACCGGCCATATCGTTGTTCGCATGGTCACCAGCTACGATCATAAGCGGCTCTAAAACGACCTTCTTGTAGGAGCCCTCTTTTACCTGTGCAATAACATCCTCACAGGACGGAGTTGCCTCAACAGTACCTACATAATAGTTGTAAAAGCCCTCTTCCTTTAACATATCCTGCATTTTCTGGTAAACAGCGTTGGAATCGGCCTCTGTGCCATGACCCATGAAGCAGATCGCTGTCTCGCCGTCATCATACTCCTTTGTTGCGTCTGTGATTGCGGAGATCACAGTCTTGAAGTCATCGTCGGAAGTTAAAAGCGGCTCGCCGACAGCAACATGCTCGAAGGCATCGGAGTTTTCTGCTAACTCATTTACAAGATCTGTGTACTCAAGACCATTCATAAGGTGGGTCGGCTGTACAACAAGATTCTTGACACCGTTGTCGATGGCACGGTTTAAAGCCTCTGCCACGTTATCGATCGCAATATTGTCTCTTTTCTTTACATGGTCAATGATGATCTGGCTAGTGAAGCCTCTTCTGACGGAATAGTCCGGGAATGCGTTCTCGATGGCGTTCTCGATGGCGCCGACTGTCAGTCTGCGGCTGTCATTATAGCTTGTACCAAAGCTTACTACGAGAAGCTCATTCTCGCCGATCTCATCCTGATTTCTTGTGTTATCCATGGAAGCATCTCCTGTATCGTAATTCTCTTCGTCCTCTTCTTCAGCCTCTGTCGCTTCTGCTGTAGTTTCCTCCGCGGTTGTCTCTGCGACTGTAGTAGTCTCTGCAGCAGTTGTTGCTGCTGTCTGGCTTCCGGAGCATCCGGAAAGGATTGCCATGGATACGGCTGCCGCTGTCATAACGGCATAAAGGTTTGCTTTTCTCATTTACTCTTCTCCTCGCTTGAAAAATGAATTTTCAGGTCCCAGCCTGGTTCTTTTTTCTCCCAGCAGACATCCGGCAGGTTTCCTGGCTCATCCATCATCGCGCATGAGACGCCTTCCCGGCAGAAACTGCCAGTGACTGTCCGTTTGTGACGGACAATGCTCATGTACTCCGGATCTACAGTGACGGGCTCGCACAGGCTTTTGACCTGTTTCCCTTTTAACTCTCATGACGCCTGGGCATATGGATAAAACAACAGCCCGGTGGTTCATGACAGCACCGCATGTATATGGACCTGTAACGATTATCATAACATCCCCGCAATAAAAAAGCAATCGGATATCACGGAAAAACCTTGAAACCCAAGGAGTATTTCCGTAATACCTGACTGCTGATGTGCTAAAGCACGGTCTGATACCTTTAGTGCGCCTTCCGGTTAATAAACTCCGCCTTCGTCTTGGAGTATGTAAACTTCTGTCCGCTGTAGAGACCATAATATCCCGACAGCGTAAAGCTGATGGCGACCGCCACCGCAAAGTACGGCATTGCCTCAAAGCCAAATAGCTCGAATCCCAGGAACATGGTCGCGATCGGGCAGTTTGTGACACCGACAAAGGTAGCGAGCATTCCTGCTGCCGCACAGAGGGACGGTTCGAAGCCTGTGAGCAGTCCGAAGGTGCATCCGAAGGAAGATCCCACCGCCAGTGTTGGAACAATCTCTCCGCCTTTAAATCCGCCGCCCAGGGCGACTGCCGTGAAGATCATTTTCAACAAAAATCCAAGATATGCTGATTCCCCGTCAACCGCTTTCTCTACAAGGTTGAATCCGGCTCCGCAGTAATCCCGTCCGAAGATAAGTGCCAGCGCGATGGAAAGTCCTGCCGCAACAAGGATCCGCACATAGACATTCCCGATCTTATTCTTATAGAGATGCTGGGTCTCATGGAGCAGGATGCAGAAGCAGACACTTAAAAGAGCGCAGGTAAGACCAAGACCAACGGTGTAGAGCGCCGGGACAAGAGAAAACTCCGGAATATGAAGGATCAGGAAGGATTCGCCGTGAAGACCGAGAGCTCCTGAAATCTGCGCCCCGATAAAGGAAGCAAATACGCAGGGAACGAGAGCCGCGTAGTAGGCGACACCAATGCTGATGACCTCAATTCCGAACATGGCTGCCGCAAGCGGCGTCCCGAAAATCGCACCAAAGCAGCCGCTCATGCCGCTCATGATCATGACTTTCTTATCTCTCTCATCCATATGGAACACATCGCCGAAATAATTTCCGATGCATCCGCCGATCTGTAAGGCCGCTCCCTCTTTTCCGGCGGAAGCACCTACAGCCTGGCTTAAGATCGTCGAGATAAAGATACAGGGCAGCGTTGCCATCGGGATCCGCTCGTCCGAGGAGATGGACTCTAAGATCAGGTTCGTTCCCCTGTTTCCGAGCTCATGGAACATCTGGTGAAGCAGGACGATCAGGACGCCGGCCACAGGCATCAGGTACAGCATAAAGCTGTGGGTCTTAAACAGCCGCTGGGCATAGATGACCCCGTATCCAAACGCCGTTCCGATAAGGCCACAGACGGTTCCCATCACGATGGAGATCGCGGTCCAACGGATAAAATACAGGATATTCTTATTAAGCGCTGTCTTAGTTTCGCTTCTGTACATACATTTTCCCCTTTATTAAGTAACAAATTGCCAGATATCCAGGCATATCTTGCCCGGATCTGCCTGGACATCTGGCAATAAATGAATATTACATATAGATTCCGTTCGTCTTAGTGATCACCGGGCAGTAGCCTGCTGCCTCTAAAGCCTTGATGATCTGATCCTTATGCTCGGTTCCGAAGGACTCGAGAGTGATCGTGAGCTCTACGCCTGCGGTACGGTTTACGTTGGCAAATACGTTGTGCTCCAGCTTGATCACGTTGCCCTGCTCCTTTGCAATCAGTGAGGAAACAGCTGCCAGCTGACCCGGCTTATCCGGAAGCATAACGCTTACGGTGAAGATACGGTCTCTCTGCATCAGTCCATTCTGGACAACGGTAGCCATGGTGAGAACGTCCATGTTTCCACCGCTCAATACGGATACGACTTTCTTACCCTTAAAGTCAAGATGCTTTAAGGCCGCTACAGTTAAAAGTCCGGAGTTCTCGACGATCATCTTGTGATTCTCTGCCATATCGAGGAAGGATAAGGTCAGTTCAGAGTCGTCCACGGTGATCACATGATCCACGTTTGCCTGAAGGTACGGGAACAGCTTGTCACCAGGTGTCTGTACCGCGGTACCGTCGGCGATGGTATTGATCTTTGATACCGTTGTCACCTCTCCTGCCTCTAAGGATGCCTTTAAGCAGGCAGCTCCTGCCGGTTCAACGGCGATGACCTTGATCTTCGGGTTTAAGAGCTTTGCCAGGGTGGAAACGCCTGTGCAGAGTCCGCCGCCGCCAACCGGAACGAGGATATAGTCTACGGTCGGGAGCTCCTTGATGATCTCCATGGCGATGCTGCCCTGACCGGTAGCCACCTCTAAGTCATTGAACGGGTGAACAAAGGTATATCCGTGCTCATCAGCGAGCTCATAAGCGTGGGCGCATGCCTCATCGAAGACATTTCCGTAAAGGACAACTTCAGCACCGTAGGATTTCGTGCGGTTTACCTTGATGAGCGGTGTGGATACCGGCATAACGACTGTCGCCTTAACGCCTGCAAGCTTTGCGGCGTAAGCGACGCCCTGTGCATGGTTTCCGGCAGATGCTGTGATCAGACCGCGGGAGCGCTCTTCCGGTGTGAGCTGGCTGATCTTATAGTAAGCGCCGCGTACCTTGTAAGCACCGGTACGCTGCATGTTCTCCGGTTTAAAATAGATCTTGTTTCCGTAACGCTCAGAGAAATATTCGCTGTAGATCAGCTTTGTCTCCTGTGTCACTTTCTTTACGATCTCGGAAGCTTCTTCAAATTTTTCGAGGCTGAGTTCCTGCATTTCCATTTGTATTCTCCTTATTGTTACAGCTTACGCTGTCATTTACTGTATAATGCCGTGGACAGCCGCGTCTGACGCAGGCATCTGACAGGGCATATTTTTCGGGTTATTCCGGCTGCTTCGCGAACAGGGCCTTCACAAAGTCCTCGGAATTGAATTTCTGTAAGTCATCGATCTTCTCTCCGACTCCCACATATTTTACCGGGATGCCGAGCTCGGACTGGATCGCAACGGCGATGCCGCCCTTTGCGGTTCCGTCAAGCTTTGTGAGGATGATGCCGGTGATATCAGCTGCTTCCATAAACTGGCGGGCCTGTACCAGGGCGTTCTGTCCTGTGGTTCCGTCGAGGACTACGAGAGTCTCACGGTAAGCTTCCGGGTATTCTTTATCGATGATGCGGTTGATCTTCTTAAGCTCCTCCATGAGGTTTTTCTTATTGTGAAGTCTTCCCGCCGTATCGCAGATCAGCACATCCGCATTTCTGGATTTTGCTGCGGAGATGGCGTCGTAGATCACGGCAGCAGGATCGGATCCCTCTTTCTGGGCGATCAGCTCCACGCCCGCGCGGTTCGCCCACTCGGCAAGCTGGTCGATGGCTGCAGCCCGGAAGGTATCAGCTGCGGCGAGGACGACTTTCTTTCCCTCTGCCTTTAACTGGTCCGCAAGCTTTCCGATGGATGTGGTCTTTCCGACACCGTTGACACCGATGACAAGAACAACGGATTTTCGGTGTTCGAATTCATATGCGTTCTCACCGAGGTCCATCTTGCTGCGGATGCTGGCGATCAGGGCTTCCCGGCACTGCTCCGGGTCCTTGATATGCTGTTCTTTTACGTTCTTCTTGAGGTCCTCGATGACCGCCATGGTGGTCTGGATCCCCATATCGCCCATAATCAGGGTCTCCTCAAGCTCCTCATAGAAATCGTCATCGATCGCGGAGAAGCCGGAAAATATGGAATCCATTCCGGACACAATGTTTTCTCTGGTCTTTGTGAGACCTTCGACGAGGCGCGAGAAAAAGCCTTTTTTCTTCTCTTCCATACGAATCCTCCCTATTTTAAATCATTTTCAATCAGGTTCACGGAGACAAGCGTGGATACGCCTTTCTCCTGCATCGTGATTCCGTAGAGACGGTCAGCGGCGACCATGGTGCCTCTCCGGTGTGTGATGACGATGAACTGGGTATGTTTTGTCAGTTTATGCAGATATTTTGCGTAGCGGTCCACATTGGAATCGTCCAGGGCCGCCTCAATCTCATCTAAGAGACAGAACGGGGACGGTTTTAAGTTCTGGATCGCGAAAAGCAGAGCGATGGCCGTCAGTGCCTTTTCTCCGCCGGACATCTGCATCATGTTCTGGAGCTTCTTTCCCGGCGGCTGGGAAATGATCTGGATTCCTGCCTCCAGGATATCTTCATCCTCGATGAGCTCCAGACTTCCGTGTCCGCCTCCGAAGAGTTCCCGGAATACCTTGTCAAACTCTGCCCGGATCATGGCGAATTTCTCTGTGAACTGCTTCCGCATCCCGATATCCAGCTCCTCGATGATCTTATAGAGGGCATCCTGTGCCGTAATAAGGTCATCGTGCTGGGTCTTCATGAACTCGTACCGCTCTGAGATCTCCTTGTAATCCTCGATGGCATTGACGTTGACATTTCCAAGACCGCGGATCGCGTTTTTCCGCTCGGCGATCTGTCGTTTCATGTCCGCCACATTGTCGAGGGATCCGTCCCGCAAGAGCTCCGCCGTCGAGAATGTGAGACCATATTCGTTCCACATATACTCCACCTGGGCATCCTGGCGTTCTGCCAGTTTGTCGCTCTGGTTCTGCAGACGGAGAAGCTCTTTGTCAAGGTCAGAGATCCTCGCGGAGAGCGCTTCCCGCTTCTCAAAGAATCCCTTCTGGGCTTCATTCTTTGCCGCCTTTTCATCCTGAGCGGCAGTCATCTCCTGGTAGTAGGTTTCCGCGTCTTTTCCGGCATTCTCAATCTTCTGCTTTAATTCTTCAATCTGTGCGAGGCGCTTCTCCACCTCGTTTTTACTGTCCGTGTGTCCGTCCCGCAGGGACATTTTTTCAGTGAGAAGACGGTTCTTCTCCTCCTCGAGACGATGGATATTCTGGTCGAGGAAGGAATCCTGCTGTTTTAAGTTCGCGGCTTCCAACTGGACCTCGGAGAGCGCCGCGGATGCGTTATCCCGGTCCGCCTTCGCCTGCTCTAAAGCTGCGGAATCCGATTCGATCTTTTCATTCCGGTCGGTATTTTCCTGTTCCAGACGCTTCATCTCTTCTGCGATGGCAGCGAGACTGTCCCGCAGCTCGTGGATCTGCTCTTCCAGCTGACGGTTCTCCAGGTTCATATCCGCGGAGGACTCGTAGAGTTCCTCTTTCTTTCCCTCCAGCTGCTTCAGCGCGATCTTTGCCGTATTTTCTTCCAGATATTTCTTCTGAAGGTCACTCTTTACATTTTCCAGTTCGCCGCTCTTTTCCTGGAAGATCCCTTCCTGGAATATGGTCTCCGCCTGGATCTTATCGACGGTGGTCAGGGCTTTCTTACAGGCTTCTTCTAATTCCTCCATCTCCCTCTTCCTTCCGAGAAGGTTGCTGGAGTTTTTAAAGGCACCGCCGCTCATGGATCCGCCTGGATTTAAGAGATCTCCCTCCGGCGTTACAATGCGGATGGAGTGGCGGTATTTTCTCGCAATGGCGATGGCGTTGTCAATGTGATCCACCACGAGGACGCGGCCGAGAAGGTATCTCGCCAGGGTCTGGTATTCCGGCCGCACATGGACGAGATCCGCGGCGATTCCGATGGCACCAGGTTCTTTTAAGGCACCCGGTGTATTAAATCCATTTCCCGCCGAGATTGCGGATAATGGAAGAAATGTGGCACGTCCGAACCGGTTCTTTTTCAGGTGTTCGATCAGTACCTTCGCGGTCTGTTCGGAGTCCGTGACGATGTTCTGGATCGATCCGCCGAGAGCAGTCTCGATAGCGATCTCATATTCCTTCGGAACATCGATCAGGTCCGCCACAACGCCGTGGATGCCTTTTACCCGGTCACGGACCTCCATGACACGCTTGATGCTGTTTCCGTAGCCGTCATAGCGCTCCACCAGGTTCCTTAAGGATTCCAGCTTTGTGTGGGCCGTGTGGTAATCCTGTTCCGTGTGGCTTAGGTTTCTGTTTAAGCGGCGGATCTCTTCGTTTGCCGCCTTTGCTTCCTCTTCCAGGGATTCTGCCTGGGAAAGAAGTTTTTCAATCTCGGCGTCGATGGCTGTCAGGCGCTCGTTCTGCTCCGCAATCTGGTTATTCCAGTTTTCCTCGTCGCTCTTGACCTTTAAGAGCTTTTGGGCGACTTCGGATCTGCGGACCTGTACCTGCTCCAGCATCGTATCATAGCGCTGTTTCTTTACGGATAACTCTGATTTTTCATTCAAGGCCGCGATCAGCGCACCCTTTAAATGCTCGATGGACTGTTCAAGGCTGTCGGCGTGGGTGCTGGAAATCTTTAAGGCACCTTCCGCATCGGAGAGATGTTCCAGGACTTCCTGGATCTTATTTCCGAGAGCCTCCCGCTCCTCTTTGAGAGCTTCCTGCTCTTTATTTTTCGCGGATAATTCCTCGTCGATGGCAGCAGTCCTGTTTTTAATGTGTTCCGCGTTCAACTCCTCGGCATGGATCTGCTCCCTTAAGACATTGATCTGGCCTTCCAAGTTCCCTGCGGACATCTTCGCTTCATTCGCGGCGTTCTGCTTTTCGGAGATCTTTTCGTCCAACACGCGGACCGCCTCGGAGATCCGGTCATATTCCTCTTTTAAGGCTTCGGCAGCGGCTTTGGATTCCTCCATATCGCCTGTTACCGTGTGCTCTTTTCTTGTGAGTTCCAGTTTCTGGTCCTCGATGGCTTTTAAATCAGCGAGGAAGAGATTTACATCGAAACGTTTCAACTCTTCCCGGAGTCTTAAATACTCTTTCGCCGTCTCAGCCTGCTTTGCGAGAGGTCCCACCTGTTTTTCCAGTTCGCTTAAAATATCAGAAACACGGACGAGATTCTGCTTCTCATCCTCAAGTTTCTTCTGGGCGATGGCCTTTCTTCTCTTGAATTTTACGATTCCTGCCGCCTCATCGAAGAGTTCCCGGCGGTCCTCAGGACGTCCGCTCAAGATCTTATCGATCTGACCCTGTCCGATGATGGAATAGCCTTCTTTACCAATACCGGTATCATAGAAAAGCTCGTTGATATCCTTTAAGCGGCAGGCACTGCCGTTTAAGAGATATTCACTCTCACCTGAGCGGTAGATCCGCCTGGAAACTGTGACTTCGTCGTAATCGATGGCAAGCTGGTGGTCAGAGTTATCCAGTGTGATAGCCACATAGGCAAATCCCTGGGGTTTTCTCATCTCCGTACCGGAGAAGATCACATCCTGCATGGAGGAACTTCTGAGCTGTTTTACCTTCTGTTCACCGAGCACCCAGCGGACTGCATCGGCAACATTGCTTTTTCCGCTTCCGTTCGGGCCAACGATGCCGGTAATTCCGTTGTGGAATTCAAATATGATCTTATTAGCAAAGGATTTGAATCCCTGTACTTCGATACTCTTTAAATACATGCGTTAATTTTCCTATTTCTTAAAATACGTGATCTGTGTCTTACTGGATCTTACAGATTCCGTGGTAGGCGGCAACCTGTTCCGCCGCTTTCTTCGTACGTCCGAGACCTCTTCCGATCTCCTCATCCCCGATTTTTACGCAGACCTCAAAAGACTTGTTGTGGTCCGGCCCCTCTTCCTTGAGAAGTTCATAGACAAGCGTTTCTTTGTACTTTGCCTGAACCATTTCCTGCAGGATAGTTTTGCTATCGTAAAAGAGCTGTTTATGTTCAATATCATTCAGAATAAAACGATGGATGAACTCTTTTGCATTAGCAAGACCACCATCCAGATAAATTGCGCCGATGACCGCCTCCATCGCGTCAGAGACAACAGACGGCCGCTTCCTTCCGCCGGTCAGATCCTCGCCTTTTCCGAGAAGCAGATAGTCGCCAAGCGGTATCACATCCGCACAGTAAGCCAACGTCGGCTCGCAGACAAGGCTGGCACGGAGTTTCGTCATCTCGCCCTCCGGCATAGACTCGTATGTGTGGAACAGGAAGTCGCTGGAAATCACCTCGAGCACGGCATCACCAAGGAATTCCAGACGTTCATTGCAGCGTGTCTTATCCCAATGCTTTTCGTTTGCGTAGGAACTGTGAGTCAGGGCGTGAGTCAGAAGTCCTGGATCCTTGAACTGGTAACCGATCATTTCCTGAAGTTTTTCAAGTTTTTCTTTCATGATTAGCCTTTCTTTAAAAGAAGGTGTCCCTGTGAAGAGACACCTTTTCCTGCGATTAATTTAATGCGTTTTTGATTGCCTCAACAGCATCGCCGACACTTGCGATCTTCTCAGCTTCCTCAGTCGGGATCTCAATGTCGAACTCTTCCTCGATACCCATAATGATCTGGAATACATCCAGGGAATCTGCGCCGAGATCATCAACGAATGTAGTGTTCATTGTGATCTCCTCCGGATCGATATTGAGAACCTCTGCGATGATCTGCTGTAATTTTTCAAACTCCATAATTTCCATCCTCTCCTATTTTGCTTAATAATTTAGATTTAGTTTTATAATGTGTAACGGTTCAGTCCGCAGCGCACATAACGCCCGGCCAAACGGTTATGCTTCTGTCTCTTCCGGGGCAAGACACCCTTTTATTTTATCAGAAATCTCATTCTCCTTAAAGGAGATACACTGGATGATCGAGTTCTTGACCTCTTTCGCCTTTGAACTTCCGTGGGTTTTCACGACGAGTCCCTTTAAGCCTAAGAGCGGTGCGCCGCCGTACTGGCTCGCGTCGAAGCTCTTTAACGTAGATTTTAATGCCGGTTTGATGAGAAGCGCACCGATCTTGCTTCTGAGATTGCTCATCAGGCCCTTCTTCACCATCGTCATCATCGTCGCGCCCACACCCTCGTAGAGCTTTAAGATCACGTTACCCACAAATGCCTCGCAGACGATCACATCCGCGCCGCCGTGGGGGATCTCACGAGCTTCGATACTTCCGATGAAGTTTATATTTTTACACTCTTTTAAGAGCGGGAATGTCTCTTTCACAAGGGTATTTCCCTTTTCCTCTTCCACACCGATATTGACGATCGCCACACGCGGATTCTCGATTCCCATCACATATTTCATATAGAGGGAACCCATCTGGGCAAACTGTACCAGGTGAGACGGTCTCGCGTCAACGTTTGCGCCGCAATCGATCAGAAGAGAGACTCCCTTTTCCGTAGGAATAAGCGGTGCTAACGGCGGGCGTTCCACACCTTTGACACGTCCGACGATGACCTGTCCGCCAACGAGAACAGCTCCGGAGCTTCCGGCAGATACAAAGCCGTCCGCTTCCCCGTTTTTTACGAGGTTCAGACCGACCACAAGGGAAGAATTCTTTTTCTTACGGATCGCATTGACCGGCGGTTCTCCCGTCTCGATCACTTCCGGGGCATCAACGATCTCAATCTGCTCTATTTTATAGGTATATTTTGAGAGCTCTTTCTCGATGACATCTTTCTGTCCAGTTAAACAGACGGTAATGTCTTTTCGTTCTGTGACCGCATCGACAGCACCTTTTACGATCTCTCCAGGGGCGTTGTCCCCGCCCATGGCGTCTACAGCAATTTTTATCATGTTTTTCTCTCCAATTCCTGTCCGCGCTCAGAAAAGCGTTGATAAATATTTCCATAGCACGGAGCATCCCATCGAACGGCGTAAAAACGCACTGCCGCTCTCCGGGACTTTTATAGTAATTAATATACTAAATACCTTTCATAAAATCAATACCTTTTTCATGCAGTTTTCATGAACAGGGAATGACAGGTTTTTGGAAAAAAATACCTTATATAAAGAAGAAAGAGATAAAAAAGCCATGATGATCGGTCTAAGATTCAGATCCTATTATCATGACTTTTTCTAATTCATATGCCCTTACCACTTATCAGACCTGTCCTTACCAGGTTCCTTACGAGGCATGCATATCCGTTTAACGGCTTCTTCGCATTTTATTCCTGCACAAGTTTATGGATCATCCCGCTCACCTGTGGCGGGTTTGCTTTTCCTTTCATCTCCTTCATGACCTGTCCCATAAGGAATCCGATGACTTTGTCTTTTCCTTCCTTTAACTCGCCCACAGCTTTCGGGTTTGCGTCCAGGATCTTCTTCACTGTTTCCTCCAGAAGTCCGGAATCACTCTCGATCTTTAGTCCATGTTCCTCAACATAAGCTGCCGGATCCACATCAGACTCAAACATGACAGCAAACACATCCTTTGCAGTCTGGTTGTTGATGACGCTCTTCTCAAGGAGTGCGATAAGAGATGCCAGATGCTCTGCTGTGAAGGTGATCTTCGATGCCTCTGATTCCTTCTCCTTTAAAAGACGAAGCGTCTCGCCGGTCAGCCAGTTCGCTGCCTTCTTCGGTGCCGCACCTGCCTTGATGGTGTTCTCGAAAAGTTCAGCCAGCGCCTTATCCCCTGTGAGGATATCCGCATCATAAGCACTCAGCCCGTACTCGGACTGGTATCTCCTGGATTTTGCTTTCTTTAACTCCGGCTGAGCTGCACGGATGGAAGCGATCCATGCGTCGGAAATATCGATCGGCGGAAGATCCGGGTCCGGGAAGTAACGATAGTCCTTCGCGTCTTCCTTGGAACGCATCGCATGGGAAGATTCCTTGTTGTCATCCCAGCGGCGTGTCTCCTGGACAACAGCACGACCCTCCTCAAGAAGCTCTATCTGGCGCTCTCTTTCTCCCTCGATGGCGTGGGCAATGGCCTTGAAGGAGTTTAAGTTCTTCATCTCAGTTCTCGTCCCAAATACCGGGCTTCCCACCTCGCGGACAGAAAGGTTTACGTCGGCACGCATGGAACCTTCCTGGAGACGGCAGTCGGAAACGCCGAGGTACTGCATGGTGGACTGAAGATGCTCTAAGTACTGGATGACCTCATCGACGCTTCTCATATCCGGTTCGGATACGATCTCAATCAGCGGAACGCCGCTTCGGTTGTAATCTACCAGGGAACTGTCGGTCCACTCGTCATGAACCAGCTTTCCCGCATCCTCCTCCATATGAATCTCATGGATGCCGATGCGCTTTGTTCCAGCTGCCGTCTCAAGCTCCACATAACCGTCGTGGCAGATCGGCAGATATAACTGGGAGATCTGGTAGTTCTGTGGGTTATCCGGGTAGAAGTAGTTCTTACGGTCAAACTTGCAGAACTGGTTGATCTGGCAGTTTAAAGCAAGGCCCGCGCGAAGTGCGAACTCCACGACCTGCTTATTTAATATAGGAAGAGATCCCGGCATACCCGTACAGATCGGGCAGACATGGGTGTTCGGCGCTGCGCCGAAATCTGTTTTGCATCCGCAGAAAATTTTCGTCTTTGTGGCTAACTCCACATGGACCTCAAGACCGATGACGGTTTCATACTGTTTCATGATAAGGTCTCCTTTCTGGCAAACGGAAGTGTCCATCCACCGCGGACATTCTCGATGGCGGATGCTGCGGCAAACAGGGTCTTTTCTCTGAAGCAGTCACCGAGAAGCTGGACACCGATCGGTAGTCCCTTTTCGTTTATGCTGCACGGGACTGTGAGTCCCGGAAGACCTGCAAGGTTTACGGCAACCGTATAAATATCGCTTAAATACATCTTCATCGGATCGCTTAAAGAAGTTCCGATCTTTGGAGCTGCCGTCGGGGCTGCCGGTCCGAGAATGATGTCGTACTTTGCAAATGCCTCGTCAAAGGCTTTCTTGATCAGGGCACGTACCTTTAACGCTTTCAGGTAATATGCGTCATAATATCCGGAGCTTAAAACGAAGGAACCCAGCATAATTCTTCTCTTGACCTCCGGCCCGAATCCCTCGGATCTGGAACGCTTGTACATGTCGTGGAGACCTTCGTACTCTTTCGCGCGGTAGCCGTATTTGACACCGTCGAAACGCTCTAAGTTAGAGCTTGCCTCCGCAGCCGCGATCACGTAATATGCCGGGATCGTGTACTCCATAAGACCGAGGTCAAAGTATTCTACATCTGCCCCGCACTCCTTTAAGTAGGCTGCACACTGCTCGATGGCTGCTCTCACATCATCGTCAAGTCCGTCCGACAGATACTCCTTCGGGATACCGATCTTCATGCCGCGGATATCTTTTCCGATGGCGGAAGTGAAATCCGTGTCCGTTCTCTCCATGGAGGTGCTGTCTTTCTCGTCATGGCTTGTGATGGTCTCAAGAAGGGCCGCACAGTCGGCTGCATTCTTGCCGATCGGTCCGATCTGGTCCAGGGAAGACGCGTAAGCCACAAGGCCAAAACGGGAAACCGTTCCGTATGTCGGTTTGATTCCGGTAACGCCGCAGTAGGAGCTCGGCTGGCGGATGGATCCGCCGGTATCAGAGCCGAGAGCCGCGAAGCATTCACCGGCTGCGACCGCCGCGCAGGAACCGCCGGAGGAACCGCCCGGAACATGTTCCGTATCCCACGGGTTCTTTGTAACCGCAAATGCGGAAGTCTCGGTGGTACTTCCCATGGCGAACTCATCCATGTTTGTCTTTCCGAGAATCACCATGCCGGCATCTGTGATCCTTGTGACCGCCGTCGCATCATAGAACGGGACAAAGTTTTCAAGGATCTTTGAAGCACATGTGGTCCTCATGTCTTTTGTACAGATATTATCTTTCACTGCGATCGGGACACCTGCCAACGGGCCTGTGTATTTTCCGGAACGGATTCCATTGTCCACTTCCTTTGCCCGTGCTAAGACCTTCTCCTCATCCACGGTGAGGTACGCGCGGATCTTCTGATCTTCCTTCGCGATCTGCGCCAGGGACGCCTTTGCGGCTTCCTCTGAGGTGATCTCGCCTGCTTTTATCTTCTTTGCCAGCTCTGTGGCGGAAAGTTCCAGTATTTTCATATCCGTCTCCTCCTAACCGATGGTTTTTGGAACAAGGAACTGTCCGTCCTTTTCCTTCGGCGCATTCTTTAACAATTCTTCCTTCGGGGTACTCTCAAGAACAACGTCCTCGCGGAACACGTTCTTGATCGGGAAGATGTGGGTCAACGGTTCCACATCGGAGGTATCTAATTGATTCAGCATATCAACATAATCGAGCATCTGCTGAAGATCCTGTCTTGATTTTTCTTTCTCGTCTTCTGTCAGGTGAAGTTTTGCCAGGATCTCAATCTCATCCATCGTCTTATCGGTGATCATCTCTGCCATAATCTCAAATCCTTTCTCTATACCATCACGGTTTTAATCTTGTCATATCTCTCGGGAACAGGCATGCCTCACGGACGTTGTCCTCTCCGATCATCTTCATGGTCAGGCGCTCAAGGCCGATTCCGAGACCACCGTGGGGCGGCATTCCGTATTTGAAGCAGTCAAGATAATCTTCCATCCCCTCGATGTCCATGCCTTTTTCCGCGATCTTCTTTAAGAGCGTCTCGTAATCATGGATCCGCTGGCCGCCTGTGGTGATCTCAAGACCGCGGAATAAAAGGTCAAAGCTTAAGGTGAATTCCTTGTTCTCCGGATCGTCCATCGCATAGAACGGACGTTTCTTTGACGGATAGTGGGTAACGAAAACAAAATCTGCTCCGTACTCAGATTTGAAGTACTCGCCGATCAGCGCCTCTTCCTCCGGCTCTAAGTCATGTGGGCTTCTGATCTGTCTGTCATACTTTTCAGCGATCAGCCGTTTCGCTTCATCGAAGCGGACGAATGGGATTTTTTCCACGTTCGGAAGTTCGATCTTTAACAGGGCGACCTCCTTCGCGTAGTCTTTCTTCAGAAGTTCTACCACGTACTGCAGCATCGCTGTCTCCATCTTGCAGATATCCATGAAGCTGTCGATGAATCCCATCTCAAAATCAAGGCTTGTGTACTCGTTTAAATGTCTCTTTGTGTTGTGCTTCTCTGCACGGAACACCGGACCGGTCTCAAAGACTCTGTCGAACACGCCGACCATCATCTGTTTGTAGAACTGCGGGCTCTGCGCCAGAACTGCCGGTCTGTGGAAGTACTGGAGCTTAAAGAGGTTTGCACCGCCCTCTGCGGATTTCGCGCCGATCTTCGGGGTATGGATCTCGGTAAATCCCTGGCTTGTCATAAACTCGCGGAAGCCGCGGCAGATACCTTCCTGGATGCGGAATTTCGCTCGCTCGCGGACGTTTCTTAATGCGATGGCGCGGCGGTTTAAGTTTGCCTCCAGGGATGTGGGAAGTTTCCACTTGTCGATGGCAATTGGCATCGGCTCTTCCGGTTTTGAAAGGATCCTTGCATCGGCAAGATGGATCTCAATTCCGTGGGGTGCGCGCTCTTCCTTGAAAACAGTTCCAGTCACGCGAACTGCCTGACCTTCACGGATCTCGGAGAGGACTTCCTTTCCGGTTCCTGCCTGGATCACGGTCTGTAAGAGACCATCGCGGCTTCTTAAGATCACAAAGGAAATTTCTCCCATATCGCGGATGCTGTGTACCATGCCTTCAACGGTAACTTCGGTACCAACGGACTCTTCTCTTTCCAATTCTTCAAGAGTTTTTACTTTTCTGTCTTCTAATCCTGTTACAAACTCCATAATCTGATCCTCCTAAATTTGTGGGGTAAAATTTGAGGCCTTTTAGCTTGAACAACAAAAATCCCGCCCCGGAGACTTTTGCTTTTAAAAGTTCTCCGGGACGGGATCTATATCACCCGCGGTACCACCCGCATTGCATTTCCATGCCACTCATGAGTCGCCGCTTTCGCTGTCGGACCATCATCCTAACGACTCGGCCGCGTAACGTGCAGCTTGCGTGCTGTCCTACCATCGTATCCGATCTTCGAGCAGCCGGCTCCGGAGCGTTCCCGCCTTTCTCGTTTCTTCCATGCTCTCAGCTGTCACACGGTTCTCTGTAAAGTCTTTCGAAAGGGAGTTTCCTTCAACGCCTTTGTTTGATATCTTTTTGATGTTTTATGTTTTATCAGAGATTTTTGATTCTGTCAAGTGCTTTTAAAGAATTTTCGTAAGTTCCGAAAGCAGTGATCCGGAAATATCCCTCTCCGGACGGACCGAATCCTGCACCAGGAGTGCCCACGATACCAGCATTGTTTAACAGATAATCAAAGAAATCCCAGGACTTCATGTCGTTCGGAGTCTTTAACCAGATATACGGGGAGTTTACACCGCCGTATACGGTATAGCCTGCGTCCTTTAAGCCTGTATAGATGGTCTTTGCATTCTTCATGTAGCGGGCGATCTGCTCAGCGACCTGCACCTTTCCTTCCGGAGAGTAGACAGCCTCACCGGCACGCTGGATGATATACGGGGTTCCATTGTACTTGGAGCCCTGACGGCGCATCCACATGGCATTTAAGCTGACATCGCCGCACTTTAAGTCCTTCGGGATCACAGCAAAGCCGAGACGCATGCCTGTAAAGCCGGCCTTCTTGGAAAAGCTGCGCAGCTCGATGGCGCAGGTCTTTGCACCCTCACACTCATAGATGGAGTGCGGGATTCCTTCTTCTGTGATATAAGCCTCGTAAGCGGAATCGAAGATGATGACAGCGCCATTCTTATTTGCATAGTCCACCCATGCCTGAAGATCAGCCTTCTTGATCGCTTCACCGGTCGGATTGTTCGGGAAGCAGAGATAGATCACGTCTACATGTTCCTTCGGGAACTCCGGAAGGAATCCGTTGTCAGCCGTACACGGCATATATACGATCTTGTCGAAACGGCCTGTCTCACCGTTGTAAAGACCGCTGCGGCCTGCCATAACATTGGAATCCACGTATACCGGGTATACCGGGTCGCATACAGCGATAACGCTGTCTAAGGAGAATAATTCCTGGATATTTCCGCAGTCGCACTTTGCACCGTCGGATATGAAGATCTCGTCAGCAGAGATGTCGCAGCCTTTCTCCTGGAAATCTTCTTTTGCAATAATATTTCTTAAAAAGTCATAGCCCTGCTCCGGAGCGTAGCCGTGGAAAGTCTCGGCATGTCCCATCTCATCGACAGCTTTGTGCATCGCCTCAATGATCGCCGGTGCGATCGGCTGTGTCACATCACCGATTCCAAGACGGATAATCTCCTTTTCCGGGTGCTCTGCCTGAAATGCGGATACTCTCTTTGCGATATTTGCGAAGAGATAGCTGCCCGGCAGCTTGGCAAAATTTTCATTGACTTTAAACATGTCTCAAATCCTCTCTTTCTGTAAATGCATGTGGGGTCTGGTTGTCAAATGACTAAGCGGCTCTGCGTGCATGCACGCTATCCGGTTAGTCGCTTTGCAACACTTTTATATGTAAATATACCACACATATGCAAAAACTGCAGTAAAAATCCGGAAAATACTTTAACTTTTTGTTACAGTTCAGCCATGCGCTGGTTTGAATGAGAAAGTGTGTTGCAAGCTTGCTTGCATAAGCACTTTTTCATCCAAATCAGCATATGGTGGAACCACCAAGCTTCTTGTTTTCATGAATATGAAAACAAGAAGCTATAATGACTGAACTGTAACAATTTTTTTCGCAATAACCAGGTAAAGTGCCGGATGATTACCGACTTGCAGGTCCAGCTTGGCTCTCCGCACACGGCGGGGATAAACATTAATCTTCCTGGATCAGCATGGTGACCATATGGGCGCTCTCCGTCATGGTTCTTCCTGTGTCCATGCTGGTCTTCTGGAGATAGCGGTGCGCTTCCGGCTCGGAAAGATGATTTCTCTTCATGAGAAGCTTCTTTGCACGTCTGAGCACGCCCTGCTCCTCCGCACTTTCAACAAAGCCTGCGAAAAGCGGATGTGCATGGTTCGGTCTTGATTTTAATTCTGGATGAGCCTGGATTCCCACATAGAACGGGTGATCCGGGAGCTCGATCATCTCAACGATATGACCGTCCGGGGACTGACCGGAGATCATCATGCCATGGGATGTAAAATCATCGCGGTAATGGTTGTTGATCTCAAAGCGGTGTCTGTGACGCTCATTGATCAATTGTGTTCCATAAAGGGCATATGCCTTGGACTTTTTGTCGAGAACACACGGATAGGAACCAAGACGTAAGGTTCCGCCAAGGTTCTCAATGCCGTTCTGATCCGGCATCAGATCAACCACCGGATGTGTTGTATCCGGATTCAGTTCGGAGCTGTTTGCATCCTCATATCCCAGAACATTTCTCGCAAATGCGACCATGGCCATCTGCATGCCGAGGCAGATTCCGAGGAATGGGATCTTGTTCTCTCTCGCATAGTTGGCTGCCAGGATCATTCCCTCGGTTCCTCTGGAACCAAAACCGCCCGGAATAATGATTCCGTCCACACCGGCAAAGGTGTCATCGAGGATCTCCGGAGTTAAGAACTCGGAATCCACCCACTTGATGGATACCTTTGTGCGGTTTGCGATGCCTCCGTGCTTTAATGCCTCCATAACGCTGAGGTATGCGTCATGAAGCTGGATATATTTTCCTACCAGGGCGATGGTCACTTCGCTCGTCGGATTCTTTAACGCGTCCACCATCTGTTTCCAATCGCCGAGCTGCGGCTCCGGGCACGGAATGTTCAGGCACTCACATACGACCTGGGCCAGGCGCTCTTTTTCCATTGCAAGTGGAGCTTCGTATAAATATTCAACATCCAGGTTCTGGAGCACATGATCCTCCGGGACGTTGCAGAATAATGCGATCTTGCTCTCAATGCCATCCTCAAGCGGAACCTCAGTACGGCATACGATCACATCCGGGAAGATTCCCATTCCCTGAAGGGCTTTAACACTCTGCTGGGTCGGTTTTGTCTTTAATTCGCCGGATGCCTTTAAATATGGAACAAGCGTTACATGGATCAGAACTGAGTTCTGGTATCCGATCTCGTGGCGGAACTGACGGATCGCCTCTAAGAACGGCTGGCTCTCGATATCGCCGACGGTACCGCCGACCTCAATGATCGCGATGCGGTCCTCATCCGGGGATTTCGCGCGGTAAAATCTTGCTTTGATCTCGTTTGTGATGTGTGGGATCACCTGTACGGTACCTCCGCCGAAGTCTCCGTGACGCTCTTTTTGAAGAACGGTCCAGTAGATCTTTCCGGTGGTTACGTTGGAGTTCTTATCAAGGCTCTCATCAATGAAGCGTTCATAATGTCCAAGGTCCAGGTCGGTCTCTGTTCCATCGTCTGTGACGAACACTTCTCCATGCTGGATCGGATTCATGGTACCCGGATCAATATTGATATAAGGATCGAACTTCTGCATCGTTACCTGGTAACCTCTTGCCTTTAAGAGACGTCCAAGGGATGCGGCGGTAATACCTTTGCCGAGTCCGGAGACAACGCCTCCCGTGACGAATACGTATTTAACTGCCATACCTTACCTCCAAATTTATATTACTGTTAATGTGGGGAAACTGTAGTTTCATATAATGCTGAAAGCCAGCTGCTCCGTGGCTTCGGCACTCCCGCAGCTACCGCCAGCATTCGTAATCCGGGCTATCGCCCTGCTTACCATACCGGCTTGGCCGTCAAATGCCTATTCTTCACTGCGTGCAGGCACGCAGAATGTCTAACCGCTTGACAACGCTTTCAAGTAAAAAAAGGTGACAGAAGTACTAAGACTCTGACACCTTTGTCTAATTCATTCCATCACTATGAAACTTATTTTTACGCAGGATTAATTGCTCATAGGTATTGACTGCGCTAAAAAAATATGGAACTACTATATTCCATTTTTTCAAATTTGTAAAGTAGTTTTTTCGCAGTTTGTTAAAGTTTTTTCATCCAATTCCTTCCATACGGGATCCGCAGCCTGAAAAGACGATTCTTATGTCCTGACATAGAATTGTTTAAAACTGTTTTGACTCCTTGAAACGGCAGAACAACTGTAAGACCATCCGAAACAGAAAAATGTTTAATAATAGGAACGCTGTCTGTGATCAAAAAAAGATTCAAAAAAATGTGTTGACAAATCCTGAAAAACGAGTATATTATACCACCATAAGAGCAAGGGCGCTTGGGTGCATGAAACATACACCCCGGTGCCCTTCTCGCATTTTACGGATCTTCCCCATAACCCCCTATACTTAAATATCGATCCGTAAAGTGACTACTGTCTGTTCCCCACCCCGGAACAGGCAGCAAATCAAGTATAATTTCCCGCATATGGGAGCAAAGAAGTTCCCCAGCGGAGTTGAAAGGAGAAACATCTATGAGCAAAAGCATTCCTGAACTGTATGGAAGTCTTGTATTCAACGACTCCGAAATGAAAGCACGTCTCCCGAAGGATATCTACAAAGCACTTGCAAAGACCATCAACAGCGGTTCCCATCTGGAACTGGATGTCGCAAACTCTGTAGCTGTTGCCATGAAAGAATGGGCTCTGGAGCATGGCGCTACCCATTTCACCCACTGGTTCCAGCCGATGACAGGCATCACCGCTGAGAAGCATGACAGTTTTCTCTCTCCGACCGGTGTCGGCGAAGCAATCATGGAATTTTCCGGAAAAGAACTCGTAAAAGGTGAGCCGGACGCGTCCAGCTTCCCGTCAGGCGGTTTACGCGCTACCTTCGAAGCCCGCGGCTATACCGCATGGGATCCTACCTCTTTCGCATTCATCAAGGGACATACGCTCTGTATCCCAACTGCCTTTTGTTCTTACAGCGGCGAGGCACTCGATAAAAAGACTCCGCTGCTCCGCTCCATGGAAGCTGTCAGCAAAGAAGCTACCCACTTACTCCACATTTTAGGAAAAACAGATGTCAAACGCGTCAACACTACGGTAGGCGCTGAGCAGGAATATTTCCTGGTAGACAAAGAGTGCTACCGCTTAAGAAAAGACCTGATCTTCTGCAGACGTACCTTATTCGGCGCTCCGGCTCCGAAGGGACAGGAAATGGATGACCACTACTTTGGTTCCATCAAGCCGAGAGTGGAAGCCTTCATGGAAGAATTAAATGAAGAACTCTGGAAGCTCGGAATTCCGGCAAAGACTGAACACAACGAGGTTGCTCCTGCGCAGCATGAGCTTGCTCCTGTCTTTGAAACCGTCAATGTTGCTGTTGACCACAACCAGCTCGTTATGGAGATGATGAAGAAGGTTGCTGACCGCCACGGTCTTGCGTGCCTGCTCCATGAGAAACCGTTCGAGGGCATCAACGGAAGCGGAAAACACAACAACTGGGCACTCTCCACGGATACCGGTGAAAATCTTCTGAATCCAGGAAAGACACCGGCAGAAAACACACAGTTCTTACTGTTCTTAGCAGCCGTTGTGGAAGCTGTTGATGATTATGCGGATCTTTTAAGAATCTCCGTTGCAACGGCCGGAAACGATCACCGTCTCGGAGCAAACGAGGCACCGCCTGCAGTCGTTTCCTTGTTCTTAGGTGAAGAGCTGGAGGCTGTTGTCGATTCCATTAAATCCGAAACATATTTTGAAGGAAAGGGTGCCGTTCAGATGTCCATCGGCCCGAAGGTACTCCCGCACTTCACAAAAGATAACACAGATCGTAACCGTACATCTCCGTTCGCCTTCACAGGAAATAAGTTTGAGTTCCGTATGCCGGGCTCCTCTCTCTCCCTGTCAGGTCCGAACGTGATCTTAAATACAGCAGTTGCAGAGTCTCTCGCAGGCTTCTGCAAGGTCTTAGAAGGGCTTACCGGCTCAGAGCTTGATTTGGCGATCCACAAGCTTTTAAAGGATACCTTCACAGACCATGCAAGGATCATTTTCAACGGCAACGGATATACCGATGAGTGGTTAGCGGAAGCCAAGAAACGCGGACTCCCGAACCTGAAATCAACACCGGAGGCTCTTCCGCATTTAATTGCCGAAAAGAACATCGAGCTTTTCACAAAGCATCATGTATTGACAAAAGAAGAACTCTTCTCCCGTTACGAGATCCTTCTTGAGGATTACGTAAAAACGATCCATATCGAGGCTAAGACTATGGAGGAAATGGTACAGAAAGACTTCCTTCCGTCTCTGTTCTCCTATGTAAATGATCTCGCATGCACAGGCAGCACCAAGAAAGAGCTTGTTCCTGGCATTACAACAAAGGCGGAAGAAAAGCTGATCACAAAGCTCTCCGGACTCGCAGATACGATCTCTGATGAGCTTGATACCTTAAAGGATATGATCGGTACCGCGGAAGGCATGGATGACTACTTAAAGGCTGGTACTTACTACCATGACACGATCCTTGCCGAGATGGAAACGATCCGTCTGGCTGTCAACGATGCGGAAGTCCTGATCCCGGAGGATTATCTCCCGTATCCGACATACGATGCATTGCTCTTCTACATTTAATTGTTTTGCTCATAGGGAAGACCGCCGGTTACCAGAGAAATCTGGACCGGCGGTCTTTTCGTATCATATTTTACTATGCGCCATTTGCATTTAAAATTGCTGCAATCATTTTCAGCGTCACGTTCTTATCCACTCTTGCATTGCTTTATGAAAGTTTAACTTTCTTGAACTCTTCCATGAAATCAACAATATAGTTTGCTGTGGTCTCGAGCATTTCCTTGCCCCACTCTTCTGTAGCGGTACTCGGATGATCCGGTCCAATCCATCCGTTGTCTGTAACATGCGGAGTTTTGCGGGGAATCTCAACGGTAACTCCCTTATACTCAACAGAACGAAAACCAGTTGTCTTCAGATTATCAGACAGGTGCTTAAACTGGAGTTCACCACCTATCTCACTCTTGTCAACTAAAGACGGATCAATTCCAAGAATCGCAGCTGTTTCCTCACCGCCGCCGTGACCGCCTTTCCATGCTGGGTTCATATCCCATGCCATCAGCCACCAGTTAAGCATAGCAACCAGACAGCCTTTATCCTCGAATTCCATGCCAAGGCGCTGAATCATCTTGATGTTACCGCCATGTCCGTTCAGAAAAACGAATTTTCTTGCGCCGTGACGATACAGACTCAGGAAAACCTGACGGCAAAACTGATAGAGTACCTCGCTGTCAATATCAATTGAACCAGGATACGGAGCTAAACCTGGGCTGGAACCATATGGAATGGTCGGAGCAATCAAAACATCACTCTTCTTCTCGATTTTCTCCAACAAATGATTTGGAATCAGTGTATCGGTTCCAAGCGGCATGTGACGACCGTGACACTCAATACTGCCGATAGATATAAGTACCATATCATTTTTTTCAAAATATTCCTGTGCTTTCGGCCAAGTCAA
The DNA here is from genome assembly GCF_003435375.1 of Clostridium sp. AM34-11AC. Taxonomy (GTDB): domain Bacteria; phylum Bacillota; class Clostridia; order Lachnospirales; family Lachnospiraceae; genus Pilosibacter; species Pilosibacter fragilis. The sequence goes on along the minus strand of NZ_QWGL01000013.1, from coordinate 23,423 downwards.
ATTTTCAAGTCTCATAGTTTCTTTCCTTTCACATAATAATTATTATCTGCTGAAAAATCGGACGATCCGAAAACCAGACAGCCCGACATTCATCAATTACTGTGTTGCCGTTAATTACTGTGCAACCTTAACCTTATCCAAGCTGTAGTAACCATTTGCGTCCATAATGAATCCTTCAACATTTTTATTGATATCTTTCCATTGACATCCCAATTTCGTAATGTCTGAACAGATACGCCTATAATTTTTGAAAATTTATGTATAGAATAATATTTACTCAGAGTATTAACTCCTTTTAATAGTACTCTACCCTATATCCTATAAAACTCAACATCTATCTATATGATTTATCTCAGTCGAGAAGACTCTCACCTCTTCAGGTGGCGAGTAATAACAAATTAGTCTCAGTGGGAGTTAGTCTCCGACTGAGATAAACGCTCCACGAGGATGTACAGTGATTCTGTAAAGAATATGTCAGCTTACGCTGAGCAGAATCACGCACCAAGTCTCACGGACGTTTGACTTAAAATTTAACTGTTAATAACCTCCTGTGCCTCTTTAGCATTGAATTTTTATCTGACAATTTAAAAGTTTCGTACCATTCTTGCTAAAATAAGTATAGTCTATGCCAATAGGATTGTCAATAATTTTAGCTTTCTCTTAACAATAAAAAAAGATATTCATTATTTCGTTAATTTTTTGTATTATTTTTTATTATGACAGCATTTTCAGAAGTTTTCATGACTGCCTAACACACTCTTTTTATGCTTTGGCAATCATATTATAAAACAATAATTATTAATGATATTATTGTGTTCCTTTTGTGTAATAGGAAATTTATTATTGCACAAAATAAAGCTTTCGTTTTTATTAACAATCTATTATAATTATAATGAGTTTTTAGCTAACGGACAAAAACATCCGTGTAACCTTTTTCTACTGGTAAGGAGGAAATGAAACATGCGAAAAATTGGTGGTATGTTCCACTACGAACCCAACACACCTATCGAAAACGGATACTTTTCGCGTATCTGCTCACCTGGTGATGATCTGGCATTTACCATGTCCGGACGATGCGGTATCTATTATTGTTTACAGGATATTGCACGGTACGATACGCGTAAAGTCGCGTATGTGCCTATGTATACCTGTGGAACGGTCCTTGCTCCTTTTAAGAAAGCCGGATATCAGCTGAAATTTTATGAGCTGGACCAGAATTTGCACAGCATTTTTGACACAGCGGTTATCGATGAAATCAGTGTTTTATCTCTTTGCGGTTACTATGGCTTCTGCAACTATGATCACAGCTTTGTTAAAGCCTGCAAAGAAAAAGGAGTTGTTATTTTTGAAGATGTAACTCATTCCATGCTTTCAGCTGACGGTATCGATCCTCTCTGTGATTATTTTGCCGGAAGCTTCCGAAAATGGATGGGGGTTGCCTGCGGGGGATTTGCTGTTAAACGAAACGGAACCTTTGAAACACCTCTTCTGCCGGTAGAATTAACACATCTCAAGCAACGCAAAGAATCCATCGAGACAGAAAACAGAGATATTTTCTGGGAGGGAGAACTTCGACTTCGTCAGATGTTTGATAGCTTTGCCAGTGATGATAATTCAGAATATCTCCTACGCCATGCTGACTTCGATTCCATTTGCAGGACAAGGCGTGAAAACTATGCTGCACTTTTAAAAGCCCTTGCAGCACCGCTTCGCGGTGTGCAGATAGTCTTTTCCGAACTTCCGGAGTCTGCTGTTCCAAGCCATTTCTGCCTGTATGCCGAAAAACGCAGCGAATTACAGCAATACCTGACAGATCACCAGATTCTCTCGACTGTCTACTGGCCAATGGGACCGCTGGTTCATCCGCTACCGGAATCATCAGTACAATACATTTATGACCACATTGTATCCCTTCCCTGCGATCAGCGCTTCTCACCTTCTGATATGCAGTATGTCGCGCAGATCTTAATGGATTATTCTGAAAATTTCACGAGATAAATATGCAGGAACAACGAAAAGCTTCAAATGCAAAAAACCAGATACCGCGGTATCTGGCTTCTTGCTGTAGACGAAAAAATCCCCCGGGGGAAAACCACCGGAGGATCTCATAATTCTTAATTAGTCTTCAACTTTAACGATTTCACGCTTGTTGTAGCTGCCGCATGCCTTGCATACTCTATGAGGCATCATTAAAGCACCGCACTTGCTGCACTTTACTAAGTTCATAGCGGACATTTTCCAGTTCGCTCTGCGGCTGTCTCTTCTCGCTTTGGAAGATTTATTCTTAGGACAGATAGACATGGTTACACCTCCTTAAACTGTTTGAAAATATCCTGGATGGCTGCCATCCGCGGGTCAGGAACCCATGTATCACAGCCGCAATCTCCCTTGTTGAGATTTGCTCCACATCTACTGCAGATTCCCTTGCAATTATCCTTGCAAAGGACCTTCATAGGCAGGTACAATGATAACTCATTGCAAACCAGCATATCGGCATCCAGATTATAACCAGATAAATAAGATTGTTCATCCAAGTCCTTCACTCTGTCCTCATCGGAAGCATTCATATCGATCTCCTGGTCAAACTCAATATCTGTGGTGTAATTCACCGGTTCCAGACATCTTGAACAGGGAATCGCAAGAGTCACGGAAGTATTTCCCGTAAGACTCAGCTTTCTGTTTCCAAGGTTTTTTACAGTGATCTTTACCGGGTTCGCAGAAACCACCGGATACTCAACTCGGGAGCCCTTGTAAGCTTTCGCTTCAAACGGTACTTCCCAGGTTTTCTCTTTGCCTTCCAGAGTAAAAACTTCAGATAAATTAATCAGCATATTATGTTTCTCCTAATACGCACTAAGATATTATATATGAACAGGAACAATTTGTCAACAATTTTTCTAATAAAATATTAAATTTTAAAAGCTCTGTTTTTCATGCATTTCTGCGCTCAAACCATATTCTTGTGACAAATTCTTAACCGCGCCAGAGCGCGCATCAAGAGCACCAGGAACGAAATACTTTCGTACCTGTAAGAAACCCCAGCGTATGCCATGAGGGCTTCAAAGCCATCCTGAAGACGTTAAAACCTCCAGACAGCACAGAAGCCAACCCGCTCATCTCCTGCTCTCACAGGGTTCTGAACGGGTCAGCGTCATTGCGAATCAGTTCACCATACAGATATCCGCACGGACAAACTGTCAAAAATTATTTTACGAGAGCCAGAGTCTCTCTTGCGATCGCAAGCTCCTCGTTTGTCGGGATTACCATAACTTTAACCTTGGAATCCGGTGTGGAGATTACGATATCTTTTCCTCTTACGCTGTTAGCCTCGTCGTCGATCTTGATGCCAAGGTAGGATAAATGCTCGCAAACAGCTTTTCTCATGGACTTGCCGTTCTCACCAAGACCTGCTGTGAATGCGATCACATCTACGCCGTCCATAGCTGCTGTGTAAGCACCGATGTACTTAACAACGCGGTAGTTGTAAGCTGCAAGAGCTTTCGCTGCGCGGTCGTTGCCAGCCTCAGCTGCTTCCTCAATGTCACGGAAGTCGCTGGATACACCGGAAAGGCCAAGAACACCGGACTTCTTGTTCAGAACGTTCATAACGCCTGCGATGTCGAGGTTCTCTTTCTTAGCGATGAACTCCATGATAGCCGGATCCATATCACCGGAACGTGTTCCCATGATAAGTCCCTCAAGCGGAGTAAGACCCATGCTTGTATCTACAGATTTGCCGTTCTTTACAGCGGAAAGGCTTGCACCGTTACCAAGATGGCAAACGATGATCTTTAAATCCTCGTACGGTTTTCCGGCAACCTCAGCAGCTCTCTTGGATACAAAGCTGTGGGATGTTCCGTGGAAGCCGTATCTTCTTACTTTGTACTTCTCATAGTACTCGTACGGAAGACCGTAAAGGTAAGCCTCCTCCGGCATTGTCTGATGGAAAGCAGTATCGAATACAGCTACCATCGGTACGTTCGGCATAAGCTCCTGACAAGCGCGGATACCGATCAGGTTTGCCGGGTTGTGAAGCGGTGCAAGGTCGTTGCACTCTTCGATCGCTTTCATAGCCTCATCTGTGATTACTGTGGAAGAAGTAAACTTCTCACCGCCGTGTACGACACGGTGACCAACAGCGCCAACCTCTGCAAGACTTGCGATAACGCCACTCTTCTTGTTTGTAAGAGCGTCTAATACCATCTGGATAGCCTGTGTGTGTGTCGGCATCGGGGAAACAGTGACTTCCTTCTCTCCGCCTGCTGGCTGGTATGTGATCTGGCTTCCTTCGATACCGATTCTCTCGCAAAGACCCTTTGCAAGAACTGCCTCTGTGTCAGAGTTGATTAACTGGTACTTTAAGGAAGAGCTTCCGCAGTTGATAACTAAAATATTCATGACAGATAAAACTCCTTGTTTAAAATAAGTTTAAAAAGGGAACGCCGTCTCCTCATATCGATTATGCGCCGTTCCCTTATGTTGTTGAGCAATTATAGATTAAGCCATCTGAGCCTGTACAGCTGTGAGGGCTACTACACCAACGATATCCTCAGCGGAGCATCCACGGGAAAGATCGTTGACCGGTCTTGCGATACCCTGAAGCATCGGACCATAAGCTTCTGCTTTTGCAAGTCTCTGAACCAGCTTGTAACCAATGTTACCACAGTCAAGGTTCGGGAAGATCAGTACATTAGCATGTCCGGCAACTTCGCTTCCTTTTGCTTTTGCCTTTGCTACGGACGGAACGATTGCAGCATCAAGCTGTAACTCACCGTCAAGGTCAAGCTGCGGGTACTTCTCGTTTGCGATCTTTGTAGCTTCTACAACTTTATCTACAAGTGCATGTTTCGCACTGCCCTTTGTGGAGTGGGAAAGCATAGCCACGATCGGCTTTTCTCCAACAAGTGCGCGGAAGCTCTTAGCGGAGCTGTCAGCGATTGCAGCGAGCTCTGCAGATGTCGGATCCTGGTTTAATCCGCAGTCAGCGAAGAGGAATGTGCCGTTTGCACCGTATTCGCAGTTCGGAACGTCCATGATGAAGAAACCGGATACAAGCTCTGTTCCCGGAGCTGTCTTTAAGATCTGAAGAGCCGGTCTCAATGTATCAGCTGTTGCGTGGCAAGCACCTGCAACAAGTCCGTCAGCGTCTTTTTCTTTTACCATCATAACGCCGTATGTGATGTAGTCTGTCTTTAAGATCTCCTGTGCTTTCTCGAGAGTCATGCCCTTTTTCTCTCTTAATTTGAACAGTGTCTCTGCATAATGGTCGAATTTCGGATCTGTATCCGGATCTACGACTTTAAGACCTGTAAGGTCCACTTCCAGCCAGTGAGCACCATCCATGATCTTCTCCTCTTTTCCGATCATGATCAGGTCAGCGGTCTTCTCCTTTAATACCTGTGCTGCTGCGATAAGAGTTCTCTTATCGTTGCTCTCTGGCAGGATGATGGTCATTACATCCTGTTTCGCCTTTTCCTTCATAAGATCAATAAATGCCATGATGATTGACTCCTTCCTCAATATAGGTTTTCATACGTATTTTTATTATATCGCAGCTAAATACTGGATACAAGACTATATTCCCCAATTTTTTGCACTTTTTTCAGTACCTCTCGTTAAATTAAAAACAATGATAAAAATATAAGAGCTCCGGCAAGCAAAGACTGCCAAAGCTCCTACAATTTCTAATTATCTATTGGGGTAATTTCCTTCTGGAATATAAAAGGTACTTTCCATCCACATTGATTGTCTGTTATCAGATCTTTTCATACCGCTCAACATCCACAACGAAGATCGTTGCGCCGCCAACATCGACAGACATCGGCATGGTTGCACAATGGACCATAGAGGAACCGGATACATATGGCATATTGATGGTGATCTTCTGGTGATGGCCGCATTCTTTCTTAATAATATCGATAGCCTCGTCGACACGTTCCGGCTCAGTAACGATCATCAGAGTTGTATTACCTTTTTTCAGGAATCCACCGGTAGTAGAAAGACGTGTCACACTGAATTTGTGTTTTGTAAGAGAAGTTGTAACATCGTCCTCATTGTCATAACGGATAATTGCGTAAATCAGTTTCATATAGCATCCATCCTTTCTGCGTCTTATTTCCAAAGATTGCGGTGACCGCCGCAAAGATGTAAAATATAGTCTTAAAAACATATGCGTAAAAATCTGACATCTGTTCAGTTGTGAAATCGTCAGAACTTTCACACATTGTTTAAACGCAGTATATCACATTTTTCCTTTGATAACAATAAATATTGCATTAAGTTTTTGTTTCGTCTATATTATTAGATAATGATTTGTATTTTCGGCACGGTATGACACTGCCTTACTCGCAGCAATAAATCAATTTCACTCTGCCAAAAGAACTGCAAATTTATTTTTGACCACTGATCGACTTTATTTAAGGAGTTTACACCATGAAAACAGCCGCTATCATCGCAGAATATAATCCGTTCCACAATGGCCATAAATATCAGATTGAAGAGACAAAACGCCAGACAGGCGCCAATTTCATTGTCGTTGTCATGAGCGGTGATTTTGTACAGCGGGGGATTCCGGCAATGTACAGCAAAACCTTCCGTACCCGCTCTGCCCTTCTCTCAGGGGCTGATCTCGTGATCGAGATGCCGATCTTTGGAACCTTAAGCGCTGCCCAAGATTTTGCCCGCTGCGGCGTCTCTCTGTTTCACCATATGGGAATGATCGATGTCCTTTCCTTTGGCAGTGAATCCGGCAATATCGAAGAATTGTGGCAACTGGCTAATCATTCCGCATTGGAAACGAACGAACAGTCCGCCCTGATCCGCGAAGGTCTTCGAAGTGGTCTCACATACCCGCAGGCTCTGACTCTCGCAAAGAAAGAGACTGTGCCAGCTTCTCCAAATGACATTCTCGCAGTTGAATATCTGAAAGCATTAAAAGAATTCTCTTCCGATATTAGTCCTTGGACTCTGAAACGCTCAGACCCAGGCTACCATTCTGAGGATCGGAACGGCTCCTTCGCTTCCGCAACAGCTATCCGAAAAGCGGTTTTTTCGAAGGATCTGGAATTTCTCACTGCTGTTCTACCGGATTCGCATTTTGAATGCATGAAAGAAGAATCTGAGATTCCGCTGTTTCCAAATGATTTTTCTCTCCTCCTGAACCAGAAAATTTTAACTTCCGATCTGGAGAAACTTCAGAACATTTTCGGAATGCCGGGAGATCTTGCGGCAAAGCTCTATAAAAACCGATTAGAATTCTTTCGGGCGGATACTCTGACTGCTCTCAGGAAAGACCGACAGTATACTTATGCCAGAGTCAGCCGTGCACTCATGAATCTCATGCTTGATATTAGCGTCGAAGACCAGTGTATGTTTGCAGATTTATTCCGTGCTCCATGGATCCGGATCCTGGGATTCAAAAGATCTTCCTCACTGCTTCTTTCAGAATTAAAAAGGCACTGTGATATCCCGGTTATTGCAAAAACTGCTGACGCAAAAAATATCCTCTCCTCTTCCGCGTATGAACTTTTTAAGAAAAATCTAACTGCGTCTGAACTCACCAGGATGGTGCGGGAACTAAAATCCGGGAAATCGCAGAAAAACGAATTTACACAGGCACCTGTCATGATTCCATAAATATATATTTTCGTTGGGAGCCACTTTCCGTTGGCTCCCAACGTTTTTACATAAATACGGACACCCCATCGGCTGAATAATCCCCTAATACCGTTATGCTGCTTCCAACTCTCTCTCCGCTGCGATTTTTTGTTATTACAATTTTCTTGTCGATCCTGTCTTTCAGCTCTGAAACATGAGAAATGATGCCAACCAGTTTTTTCCCTTCTGCCAGATTTCCCAATGCCTTTACTGCTTGATTTAATGCGTCTTCATCCAGAGAACCAAACCCCTCGTCCACGAACATGGCATCCATCTGTATTCCACCGGCCATAGACTGGATCTCATCTGAAAGGCCAAGTGCAAGAGACAGAGATGCCTGAAAAGTCTCGCCTCCGGAAAGTGTCTTTACACTCCGCTCACTTCCGTTGTAATGGTCGATGACATTTAGCTCCAACCCACTTTTATCCTTTTTATTGTCAGCACTTTCCCGCCGCTTCATCTCATACTGTCCGCTGCTCATCGTCATCAGCCGAAGATTCGCCCGCCGTAAGATCCGGTCAAAATATGCCATCTGGACATAGGTTTCAAGTTCAACTTTACTTTTACCGTTTAATGTTCCGCCTGCCGTATCCGCAAGGGAATGGATCCAGACATATTCCTTTTCCGTCTGTTTCATTCTGCCCTGCTGGCCACATACAGCTTCATAGATTCTGAGATTATTGTGCCAGGACGAATGTATTTTTTCACGAAGCTTTGATGTCTCTGCCTTCTCTGTTTCCAAATATTCCATTGTCTCTGAAAGTTCTTTTTCTGGAATATCTTCGAATCCCCGAATCTGCTTTTTAAGAGCTTCCGCTGCTGAATTCAGACTGGCATTCTGGTTCTGACATCGCTCCAGAGCCTTTTTCGCGTCAATTGCTTCCTGATCAAGTTCACTTTTTCTGGTTTTCATGGCTTGCAGATTATTTTCAATCTCCACAGCATTTTGACCTTCCAGCTTTCTCTGAAACTCTTCCACATGCTTCCGCAGCATTGTTAATACTGTCACCAGATTCTGTTCTGAAAGAGCAAGTTCTTTGTTTCTTTCTCCTGCAGCATTCAGATCTGTTTCCAGACGGTTTATCATACCACCCAATCCATCCAGCACTTTCTGCTGTTCTGTGTTCGCTTTTATGCGGATCTCCAAAGCCCGGAGTTCATCATCTAATTTTTCAATTACCGGATCTGCTGCAGTCACAAGCTCGTCTGGACCAGTTACAATTAAGGCCTCTTTGACCAGATTTTTTTCCGTTCCGCAGATCAGCTCAGCTGTATTTCTCATTTCCTGATCTAAATTCCTTTTAAAAAAGCTGGCTCTTTCACTAAGTCTCTGGACCTTTTCTTCTGCCTGCGCCTTTTCCTGTTCTTTTCGCTTCAGTTCCTTCTGGTCCGGAATCTCTTCTGAAAGTTTCGCCGGAGCCGGATGATGAATCGAACCGCATACCGGGCAGGGCATTCCAGCCTGTAAATTTTGGGCCAGAATTCCAGCCTGAGCATCCAAAAATAAGCGTTCAAGATGTGCATAGACACTGCGAATCTCATCGCACTGATCAACAGCACTCCGGTATTCCTCCTGAGCATTTTTTAACTCTCTATTGATAGACTCCACCCGGTTCATTTGTTCTTCCAGTTCATTTTTTCGGTGTAAAAGTTTCTCTTTTGCACGTGTGAGCCGTTCTCTTTCTACCGGCACTCCCAGATTATGCTCTTTCTCCCCGCGCCTGTCTTCCAGTTCTTTCTGGAGGCTGCTGACTTGATTTTCATTTTCCTTTTTTTCTTCCTGAATCTTCAAAAGAAGCTTTTCTTTTCCGTCGATCTCTTCACGAGTCTTATCCAGCTCGATAAAGCTTTGACGGCTAAGTTCAAGTTTCTGAATCCGTTCTGTCAGTTTCTCGCGTGTTCCTTCCTGCTTTTCTATCCTGTTCCACTCAGCGAGCACCCGTCCATATTCCGGTTGCAGTAACTCCAACTCCTGCTGTTTTGCTTCAAGTTCAGCTGCTGTCTTTTTTAGTAGGTCCGCTTTTCCCTTTTTTTCACTAACACTGCAAATCTGCTCTTCAATTTTCCTTAGCGTTTCATCCAGTACCTCCAAACGCTCCTGCTCTTTTTTCGTCTCAGCACGCAGTAAATTGATTCCATCAGTTATTTTCCCCTCGAAACCGGCTTTCTTTAAAGCAAGGAACTCCTGACCGGCAGCCGGATCCTCCTCAAAACTGGCATCATTCAAATACTGGCTGATACTCCGGCGCAGTTCATCGTAATCTTTTCTTCTTCTCCGTTCTTCGTCCCTGAGACGTATCTGAATTGTCTGATAGATTTCCGTATGAAAAATCTGCCGGAAGATTTCCCCACGTTCGGCAGTTCCTGCGATCAGGAGTTTCTGAAAATCCCCCTGTGCGATCATCGCGATCTGGGTAAATTGCTTATAGTCAAGCCCCATAAGTTCCGTTACCGCCTTTGTCACTGCCCCCATCTTTGTAACAGGCTGACGTTCGTCGGGATAAAAGAGCTCCGCATCTGCTTTTTTCGTTGTAAATCCGGTTCCGCGTTTCTTTTGGGTCTGATATTCCGGATTTCTCCGGATTTTATATTCTTTTCGCTGGTAGGAAAAAGTCAATTCTACGAATGTTTCTGTCTCTGCCTTTGCGTATTTGCTGCGGAACATTCCGGATTCCCGCACAGTCCCACTCGCTTCCCCATACAGGGCAAATGTGATTGCGTCAAAGACCGTTGTCTTACCGGCACCTGTATCCCCCGTAATCAAGTAGAGCCCGTGTTCTCCAAGTTTTTCAAAATCAATCGTGCTCTCTCCCGCATAGGGGCCAAAAGCACTGATCACCAGTTTTTTTGGCTTCATTCTTTTATCTCCCGGATCAATTTTTCTGCAAACTCTTCCTGCTGTTTCATCATAGGCTGGTTATTCTGAAGCTCATAAAACTCCCGGAACAGTTCTAACTCTGTTTTTTCTTCTACATCCTGAACCGCGTCAATCTGGCTGCTGGCTCTTGTCCTTTGATTATCATACAAAAGCTGCATAATATTCGGATAGATGACTCTCAGCTTCTGAAGTCCATCCGGCACATCATCCTCATCCGTCAACGTTACCTGAATATAGTCTTCACAGTTCATATCCCGATAAAACGAACGGGCAGTCAGTTCCATATATGTTCCCCGGAGCTTTCGCATATCCCGAAATGGTTTTAAAGGCAGAAGTCTGATCTTTACCGTTCCCTTTTCTTCCATCTCCACGACCGTGATCGATTTTTCCTGATCCGTCTCAGAGAAGGAATATTTCAGGGGCGTTCCGCAGTAGCGCACCATGCCCTTTCCCACATTCTGAGGACTATGGATATGCCCTAAAGCTGTATAATCAAATGCCTCAAAGACTGAGGCATCAATATTATCAAGACCTCCGATCTGGATATCCTCCGATTCGCATCGGGACGCTCCTGTAACAAACTGGTGCGCCACGAGGATATTTCTCTCATTCGGATCGATCTCCATGTGGCTGATCACTGCACGTACTGCAGACTGGACATCTGTAATCAAATCTGACTCATCTTCAAATACGCGGCGCACAGCTGCCGGACGGATAAACGGAAGAAGATGGATCCAGACCGTCCCATACTGATCTGCGATCGGAATTTTCATGACGGTTCCGTCATAGACGGGGGAGAGATAAATTCCCCGGCTTTTTAGCAGTCTTCCCCCAAAAGCCAGTCGTTCCGCAGAATCATGGTTTCCGCTGATAACAAAGACGGGAAGCTTTCTCTCCGCAAGCTTTGTGATAAACTCATCGAACACCTGAACCGCTTCCGCGGAGGGAATCTGTTTATCATAGATATCTCCTGCCAGGATCACTCCGTCCGGCATCTCTTTCTCCGCGAGATCCAGAATCCCTTCAAGAATATATTTCTGGTCCTCGATCATAGAAAATTCATTCACTCTCTTTCCGATATGAAGATCTGATAAATGGAATAATCTCATCTGTGCCTCCTGTGGTCTCTGCTGTTAATCCTATTGTAATGTCTCTCACCGGCAATAGCAAGCCATTGTCTTATAAAGAATAAGACCCCGGAACATATATCTGTCCATGGGATCTTATTCTCTGGTCAAAAAACGGTCCTTACCGCAACACTCATATCCGGGAAACATCTTTTTGAGGATCACTTTATATACGGATTCCCCGGTGTCTCCGCATAGTATTCCACGGAAATCATATTTCCGGCGCGTATCTCATCTGAAACCATTCCGTTTATCAATTTCAGCTCATAAACGTATTCCCGTACCGACATACCGGAGTGGTGATAATAAGTTTTTGCAATCGACCAGAGTGTATCACCTTTTTCTACCTCGATCGTCGTATAATAGCGGTTATAGACTGTATCATCACTCTCTTCATTCGCCATAACCAGAGTCTTTCCGAAAAAGCAGGACATAATCATTACAATCATAACAAGGGCTATCAAATACTTCTTCATACAGCTTCCTCCTTTGTATCCAGCAAGTCCAAACTTATGTTTGCGAACATCTGTTCTGTCTTGAATTCTATCATGCGAACATATGTTTGTCAATTCTTTTTCGGTATTTTTCGAACAAAGGTTTGCTTTTTCCCGTATTTTATGGTACTATGTATACAGATGAAAAAAGGAGGGATTTCATGAGTCAGGGAAAAATTACTGATAAGCAGAGAGAAATACTTGAATATATAAAAGAAATGATCTTAAAGAAAGGTTATCCGCCGGCTGTGCGCGAGATCTGTGAAGCGGTACACTTAAAGTCCACTTCCTCCGTGCACTCTCATCTGGAATCCTTGGAAAAAAACGGCTATATCCGTCGTGATCCGACAAAGCCGAGAACCATCGAGATCCTTGATGACGATTTCGCCCTGACGAGACGCGAACTCGTAAACGTGCCGGTGATCGGTACGGTCGCTGCCGGAACGCCGATCCTTGCGGAACAGAACATCGAAGATTATCTCCCGATTCCTGCAGAAATTCTCCCAAATAAGGAAGTATTTATGTTGAAGGTAAAGGGAAACAGTATGATCGAAGCCGGAATCTATAACGGCGATAAAGTGATCGTTGCAAAGCAGCCAAACGCTGAAAACGGCGATAAGGTCGTTGCTCTGGTGGACGATTCCGCAACTGTAAAAACTTTCTATAAGGAAAACGGCCATTTCCGCCTCCAACCGGAAAATTCCTCGATGGATCCGATCATTCTTGATCAGGTCGAGATCCTTGGAAAGGTCATCGGTCTTTTCCGTATGATGAATTAAACCGATTTTTATTTTTACGGATATTTCTTAAAGAATCGCTGTGATCCTCGAGGAACATCTCTTCCTGCCTGAGACCTCACTCCCACCGTGATGAACTTGCGATGGCTTGCCACTTGAAAAAAGCAGACATCTTATCTGACCGAGAGAAAAAGCCCCACCGGATATCTATGACTATACGACATCATTCGAGATCCGATGGGGCTTCATGTTTTATTGTATTTCAAATTCTGCCGGTACCGAATATACTCTGCCGTCCGGCAAATAAATCTCTTTTATCATTTTATATCTGCCTTTCTGGAGTTCTCCGTATAACCATGCAAAATCTATATCCATAAACCGAGATTCTCCGGGTTCCAATTCGTAGGCAATCTCTATAAAACCATAATCTTCGGGTAAAACCGGAAGTTTCTCCCAGCTATCATCCCGAAAGGCCTCCATTGTATACGCTTCCCCATAGATTATCGTTTCATTGCTGACATTGGAAAGCTTCAGCTGAAGGCTGTCAGAAGTTGCCAGCCTAATTTCCGCATGTACATAATCAAGATACTCCACAGTTTCTTCCTTTGTAGCCTTTTCTGCTTCAAAGAGTGCAAAACCTGAATCATACTTTACATATAGTTTTTGAGGAGATTCCGGATCCCTGTAAACCTCCTGCCCTACGTTTAAATGGGTGCCGTTTAAATCTTTTGTAGGGTATTCCAAGTTATTCACAAAGGCTATCTGACCTAAATACTCCCAGCTTCCCTTTTGTTGGAAATCAAAGCCGGTGGCATTATACAAATACAGGGAACCATCATAAAATAAAGAGATGCGTTGTACCTCTTCAGAAGCATAACCAGTAGGGGGGATCGTGTTTGTTTCCTGCGCTGCATTGGGTACAGTATGGCAGCCGGCCAGAAGCAGGCCGAAGATTCCAAATATGACTAATAATCTTTTTCTCATTACGACACCACCTCTCCATATGTTTGTATTACAAGACAACATTTCTATTATTATTATAGATAAACTCATGACCGTATGCCATAAAGTTTTCCTTACATTTATCTTTACAATTCTTACTGTTCTTATACCCGCCTTGCTTTATACTTGTTTTTCTGAGATAATAAAGTCTGATAAGCAAAAACCTATAATGAAAGGAATTTTCAATATGAAAAAAGCAATTACAGCGCTTCTGGCTCTTACCATGGCTGCTTCTCTGGCAGGATGCGGCAGCAAGCCTGCAGATGAACCGACGAAATCCCCGGAGACGGTGATTGAATCGGCGGTTGATTTTTATACAGAAGTTTGGGATGCTTTGGGCGAGGACAGGCAGTTTGCGGCTGTAGGTGGTGATGCAGAGCACGAAGCGGAAGCGCCGGCAAAATTCGCCATGACTGATGAGAATAAGGAGACATTTGAGTATCTTCTTCATGTAAACGATGAGCTTTATGATATGCTGGATGATGATACAGCTACCCTGCAGCATATGATGAACACCAATACTTTCAGTTCTGCCTTTGCGAAGCTTAAGGACACCTCGAAAGCTGAAGAATTTGCCGAGGATTACAAAGCTGAGATTCAGGGTCAGCACTGGATGTGCGGATTCCCGGATAAAGTGGTTGTCATCTCGGTTGCGGATTATGTCATGATGGCATATGGCGCTGAGGAATGTGTCGATGATCTGGTTGAGGCCTGCGCGGAAGTGGCACCGGATTCCACCGTTCTGGTGGATGCACCGGCTGTACTTGATTAGGAGGAACCTATGCTTTTTTCGAGCATACCATTTTTATTCTGGTTTCTGCCCGGTGTCCTGATCCTCTATGCAGCAGCACCGGGATCATTGAAAAATACGGTTCTCCTGCTTTCCAGCCTTTTTTTCTATGGCTGGGGAGAACCGAGGTATGTGATTTGGATGATGCTTGCCATCCTGATGGCTTATATATTTGGATTGCTGATCGAACGTTACCAGAGTGTTCCGAAGCTCGCCAGGCCTTTTCTCGCACTTTCGGTTTCATCCAGCCTTCTCATGCTTGGCTATTTTAAATACGCAGATTTTTTTATCCGTAATGTAAATGCCGTCACCGGATGTTCGATTTCCCTGCTTAACATCACACTTCCCATCGGAATCAGCTTTTATACCTTCCAGATACTCAGTTATACGGTGGATGTATACAGGCAGGATGTGAAAGCCCAGAGAAATCCGATAGACCTGGCTGCATATGTGGCACTCTTTCCTCAGCTGATCGCCGGTCCCATCGTCCGCTATTCGGATATTGCAGAACAGTTGAAGGGGCGTATTCATACTATGGGCAAGACGGCTCAGGGAATCCGCCGATTTATCTTAGGACTCGGCAAGAAGATTCTGATCGCCAATCTGCTTGGAGAATTGTGCAGCATCTTCCGGACTTCGGATGATAAATCGGTACTTTTCTTCTGGCTCTATGCAGTCGCCTATACCCTTCATGTATATTTTGATTTTTCAGGATACAGTGATATGGCCATCGGACTTGGAAAGCTATTTGGATTTGATTTTCTGGAAAATTTTAATTATCCTTTTATCTCGAAAAGTATAACTGAATTCTGGCGTCGCTGGCATATGTCTCTCGGCACCTGGTTTCGGGATTATGTCTATATTCCTCTGGGAGGCAGTCATGTAAGTTTACCGCGGCATCTGTTTAATATATTCCTGGTCTGGATGCTGACGGGCTTCTGGCATGGTGCCGCCTGGAATTTCGTAATCTGGGGACTTTATTTTGCTCTGCTGCTGATTCTGGAGAAGATATGGCTTCTGGAAATCCTTAAAAAGAGCCATGTCTTAAACCGCATCTATGTATTGACTGCTGCTGCAATCAGTTTTGTGATCTTTGATGCCACTGATATGTCCCAGGCATTCTCGTACCTGAAAGCCATGTTTGGAACAGGCGGATATCCATTGACTTCTGCAGCATGCAGCTACTATTTCCGCAGCTATTTTGTGGTCTTGATGATAGCCCTGCTTGGTGCGACACCGATTCCAAACTCCTTTTACAGACGGATCCAGCAATGGAAAACAGGAACAGCAGTTATGTTATTCGCAGAACCACTGGCACTTTCAGCCCTGCTGCTTATCTGTACGGCTTTTCTTGTGGATGGCTCCTTTAACCCATTTCTTTATTTCAGGTTTTAGGAATTCTGAGGTCGGGAAGGAATGATAGATGATAGAATGTAAGAATATAAAAAGCATAAAGAATACAAACAATGCAAAAAATATCAATCATATAAACAACATAGTTACAGTAGTTGTGCTGGGAGTCGTATTTGTTAGCCTTACCATGGCGTCCTGGCTGCTGCCGCCCCAGGAGTTTTCTAACAACGAACGGCGAAAGCTTGCACAGCGCCCGAAATTTTCCCTGGATACCATGTCCGATGGAAGCTTTATGACGGAATTTGAAAAGTATACTCTTGATCAATTTCCGCTGCGGGATCAGTTCCGGACATTGAAAGCCTATACTACCTACGATGTGTTTGGTCAGCTTGATAATCATGATATTTATATACAGGATGGTTATGCAGCAAAGCTTGAATATCCGCTTCAAATGGATTCTCTGGAACATGCAGCGGACCGGTTTGCATATATCTATGAGAAATACCTGGCTGACAAGGAGATGAATATCTATCTCTCCATTGTCCCGGATAAAAGCTACTTTCTTGCGGAGAAACATGGATACCTCTCCATGGACTATGAAAAACTGTTCCATGTGATGCGGAATCACATGAACTACGCAGACTATATCGATATCACAGGAACGCTGGATATTACGGATTATTATAAGACCGATACCCATTGGCGTCAGGAGAAGCTTCCAGAGACGGCAGCTGTTCTTGCGGAGGGCATGGGGACGTCTATCTCAGGAGCTTACACAGAATATGCGCTGGATGTCCCTTTTTATGGTGTATATTATGGTCTGTCTGCTCTTCCACTGCCGCCGGAAACGCTATATTATTTATCCAATGATGTTTTAGATGGCTGTATCGTGACCAATCATGAGGATCAGACGATGGGTTCCATCTACAATATGGAGAAAAAATCCGGCAAAGATCCTTATGAGATCTTTCTTTCCGGTCCCCGCTCTCTGATAACCATCGAGAATCCGAACTGTGAATCGGACAAAGAGCTTGTCATTTTCCGGGATTCCTTTGGCAGCAGTATCGCGTCTCTTCTTTCGGAAGGGTATGCCAAAATCACTCTGGTGGATATCCGGTATCTGAGGGCAGATTTACTTGAACGTTTTATAGAATTTAAGAATCAGGATGTACTGTTTCTGTACAGTACATCGGTACTGAATCATAGTGAGACATTGACCTGATTGTAAACCTTGCAGAAGCATTGATCTGCCAAAATCAAAACAGATTTTACTCGCCCACCTTCTATTGTCCATGCCAATCAGCTTTCTAAATAAACCGTCCGGCCGGATAAATTTCGCTGTTCAATCCGCTGCGTTCGTGATAGAATGAAAGCAAGTGTTTCGGGATAGTACAGAATCATGGAGGGATGCAAATGGAACCGATGTATTTGTCAATCCAGCCCGTGGAAACCGGGAAGCGGATAAAGCAGCTGCTTTCGGAGCAAAACTATACGATCCGCGAGATCCAGGGTGCGTTCGGCTTTGAAAACCCACAGGCAATCTATAAGTGGATCGCCGGAAAATCGCTGCCGAGCCTGGACAACTTTATCATTCTCAGCAGATTATTACATACCAGTATTGAAAATATCCTCGTCATTGACGGGGATATTCCTCGTTTATGGGTCAGTTTAAACCAGTGGTTCAATGACATCTTCTCTCTCCTGCCTTATAATCGTGTCATAAGGAAGTGATGCGAAGGAGGCGAAACACATTATGAAAATAACTTCGGCTTATGCCAATAAACTGCTCAAAAGTCTGGCGGACGAAAAATCTTACTGGGAGGCCCAGGAAGCGTCATCCCGCACTTACGTTGCCGCTGTCGGCGAGGAACCGGTCATCCCGAAATATGACTATTCCGCCGTTTCTGAGACGTTAAAAGAAATCGACCGAAAAGCCGTCATCATCAAGCACGCCCTGAACCTGGCCAATGCCACCGCAAAGATCATGGTAGGCGATACGGAAATGAGTGTCGACAGCATTCTGGTAAGAATCGCACAACTTAGCTCCCGCAAATCGACTCTGGACACCATGCGGAAATATCTGCCAAAAATGAGGGAATCTTCCCATGCATTCAGCTCCAGAAATGCCGTTCCTGAATACCGCTACACCAATTATGATCCAGAACTGGTAAAACGTGATTATGAATGCATCTCCGGTGAGATCATGGAAATGCAGATTGCCCTTGACCGGTACAATCAGACTTTCCTGTTTGAAGCGGACATTTAAAGGATTTTTCCGTACAGGGTCATTTTAAAAATGCAGATGGTCTTGTTAATGTTCAGTGGCATAGATTGTTTTGTTATCTTTTATCCATTGTATCTTTCGGTTCATGGTAAATTAATTCAAAAAATAAAAAGGTAAACAATTCCCCTGTAGAAAACCCGTGAGTGATCACGCCGGTGCCAGGGTACGGTTTCAGGCACCACGGCTGCGGAATGCAAATTTCGCAGCATTTTCCTTACAGACAGCTATCACAAAGGAGGAGCCTATGAAAAATTTTCTGAGACTGGACGGCCGGTCCATCCTGTCCGTCCCATATATGTACATCGACCACAAGGACTATCTTGCAGATTCCCTGCTCACACAGAACCATGTTTCCGTGCGGTTCGGAAGTGAATTCTCACGGGACAATTCCTCGTACCGCATCATTATCTGCAAAGTCAGAAAGAAAGATACGGCGGAATTTGAGAAATCCATGGAATTGCTGTGCAACAAGATGCTTCTTTTCGGACACAACGATTACATGGAATTCTGCAATAACATCATGGAAACACTGGGACAGAATCGAGGTGCCGCATGAAGAAATCATTTGTTCCGATCAGCAAACAGAGTAAGAAAGCACAAAAGACATACCATTCCGCACAGCGTTCCACCTGGGGAATTTTGAACCCGGCAACGCGGACCATGCCGAACGGCAAGGCATATTACCGGAAGAAACAGAAAGCCCATGACAGAAGCGGCAGGGAATCCTCCTTCGATTCCCCACCTCTTCCTTTTTGTCCGTCCCTGCATATCAATCCCACAGGTTCCGAAAATACTTCGTCATAAGCTCCATGCCCTGCTTCAGGCACTGGTCCCGATACTCACGCAGTTCGCCCTCTGCCGCCAGCCACTTTCCCGAGATTTCTACATATTCCGGCACATCGCTCATCATATACAACCGGTGTGTATGCTCCCGCTTTTCTCTCGCAATCTCCTCTTCCGTCTTCAGCTTCTCACCGAACATGCCGTATTTTGTCGTGAATTCTTCCTGTGCCAAGTCATGCTCTTCCTCATACAGATTCTTCTTTCTGCATGTATCCTCATTTGCTTCCCGGAACAGAAATTCCATTCTTCCCAGAATACGATCCCATTTCCGGATATTTTCTTCTTCCGGTCCTTCAAAGAAGCTGGGATAACCATGGCTGTTGACACGAAGGTCATGAATCATGTTCGGAACAACCGTAAGAAACCATTGGTCAATCGACCAGATGTCACGGTAACAGTATCCGTACCGCAGTCTTTGATAAATACAGATGACGTCCTCTTTCCATATGGAAATCCTTTCCCATAATGATTCTTTCTTCCGATGTGACAGGAAAACGGAACATTCTTCCTTGTAACTCTTTCTGTTTTCCTTCGGACTCATTCGCTTTGCAATTCTCTTTACAGTATCCATGGACAGTTTCTCCTTTCCCGTAATATCCCTGATACGACAGTTATATCACGGCACAGGAAAAACTGCATTGAACCTGCGGTTTAATTCTTGCGAATATACGAAAGACAATCCCTACCTAAGCAGAGACTGCCTTTCTTTTGCTATTCAA
This sequence comes from Clostridium sp. AM34-11AC, assembly GCF_003435375.1. Taxonomy (GTDB): domain Bacteria; phylum Bacillota; class Clostridia; order Lachnospirales; family Lachnospiraceae; genus Pilosibacter; species Pilosibacter fragilis. The sequence goes on along the minus strand of NZ_QWGL01000013.1, from coordinate 3,540 downwards.
AAATCATGTTTTTGCACGGGTTATTCCACCAACTTTAATATCCTGCAATTCCATCACCTCATCGGCATCCATATATGCATAATTTTCTCCCATCGCTTGTCTCCTTTCAATTCTTTACGCTCCCATCACCCACTTAAACACTTTGAAGTTCGTATCATCCCGCGGCGGGCAATAGACCGCAAATTCAATGGTTTTAAATGCGTACAGATAATCCGCAATCACTTCTTTGGCAGCACGCGCCACCACTTCCGGCTTATTTTGGAACGCCCCACATCCGAAAGCGCCCAGAATTACCGCTTCGTCACCGTTCAGTACGGCAACATCCAGAATCCTGGTCAGCCTCTGCTTATGGATTTCCAGCAGTTCCCGGTCACTGACTTTTACCGCCCGGTCGCCGTTACCCTGGTTGAACCGGTTGCTCGGCCGTTCCCGCAGGTTCGGTGCCGCACAGGTGATCACATCCACTTCATACCAGTCTTTTTCATCCATCAGCTTCGGCTTGTTCGTATCTGTCTTAAATACAGTCACATCCGGCGTATAGATGATATCCGCATTGTTGATCGGATTCTTTTCATTCCGATGAGGGTAATAGAATCCTTTCATCATTTCCGGTACGCTCAGGCAGAAATACAGGCCGGAACACCGACACAGACATTCCTCCTGTGCGCTGGATCCTCTTGTCACGCCGCCGCCCGGATTTGTGGCAGAGGCAAAGTTATGTACCGCCACCTTCTGACCTGCATAACCTGCAGCCGCCTCGAAAGTCCGCTCTGTGGATACAACAATCTTCGCTTCATCCGAGAAACGCGTCTTATCCACAGGAGACAGCTCCTCTCCTTCCAGGATGAGTTTCTGGTTTTTCACCGACCGTGCAAGAACTTCCTTAATCTTTCCGTTTGTCTCGCACAGCTTTTTAGTATCTTCAAAAACCTCTACATTCTCAAAACTGCTCATATGTTTATCATTCCTTTTTCTCTCTGTTAATTTCAGATCTAACGCTATGAAAACGGCCGCGGAATCGCTCCCGCAGCCCAGTACCTGGCATTGTCTGCCTTACATGCCATCATCACGAAAATACTCGTTTACCATACGTAACAGCAAAATCATATCCACTTCTGATACGCATGATGCATCCAGCTCAAACTCATAGACGCTGTTCTTTGTTCTGATTGTCAATGAACCATCTTCCACCTGGATACTTCCGTAGGTTGTATGCAGGTATTTGCCGGGACATTTACTTGCCGGACTTGTGAAAAAGTAAATCATATACTTCTCATACCGGCTGTCGGATTTATAGACCATGATCAGTCCTAGCTGATCCATATACGGTATCCGCCAATCCATGTATTTCCGACCGTTCTTATCTTCTGCTTTACGCAGGATTCCCAATGCCGACTGATCCAAATGCATCTCATCAACTCCTTAATCTTATCACACGGGTATTTCGCCGACCGCCGCAATAAAATCCCGATCCCGGTATCCGACTTCGTCGAATTTCCGCAGCCCGGCTTCCGCTTCAAATACGTGACCGCAGCAACAACACTTAAGCTTTCGTGTAACAACAATTCCCGGCTCGCCCAGAAGTAACTCCAAGGATGATTTTCCCTCACTGGCTGCCACATACGCATCCATCTTCGCCTGTTCCTCATCCGTCAGCTGGATATGCCACCAATTATGTTCCTCATGGCACTTGGGACACGGCGGGTTGATTTTATAAAGCCTTCCCATAGTCTGGTCTCCTTTCGATTTTCACTCACTTTGAATTCTTTGCAAATCTTGACAGCATTTTCGCTATCTCGTTCTTTGTAATCTCCGAAACCAGAGAGAGAATTTTAATATCTTCCTCTGTTAATTCATCGTGATAAAACACATGCATTTCTCACAGCAGTATTTGCTGGTGAGAATCTCAGGGACAAGTATTGCAATCCGTGCTTTTTATTGCAAATTCAGTAGATTCATCACCAGTTTCACCATTACTTCTTTTTCTTCTGGATTGGATTCAGCAATCATCAACGTAACGGCCACCAAGGTTCCATCGCTGAGTCGTTTTTCCCAATCTTGGAATAAAGCGTTGTTTTTATCCAGGAATTCAAGAAAAAGTGATGCCGCAATTCTCTTGCAGCCATCCGCATAAGGATGGTCCTTGATCATAAAATACAATAGATTTGCGGCTTTTTCTTCTAATGATGGATATGCATACTTGCCGAATATACTTTGATATACTGCAGCAAGGATTCCCTCAACCTTACCTTTTTCTTTTTCAACTCCAAAGACGTCCGAATGAAACGAATCCTCCATAGCATCGACCATATGACGGCAATCTTCATAAGTGATCCTGTAAATCGGCTGATTTCCTTTTGGCTTCTCCAATGTCTGGTGATCATACTGATCCAATAATACTAAGGCATCCGTATACAGATTTACAGCTCTTAATATGTCTGATTCCTCAACATTCAAAGTGCATGCCAGCATCCTGGTCTGGATATCAATTGTTTTCTGTAGAGCAGCTAATCGCTTTTCGTTGATTGCATACCCTTGAATAATGTACTGTTTCAAAACATTGTTCGCCCATCTTCGAAACGCGATGCCACGTTTTGAATTTACTCGGTATCCTACAGAAAGAATCATATCCAAATTATATATTTTAGGTTTTCTGCCACCTGTACTTTTGTCGGAAAATCCGCCAGAAGTTTCTCTCCCCTTCTCGGTTTCAACCGGAGCGTTTGTTCCCACAAGGTCTTGTCGAGGAAGGGCGGTCCGGCAGTGGTCTTGCCCACGATCAGTTAAGCTTTTGCCCTGTTATCCGTGCTCCGGCTTAAATCCGGACCCTTTTCTGTCGATAATAAGGATATGAAAAACATTTTTCTGTCGATAATAAGGATATGAAAAACATTTAGACAGGAGGTTCCGCAATGAAAATTCAAGATGCGAAGAAGGCATACGCCGCGCAGATGGATACGCTGTGGACACGGAAACGCGACCTGTCGCAGGCGCTCAAAAATTGCCAGCAGGGCGGCGCGCCCAATGTGGATCGTGTGGAGATCTCCCGTGAGCTGTCCGCCGTGGACGCGCAATACAACGAGGCCCAGGGCGTGATGGAGAGCATCATCGAGCGGGAGACTGCCATCCACAACGCCGAGGTTGCAAAGCAGCAGGGCAATGCTCTGTCGAAGGCCGCAGAGGAGATGGGCAAGATGCTGGAGATCTACCACCGCATCGCCTCCGGCGGTCAAGTCCCTCCGGAGGATGAACAGCGGCTGATGGAATACAGCCACGAGCTTTACATGGCGGCCAAGACCGCGGCCATGCTGCAAGAGGGAGACGGCGAGAAGTACGACTCCCTCTTTGAGGACGAGGAGGAAAAAAACGGCGAAGAAAAGACCGCCAGCGAGATCGCGGGCGAGGCGGAGATCTCCGTCCCCGGCGGAGGCGGGGACGCCGGTCTCGACATCGCCTCGGAGTGATGGCTATACCGCTCCTCCGTTTCTTTTTTAGGACAGTCAAAAATAGGCTTCGCCTATTCAACTCCCCTACCCCTCA
>NZ_QWGL01000012.1 GCF_003435375.1 Clostridium sp. AM34-11AC | reverse complement strand
GTTACCAGTTCAGATACTGCTCCGTGAATAATTCAGGATAAGGTTTCAGGCGGATAAAATGGCTTGAAATGATATGACAGGACAAGGTTTCGGAGATATCTGCTGAAAAAGCAAAAGAAATTTTGGGAAATACCTGGGGAGAAATGACAGAAAGCAGAGGCATAAAATATATGAAAAATCTTGACTTAAAAGAATGCAGGGACAAGCTGGACGTGATCGATAAAGAGATCGTCCGTCTGTTTGAGGAGCGCATGTCCGTATGCGGAGATGTGGCGGAATATAAGATCGGAACAGGAAAAGCCGTTTACGATGCGGCGAGAGAGGCACAGAAGATCGCAGCGGTTCAGGAGCTGGCCCACAGTGAGTTCAATAAAGAGGCGGTAAAGGAGATCTTTTCCCAGTTAATGTCCGTCAGCCGCAGATACCAGTACAGCCTGTTATCCGCTCACGGTATGGGAATGGACACCGGATTTACGGAAGTGGAGACCATCGGGAAGAAGAATAAAAAGATCGTCTTCCAGGGCGTCGAGGGCGCTTACAGCCATGCCGCCGCGAAGTTATATTTCGGCGAAGATGCGGATCTTTACCATGTTCCGGAGTTCGAGGACACGATGCGCGAGGTGGAAGAGGGACGCGCTGATTATGCGGTACTTCCCATCGAGAATTCCACAGCCGGTTTCGTGATCAACAACTACGACCTGCTCTTAAAGTACAAGAATTACATAGTCGGCGAGGTCTATGTCCCGGTTGCCCATATGCTGCTCGGCGTTCCGGGAGCGGAGCTCTCCGATATCAGGACCGTTTACTCCCATGCCCAGGCTCTGGCCCAGAGCTCTGATTTCCTGTCCGTCCATAAAGACTGGAAACAGATCGCTGTCTTAAACACGGCTGTGGCTGCAAAGAAGGTCATGGAGGAGAAGGATCCGTCCCAGGCGGCTGTCGCAAGCCGTACAGCGGGAGAACTCTATGGAATGGAGATCCTCGCGGAGGAGATCAACAATGTAAAGGGAAATACGACGAGATTTCTGATCCTTGGAAAAGAGCCGGTGTACGCAAAGACCGCCGGAAAGATCAGCGTGGCTTTCGAGATCGCCCATAAGAGCGGTTCCCTATACAACATCCTTGGAAACTTCATTTTCAACAATGTCAACATGACGATGATCGAATCCAGACCGATTCCGGAAAAGAGCTTCGAGTACCGGTTCTTCGTGGATTTCGAAGGAAACTTAAGCGATGCGGGAGTGAGAAACGCGCTGACCGGTCTTGCTGCGGAAGCTTCCGTCATGAGAATTTTAGGTAATTATTAGAGAGATACGGTCCGGGAAAATCCGGACCGATTCTTATATCAACAGATATTTGATGCAGACGATATGACGGACACAAAACGGGTCCGGTGATCGTCACGCACAGAGCAAGGAGGAAAAAACATGGCAGCCCTTACATTTGCAGCCATCGATGTGGGATCCTTTGAGGTGGAGATGGGGATCTATGAGATCTCAAACCGCAACAAGATCCGAAAACTGGATCAGATCCGCCACGTCACTGCGCTGGGAAAAGATACCTACAATAACGGAAAGATCAGCTATGAGATGGTGGAGGAGCTTTGCGATGTGCTTGCGGATTTTGCAAGGATCATGAAATCCTATAAAGTCACGGAATACCGTGCCTACGCCACAAGTGCGATGCGCGAGGCGAGAAACAACCGGATCGTTCTGGATCAGATCCGTGTCCGCACCGGGATCCAGGTACGGATTATCAGCAACTCGGAACAGCGATTTCTGGGCTACAAGGCCATCGCGGTGTCCGATGACGAGTTTGATGAGAATATCCAGCAGGGAACCGCTATCGTGGACGTGGGATTCGGCAGCATGCAGATATCCATGTTTGATAAAAACCTTCTGGTGAATACGGAAAATCTGCCGTTAGGTGTTCTGAGGATCCGCGGTACTCTGGAAGAGGTCGATACGACGATGGAACAGTACCGGGAGCTTATTGATGAGATGGTGGACAATGAACTCCAGAACTATAAAAAAATGTATTTAAAGGAGCGGAAGATCAAGCATCTGATCGGGATCGGTGAGAACATCCTGTATCTGTTTCGGTACGAGGAAGACGGAAAGCCGCTTTCGAGGATCACGAGAGAGCAGTTTGAAGAGTTTTACACCCGCCTGAGTACGATGAATGAAGAGCAGATGGAGGAACATTTCGGGGTGAACCGGGAATACGCTTCCTTACTTATGCCATGCGCGGTGATCTATAAGAAGTTTCTTGAGATGACAGGGGCAGAAATGATCTGGATCCCCGGGGTACGGCTCTGTGACGGGATCGCGGCGGAGTTCGCGGCGGACAAGAAGCTTATAAAATTCAGGCACAATTTTGATAACGATATTATCAGCACTTCCCGTTCCATGGCAAAACGCTACCAGTGCTTAAGCCGCCACACGGAGACTGTCGAGAAATATGTGCTCCAGATCTTCGATACAATGCGGAAATACCACGGAATGGGGCAGAGAGAGCGCCTGCTTTTGCAGATCGCGGTGCTGATCCATGCCTGCGGAAAGTTTATCAGCGTCCGGAATTCCAATGAGTGCGCTTACAACATCATCATGTCCACGGAGATCATCGGTATCTCCCATTTGGAGCGGGAGATCATCGCAAATGTGGTCCGCTATAATATCCGGGATTTCGATTACAATATGGTCCGGATGGAGACAGAATTAGATGAAGTGACGGACAGCTTCAGCGGGCAGAACGAGGTCATGCTTCTGATCGCAAAGCTCACAGCAATGCTGCGTCTGGCGAATTCCATGGACCGCGGACACAGTGCGAAGCTCGCGGACTGCCGGATGACCGTGAAGGATCAGAACCTGATCATCACGACAGATTATCACGGCGATATTACGCTGGAGTCTGTTTCCTTTGAACAGAAGGCGGCGTTCTTCGAGGAGATTTTTGGAATTCGGCCGGTGCTTCGCCATAAAAAGTATGTATAGTCAGGTCTGACCGGAACCAACGCATTCAGGGAGGCGGTAAAGAAAGATGAAAAAAGAAGAAAAAAAAGACAATACACAGAAGGCCAGAAAAGGAAAAGAACAGGGAATTGAGTATTTTCAGGATCCGAAAAATTATGTAAACCGAGAGTTGAGCTGGCTGGAGTTTGACTGCCGTGTACTGGAGGAAGCCAGAGATAAGACCAACCCACTCTTTGACCGTCTGAAATTCTTAAGCATCACGGCATCAAATCTGGACGAGTTTTTCATGGTCCGCGTGGCCTCCTTAAAGGACATGGTCCATGCCGGATATAAAAAACCGGATATTGCCGGAATGACGGCTCAGGAACAGTTGGATAAGATCAGCGTCCGGACCCATGAGCTGGTGGTGCAGCAGTATAATACCTACAACCGGTCCCTGCTTCCGGCACTCAGAAATAACGGATTAAATCTGATCGAGTGCCATGAGGACCTGACACCGGAACAGGGAGAGTTTGTGGACCGGTATTTCAGGGAGGAGGTTTACCCAGTACTCACCCCGATGGCGGTGGACTCCTCGAGACCGTTCCCCCTTGTCCGGAATAAATCTTTAAATATCGCGGCACTGCTGAAGAAAAAAGACGGCGATGAGGAACTGGAATTTGCCATGGTACAGGTTCCGGCGGTGCTTCCGCGGATCATAAGCCTCCCGGTGACCACCGATGAGGACCACAACGAGACGCGGAATGTGATCTTTCTGGAGGAGATCATCGAGCGGAACATGCAGCAGCTGTTCTTAAACTACGATATCGTGACATCCCACCCGTTCCGAATCATGAGAAACGCCGATTTCTCCCTTGACGAGGAGGAAGCTGTGGATCTTCTCGAGGAGATCGAGAAGCAGTTAAAGCGCAGGCAGTGGGGCGAGGTCATCCGTCTGGAGATCGAGGATAAGGCGGACCAGAGACTCCTCAAGGTATTAAAACGGGAGCTGGAAGTCAACGAGGAAGACATCTTCGAGATTCCGGGCGCTCTGGATCTGACGGTCCTTATGAAGATGTACGGCCTTGACGGATACGACCATTTAAAGACACCGAAATATACGCCGCAGCCGGTTCCGGCACTGATGAATGATGATGATATCTTCACGAATATCCGGAAAGGTGATATTCTCCTGATGCATCCTTACGAGACCTTTGATCCGGTTGTGGATTTTGTGAGAAGCGCGGCAAGAGATCCGGAGGTGCTGGCGATCAAGCAGACCCTCTACCGTGTCAGCGGAAATTCCCCGATCATCGCGGCTCTGGCGGCAGCGGCGGAGAACGGAAAACAGGTATCGGTACTTGTGGAGCTGAAAGCCAGATTTGATGAGGAGAACAACATCATCTGGGCGAAGAAACTTGAGAAAGCAGGCTGCCATGTGATCTATGGCCTTGTGGGCTTAAAGACCCACTCGAAAATCACCCTCGTGGTCCGGAGAGAGGAGGATGGCATCCGCAGATATGTTCACCTCGGAACCGGTAACTACAACGATTCCACCGCAAAGCTCTATACGGACTGCGGAATCATGACATGTCATCCGCTGATCGGTGAGGATGCCACAGCAGTCTTCAACATGCTTTCCGGTTATTCGGAACCCTTGAACTGGAATATGCTCTCCGTGGCACCGCTGTGGCTGAGAACAAAATTCCTGCGTCTCATTGAGCGTGAGACGAAGAATGCCCGGGCAGGAAAGCCGGCTTCCATTATTGCAAAGATGAACTCTCTCTGTGATAAAGAGATCATCGCGGCCTTATATGAGGCGTCCTGCGCTGGTGTTAAGATCCATCTGGTGGTCCGTGGAATCTGCTGTCTGAAGGCAGGAATTCCGGGACTTTCCGAGAATATTGAAGTCCGCTCCATCGTCGGGGAATTTCTGGAACACGCGCGGATCTTTATCTTCGAGAATGACGGAAGCGAAGAGATCTACATGGGAAGCGCCGACTGGATGCCGAGAAATCTGGACCGCCGCGTGGAGATCCTGTTCCCGGTACTGAGGGAAGAGTTGAAAGACAGGATCCGGAAGTACATGGAGCTGGAGCTTGAGGACAACTTAAAAGCCCATGTCTTACAGCCGGACGGAACATACGAGAAGCCGGACCGCCGCGGAAAACTCCCAGTGGGATCCCAGATGGCACTCTGCGAGATGGCTGTGGCTGCGGCGAAGAACGAGCGGAAGAAACATGAGCAGGAGGAGACTGCAAGAGTGTTTATTCCGATCGAGAGCGAGAATTAAGTGAGATCATTAATTGACTGACCCACCCATAGCAAAGGCGAAAGAGAAAAAAGTTTATAAAAATTTTATTAGCACTCATTAAAAATGAGTGCTAATTTTATTGACATTTTGATTTTCTGGTATTAAAATATGTCATGTTAAACAGAACAGCTGTTATAAAGACAGCTGGAAAATGATAAATGAAAATCGGCGGTCCGAGGGAATTATGAGAAGTTCCTGCGCCGCAGGAATTGAAATAAGGAGTGGTTTAATATGGCAAAGAGTGGAAGTCTTTCAATCAACAGTGAGAATATATTCCCGATCATCAAAAAATGGCTTTATTCCGATCACGATATTTTCTACCGTGAGTTAGTCAGCAACGGCTGCGACGCCATCACAAAATTAAAGAAACTGGCCCTGATGGGTGAGTATGAGACACCGGATGATGAGACCTATAAAGTTCAGGTTACTGTAAACCCGAAGGAGAAGACGATACGGATCGAAGATAACGGTCTCGGAATGACAGAGGACGAGGTTGACGAGTATATCAACCAGATCGCTTTTTCCGGTGCGCAGGATTTCTTAAACAAGTACAAAGATAAAGCAAACGAGGACCAGATCATCGGTCACTTCGGACTTGGCTTTTACTCCGCGTTCATGGTAGCCGACAAAGTAACGATCGATACCTTATCCTACAAGCAGGACGCAAAGCCGGTCCACTGGGAGTCTGAGGGCGGTACCGAGTTCGACATGAAAGAGGGCACAAAGGAAGGACACGGAACCGTGATCACCCTGTACCTGAATGAGGACAGCGCTGAGTTCGCAAACGAGTACCGTGCAAGAGAGATCCTCGATAAATACTGCGCGTTCATGCCGGTTGAGATCTACTTAAACGATGAGACTGCAGAGCCGCAGTATGACACGATCGAAAAGGATGAGCTCACCGATAAAGATACAATTATCGAGACGATCGTAGAGCCTGCAAAAACAGAGGAGAAAGAAAAAGAGGACGGAACAAAGGAGACAGTTGAGGTTTCTCCTGCAAAAGAAAAATATAAGATCGCAAGACGTCCGGTTCCGGTAAATGATACAAATCCGCTCTGGAACAAACATCCGAACGAGTGCACAGACGAAGAGTACAAGGAGTTCTACCGTAAGGTATTTCAGGACTTCAAGGAGCCGTTATTCTGGATCCATCTGAACATGGATTATCCGTTTAACTTAAAGGGTATCCTCTACTTCCCGAAGATCAATATGGAGTACGAGAGCATCGAAGGCAAGATCAAGCTCTACAATAATCAGGTATTCATTGCCGATAATATCAAGGAAGTCATTCCGGAATTCCTGATGCTGTTAAAGGGCGTGATCGACTGCCCGGATCTTCCGTTAAATGTATCCAGAAGTGCTCTCCAGAATGATGGGTTCGTTAAGAAGATCTCCGACTATATCACAAAGAAGGTTGCGGACAAGCTGTCCGGCATGTGCAAGACAGACCGCGAGAATTACGAGAAATACTGGGACGACATTAATCCGTTCATCAAATTCGGCTGTTTAAAGGATGAAAAGTTCGACGAGAAGATGAAGGACTATATCCTCTACAAGAATCTGGATGGCAAGTACCTGACTCTCGCTGACTGCCTGGAGGAGAACAGGGAGAAACACGAGAATAAGATCTTCTATGTGACGGACGAGAAAGAGCAGAGCCAGTACATCAACATGTTCAGGGAAGCAGGAATCGACGCTGTGATCCTTCCGAATCCGATCGATTCCCCGTTTATGCAGCATGTGGAGCAGAAGAATGAGGGCTTGAAGTTCCTGCGCATCGACGCGGATGTCAACGAGACCTTCAAAGATGCCGAGGAGACAGATGAGGCCGCAAAGGAGCAGGAGAAGAAGGATGCCGAGACTCTTGCGGAGGTCTTCAAGAAGGCCATCGGAAATGACAAACTGAACGTCAAGGTCGAGAAGCTGAAAAACGAGGGCCTCGCGTCCATGATCACTGTGTCCGAGGAGAGCCGCAGAATGCAGGATATGATGAAGATGTACAGCATGTACGGCGGCGGTTCCGATCTGTTCCCGGCGGAGGAGACACTTGTCCTCAACGCAAACAATGGCCTTGTAAAGTATGTGTTAAACAACAGGGACGGCGAGAAGACACCGATGCTCTGCGAACAGCTCTATGACCTTGCAAAGCTCGCTCACGGAAGTCTTTCCCCGGAGCGTATGACAAAGTTCATTGCGAGAAGCAGTGAGATCATGAAGGAAGAATATGGTGCATAAACGAAGAGATTTTCTGATTACGTTTACAATTTTATGCCTTGCCATGTGCGCCTGCTCAGGGTTCCAGTACCTGGGCAGCGCTTTCTATGGCCTGGTATGGCACCGGATCCATGGCCTGGGAAGCGGCGGAGCGCGTCTGCTTTCCGGGCTTTTTGATTCTCCGTGGACGGGAGTCCTGGTGCAGTATATCTTTTCTATCGGAGTTCCGTTCCTTCTGGTGGTTCCGATGACATGTTTTGTGAGATCGGACCGGAGACCGGCTCATACACTTCCGGCGGAGGTCTGGATGTCGGCGCTTTTCATGTGCCTGGGACTTGGGTACATCTTTAATTTCCTCGGCGTGTTTCTGGACGTGTTTTTTTCTATATTTACGGGAGTTCCGGCGACGGATATGAACCCGGTGATGGACGCCCTCGATGAGCTGACGCCTGGAATGGTGATCTATACCTGCCTGATCGCCCCGTTTATGGAGGAGTTTATCTTCCGGGGAGTTCTCTTAAAGAAGGCGAGACGGTTCGGGGACCGGACAGCGGTGGTCTTCTGTGCGGTCATGTTCGGGCTGATGCACGGAAATTTAAACCAATGCCTGTACGCGGTGGTGATCGGACTGATCCTCGGCTATGTGGCGGTGCGGACGAACCGGATCTTTTATAATGTGCTGCTTCACATGGCAGTGAATTCCTTTTCCATGATGTTAGTGCTGGTGGAAAATGGATTGAACGCACTGGGGATGGGCGCAATGGCAGCGGCGTTTTCTGTGGGAAACTTCATTATGATCCTGCTTCTCATCGCAGCCGGGATCTACTTTTTCTTCCGGGACGGACGCCGCTACTGGTGGCAGATGGGACGCCAGAACGGGTGGCCGACACCGTACAGGAAGTATGTGTACCTGAATCCGGGATTTATTTTATATATGATCATTTTCGGGATTGAGATGATATCGTATATTTTATAGAAAAAGTTTTCGGGAAAACAGCAGCCTGGAGAGAATATCCGGGAGTGTCGCGGCTGCTTGGAAAACCACATAGAAATGTACGTGAGAGACGGAAGCATCCGGCAGAATATACTGTGGGCAGTGGACACATTGCCGTAATAACGCAGTGCATTCTGCCGGATTTTCTGTCTGAAACGCTTGAAAAGGGGGCGGGGTCTTGGTATAGTAGTGGGAGACCATTTACGAAGAGGAGACATCATGCAGAGAATCGCAAAATTTGAAAAAGTAAGCTTTGAGCAGTTTAAAAAAGACTGGCAGGGGGAACACCCGCAGGATACAGAAGAAGTGATTAGGGAAATCTACGATGGGATCAGACTTCCGAAGCGTGCCACAGCAGGCTCTGCCGGATATGATTTCTTCGCACCGGCAGCGTTCACGCTGAAACCGGGTGAGATGACAAAGATCCTCACAGGAATCCGGGCGCGGATCGATGACGGCTGGGTATTAAAGCTCTATCCGAGAAGCGGACTTGGATTTAAGTTCCGTCTTCAGTTAAACAATACCGTCGGGATCATCGACAGCGACTACTACGGATCTGACAATGAGGGCCATATCCAGGTGAAGCTCACCAATGACAGCCGCGAGGGAAAGACCGTGGAAGTGGAGGCAGGAACAGGTTTCTCCCAGGGGATTTTCGTGGAGTACGGAATTACGGTGGATGATGAGGCCGATGAGGTGAGAAATGGTGGATTCGGAAGCACGACGCGTGCGTAAAATGTGGAGAAAAGGGAAAGAATTCCCGAGGCCAGAGCGTGCTGAAGCTGAAGGTTCATGAAAAGACTTTACAAAGCATATAAAGAAACGAAATAAAACGTAAAATTTAAAATGTATAAACAGTATAAGAAAACAAGAAAAATAAGCAAAATAAAAAAGAGCATTGTATCAGCGTTATTTCTATCCGGTATGCTGCTCCTCCTCACCGGTTGCAGCCATGTGACCAGTGAGATGAAGGAGAGCAGGGAGAACGGCATCGCCCTCATGGAAAGCGGTGATTACGAGGGGGCTGTCGCGGAGTTTGACAGCCTGATCGACCAGACAACGCGGGTGACCTCTTTTGAGATCGATGTATTAAAGTACCGCGGTGAGGCAGAATTTATGCTGGGGGACTATGGTGCCGCGGCGTATACTTATGATACCCTGGCGAAGGTGGATAAGCCGAGAGCCGAGTATTACTACCTCGGCGCGGTGAGCCTCGCGAATTCCGGGGATCAGGATGGTGCTGAGAACCGCCTGGAGTCCGGTAAGAGCGCGGATGCGAAACATGAGGTTACAGGCTACGCAGAGGCGATGGAAGCCCTGGGGGCGGCATATATGACTGCCGGAGACGAGGAGAAGGCGGATGAGCTCTACCAGACTCTCGTGGATGAGGGCTTTTCCAGCACGGAAGTTTACAACCGCTGGATGATGGCTGCGATGGAAAAAGGCAATTATGAGGAAGCGCTGCAGCACGCGGAGGCGGGACTTGCCCTCTCTGATGACCGGGCAAAGAAAGAGATCGCCTTCAACCAGGCCGTGTGTTATGAGTACCTGGGCCAGTATGAGAAGGCGCTGGAGCTGTTCCGAAGCTACGAGGAGCAGTATGGACAGGACGAGAAGGCAGATCATGAGATCGCGTTTCTCGTGACAAGATAGGAGAAAGAATGGCAGAATTGATAGAGATCGGTGAGCAGCAGGAGCGGGTCATCCTGTTTGCTGCCAGCACGAACGCCTCCGATGACACGGAGGAGTCCGTGGAGGAGCTTCGGGAGCTTGTAAAGACCGCGGGAGCTGAGACCGTGGGAGTCGTGATCCAGAACCGGGAAAATGTCCATCCGGGAACATACCTCGGAAAAGGTAAGATCCAGGAATTGAAGGAGATGGTCTGGGAGTCCGGCGCTACCGGCGTTGTCTGCGACGATGAGCTCTCCCCGGCACAGTTAAAAAACCTGGAGGACGCCCTGGACACAAAGGTCATGGACCGTACGATGATCATTCTCGATATCTTTGCCGCCCGTGCAAAGACAAGAGAGGGGAAGATCCAGGTAGAACTTGCGCAGTTAAGATACCGCGCCGTCCGCCTTGTGGGTCTCAGGAATTCCCTGTCGAGACTTGGCGGCGGAATCGGTACGAGGGGACCCGGCGAGACGAAACTTGAGGTGGACAGAAGACGGATTCACGAGAGGATCAGCCAGTTAAAATCGGAGCTCCAGGATGTGGAGCGCCACAGGGATGTGGTGCGGAAACAGAGAGAGCAGAGCGGAACGCTGACGGCGGCCATTGTGGGTTACACGAACGCCGGAAAATCTACGCTCTTAAATAAGCTCACAGGAGCCGGGATCCTGGCGGAAGATAAGCTCTTCGCGACCCTGGATCCGACGACGAGGGCATTGACGCTTCCGGGAGGGGAAAAGGTTCTCCTGACGGATACCGTAGGATTTATCCGAAAACTTCCGCATCATCTGGTTGAGGCCTTTAAGAGTACCCTGGAGGAGGCGCGCTACTGCGATGTGATCCTCCATGTGGTGGACTGTTCGAACCCGCAGATGGACATGCAGATGCATGTGGTCTATGAGACTCTGCGCCGATTGGACATCAAGGACAAGGAGATCATCACGGTATTCAACAAGGTGGACCGCCCGGACGCAGATACCGCCTGCAGGGATATGTCCGCGGATTATAAAGTGAAATTATCGGCAAAGACAGGAGAGGGCATTGAGGAACTGCTGGATCTGTTTGCCATAATTTTGAGAAACCGCAGGATCTATTTTGAGAAGATATTCGCCTACAGGGATGCCGGACGGATCCAGACGATCCGGAAGAGCGGACAGCTTCTTTCGGAGGAGTATCAGGATGACGGGATCCATGTGAAGGCGTATGTGCCGGTGGAACTATTTGAAGAATTATATCGGGATTAAATGAATTCAGACTGGCAGATATAAGGGGGATAATCTTATGGAAAAGATGAGGGAAAAAGAGCTTGCTCTGGATCTTCTGGCAGATGTGGCGGGCGGTTTTGTACAGGCCGTCGCACTCCACTGCTTTATCAACAATATCGATATCGCGCCGGGAGGTGCCAGCGGTATGGCGATCCTGTTAAACCGTCTGACGAATCTCCCAATCGGTACCCTGACATTTCTGATCAATATTCCGCTTCTGATCGCGTCCTGGATCTATCTGGGAAAGGAGAAGACGATCAAAACACTGAAGACAGTTGCGATCATGACCGTGATTCTGGATGGTCTGGTGACACCGTATTTTCCGGTGTATTCCGGCGATAAGATGGTATCCTGCCTTTTCGGCGGAGTGCTGATCGGAATCAGTCTTGCCGTTATATTCATGCGCGGCTCTACCACAGGCGGAGGCGATATCGCCGCAAAGCTTTTACAAAAGTATTGTCCGCACATGCAGACCGGAAAAGCGGTCATGGCGACGGACCTTGTGATCATCCTGCTTTCCATGGTGGTATTCCGGAATATCGAATCCGGTCTTTATGGACTCATTAACATGGTGGTGGGAACATATGTGATCGATGTGATCCTTTATGGTATGAATAAGAGCACCATGATAACGGTCATTACAGAAAAACCGAAGGAGATCGCTGATGAGCTGATGGATGAGCTGGAGCGCGGCTGTACCTTTTTAAAGAGCGAAGGAGCTTATCGGAAAGAAGATGGAAAGACCGTGATCTGTGTTCTGGACAGAAAGCAGTTCTACAAGGCGAAGAAGATCGTCTATGATATCGATCCCAGAGCGTTTATGATCGTCTCTGAGGCTCAGGAAGTCTACGGGGAAGGTTTTCTGGATTCTGACTGGGAAGTGTAGGAAGAAACAAATGAATGCGGCAGGACAGACCGGATCACCAGATCCCGCGGGTGTGTCTGCGGCAGATAAGACGGAACAAAAAAGACGAACCGCCAGGTAATTGCGGATCGTCTTTTTTGTCATGAGATATTATGGGGAGAACCTCCCATGACCAAGGGGTTCCGGCACCTGGGGAAGGTACCGGTGAAGGGGTGCGGCCTGACCGCGGCCGCTGGGGATATCAAAGGATCGAATTATTCGATAATGCCAAGGCTCTTCGCGTACTCCGTATACTCGTCGTACCACTGATTGTAAAGATCTTTCTCAACGACTTCGTCGATGATCTCGTTGATCCGGTCTGTGAGGGCATCCTCACCCTTCGGGATACCGATTCTTGTTCCCTGTGTTTCAGGATCAACTTTGAAATACAGGTTCGGGACGATCACAAGATTGCTGTCCGGGTTGGATTCCAGATATAATCTTGCCATTCTGAGGGCTGCGACTATCACATCACTCTTTCCGGTCTCGACCATCAGGAAACCATCGTTTGTGGAGGAAACACGGTTGTATTTTTTGTAAGCCGGGATCTGCTCCTGTACGAACTGCTCCTGAAGGGAACCATTCTGGGCAACGACCACCTTGTCTGCAAGATCGTTGAAGGATTTGATACTGTCAACATCTTCCTTGCGGACCAGAATGCCGTATGCTGTCTGCGGATCTTCGTCTCCGAAATAGTAACCCTTGGAGAGGTTCATGGTCTCAGCTCTTGCCGGTGTGTAGGCTAAGGCGGAGATCGCGAGATCATATTTTCCGGTCGTGATGCTTCCGAGAACGCTTGTGAAGTCCATCGGTTTTAAGCGGACCTCAACACCGAGTGCCTCACCGATGTACTTTGCAAGTTCGACATCAGAACCTGTGTAGGCCTCCTCGCCGCTCTTTGTGGGATCGATGAATTCGTTCGGAGCGAAGTACGGCTCAGTTGCGATCTCGATGTATCCGCGCTCTAAGATCTCGTTCAGGCGGTTGTTGGAACCGGTGGTCTCAGATGCGATGATTCCTGCGTCTGTCTGAGGAGTTGCTGTCTCTCCGGAAGTTGTCTGCGGGATCGTAGCGCCCATTGCGGAGGAACCGGAACATCCGGTGAGTGCCGCAGCGGATAATAAAAGTGTTGTACCTAAGATGAGAAGCTGATTTAATTTCTTCATGGATTGGTTCCTCCTTGTATGCTGATTGATTTATCGTGTTAACAAGATTCTGATTTAGCGTGGTAAATTGTTATCATGGTGAAGAGTATACAGGAGGAAAATCGATTTGTCAAGTAGGTTATTAAAAAAATATGAAAAAATGTTACAGTTCAGTCATTACATCTTCTTGTTTCCATATTCATGAAAACAAGAAGCTTGGTGGTTCCACCATATGCTGATTTGGATGAAAAAGTGCTTATGCAAGCAAGCTTGCAACACACTTTCTCATTCAAACCAGCGCATGGCTGAACTGTAACAAAAAATACCCGGTGGTCTCAGAATAGAAATCACCGGGATTCAATATTACTGTTCAACTGCTTTGGAAAGCGCCGTCCGCACCGCCGACACCAGCGCCATGGAGGTATACTGGGATCCGGACGGATACTCCAGCCCCTCAAGACTCTGGTTTTCCAGGATCTGCGCCGCAATGGAATCCATGGAGGGTGCCATCAGGGGATACATAGTCTCAACGGAGTCACTCAAAGGCACGAGAGATACGGAGCGGATCCCTGTACGGTCCACTGTGACCTCCACATTGGCGTTCTCGCTGCCCAAAACGATGGGGGACGAATAAAGTCCCGGAACGTATGTAGCGGAGGCAGGAGCGGCCGATGAGGCGTTCTCGGCGGTCTGGTCTGCCGTGCTCCCGGAGATGTTGTCCTTCTTCGGGCGGAACATAAAGAGGAAGAGCATGATGAGGACGATGGCAAAACCGATAAAAAGTGCGGTGTAGATGATCTCCTTCATTCTGAGGACGATGATCTTTGTTTTTGAACTCATGGAATAGATCCTTTTCACGAAATATTTTGTATATTCTATGAGAACTGCAGGAAAAAGATTCATGATCCCGGAGCCGATAGGAGAGACGTAGGAGAAAAATCCGACTCCGGTAGCTGCGCGATAAAGAACTTGACAATTCTCTTCGGAGCATATACGGTTGAGAGAGAATGATATGTTCCGAGTGTCCGGATGCGCATACCGCGCGAAGGCGCAGACGGTCACAGAAGAGCGTGCACGGTGTGGAAACGTGCCAAGGCACATTCTTTTTCATATAGCAGGAGGATAACATGGGATTATGCATCATCGCCGGCGGTTCCGGTGCCGGAAAAACAGAATATATATACAGGAAGATCATCGAGCTGTCCGCGAAGGAACCGGAGGGCAGGTTTTTTGTGGTGACGCCGGAGCAGGCGACGATGCAGGCCCAGAAGGAGATCGTGAGACTCCACCCGAACCACGGGACGCTGAACATCGACATCGTGAGCTTTGAGCGCCTGGCCTACCGGATCTTCTCGGAGCTCTCCCTGCCGCAGCCGGAGGTGCTGGACGATACGGGCAAAAATATGGTCCTCAGAAAGCTTGCCGGGGAAAAGATGGACGAGCTCACCATGTTTTCCTCCCACTTAAACCGCCCGGGATTTATCAGTGAGATCAAGTCCATGCTTTCGGAGCTCTACCAGTACGGGGCGACTCCGGAGGATTTAAAGGCGCAGACAGCCGGGGAACATGTGGGACAGATTCTGGCTGCGAAGCTCTCGGATATGGAAGTGATCTTTGAGGCGTTCCGGGAGTTTACGAAGGAGAAATATATCACGCTGGAGGAACTTCTTGATGTGCTCTGCCAGGTGGCGGACCAGTCTGCACTTTTGAAGGACAGTACCATGGTTTTAGACGGCTACACGGGCTTTACGCCGGTCCAGTACCGGCTTATCGGGATTTTACTGAAACTTTGCCGGAATGTCTTTGTGACGGTGTCCGCGACGATGGAGCCGGGGATGGATCTTACGGCAGAGTCGGATGAGACGGATCTTTTTGATATGAGCCGGAAAATGACAGGAAAATTGAAACAGCTGGCGGAGGAAAACGGGGCGAAAATTTACCAGGACCTCGTCTTTTCCAAACGCCCGCTTGTTCGGTTCCGGAACAGCCCGGCTCTTGACCATCTTGAGAGGACGTTTTTCCGCTATCCGTATACCCGGTACTACGGCGGAGAGAGGGAGATTATGCTGGTTCAGGCAAAGGACCCGGCGGATGAGATTGACTTTATCACGAACCGGATCGAGGAGCTGGTGAAAAAGGACGGGTACCGCTACCGGGATATCGCCCTGGTCTGCGGGGATCTTCCGGGATATGGCCGGGAGATCACGAGAAGCTTTGAAGAGAATAGGATCCCGTTGTTCTTAGATGAAAACCGGGATGTGTCGGGAAATCCGCTGATCCGGCTGATCCAGAGCGCCCTGGATATTTTGCAGAAGGGCTTTGACTATGAGAGCATGTTCCGGTATCTGAGGACCGGGCTCGTGACAGAGGAGACGGAGGCCGTGGACCGGCTGGAGATCTATGTGCGGGCCATGGGGATCCGGGGATTTGCGAAGTGGGACGCGGCGTGGGAGAAGACCTTTGAGGGCGGAGAAAATTTAAATCTTGTGGAGATGAATGCGTTCCGGGAGAAGATCATGGAACCGCTCCGTGTTTTAAGGGAGCGCTGCGCCGGACGGGGAGTTCCGGTGGCGGTAGTGACGGATGCCTTAAAAGAGCTCCTGGAGATCCTGGGAGCCGAGGAAAAGCTGGAACAGTTTTCGGAGAGGTTCGCGGATTCCGGTATGGACCGGGAGGCGAGGGAGTACGAGGAGATCTATGGTCTTGTCATCGAGCTTTTCGAGAAGTTTAAGGGCCTGTTGGGCGATGAGTGCGTGTCAAGGAGAGAGTACGCGGAGATCCTTTCCGCGGGCTTTTTGGAGCTCTCTGTGGGAATGATCCCCGCGGGGGCGGACCGGGTGGTCTGCGGTGACCTGAAGAGAACGAGACTCGATAAGATCAAGGTCCTCTTTTTCCTCGGTGTGAGCCAGGGCGTGGTTCCGGCGGACCACTCGAAAGGCGGTCTTTTTACGGACAATGAGAGGGAGATCCTAAAGAAGAATTCTATGGAGCTGGCACCAACGGCCAGGGAAGAGGGCTTTATGGAACGATTTTACCTCTATCTCATGATGACGAAGCCGTCGGATCAGCTGATCTTATCTTACCCGACGGTGACGGCGGAGGGAAAACAGACACGGCCGTCCGGAATTATCGGGGAGATGAAAAAACGGTTCCCGGACCTCTTTATCCGGGAGACGGAAGCGGAAAAACGACCGGATGTTTCTGTGACGGCGGCGGGAAGAGCCATACTTTCCTGGCTTCAGGAGCCGGACCGGCTGATGGATCCGGAGAATGAGAAGGCGCGGGAGCTTTACAGTTTCCTGTCTTCCGATGAGGCGAAAGCGAAGGAGATGGAAGATCTCGCGAAAGCCGTGGCCTATTCTTATAAGAAAGGCGGCATCGGCCGGGCGGCGGCGAGAGAGCTCTACGGAACACTTTTAAGGGGCAGTGTGACGAGAATGGAAGGTTACGCTGGATGCGCCTACTCCCACTTCCTGAATCATGGACTTGGGCTCCGGGCGGGAAGGGAGTATGAGCTGGACCTCTCCGACATGGGAAATCTGTTCCACCAGTCCCTGGACACCTTTTTCCGCAATGTGCGTGACCATGGAAAGGATTTCCGGACCATCACGGACGCGGAGCGGCGAGCTCTCGTGAAGCGGGCGGTGGAGGAAGTCTCCGCGAAGTACCGGAACACGATCATGAAGAGTTCCGCGAGAAACGCCTACCTGGAAAAAAAGGTGGAGCGGATCACGGACCGGACGGTGCGTGCGCTGATCTACCAGATCCGGAAGGGCGATTTTGAGCCGGAGGCGTTCGAGGTGGATGTGAGCACGCGGATCCCGCTGAAGGATGGGGAAGCCGTGAACCTTCGCGGGCGGATCGACCGCATGGACGTGTTTGAGGATGAGGACAAGATCTATGTGAAGATCATGGACTATAAGTCGGGAAGCACGTCCTTTGACCTGGCGCTTTTGTACCATGGGCTGCAGCTCCAGCTTGTGGTCTACATGGACGCGGCGTTAAAGCTCCAGGAGAGCCGGCATCCGGGGAAACAGGCGGTTCCGGCGGGAATCTTCTATTACCATATCGATGATCCTGTGATCGACCGGGAGGACGGAATGACGGACGAGGAGATCGAGGCGGGAATCTTAAGGAAGCTCCGCATGAATGGTCTCGTGAACAGCAGTCTCGACGTGATCCGGCATATGGACCGGGAGATCGAGAAGGAATCAGATGTGATCCCGGTGGCACTGAAGGACGGGTATGTGCAGGAGTTAAAGTCCTCTGTGGCTGGAGGAAAACGGTTTGCCCATTTGACAGATTATGTAAATCAGAAGCTCAGGGAGATGGGCGAGGAGATTCTGGATGGAAATGTGGCAGTGGATCCCTACAAGCAGGGGAACCGGACGGCGTGCGATTACTGTCCGTACCACAGTGTGTGTGGGTTTGATCTGAAAACTGATGGGTATGGATTCCGGAGATTTAAGCCTATGAAGGCGCAGGAGATCTGGAAGGAGATCGACCAGGAAGAAGATGGGGAAGAGATGGATTCCGGTGCAGTGGAAGATGCTGCAGATAAGGTCGATCCTGTACAGCTGGATCCCGGTAAAACGAAGAAGAAAACTTTAGAGGGCATAGAAAGCGGGAAAAAGAAATCGCCTGGAAAAGAAAATGACGGAAAGGAGATTCTGTAATGGCGACAAAGTGGACAGACGAGCAGAAAAAAGTCATTGAGACGAGACACCGGAATCTCCTTGTCTCGGCGGCAGCAGGAAGCGGAAAGACGGCGGTCCTCGTTGAGCGGATCATCCGCATGATCACGGACCCGGAACACCCGGTGGATATCGATAAGCTGTTGGTCATGACCTTCACGAACGCGGCGGCGGCGGAGATGCGGGAGCGTGTGGAGACAGCTCTCGGAAAGCTTCTGGACGAGGATCCGGGGAATAAGAATCTGGAGCGCCAGAACACGCTGATCCACCACGCGAAGATCACTACCATCGACAGCTTCTGCTTAAACCTTCTGCGGGAACATTTCCACGAGCTGGACCTGGATCCTGGATTCCGGGTGGCGGACGAAGGCGAGCTGATGCTCTTAAAAGCCGATGTGATGAAGGAACTTCTGGAGGAATATTACGGAAGGGAAGATGAGCGGTTCATAAAGTTTGTGGATACCTACGCCACAGGGCGGACAGACGGTGGATTGGAAGAGTATATTTTAAAGGTATGGGAGTTCTCCCAGAGCAATCCGTGGCCGGGGGAGTGGATCGCGGCCTGCAGGAAGGAACTCTGGGCTGGCGGAACCGGTGAAGATGGGGATCCTATGGAGGAGACCGCATGGATGAAGTATCTGATCCAGGATGTGAAACGCCAGGCGGAAGAATTCTTAGACGGACTTTACGAGGCAGCGGATCTCGCGGCTGAGGAAGACGGTCCCCAGGCATACGCACCGATGTTAGCGGAAGACATCCGGGGAATGGAAGAACTCAGGGAAGCCGGGACTTACCAGGAGATTGCGGAGTGCCTTGAGGAGCTGAAGTTTGGAAGGCTGGCGGCTGTCCGGGGAAAAAATGTGGACCCGGAGAAGAAAGAACAGGCAGCGGCCTACAGGAACCTCGCAAAGGACGGCATCAAGAAGATGAAGGCATTGTACCTTCCAGGAGATATCGATGAGGTGTTCGCGGATCTCGACGCCTGCCGGGAGCCGATCCTGATGCTTTTGGAGCTTGCGGAGGAGTTTTCTGCGAAATTCCAGGAGGCGAAGGAGGAGAAAAACCTGGTGGACTTTAATGACCTGGAACATTTTGCGCTGGAAGTCCTCACCGGAGGCAGCCTGGATCATAAGCCGGGACTGGTGGCGGATGAACTCTCGGAGATCTACGAGGAGATCCTTGTGGACGAATACCAGGACAGCAACGAGGTCCAGGAGACGCTGATCCGCTGTGTTTCCAGGGAGCGGTTCGGGACGCCGAATGTGTTTATGGTGGGTGATGTGAAGCAGAGCATCTATAAGTTCCGTCTCGCGAAACCAGAGCTGTTTCTGGAAAAGTATGAGTCCTACGGGAAAGAGGACGGGCTGTACCAGAAGATTGAGCTCCACAAGAACTTCCGAAGCCGGCCGGAGGTGCTTTCCAGCATCAATGACGTGTTCTACCGGATCATGACGAAGCAGCTTGGCAATATTAAGTACACGGATGACGCGGCGTTGTATCCGGGGGCGGAATTTCCGGCACTGCCGGTGGACGGGCAGGCGAAGACGGAGGTCCTGCTTTTAAATACCGGGGATCCGCTGTTTGACGGCATGGACGAGGAGAAGGCGGATTATACCGCGAAGGAGGCGGAGGCGAGACTTATCGCCGGGGAGATCAAAAAACTCACGGATCCGGAACAAGGGATGAAGATCTTTAACGGGAAGACCGGGGAGTATGAGCCGTTAAAGAAGAAGGACATCGTGATCCTGCTCCGCAGTCTCTCCGGGTGGTCCGAGGAATTTTTAAGTGTCCTTGGGGCAGCAGGGATCCCCGCCTACGCGGATTCCAGGACCGGATATTTCACGGCGGTGGAAGTGGAGACCGTGCTCAACATGCTGGCACTCATCGACAATCCGATGCAGGATATTCCGTTAGCTGGTGTGTTAAAGTCGCCCATCGGCGGCATGAAGGACCGGGAGCTGGCCATCGTGATGGCGGAATTCAAGAAAAATCCGGACCGCGGGGAAGACGTTGGATTTTATGGGGCGGTGAAAAGATATTTGGAGAAACACGGGGAATCGGAGGAAGATGCGGTTATCTATCGCAAGTTGGCAGCATTCCAAAATCTCCTGACGACGCTGAGAGAAGAATCTATGTACCTCCCAGTCTCCCGCCTGATCTACCGGATCTTCGACCTCACCGGGTACGACAAGTACGCCGCCGCCATGCCGGCAGGAAAGACGAGGCAGGCGAACCTAGCCATGCTGGTGCAGAAAGCGGAAGATTACGAGAAGACCAGTTATCAGGGACTTTTCGACTTTATCCGGTACATCGAGAAGTTAAAAAAATACAACACCGACTTCGGTGAGGCTTCCCGCTCCGGGGAACATGACGACGCGGTGCGGATTATGAGCATCCACAAGAGCAAAGGTCTGGAGTTCCCGGTGGTGTTCTTAGCCGGATGCGGGAAGAAATTCAACAGACAGGACGCGAGAGGACGGATCCTGATCGACGAGGAGCTTGGAATCGCAGCGGATTTCTTCGACCCGGAGAAGAAGGTCAAGGCACCGACGTTAAAGAAAAATGTCCTGGCGAGACGGTCAAATCTGGAAAACATGGGCGAGGAGCTTCGTATCCTCTATGTTGCCATGACCCGTGCGAAGGAAAAACTGATCATCACCGCAGGCGACAAGTATATGGACAACAAGCTGGAAAAATGGGGTGGGATCCCGGCTGGCGGCTCGCTGCCGTTTACGATCTTAAGCGCGGCATCCTCCTATCTGGACTGGATCCTGATGGCGTCAAACGGGGCGAAAAACACCCTCGATGTGAAGAATGTTCCGGTGAAGGACCTTCTCGTGGAGGAGGCGAAGAACCAGGAGGAGAAGGCAAAGATCTATCTGGAACTGGAACAGCTGCGGAAAGCGCAGCCGGAGAAAATTCCGGGGCTCATCGGGGTAAAATATCCTTACGCGGCGGACCTTGCGCTGCACGCAAAGATGTCAGTTTCGGAGCTTAAGGAACAGGGGCAGTTTGTGGATGACGCGGAGAGTGCGTTTTTGATTAAGAACGTCAGGGAAAAAGAAGATTCAGAAATTATTGATAAAATGTCTGATACAGCGGCCGAAGAAAAAGCCAGAATAAAGCGTGCCTCCGACCGCGGTACCGCTTACCACCGTGCCCTGGAGCTGATCCACTTCGCGGAAATTTCCGGTTACGATGATATCGTGAAAGAACTCGACCGGATCCGTGAGGAAAAGCGGATGCAGGAGACCGCCATCGATATGGTCTATCCGGGCGTTTTGACGAAGTTTTTCCATTCAGATATTGCAGCCCGCATGAAACAGGCGGACCGGAACGGAAAATTGCGGAAAGAGAGCCAGTTTGTGGTGGGTATCCCTGCACGGGAGATGAACAAGGCGGATTCCGATGCGCTGATCCTGTTACAGGGTATCATCGACGCCTGGTTCGAGGAGGATGACGGTCTCGTACTTGTGGATTACAAGACAGACCGGGTAAAAGAAGGCGGAGAGAATATACTTCTGGACCGCTACCAGATCCAGCTCTTCTACTACGCAAAGGCACTTGCCCAGATCACCGGGAAAAAGGTGAAGGAAGCCGTGATCTACTCTCTGGCGCTGCAGAAAGAGATTCCGGTCCCGATCAATTTATGATAAGATATGATCAAAAACTGCCCGGCACCATAACTAAGGTGCCGGGCAGCGG
This sequence comes from Clostridium sp. AM34-11AC, assembly GCF_003435375.1. GTDB lineage: Bacteria > Bacillota > Clostridia > Lachnospirales > Lachnospiraceae > Pilosibacter > Pilosibacter fragilis. Next base: position 74,868 of record NZ_QWGL01000012.1, on the reverse strand, counting down.
TTTTTTATGTAACAGGAAATTCAGAGGAATTCCCTGTTACATAAAAAGGCACAAAGATGCGTACTCGCGCGAAGACGTAGATTGTCGCAAGTGACCGCGCGAGGCGCGAGAATGTGCCAAGGTACATTCTTTTTCAAGTTATGAAGTTATCACAAAAAAATTAGTCCGCAATGATCAGCTCTTTTGCATACGGCAGAGTCCCGATCCAGTCACAGAAGGTATGCCACTCCACAAGCTTGTGAGCCTTTCTCGCATGATAAATATTGACGAGTGTCTCATAGTTCATCGTGCAGGTGCGCATCTGGTTGTAGCTGGACGGGAGAAGCTGGATCATGTCGTACCAGTCCTCCTTATTTTTTCCCTCGTTCATGTATTTCAGACGGATCTGCTCAAGGCGGTCTACAACGGTCTGCATGTAAGCGAGAGTGTCCGGAGTCATATGGTCATGGCTGAAATCATCGATGTCGAACGGCTTGGAGTGGATTTTATGCATGGTGCTTGTGGAGTTTGCAACAGTCGCCACTTTGTAGGTGTCATATTCCTTCCACCAGTAGAGCGGAGCCGTAATATCCACGGATACAAAGATCTGGCGGATAAACTTTCTGTGGTCGCTTCCAGCCATGCGGAGACGCTTCGCAAGATCGAGATCGTTCGGTCCAAAGACAAAATCTCCGTCCTCATTATAGCTGCTGTCCATACGTCCCCAGCTGTTCATCGGGTTTCTTGCGCCGCGCATGGCATTTTCAAAGTTCATGACGCTTGTGCGTTCAAATTTTATCATAATGTGTTCTCTCCTTGGTTAAAGTCTGGCGAAAAGCAGTCCGGTGCTTCCGAGCACCGTCCACACCGCCGGATGCATTCCCATTATAACGGCTTTTTTTTGTATACACAAGATGAAAACTTGCCAATCACAGAGAAATTCATTATAATAGGGATTCGAAAAAAAGAATGGACTTCGGCGTGTGCCGGTTGAACGGAGGACAAAATGAAAAACGACTATATCGTCTGCGTCTGCGGAGACGCGAGCCGGGCGGCTTACCTCATAAAGGGAGAAAAAAACGTGCTCTTTGACGCCGGAATGGCATATTCTGCGGACAAAATGATCGAAAATATAAAACGGGAACTGGGAGACAGGCCATTAGACGCGGTTCTCCTGTCCCATTCCCATTATGACCATATTTCCGGTGTCCCGTTTCTCAGAAAGGAATGGCCGGATCTTGTGGTCTATGGAAGTGCTTACGCAAAGAAGATCCTGGAAAAACCGTCAGCAAAAAAGACGATGCGTGAACTCTCCGACGCGGCAGCGCAGGGGGCCGGACTTACAAAAGCCCCGGACTACCGGGATGAAGATCTTGTGGTAGACAAGGTCGTAAAAGAGGGAGATATCCTGGATTTCGGTGATCATAAGATCACGGTATTCGAGACACCGGGACACACGAAATGTTCCCTGTCCTACATGGTAGACCATGATGTGATCTTTGCGAGTGAGACTGTGGGTGTGACCACCAGCGAGGTTTACATGCCATGCTATCTTGTAGGGTATCAGATGTCTCTGGACGCGGTGGAAAAGCTGCGCCATGCGGGAGCAAAAAGGATATTCATCACCCATGTGGGGATCCTGACACCGGAGGACGCAGGGACAGCGCTGCTTCCGGGATTAAAGAAGGAAGAATTTTCCGCGGACCGGGTATGGGATTATCTGGAAGCGGGATTAAAACGGACAAAAGATGAGATCGTTGAGATCATCAGGAAATACCCCACAGAGGAAGAGCAGCTGAAAATCATGCTCGCAACATACCATAAAGGCGTAAAGCAGGAAGAACAGCCGGATTTTGCGTTTCTCTTAAACGCGGCGGCGACATTGAAGGTCATCCGGCGGGAATGCATGAATGACGCGGATCCAGAACGATAAAATGTTAAAAAATGAAATAAACAGCGTAACTGCTGCCGTGGACCAGGAAAAAACTGTCGGTGGCAGGTTCAGCAGGCGAAGGTACGGAACAGTTACGAAACGGCAGGATATAAAGGAGGAAACAGCCATGAATATCATTGCGGCAGTAGATAAACACTGGGCCATTGGAAACAGAGGAAAACTCCTGGTGACGATCCCGGATGACCAGAAGCTTTTCCGTGAGGAGACAAAGGGAAAAGTGATCGTCATGGGAAGAAAGACACTGGAAAGTCTTCCGGCAGGACAGCCATTGGCAGGACGAAAAAATGTAGTCCTCACGAGAGATGAGGCGTACAAAGTAAAAGGATGCGAGATCTTTCATAATTTAAAGGATGCCATGGAATTCTTAAAGCAGTTCAAGTCGGAGGACATCTACATCATTGGCGGCGCTGAAATTTACGAGGCATTCCTCCCGTACTGCGACACAGCCCACATCACATGGATCGATTACGAGTACATGGCGGATACCTGGCTTCCGAACCTGGATAAAGACCCGGACTGGGAAGTTACAGCGGACAGCGATGAGCAGACATATTTTGATCTCTGCTATGAATTCCGCAGATATGAGCGGACTGGAAAGAAAGCGCTGGAACTGGGAGAAGTCTAGAAATTGTCAGGTACAGCTGCAGAAAAGAAGTGGGCTTGTGAAAATAATCGTAACTATTCAGTACCTTCCTAGTTACGTGCAAAAATCCATTCCAGATCAGCTTCGCTGATGGGATTTTTGTCTTCCAGTCTATGTTTTCTTACGGTCAGCGCAGCAAGTGCGCAGAACTACTGAACAGTTACAAATAATCACTGCGTTACAGGAAAGTGATACAGAAGTACAGAAAAATAAAGGAAACTATGTTGCGCATCCAGGCAAAAGATGATAAAATATCTCTAATACTGCCGTATTGCTGTAAGAACAGCGGGCAATAAGTGTGTGTGAATGGTCTGATATCCGAAAACACATCGGAGTCAGATCTGCAATCAGTGTGTGATGGATGAGAAAGCAGCCATTGTGCTGCAATCGTATGACTTCTGTGCCGAAAATCTCAGGTGCAGAAGGACTCAGGAAACAGGAGGTATGGGATATGTACCCTATTTTAGAGGCAAAAAAGCTTGCAGATAAGATCTATCTGATGGTCGTAAAAGCCCCGAGAATTTCCGCGAACTGCAAACCGGGCGAGTTTGTGATCGTGAAGATGGATGAGAAGGGCGAGCGCATTCCGCTTACGATCTGTGATTATGACCGTGAGAAGGAGACGATCACCATCGTATTCCAGACAGTGGGCGCGTCCACAGAGCGTATGTCCGCGTTACAGGCCGGAGATTCCTTCCGCGACGTTGTCGGACCGCTTGGAAATCCGTCTGATTTCGTAAAAGAAGATATCGAAGAATTAAAGAAGAAAAAATATCTGTTTGTTGCGGGCGGTGTCGGAACCGCTCCGGTATACCCGCAGGTAAAATGGTTAAAGGAACATGGGATCGATGTCGATGTCATCATGGGATCCAAGACAAAGGATCTGCTGATCCTTGAGGAGGAGATGAAGGCTGTTGCCGGAAATCTCTATGTGACAACAGATGACGGCTCTTACGGACACAAGGGAATGGTTACCGAGGTCATCAAGGATCTTGTAAACAATCAGGGCAAGAAATACGATGTCTGCGTTGCGATCGGACCGATGATCATGATGAAATTCGTATGTCTTCTCACAAAAGAACTTGAGATTCCGACAGTCGTAAGCTTAAACCCGATCATGGTAGATGGAACCGGTATGTGCGGTGCCTGTCGTGTGACCGTAGACGGCAAGGTGAAATTCGCCTGCGTAGACGGACCGGAATTTGACGGACATGCCGTAAACTTCGACGAAGCAATGAAACGTCAGCAGATGTATAAGACCGAGGAAGGCCGTGCACTTTTAAAACTCCGTGAGGGCGATACCCACCACGGCGGATGCGGTAACTGCAGCGAATGATCGGTGATATGGAGGAAATGACATGGATGGAATGAAAAAAGTCCCGGTAAGAGAGCAGGAGCCGAAGGTTCGCGCAACGAACTTCGAGGAAGTCTGCTATGGATATAATGAAGAAGAGGCTGTCGCAGAGGCGTCCAGATGCTTAAACTGCAAAAACGCGAGATGTGTACAGGGATGTCCGGTTAAGATCGATATCCCGGCATTCGTAAAAGAAGTAAAAGAAGGAAATTACGCAGAGGCTGCAAAGGTCATCGGCAGATCCTCCGCGCTTCCGGCTGTCTGCGGACGTGTCTGCCCGCAGGAGAGCCAGTGTGAGGGCCAGTGTGTCCGTGGCATCAAGGGCGAGGCTGTCTCCATCGGTAAGCTCGAGCGTTTCGTGGCTGACTGGTCCAGAGAGAACGGTGTTGTTCCGGAGAAGCCGGAGAAGACAAACGGCATCAAGGTCGCTGTCATCGGTTCTGGTCCGTCCGGTCTTACCTGTGCAGGTGATCTCGCGAAACTCGGCTACGAGGTAACGATCTTTGAGGCACTTCACGAGCCGGGCGGAGTTTTAACCTACGGTATCCCGGAATTCCGTCTCCCGAAACAGGGTGTCGTACAGCCGGAGATCGAGAACGTGAAGAAGCTCGGTGTTGATATTGAGACAAACGTAATTATCGGTAAGTCTGTAACGGTCGACGAGCTGATGGACGAGGAGGGCTACAAGGCAGTCTTCATCGGTTCCGGTGCCGGACTTCCGAGATTCATGGGAATCCCGGGTGAGAACGCGAACGGCGTATTCTCCGCGAACGAGTACCTCACAAGAAGCAACCTGATGAAGGCGTTCCGCGATGACTACGATACTCCGATCGCAGCAGGAAAGAAGGTTGCTGTTGTCGGCGGTGGAAACGTTGCGATGGATGCAGCGAGAACCGCTCTCCGTCTCGGTGCGGAGGTTCATATCGTATACAGAAGAAGTGAGGCTGAGCTTCCGGCAAGAGCGGAGGAAGTTCACCACGCAAAGGAAGAGGGAATCATCTTCAACCTCTTAACAAACCCGACGGAGATCCTGACCGATGAAAAGGGCTGGGTAAAGGGCATGACTGTAAGAAAGATGGAACTCGGCGAGCCGGATGCATCCGGAAGACGCCGTCCGGTAGAGATCGAAGGTTCCGACTACACCATCGATGTCGATACCGTCATCATGGCTCTCGGTACTTCCCCGAACCCGCTGATCTCCTCCACAACAGGTGGACTTGAGATCAACAAGCACAGATGCATCGTTGCAGATGAGGCAAATGGCCAGACATCCCGCGAGGGTGTATTCGCAGGCGGAGATGCCGTAACCGGTGCCGCTACCGTAATTCTCGCCATGGAGGCAGGAAAAGCAGGAGCACGCGGAATCCATGAGTATCTGAGCGGTAAGAAAGCAGAATAATAAAAAGCAGGCCGTATACCGGGTCCGCTGACGTGGTCCGGCTGCGGGTGCGTAAATCATAATTATATAGAGAGCTGCCGTTGGAAGGGGATTCTTCCGCTGGCGGCTCTTTATGCTTATACGTGGGAGCACGTAGTGCGGAGCAATTCGGTATAGGAAATAGAGGAAACGGAGGAAAAAATATGAGCAGTCCCATGACCCAGGAGCAGCGCTACATAAAAATGACAGAGACACCGATTTCACGGCTGATCCCGAGCCTTGCGGTACCAACGATCATCAGCATGCTGGTGACATCCATCTACAACATGGCGGACACCTTTTTTGTGAGCCAGATCAGCACCAGCGCATCGGCCGCTGTGGGTGTCAGCTATTCCCTTATGGCCATGATCCAGGCCCTGGGATTTACCCTCGGAATGGGAAGCGGAAACTATCTATCGAGAGTCCTCGGAAGCCGGGATACGGAAAAAGCGGAGCGGATTGCCTCCACGGGATTTTACTCCGCAATTTTTGTGGGACTTCTGTTTGCGCTGATCTGCCTGCCGAATCTTGACCGGGTGGTGCGGCTTTTAGGAGCTACCGATACCATCGCGCCATATGCGAAGGATTATGCCAGATACATTTTGATCGCGGCTCCGGTGATGACGGGAGCATTATCCATGAATAACCTTTTAAGATTTCAGGGACTGGCGGTTTACTCCATGATCGGGATCACCACCGGAGGAATCTTAAATATGATTTTAGACCCGATCTTTATTTTCGGTCTGGACCTCGGAATTTCCGGCGCGGCGCTGGCAACAGCGATAAGCCAGTGCATCAGCTTCGGGATCCTGTTTTTCCAGAGCTTATTAAGAAAAGATTGTGTCCATTTAAAGCCGGGAAAGATCACACTCTCCCTTTCACTCTACGGAGAGATCCTCCACGGAGGAATCCCATCCCTCTGCCGTCAGGGCGTTGCAAGTATTGCCACTGCGGCATTAAACCTTGCGGCAAACCCCTTCGGGGACGCGGCAATCGCGGCACTTTCGATCGTGAGCCGCTACATGATGTTTATCGGCTCCGCCATGATCGGATTCGGGCAGGGCTTCCAGCCGGTGTGCGGATTCAACTTCGGAGCGAAGCGGTATGACCGTGTGCTGGAGTCCTTCTGGTTCTGTGTGAAGGTTTCAGCGGTATTTCTGATGACACTGGCGGTTGTAAGCTTTATCGGCGCGCCGCAGATCATGCGGGTGTTCCGGAAGGAGGATCTTGACGTGATCGAGATTGGAACCTGGGCGATGCGGTTCCAGTGCCTTACCCTGCCGCTTTCCGCCTGGATCATCATGTCCAACATGCTGACCCAGACCATCGGATACGGATTCCGGGCGTCCTTTGTCGCTGCAGGCCGTCAGGGACTGTTCCTGATCCCGGCCCTGTTCGTTCTTCCGGTCCGGTTTGGAATCCGGGGGCTGCAGTGGTGCCAGCCGGTGGCGGATGCTCTGACGTTTGTGCTGGGAGCGGTGATCATACTTGGGATTTTGAAGGAGCTGAAAGGAAAAGCAGCGGAAGCGGATAAAGAACCGCGGAATGTGGCCTGAATATAGATTTTTGAGTGAAAATATGTATGAAGAAAGGGAGAGCAGCGATGCTCTCCCTAAATATTATATTTAAGCTAAAAGTCCCATAAAATAAGGATTTTTTAGAACTTACCTTCATCAGCAGCCTGCTGTACGGAAACAGCAACAGCAACTGTCGCACCAACCATCGGGTTGTTGCCCATACCGATCAGACCCATCATCTCAACGTGAGCCGGAACGGAGGAGGAACCTGCGAACTGTGCGTCAGAGTGCATACGGCCCATGGTATCTGTCATACCGTAGGAAGCCGGACCTGCTGCCATGTTATCCGGGTGAAGAGTACGGCCTGTGCCGCCGCCGGATGCTACGGAGAAGTACTTCTTGCCTTTCTCTACGCATTCCTTCTTGTATGTACCTGCAACCGGATGCTGGAAACGTGTCGGGTTTGTGGAGTTACCGGTGATGGAAACGTCTACGCCCTCTTTCCACATGATCGCAACACCCTCTGTTACGTCGTTAGCACCGTAGCAGTTTACCTTTGCGCGCGGGCTCTCCGGATCTGTGGAGTAGCATTTGCGGAATACTTCCTCAACCTCGCCGGTATAGTAGTTCATTTTTGTCTCAACATATGTGAAGCCGTTGATACGGGAGATGATCTGTGCCGCATCTTTTCCAAGACCGTTTAAGATAACGCGGAGCGGTTTTTTACGAACCTTGTTTGCTTTCTCTGCGATACCGATCGCGCCCTCAGCAGCAGCGAAGGATTCGTGTCCTGCGAGGAAGCAGAAGCAGTCGGTCTCTTCCTCAAGGAGCATCTTACCGAGGTTACCATGTCCAAGACCTACTTTTCGCTGGTCAGCAACGGAACCCGGGATACAGAAAGCCTGAAGACCTTCACCGATCGCAGCAGCAGCGTCTGCGGCACGGCGGCAGCCTTTCTTGATCGCGATCGCAGCGCCTACTGTGTAAGCCCAGCATGCGTTCTCAAAGCAGATCGGCTGGATCTTCTTTACCTGATCATATACGTTAAGGCCAGCATCCTTTGTGATCTTCTCAGCTTCTTCGATGGATGCGATGCCATAGCTGTTTAATACGGAATTGATCTTGTCAATTCTTCTCTCATAGGATTCAAATAATGCCATTTTATTCTCCTTCTTCCATTAAACCTCACGGAAATGTCACGTCAGTTATTCTTTGTGAAAACGGGAAACGCGAACTCCGCGCTGCTCCGTTTGCGTAGCGTAAAATTTCCCACAAGGCGTGAAATTTTACTTTACTCCTGACGCGGATCAATGATCTTCACTGCATCTGCTACGCGGCCGTACTGTCCTTTTGCCTTCTCGTAAGCAGTTGTCGGATCGTCGCCTTTTTTGATGAAGTCAGTCATCTTGCCAAGGTTTACGAACTGGTAACCGATGATCTGGTCCTCAGCGTCAAGAGCGATACCGGTTACATAGCCTTCAGCCATCTCAAGGTAACGCGGTCCTTTCTTTAAAGTACCGTACATGGTACCAACCTGGGAACGGAGACCTTTACCGAGGTCCTCAAGACCTGCGCCGATCGGAAGTCCTTCTTCGGAGAATGCGCTCTGAGTTCTTCCGTAAACGATCTGGAGGAAGAGCTCTCTCATTGCTGTATTGATCGCATCACAGACAAGGTCTGTGTTTAATGCTTCGAGGATCGTTCTGCCCGGAAGGATCTCTGCTGCCATAGCTGCGGAGTGGGTCATACCGGAACATCCGATGGTTTCTACAAGTGCTTCCTGAATGATACCCTCTTTTACATTCAGGGTCAGCTTACAGGCACCCTGCTGCGGAGCACACCAGCCAATACCGTGTGTCAGACCGGAAATATCTTTGATTTCCTTAGACTGTACCCATTTCGCTTCCTCCGGGATCGGAGCTGCGCCATGGTTCACGCCCTGCGCAACCGTGCACATCTGTTCTACTTCATGTGAATAAATCATGTTGAGACTCCTTTCAATATATGGTTCTTAATGCTCGTTAAAAAAATCACATCATACCCGTTTCATTTTCTCACAAAAATCATGTTTCGTCCATACCTTTTTCCAAAATATTCAAATTTTGAGAAGTAATTTTAACAGAAATCGGAGTTATGACAGGACAGCAGAACCCGGGATTTCTTATAGTGGAACGAGTTCTATATCTCGGAAAATCATGTTCTAAATATGTCTTGGCACATCCATATGCCTGGCATAGATGTTCGCGGCGGCAAGCAATTTCATACTGGTGTGCATTGCAGATTACTGTACACGGGTAGGAATTTTCTGAACTGAAAATTCCGTACAGGACAGTAGTGGTAGTGGATTTTGCCGATTTGGCATGCGGCATCTTTTTGAAAGGAAAATCATTGTAAACCAGACATTTCAGCGTTATACTAAAAGGAACGTAACTTCGTCTTCCTGGATCTTCAGATCCTGGGAGCACATAAACGGAGGTGGATAAATGGATCCTCAAAAAAATGATCTGACAGAACAGGAAGAACTGAAAATTCTCGGAGAGATCCTGGAAGCGTACATCGACACACCGATCGAAAAAGACGCATTTCTGATCAGTGATCTCGGGCTTGATTCCTTCCTGATCGTATACTTTATATCGGAAGTGGATGACCGGTTCGGCGTGACGATTGAGATGCCGGAACATGTGGAATATATGACGGTCCAGGACGTGCTGGATCAGCTGAATCAGAAAAACTGACTGCCTGAAAATTGCGGACAGCATCAAATTCTAGAACAACTGCCGAAGAAAATTTTGGCTGGTGTCTATGAAAAACATAAACGGCAGCTGATTTTGGACATGCGGGGAAAACAGGCAGGAAATATACAGGAGCATACATATGGAAAAAACACTTGAAGAAAAGAAGGAACTTGCGGCAAAAGTGATTGCGGCATTAAAAAAAGAATACCCGGATGCCGACTGCACCCTGGATTACAACGAGGCGTGGAAACTTTTAGTCAGTGTCCGTCTTGCGGCTCAGTGTACCGACGCCAGAGTCAATGTGGTAGTCCAGGATCTCTACAAAAAGTTTCCGGATGTGAAGGCATTGGCGGAAGCAGATGTGGACGAGATCGAGGAGATCGTCCGCCCCTGCGGCCTTGGAAGAAGCAAGGCCCGGGACATCAGCGCCTGCATGAAGATTCTTTACGAGCAGTATCACGGAAACGTACCGGACGATTTCGATGCCCTCTTAAAGCTTCCGGGCGTTGGAAGAAAGAGTGCAAACCTTATTATGGGGGATGTATTCGGGAAACCGGCGATCGTCACTGATACCCACTGTATCCGCCTGACGAACCGGATCGGTCTTGTGGATGGGATCAAGGAGCCGAAAAAAGTGGAGATGGCTCTCTGGAAGATCATCCCGCCGGAAGAGGGCAATGATTTCTGCCACAGACTTGTAGAACATGGCCGGGCTGTCTGTACAGCGCGGACGAAACCGTACTGTGACAAATGCTGTCTGGCAGAATTTTGTGAGAAGAACGGAGTGGAGTAAAGAGACATGGAGATAAAGACAGGAATTTCATTGCAGACAAAGCAGCAGCTTTCGCAGCTTCAGGTAGAGTCTCTGAATATTCTGGCAATGTCCATGACGGAGTTAAAGGATTTTCTGCAGAATGAGGAGATCGAAAATCCGCTGGTGGAATATACATCGGGAAAAGAAGAAGCAGCGCCGATTACCTATAAAGAGACGGAACGGTTTTACAATGGTACAGACCGGGATGAGAGAAGGGAAAATGAGCTGTACGAGATTGAGGACAGCGAGAAATCATTGGAAGACCTTGTGAATACGCAGCTCCAGTGGGAGCAGATCGGGGAGACGGAACGAAAGATCGTGGACTTCTGTATCCAGTCCCTGGAACAGAGTGGATATCTGATGATTCCGCCTAAAGATATTGCGAAAGATCTTGGAGTTGCGGAAGAACAGGTGGAGGAAGTTCTCTCTATGTTGAAGGAGCTGGAGCCGCAGGGACTCTTTGCGTCAGGACTTGAAGAATGTCTTCTGATGCAGGTTCGTGGGATGGACGAGGAAGAACTCCTGTCCGACATAATAAGGAACCATCTCCAAGACATCGCGGAAGGAAAGATCAGCACGATCTCGCGGGGCTTGAAAATCTCTTCAGCAGAGGTGAGAAAACTGATCCATGTGATCAAGAACTTAAATCCGCGCCCATTAAATGGGATCGGCGGTGAGAAAGCCCAATATATTCTCCCGGATGTGATCCTGGAGTTTCAGGATGGGCAGTGGAACATCGAACTGAATGATAAATGGACTGGAAATCTCCAGGTCAGCGATTTCTACATTCATATGATGGAGACCGCCCAGGATGAGGAATTAAAATCATATTTTGAGAATAAACTGCGCAGAGCCCGCTTTATTATGAACGCGGTGGAGCAGCGCAGAACAACAATTTTGGGAATCACACGGGAAATCCTGAAACGACAAGAAGATTATTTCCTCGGAAAAGGTCAGCTGAAACCGATGACACTGGAGGATATCGGCGATGTACTGGAGATCCACAAATCCACGGTCAGCCGCGCGATCCGTGACAAATATCTGAGAGTGCCGTCGGGATGTGTCCTGTTCCGCAGCTTATTTACGACTGGAATCGTCTCATCGGACGGAAACGGCGATGTGAGCAGAAATACAGTAAAGACAAAGCTGAAAGAACTGGTTGCGGCGGAGGATAAGAAAAAGCCCTGGAGCGATGAACAGCTCGCGGGTCTCTTACAGGATGCAGGAATGCCGATATCGAGAAGAACCGTTGCCAAGTACCGGATGGAGCTTGGAATTGGAGGCGTGTTCCAGAGAAAAGATGGATAAGGGTAACTGTTCAGTAGGTCTGCGCACTTGCTGCGCTGACCGTAAGAAAACTTGGGCTGGAAGGTAAAAATCCCATCGGCGCAGCCGATCTGGAATGGATTTTTGTATGTAACTGTGAGGGTACTGAACAGTTACGGATAAAAATGGGGCTGCCGTCTCAGTGATATGTGAATATCGCTGAGCGGCAGCCCCTGATCATTTACATGGTCTCATTTTCAAATTTTTCCGTATACTTCTTCTGGATCAGATCCACTAACTCCGGTGCCTTTCCTCCGATCGGAGTGCCATTCATCTCGCAGGCCGGGGAGCAGAATTTTGTGGAGCTGGAGACAATGATCTCGTCGGCATCCATGAGTTCTGCCATGGTAAATGGTGTCTCGTCGACGATGATTCCGTTATCCTTGCAGATCTGGATGATGTGCATTCTTGTGATTCCCGGTAAAATATAGTGGTCTGTCGGGTGGGTCTTAAATACGCCGTCCTTGATGATGGAGACGTTGCTGTGGGCGCACTCAGTGACGATATCGCCGCGGTGGAAGACACATTCGCCGCATCCGAGGGACTCCGCTTTCTCTGCAGCCATGACGTTGACAAGAAGGTTCAGAGTCTTGATATTGCAGTGCAGGAAACGCGTATCCTCCATATCAGTGAGCTTTAAGCGTTTGCCGGAGTCGGCCGGTTTTCCAGGTTTCATGAAGATCCAGAGATTCGGCTTTGTTCCTTTTTCCGGGAACTGGTGCTGACGGATACCGGTTCCCCGGGTCATCTGCCAGTAGATGAAGATATCCTTATCGTCCATCTTTGCCAGCATATCATAGAGAATTGCTGCCAGCTCGTCTTTAGTATAGGGAATATCGATCTTGATCAGACCTGCGCTGTTGAAAAAACGGTCCAGATGATCTTTCAGGGCGAAGATCTTTCCATTTCTTGCCAGCGTTGCCTCGTATACTCCGTCTCCGAAGTAACATGCGCGGTCGTTCATCGGAACGGTCATCTCTTCCAGAGGCCCGAATTTGCCGTTGTAGTAGCCAAGTGTTTTCATTTACATTTCCTCCTGAATTCACGAAAAATTTTTTCGGATATAACTGAAATTATTCTATTGCTATCATAGCATGGAACAGGAGGAAAGTAAAGGAAAGAGGAAGCATTTCAGCCAATGTTTTTGGACGTATTGTATAAAACGCCCTATATTTTCCCATTGTCATATGTGAGAATTTCCTGTATAATATAGAATAATTGTAACTGTTCAGTAGGTCTGCGCATTTACTGCGCTGACCGTAAGAAAAATTAGGCTGGAAGGCAAAAATCCTATCGGCGCAGCCGATTTGGAATGGATTTTTGCGCGTAATTATGAAAATCTTGCAGGGCGGAAGCAAAGCAGCTTTTCGCGGCATGGCGGCAGATATCTGGAAAAGATCTGCCGGTATAAATAAAATCAGGAAAGTGCAGGAAGCTACCAATGAACATCAGTATGAACCCAAACGGCGAACTGTATCAGTCTGCTGTCAACGCGCCGGGAACGATCGAGATCCCGGAGAGTTTTTTAAATGAGGCACGTCAGTTCCGGGAATTGAATATGCGTTACACATGTGCGATCCGGGAAGTGAAGACGAAATTAGAGGTATTGAACGATGATCTGGCGATCCGGAATCAGAGAAACCCGATCCAGATGATCAAATCCAGAGTGAAGAAGCCGGAGAGTATTATTGAGAAGCTTCACCGCCGCGGTTTCCCGATCTCCGTAAAATCGGTACGGGAGAACCTTTACGATGTGGCGGGGATCCGCGTGATCTGTTCCTTCGTGGACGATATCTATACGGTGGCTGAGATGTTAGCACGCCAGGATGATATCAATGTCCTTATGGTAAAGGATTATATCCGATGCCCGAAGGTCAACGGATACCGCAGTTACCATATGATCATCGAAGTTCCGGTATTCTTTTCCGACCGGAAAGAAAATATGCGCGTGGAGGTCCAGATCCGGACCATCGCGATGGATTTCTGGGCTAGTCTGGACCACCAGATGAAGTATAAGAAAGATGTGGAAGATGCAAGTGAGATCAGTGAAGAGCTGAAGGAATGCGCTGAGGTGATCGCGCAGACAGATCTAAAGATGCTGTCGCTCCGCCGGAAGATCGAGGACCGGGAGAGTAAGGAAAATCTGCTCCAGTTCGATAAGGATCCGATGTAAGGAGCGGTTCGGGGACTTCGGAAGCGTAAAGTCCACAGCAGTCCCGATAAGGTATAACTTAATAGAGATAGCAGCACAGGGTTTCGGTGATACGGAACCCTGTTTTTTTGTACAGGGTGAGAGCCGGGGCGTTGCCGCCGGATACTTGGAGAAGGACCGGGCGTGGGGCAGTATTGTCAGCAGCGGCACCTGCGCTTCTCACGTCTGAAATATGGTACGAAGTTTCCGGCGAAAGTGGTGAATGCTCGATGGCGGCTGCGTTACCGTTCAGCAACTGTGCAAGTACTGTACTTAAAAACTTTGTCCCATATCCCTTACCGCGGCAGGATTCTTCCACTTCAAAGCCATAGAGGTAGTAGTGGGAAGGGAAGACGGAGAAGTTGATAACGGCGTGGTCAGAGTGAAAGCGGAGAGTCAGAGCGCCGTCAAGATTCAGACATTCCGAGTGAATATCAGCAATTAAATCAAGGGCACTGACATCGGATCCTGTCTGGCTGGAGCGGCAGTCAGTGATGGAAAAGTTTTCTGGCAGCAGCTTCATCATATGTTCTTCGGAATTCATTTCTGCTCCGATCGCCTCCAGAACGGCAGCAGCGGCAGAATTTCTCTTATCCGCATAAAAAATCAACTCCGAATCTTCCGGAAGTTCATCGATTCCCGCATCCAGAAGCCCAGAAAAGAGTCCATGACCGCGAAACTTCGGATCCGTGAAGGCAGAGCATTCATAGAGCAGGCCCTCTATAGGGATAAAAGCGATGGCGGAGACGATGGAACCGTCGTGTTCAAAATAGAGAAAGAGATCAGCCTCATCAAACGGGAACGAAAGTCTGGTTCTGTCAGAATCGGTGCATTTATTTACCATGGTTTGGAGCTGTCTGATCTGGGAAGAATCAAGGGAATGGACCCTGTGTAATTTCATAAAAAAATCCTCCTGAAAAAAGCCGGAAAATTTCCGAAAGTCATTTACTGGAATACCATACTGATTCCGGGCAGTGGAATGCTTTGCGGATTGCCAGAGCACGCAGTGCGGAGTGATCCTGTATCGGAGAGAGTAAAAGCTTTTTGTCTCCAATATCATGAACATAAGTATATACAGAAAAATCGACCAATTCAAGAAAAATTCCGTGCTTTTTTCTATTGCCGTTCCGCATAAGCGGTGCTAAAATGGTTGCTAGTCTTTGCGTGAGACAACAAAATGAGGAGGAAACATTATGAAGTACGTGAAGGAAATTGTGATCATCTTCGGGATCACAATGGTCGGAGAACTCTTAAATAAGTTCATTCCGCTTCCGGTACCTGCCGGAGTATATGGTCTGTTCATTCTTCTTGGCGGTCTGTGCAGCGGAATCATTAAGCTCTCTGACGTGGAAGTTACGGGAAACCTGCTTCTGGATCTGATGCCGGTGATGTTTATCCCGGCGGCTGTGGGAATTATTGATAAGATCGAAGAGCTGAAGGCTGTCATGATCCCGATGCTCATCATTACCTTCGTGACCACATTCATCGTCATGTCCATCACCGGAGTAACGGCAGAGTGGATCATCAAGAGACAGAAGAAAGGGGAGAAATAGAGATGCCGTTATATTTTGGAGTATTTGTCAGTCTTTTCGCATACCTGATCGGTATGGAATTAAAGAAGAAATTCGGCTGGCCGGTGTTAAATCCGCTGCTTGTGGCGATCATTCTCGTAATCGCGTTTTTAAAGGCCACGGGGATCACCTACACGGATTATAATGAGGGAGCGTCCTATATCAGCTATTTTCTGACCCCGGCGACGGTATGCCTTGCGATCCCGCTTTACAAGCAGCTGGAACTGTTGAAGAGAAACTTGACGGCTGTTGCGACGGCGATCACCGCGGGTGTCATCGGAAGCGTTGTCAGCGTCTATGTGATGTCCATGGTCTTTAAGCTGGAACATGTGCACTATGTATCCCTGCTTCCGAAGTCCATCACCACAGCGATCGGAATGGGCGTATCTGAGGAAGCAGGTGGGATCGTGACCATGACCATCGTGAGCATCATCATCACAGGAATTCTTGGAAATATCGTTGCGGACGGCTGGTTCAAGCTCATCGGAATCAAGGAGCCGATCGCGAAAGGCCTGGCACTGGGAACATCCGCCCATGCTATTGGAACAGCAAAGGCCCTGGAGCTTGGTGAAGTGGAAGGTGCCATGAGCAGCCTGTCTATCGCGGTAGCAGGACTTATGACGGTTGTGAGCGTGCCGATCATGTCGGGATTGATCTGATCGTTAGACGTATTTTTATAGCTGCATTGGTCCGACCAATAAATGGAGAAATGTGTCCTGAATGCATGAACCTGCGCAAATGTGTAAGCTGCTGTACGTGGCTGTGCGGGGCAAATCAATGTATCAGGGCACATTCTTTTATAAACGAAATATACCAACATTGAATTCTGTCACTGGTGAACATTCATGACCTTTGCTTCGTGATGAACGGAGTGGGGGGACACGCAATAATTTGAGAAAAAATTAAAAATGGGATGGATTTTTGCGCGGGATTGTGCAAAAATTAGATCATGAAAAAGATCTGATTTAAGAAGGAGAGAAAGCCATGGCTGAGAGTGTAAAGAAACGTTCAGAGATCGAAGAACAGGATACCTGGAAACTGGAGGACATGATCGAATCACCGGAAAAGTTCGAGGAACTCATGGACGGTGTGGAGGAGCGGATCCAGGAGTATGAGGCATACCGGGAAAAACTTGGAAACTCCGCGGAATACCTGAAGAACTATCTGACATATGATGAGTCTGTGGACGAGACACTTTCTCTCCTTTATGCGTATGCGATGCAGAGGCGGGACCAGGATACCTCCGTCAGCGAGAACCAGGCGCTGGTGTCGAGAGTCCAGTCCCTGGCTGTGAAGGCGATGGCGGCATCTTCCTTCGCGGATCCGGAGATTTTAAGTATCCCGGATGAGAAGATGGCAGAATTTCTTGCATCTCCGGAGCTTGCCCACTATAAGAAACAGCTGGAACGGCTGCTGGCGAAAAAGGCTCACAGGTTATCGGAGAAGGAGGAGGCGATCTTAGCTGCCGCCTCCGAGATCTCGGGAACTCCATCATCGGTGTTTGCCCTGTTCAACAACGCGGATCTGAAATTTGAGCCGGTGAAGGATGAAAACGGGGAGCTGGTGGATGTGACCCATGCGAGATACGGAAAACTTATCGAGAGCAGGGACAGAGATGTCCGCGAGGCGGCGTTCCACTCCCTGTATGCTTCTTACCGCCAGTTTGCGAACACCGTGGCTGCGAATTATGAGGGAAATGTCAAGCAGGGAAATTTCTATGCGAGAACGAGAAAATATCCGTCCGCAAGAGCCATGTACCTGGCGGGGAATGAGATCCCGGAAAAGGTTTACGACAACCTGATCGAGTCCGTCCATAACGCTCTGCCGCTGATGCACCGGTACATGAAATTCAGAAAGAGCTATATGAATGTCTCTGAGCTTCACATGTATGATCTCTATGTGCCGCTGACGGAGGATTATGAGAAGACCTACACCTACAAGGAGGCGCAGGAGCTGATCTTAAAGGCGCTGAAGCCGTTAGGAGAGGAGTATCTGAATCTCTTGAGAACAGGATTTGAGAACCGCTGGATCGACGTCTATGAGAACGAGGGAAAAAGAAGCGGCGCGTACTCCAACAGCGCTTACGGCGTTCACCCGTATGTGCTGATGAGCTTTGATGGGACATTGAATTCTGTCCTCACACTGGCGCATGAGATGGGGCATTCCATCCACTCCTGGTATTCCAACGCGAACCAGAGCTACACCTACGCCGGATACAGGATCTTTGTGGCTGAGGTGGCCTCCACCTGCAATGAGATTCTGCTCTTAAACTACATGATCAACGAGGCAAAGGACAGAAAAGAGAAGTTTTATCTGGTGAACCAGCTTGCGGAACGGTTCCGTACGACACTTTTCCGTCAGGCCCTGTTCGCGGAGTTTGAGTGGGAGACTTATAAGCTTTCCTGGAATGGAACCCCGCTCACAAAAGATTTGCTCTGTGGTCTTTACCATGAGCTGAATTCGGAGTATTATGGGAAAGAGACCGTGATCGACTCCGACATCGACCACGAGTGGGAGCGGATCCCGCACTTTTACATGCAGTTTTATGTGTACCAGTATGCCACCGGATTTTCGGCGGCGATGGCCATCGCGAGACGGATCCTGGCAGGCGACCCGGAGACGAAGGAAGGCTATTTCCGCTTCTTAAAAGGCGGTTGTTCCAGGACACCGGTGGAATTACTGAAGCTTGTAGGTCTTGACATGGAAGAGCCGGAAGTTGTGAATGAGGCTATGAAGGTGTTTAAAGATCTGCTGGATGAGATGGAAGAGCTGGCGTAAAAAGAAATTTTTTGTCAGGGATTTCTGGTTCGTACCGACGCAGTACGGACTGAAAGGTATCAAAATGTAAATCATTGCAGCAAGTATGCAGGCTTGCTGAGCAGTTGCAGTTTGTCAATTATGAAATCAGGATGCAGTGTTTGCCGGGAAAAGTGATAATATCCGGCATGAGGGGAAGAGGCGAGCAGTTATGAGTATTTATGAGGCGATTTTTAATCGATACTCCGTCAGAGAATACCGGATGGAAAAGATTGAGCCGGAGAGATTGGAAGCGTTGAAACGGTATTTGAAAACCGTAGCGCTTTTAGATGAGGAAAAGCCGGTAGAATTTGAGATCGTGGACAACACCGACAAAAAGCAGAAAGTCCACGGACTCTGGAAGACGGAAGCGCCGTACTACCTTGCGGTATATTGCGGTGACGACCGTCTGTCCATGCGGAACGCGGGATACGCAGCAGAGCAGGCAGTCCTCTACCTTACATCGAAGGAACTCGGAACCTGCTATCTCGGAGCGACAAAAGCAGGGGAGGATAAAAAAGACGGACTGAAGCGTTTCCTCGTGATCGCTTTCGGCAAAGCATCCGCAAAGCCGTTCCGCGATTCGTCCATGGCCCACAGAAACTCCCTGGCAGCTCTCTGTGCCTTCAAGGATGAACCGGGAGAACAGGTAAAGTCGATCCTCCGCGCCGCCCGCCTCGCCCCGTCCTCCTTCAACTCCCAGCCCTGGCGCTTCGTCGTTTACTCCGACCGCCTCTACATCTTCATGAAAAAAGCCGCCCCATTCTCCGGAAAAGGAGCGAAGGCCTTCAAGGAGTTCAACATGGGAATCATGCTGTCACATATCATGCTGGCAGCAGAGGAATACTGGATGAATATGGAGACGCTGGTGGAGGAGCAGTTTGCGAAGAAGGATTATAAGAATGGGGAGTATGTCTGTACGATTGTGTTTCATAGTTGAAAAACGCCACACCGCATCTGTCTGGCCTCCTCCCCATCTGTCACAATATTCCCCGATTCTCCTCAAATTGCAGAAATTTTCCCAACCTCTATATTTCTACTTGAAACCGGAAACACCATATGCTAAAATTGGAAAGAATAAGGTGTTGTAGAAACGCAACTACATCGGAGGAGGAAACTATGATCAGTCAGCTCATACAGAAGATTCAGAAGACAAAGGCACCGATCTGCGTCGGTCTTGACCCTATGTTAGGTTATATCCCGAACCATATTGTCCAGAGAGCATTTAAGGACTTCGGCGAGACCATGGAAGGAGCTGCCGAGGCTGTATGGCAGTTTAACAAAGAAATTATTGATAACACTTATGATTTGATTCCCTCAGTGAAACCGCAGATTGCAATGTATGAGCAGTTTGGCATTGAGGGTCTTAAAATATATGCCCGCACGATCGAATACTGCCAGAATAAGGGACTCCTTGTGATCGGTGACGTAAAGA
Source organism: Clostridium sp. AM34-11AC (assembly GCF_003435375.1). Classification (GTDB taxonomy): domain Bacteria; phylum Bacillota; class Clostridia; order Lachnospirales; family Lachnospiraceae; genus Pilosibacter; species Pilosibacter fragilis. Next base: position 55,136 of record NZ_QWGL01000012.1, on the reverse strand, counting down.
GAGGCGATATCGGATCCACTTCCTCCGCATATGCAGTTGGACATATCGGAAGTGTAAAAGTTGGAAGCAATGAATGCCGCGGTTTCAATACGGATTTTATCACCGTAAACCCGTACCTCGGAACAGACGGAATCAAACCGTTCGTCAATGTCTGCAACGATGAGGACAGAGGCCTTTTCGTTCTCGTTAAGACATCCAACCCGTCCAGCGGCGAGTTTCAGGACCGCCTTGTAGATGGAAGACCGCTCTACGAGTTAGTCGCAGAGAAGGTCGTTGAGTGGGGCGAAGCAAGCATGGACGGCGATTACAGCAACGTAGGCGCTGTTGTGGGCGCTACATATCCGGAGATGAGCAAGATCTTAAGAAAGCTCATGCCGAAAACATACTTCCTTGTACCGGGCTACGGCGCACAGGGCGGTACCGCGAAAGACTTAATGCACTGCTTCAACGAGGATGGTCTCGGAGCTGTCGTAAACTCCTCCAGAGGAATCATCGCTGCGTATAAGCAGGAGAAATACGCAAAGTTCGGTCCGGAACATTTCGCAGAGGCATCCAGACAGGCCGTTGTGGATATGATCGCGGATATCAACTCCGTATTATAATAGTACATTGAAAATTTATCAGCCATGGCGTATGTCCGTGGCTGATGTGTTGTAACCATATAAAAACAGTGTTTCGGAAAGCTGGAAAAGCACCGGAATACTGATAGTAAACCACCAGGAGGAAACCATGGCACAGAAAAAAGTAAACGCTGTGATCCACAGCCAGGAAAAACTGGCGGAGGGAATCTACAGCATGTGGCTTGACGCACCGGAGATGGCAAAAGCAGCCGTACCGGGACAGTTTATCGCTGTTTACACCAATGACCAGTCAAAGCTTCTGCCGCGTCCGATCAGTATCTGCGAGGCGGACAAGGAGAATGGAAGACTTCGGATCGTTTACCGCATCGCGGGAGCCGGAACAAAGGAATTTTCCGCATACAAGGAAGGCGATACCCTCGATATTATGGGACCGCTGGGAAATGGATTCCCCTTAAAGAAGAAAAAAGCATTCCTGATCGGCGGCGGAATCGGAATCCCGCCGATGTTAGAGCTTGCTAAGAACCTGGACTGCGAGAAGACAGCAGTCATCGGTTACAGAGATAAAGAGACCTTCCTCGCGGACGAGCTTCGCAAATACGCCGATGTCGTGATCGCGACAGAGGATGGAAGTGTTGGAACAAAGGGAAATGTCATCGACGCGATCCGCGCGGAGAAGCTTACCGCGGATATTATCTACGCATGCGGACCAACTCCGATGTTGAAGGCATTAAAGACCTACGCAATGGAGAACGGGATCGAGTGCTATATCTCTCTGGAAGAAAAGATGGCATGCGGAATCGGTGCCTGTCTTGGCTGTGTATGCCACAGCAAGGACATTGATGAGCACAGTAACGTGAGAAACAAGAGAATCTGCAAGGACGGTCCGGTATTCCGCGCAGAGGAGGTAGAACTTCTGACTCCGGACGAGCAGCGCGAGCGCATCGCCTCCGGCATCATGATCAAAAAGGAGGAGCAGGCATGAATACAAAAGTAACACTTGCCGGTGTAGAGTTAAAGAATCCGGTGATGACCTGTTCCGGTACCTTTGGTTCCGGTATGGAATATGGCGAGATGATCGATCTTGACCGTCTCGGCGCTGTTGTAACAAAAGGAATCGCAAACATGCCGTGGCCGGGAAATCCGACCCCGCGAGTGACGGAAGTTTACGGCGGAATGTTAAATGCTATCGGTCTTCAGGGACCGGGCGTCGACGTGTTCATGAAGCGCGACGTTCCGTTCTTAAGACAGCATGACACAAAGATCATCGTTAATGTCTGCGGAAAGTCCGAGAGCGACTATGTGGATGTTGTGGAGCGTCTCGCTGACGCTGATGTAGATATGCTTGAGATCAATATCTCCTGCCCGAACGTAAAAGAGGGCGGAATCGCATTCGGCCAGGATCCGAAATGCGCGGAACAGATCACAAAGGCGGTAAAGAAGGTCGCAAAGCAGCCGGTGATCATGAAGCTTTCCCCGAACGTTACGGATATCGCTGAGATGGCGAGAGCCGTTGAGGCAGGCGGAGCGGATGTGGTATCTCTGATCAACACCATCACGGGAATGAAGATCGATATCAACAAGCGCACATTCGCCCTGGCAAACAAGACCGGCGGTATGTCCGGCCCGGCGATCAAACCGGTGGCTGTCCGCATGGTATATCAGGTCGCCAACGCTGTGAAGATCCCGCTGATCGGAATGGGCGGCATTATGACGGCTGAGGACGCGCTGGAGTTCATCCTCGCAGGCGCGACAGCAGTGTCCATCGGAACCGCGAATTTCATCAACCCGGATACGACGATCCAGGTGATCGAGGGCATCGAGGCGTACATGAAGAAGTACGGTGTGGAAGATATCCACGAGTTAATTGGTGCTGTGCACTAAGAATATTATTTTGAAAGGAAGTTTTTAGGTCATGGAAAAGTACAAGCAGGAATTTATTGAATTCATGGTTGATTGCGGCGTATTAAAATTTGGAGATTTCGTAACAAAGAGCGGAAGAAAGACTCCGTTTTTCGTAAACACAGGATTCTACCGCACAGGCGCCCAGCTCAGAAAGCTTGGCGAGTACTACGCAAAAGCGATCAATGATACATTCGGAACAGACTTCGATGTTCTCTTTGGACCGGCTTACAAGGGAATTCCGCTGACCGTTGCAACAAGCATGGCGATCAGTGAGCACTTCGGCGCAGACATCAAGTACTGCTCCAACAGAAAAGAAGTAAAAGACCACGGTGACAAGGGAATCCTTCTCGGCAGCCCGATTGCTGACGGTGAAAAGGTCGTTATCATCGAGGACGTAACAACAGCGGGTACATCCATCGAGGAGACACTTCCGATCATCAAGGCGCAGGGCGATGTCGATGTTCTCGGCCTTGTTGTATCCGTAGACCGCTGCGAGAGAGGTAAAGGCGAGAAGTCCGCTCTTACCGAGATCCAGGAGAAATACGGTTTCCGCACAACAGCGATCGTAACCATGAAGGAAGTAGTTGAACACCTTTACAACAAAGAGTACAAGGGAAAAGTTATCATCGACGACACATTAAAAGCAGCGATCGACGCATACTATGAGCAGTATGGCGTAAAATAAGAAGGAGCGGTTTTATGGAAAAAATTTATAAGACCATGAGAAACACAGGGGCAGCGAGCATCGCGGTTGGAGTTATCGTTGCATCTGTCGGACTTGCTGCCGGAATCATCGCGATCGTGAACGGGGCACTGCTTCTTAAGAGAAAATCTGAGATTACGTTTTAATCGGATCAGGGCGGTTTTAACGCGGCTGTGAAAACAAAAAGAGCGGTGAAGCATGCCTGAAAAGTGAAATGAACGGAGTGGGAGATGTGGCCTTTATGGCGGCATCTCCTTTCCTGCTTAAAAATTCGGAGAGTATCCGGAGAGAAGGACCACGAAACAGGAACCCCTGTTTTGGTGGGAATGGAGAATTTTGAAAATGAAAAAACACAGACATCGGATTCTCGGGGCGGTTCTTTTTGTCCTGTATCTGGTTCTGCTGACATATTTCCTGTTTTTCGCCGAAGAAATGGGGCGCAGCCCCGACGCGAGGGCCGAATATTCCTACAACCTGACCCTTTTTAAAGAGATTCGGCGCTTTCTTTTATACAGGAACATTCTTGGCTGGCGCGCGGTGTTCTTGAATATTTTCGGCAACGTGCTGGCATTTATGCCCTTTGGCTTTTTTCTGCCGGTCATCTGGGTGCGGACGAGACACTGGTATATCACAGTACTCTTAAGCTTTGTCATGAGTCTTCTTGTGGAGACGATGCAGCTTGTCGGCAAAGTCGGAAGCTTTGATGTGGATGACCTGCTCTTAAATACCATCGGTGGTTTTGCCGGGTATATTATTTTTGTCCTTGCGAGAGGCGTTTGGGAGAGATACAGTGGAACGAATCGGAAATAAAGTATCGTATATTAAAAAGCCGTTTGCAAAGAACAGTTTTGTGGCGGCAGGGCTCGCAGCGGCGGCACTTGTCTTTTATGCCGCCGCCATCAGCTTTTCGTACTATACCCAGGGGAATGCACCGCTTGCGGCTGCGGCTCTGGGTTTTTGCAGTATTATCATTGCGGTGTCATCGGTGGTCTATGGTGTATTTGCCATGATGGAGAAAGAGAAGAATTATCTTCTGGCGAAGATCAGCCTTGCGGCGGCGGGGATCCTGCTGCTGGTGTGGGTACTGATGATCGTGTTTGCGCTGTAAAGATGACAGGGCGGAACCGGGAACAGCGGTCCGGAGCGCATCTTTTTCAGGTGCGGAAAATGAACGTGAAATGGAGGCATGACACATGGAACAAGATCTGATCAGAGAGCGCTATGACCTTTCCATGGCGCGGATCCAGGAAATTCTGACGGAAGAGACGGTACCGGAAAACTACCGGGATTATTTTAGAAAAGTGACAGAGTTCATTATCCAGTGCGGTGAGGTCTTAAAGGCGAAAGAGGACGGAAGCCTGGATCAGATGACACTGGAAGAGGGAAGAACGTTAAACCATAAGCTTTATGCGGATGTTCTTCCGGAAAACTATGAGACAAGCTATACGAATCCGGCTTACGCGGTGAAGACGCTGGGGGAGGAGTACGGAAAGCTTCTTTCCTATCTCTATGCGGAGATCCGCGGGGATATCATTTACGCGTTTGAGGGACGTGTTCTGGATCTCGTGATCGGAAACGAGGCACTGATCGAGATCTACAACCTCTTTGAGGGCGAGACACTTCCGGCAGCGAAGGAGATCAAGGATGTGCTCTACTGGAGCGCCAGCGACTACTGTGACGTGACTCTGACTTACCGTGTACAGGAAGGCGTGGATCCAAAGCTTGACTTCGCGAAAAAGATCATCATGGAGAGTGACCTTTCCGATCTCTCGTATCTCTACCGGTTCGGTGCGTATATTTCCCCGGAAGAGGAGAAGACAGCGGCGTTCTTAAACAGCCTGCCGGAGGAAGAGATCAGGAAGATGGCAGATACCTATACTGACGGATATATCCGTGGATTTGAGGTCATGGGCCGGGATCTTTCGAAGAAGAAGACGGTGTCAGTGCGTTATCCGATCGGTTTTGAACGCATGGTACGCCAGGCAGTAAAAAATTTCGAGGCAGCGGGGCTTTCTGTGATCTTTTGCAGAAGTGCTGTGGGCAGCATCAACCGGAATCCGGCAGGACGCGGCGGATACGCATCCTCTTCCCCGAACAGACAGTATGATTATGACCATCGTTATGACAGCGCAGTCTATATGGATAAGGCGTTCCGTGACCGGAAGATCGGTGTCTTAAAGACGGCCTACGAGCAGTATAAAGAGGACGCAGCCGCTTACGCGGGACCGGCGGTCATCGAGACCTTCGGCGAGCCGGGCTTTGAGCCAGTGAATAAGCCGGAGGCATGGGCGTTTACGGAGAAACAGCAGAACCTTTATCTGGAGTACAGGAATCTCTCTATGCCGGTGGTGAACGAATATATTCCGGGGGATGAGACGAGCTTTACGATCATCGCGTTCCCGGTTCCGGCAATCGGGGAACTGTTCCCGGAGATCTTTAAGGAGACGATCCGGATCAACACCCTGGATTACGAACTTTACCGTGACATGCAGCAGAAGATCATTGATGTTCTCGATACGGCGGAGTATGTGGAGATCACCGGAAAAGGGGAGAACCAGACGAACATGCAGGTCCAGCTGGCTGCGATTTCCAACCCGGAAAAGCAGACGAAGTTTGAGAACTGTGTGGCGGATGTAAATATTCCGCTTGGCGAGGTGTTCACTTCCCCGAAGCTTGCGGGAACGAACGGAATCTTAAATGTGGGAACGGTTTATATCGGAGATATCCAGTACCGGAATCTCCGCATGGAATTCAAGGACGGCCGTGTGGTTTCAGCGATATGCGATAACTTCGTGGAAAATGGAGTGATCGATCAGGAAGCCGGACACCGCCTTATTGTGCAGGGAATCATGAACGGTCATGAGACGCTGCCCCTCGGCGAGTTTGCCATCGGAACGAACACGACGGCCTACGCCATGGCGGAGAAGTTTGGAATTCTGGACCGTCTGCCGATCCTTATCGTCGAGAAGATGGGACCGCACTTTGCAGTTGGCGACACCTGCTACAGCTGGTCTGAGGACAGCCCGATGTACAATCCGGACGGCAAGGAGATGATCGCGAGAGACAACGAAGTTTCTATATTAAGGAAGGAAGATGTCTCGAAGGCGTACTTCGGCGTCCACACGGATATCACGATCCCATATAAGGAGCTGGAGAGAATTTCCGCAGTCCATACAGACGGAACGAAGATAGATATCATTTTGGACGGAAGGTTTGTGCTGGCGGGGCTGGATGAATTAAATAGGCCGCTGGATGAAAAATAAGAAAAAGTTGTAACTGTGAAGATACAGAATCGTTACAAAAAGTTTTATCAGACTGCAAAACCGGAATAGCATAGAGAAAATTATGAACACAGTGGTTATGCAGCTGATGACAGGACACCCTGAAATATGTAATTCATTTATGTATTTCAGGGTGTTTTTACATAATTACACTGAGTGTGGACACTTGTGGTCCCAGGAAAAGCCGCTGACAGACCGATGGATAGGAAGAATATTATATTTTGCAGTATCACATCACTGCATGAAGTTGGCAGAATCTACGGATTCCTACTTGACGCGCATAAAAAAACCTTGTATTATGATTGATAAGGAAATATTGTTACTAAAAAGCTATTTATTAGAATTACTTATCAATAATCGTTACACTCATAAGGAGAAAAAACAATGGCAAAAGTTGGAATTGTAATGGGCAGTGACTCTGATATGCCGATCATGGCACAGGCTGCCGAGGTACTGGAACAGTTTGGTATTGATTTTGAAATGACGATCATTTCCGCTCACAGAGAGCCGGATACATTTTTCGAGTACGCGAAGAGCGCCGAGAGCAAAGGCATGAAGGTCATTATCGCCGGCGCAGGCAAGGCAGCTCATCTTCCGGGTATGTGCGCAGCGATCTTTCCGCTTCCTGTCATCGGAATCCCGATGAAGACTTCTGACTTAGGCGGCGTGGATTCCCTCTATTCTATCGTACAGATGCCGTCCGGAATCCCGGTAGCGACCGTAGCGATCAACGGAGGAAAGAATGCCGGAATCCTTGCGGCAAAGATCCTTGCGGCATCCGATCCGGAGCTTCTTGAAAAATTAAAAGCTTATTCTGAGAAGATGAAGACAGAAGTTGAGAGCAAGGCAGAGAAGCTCGACAAGATCGGATACAAAGAGTATCTTGCTTCCATGAAAAAATGACAAGTAACAGAGATATTAAAAACAGAGTTCCCGCAGAAAGAAAGGTGAGTAGCTGCCGGGCATTGTGTTTCCAGCAGGGTCTGATGAAGACACAGTGTAAACTCATATAAGCATAAAAAATATAGAAATCGGGACATGATCGCGCATGCAACATGCAGAATGTGCAGAGAATGTCCGAGAACATAAGATTCTCCAGGAGGAAATACATATGGATTACAAGAAAGCCGGAGTTGATATCGAGGCTGGTTACAAGTCTGTAGAACTGATGAAAGAGCATGTTAAGAAGACCATGCGTGAGGAAGTTTTAGGTGGTCTTGGCGGATTTTCCGGTGCATTCTCCCTCGCAAAGATCAAAGATATGGAGGAGCCGGTCCTTCTTTCCGGTACTGACGGATGTGGAACAAAGGTGAAACTTGCGATGATCATGGACAAGCATGACACCATCGGTATCGATGCAGTTGCCATGTGTGTCAACGATATCGCGTGTGCAGGCGGTGAGCCGTTATTCTTCTTAGACTATATTGCATGCGGCAAGAACTATCCGGAAAAGATCGCGGATATCGTAAAAGGTGTTGCGGAAGGCTGTCTCCAGTCTGAAGCTGCCCTGATCGGCGGTGAGACCGCAGAGCATCCGGGTCTTATGGCAGAGGATGAGTATGACCTTGCAGGTTTCTCCGTTGGCGTCTGCGATAAAAAGGATATGATCACAGGTGAGGATCTTCAGCCGGGTGATGTGCTGATCGGAATGGCTTCCACAGGCGTTCACTCCAACGGTTTCTCTCTTGTCCGCAAGGTATTTGAGAAAGAGATGACTGCGGAGGGCTTAAATACATATTACGACGAGCTTGGAAAGACTCTTGGTGAGACACTTCTCGCTCCGACAAGAATCTATGTGAAAGCTTTAAAGAACGTGAAAAAAGCAGGCGTTACCGTAAAGGCATGCAGCCATATCACAGGCGGCGGCTTCTACGAGAATGTTCCGCGTATGTTAAAGGATGGTGTCCGCGCTGTGATTCATAAAGACAGCTACCAGATCCCGCCGATCTTCCCGCTGATGCAGAAAAAGGGCGAGATCGATGAGAAGATCATGTACAATACCTTCAACATGGGAATCGGCATGGTCGTTGCAGTCGCTGAGGAAGATGTCCGCACAACGATGGCAGCCATGAAGGCAGCAGGAGATATCCCATACATCATCGGATCCATCGAGGCAGGAGAAAAGGGAGTGACCTTATGTTAAGAGTCGGCGTTCTTGTTTCCGGCGGAGGAACGAATCTTCAGGCGATCTTAGATGCCATCGACGCGGGAACGATCCGCAATGCGAAGGTAGAGGTTGTCATCAGCAACAACGCAGGCGCGTTTGCTTTGGAGCGCGCGAAAAAGCATGGGATTCCGGCTGAGTGTCTTTCACCGAAGGATTTTGCGTCCAGGGAGGAGTTCAATGAGGCCCTGGTTGCTAAAATCGATTCCTATGAGCTGGATCTCATCGTGCTGGCAGGATATCTCGTGAAGATCCCTGCAGCCATGATCGAAAAATACAGAGATAAGATCATCAATATCCACCCGTCTTTGATTCCGTCCTTCTGCGGTGTCGGCTTCTACGGACTGAAGGTCCATGAGGCTGCTCTTCGGAGAGGTGTAAAGATCACCGGTGCGACGGTACATTTTGTGGACGAGGGAATGGATTCCGGTCCGATCATCTTACAGAAGGCTGTTGAAGTGGAAAAAGGTGACACGCCGGAGGTCCTTCAGCGCCGCGTCATGGAACAGGCAGAGTGGAAGATCCTGCCGAAGGCCATCGACATGATCGCAAACGGAGAGATCTGATACAGGATAGAAGACAGCCGTTCCTGGCTGCGCGGGGCGTATACAGGAACGGCTTCACTGATAAGCAGGAGGAAAAACGGATGAAGGTTTTAATCGTTGGCAGCGGCGGAAGAGAGCATGCGATCGCATGGAAGGTCGCACAGAGCAAGAAGGTCGATAAGATCTACTGTGCACCGGGCAATGCAGGTATTTCTGAAGTAGCGGAGTGCGTGCCGATCGGTGCCATGGAATTTGATAAATTAGTTGCTTTCGCGAAAGAAAAAGAGATCGATCTTACCGTGATCGGTATGGATGATCCGCTTGTAGGCGGAATCGTTGATGTCTTCGAGAAAGAGGGACTCCGTGTATTCGGACCGAGAAAGAACGCGGCGATCCTCGAGGGTTCCAAGGCATTCTCCAAGGACCTTATGAAGAAGTACAATATCCCGACAGCGGCTTATGAGACATTTACAGACCCGGAAAAGGCGCTGGAGTATCTTGAGACCGCAAAGATGCCGATCGTACTGAAGGCAGACGGTCTTGCGCTTGGAAAGGGCGTTCTGATCTGCCAGACATTGGAAGAGGCAAAAGAGGGCGTTAAGACCCTGATGATGGATAAGAAGTTCGGCTCCGCGGGTGATGAGATCGTCATCGAGGAGTTTATGACAGGCCGTGAGGTATCCGTACTGTCCTTCGTGGACGGAAATATCGTGAAGATCATGAGCTCCGCCCAGGATCACAAGCGTGCGAAGGACGGCGACCAGGGCTTAAATACCGGCGGTATGGGCAACTTCTCTCCGAGCCCGTTCTACACGAAGGAAGTCGACGAGTTCTGTAAGAAATATATCTACCAGCCGACCGTTGACGCCATGAAGGCAGAGGGAAGACCGTTCAAGGGAGTTATCTTCTTCGGTCTCATGCTGACCCCGGACGGACCGAAGGTCCTGGAGTACAATGCGAGATTCGGTGACCCGGAGGCACAGGTCGTTCTCCCGAGGCTGGAAAACGATATCGTGGACGTCTTCGAGGCATGTATCGACGGAACGCTCGATCAGGTCGACTTAAAGTTCGACAATGACCGCGCGACAGTATGTGTGATCTTAGCGTCCGACGGCTACCCGGTAGAGTATAAAAAAGGATTCCCGATCGAGGGACTTGAGAAGTTCAAGGGAAAAGACGATTACTATGTCTTCCACTCTGGCACAAAATTCAACGAAAACGGCCAGATCGTCACCAACGGCGGTCGTGTCCTCGGCGTGACCGCCACAGGAAAAGATCTGAAGGAAGCCAGAAAGAAAGCTTATGAGGCGACGGAATGGATCTCTTTTGAGAATAAGTACATGAGACATGATATTGGTAAGGCGATCGAAGAGGCGTAAGCCGATTGTGATGTGTGAAAAAGTATAGGAGGAAGACCTTTTGTGGAGAGATTCGTGAAGGGTCTTCCTTTTTAATATCCGGATTTTTACTGCGAATTTATGGCACGTATGTTATAATTTTATAATTGAAAGATCGTGGAAAGGGGATTCTTATGGCAAAGAAATTAGAAGAGGAATACGGAACAAAAGTTTTGATGAATGTACCGGAAGTGGATCAGGTGGATCTTTCGGCGTTTTCTGAGGGAAAGGCGAAGGAGACGAGGAGATTTCATGAGAGTATTCCGGCGTATAACCGGACACCTATGGTGCAACTGCGGGGGCTTGGCGGCAAGCTTGGTGTAAAAGGAATCTTTGTGAAGAACGAGGCGGAGCGGTTCGGGATGAAGGCGTTTAAGGGACTGGGCGGAACGTATGCGATGTTTCGGATCCTGTGCCGGGAGCTGGGGCTTGATCCAGGAAAGGTGGATTTTTCGGAATTTCAGAAAGCGGATGTGCGGGAAAAGACTGCGAAGTACACGTTTGTGACGGCGACGGATGGAAACCACGGAAAGGGCGTTTCCTGGGCTTCCGGGCTCTTTGGGGCACATGCTTACGTCTATATGCCGAAAGGCACCGTAAAGGCCCGTGAGGAGGCTGTACGGCAGGCTGGTCCGGCGGAGGTGACAGTCACAGACTGGAATTACGATGATACGGTAAAATACGCGAAGAAGATGAGTGAGGAGCACGGGTGGTTCCTGATCCAGGATACTTCCTGGGACGGATATGAGGAGATCCCAGGCTGGATTATGGACGGGTATCTTACCATGGCGTCGGAGGCGGCGGAGCAGACCGAGGCAGCGGGAGAGATTCCGACCCATGTGTTTTTGCAGGCAGGCGTCGGCTCCATGGCGGGGGCTGTCGCAGGATATCTTGTAAACCATTACGGGGAGAAAGCACCGAAGATCATGATCGTGGAGCCGGACGTGGCGGATTGTATTTTTAGATCCGGGGAAGCAGGGGAACTTTGCTCGGTGGACGGAGCGCCGGAGACCATCATGGCGGGATTAAACTGCGGAACACCGTGTAAATCTATCTGGCCGGTGTTAAAATCGGTTCCTGCGGCTTACATCACCTGTAAAGACTATGCGGCTGCCCATGCCATGCGGGCATACGCAAAGCCGGCGGGGTATGACCCGGTGATCGTATCCGGCGAATCCGGGGCATCGACTATGGGAGCTGTACTGATGCTGTTGGAACGCCCGGAACTTGAGGCTGCGAGAAAGGCGCTGGGACTGGGAGCGGATTCCGTGATCCTGCTGATCAACACGGAAGGTGATACGGATCCTGTGTCCTATCGGAATATTGTGGAGTGCGGGGCGTATCCGTTGCCGTAAGTCTAACAACAAAGTGATTGAGGGTACTGTACACGTGCAATGTCAGTAACTGATCGAGTGGTGAAATCGCGAAATAATGAAGCACTCTCTTTACACATATCAAACTAGTGGGTATAATGGTATCTGGTCAATTGAAGTACAGACAGGATTGGAGTTAGATATGTTAAATCAGTTCTCAAGGACACAGCTCCTTTTAGGAGCAGAAAATATGGACCGTCTCGCGAAGGCAAAGGTGGCGATCTTTGGTATCGGCGGAGTCGGCGGATATGTGGCTGAAGCGCTGGCGAGGAGCGGAGTCGGCTCTTTTGTGCTGGTGGATGACGATAAGGTCTGCCTCACGAACATCAACCGCCAGATCATCGCGACGAGAAAGACCATCGGACAGTACAAGGCGGAGGTCATGCGTGACCGGATCCTGGAAATCAACCCGGACGCCCAGGTGGAGGTTAGAAAGTGCTTTTACCTTCCGGAAAACGCCGACGAATTTGATTTCACGGAGTATTCCTATGTGGTGGATGCTGTGGACACCGTGACAGCAAAGCTTGAGATCATCATGAGAGCCATCAGCTGCGAGATTCCGGTCATCAGCAGCATGGGGGCAGGAAACAAGCTGGACCCGACACAGTTCCATGTGGCAGATATCTATAAGACCAGCATGTGTCCGCTTGCGAAGGTCATGCGCCGCGAGTTAAAGAAGCGCGGAGTGAAGAAATTAAAGGTGGTTTATTCCACAGAGCCGCCGGTAGAGCAGCAGGAAGACATGAGCATCAGCTGCCGGAAAAACTGTATCTGCCCGCCGGGCGCAAAGCATAAATGCACCGAGCGCCGCGCAATTCCTGGAAGTATCGCGTTTGTTCCGTCCGTTGCGGGACTGATCCTGGCGGGGGAGGTCGTGAAGGATCTCTGTGTGATGCCGCCGAAGAAAGCGGAGCAGCAGGAGAACGCGTAGTTTTCTTTGGGGCAGCATGAATTTAAACTGCATTTAGAAAGATGAAAAAGGATACCAAAGAGGTGTCCTTTTTTATTTACGCGAGCAACGAGCCAAAGTCCATGATTGAATGAGACCTTGGAGACTGCCGCAATAACTTGAGAAGCTCGCAAAGCGTGCTCCTCATAGTTTATACGGACAAGAAGATAAAGTTCAGACTCGCATGAGCATCAGAGTGGCTGGGTACCAGCGTCGTTTGTTCAGGGGACCGAAACAGAGGGGGATCAGTCGCGATAACCTGAGGGGCTTAAAATAGCTGCGTATTTTTTACCTCATAATATAACTGATAATTCATTCCCACATACGAGCTATTCATAAGGATTATTTGACAGCACACATTATAAACGTGTATAATAAAAACTTGTACATGCCAATTTAACAGACTGGCGCGTTTTAGTATTGAAGCTTGAAAAGTACGCTTTGGGGGAGCGGGTGCCTGTCTGTCATGTTATATCGAAAAGGAGAAAATTTACTTATGGTAACAGCAGTTATCGAAGCGGTGTACCGCTTCTTATGGGGAGACCTGTTTACGATTCCGCTGGGGAACGGAAATGGGATCGGGATTCCGCTTCTTGTTTTGCTTTTAATTCCAACGGGAGTCTATTTTACGCTTCGGACAAGATTTCTTCCGGTCCGCCTGTTTCCGGACATGATCCGGGCTTTGAACGGAAAGAAACAGGAGGAAGGCGGCCTGTCACCGATCCAGACTTTGTTTGTGTCCACAGCGACCCGAGTAGGAATGGGAAACCTCGTGGGAGTCGTTGCGGCGATCTCGGCAGGCGGTGCCGGTGCTGTGTTCTGGATGTGGTTATCGGCAGCGATTGGGGCCTCCACAGCGTTTGTGGAGGCGGCTTTAGCGCAGCTTTATAAGGAAAAGGACCCGCTCTACAGCGGTTACCACGGTGGTCCGGCTTACTATATCCACAGCTATGCGGAGCGGGTGAGAAAGAAAAAACTGAAACGCTCCGTGATCGCGGTCCTGTTTGCGCTGTCTGGCCTGATCTGCTGGGGTGGAATCAGCCAGGTCATCAGCAACTCTGTGGCGTCGGCATTTGAGAATGCCTTCGGAATTTCGCCGCTCGTGACGACGGTAGTCCTCGTCGTGATCTCTGCGGTGATCGTTATGAGAAAGAACGCTACAGTCCGCGCCCTTGATGTGATCGTTCCGATCATGGCGGGCTGCTATTTTGTGATCACCCTGTTTATCATCGCGACCCATTTGAGCAGCGTTCCTGGCGTGTTTGCGAGGATCTTTGCGGAAGCCTTCGGACTCCGCCAGATCGCGGCGGGCGGCTTTGGCGCGGTGCTCATGAACGGCGTGAAGCGCGGCCTGTTCTCCAATGAGGCTGGTTCCGGTTCCGCACCATGCGCGGCGGCTGCGGCGGATGAGAGCGATCCGGTAAAGGTCGGTCTCGTGCAGGCGCTTGGCGTATTTATCGACACCATCGTGATCTGCAGCTGCACGGCGATGATCATGCTGCTCGTCCCGGAAGAACTGACGACGGGGCTTGCGGGAATGGATCTTTTACAGAAAGTCATGAGCTACTATATGGGGGACATTGGCGTAATATTTATCGCTGTAACACTGGCGCTATTCAGCTTTTCCACGTTCCTGGGAATCCTGTTCTACGCGAGATCCAATGTGGCGTACCTGTTCGGAAACCGTTGGATTTATCAGACACTCTACAAGATCTTTGCTTTGATCATGCTGTTCGTCGGCGGACTGCAGGCGTACACGGTGGTGTGGGATCTCGGAGACGTGGGCGTTGGTCTTATGACGGTGTTTAACCTGATAGTGCTGTTTCCGCTGTCAGGGGAGGCACTGCGGGCGCTGAAGGAGTATGAGGAGAAAAAGACAAATAAGTAAGAAATAAAGTAACTGTTCTGCAGGTCTGCGCACTTGCCGCGTTGACCGTATGAGACACAGGGAGAAGGCGCTGAACAGTTACAAAATAAAGAAAAAAGATCTGTCAGGATACCGAAGATAGTTTCGTACGGTATGCTGGCGGATCTTTTTTATGGACTTTTCCTGGGAAAAACTAACCGCGGATTCTTGCATGGACTCCGGAAGTGAGATCCGGATGGCGCAGACCGCAGATCCGCTTTTCGGTTCCGCCGCCGATAAATACACGCTTCCAGACGTCCTGGTTTAATTCATCATCGTGGACATACACTTCGATATCGCTCATCGTCGGAAGAGGATCGCCGCCGAGCGTAAAGTTTCCGGCCGCATCCTGGAGCAGAATTCCTTCCTTCACGATATCCTTCTGCATGTAGGAAGAGACGAACTGCGCGGAGGAGAGATGGGTGACAAGTTCTAACATCAGGTCTATTTTCAAGCTGTCCTCAGCGGACATTTTCGTCTTATTCAGTGCGTCCGTGAGCTGTGATTCATATTTTCCGAGAAAACTGCTGCACGCAGATTCCAGCTCGGAGAGATCCTGTTTTAATTCTTTTGTGATTTCCATAAATAAATCCTCCTTTGAAAAGTTGTATATTTAAGAGATCTGCTCCTGTGGTGCGGCAGCAGGATCATATTATTTTGGTTTGATAATGCATACCAATAAAATCTTCTTGTGACATCCAGTGAATGTCATGACTGTTTCAATAATAACATATATTGTTTGGAGTGACAATTAGTGAATGCCAAACAAGGAGTGTTATTATATGTACAAAAACAAGTCAATATCCGGCAGGAACAATATCTGCGGGATCAAGATCCGTGAACTTCGCAGCAGGATGAACGATGTTTCACAGAAACGACTGGCGGATATGCTTCAGCTTCTCGGTCTGGACCTTGATAAGAACGCGATCCAGAGGATTGAGAGCGGAAAGAGGTTTGTGACCGATATTGAACTGAGATACTTCGCAAAAGTCTTAAATGTCAGTTATGAGGAGCTTTTGAGTGAGGACACTCCTGAGGCAGATTAAAGATTCCTGAGTAACAGGTTCCCGCGAAGGTATCTGCCCGTGCCACATGCCGCCTTTTTACGGAAAAGTCATCTTTGTCCTGGACCAGATAGGCAATCTCGTAAGGAAGGCTGTCATCGAAGATACGGTGGTAAGCGACACTTCCGTCCTCATGGACCAGAAGCCTTTCCAACGGAACCTTGAACAGCTCACCGAGGACCAGCATATTCGGAAGAGAGGGGAGCGATTCCCCGCGAAGCCACTTATAGATCGACTGGGGACTGTCCAGTTCCAGTGCATCCTGGAGATCGCGGACTGTCATCTTTCTTTTTAACATTTCATCCCGGATCTTTTTTCCGGTCAGCGTTTTCGATAATTCTTTCATACATCATCCTCCAAATTTCCAATCAGGGCAGACTGATGTCAGCTGTCAGCCATTAAAAAATGTTTCTGACAGCGGGTAATGTTAAGTATTCTTGTAACTGTTCAGTAGGTCTGCGCACTTGCTGCGCTGACCGTAAGAAAACATAGGCTGGAAGGCAAAAATCCCATCAGCGAAGCTGATCTGGAATGGATTTTTGCACGTAGCTATGAAGGTACTGAATAGTTACGTATTCATTAATTTTCATAGGGAAACGGACGACGGATCCTTGTCGCCGGTATATGAGACTTAGAACCTCTGTTTTGTAAGTAGCTATATCATACTATAAAATTCGCGGTTTGTCTTGAACTAAAAGGTTAAAATCACATATTTTTTGAAAAAATTTTATAAGAAAATGCTGACGGACAGAAATGCAGATCATCGGAGAATGCGAAAAGACGAGGAATGATTTTGAACTTCGGAAAAGAGGTAATAACAAAAAGGCATGTAAACTTAAGTCTGGCAAAGCCGTTTCATACACGGAAATAACCGGGAGAAACGACCTGTCAGGACGTAAGCTTACATGTCTGAAAAATTCGATTCTTTAATTAAAAAACTATTTTCCCTGCTGTGCTTTCAACGGAATGATCTCCTTACGGTACACATGGACAAGGCACACACCGCTGAAGATGATCGCGAAAGCTTCGGCGATCGGGAAGGCAAACCACACGGTGTGAAGACCACCGATCCTTGCGAAGATAAATGCCACCGGCAGAAGAACGACAAGCTGACGGAACACGGAGATCCATAAACTCAGCATTCCATGTCCAAGTGCCTGGAACAGGGAAGTACAGACGATGGAGCAGCCCGCAAACAGGAAGCTGATGGAGATGATCCGGAGTGCCGGAATGCCGATGGAGAGCATCGTATCGGAGGCGCTGAAGATCATTAAAAGCTTATCCGGCATGAGCTGGAAGACAGCGAAGCCGCACAGCATGATCGTTGTAGCGTACACAGCGGCCAGCTTTATGGTTCCCATAATTCGGTCCGGTTTTCCGGCACCGTAGTTGTAGGCGATGATCGGAACGGTTCCGTTGTTTAAACCGAAGACCGGCATGAACACGAAGCTCTGGAGCTTGAAGTAGACACCGAATACAGCTGTCGCCGTGGAAGAAAAGGCGATAAGGATCTTGTTGATTCCAAAGGTCATGATACTTCCGATGGATGCCATGATGATGGACGGAACGCCCACCGCGTAAATGTGGCGGATGATCTCACCGTTGGGCTTAAAGCTCCTGAGGGAGATCGTGATCTCGTGGTTTTTCGTCTTATTTAAGTAAAAACCGAGGCCGAAGGCGATGATCTGTCCGAAAACAGTGGCGCCTGCGGCACCGGCGATCCCGAGAGCCGGAGCTCCAAAGTAACCGAAGATCAGGATCGGATCCAGGACGATATTGATGATGGCGCCGAGGCCCTGGGTGTACATGGAGTAGATCGTCTTTCCGGTGGACTGCAGGAGACGCTCGCAGGCGATCTCCGTGAAGAGACCGAAGGAAGCGATCGTGCAGATTCTTAAATAGGTAGTTCCGAGATCCACGATCTCCTCGATATCGGTCTGGAGGCGGAAGAACTGTCTCGCAAAGAAGAGACCGAAGATCGCGAATACGATGTAGCTCATAGCCGCCAGGTACAGCGCGTGGTCCGCGATCCTGTTGGCGCGATCAAAGTTCTTTTCGCCGAGATTTCTTGAGAGAGCAGCATTGACACCGACGCCGGTTCCGGTCGCCACGGCGATCATCAGGTTCTGCGCCGGGAACGCCAGGGATACGGCGGTCAGGGCATTCTCGCTTAACTGCGCGACAAACATACTGTCTACAATGTTATAGAGTGCCTGGACGAGCATCGAGATCATCATTGGTACGGACATGGAGATCAGAAGCCGGTTTAGCGGCATGACGCCCATTTTGTTTTCTGTTGCCATTTGGGTAACTCCTTTCGTAAAACATAGATAACCGTGAAGAAATTTCACGGTTACAAATAAACATACATTCTCCCTTTGTGAAGGGACACTGAATGGCATTATAAGGCAAATGAACATGTTCGTCAACCGAAACAGGGAAACATATGGCGAAGTTTCTTTGAGGGACTGTGCAGAGCGGAAGGTTTTGATGGATTGACAAAAATGAATGCCCGTCGTATCATGGAAATGATGTGAAAATTTTAAGGTTTCGCCGGGCCGGCAGCAGAAACTGAGAGGTGCTGCGGGGAGGCAGAAACTTATGTCAACGAATAAGGAGTATAGGAATGATCCAGGATATCAACCCGCATAAATTTGACCTGACCTACGGACAGCCGAAGGCGCAGGATGAGGACTTTGTCCTTTATATAAAGAAGAGTAAGACACTTTTAAGAAAAGTGGACGAGGAAAATCACAAGATTCCGAAGTTTTCTGATTTCCCGGAGGACAAAGAGCTGCTGAAAGAAAGCGCGTATTATCTGTTCGCCATCGATGGAAATCATTATTACTATGTGACGGAGATGCCGAGATATGATTCCGATGTCTATGAACTCTGTTCGACAGCGGCGTACAGAAAGATGCATCCGATGTATCAGGCTTTCGCGGGAATCACGGCGACACAGATTCATCGCTTTAAAGAGAGCAGAAAGTACTGCGGATGCTGTGGTCATCTGATGGAGAACAGCAAGACTGAGCGTGCGTTAGTGTGCCCGGAGTGCGGACAGACGGAGTATCCGAAGATCTCTCCGGCTGTCATCGTTGCAATCTCCGACGGGGACAGACTTTTAATGTCCAGATACCGCGTGAACAACAACCCGTACCGCGGATACGCGCTGATCGCCGGTTTCGTGGAGATCGGGGAGAGCTTTGAGGAGACGATCCACCGTGAGGTCATGGAGGAGGTCGGACTGAAGGTCAAGAACATCCGCTATTATAAGAGCCAGCCATGGGCATTCTCTGACACGGAGATGATCGGATTTTTTGCGGAGTTAGACGGACCGGATAAGATCAAGCTTCAGGAAGATGAGCTCTCTGAGGCGGGATGGTACCACCGCGACGAGATCCCGGATGAGACGATGATGAACAGCATCGGAAGTGAGCTTAAGATGGTGTTTAAGTATGGAAGTCTTGAGAAGTTTTATGAAGTGACTGGGTATAAGGACCAGAATTAGGGATTTGGTTTGTAAAAACGCGTGCGGAGACTGCGCCTGGAGGAGTGGTTGAGCGTACATAAGAAAAATGAGAGTAACTGTTCAGTAGGTCTGCGCACTTGCTGCGCTGACCGTAAGAAAACCTAGGCTAAAAGGCAAAAATCCATCGGCGTAGCCGATTTGGAATGGATTTTTGCATGTAACTGTGAAGGTACTGAACAGTTACAAATGAGAAACTAAAAAGAGCCGGGAACTGGATTTTGTAATTGATCGGAATTCAGTTCCCGGCTCTTTTTTTGCGGGCGATTCGTATTTATATTGTTTGTTTGCCGATTCTGGGAAGATCGGTATTAAAAATGCCCGCGATTGTCAGATCATGCTTTGTGGAATGTCCGGGAGAATTCCATGAATTCTCTCAGGGTATCCGGCATATCCTGAGGATGGCAGCAGAAGCCGATGACGCGTTTCGGGATCGGGATATCCAACGGGATCTCAATGAGTGTACCGTTTTTCAAGTCATCCTCGACGAAATCTTTGATGACGCAGCCGATTCCGAGTCCGATCCGGGAGAATTCGATGAGGAGTTCCATGTCGGTGGTCTCCAGGATCTGGTTGATCTCGATCTGATTGTCAGCCAGGTAGGCGTCCACATGTTTCCGGCTCATATTGGAGCGGTTTAAGAGCATGATATTTCCGGTTTTAAAAATATCGGTGTCATTGCCTTCTCTCAGATGGAGGTTTTCCAGATAGGCCGGAGTACAGACGAATGCATCGCTGATTTCCATTACCGGTTGGAAGTGGAGGCCTTTTTTGCTTTTTGGCTCCGCCACGAGTCCGATATCGATCTTTCTGGCATCCAGCATGTCGAGGGTCTGGTAGGTGGACTGGCTCTCGATGGCGATGTTTACGTGCGGGTATTTTCCGATGAATCCTTTTAAGTAGGGGAGAAGGACGTATTTGCACAGGGTGTTGCTGACACCGATCTTCAAGTTCCCGATATGGAAATCATGGATCCGCTTCAGTTCGCGTTCGCCGCGGCCGATGGAGTCGAAGGCGGTGTTCACATGCTGGAAGAGGATCGCGCCTTCTCTTGTTAGTTGGACGCCGCGGGAGTTTCGGCTAAAGAGTTTGATGCCGAGGCTTTCTTCAAGTTTGCTGATGGCTTTGCTGATGGCAGGCTGGCTGATGTAGAGTTCTTTGGCGGCGCGGGAGATGTTGCCGCAACGGGCTACTTCGTAGAAGATTTTGTATTGTGACAGGTGCTGTTCCATAAAAATACTGCCGTCCGGGTGGGACCGCAGGAGTATAACCCCCTTTCATATGTGGTATTCGTATTATTTATGTCTATTATATAGAATGGGGGTGGGGGATGTCAATATGAAATGTGCGGGGGATGTGGCTAAAGGGTACGCGCTGGCCTGGGTCCGGCTCCGGGTACTCGGGATTTCGGGGGCGGTTCCTCCAACGAATTCTCCTGCGCACTAAGAGGAAACCATGCCCCCGAAATCAGGCACCCAGATCCGGACCCAGGCCAGCGCTGAGATTGGCTGCGCGAGGGTGGCCAGCCGAGTGTATTGGCGGGATCGCAGGCGCTGCGCTGTGCGATATGGAGATTACTTTATGCAATTGCACATATGTCCAGTTCTTTCTTTAAGATGTCGTTAACAGAATCCAGGATTCCGAGATGCGTCTCGAGATCCAGGCGGTCGACGGTCATTTCGTTCTTTTTGGTGCAGCCGTCTACGCTGCCGGCGGCTACGGCGAGGCGGAGAGACTCGGTCTCTTCCTCGCGGGTCGGGAGGAGATTTTTTTCAGCGAAGAGGGAGCAGAGGGCGGCGATACCTATTCCCCACCAGTTGGAGACGCCGCTGGCGAGGGTGATGTCGGCGGATTCGGCGGTGCAGATCGTTCCACCGAAGGGAACGAAATGTTCGATCACGTCGCGGTAGGTGCCCATGCCCATCTCGTTGCCGCCGTCGCCGATGGAGATGGTGGTGGCTCCGGATTTTTTTGCTTCGGAGAGAAAGAGGGCGGAGTCAGTGATCATGTCATCGAGGACTTCGCCGCGCATGCTGTGGTAGTGGCCGTTGGCGGCTTTACCAGGGCGTTCTAAGGAGATGAGGTGAGTTGGGGCGAAGGTTTTGATGCAATTTCGGATGAAGTCGCCGGTGTCTGTTTTAGGGAGCATCATGAGTTTTGCTTTTGGAGCGCGGTAGCAGACAACGTCGCTTACAATGGAAAAGGCGGGCTCATCGGTGATCACGAGGACGGAGGCGCCGAGAGCGGTCAGGGCTGCTGCAATATCAGCGGTGCCTAAGGGGCCGTCGGTTTCACCAACATAAGAGCCGTTGCTGAGTCGGACCGGAAAGCCGGTTAAGAGAATGACACGGCGGGCGTCCGCGAGCGTGTTTAAGGTTTCCTGGATCGGATTGTCCGGGAGTGCTTTTAAGAGCCCGCGGTTTCCGAAATCCTGTTTCATAATGGTATCCAGATCTTTAAAAAATGTCATGGTATTTATCCTCCAAATATGTTTGATGAGGGGAAAACTTTTTTCGCGGCCGTGTGTATGAAAAAGCCGATATGGATCGTTTTTCGGATTTCAGGCAACAAAAAAAGCCACTGATCCCCTGTTGGAAGATTCATGGCTCTTATTTACGGAGGGAACATCCGGGCAGGAGTCCCGATAAATAAAAGAATCTGTTTTCGTTGTCTCTAGTCTAGTGGAAATGCATAGAAAAGTCAATGGAAAACGAATATATTTTGTGATATACTATGTAACGGGCGAAAAAGTAAAACAAGCGGCACCGCAGATGACATTTGTTTTTCTTGCGCTGTCAGCAAAGGTTTCGTCTGCGTGAGCGGGCAGGTCGGTTACTATGAGCAATTTCTTATATCGGGGAACAAAAAGGGGTATATTATATGGAAAACAAAAACACGATCCTTGTGGTCGGCCAGGCAAAGCCGAGCAAAGAGGATGCGATCTACAATCTCCACGGGGAGTTTTATATCAGTCTGATCGTGGAGCGGGATACGGGGAAGATCCTGGAACTGGACTGCAATACGATCCTTGAGGTGACGAAGCAGTTCGTGGCATCCATGTTTGTGGGGAAGAGCCTGAGGACAGACGTTCCGCTGATCGAGAAGGAGATCAGGGAGCGCTATTTTGCTTTGACGCAGAAGCCATTGATCGCGTGCATGAAGGATGCGTGCAACCGGTACCTCACGGCGATCGGGGAAAACCGCGGAAAATAATTGTACAGATGCGGAAACAAGAGAATAGAATTTTTAACATTATTAAGCCGGAGTTCTCCTCCGGTTGTTTTTTTCTCGTTTTTCAAGAGACCGATTGACAATCAAAAAAATCATGATAAAGTTAGGAAGGTCGTTTTTCTAATACCCCATACAAAACGGCAAAGAATCTGAAAACAATGGACCGATTCGGGAAAATACACCATTTGATTTGTCAAATACAACAATACCGGATCGCAGCACCAAGAGTATGAAAAAGGAGTACCCCACTTATGAGTTCCTGGAATGATGTTACCAAAAAGGTACGTGAAATACGGAAAAATTTTGTTGTCCGCTGTGCGATTTCCTTCGTGGCAGTTTTGGCATCTGCCCTTCTGCAGTCTTATGTAATTCTGGCCTTTATCCGTCCGGCAGGCCTTCTGTCCAGCGGCTTTACGGGACTTGCGATTTTGATCGACCGAATCGCTGAACTGTATGGATTTACCGTCTCGACATCTTTGGCGCTCGTTGTTTTAAACCTGCCTGTTGCCCTGATGTGCTGCCGCAGCATCAACGTGAAATTCACGGTGTTTTCGCTGCTGCAGGTATTTTTTGCAAGCTTTTTCTTAAAAGTCTGCCACTATACTCCGCTATTTGAGGATCTGACCCTGAATGTGATCTTCGGCGGTGTGCTTTACGGACTGTCCGTTGTCCTTTCCTTAAAAGGAAACGCATCCACAGGTGGTACCGACTTTATTGCCCTCTATGTTTCCAATAAGACCGGAAAGTCCATTTGGAACTATGTGTTCATGGGAAATGTGTGTATCCTTGTAATTTTTGGACACATGTTCGGTTGGGAGTATGCAGGATATTCCA
The DNA here is from genome assembly GCF_003435375.1 of Clostridium sp. AM34-11AC. Classification (GTDB taxonomy): domain Bacteria; phylum Bacillota; class Clostridia; order Lachnospirales; family Lachnospiraceae; genus Pilosibacter; species Pilosibacter fragilis. The sequence continues at coordinate 31,677 of NZ_QWGL01000012.1, read as the reverse complement.
TCCTGTTCCAGTTCATCTCCACAAAGATGATCTCCACCTTCCATCACCGCTATGACCGCGTGACCTTACAGATCACCACTGAGAAAGCGGAAGAGGTCATGAAGGCGTATGTCAGCAAGTATCACCACGGTATTTCCTGCGTGGACGCCATCGGCGGCTACAGCCACAAAAAGATGTACCTGCTCCACACCGTAATTTCTTCCTATGAGATCAACGATATCGTCCAGCTGATCCAGGAAGTAGATGAAAACGTGATCATAAACGTATTCAAAACAGAAGACTTCTACGGCGGATTCTACAGAGAGTCCTTGGACTAGCTTAAAATCAAAAAATATTCCCCAGAAGACATGCCCCGGTATATGGGCGGTGTTTTCTGGGGATTTTTGTTTGTGAGACTATTTCTTCCAGTCACTGATGAGAGCGGTGCATGATGTTGGTAAAAAAATTTGTTTAGAAAGATTTTATGGATTAACGGATTGTCATACATCCGAAAAACCTACCGATACCAGAAGCTGTGGATGGATTCTACCGCCTACACCTCCTCTCCAGCACTGCCACCGCCTGATACAGGATTGCGGACAGAATACAGAGGATCACGATGGACATGATCACGAGATCCAGCTTGAAGACCTGGCTGCCGTAGATGATGAGGAAGCCAAGGCCTGCCTGGGCGGAGAGAAACTCGCCGATGATGACGCCGACGAGGCAGAGACCGATGTTGACCTTCATGTTGCTGATGATAAGTGGAACAGAGCCGGGCAGCAGGACCTTTGTGAGGACATCCTTCTGTTTTCCTCCCAGCGTGTAGATCAGACGGATCTGGTCAGGATCCATGGAGAGAAAGCCGTTGTAGAGCGTTAAAATCGAGCCAAATACCGCCACAGAGACCGCCGCCGTGATGATCGTCTTCATGTTGTTGCCCAGCCATACGATGAGCAGCGGCGCGAGAGCGGACTTCGGCAGACTGTTCAATATGACAAGGTACGGTTCCAGAATCTTTGCCAGCCGCCTGCTGGACCAGAGCGCCACCGCGCCGAAGATCCCGATCCATGTCACAAGAAAAAAGCTCAAAAGCGTCTCCAAAACCGTGACTCCCGTGTGGTAAAAGATCGTCCGGTCTGCCGCCATGGAAAGAAAACAGGAGAGCACCCGGGACGGGGAACTGAAAATAAAATCGTTCAGGATCCCGATCCGGGCGCTGATCTCCCAGGAAAAAAGAAACAGGACCAGAAATAAGATCCTGCAGATGAAGATCTGCCTCCGGATCCGCCGCTCCTGCTCCAGATACCGGCACTGGGCCGGGGAGACCGCAAGATCCGCTGCCGGGATCACAGCCCGGTGCCTGCGCAGGATAAAAGAAGCGATACTATGAAATCTCATCCGGCTCACCTCCCACATTGACAGCGGTCATAAGTCCGTTTCTGGCTGCCGGTGCATTCTCATCACCGGATTCAGTTCCATTGATAATATCTGTATCTCCAGATCCGGCCCCATCGACAGTTGACGTATCATCACCATTCCCGTTCCCAAGAATCTTCCACAATTCATTAAAATAAGAAGAAAACTCCGGATAATTCCGCCGCTTCAAAGGACTCATTTCATGGTTCGGAAACCGAATCACAAGCTCCCCCTTGATCGTCCCCGGTCTGTTCGTCAGCACCAGGATCCGGTCCGCTGTGCTTACCGCCTCCGAAAGATCATGGGTGATCAGGATCGCCGTTTTCTTTCTGCTGCGGATGATCGAACTGATATCATCACAGACCGAAAGCCTCGTCTGATAATCCAGAGCAGAAAACGGCTCATCAAGAAGCAGAAGATCCGGCTCCAAAGCAAGAGTCCGGATCAAAGCAGCCCGCTGCCGCATCCCCCCGGAAAGCTCCGACGGATGCGCATCGTAAAAATACTGAAGTCCGTAAGAATCCAGAAGCTCCTTCACCCGGCTCAAATGCTTTGAATCACACTTCCTCCGCACCTCAAGCCCCAGTGAAACATTCGAAAGGATCGTCCGCCACTCAAACAAATGATCCCTCTGCAGCATGTACCCGATCCCCGAAGTCCCCTTCCCGACAGAAACCCCGTCAAAAAGAATCTCCCCCCGCTCAGGGGCCAAAAGCCCGGCAAGCAGAGAAAGCAACGTAGACTTCCCACACCCGGACGGCCCGACAATACAAAGAAACTCGCCGGAATTCACATGAAACGATATATCAGAAAGGGCCTTCGTCTCTCCCTCCATGGTATGGTAGGAATAATCCACCCCTCTAACTTCCAATTTCGGAGTCATGGATACCTCACTCAAACGTACTTACTATAAAATATGTAAAAACCTCTCATCCGTGAGCCAACCGTCAAAACAACAGCACAGTACACAACTATTATGCAGCACTGCTTATTCCTTTCTCGTCCCTCAGCACAGCCACATCCTCAACGCACAGCGCAGCGCCTGCGCTCCCGCCAGTACACAGCACAGACCAGCTTTCAGATCCGGGCGATTGATTTTCGGGGCATGGCTTTCTCTTGGCTCGCAGAAGAATGCGTTGGAGGAGCGTGGACACTTGTTTGAGCGTAGCGAGTTGTGTCCACGCTTCTCCGCCTTTAGCATTCTCCTGCAAGCCTAGAGGAACCGCCCCGAAAATCCTCTGAGCCCGAATCTGAAAGCTGGTCTGTGCGTACCCCCCGCCAATTCACCTCTCCCCCAAAAACCGTAAGAAAATCGCAAGAAAACCGCCAGATAAAAGACCCAAGAAAGAAACATTTCCCTGCTATACTAAATTCCAGTGTTAAAATAATCACATTTAACATAGAAAACCTCGGAAGGAACACATGAGTATGAGCAGTGAAGAAAAAATCTCACCAGAAGAATTCGACAAAGAACTAGACTCCCTACTGGCCGGAACCACAGAAAAGAAACCAAAAAACCCAAAGAGAAAAAAGATCATAATCGCCGCCGCCATTGCCATCCTCGGAATCACCGGCATCAAACTCCTGTCCGGCGGAAAAGACATGGTCCCCGTTGTGGACACTGTGACTCCAACCCGCAAAACCATCCAAAACCGCCTCACAGTCACCGGTCCCATCTCCGGAACCGACAGCGTAGACGTCGTCTCAAACCTCCACGCTGAGATCCTCGAAATTCCCGTAAAAGAAGGCGACAAAGTCACAAAAGGCCAGCCCCTGGCAGTCCTCGACGATTCCGACGTAAAAAAAGAAGCCGACATCGCCAAAAACGACTACGACCTCGCCGTGACCACCTGCGCCGAAAAAGATAAAGAAGCAAGAAACGGCTACGCCAAAGCCATCCAGGACCTGAACACCGCTCAGGCCAACTACGACCGCACAAAAGCCCTCTTTGATGGCGGCAGCGTCCCCAAAGTTGATCTTGAGACAGCGGAAAACGGTCTCCACGACGCAGAACGGGAATGCGACTCCTACACAATAAAAAACGGATCCGCCGTCGCCGATGACTCCTACCGCCTCCAGATCGAAAAAGCAAAATTCGACTACGAAAAAGCCGTAGAGCAGTTAGATAATACGATATTAAAAGCCCCTATCGACGGCACCGTCGTCCGCGTCAACACAAAAGTAGGCCGCTTTGCCGACAAAATGGAAAACGACGCCCCGCTCTTCGTGATCGAAAACCTCGATAACCTGGAACTCGAGATCAAAGTCAGCGAGTACACCATCGGAAAAGTCGCCGTCGGCCAGGAAGCCGAGATCTCCGCGGACATCTTAAACGGTGAGACCGTCCACGGCGAAGTCATCTCGATCTCCCCGACCGGCGAAGAAAAAGGCGGCGGTTCCAGCGAGCGCGTCATCCCCACAAAGATCCGCGTCACAGATCAGGACACAAAACTGATCGCTGGAATCACCGCCCGCGCGTCCATTGTCCTGGAAGAATCCGAGAACGCCCTGACAGTCCCAGTCTCCGCCGTGATGGAAAAAGACGGAACGAACTACGTCCAGGAGATCAGTGACGGAACCGTATCCTGGGTTCCGGTGGACATCGGTGTGGAAGGCGATGTGGAGATGGAGATCATCCCGGTGGAAGGGAGCTCCCTGGATGAAAACTCCGTCCTGATTGCGGAGCCGGGAGAGCAGTACACAGATGGAATGGCAGTCACATCATCCGGAAAACAGGGGGAATAAACAATGTTTGAAAAACTGACAAGATCCCGCTACATGACGGAAAACGTGACAGACGAGCTGATCCGCCTGGAAAACCTCGTAAAGATCTACGACACAGGCGCGATCCGGGTCATGGGACTAAAGAAAATCAACCTGACGATCCACCGCGGCGAGTTCGTTGCGATCATGGGACACTCCGGATCGGGAAAATCCACCCTGATGAACATTTTAGGCTGCCTGGACCGCCCGACACTGGGTCACTATTACCTCGACGGGATCGACACGGCGGCCCTGTCCCCGGACGAACTCTCCGCGGTGCGGAATAAAAAGATCGGCTTCGTGTTCCAATCCTTCAACCTGATCTCCAGGACATCGGCGTTAAAAAATGTGGAGCTCCCGATGACCTACGCGAGGATCCCGAAAAGGAAAAGGACGGAGCGGGCCATGGAACTGTTGGAGTGCGTGGGGCTGGAAAAACGCGCCGGACACATGCCCAATGAGATGTCCGGCGGACAGAGACAGCGTGTTGCCATTGCGAGAGCGCTGGCGAACGAGCCGCCGCTGATCCTGGCGGATGAACCGACGGGAAATCTCGATACAGCCGCGTCCATCGAGATCATGGAGATCTTCTCGGAACTCCACAAAGCGGGAGCCACAGTGATCGTTGTCACCCACGAGGAAAATATCGCCGCCTTTACGGACCGGATCATCCACTTCTCAGATGGTCAGATCATCAAAGATGAGATCAACGAAAACCCGACAAAAGGAAGCGGTAAAGTCCACATGAAAGGTCTCTACAGACACTTCCAGAAAACAGCCGGAACAGAGAGTGGGGTGGTCGGATGCTAGGCGAAAATATGATCATGGCCTTCCATGCAATCATGGCGAACAAGATGCGCTCACTCCTGACCATGCTGGGCATTATCATCGGAATCGGTTCTGTCATATCCATCGTTTCCATCGGCGATACGATGCGCGGACTGTTCGCGGACCTCTATAAGGACGCGGGGGCCACCCAGGCGGTGGTATCCATCGGATACAATGTGGAGGATGTGCGGGACAGCGATTACTTTACCCTGGATGAACTTGATAAGATCAAGGAGATCTTTGGGGATGAGATATCCTATATCGACAGTTACGCCAGCGTAAATTCAGAAGTCCTTGCAGGACGGACAAACATGAAATTTGACTTCCAGGGGATCGACTGGAATTTTAGCGATGTCCAGCCGGTGACCATGATTTCCGGACGTTATTTAAACGAAGGAGATATCCTTGGACGAAAGAAAAATGTGGTGATAGAGGAGGAGAGTGCCAGAAAACTTTTCGGAACGGAAAACGCGGTGGGAAAGACCTTCCGGACCACCGTCTACGGGGATACAGACATGTATACGGTAGTCGGTGTCTACAAAAAAGAGATGAGCGCCTTCCAGAAGCTTTTGTCCGGAGGTTCCGGCGATACGGGATCCGCGTATATCCCGTATACACTGCTCACATGGCCGAATGACCAGTTCTATTACTGTCGTCTGTACGCGAAAGAGGGAACGGACATGGTAAATTTCATGTCAAGGCTGACGATGTATCTCGGGAAAATTAAGAATAGAAACGCGGAAGATTTCTATACGAATACGGTGGCAAATGAGATGGGATCCATCGACAGCCTCATGGGCGGACTTTCCATGGCTGTGGGCGGGATCGCTGCGATCTCTCTCCTCGTGGGCGGCATCGGGATCATGAACATCATGCTGGTGTCCGTCACGGAGAGGACCCGCGAGATCGGTATCAGAAAGGCGCTCGGTGCAAGGACCCGGGATGTCCTGATCCAGTTCCTGACAGAGTCCGCGATACTGTCCGCTCTGGGCGGAATCATCGGCGTTCTTCTCGCTGTGAGTCTCGTGACGGCAGGCGGCGCGGCGCTTGGACTCCCTGTTGTGATCAAACCTGGGATCATCCTTCTTGCGGTATCCTTTTCGGCCGTAGTCGGCATCTTCTTTGGGATTTACCCGGCGTCGAAAGCCGCAAAGGCGGATCCGATCGATGCTCTGAGATATGAATAAAGAGGAACTGCCGATCAATGGGACATATGCAAGAAACGTATTATTGGAACGGATGCTATATGGACCGGCAAAAAATCCCCGCAGGATGCGGAAAAACGATCCTGCGGGGATTTTTAAAATTTATGCCAGTGACTATTCTACAAGCGCACCATTCACGTCAACGGTGTATCCGTCCGGAGTCTCACAGTTTACCATGAGAGTGCCCTTGAAGCCATCACCTTCCTCGTGGAAGTAGTACCACTTGCCGCTGATCTCGTGCCAGCCGGTGAAGAGAGCACCGGTCTCAAGATCCATGTAGTACCAGTTGCCGTCATCCTTTACCCATCCGGTCTGCATGATATTGTCATGACCGAAATAGTACCAGGTTCCATCGATCTCCAGCCAGTAATCGGTAGCTTCGAGACCTTCCGCAAAGTGATATTTGTAGGTACCGTCAGAAAGCTTCTCCCAGGCACCGCCTGCCGGGGACTTTAAACCGCGGCGGCGTCCGCCGTTTGTGCTGCGTTTGTATGTGCCGGATACAACAGTTCCATCTATTGTATCAGCAGCCTGAGCTGTGATCATGGTTCCGAGAGCCAGTGTTGCAGCGAGAGCTGCGATGCAAAATTTTTTCATAAACGTACCTCCTGGGATTTCGTCTTTTGGTACAAAAATGCACATAAAATATATGTAGATTTGTCCTTTTCATATAGATATATCCTAATATGGAAACTGGAAAGAGTCAATGGGATTTAAAGGAAATTTTCGGAGCCCTATATATGCGCAGAAAGGTATTGTCATTTTTTTTTTAGTGTGATAAAATGAGTGGCACAGTTTTTGATTCGTTTTTGCTTTATATGGAGGCAGATATGAAATATAAGTGTCTGATCTTTGATCTGGATGGAACGCTGGTAAACTCGATCCATGCGCTGACATACTGTACGAACCTTTCACTGGAGAAGTTTGGGCTCGGTCCTTTGACAGAGGAACAGATGATGACCATCGTCGGCGATGGATATAAAATGCAGATGAAACGTTCCCTCGCGGCCTGCGGGGATACGGATGAGGCGCACTACGAGGCGATCCTCCCTGTATATATGGAGATATTCGGAAAATACTGTAACTATGAGATGCATCCTTACGATGGAATCGTGGAGCTCACCTCGAAGGCGAAAGAGCTGGGTTTAAAGATTGCTGTTGTATCCAACAAGCCTGATGCCCAAGCGAAGAAGACCGTAGAATATGTATTCGGCGCGGGATATTTTGACACGGTGATCGGGGAGCAGGAGGGCGTTCCGAAGAAGCCGGACCCGTCGGGAGCGTTGAAGGCGGCGAAGATCTGTGGCGCGGACCCGTCAGAGTGCCTGTATTTTGGAGATACGAATACGGACATGAAGACTGGAAAGAACGCGGAGATGACGACGGTGGGAGTTCTCTGGGGATTCAGGGGCCGTGAGGAGCTTGCGGCATTCCAGCCGGAATTTCTGCTTGAGAAACCGCTTGATATCTTAACGGAGATTGAAAAGTAGCTGTTTGGCAGACCTGTGCAGATGCGGCATGACTTATCAATGTGCCATAAAAAGGTGACAGCAGTAAGCGGATTTATTTATATATAGTGATGACTGCAGGAAAAACTGCGCAGGAAACAAAGAGCTGCTATTAAAAATAAAAGACAGTAACATGAAAATTCGGACCTTGCGTAAACTATGCTTAAAACAGCAGCCCGCGCGTTAGATACCGGAGGAAATGGATTGAAGGATTTTAGAAAAACAAGACGAAAACGGATAGAAGCATGGCTCACCGCAGCGATGTTTCTTTTTGGTACCCTGACAGGCTGTGGCTCTGTTAGTGACACACACGGAGATGTGGGAACTCCGAATGATGGAAAGCTGAAAGTTGTAACGACCCTGTTCCCGTACTACGATTTCACGAGACAGATCGCGGGGGATGCCGTAGATCTTTCCATGGTGATCCCGGCGGGACAGGACAGCCATTCCTTTGAGCCGACACCGGCAGATATCCGCCTGATCCAGAACGCGGACCTTCTGATCTGCAACGGTGGTGCCATGGAGCAGTGGGTGAGCCAGGTTGTGGCATCCCTGGATTCGGAGAGCTTAAAGGTCATCACGATGATGGACTATGTGGATACCGTGGAGGAAGAGATCGTGGAAGGCATGGAGGACGCAGGTGAGGAACATCACCACAGCCATGCGTCGGCAGACGATACCCATGATGACCACGACCATGATGAGGCGGTCCATGCTGATGACGATGATCATGATCACGATGCGGAAGATCATGATCATACGGATGATGAGCACGATGATGACGCGGACTACGAGATCGAATACGACGAGCACATATGGACCTCTCCGGTGAATGCCATGAAGATCACCCAGGTGATCACGGACACGCTTCAGGAGATGGACCCGGCAGACGCGGACATTTTTGCGGCAAATGCAGAGGATTATCTCGGGAAACTTGAGAATCTCGACCAGGAATTCCGCGATGTGGTAAACGGCGCGGACTTAGACCTCATTGTCATGGCGGACAAGTTTCCGCTCCGCTATTTTGCGGACACTTACGGACTCCGGTACAGGGCTGCGTTTTCCGGCTGTGCCTCCGACACTGAGCCAAGCGCAAAGACCATCGCATACCTGATCGACAAGGTGCGGGAGGAACAGATTCCGGCGGTCTATTACCTGGAACTCTCCAGCCACCGGGTGGCGGAGATCATCAGCGAGGAGACCGGTGCGAAGCCGCTGTTATTTCACTCCTGTCATAACGTGACGAGAAGAGAGTTTGATAACGGCGTCACCTATCTGGAACTGATGGAACAGAATGTTGTCAATTTACGGGAAGGACTTTATCGATGAACCAGCCATTATTAAAATGTGAACATGTGGATTTTGGATATGAAAATTATGACGTGGTGAAGGACGTATCCATGGAGATCAATCCTGGGGACTATCTCTGCATCGTTGGCGAGAACGGATCCGGAAAGAGCACCCTGATGAAAGGACTCTTAGGACTCATAAAGCCCACCGGCGGTGTCCTGACGCTGGCGGACGAGTTGAGACGGTCCGGAATCGGATATCTCCCGCAGCAGACCCCGGCCCAGAAGGATTTCCCTGCGACGGTACAGGAGGTCGTGATCTCCGGCTGCCTTGGAAAGCGTGGAAACCGACCGTTTTACTCGATGGAAGAGCGGAAGCTTGCGGCAGTCAATATGGAAAAGCTCGGAATCACGGATCTCAAAAAGAGCTGCTACCGGGATCTCTCCGGCGGACAGAAACAGCGTACCCTGATCGCGAGGGCCCTCTGCGCTACGGATAAGCTCCTGATCCTGGACGAGCCGATCACGGGACTTGACCCGGCATCCACCCAGGATTTCTATGCGGTGATCCGCCATCTAAACAGGGACGAGAAGGTGGCTGTCCTCATGGTCTCCCACGATATCGGAAATATCGTGACCCAGGCCAACAAGATCTTACAGTTGAAACAGACGGTCCAGTTTTACGGGACCGTGGATGAGTATAAGAAATCGGAATTCGGAAGAGAATTCCTCGGAGGTGAGAACTAAATGGGACTTTTACAGGAAATGTTTTCCTATCCGTTTCTCGTGCGGGCGATGATCGGCGGTATCTGTATCTCGCTCTGCGCATCGCTCCTGGGAGTCAGCCTTGTGCTGAAACGGTATTCAATGATCGGCGACGGACTGTCCCATGTTTCCTTTGGGGCACTCTCTATCGCGGTGGCCTTTAACTGGGCGCCTCTCGCGGTATCGATCCCGGTGGTGGCAGCGGCGGCGGTCCTGCTTCTTCGGATCACGGGAAACGGAAAGATCAAGAGTGACGCGGCGATCGCGATGATTTCCGCAGGATCTCTCGCCATCGGTATCATCGTCACATCCCTGACGACGGGAATGACGACGGATGTCAGCAGCTATATGTTCGGAAGTATTTTAGCAATGAGCCGCGAGGACATGTGCTTAAGCGTAGTCCTGTCCCTGGTGGTCCTCGGCATGTTTGTGATCTGCTACAACAAGGTCTTTGCCGTGACCTTCGATGAGAGCTTCGCGAAGGCGACGGGTGTGCGGGTCTCCGCCTATAACCTTCTGATCGCGGTCCTGACTGCCATTACGATCGTTCTCGGTATGAGAATGATGGGTGCCATGCTGATCTCGAGCCTTGTGATCTTCCCGGCACTGACATCCATGCGGGTATTTAAGAGTTTCCTCGGCGTTGTGGTATCCTCGGGCGTTGTGTCTGTGGTGTGCTTCTTTATCGGGCTCATTCTTTCCTATGTATATTCAATTCCGGCGGGAGCCAGCGTTGTTGTGGTGAACCTGGCGATGTTCGGGGGGTTCAGTGTCGTTCAGATGGTGAAGCAGTCGAGATAGGGGAGAAACAGCAGGATGCCAGCAGATACGTAATCGCAAGCGCTCAATGAGGCTGGATTTTGCCAGATCCTGAAGACTGTACAAGAAAACAATATTATATGAGAAAATTTCTCGTATTTCTGCCGCTTTCCAGACATCCGCTGGAAGCGGCAGTACTTGACTTTGTTAGAAAATGTGTTAAAGTTAGTAATTGGTAATGAAAAATGAAAGTGCGGCAGTGGATCTGGTCTGTATACAGTATAAAATTAAGGCGGACAGATAAAAATACAGGAATGCCGCGCGGATGGCAAGAAAGAGGTGTCATTATGACAAAAATTGATATTATCTCCGGTTTCCTCGGAGCCGGAAAAACAACATTTATAAAGAAGCTTCTGAAAGAAGCAATTGCGGGCGAGAAAGTAGTCCTGATCGAGAATGAATTTGGTGAGATCGGTATCGACGGCGGCTTCTTAAAGGATTCCGGCATCGAGATCCGTGAGATGAACTCCGGATGCATCTGCTGTTCCTTAGTCGGTGATTTCGGACGTTCCTTAAATGAAGTCCTTACAAAGTATACACCGGACCGTGTAATTATCGAGCCGTCAGGTGTCGGCAAGCTTTCCGACGTCATGAAGGCAGTCTGCGACGTTGCGGGCGAGATCGACGTTGTATTAAACGGTTCCGTGACAGTCGTTGACGCTCAGAAGTGTAAGATGTACATGAAGAACTTTGGTGAGTTCTTCAACAACCAGATCGAGAGCGCAGGAACGATCGTGTTAAGCCGTACCGATGTCGCTGACGCAGACAAGGTCGCTCAGTGTGTAGAGATGATCCGCGAGAAGAACCCGAAGGCAGCTATCGTTACAACTCCGATCGACAAGCTCACAGGCGAGCAGCTTCTTGAGATCATTGAGCAGCCGACAGATGATATGGCTGAGAAGCTCCTTGAGGAGGTAAAAGAGGGCCATCACCATCATCATGACGATGACGACGAGGAGTGCTGCTGTGGCCACCACCATCACCACCACGATGACGATGATGACGACGAAGATGAGCATGAGCACCATCATCACCACCATGACGATGACGAAGAGTGTGAGTGCGGCCACCACCATCACCACCACGATGACGATGATGACGACGAAGATGAGCATGAGCACCATCATCACCACCATGGCGATGACGAAGAGTGCGGATGCGGCCATCACCATCACCACGATGATGACGATGATGAGCACGAGCATCACCATCACCATGACGGCGAGTGTGGATGCGGCCACCACCATCACCACCACGATCATGACGCCGACGAGGTATTCACAAGCTGGGGTCTTGAGACAAACCGTACCATCACAAAGGAGAAACTCGAGTCCCTGTTACAGGAACTCGCACATTCCGAGAAGTACGGCCAGGTTCTCCGCGCAAAGGGAATGCTGCCGGATGCGGACGGAACATGGTACTACTTCGATCTTGTTCCGGAAGAGACCGAGATCCGCACAGGCGCTCCGATCTACACAGGAAAAGTGTGCGTGATCGGTTCCAACCTGAAGGAAGACGAGTTAAAGGCTGCGTTTGAGGCTTAATGAACGTATTCTGCCAGGGTCAGGCTGCCAGATCTGCAGAACCTGTTCAGTGGCAGTTCCTGTCTGCGCAAGACGTGGGCAGGAACCATTTTATATAATTAGGAGAATAAGACAGTGAAACAGCAGGAAAAAATGCCGGTATTTGTCATCAACGGCTTTCTGGAAGCGGGAAAGACCCAGTTCATCACAAATACTTTACAGCAGGACTATTTCCAGGCCGACGGTACGACCGTTCTGATCCTCTGCGAGGAAGGCGATACGGAGTACGATAAGGAAATCTTAAAGAAAACAAGAACAAAGATCGTTACCGTGGAAGATATCTCCGAGATGGACGAGGATTTCTACGGACGGATCGAGGCATTATATGACCCGGCCCGCGTGCTCATCGAGTGGAACGGAATGTGGCCGCAGGATCAGCTGCAGCTCCCGGATACCTGGGAACTCTTCCAGCAGATCACGATCATCGATGGCTCCACCTTCGAGCTCTATTTAAGCAACATGAAGCCGCTCTTAGCGCTCCTTGTAAAGCGCTCCGAGCTTGTGATCATGAACCGCTGCGATGAAGTCAGCGATGAGAACATCACCCGCTACCGCCGCGGCTTAAAGGCTTTAAACCCGCAGGCAGAGCTGATCTTCGAGGACGCGGAAGGCGAGATCGAGCAGGAGGTTCTGGAAGAGGATCTTCCGTACGACATGAAGGCAGATGTGATCAAGATCGATCCGAAGGATTACGGCATCTGGTACATCGACGCCATGGATAAGCAGGACCGCTACGAGGGAAAAGTTGTGGAGTTCACCGGTATGGTATTAAAATCCCCGGAATTCCCGAAGAACTATTTCGTTCCGGGCCGAATGGCGATGACATGCTGCGAGGCAGATATGACATTTTTAGGATTTATCTGCAAGGCGCGTGAGGCGAGAAACCTTGAGACAAAGCAGTGGGTCAAGGTCCGTGCGAAGATCGCATACGAGTTCTGGCCGGACTACGACGGTGTCGGTCCGGTGCTCTACGCCGAGAGCGTGGAACCGGCGCAGGAGATCAAGGATATTGTGCAGTTCTAAATGAAGATTTCAGCTGAAAAACAGAAAATGCAGAATAATACCGGGTACGCTGGATGGAAAAACTGTCCAGCGTATTTTGATTTTCTCGAATTCCGAAGAAGCTGCCGTTGGCAGGCTCTGCGGGTTCCCATGTATTCAGAAGGGACTTCCAGTGAAAGCTTTAGCGGATATAAACAAAAGAAACGGACTTCATGAGCCATATGAGATATGACTTTTGAAGTCCGTTTTTAATTCCAGGTCTAATTCATCGGTGCCACCGGAACCGGCCGTTCGCGGTCGAAGACCTGGGTCACATCGAAGAGGTCGCTTAAGTGGTCTTTTTCCGGATTCGTCTCCGGCAGGTCGTAGTACATGCGGTAGCCGTCCAGGTTCCGGCGTCCCTGGCGGAGATAGTCAGATCCAAACTGTACCCAGTACTGGCTGGAGTCTACATTGCAGAAGTAGCGGAAGCCCAGCTCATGGAGATATGCGTATTTTTCATTTTCCATTGTGTACGGATGCCAGTCGCCAACATCTGATCCGAATGGGTAGAGCAGGATATCCGTCTTTCCGATCAGGGATTCCACCCTGGAGGCCCACTTATCGGAGTCCGTCTTCACATCCTCAAAGGAGCGTTTCCCGAAATTGATATGTCCCCAGCTGTGGGAGGCGAGCTCCCAGCCGTTGTCCCTGAGACACTGTGCCACCTGGCGGACCGTCTCTTTATCGGCTTCATAATTTGGGTTAGAACTCTCATAGGACGGATCCGTCCGGTATCCCAGAACGCCCTGATATCCGGTAAACGCCAGGACCGCCCGGGCACCCCGGTAGGAAAAATCAGGGTGTTCCGTGATAAAGTCCTCAAGGAGCGGCACGAGATCATAAGAGCCCACCGACACGGAGCCGTCATCCATCACCATCTCGCAGGTCGGCTTTCCGTTCTCACCCACGATCATCCGGCTTGCGAAACCATCACCGTCCATATACTCGTAATAGCAGAGGTCATCCTGGGACATGACGAAAGGAATCTTTCCAGGCGGCAGCATAATATCTCCCGCCACCATCTTCGTATTGCCGTTTTCGTCCGTCACCTCGTGGGCAATATCGTGGAGCTTTACGAGAACATATCCTTTCTCGTACATGGAATCCAGGATCTTTAAAAATTCGCTCTTCGTGGTCATCACCTGGTTGTAGCCCTTGGAATCCGCGTCCCCGTCGAAGGCTTTGGAGTTATCCATGATCAGGGAGTGGAAGAACACATGGGTGATCTTGTTTACATCCGCCCGGACGAGTGTGGATTTTGTCTCCTCGCAGGCGGCGAGAAGCTCCTTCACATCGGAATTCTCCGCGTAATCCGGGTTGGAGTTTAAGATCTCGATGGCAGCATCGTAGTCGTAGGTGACGAATTTTGCGTGAGCGCTGTTTAAAATCCCATCCAGGGCAGTATCGCCTGTATTGTAGGCGGCAGCCGGTGCGGCAGCTTCCTGTGACTCCGGAGAAGCGTCTTCTCCGGATCCGCTCTCCGCAAGTGAAACAGTCGTTTTATCATCTCCGGACGGATCGGATTCCGCCGAAGATTCAGAAGTGTTGTTTTTCAACTGTGTGGATAAGTGGCCTCCTTTTTTAAAGAGGAGCAGTCCGCCGATTCCCAGGAGAAGAACTCCGAGAACGATCAGCAGTATCGTAATATGAACTGTCTGCCGCCGTTTCCGCAGCTTTTCGCGGCTTGAAATATATGCGCGGCGCCTTTCAAAATCATTATTGTATTCCAAAATATCACCTCGTAATTTAATTCGTAACCGCCGTCCTTTGTCAGACAGAACAACGGATAAAATTCTGTATTTATTACTTCTATCATAGCACAACCCCATGTCCGACGCTACGAGAAATAGAAAAATTAAGCATTTTGTAAGCAGTGACATAAAGGGGGATGTCCGGGCCATATTTTATAAGGAGAAAACTGGCTGAGAACATGAAAAGCGTGCCGCAGGGCGGAATAAAATGGCGTCCGGGCGGAGAAATTTTATGGAACAGCAGGCAGGTCGGGAGCAGAAATATGAGAGTGGGAAAAAGAATCATTTGTGGGATCATGGCCGGAATCCTGTTCATGGTGGAACCGGTGAGCGGATACGGGATGATGAGGGAAGGGACATGGAAAAAGGATATAAGAAATCAGATCATGGAAATACAGCAGATGCAGCCGGAGCTGACGCCGTACACCGGCCCAGAGATCACGGCTCCGTCCGCAATCCTCATGGAGGCATCCACGGGGACCGTGATCTGCGAGAAAAACGCGGATGAGCCGAGAAATCCCGCCAGTGTCACAAAGATCATGACGCTGATCCTGATCTTCGACGCCCTGCAGTCAGGGAAGATCCGTCTGACAGACGAGGTGGTGACAAGCGCCCACGCGAAATCCATGGGCGGATCCCAGGTGTTCCTGGAGGAGGGCGAGATCCAGACAGTGGAAACTCTGATTAAGTGCATCGTCATCGCCTCCGGCAACGACGCGTCGGTGGCAATGGCTGAGTTTATCGGAGGCGATGAGGGGACTTTTGTGAAGATGATGAATGAGCGGGCGAAAGGCCTGGGGATGGAGCACACGAAGTTCATTGACTGCTGTGGACTCACGGATTCCCCGGAACATGTGACTACGGCGAGGGACATCGCGCTGATGTCCAGGGAACTTATCACAAAATACCCGCAGATCACAAACTATACGACGATCTGGATGGAGAATATCACCCATGTGACGAAGCAGGGGACAAAGGAGTTCGGTCTCTCCAACACAAATAAGCTCTTAAAGATGGCGACGAATTTCGAGGTGACGGGGCTGAAAACAGGTTCCACCAGTATCGCAAAATACTGTCTCTCCGCCACAGCAAAAAAGGACGGCGTGGAGCTTATCGCCGCGATCATGGCGGCACCGGACTTCAAGGCGAGATTTAAGGACGCGGTGACACTCTTAAATTACGGGTACGGAAACTGCCGACTCTATAAAGATGAGACGCCGCCGGAGCTTCCGAAACTCTCCGTGACAGGCGGAAAAGAGCCGGAGGTGGAACTTTCCTACGGCGAGACCTTTACATATCTGGGACTCCACGGCGAGGACTTTTCCGGCGTGGAGCGGGAACTGATGCTGGAAGAGAGCGCAAAGGCCCCGGTAAAGGCGGGAGACCAGCTTGGAACGCTGCGCTACCGGTTTAATGGGGAGGAGATCGGAAACATCCCTGTCATTGCGGCCCGGGATGTGGATCCCGCGGGATTTTCTGACTATGTGAAGTGGATGATGGGGTGGTGGAGAATGAGAGGAGAGGAAGTATAAAAATATCGGAGAGATCTGAATTTAAATGATTAGTAACCTCAGTACCTTCATAGTTACAAGCAAAAATCCATTCCAGATCGGTTGCGCCGATGGGATTTTTGCCTTCCAGCTTATGTTTTCTTACGGTCAGCGCAGCAAGTGCGCAGACCTGCTGAACAGTTACAATGATTAAAAAAATTCAGATCTCTCCGATTAAAAAGTTATTTCTCTGCGGCTGCCTTCGCAAACTCCGTATTCACAAGATCCTCATAAGGAACCCGCGTGTCAAGCTCGCCGGCTTCCTCCAGAATGTTCTCGAGAAGTTCAAAGCTTTCCTTCTCAAAGACCGTATTTTCTTTCCAGGTATCCTGCTCTTTGTAGCGGTCCACGATGATCGCGATCTTTTCGGTGTCGGTCTCCTTAAACTGCGGTTTGATCGTCTCGGCAATCTCCTCGGCGGAGTGGGTGTTCACGTAGTCGAGGCCTTTCTGGATCGCGTTTGTGAATTTCTGGATGATCTCCGGGTGCTTTTCGATATAGCTCTTCTTGGCACTGTAGGCCGTGTAGGGCACATAGCCGGAATCTTTTCCGAGGGATGCGACTACATAGCCGTTTCCTTCCTGCTCCAGGGCAGTGGCGAAGGGCTCAAACTCGACGGTGTAGTCGGAATCATTGCTGGTGAACGCCGCCGCGGTGAGACCGAAGCTGATGCTCTGGTCGATGGAGAGATCCTTTGTGGGATCGATGCCGTTCTTCTTTAAGATATACTCAAAGACCATCTGGGGCATGCCGCCGGCACGGCCGCCTAAAACTTTCTTCCCAATGAGGTTTTCCCACTTGAAATCAGCTTCCGGTGTCCGTCCAACGAGGAAGTTCCCAGCCCGCTGGGTGAGCTGGGCGAAGTTTACGGCGTAGTCATCATCGCCCTGGATATAAGTATAGATACTCGCCTCAGATCCCATGAAACCGATGTCCGCATCCCCGGATACCAGGGCTGTCATGACCTTGTCAGCCCCTGCACCGTTTACCAGTGTCAGGTCGATTCCCTCCTCCTCAAAATACCCCAGCTCGATGGCGGCATACTGGGGGGCGTAGAAGATGGAGTGGGCAACCTCATTTAAAGTCACGGGAGTTAAGGAGGATTCCGCGTTCTTTTTACACCCGGTGAGCAGAGCCGCCGCCGTAAACACAAAAAGAACCGGTGCCAGAAATTTTCTCATAATACCAAAAGACCTCTCTTTGCGATCGTTCTATATGTTCAGTGTATGAGAAATGCCGGAAAGGGTGCAAAAGATCATGATTCCTGCGGTGCCTTGACGCAGCATAAAGCAATAGGAAAAACCTATAGCAAACCTTGAGTACATCCAATTAGACAGATTTTCCAACATATGGTACTATTACCTTGCAACCAGATAGGATGGTTGGTAAATGAAAATTAGAAATTTTTCGGGAATGAAATGCGATGTCCCGATCCGGAATAAGAGGAGGAAAATCACTATGGCAAAGAAAACAAGAGCAGAGAGAAACTTCAAATTTGAGACATTACAGCTTCATGTAGGACAGGAGCAGCCGGATCCGGTGACAGACGCGAGAGCGGTTCCGATCTACCAGACCTCTTCCTATGTATTCAGAAACTGCGAGCATGCGGCAGCACGTTTCGGACTCACAGACGCAGGAAATATCTACGGCAGGCTGACAAACCCGACCGAGGATGTATTTGAGAAGAGGATCGCAGCATTGGAGGGCGGCGTTGCGGCACTGGCAGTTGCCTCCGGCGCGGCAGCAGCAACCTATGTATTCCAGAACCTTGCTCATGCAGGTGATCACATCGTCGCAGCAAAGAACATCTACGGCGGAACATACAACCTTTTAGCACACACACTTCCGGAGTACGGCGTGACAGCAACCTTCGTTGATCCGTTCAACTACGAGGAGGTAGAGAATGCGATCCAGGAGAATACAAAAGCGATCCATGTTGAGACACTTGGAAACCCGAACTCCGATGTCGTTGATATCGAGAAGCTGGCTTCCATCGCCCACGCACATAAGATCCCGCTGGTTGTTGACAACACATTCGCAACTCCGTACCTTGTAAGACCGATCGAGTACGGCGCAGATATCGTATTCCATTCCGCGACAAAATTCATCGGCGGCCACGGAACCACGATCGGCGGTGTGATCATTGACAGCGGCAACTTTGACTGGGAAGCAAGCGGAAAGTTCCCGTCCTTAGTTGAGCCGAACCCGAGCTACCACGGTGTAAGCTTCGTAAAGGCAGCAGGAAGAGCAGCATTCGTTACAAAGATCCGTGCGATCTTACTTCGTGATACAGGAGCAACGATCTCCCCGTTTCACGCATTCATTTTCTTGCAGGGACTCGAGACACTGTCTCTCCGTGTAGAGCGCCATGTACAGAACGCCTTGAAGGTCGTTGAGTACTTAAACAACCATCCGCTTGTAGAAAAAGTAAACCATCCGTCCGTATCCGATGATCCGGAACAGCAGAGACTCTACAAGAAATACTTCCCGAACGGCGGCGGCTCCATCTTCACCTTCGAGATCAAAGGCGGCGCAGAGGCAGCGAAGAAGTTTATCGATAACCTCGAACTCTTCTCCTTACTTGCAAATGTTGCTGACGTGAAGTCTCTCGTGATCCATCCGGCATCTACGACCCACTCCCAGTTAAACGACGAGGAGTTGGCGGATCAGGGCATCAAGCAGAACACGATCCGTCTCTCCATCGGTACAGAGAACATCGACGACATCATCGAGGATCTGGACGAGGCGTTTAAGACATTACAGGAATAATCCCCCAACAGTTCAGCTGTGCGTCGAGCTGTGCTGGAAAAAATCCCCCTCAATTAACGAACGAATACAGGACAGCGGTCACTGCGTAGCGATATGTGTGACCGCTGTCCTGTTGTTGGACGGAAGTGGAATATATGTGGATGCCATGCTGCCGTCCCCAATATATAAATCTGTAACGGTCTGTGCCGTTGAACAGGCACAGAAAAAGCTTCGTAAGAAACTGCCTTAAGACAATTTTTTTGCGAAGCTTTTTGTTTCGACATATAAAATACAATATAAAAAAGTCACAAAGCCGCAGATTTTATGACTGACACGGACCCTTCACACTGTTTAAGATCTCCTCAGCTGCCAGTCTGTGCTTTTCCTCCAGCTCATGCTTCTGATCCAGGATCGTCTGGATCGTGATTCCGTCTAAGTAGTCCATGATGACGCGGTTTAGGCCTTCCCAGACCGGGAGTGTGTCGCAGGCGGAGCAGCGCTCGCAGGGGTTTGGAGTGTGCTCGAGGCAGGAGACCGGGGCGAGGCTGCCTTCAGTGGTCTGTAAGATCGCACCGACGGTACACTCCGACGGGGATTTTGCGAGTTTGTATCCGCCCTGGTAGCCGCGGGTGGTGGAGAGCATTCCGGTCTTGTTTAAGAGTGGAACGATCTGCTCTAAATATTTTTTTGAGAGACCCTGGCGGGCGGCGATGTCCTTTAAGGAGATAAAGCCATCGTCGGCATGTTCAGCCAGGTCGATGACCATGCGCAGTGCATAACGACCTTTTGTAGATATTTTCATGATTATTTCACCAATTTCAACAGTGATCTGACAAGATGTGAGATGTTCAGATCATTGGACTTCCTAAAAAATGTTATAACTGTGCCGATAAGGAACAATTTTGCGATATTATTCTGCAGAAATGCGCTCAGAGGGCATCTGCAGATGAAACAAACAAAGATTCCGCTCATCATGCGGAATCTGGAACTGCTCTGATTATACTACAAAAAAGGTAGGTATTCAACCGACGTTTTGCTTTTTCTCATGGTTGCCAGAAAAAAATACATGTGATAAAATAGAAGCAATCGTGGACCGAATCAGAAAGGAACTATAAATACTATGAAAAAGCTGGAAGAGTATGTAATAAGCATCCCGGATTTCCCGGAGCCGGGGATTATTTTCCGTGATATCACTTCAATTTTACAGGATCCGGATGGATTAAAGCTGGCGATCGATTCTCTCCTTGAGATGGTAAAAGACGTAGATTTCGATGTGGTCGTTGGAGCGGAGTCCAGAGGATTTATTTTTGGAACACCGGTTGCTTACGCGATGGGAAAAGCCTTTGTTCCGGCGAGAAAACCGGGAAAGCTTCCGAGAGAGACCGTTTCTATGGAGTACGCCTTGGAGTACGGCACAGGAACCATCGAGCTCCACAAGGATTCCGTCAAGCCGGGCCAGAAGGTCGTGATCATCGATGACCTGATCGCGACAGGCGGAACCGTGGAAGCAATCGCAAAGCTTGTGGAAGAGCTTGGCGGAGAGGTCGTTAAGATCTGTTTTGTGATGGAGCTTGCGGGATTAAAGGGAAGAGATAAACTGCAGAAATATGATGTGGATTCTGCGATCATTTACGAGGGGAAATAAGCTCGTCAGACAGGTTTGAGAGAACATGGCAGCAATGCCGGGAAAGTAAAAAGGTAATGCCGCCAGGGAACGCTAAAAAAGCGGTCTGGCGGCATTTTTACGTCACTGGGCATCCGGAAGAAACTGCCTGTGGCGATGATACAAGGCGGAAAGTGAGAACCAGAAGGTACCGACGAAATGTTTCACGGCTTCTGGAATGCCTGTTACCGTAAATAGAAAAGAGGATAAAAATGAGAGAGATCATATTTAAAATGGAACGTCCGGGCCTTGTGGAGGTCGGACAGGAGGTGGACGTCAGCGAGTCCATCACGCCGGTCAATGTGAACTACATGATCGAGCCGGCAGTGGCGATGTCGGGATTGTTCCGGTTTACGGAGAGACTGAAGAGCAAAAAGGGCATCGTGAAGGATATTATCCAGAATGACCGCGGGTATTATGTGACGGTGGAATTCGACGAGTGATCATGTAGCGGCCGGACTCTGTTTTCTGTGAAAAAGCAGCAGAAACAGGAGATACATGGTGGATAAAAGAAGTATCTGCACTGCAGTCCGGAAAAAATCCGGGAGTCCTGCCGGAAGCGGAAGCGTTTCCGGAAAGAGCCGGAAGAGCCACAGGGCGCAAAGCAGGCAGAAAACAGGCTTTCCGATCAATATCCATGCGTTCCAGTCACATGGGACGATCCTTCGGAGCGCCAGAATATGGAGCAGGGCTAAAAGCATCTCACTCGCAAGCATCCCCCAGAGGCATGCGCGGATCCCAAACTCCGGGATCCCGAACCACACGAAGGCGATGCGGATGAGAAGTGAGACCAGGTGATGGAAAAACGTGAGTTTCGTCTTTCCGAGCCCATTTAAAATGCTGCCGGATGAGGTGGCGAGATAGAGAAACGGGCAGAGCCAGGCGAGGATCTGAATGAAGGATCCGGCGTCCTGGCTTTTAAATATCTGTAAGCCCAGCGCATCTCCGAAGACTGTGAAGACCCCGATGCAAAAAATTCCGAGATAAAGGCTGTATCGGAAGGACATGGAGATCCCGGCGGCAATTCCGGAGTCGTTTCCGGCGGACTGGTGCCTCGCAGTGGCGGGCAGCAGGACCACAGCCAGGGAGTTTACCAGGGCCGATGGAAAGAGGACAAAAGGCATCGCCATGCCTGTGAGAGTTCCATATGTACTGACGGCCTGGGAACGGGTGAGTCCGTAGACGGTCAGGCGCTCCGGGATCATGATCGTCTCCGTGCTTTGCAAAAGGTTCAGGATGAGACGGTTTGCCATGAGTGGGGCAGCGAGGGCCAGGAGGGCGGACATGGGAGAGAACAGATTGCCAGAGAGATCCGAAATTCGTTCGGAATTCCTGAAAAGCGGATTTTTTATGGAACTTTGGCCAATCCTGCAGGGTCTGCCTGTATTTTCGTGAAATTCATGAAATAAAAGAAAAAATATCAGCACAAACAACGCCGATCCGGCTTCCCCGGCAACCAGCCCGAATACGGCAAGTGACACTGTGACCGGAATCTGTTTTTCGATGCAGACAGACACCAGCAGAAATACCGTAAAGATCCGGATCGTCTGCTCAAAAAGCTGGGCGGCCGCAGGGACGGAGACTTTTTCTTTTCCGTAATAGTACCCGCATATGCAGGCATGGACAGAGGTACACGGAATCGCGAAGGCCATGACGGAGAGCAGCGGGGCACACCGCGGTTCCATGAGGACATGTTCCGCAAGAGGGTCCGAGAAGTGCCGGATCACAAAGGCGGCGGCCAGAGACATGGCGAAGGATAAAGAAAAGCCAGAGAGCAGCGTCCGCTTCGCATGGTCCGGGTCCGCTGCGGTAAAGCGGGAGATGGCGGTCTGGATCGACCCGGCGCAGAGGGAGAAAAAGATTCCGTAGACTGGGAAGATCATCTGGTAGATTCCGAGTCCCTCCGCACCGATCGTCCGGGAGAGAAAGATCCGGTAGAAAAAGCCGAGGACCCGGGAAAGAAGTCCGGCGGCGGTGAGTAGAATGGTTCCAGTGATCAGTGGGTGAGTTTTATGGGATAAAGGCATGGGCAGCTCCGTTGAGGCAGAAGGATTCTGTTATATATATGTGGAAATAAGAGATGGATATGACGGCCGAAACCGCTGAAAATACGGGGATTTCCTAAATACTTAGCGAGTTACTGTGTATTTCTGAAAAAACATAAGATTACCGGTTGAAATTCCCAACCGGTTTCGTATATAATGTAGGATATCTGTGGCCTGTCCGCGCCTTTTTGGGAGCTGACTTTCGGGTCATGGCATAAAATAAATGGTAACAGTTCAGCCTTGCGGCGGTATAACAGCAAGACTGGATGATCAAGCTTTACAGAAAGGCGGAACAATGAAGAAAGTAATCTATCTCGACAATGCGGCTACGACAAAGGTACGTCCGGAAGTCGTGGAAGCCATGCTGCCGTTTTATACAGAATATTACGGAAACCCTTCCGCGGTATATGAGTTTTCCACCCCGTGCAAGGAAGCCCTCGCAAAAGCAAGAGAGACTGTAGCAAACGCTCTCGGCGCAAAGGACAATGAGATCTACTTCACAAATGGCGGTTCCGAGTCCGACAACTGGGCTCTGATCGCGACTGCGGAGGCTTACGCGTCCAAAGGAAAACACATCATCACAACAAAGATCGAGCACCACGCGATCCTTCACACCTGTGAGTATCTCGAGAAGCGCGGCTATGAGATCACCTACCTCCCGGTAGACGAGTACGGCTCCGTTTCCATCGACGAGTTGAAGAAAGCGATCCGCCCGGATACGATCCTGATCTCTGTGATGTTCGCCAACAACGAGATCGGAACGATCCAGCCGATCAGGGAGATCGGTGAGATCGCCCATGAGAACGGGATCATCTTCCACACAGACGCGGTTCAGGCATTCTGCCATGAGCCGATCAATGTGGATGAGTACCATATCGACATGTTAAGCGCCAGTGGCCACAAGTTCCACGGACCGAAGGGAGTCGGCTTCCTCTACATCAGAAAAGGCTTAAAGCTCCGCTCCTTCATCCATGGCGGTGCCCAGGAGAGAAAACGCCGTGCCGGAACTGAGAATGTGCCGGGAATCGTCGGTCTCGGGAAAGCTGTCGAGATCGCGATGGCAGAGCTTGAGAACAATAAAAAGAAAGAGACAGAGCTCCGTGATTATATGATCGGCCGTGTCATGGACGAGATCCCATACACACGTTTAAATGGTCACCGCACGAACCGTCTCTCCAACAACGCAAACTTCGCGTTCCAGTTCATCGAGGGTGAGTCCTTACTCATCATGCTGGACATGGACGGAATCTGCGGATCCAGCGGCTCCGCATGCACATCCGGTTCCCTGGACCCGTCCCATGTGCTCTTAGCCATCGGACTTCCGCACGAGATCGCGCACGGATCCTTACGTCTTACCTTAAGCGAGGAGACAACGAAGGAAGAGATCGACTATACTGTAGACTGCCTTAAGAAGATCGTGGAGAAGCTTCGCGCAATGTCCCCACTCTATGAGGATTTCATTAAGAAGAACAGAAAGTAAGAGGAAAAATAATGTATTCAGAGAAAGTAATGGACCATTTCCAGCACCCAAGAAACATGGGAGAAATTGAGGACGCCAGCGGCGTAGGTACTGTCGGAAACGCAAAATGCGGCGATATCATGAGAATCTATCTCGATATCGATGACGAGAGCCACATCATCCGTGACTGCAAGTTCAAAACCTTCGGCTGCGGCGCTGCAGTTGCTACAAGCAGCATGGCGACAGAGATGGTAATGGGAAAGACGATCGAGGAAGCGATGGAAGTAACCAATAAGGCAGTTATGGAAGCACTTGACGGACTTCCGCCGGTAAAGGTTCACTGCTCCCTGCTTGCAGAGGAAGCGATCCATGCAGCACTCTGGGATTATGCAGAAAAGCACCATATCGAGATCAAAGGCTTACAGAAGCCAGTGTCCGATATCAGTGAGCATGAAGAGGACGAGGAATATTAATGAAGAAAAAAGTCGTGGTAGGAATGTCCGGAGGCGTGGATTCATCGGTTGCTGCCTGCCTTTTGAAGGAACAGGGATACGACGTGATCGGGGTCACCATGCAGATCTGGCAGGAAGAGGATTCCTGTACGGTTGAGGAAAACGGCGGATGCTGCGGACTCAGTGCGGTGGAGGATGCGAGACGTGTCGCGTGGACCCTTGGAATTCCCTACTATGTTATGAACTTCCGGAAAGAATTCCAGAAGAATGTCATTGATTATTTTGTTGCGGAGTATCTGCACGGACGGACACCGAATCCGTGCATTGCCTGCAACCGCTATGTAAAATGGGAGGCACTTTTGGAGCGCAGCCTGGAGATCGGTGCTGATTATATTGCGACCGGTCACTATGCCCGGATCAGCCAGCTGCCGAACGGACGTTACACGATCCGCAATTCCGTGACGGCGGCGAAGGACCAGACCTACGCGCTCTACAACCTGACCCAGTTCCAGCTTTCCAAGACGTTGATGCCCATCGGTGATTACGCGAAGGATGAGGTGCGAAAGATCGCCGAGGACCGTGGTCTCACTGTGGCAAAGAAGAAGGACAGCATGGAGATCTGCTTTGTGCCGGATAACGATTATGCCGGATTTATCGAGCGCGAGGCGTCCGATGTTCCGGGATACGGAAACTTTGTGGACAAAAACGGCGTGATCCTCGGAAAACATAAGGGAATCACCCACTACACCGTCGGACAGAGAAAGGGCTTGAACCTTGCGATGGGACATCCGGTGTTTGTCACAGGGATCCGTCCGGAGACCAACGAGGTCGTCATCGGCGAGGGAAATGATGTGTTTTCCGATCATCTGATCTGCAGGGATGTGAACTGGATGGCGATCGACGGTCTTCATGGAGAGGAGAAAGAGGTTCTCGCGAAGATCCGCTACAGCCACAAGGGATCCCCTTGTATCATCAGGGAACTCCCGGATGGAACGGTGGAGTGCCAGTTTAAGGAACCGCAGCGTGCGATTACGCCGGGACAGGCAGTTGTATTTTATGAGGATGAATGCGTAGTCGGAGGAGGAACGATCCTATGAGCAGGATGAAAAAGGGAAACGGACTCCTCCGATTCCTTGTTTCTGCGGTCTTTTTCGCGCTGGTGCTTACCGGATGCAATGGGACGAGGAAATATGAGGCGGTGGATCTGAGCAGTGAGACGGCGTCTGAAATGTCCGAGAATGGTGCAGACCTTGCGGCAGAAAGCACGGATACAGGATCTTCCGGATCCGGGGATGCGGACGTGCAGGTGCTCGGAGAAGCTGCCGGGGAACCGCTAAGCGCAGATCCAGAGGGTGGTGATGTGGCTTCTGAGAGTTCAGAACTGGCGGAAGCAGCTTCAGAATCAGAAGAACTGTCCTCAGAGATGTCCGAGGCAGAGAGCGTTGAGGCCGCGAGAGAGGCGGCTGCGGCGGCGTACACAGCGGCTGCGAGCGATGATGCTGAGACTGCGCCGGAGATCCCGTTTAACGGTCACACCGTTGCCATCGACGCGGGACATCAGGCAAAGGCGAACACCTCAAAAGAGCCTATCGGCCCGTCCTCCACGACCATGAAGGCAAAGATGCCGGAAGGCGCGGTGGGGACATCCAGCGGAGTCCCGGAGTACGAGGTGACGCTGACAGTGGCGAAAAAGCTGGAAAAAGAGCTTATAAACCGCGGCTATCATGTCGTCATGATCCGCACGAGCCATGATGTGAATATGAGCAGCGCGGAGCGGTCTGTGGCGGCAAACAAGAGCGGAGCGGATATCCTGATCCGTCTTCATGCCGATTCTATGGATAACTCCAGCGTCTACGGCGCACTGTCCACCTGCATGACGGCCCAGAATCCTTATAACGCCAGTCTTCACGACAAGAGCTATAATCTTTCCAAGAAGATCGTTGACACCGTCTGCGGCACCACAGGCACGAAAAACCGCGGTGTCCAGGAGACGGACAGCTCCTCCGATATCAACTGGTGCGAGATTCCGGTCTGTGTGTTTGAAATGGGATTTTTAAGCAATCCTGATGAGGATACCTGGCTGCAGGATGACGGCTACCAGGGGAAAATCGCGAGCGGGATCGCCGGAGCAGTGGATGCTTATTTTGCGGAGGGGAATTAGTGGATTGATGCCTGCTATCTTCGTGTTTTCATGTGCATGAAAACCGACGCAAGAGCAAACTGGTGAAAATTATTTTGTGATTTCTCTATACAAATCTCAAAAAATATGTATAATAATATATAGTCTGCCTTTTTAAAGAGGCAGACATCCTGGAGACGTAGCGAAGCGGCCGTAACGCGGCGCACTCGAAATGCGTTTATCGGTTCATCCCGGTACGAGGGTTCGAATCCCTCCGTCTCCGCTCCGGAACCCTTGGTTTTCAAGGGTTCTTTTGTTTTTGCGGCACAGGGAAGGCTGTCCGGAAACTGGCGACTTTTATCCTGGACGAAATTTTGCCACAAAGTCTTAGAGGTGTGACAACGAAAATGTAAGAAGTTCTTAATAAAAAAAGAGGGAAATTGTAGTATACTTGTGAAGACTTAAAGAAAACTGTTTGTAGTCGTTCAGCATCTTTATAGTTACAACGGTTTCTTGTGCAGTTTTGAAGATGGAAAATATTTAAGAAATAAAACACGGGCAGAAAAGAAAGGCGGGATCAGAATGTTTCAGAAAAAATTTCGATATATGGCAGCAGTCCTCGCGGCGCTAATGATCACACAGGGCAGTTTTACCGCGTTTGCGGATGAGATCGGACCAGGTTATGATGAGCAGAATAAGGCATCCACGGATACCAGTGTAACGGATCCTGCAAATGCATGGAAAAAGGTAAATGGTGTTTATGTGGATAATAATGGAAAAACAATAGAGGGAGCGCTTCTCCGCGGCATCAGTGTTGCAAAATGGCAGGGAGATATCGACTGGGCGAAGGTTGCGGCAGATGATATATCATTCGCCTTTATTAAGATGATGTCTTACGGATATGAGGGTGGTTACACCATGGATCCGAATTATGAGAAAAATATGAAGGGTGCTTTGGACAACGGAGTTCAGGCAGCTCCGTATGTTTATCTTCAGACGAAAACTGTGGAGGAAGCGAAGGCGGCTGCAAAATATGCTGTAGAAAAAGTATCCGGATACAATGTAAAGTACCCGATCGCTGTGGATGTAGAGTCAAAATATATCCTGGAGCTTTCGGTCCAGGAACTCACGGATGTGGTAAACGCATTCTGTGATACGATCGTTGCGGCAGGCTACACACCGATCGTCTACAGTGACTACAGCAAATTTACGACCGAGATGGACACAAAGCAGATCCACTATGATATCTGGCTTGCGAGATACGGCGCGGACGGTACATACGAAGGCCGCACGATCTGGCAGTGTACGGATAAGGGACATGTAAATGGAATCAACGGAAATGTATGCCTGGAATTCGCCTACAAGGATTACGCTCCGAAAGCCACTAAGGGAACCGCGGTGGATACCGGTGAGTGGAAGAATGAGAGCGGCAAATGGTACTTCTACCGTGACGGCGGAAGAATGAGCGGCTGGATCAATCCGGATGGATACTGGTATTATCTGGATCCGTCTGAGTTAGGTGCTATGGTGACAGGCACGACGATGACGATCGATGGCGTCGGCTATACGTTTGATGCGAATGGTGTGATGCAGTAAAACCGGAGCTTCCGGGGAACGGGCGGCAGATCAGCACATTTTGGATACTGACGGCCGGGAAAATGGTACGTTTTCTGCGGAAATGCGCAGTGAGCGGATAAAGGTTTCAGGATAGAATAAAGGATAAAAAAGAAGAACGGGGACGCGGTCTCTTGATGAGATCTGCGTTCCTGTTCTTCTTTTTGTAGATATACATTTAAAGTAACTGTTCAGTAGGTCTGCGCACTTGCTGCGCTGACCGTAAGAAAACATAGGCTGGAAGGCAAAAATCCCATCAGCGAAGCTGATCTGGAATGGATTTTTGCACGTAACTATGAAGGTACTGAATAGTTACCATTTAAAAATAATTCCTGTTAATGGATTCTACAGGTGACTTTAGCGTGTGGGAAAACTGGTACTTACGATGATTGGTGGAAAACGCTGTTTTTATTCCTCCCATGGAAGATCCACGATCGTCGGCTCGTGATGAACAGCCGGGAGAAATTTCTCCATGATATCGGACGTTTTGAGCTTCATGCTTGTGGTGTTGATACACGGATGGCAGCCGAAATATTCGTCCTTTAAGACGTCAGAATCGATCAGAAGCTTTACATGGTTCTCCGGGTCATTCATGAGTCCCATGATGCTGACAGATCCGGGAGTCAGGCCGAGATATTCCTTCATATGGTCATCGTCCGCAAAAGAAAGTCTCGCGGAACCGATCTGTTTGGAGAGAACCTTCGTCTTGAATTTCTTATGTCCAGGCATCAGGAGAAGGTAGAATTTCGTCTTCTGGGCGTTGCAGAGGAAGAGGTTCTTGCAGATATGGATCCCAAGGACTTCGTCGGCACCGTTGCATGCGTCGATGGTGAATGCGGCCTCATGGTCAAAGCGCATGTAGGGAATATTTAAGGAGTCCAGGAGATCGTAGGTGCGGATTTCGGTCTCGATTCGTCCAGTGACGTCCTTCGGGCGTCCGGATTCGGCAACAGGGGTATTGGATTCATTATTCATGATTTGTTTTTCGGCAGTGTCTGGAGTGTCCAGATGCTGCGTCCTTTCTTGAAAATGTGAGGAACAGTTACAACTGGTTTTACTGATGCTTTGCATTCTAAGCCGGCAAAATCTGCATGTATCATGCGGTATTTCAGCTCAGAAAATGCCCAACTGTGTATAACGGCCGGAATTGTCCCAGATAAAAAGTTTCAGTGGAATATTCCGGGAAAAAACGCTATACTTTATGTGTTATTATAATCATCCGCATTCCGGGAATCAAGCGGAATGTTTCAGATAAGAATGGAGAAATATTTATTATGGAATACAGGGAAAAGAAGTTTAAAAGTGGCGGTGATAAGGGAAAGAAGAACTGGAAGAAAGAGAACGCTGGCAGAAACGGGAATAATGGAAGAGATGTGAACGGGAAGACCGAAAGAAATAGCGGAAGAAAAGAAACGCAGAATTTCGTCAGCGGTACAGAGAAAAGAAACGGAAGAAACTACGGAAATCAGGATAAAAGTGTAGAAAAAAAGCTGGGATACATTGATGAAAAATTAGAAAAGAAGTATGGCGGAGCATGGAATCATACAGGGGAGAAAAACATGAACGCTGGTGATAAAAAGAAGGCGGTATCCGCAGCGAAACGCCAGGATGACCGCAAAACAGCACATGTTCGAGGAAAAAATGCATCTGTCCAGGCAGAAGCAAAAACAGAGCGGAAAAAATCCCTCTGTCCACATTTCAAGACCTGTGGCGGCTGTCAGTATCTGGATATGCCATATGAGAAGCAGTTAGAGCACAAAAAGAAAGAGGTTTCTGATCTTCTCCGCCCGTTCTGCAGGGTTGAGGAGATCATCGGCATGGACGACCCGTTCCATTACCGGAACAAGGTCCATGCAGTCATGGCCCGCGACAGGAAAGGCCGTATCATCTCCGGCGTATACAAAGAGGGAACCCACACGGTTCTCCCGGTGGAGACATGCCTGATCGAGAACAAAAAGGCGGATGAGATCATCGGAACGATCCGTGAACTTCTTCCATCCTTCAAAATGAAGGTATTCGATGAGGATACCGGATACGGCTTCCTGCGCCATGTCCTGGTGCGCACCGCCCATGCCACAGGGGAGATCATGGTAGTCCTGATTACCGCATCCCCAGTGTTCCCGTCGAAGAACAACTTCGTGAAGGCGCTCCGAAAGATTCACCCGGAGATCACGACCGTAGTGCAGAATGTGAATGGACGTGACACCAGCATGGTCCTTGGGGAAAAGGAACATGTGCTTTACGGACCTGGATTTATTGTCGATGTCCTCTGTGGCAAGAAATTCCGGATCTCCTCAAAATCCTTCTACCAGATCAACCCGGTTCAGACGGAGAAACTCTACAACCTGGCGATCGAGGCAGCAGGACTCACCGGAAAAGAGACCGTTGTTGACGCCTACTGCGGAATCGGAACCATCGGAATCGTCGCAGCGTCTGCCGCGAAGGAAGTCATTGGCGTCGAGTTAAACAAGGATGCCGTCCGGGATGCCGTAACAAACGCGAAGGCAAACGGCGAGAAAAACATCCGCTTCTACAACAACGATGCCGGAAAATTCATGGTCCAGATGGCCTCCCAGAACGCTCATGCCGATGTGGTATTTATGGATCCGCCGAGAAGCGGAAGCACAGAAGAATTCATGGATGCTGTAGCGATCTTGAATCCGGACCGCGTGGTCTATGTGTCCTGCAATCCAGAGACGCTGGCGAGAGATCTGGCGTATTTTAAGAAGAAAGGGTATAGGGCGGAGAAGGCATGGGCTGTGGACCAGTTCCCGGCCACCAGCCATGTGGAGACTGTGGTAGGACTACACAGAAAGGATATGTAGAAATCCTTGAATTTACGCACTTTGTAGAGTTTTTCAGCTTCAACAGGATTGCTGAAAATCACAAGGAAAAAGAGCTTGTGAGGAAGGTAACGGTTGTTGTGGCATTAGACCTCGGTTGTGGGAACACAAATAATTCTGAATATGAAAGTAAATAGAGAACTATCAGATATGTTGATAGAACGTAGGGATACTTGAAAGAGTGTCCCTATTTTTTACTTTATAGGAAAGACCGCCTGCGGCGCTCTCTTG
>NZ_QWGL01000115.1 GCF_003435375.1 Clostridium sp. AM34-11AC | reverse complement strand
GACGGCTATTTTTCTGCCGATCATCAGAAAATTGCCATTCGTCAGGGCATGAGCGAGGTGCAGACGGTTTCGGCCACGGTTCACGAGATTGCTCACAGCAAGCTCCACAATCAGAAAAAGATCCAGATTGCCAATGACGAGCAATATCAGGAGATCGAGCTGTTTGATAAACTTGGTCTGTTCTCCAACGGACGGATTGCTCGCGATAATCTGCCAGAGGGCGTTTATTGCTATGACCTGCGCGGTTCTGACTACGATCCTGGAGATCCGGTCTGTGTGGAAGAACGAGTGGTTGTAAACCATGCAGGCTCCGTTCTGATGACAGAGCCGTTGGAACTGACGGAAGATGGACGCTTGATGCTGACCGAGGAAAAAGGGCTGAATTTTACCGGTGGCTTTTCTACCCTCTCCCAGTTTTTGCAGAAACAGAGGAAAGATCGTCACACGGAAGAAGTGGAGGCTTTATACTCAGCATTCCAAAATGTTAATCATTTTAAAGAATG
>NZ_QWGL01000114.1:276-548 GCF_003435375.1 Clostridium sp. AM34-11AC | reverse complement strand
TGTGTCGTGCAGAGCTTTCCAACTGGGACTTTGCTGTATTGGGAACAGGTATATTGAGAAATACGCTTGCCGTTGTTGGTACGGTGGACATACATCTTGCCGCCGCAATCGGCACAATAAAGCAAGCCTGTGAGGGGAGCTGCTTCGCCCCAGCCGTCCGGGTAGCGTCTGACATTCCCACGGATTTTCTGCACAAGGTCAAAGGTCTGCTGGTCAATGATAGCTTCATGGGTATTCTCGAAAATCGTCCATTCGTCCTCCGGGACATAATG
>NZ_QWGL01000114.1:0-266 GCF_003435375.1 Clostridium sp. AM34-11AC | reverse complement strand
AAAATCGTCCATTCGTCCTCCGGGACATAATGGCTTTTCTTGTCCTTGAAGTGCTTTCGGGTCTTGAAATTGATGGTGTGTCCCAGATATTCACGCTTTTCAAGAATGTTGCAGATGGTGGAAGAACCCCAGCCGTACACATCTTTGAAAGTCTTGTTTTTGTTCACGCCCTCGCCGTGTTGGGCAAGGTAAGCAGACGGAATAAGCACCTTTTCCGATTTCAGTTTGCTGGCGATCTGATACGGACCGTAGCCGTCAATCGTCAT
>NZ_QWGL01000113.1:262-558 GCF_003435375.1 Clostridium sp. AM34-11AC | reverse complement strand
CGATTGAGCCGTGATGACTTTGGCAAAGATGATGACCAGCAGCGTGAGAGCAATTCCATTTCCAATCAAAAGGCTATGTTGGAGGAGTTCGCCGCACGGCAGGGGTTTACGAACATTGTCCATTTCACGGACGATGGCATTAGTGGTACTTGCTTTGACCGTCCCGGATTTCTGGCAATGATGAAAGAAGTGGAAGCCGGGAATGTGGAGTACCTGTGTATCAAGGACATGAGCCGCATGGGTCGTGACTATCTGAAAGTCGGTCAGATTATGGAAATCCTGCGTCAGCGTGGCGT
>NZ_QWGL01000113.1:0-252 GCF_003435375.1 Clostridium sp. AM34-11AC | reverse complement strand
GGAAATCCTGCGTCAGCGTGGCGTGCGCCTTATCGCCATCAATGACGGCGTGGACAGCGCCAGAGGGGACGATGATTTTACCCCTTTCCGCAACATTATGAACGAATACTACGCCAGAGACACCAGCCGTAAAATCCGTTCCACTTTTCAATCCAAAGGCAAGTCCGGCAAGCACCTCACAGGCACGGTTATTTACGGCTATCTCTGGAACGAAGCCAGAGACCAATGGTTGGTTGACCCCGAAGCCGCCGA
>NZ_QWGL01000112.1 GCF_003435375.1 Clostridium sp. AM34-11AC | reverse complement strand
CTCTGCGCCATATCAAAGACGCCCATCACGATATTCCATGTGTTTGTGACAATGAGGATGGCGGCAGCTGATTTGAACACCCACTTGAAAATCATCCAGGTATCCACATCATGCAGGTTGTTCTTGTCTGCAATCATCTGGATCAGGTCTACGGTCATCACGATAGCCAGAATCACACCTGCAATCGGCACCATGATGGAGTTGGACAGATTCTCAATCATGCTGAAAATACTGCCATTCCATCCCTGTGGGGTCTGGCCTACCTGTACGGATATATCCGCGACCTGCTGATTTACACTGTCAAACATCCCCGAAAGGTTGCTCATAATACCGCCCACCAGCATTTCTTTCAGCCAATTTGTCAGGGCTTCAAGTAAGAAATCCATACGGTGTCAACCTCCTTTCCGCCGCCCCCGCAAAGCTGCGGGAGCGGCAAGGATTTCATACGGAGACGCTTAGACAGAGAAAAGCCCGGAGAGCAGAGGTACAAGGACCATGCCGACTACGGCTACACCAGCACCGGCCATGAGCTGCTTCATGCCCTGGCTCTTGGCGCCGGATAGCGATAGGTAATCCTTTGATATAATCTCCGGATTTTC
>NZ_QWGL01000111.1 GCF_003435375.1 Clostridium sp. AM34-11AC | reverse complement strand
GGGCATGTTCACAATTTATTTACTCATGCGTTTTTCGTGTTCTCTTTCCAGTATAAATAGCTTTTCATGTAATATTTCGTGTGATACTTTCCCCATTGATATGCACTTTCAAACTTTTATCTGCAGGGATAGCGTTTTGCAAAAAACATACAAACAGGCATAAAATAAGGGAAGTCCTGACTTTTCAAGACTTCCCTTATAGTGGACCTGAGGGGAATCGAACCCCTGTCCGAAAACCTATCCCCTGTTCTTCTACTATCATAGTCTGTTATTTAGAATTCCCGCCCGAACCCGAAAGCAGACATCCTGATCCGTTTGGTAGCTTCATCATACGCCCGCGTGCGCAAAGCTTTGCACGTGTCGTTTCCTGCTTTAAATGATGCCGGTTACTTAAAATGCAGGTATTCTAAGGCCGACAGCTGCCTAAATTAGGCTGCGTATGCTAATTCGTCGTTAGCGTTTATATTTAGGTTTGCCATTTAACGCATTGCATGCGGATAGCTTCACCAGCTTCAAAGCCCCCGTCGAAACCAGTACAAGCCCTTACTGGCACTCTCTTCGGAGTTTTTCGCATCGCCCGATCCGCAATGGGTCGCAGACATTCTTCCGATGCGTTCGCTTTTGACAGTGTTCAAAATCCAGGCGACCCCGAATCCTATACTGGTACTGTTCTCGCGTAATACAAATCTTACCATCACTCGCCCAAATTGTCAAGGGTCCGCAGTATAGATCCCACGACAAACGCATGAATGATTGTCTACCACCAATTCT
>NZ_QWGL01000110.1 GCF_003435375.1 Clostridium sp. AM34-11AC | reverse complement strand
GGCTTTCGGTTGGTGCAAGCCGCCGCAAGACGCATGGCAAAGTAGGTCTTGCCCTCGCCGGGGTTGCCCTGTATGATGGTCAGCTTTCCAAAGGGAATATACGGAAACCATAACCAATCCACGCTCGTAAGCTCCACATCTGCCATGCGGAGCATGGGGACAGGCTGGGCGGTGGGCAGCTCTCGTAGCGTGATTGTTTCCGCTATAAATTTACGGCTGGGAATGTCCCCTTGCTGACGGAGAACATCGTTCCAGTCTTTCCTTGCCGGGACAAGGCGAATGACGGCGATCTCGCCGGGAATGGACTGTGCCAGTCGGGTACAGGCTTCGCTTCCTGCGGTGTCGCTGTCAAGGCAGAGGAACACTTTTTGGGTGTCCTTGCGTTCAGAAAGAAAACGGTCAAGAGCTTTGCCCGAAACGCCGCCCAGGGCAAGATAATTTCTTTTCTGCCAGTCCTGCGGATAAAGGCAGATGAATGATAACAGGTCAATCGGTGCTTCAAAGACAAAGAGCTGATTGCCGTTTCCCTCATAGCGGAACGGATAGGACTTGTCAGCCCCGGCAATGTCCTGTCTGAATGGGTCTGCCGTTCCTCGCACATGGGCGTATCTCGGCGTACCGCTTCGGTCTCTGCCGACAAACACAACATTGTGCCGCTTTGCTTCCTCGTAAATATCCCCGGAAAGAAGAAAAGCCTCAACAAGCGTTTTGTTGAGACCTCGGCTTTCGCAAAGATATTGAATTGCTCTGTCGGCTGTTCTGTTGTGCAAGGGCAAGTG
>NZ_QWGL01000011.1 GCF_003435375.1 Clostridium sp. AM34-11AC | reverse complement strand
TATTAGCCACTACTGTTACAACGTTAGTATAGCACTTCATCCTTTTTGTATCTGATAGTGGTACTTATAAAATCACCTTTCCTTTCCATGCTGCCGCTTCTGCCGTTTCAGTTCCGCCAGTATATCCGGCGGGATACGGTCAACCAGCCGCTGTAAATTGTCCAGTTCGCTTTTCAGCTTTGCCCGTTCCATCGTATCTTTCATCTTGCCTTTTTCACTGGCTTTTGCCCTTGCTTCCAGCTTTTCGTTTTCCGCTAACAGGTCATTGATTGTGACCTTGTATTTTTTGAGCTGGCCGGAGAAGTTCTCCATCTGCGGAAACCACTTTTTCAGCAGGGAGAGGGCTTCCTCTTTCTTCTTTCCGGCGTTGAACGGGGTAATATCGTCAAGCGTGGCTTCAATGGCTCTTGCCTGTTTGGAGAGATTGACCGCCTGCTTGAACAGACGGGTGGGGATATGCTTCCTGCCTGTCTTGCTGGCACTTTCCCCACGCTCCAAGTCGGGATATTTCTCCACCATATAAGCGTGAAAATCGTCCTGCCATTTTGTGAGGTTGGCTCTGTTCCCGATAATCTCCTTTGCACACAAGCGGTTGTCCTCTGTCAGAGGGACAAAGACCAAATGCAGGTGGGGTGTTTTCTCGTCCATGTGTACCACGGCTGACACGATATTTTCCCTGCCTACCCGCCCGATGAGGAAGTCTGCCGCCCTCTGGAAAAACGCTTGTATCTCCTTTGGCGACTTCTTCTTAAAAAACTCTGGGCTGGCGGTAATGAGCGTATCGACAAACCGGGTGCTGTCTTTCCTTGTACGGCAACCGACCTGTTCGATACGGTTTTGAATAAAATGATAGTACCTGCCCTCCGGCTTGACGATATGGAAGTTGTATTTGCTCCGGCTGGTGTCAATGTCGGGGTTGCTGGCGTATTGCTCTTTCTGCCGTTCGTGATGGGCTTCCAGCGGCTTTGCCGGGTTGCCCTTGTGTTTCTCAAACCGCAAAATTGCGTGTTGTGCCATTCTGCTCCTTTCCCCATTCCGTTCCTTTCCGGGACTTTTCCACAGGAAAATCCCGCAGAAAATATCTCGGATAGGAAGGGAATGGATAGAATATAAATCAATATTTTTATCTCTGTATTTCTATATACCGTCCGATTTTCGTACTTCAAGAGGATTGATTATCGTACTTGTGGGGTGCGGTTTTCAGTCCTCCGGCGTTCCATAACCGGATTTCTTGAAGTCGGTGTTTGGAACCGCTTCGTAGGATTTTGGGTAAATACGGTTGGGTTTTCCACAGCCCTGCTTCTGGATTTCCACCAGTCCGGCGTATTGCAGCTCCCGCAGGGTGTTGACCGCTTTCTGCCGTCCGCAGTGGAGTAGCTCTACCACCTCGTTGATGGGATAGTAGAGGTAAATGCGCCCGTATTCATCTGCCCAGCCGTTTTTCCGGGACAGGTCTGTTCGGCGCAGGATAAAGGCATACAGTACCTTTGCTTCGTTGGACAGGGGTTTGAATGTGGGGGCTTCAAAGAGAAAATTCGGGAGCCGGGTGAAGCTGACCGATTTCTCCGGTTGATGAATATAAATCGTGTTTGTCATAGTGTGTTTTGTGGACAGTTAGAAGCCCGTTTTCCGGGGCGGGCGATACTTTATACCACCTGCCCCGTTTTGGGGCTTGCAAAGCCTGATAAATCAAGGCTTTTTTCACTCCTAACTGTCCACAGCAGACCTCCTTTTCCGTTCACTTTCTGTTTTCTGCCGCCTGTGAACTCTGGCGGCACAGCCGGGGCAGTATTTTGCCCGGTTGGATTTGGGGACGAACACTCTGCCGCAGACCGCACAGCGTTTCAAGTCTTTATCCCGGAAAATCTCCGCTTCCAGCGTCCCGTCCAGCGGCAAAACCGCCCAGCGGAACCACTTACAGCAGACCGAGAAAGAAACCGTCTGCGGGCAGGTGCAGGTGTCCCCATCGTCAAGGACAATGCAGTTGCCGTCCTCACAGCAACAGCACTCCCGGCGGATCAGGGCGTTTGCCTGTTTCCTCTGTGCCGGTGTCATGCGGTAAAGGGAACTGTCCTGCTTGCGCTCTATGGGCGGCAGTCGTTTATATGGGTTCTCTCTCATGTGTTTCCTCCATTTTGCTTTCCGTTGCCGCTCTCCCCGAAAAGGCTTCCTGCCCCATTTCTGCGGCGTGTTCCGGCGTTGGCACGCTCCCCACAGCTTCGGGACAAGTTGTCCCGAAGTGACCTCTGGGCAAAGTGTCCAGAAGTTGGCTCCTTGCGGTGCTTCCCCTGCCGGGGTATTCCTTTTCGGACGGTCATTTGGTTTTCAAGGTGCAGCTCATCGATGAACTATCCTAAGTCTACACCTAAATGACCGCCCGTCCCGTATATCCGAAAGGTAGGAAATCCGCCAAAAAAACTGCCTATTTCCATGCTCTCGGAATTGTGATACAATAAAAATGACGGAACAGGAAATCGAAATTTGAAAGGAGAATTGTGATTATGATAGAGTTGGGTACATTCAAAAAAATATTGGAAGAAAATGAAGAACGTTTTCCATTACTAACGCTCGATGAATTTTTCAATGGAAATACAGAAGAGGACTCCATTGCTCCGAACCAACGGGAATTTGGGCGACCGACTCTTTCTGAAATATGGGATATGCTACAAAAGATTGAGTTAATGCCTAACATAGCGTGGGTGCGTGTTGCTCTGCACGATGATACAGAAATCGTAGAAAACAATGGGGCAGAAGAATTAGTTCTTGCAGGAGATTCAATCGTGATTTGCACAACCATTTTGCCTACGGAATTAGAAAAATTAGTAAATTGCGAATGGCTATGCTCTGACGGAGTAATTACAATAAAGGCATCTGAATTAAATATTTATTCGTGTGTACCACCAATTCCAGAAAACTTTAATTGTTTGGAAATCGTGTGGGACTAATCTACAACTTTCAGTTTATCAAGCAGACAAGGAGGGAGAGCATGGAACTTTCCATACAAGAACGATTGAAAGACCTGCGTGTGGAGCGTGGGCTGACGCTGGAACAGCTTGCGGAGGAAACTCACCTTTCCAAATCTGCTTTAGGCAGTTATGAGGGAGACAATCTCAAAGACATCAGCCACCATGCCCTTATCCAGCTGGCGAAGTTTTACGACGTGACCGTTGATTACCTGCTGGGACGCTCTAAAACAAAAAATCACCCAAACGCCGATCTTGCAGACCTGCGCTTGAGTGATGATATGATTGAACTATTGAAAAGTGGGCGGGTGGATACTTCCCTCTTGTGTGAGCTGGCGGTACACCCGGATTTCCCCCGGCTCATGGCTGACCTTGAAATCTATGTGAACGGAACGGCAGTCAAGCAGATACAGAGCGCAAATGCCATTGTGGATATTATGAGCGCAACGATTATGAAGCAGCACAATCCCGGCCTGACTGACCCGCAGTTACGGCAGCTTGTCACCGCCCATATTGACGATGACAGCTTTTGCCGCTATGTGATACAGCAGGACATAAACAAGATAGCCCTCGACCTGCGGGAAACACATAAGGACGATTTTTTCAGCGTCCCGGAGGATAACCCACTGGAAGATTTTTTGCAGACCGCCGAGGAAACCGCCAAAGAGGGTAGCGACCCGGAGCAAGCGTCGCTGGCGTTTATCTGCAAGCGGCTCAAGCTGAACTACGGGAAGCTGTCGGAAGAAGAAAGAAAGTGGCTGAAAAGGATTGCGCAGAAGTCGGACTTGCTGAAAAATCCGAACCCACAGCGGGGGAGAAAATAAGAGAGCGATAAACAAGAAATCTGAAAGGAGTTATCAATATGAGTTATGATTTGATGGTTTTTGAGAGAACAAAAGCACCTACCACAAAAAAAGAGTTTATGGCATGGTATGAAAAGCAAATGGAATGGGAGGAAGAACATGATTACCAAACGATTAGTGTTTCTTCTCCGGCTTTACAAAACTGGTTTATGGAAATGAAAGAAAAATTCCCGCCCATGAATGGGGAATATGCACCGAATGACGATGCTCTTGATGACGATGAAAATTTGGAGTTGCATATGGTTGATTACAGTATTGGGTATAATGTAATTTACGCTGCGTTTTCTTGGTCGGTGGCAGACGAGGCGTATGAACTTATGCGTAGTTTAGCTCAAAAACACAAGGTTGGATTTTTTGATGTGAGTGGAGATGATGGCGATATTATTTTGCCAGATGGAATTATGATAAAATAATATGATACATACCTATTCCCATTCTCACTTACCGGGAAAATAGCAAAGCCAGCCGAGCCAGTCAACGGTCAAGATGAACGGCGCACAAATGCGCCGCCGTTGACAGTATCGCCCGTCTTTGCTGATGGGCAATCAAGGCGGGAAAGCCCTAAAATGGCTTCCCGCCCATTTCAATTTTGAGAGAAAAATCCGTCTGTTTTTTCGTAAGTGTGGCTATCCGTCTGGGACACTTTGTCCCATAGTTCGGCGTAGGACGAGGGACGGGGGCATTCATATACGCCCTGTCTGCTGATGAAACCAGCCCTGCGCTTGTGGCTCCACGCCACGCAATCACAGCCCCGTTTTCCTGCCGCTTCAAATGCCATTGCCCTCCCCGGCGGCAACGGTATTTTCACGGCAACGCCGACAGAGCGTATAACACACTACACTTTGCAAGCAAAGTCGTGTGCCAAAGGGGGAACCCCTTTGGAAACCCCAGACAACAAACGGCGGTATGCTGCCCTTTCCGGGAGCATACCGCCGTTTGTTGTCAGCAGCCCGTTTCACAGTCTGCGTGTAGTTCCTTGTAAACTGACCTAACCTGTATGAAAAATATGCACCATACATCCAGGAACAGCTTCCGGATATCAATGTTGAATTTGTAGTAGGGAATAATGATCTGGATTTCTACAGGTTTCTTAAGGAAAACGGTGGATTGCCGGATATTATCACCTGCTGTCGTTTTTCACTGCATGATGCAAGTCCGTTGAAAGACAGTCTGATGGACCTTTCCACAACCAATGAGGCAGGTGCTGTCTATGATACATACCTCAGCAATTTTATGAACGAGGATGGAAGCGTAAACTGGCTTCCGGTGTGTGCAGATGCCCATGGCTTTATAGTGAACAAAGACCTTTTTGAAAAATATGATATCCCGTTGCCGACAGACTATGAAAGCTTTGTCTCTGCTTGCGAGGCATTTGACAAAGTGGGGATCCGTGGGTTTACTGCAGACTATCATTATGATTATACCTGTATGGAAACACTGCAGGGATTGTCTGCTTCAGAGCTGTCTTCTGTAGACGGACGCAAGTGGCGGACGACCTACAGTGACCCGGAAAGTACAAAGAGAGAAGGTCTGGACGATACCGTCTGGCCGGAGGCTTTTGAACGTATGGAACAGTTTATTCAGGATACAGGGCTGAGTCAGGATGATCTGAATCTGAGTTATGATGATATAGTTGAGATGTATCAAAGTGGCAAGCTTTCCATGTACTTTGGCAGCTCTTCCGGTGTAAAAATGTTTCAGGATCAGGGCATAAACACAACATTTCTTCCATTCTTTCAGGAGAACGGTGAAAAGTGGATTATGACTACGCCATATTTCCAGGTGGCTTTAAACCGCGATCTGACACAGGATGAGACACGTCGAAAGAAAGCAATGAAGGTGCTGAACACAATGCTGTCGGAGGATGCACAGAACCGGATCATTTATGATGGACAGGATCTGTTAAGCTACAGCCAGGATGTGGATCTCAAGCTTACGGAATATCTGAAAGATGTGAAACCTGTGATCGAGGAAAACCATATGTATATCCGCATTGCGTCAAATGACTTTTTCTCTGTTTCCAAGGATGTGGTGTCTAAGATGATCTCAGGAGAATACAATGCAGGGCAGGCTTATCAGTCATTTAATGCCCAGCTTCTTGAGGAAGAATCTGCTTCTGGGGATATCGTTCTGGATTCACAGAAATCCTATTCCAACCGCTTTCATAGCAATGGGGGCAATGCGGCATATTCTGTTATGGCAAACACTCTGCGTGGCATCTATGGGACGGATGTGCTGATCGCAACCGGAAACAGCTTTACGGGAAACGTATTGAAGGCTGGTTATACTGGAAAAATGGCGGGTGAAATGATCATGCCAAACGATCTTTCGGCTTACAGCAGCAAGATGAGCGGAGCCGAACTGAAAGAGACAGTCAAAAACTTTGTTGAAGGCTATGAGGGCGGATTTATTCCGTTTAACCGGGGCTCTCTGCCTGTGCTCAGCGGCATTTCTGTGGAAGTCAAAGAAAACGATAGTGGCTACACATTGAGCAAAGTTACAAAGGATGGAAAAAAAGTTCAGGATAATGATACCTTCACGGTAACCTGCCTGGCGATACCAAAACATATGGAGGCTTATCCCACAGATGAGAATCCTGTGTTTGATGGAGGAGATACCACTGTGAAATACGCCTGGACAGGATATGTTTCAGATGGCAATGCCGTTCTTGCAGAGCCTGAAGACTACATGACCCTGAGGTGAGAAGAATGGATATTAAGGATCATAATAAAGGCAGAGAAAAAACTGTTATGAGAAAACGATTACGGATAGCTGTCTTTACAGTTGTTTTATTGGGAATTGTTTTGATGGGTTTTCGATATTTTGATTTTGTGTCGAAAATTGTTTATGAGGAAAGTGTTTCCCATCTGACGGAGGTCTTTCATCAGTCTGATAATATGCTGAGGGAGTTGACAAATAAGAATCTGACATATCTTCATATGTGGGGTGAGAATCTGCAGAATACCTACAGCGAAGATGAAATTCGTGATCATATAAAGAAAGCGCAGGAAGATGCCGGATTTTTGGATTTCTTTTTTCTGTCAGCCGACGGAAACTATAAGATGGTGACAGGGGAAACCGGATACCTTGGATTACAGGAAAATATTGAAGAGGACATCCGGCAGGGAAATGATGTTATTGCGAACGCCGCAGTTCCCGGAAGACCCCAGATGCTTGTTTTTGCCACACCTAAGGCTCACGGAACTTATCAGGGATTTGAATATGATGCAATTGCCATTGCTTATGAAAACTCTGATATCGTAGATGTGCTGAATATTTCTGCATTTAATGGAAATGCCCAGAGTTTTGTTGTTCATCCGGATGGCCGTGTTGTAGTCGATCATTCTTCTGAGTCATGGGGGAATGTGTATAATTTCTTCGGCATTCTGAGAGAGCATTCCAGTATGTCTGAAAAAGAGATCCTTGAACTTTCGGATAAGTTCAGTTCCGGCCATGCAGATGCGATGCTGCTGAATCTGGATGGAAGGAACTATTATCTGGTTTATGAAAAATCAGATATCCAGGACTGGATATTTCTGGGACTTGTACAGGCGGAGATCGTCAATGCCAGTATGAACAGTCTGCAGCGCAGTACGATGCTTCTTGTAAGTGTGGTTGTATTCTGTATTGCCGCATTTTTTATCAGCCTTATCATCCAAAAAAACAGGACAAGCCTCAGGAAAAAGGATACGCAGATCCTGTACAGGGACGAGCTGTTTCAAAAGCTGTCAATGAATGTGAATGATGTTTTCCTGATGCTGGATGCAAAAACATATCAGGCAGATTACGTCAGCCCGAATGTGGAAAAGCTGCTGGGAATTACAGTAGAACAGATCCGTAATGATATTAGGATTCTTGGGAAACTGCATTCAGGGGAGAATGAAGATCCGGAGAAAAATTATCTGGAGAAAATCCAGGTTCATGAACAAAAAGAATGGGATTTTGAATATGTTCATCAGAAAACGGGGGAAAAACGCTGGTTCCATAATATTGCAATGGGCAGTGAGGTAAATGGGAAAAAGAAATATATCCTGGTTATGTCGGACCGTACCTCGGACAGGAAAATGAACCGCGCATTTTCTGAGGCAGTACGTGCGGCGGAGACTGCAAATAGGGCAAAGAGTACGTTCCTTTCCAACATGTCTCACGATATCCGGACACCAATGAATGCGATCATCGGCTTTACTACACTGGCTGTAAGCAATATTGATGACAAAAACAGGGTTCGGGATTATCTGGGTAAGAT
Source organism: Clostridium sp. AM34-11AC (assembly GCF_003435375.1). Classification (GTDB taxonomy): domain Bacteria; phylum Bacillota; class Clostridia; order Lachnospirales; family Lachnospiraceae; genus Pilosibacter; species Pilosibacter fragilis. The sequence continues at coordinate 90,427 of NZ_QWGL01000011.1, read as the reverse complement.
CCTTTCTTCCAGTAACCATCTGCTTTCACTGATCAATGATATCCTGGATATGAGCCGGATCGAGAGCGGAAAGCTCCATCTGGAAGAAACGGAGGTCAGTCTGTCGGATGTGCTTCATGATCTGAAGACCATTATCAGCGGGCAGGTCCATGCGAAACAGCTGGATCTTTATATGGATGCAATGGATATTACCAATGAGGATGTCTATTGTGACAGGACACGTTTAAATCAGGTGCTGCTGAATCTTTTGTCTAATGCGATCAAGTTTACTCCTGCAGGCGGAACGGTTTCTGTCCGGCTGAAACAGTTCCCGGGACTCCAAAGAGGCAGTGAACTGTACGAGATCCGGGTAAAGGATAATGGAATCGGCATGAGCCAGGAATTTGTACAGAAGCTCTTTTCTCCTTTTGAGCGGGAGCGGACTTCCACTGTGAGCAGGACTCAGGGCACAGGACTTGGCATGGCCATTACCAAGAATATCGTGGATATGATGGGCGGCACCATTGAGGTTCAGACCGAACAGGGGAAAGGCACCGAATTTATTGTTCGTCTGCCATTCCGGATCCAGTCCGGGAATCACCGTATAGAGAAGATTGCAGAGCTGGAAGGTCTTAAGGCATTGGTTGCAGACGACGATTTTAATACCTGTGACAGTGTGACAAAGATGCTGGTGAAGGTTGGAATGCGTTCAGAATGGACACTTTCCGGTAAGGAGGCCGTCCTCCGTGCACGGCAGTCTATGGAGCTTGGGGATGCATTCCATGCTTATATTATCGACTGGCGGCTGCCGGATATGAATGGCATTGAGGTTACCAGACAGATCCGTAGTCTTGGAGATGATACGCCGATCATTATCCTGACGGCTTATGATTGGTCAGATATTGAAGTGGAAGCCAGAGAAGCAGGGGTAACTGCATTCTGCGCGAAACCTCTGTTTATGTCAGATATCAGAGAGACTTTGATGACTGTTATCGGTCAGAGCCAGGACGAGCCGGAGAAGTCAATTCTTCCGACGGCAGGCTCAGATTTCAGAGGAAAATGTATACTGCTTGCGGAAGACAATGAACTGAACAGTGAAATTGCGGTGGAGCTTCTTAATGAATATGGCTTCCTGGTTGATACTGCAGAAAATGGGGCAGAAACAGTGGAGAAGGTTAAGAATTCGAAGCCGGGCGATTATCATCTGGTGCTGATGGATGTACAGATGCCGGTAATGAATGGATATGAAGCCACTAAGGCGATCCGTGCTCTGGATAATCCGGCACTGGCGGGGATTACAATTCTTGCCATGACTGCAAATGCGTTTGATGAAGACAGAAAGAAAGCGCTGGAATGCGGCATGGATGGATTCTTATCCAAGCCAATAGTTATTGAGGAATTGATTGCCATGTTGCAGAAGAATCTGAATCAGGCGTCCGTAGTATCAGAAAAAACACATATATAAAGGGAAAAATGGCACACCGCGTTCTCGTTACTTTGATGAGTCAGGTGTGCCAAAATTTTTATCAAGATACAGAACTAGCGTTTGCTGTACATTGAGAGATATGGTAGAATGTAAACAAGGAAAAGATATGTTTGCATCGTAGAAGAAATCAGCTATAATAGAAATACTGGACAATCAAAAAAATATATGAGGAATTTGGGGTATGGAAGGAAATTTAACAAAGGGACCTATCATGAAGACCCTGGTGAAGCTCGCTATCCCGATCATGGCATCGGCATTTCTGGGGACGCTTTACAACATTACGGACATGGCATGGATCGGTCTTCTGGGATCAAAGGCAGTAGCGGGAGTCGGCGTCGGGGGAATGTTTACCTGGCTTTCGCAGGGGCTGGCGTCCATGGCGAGAATGGGCGGACAGGTTCAGGTGGCACAATGTATCGGGCGAGGGGACCGGGAAAAAGCCCACGGATTTGCTCAGGCTGCAGTGCAGCTTTCAGCGGCAATGGGAATCGCGTATGCGGTCCTCTGTCTCATATTTGTCAATCAGATGGTGGGATTTTTCAGACTTGAAGATGCGGAGGCCCAGGCGGCAGCGCTGGCTTACACAAAGATCGCCTGCGGACTGATCGTATTTTCATTTTTGACATTGACACTCACGGGACTCTATACGGCTCAGGGAGACTCAAAAACGCCGTTTATGGCAAATCTTATCGGACTTGTGACAAACATGATCCTGGATCCGGTCCTGATCCTCGGACCGGGACCATTTCCGAGACTTGGTGTGACCGGGGCAGCGATCGCTACGGTGACAGCTCAGGCGATCGTGATGAGTATCATGATTCTTGGGATCATTGCGCGGAAGAAGGAGAATGTGTTAAAAGGAACCCGGCTCTTTGCGAAGATCCCTGTTGAATTTTTAAGGGGAATCTGCAGGATCGGAATTCCAACCGCGCTCCAGGGCATGGCGTACTGCGGGATTTCCATGATCCTGACGCGAATGGTGTCCGGATACGGTGCGGAGGCAGTGGCAACGCAGAGAGTTGGCGGTCAGATCGAATCGATCTCCTGGAATACGGCTGATGGCTTTGCAGCTGCGTTAAACGCGTTTGTGGCCCAGAACTATGGGGCCGGGGAGAGAGAACGCGTCCGGAAAGGATATCAGGTATCCCTGTGGACGGTCGGAATCTGGGGAGTGCTGGTCTCCGCCGTATTTATCTGTTTCCCAAATGCGATCGCGGATATCTTCTTCCATGAGCCGAAGGCGGTTGCGACAGCTGTGGGCTATCTCGTGATCATTGGATTCAGCGAGGCATTTATGTGCGTGGAGCTGACGACGATCGGAGCACTGTCGGGACTCGGAAGAACGAGACTCTGCAGCGTGATCAGTATTGTGCTCACGAGTGCCAGAATACCGCTTGCCATCGTTCTTAGCGGTATCATGGGGCTTGACGGAATCTGGTGGGCGCTTACGTCCACGTCGATCGTAAAGGGAATTATATTTACGTGCACGTTTTTCTGGATCATGAGAGAAAAAAGCGTGTGAGCAGGCAGTGCGGCAGGATGAGCTGAGGCATGATGAGGCATGATATAGAAAGGTTTCCTTTGCAGTGCCTGACCGAATGAGGAGACGGAAGTCTCAGAAAGCTCTGGTATGAGGAAAACAGTATGGAACGGTTGATATTTCATGTGGATGTGAACAGCGCCTTCCTCTCCTGGGAGGCGGCGAAGCGCGTAAAGGAGGGGCTGCCGGATCTTCGGGAGATCCCGTCCTGTATCGGTGGGGATCCGAAGCTAAGGCGCAGCATCGTTGTGGCAAAATCGATCCCGGCGAAAAAATATGGGGTGACGACAGGGGAACCTGTGGCTCTGGCGTTGCGGAAATGTCCGGATCTCGTGTGCGTACCGGGTGATTTTGCGCTGTATCAGAGGTGTTCCCGGGCGTTTAAGGAAATCTGCGCATCCTATGCGCCTGCGATGGAATCGTTTTCGATCGACGAGGTGTTTCTCGATATGACCGGTACCCATCTGATCTATCCGGATCCGGTGGCGGTGGCCCACGAGATCAAGGATAAGATCCGGGATGAGCTGGGCTTTACGGTGAATGTCGGGATCGGAACGAATAAGCTGTTGGCGAAGATGGCATCGGATTTTGAAAAACCGGATAAGGTACATACATTGTTTCCGGCTGAGATCCCGGAAAAGCTGTGGCCACTTCCGGTGCGGGATCTTCTGTTCCTTGGAAAGGCATCGGAGCAAAGACTCTTACAGGAAGGAATTAAGACCATCGGCGATATGGCGCGGAGCGGAGAGGCGGAGATCAAGCGGATCCTGGGAGAAAAGACCGGGCATCAGCTTTATCGGTATGCCAACGGCATCGACGATTCCCCGGTTCGTGCGGAGCGGGAGGAAGCGAAGGGCTACAGCGCGGAGACGACCGTGGAAGAGGATCTTGTGACGTATGAGCAGGCACTGGCGCTTCTGCTTGCCCAGTGTGATGTGGTGGCTGCAAGGATGCGCAGGGACGGGAAAAAGTGCAGCTGTGTGGCGGTGACTTATCGGACACTGGATTTTAAGACAAGATCACATCAGAGGGCGTTTGAGGATCCCACGGATGTGACGGAGGAGATCTTTGCGCAGGTGAAAAAGCTGTTATATGAATGTTGGAAGTGTGAGCCTTTGCGGCTGATCGGAATGGCGCTGACGGATCTTACAACGGATGATTTCAGACAGATCTCCCTGTTTGAGAATCCCAAGGAGCGGGAAAAACAGAAGAAAGCAGATGAGGCGTTCGACGATATCCGCAGGCGTTTTGGGAATGGAATGATCGTCCGGGGCAGTACGATGAGTACGGCCGGGAAGGTTGCGAGAAAGGCGAAAGCGCAGATGGATCAGGATGTGCGGATAAAGAAGGAAAAAGAAAAATAGAAAATTCTTTACTTGCAAATTTTCAAAGATGCGCTATAATAAGTCTTACAAAAAACAGGGGAGCTCGTTGGCGGGCTGAGAGGAAGTGCTCAAACTTCGACCCTTTAACCTGATGCGGATAATGCCGCCGTAGGAAGTCATGATATGAATTTTTACAGGGGACATGCCGTGATGGGTGTCTCCTGTTTTTATGTCATCTGATTTAAAAAATTTGGGATCATTGTGTTTCCGAAACAGGTGGCAGAAAAAACAGTAACAAAACCATACTTTGAAAGGAGAAAACGGGATCCGCCAGCAGGCGGCGGGCCGAGGGGGAGCGCCCTGGGCTTTGTATGAGATCAGCGATGGGAAGCCGTGTTCCGGCGTGAGAGGATGCCAGTAAGCATCGACCGCCTTCCATACAGTGATCCGGAAAGGGGAACTGTACATTTTTATGTGGAGTACATGGTACTTCACCTGTGGAAGCGCTGTTGTCGTACAGCCGTTTCCTAAAAATACGGCCGCAAGGGAAGCTTTGCGGCTGCGGAAAATTTTCAAAGGAGGAATGTGTGACGGTCCGAAGAAAGGAACGGTCACGCGGAATAAAACATGAAACAGACAAATACGAAAAAATTAGCGGTGGCAGCTGTTTTCTGTGCAGTCGCAGTGGCAGGAAGCTTATTTTCATTCCCGGTATTCGGGAGCAAGTGTTCCCCGGTACAGCATATGGTGAATATTCTCTGTGCAGTCCTCTTAGGACCGGGATACGGACTGGGCGCGGCATTCGCGGCGGCGCTGATCCGGAATCTTCTGGGACTTGGAAGCCTGATGGCATTCCCGGGCAGTATGTTCGGCGCGCTGATCTGCGGGCTTGTGTATCAGAAGACACAGAATATTCCGGCGACACTGATCGGTGAGGTATTTGGAACCTCTGTTCTTGGCGGACTCACGGCCTATCCGGTAGCGGTCTTCCTTATGGGAAAGAGCGCGGCAGGTCTGGCATTTTACGCATATGTGATCCCGTTCCTTGTTTCAACTGCCGGAGGTGCCGTGATCAGCGGTGTGCTGATCTATAGCTTAAAGAAAGCCAATATCCTTGCAGGGATGCAGGAAGCAATGGGACAGTAGAGGAGAGAGAAGCATGTTAAAACAGATGTTTGATCAGGTGCGGGAGAAGAGCCCGCTGATCCACAATATTACGAACTATGTGACGGTCAATGACTGCGCAAATATGGTTCTGGCCTGCGGGGCTTCCCCGATCATGGCGGACGACAAGGAGGAGGTCGCGGAGATCCAGACGATCTGCGCAGGCCTCAATATCAATATCGGTACGCTGAACAGCCGTACCATCGAGTCTATGAAGATTGCGGGAGCGCGGGCCAATGAGCTGGGACACCCGGCAGTGCTGGATCCGGTGGGCGTCGGGGCATCGACACTCCGGACATCGACGGCCAACGAACTTTTAAAAGCGGTAAAATTCGCCGTGATCCGCGGAAATATCTCTGAGATCAAGACACTTGCGGTGGGAACAGGGACCACAAAGGGCGTGGATGCGGATATCGCAGACCGTGTAACCGAAGATAACCTTGATGAGGCGGTGGCATTCGTGAAGAAATTCGCAGAGAGGACAGGAGCTGTGATCGCGGTCACAGGCGCTATTGATCTCGTGGCGGACGCAAAAAAAGCGTACTGCATCTACAATGGCCATCCGATGATGTCCTCCATCACGGGAACCGGCTGCCAGCTTTCTGCTCTTACAGCAGCATTTGTGACTGCAAATCAGGAGCATCCGCTTGAGGCGGCAGCAGCGGCAGTCTGTGCCATGGGACTCGCAGGGGAGATCGCCCATGAACGGCTGACATCGCAGGACGGGAACGCAACATACCGGAATTATATTATCGACGCGATCTATCATATGGACGGGGATGAGCTGGAGCACGGGGCGAAGTTTGAAGTAAAATAGGACTTGAAATTATGCCGATGCCCACATATACTGTGTATAGTATTTCAGACAGAAGGAAATGAACAGCATGGTCATTGATGAAGAACTTTACAGACAGTATCTGCGCGGCGATGAAGCAGGACTTGAGGCTTTAATGAGAAAATACGGTAACCCGCTGACCTTATACATCAATGGCTATCTGCATGATGTCCACGAAGCGGAGGACCTGATGATCGAAGTCTTTTCCTATCTGTTCACAAAAAAGCCACGCATCCAGGACGGCGGTCTTAAGGCTTATCTGTATAAAGCAGCGCGGCACATGGCTCTGCGCCATAAAAGCAGACATCGGCTTTTCTTCAGCCTTGATGACCTGACGGAAGAGCCGGATGGAAAGACGTTGGTGGAAGAGGTCATTCGGACAAAGGAACGGGATCAGATCCTGCATATCTGTATGGATGAGCTGAAGACGGATTACCGGGAAGCTCTTTATCTGACCTATTTTGAGGGAATGAGCTATCGGCAGGCCGCTGAGGTCATGGGAAAAAGTGAGAAGCAGATCACCAATATGGTATACCGGGGAAAAGCGCGTCTGCGTGGATTACTGGAGCGGGAGGGAATTACCAATGCGAAGTAATGAGGAACGGATCGCGGAAGTAAAACGTCGTATTGCGGAAAAAGAATACAAAAAAAGACTGCGGAGAGAATGGGCTGCAGCAGTTTGCTGCGTGGCCGCATGTCTTGCGGTGATCGTAGGTGTTTCCCTTTCCATGCCTGATACTGTCAGCCGGATTGAGATGGGAACTTCTTCTGGCTTGGAAACAGCGGCGACGATGTTAGGCGGCAGCACCGCACTTGGATATATCGTGGTCGGACTGCTCGCTTTTGTTCTCGGCGTGTGCGTGACGGTGTTATGTTTCCGCATCCGTAGACTGAACGAAGAAGAACAGACAGGGGAGCAAAAGGGGGAAAATACAGATGGAAGTCATCAGTAACCTCTTGCAAGCCGCGGTTACCCTGTTAGGCTTTTTCCTGGGCGGTATCCGGTATCTGAAAAGCCGGAAACAGGAGTATTTCCTGCTGACCTGTTTTTATGGCTGTTTCTTCCTTGGATCCCTCTACTGGACGCTGTATCTGCTCTTATTTTCCAAAACGCCGCAGGTCTTTTATGTGTCAGAGTTCGGCTGGGTAGCAAGTGTCATTTTCCTTTCTATGCTGCAATACACGCTTTCTTCGGAAGAAGAACGGAGATTTCCGTGCAGGAAGGCCTTAAGTGCCGTCCTGATCGGTGTTCCGCTGTGCATGTTTTACTGCACATTTGGAGATATCCTCTCCAATCTGCTCTGGTGCGGTATGATGATCATTGTTTCCTGTTTTTCTATCCGGGGACTTGCCTATGCCAGAAGGCAGAGGGGAACTGCAAATAGTATGAAATATTTTCATATATGGGTCCTTTGCTATGTGACATTAGAATATGCCCTCTGGACTTCTGGCTGCTTCTGGCCGGGAGATTCCATTTTCAGCCCATACTGCTGGTTTGATCTTCTGCTGGCAGGCTGCTTGCTCGCTTTGCTGCCGGCAATGGGAAAGGCGGTGCAGGAATGACGTATATTGAAAATGTTTTTATCTGTATGGCATCGCCGTTACTGATCGCCGCCCTGTGCATGGGAAAACGGCAGACAAAATTCTTTCTGTTCTGCCTTGTAGGAATGGGGGCGTGTCTTCTTTCCGCTTATATCAATACCTTTTTCGCTGCACTTTATGGTGCGGATACCTTTGCCGCCACTGCGGAGATCGCCCCGGTGGTGGAGGAAGTCATGAAGCTTCTGCCTCTGCTCTTTTATCTTCTGATATTTGAGCCAAAGACGGAACAGATCAAAATCTCCGCTGTGATCACAGCTCTTTCCTTTGCCACCTTTGAAAATATCTGCTACCTGATCCAAAATGGAGCCGGACATTTTTCCTTTATTTTTTTCCGGGGGATCGGAACAGGAGCGATGCATGTGATCTGCGGAGCCATTGTAGGCGGAGGCCTCGCGTATGTGTGGCAGCGGACCTGGCTGAAGATTGCCGGAACCTGCGGTCTGCTGGGAGCAGCCATCACGTTTCACGCGCTCTATAATCTGCTGATCGCTTATGGCGGCGCAGTGCAGTATGCTGCCTATGTTCTGCCTGTAGTGATTTTGGCAGCGGGAAAGCTGATCGCCCGCCGTCTGACACCGTAATATAACTTTATTTTGTGATTTTTGGGAGCTGTTTTTACGCAGCTCTCATTTTTTTTTGAAAAATCTGCTTCCCGGGTGAGAGTTTTTCCGGATTTTTGTACCTATATAAGTGAAAGACCCTTAAGCTGAGTGTTCAGAAAGGAGGTTTTGTGTGCATGTACGATACACAAAAGCGTGTTGCGCTGGCAAAAGAGCGGATAGTGGAATCTCGCCGCCGACAGGCGCGGCGAAGCATTCGCAGTCTGTCGGCACTGTGCGCTCTGCTGTTTTTGTCTCTTCTGGGAACGGTAGGGACGGTGCAGAGCCAGCCGATGGATGCCGCGGGAATGTACGGGGCGATCCTGCTGCATGAGGGTGTGGGCGGATATGTGCTGGAAGCGGTCATTTCCTTTACCGCGGCAGTTGTGCTCACTGCTTTCTATATCAAGTTCAGAAAAAGGAAACAGATACCATAGAAATGGGGGAAAATCAATGAGAAAGCCAGAAAAACAAAAGAAACAAAGAGAACGGATCTATGCGGCACTGCTCTGCATCTGTACGATGCTTTCTTTAGTTTCTGTGCCTGTATTGGCAGCAGAAATGAGAAAAGGAGCGGGCAGCCATGAACATACCCGGGAGTGTTATACGTGGATGGAAAAATGTGTCCATGAGCATACGCCGGAATGTTATCCGCAGAAGGAGATAACGGGATCTGCAGCCACCTCATCTGACGCGGTGGAGGCCACCGAGTGCCGCCATGTATGCAGTGAGGAAAGCGGCTGCATCACGAAAGAATTAAATTGTCAATATGACAGCGAAAGAAATCCAATCACAGCGAAAGCGCTTATGAAAAATAAAGCAATCGCAACCCGGTCCAATGCGCGGAAAGTCTCTTCTATCTATCGCGCACAGGAAATGATCGATGCTTTGCCGGACGTAACGGATATCAATAACGATAACATCGAGGAGATAAGGCTTCAGTTTAAGGCTGTTGAGGACGCAATGATACAGCTTTCCGTTGAGGACTCGGTCGTACTTGATATCGCTCGCTATCTGAAGGTTGCCGCGGTGCTGTATGGACCGTTTCCTGACATCCAGAATCCTATCCTCGGCACAGACATTAAATGGACGATCAGCAGAGACAATAAGACCATTACGATATCCGGTAAAGGGGAAATGCCTGATTTCGACAATACTAGTTCCGGTAAAAGGTGTCCCTGGGAGGACAAAAAGTCTGAGATTGACAAGGTGGTCATAGAGGAAGGAGTGACAACGATTGGACAACATGCATTTAGTAAATGCATAAGACTCAGTGAGGTGCAAATTCCAAAAACAGTCACAACAATAGGGAGTTCCGCTTTTTATGACTGTAACACCCTCAGGCAGATTGATATTCCAAATAGTGTCAAAAAGGTGATGCCCTTCGCGTTTCATAAATGCCCGCAACTTGGGCAAGTTCACACCCATTGGAAAGATCCGGATGAAGCAGAGTTGTCATTGGCATTTTATCTGCCTTATCTGCCCGATGAATCATGGCCTGAGAATCTGACGATATATGTTCCTGACGCGTATAAAGACAAATTTGCAGCTGCATGGAAAAAATGGAAGGTAAAGGGCGAAACTTACACGGTCTCTTTTGATGGAGACGGAGCACCGGGATATATGGAGTCAGTTGAAGGCATATCCGGGAATTATGTTCTTCCGGAGTCTGGTTTTACATATCAATCAGCGATCCTTGATCACTGGGCGCTGGACAATCCTGATGGAAAGAAAGCGGGATGCCCGGGAGAGACCTTTCCTGTTACGGAGAATGTGGTGCTTTATGCCAGCTGGAGACTTGCGGTGTGTATTCACGCATGGGGCGAATGGCAGAGCGATGCCGGCAAACATTGGAAGAAATGCTCAAACTGTAATGTCATCGGTGAAGAATCAACACATAAGTGGGATAGCGGCGAAGTGACAATACAGCCTACCTGTACAACCGCAGGTCAGAAAACCTATACCTGCACAGTCTGCTCCACAACAAAATCAGAAACGATGGATGCGCTGAGTCATGATTTCAATGTGCAGCAGCATAATGAAATCCAGCACTGGAAGAAATGTTCCCACTGTGAGGCAGAGGATGTCAGGGAAGATCACTCCGGCGGAACAGCCACCTGCAAAGACCAGGCGGTGTGTTCTGTCTGCGGCGCGGCTTATGGGGAGCTGAATCCAGATCACCACACGGGCGGCACCGAGGTGCGCGGCAGAGTTGAGGCCACTGCCAGCGCGGATGGCTATACGGGGGACACCTATTGTAAGGGCTGTGGTATCAGAATTGCGGCAGGACAGGTGGTACCGAAGGATCCGGCGTCCCCGACGACCCCGACAACCCCGACGACACCGACGACCCCGACGACACCGACGACCCCGACGACACCGACGACACCGACGACACCGACAATCCCGACGATTCCAACGACCCCGACGCCCCCGAAAAAGGACAGCAGCAGTTCCGGCAGCAGCGGCGATACCACCAGCTATACTCTGAACCTTCATGCGAACGGTGGCGGCGGCATAAGTACAATCGGGGGAACCTACGGTAAGACAGTCAGCCTTTCCGATCATATTCCGACCCGTGAGGGCTATGATTTTACCGGCTGGTATTCCGATCAGGAATTGACACAGAGGATCACAGAACTCAGGATGATCGGAAACAGGACGGTTTACGCCGGGTGGATAAAGAGCGATCCAAACGCAGGGGCGAATCCATTTACGGATGTGTATGGAAATGATCAGTTTTATAAGGATGTGATATTTGTCTATGAAAAGGGATTGATGTCAGGCACCAGTGCGGTGACATTTGCGCCGAACACCAATATCACCCGTGCTCAGATCGCGGTGATTTTCTACCGTATGGCGGGCAGCCCTGCTGTTGAGGGAAAGAACCGCTTTACCGATGTGGAGTACGGTCCCGGTACCGTAGGGTTTTACGATGCGGTAACATGGGCACAGCAAAACGGCATTATGGGAGACCTTGACGGCAAGAAATTTGGTCCGGATGATCCTGTTACGCGCGAACAGCTTGCATCGATCTTTTATCGCTACGCACAGCTCAGGGGTTATGATACCACACAGAGTGGCATGGCAGACGGCATCGATCTTCCTGATCTGAAGGGCACTATTACCCGCGCTGAGACTGCGGAGATGCTCCACCAATTTGTAGAAAAACAGGGACTGAAACCTGTTGCTGCGTCGACAGGCGCGACAGAATGGGTGAAGAGGACAGGCGGCTGATGACTTGTTTGTCCGGGTCAAAAATGAATAAAAGACCTTTTGACATCGTTGGTTATTTTGTGTCAAAAGGTCTTTTTACTATTTACAAAATCTATGTAGTTCATGCTGGACGTCAGTCGTAGAATGTACATTCTTGGGCAGAATGGAATTTCTGGAAACAGTCCTAAAAAGAGATGAATGAGCAGGGATTTATTTTATCTGCGTGAAGACAGAATATCCACACCCCACACAAGCAGAATCAGTCCCAAAAGGATCGCACCGGCCTTATTCCAGTCGTACTGGTTCATCGCGAAGATCAACGGTGCGCCGATCCCGCCTGCGCCCACGAGTCCGAGAACAGACGCCTCACGGATATTGACGTCAAAGCGGTATAGGACGGCGGAGCAGAACGCCGGGGCGATCTGTGGGAGAACGCTGTGGCAGATGGCTGGAACCGGGTGGACACCCATGGCGAGGAGCGCCCGGTACGGGCCGGGATCGATGGCCTCCAGACATTCAGTGAAGCGCTTTGTGAGAAGTCCGATGCTGCAGACTGCTAACGTCAGGACACCTGTGAAGGCGCCGGGACCGGAGACCCGGATAAAGATCAGACCATAGATCAGAAACGGGATCGACCGGATCGCCATGATAATCAGGTTAAAGAAAAAAGCGGCCGGTGCCGGGACAAAGCGTCTTGTGTTGAGAAAGGCGAGAGGTGCGGCAAGAAAAGCACCGATGGCTGTTCCGACAATGGCAATGCAGATGGTTTCAAGGAGAAGGTAGACAAGCCCGTCTTTCTCTGCGGAGAAAAAGAAGGTCCAGTCCGGATGTGTGAGTCCGGCTGCCATACTTTTTAACGCCGCGGCACTTGTTCTTGAAAAATCCGGCGGAGTCTGTGTCGCGAGGCAGAAGAGGAAGAGCACTGCAAAACCGAAAAGGATCATCCGTCCAGAGATACGGGGCTTTTTAGACAGGTCCTTGCTGCCTGAAAAAAGTTCTGTGATCTGTCCGCTGTGGATCATTGACGTAAAATACCGGTTCGCGGACTCGATCACACAGACGGTGAGAAAGAGCAGCAGCAGGATCGTTCCGACCTTGTGGAATTCCCGCCAGGAGATCTTTTCATTTAAGATCAGGCCGATCCCGCCTGCCCCAACGTATCCGAGAATGGAGCTGTGCCGAACATTCGTCTCAAAGAGGTACAGGGCGTTTGTCAGAAACGCGGGCAAAATTTCCGGCAGGACCGCATGGATAAATGCCGGGAAACGGGCGCAGCCCATAGAGATAAGGGCCTGATACGGAGCGGTGTCCGCGTGTTCTGCATCCTCATAGGTGAGCTTGGTCATGATCGCAAAGGTGTAGAGCGTGATGGCGAAGGTTCCCGCGAAGGTTCCGAGTCCGAAGAGAAAGGTTGCGGCGAGTGCCAGGATCAGCGCCGGAAAAGACCGGAGTACCTGGATCAGGAGACGCAGAAAACGCCTTGCCCATGACGGAAAATGCAGGGATACGGCGCCAAAAGGGGAAACGATCAGCGCCAGAGCGGATCCGGTCACAGTACCGGTCACGGACATCTGGACCGTGTAAAAGAGCGGTAGCAGGATCTTTGGAAAATAGGAGAGATCCGGCCGCAGCATGTCGGCCGCCAGATCTGAAAGATGGGAGCTCCTTGAAACAAAAAGAGCCGGATCGCATCCGGTAAAGGACGCGGCGGCGTAAAAGCAGAGAAGGAAGAGGATCCAGCTGGCAGGTTTTATATATTTTTTTCGGTTTCTGTACATGGATTGCTTCCTCCTCTGAAATGTTTCTCTGCAAGGATCCGTTGGGACGGATAAACGCATAAATAGCAGAGTTCTATTATTCATAACCTAAGACAGGTGGGAGTCTTCGAGACTGATATAAATGTTTCTCAGGATTTCCTCATTCATTTCCGATGGCGTTCCATCAAAAACCACATTTCCATCCTTCAGTCCGATGATCCGGTCGGAAAACTCCTGGGAGAATTCAAGGTTATGGCTGTTCATAAGAATCGTGACGCCGTCCTTTTTCTGGATCTCCTTTAAAAGTGTCAGGATCTGCCGCCCGGTGACCGGGTCCAGGGACGCGGCGGGCTCGTCGGCCAAGAGAACCTTTGGATGACGCATAAGGGCTCTCGCGATGGCGGCGCGCTGTTTCTGCCCGCCGGAGAGATTTTTTACCGGTTCCTCCGACTTCTCGGAGAGTCCCACGCGGTCAAGAAACTTCAGGGCTTCTGCCCGCCGCTCTTTCCCGTAAACTCCGAACACAGCGGGGAAAAATCCCATATCCGGCAGACAGGCGGTGAGCACATTTGCAAGGCAGGTGGAATTTTCCACGAGACAGAAATCCTGATAGATGGTGCCGATGGATCTCTTCACATTCTTTCTGGCGGTTCCGGACATGGACGCTATGCTGCAGCCATCAAAAAGGACAGCCCCGTCCCCCGGCGTCTCCATGCCGTTTAAGATCCGGAACAGTGTGGTTTTTCCGGCTCCGGACGGACCGATCACGGAGACGAACTCGCCCTGGGGGACGGTAAACGTCACATGATCCAGGGCGCGGGTCCCGTTTTTAAATTGTTTTCCGACGTTCTGAAGAACGATTTCCATGAAGATACCTGCCTTACAAATAATGATTCAGTAAAAAACTGGAACCTGTTTAGTTCATAGCTTTCAGCATTTCCTGTGCGGCGCGTTCCCCGTCATAGTTCGCGTCATCGCCCCACTCGTAGCCGACCTGACTGAAGACTTTGATGATGTCTTTGCCTTCATCGGTTCCTGCGATCTCGATGAAGGAATCACCGAGAGCCTGACGGAAATCAGCGTCCTGCATGAGCTCGGAAGTTTTGCTGTATGCGATCATATCGTTGTAGATTCCCTCTGTGACGCCGATGATGCCTGTCTGCTTTACCATATCATCAGTACCGCCGAATTTCTCTTTCCAGTCCGGCGCATATTTTGTGCGGATATGGCCATAGGAGACCATGAGGTCTGCCTGTCCGGAGGCGAGGCGGGCGAGGGAGGTGGTGTAGGAATCAGACTGGACCGCGTTCGCGAGGTCAGCGATGGTCTTTCCGTAGCGCTCGTTTAACCATAAGGACGGGTAAATGTACCCGGACGCGGAGGTCGGACCCATGACTGCCCATGTGGCACTGTTTAAGTCATCCCAGGTGAGTTCCTCGCCGTTGTTGACCTTTGCGAGAAGCTCCTGTCCCTTTTCGCTCGGTCCTGCGAGGATCACAGAGCGGTAGTAGGTGCTCATGGCGTCGGTATTCTCTTCAATGGTGCCGTCGTTCCATTCCTTCGGATCCTCGGAGTCCTTGTTGATGGCGTAGCGGAGAGCTGTGAGGAGAACGTCGCAGTCATCGGAGAACAGGACATAGTTTCCTCCAGAGATGAAGCCGATATCAGCGCTTCCTGCGCTCAGTGCCTCACCGACAGCGGTGTAGCTTGTTCCGACGGTCATGTCGATGTTTTTGACATCGTAGCCTTTTTCAAGCAGTGTCTCTTTTAAAAGGTTTTCTAACGGCTCTGTGGCTGTGGTGATCGTATCTGCATCCGCGTACGGGGAGAACGCGATCTTTAAGGAATCGATGGATTTCGTCTCAGCGGAAGCAGTCGTCTCAGCAGCGCTTTCTGCGGATGCGGCAGCTGTTGTCTCTTCCTTGGAAGCCGCTGCCGCGTCTGTCTTAGAAGAGGAACATCCTGTGGTGAGTCCGAGGCAGAGCGCCAGGGAGAGAGCCGGTACAACAAATTTTCTCATAATAATACCTCCATAGCCCGTCAGGGCAGAATATATTTTCTGCTGAAAGAATGGGACACCGGGAAATACGGTGAAATAGTTTCAATATCCGCCAATGGTCAGGACACAGTGAGAGCGTGATCGTTCCGGATAAAATGAAACAGAACACGTTCAGCAGCCTTGGATCCGGGTGAAACAGGCGGATAAAGAAAAAGGCATGCCTTCTGCAGCATGCCGTAAAAATGACTTTCAGGCAGAATGCTGACAAGCCGCGGACATGAATCCGAGGCATGGGACGGTCGATCCTTTCTGGGATCCTCTCAGCCCGGAACACGGGCTCCCTCGCAATCTGGTCTTCGTCATCAAGTGATTGAATTGATCGCAGCACCAGGGCGCTCCCCCTCATGCTGCATTCCGTTAACCGATTTGGATTGTAGCACAGGAGATGGAAAAAGGCAAGAGAGGAAATTTCTGGAAGGTCTGCCGGGATAAAGCAGTAGGCGGAGAACACAGGGCTGTAAGCAGGCTGCATGGAATATATGAAAAATATCGATGGATCCATGCAAAATTCGCAGTCTTGAAATCATGTACGAAACCGGGTGCAAACTTGACTTTTCCGCGCAGAAAGTATATAGTAAATCTTGTCAAAAAAAGAAAATAAACAGACCGGGGAGCCTGACGGATCAGACTGAGAGTTGGCTGCATCGCCAAGACCCGTATACCTGATTTGGATCATGCCAACGTAGGAAGCTGCTGAAGAGAAAGAGTAGAAGTGGAGATACCTGCGGGTGTCTCCTTTTTTAGTAACAGGAAATTTTTAGGAGGTAGAAGATATGAACTGCAGACCGGAAGATATGCTGCTCTACGCGGTGACGGACCGCGCGTGGTTAAACGGTGAGACTCTGGAGAGCCAGGTGGAAAAGGCTTTAAAGGGCGGCGCGACCTTTGTTCAGCTGAGGGAAAAAGAGCTGGATGAGGAGAAATTTTTGGAAGAGGCGAAGAAGATTAAGAAGCTCTGTGCCGAATATCATGTTCCCTTTGTGATCAACGACAACGTGGATATCGCCCTTAAGGTGGACGCGGACGGCGTTCATGTGGGACAGAGCGATATGGAAGCGGGAAAAGTGAGAGAAAAGCTGGGACCGGATAAGATCATCGGTGTTTCCTGTAAGAATGTGGAGCAGGCACTTCTCGCGAAAAAGCACGGGGCAGATTACCTCGGCGTCGGAGCGATGTATCCGACAGGAACAAAAAAGGACGCAACAGCGGTGACACCGGAGGCGCTTTCTGCGGTCTGTCAGGCGGTGGATATCCCGGTAGTCGCCATCGGTGGAATCAATAAGGACCGTCTGGAGCCCCTTAAGGGAACCGGTGTGGATGGTGTCGCAGTCGTCAGCGCGATCTTTGCGGCAGAGGATATTGAGAAGGCGACACGAGAACTGAAAGAGGCGGTAAGAGAAATCTTATAATATAATTTTTTAAACACTACATTCAAACAAGCCAATAAGCCAGAAGAAAAATACTACTTGCCTGAAAATATGAATTCTAAATTCACAGAGTAGCAATTTTCCCTCTGGGTTTTGGAATAGATCAAGCGGAAAACACTTCCGCGGCGGCACATTGGGGGCACCACCTTGCGTCGCCTAATAAAAAGTTATTGATGCCTGAAAGGAGTTTTTATGATGAAGACAGCATTAACGATCGCTGGAAGCGATTCCAGCGGAGGCGCCGGCATCCAGGCCGACTTAAAGACGATGATCGCAAACGGAGTATACGGAATGAGCGCGATCACAGCACTGACGGCCCAGAACACGACCGGCGTCCAGGGGATTTTCGAGGTAACACCGGAATTCCTGGAACAGGAGATCGACAGCGTATTTACGGACATTCGTCCGGACGCGGTAAAGATCGGAATGGTTTCTTCCGCGGGACTGATCAAGTCTATCGCAAAGAAGCTTCATGAACACAAAGCAGAAAATATCGTTGTGGACCCGGTCATGGTGGCGACAAGCGGATCAAAGCTGATCAGTGACGATGCCATCGGCACATTAAAAGAATATCTGTTTCCGATGGCGGCGGTCCTGACCCCGAATATCCCGGAGACAGAGGTTTTATCAGGGATGGAAGTAAAGTCCGCCGAGGACATGATCGCGGCGGCAAAACAGATCAGTGAGACATATCACTGCGCGGTCCTCTGCAAGGGCGGTCATCAGTTGAATGATGCCAACGACCTGTTATACCGCGACGGCAGCTACCGCTGGTTCAACGGTAAGCGGATCGACAACCCGAACACCCACGGAACCGGCTGTACCTTATCGAGCGCCATCGCCTCCAATCTGGCGAAGGGCTATGACCTCGATACAGCGGTGGAACGCGCGAAAGCTTACATCTCCGGAGCGCTGGCAGCCATGCTGGACCTCGGACATGGATCCGGACCGATGGACCACGGATTTGATTTCCGCGGAAAAGGATTTGCGGAGGAACATGTATGACGATGACAGAACGCCTTTTAGAGGCAACAAAGGAGATCTGGGACGGCTATAACGAGATGCCCTTTGTAAAGGGAATCGCGGACGGCAGTCTGGATCATGAAAAATTCAAATATTATATGATACAGGATTATCTGTATCTTCTTGACTATACAAAGGTATTTTCCATCGGCACGGCGAAGGCGAAAAACCTCGACGCTATGCGCCTGTTCGCGGGTTATACCCATTCGATCCTGGACGGTGAGATGGATATCCACCGCGCGTACATGACGAGACTCGGAATCGCGAAGGAGGAGGCAGAGCAGACAACGGTCGCTCTTGATAATCTGTCCTATACCTCCTATATGCTTCGTGTCGCTTACGAGGAAGGAGAGGCGGAGGTCATGGCGGCGATCCTTTCCTGCGCGTTGAGCTATGAGTTTATCGCGAAGAAGATCCTTGCGGAGTATCCGGCTGCAGATAAGCATGAGTTCTATGGGGAATGGGTCAGCGGATATGCGTCCGATTCCTACCATGAGGACAATGAGGTTCTGGCAGACCTGATGAACCGTCTGACGGAGGACTATACCGAGAAGCAGAAACAGCATCTTGTGGACATCTTTACAGCATGCTCCCGCTACGAGGCGGCATTCTGGGATATGGCATGGGAAATGAGGCAGTAGGATGCTGAAATTTGACAATGTAAGCTTTCAATATGATGTGGAAGATTTCTCCATCATTGACCACCTCTCCTTCGATGTACAGGACGGGGAATTCGTGTCCGTCATCGGCGCTTCCGGCTGTGGTAAGAGTACGATCTTCCGGCTTGTGAACAAGCTTCTTCTGCCGGCTTCCGGCGAGATTCTGGTGGACGGTGAGTCCATAGAGAAGAAGAGAAACTACTGCGGATACATGCCACAGCAGGATCTTTTATTTCCGTGGCGGACCGTGCGGGAGAATCTCCTGCTGCCGATGGAGATCCGGGGCGGATATTCGAAAACGGAGATGAGAGAGAAGGCGGATGCGGCGCTGGAATCCGTTGGTCTTAAGGACTGGGGTGACAAGACGCCGAAGGAGCTTTCCGGCGGCATGCGCCAGAGAGCGGCATTTGCGAGAACGGTGCTCACAGGTTCCGACCTTCTGCTCCTCGATGAGCCGTTTTCCGCCCTCGATTACCTGACGAGGATCTCCATGCGGGAATGGCTTTTAGAGCAGTGGGAGAGGGAGAAAAAGACAGTCCTTTTTATCACGCACGATGTGGAGGAAGCGGTCTTTTTGTCCAGCCGGATCCTGGTTGTAGAGGAATCACCGATCACCCATCTGCGGTCCATTGATGTTCCGGCAGAATATCCGAGATCCAGGGACGAGCTTCGGAAACCGGAGATACTGTCCCTGAAGGAGGAGCTGATCGGTATGCTGAGGAAGGAGACGTCATGAGTAAGAAGATGAAGAAGGATCATGCGCGGGTTCCTTCCGGGGCTTCGCGCGGACAGACCCATAATGTTCTGAGTACGAATCTTCCGGCGGCGATTCTGGTGGCAGCTCTGCTGATCTTCTGGCAGGCGGCGGCTATGGGGATCGACGCGGCGTATATCCTGCCGTCACCGACCCAGGTGGTGGTACGGCTCTGGGAGCTTAGAGGTCCGTTATTTAAGGCACACCTTCCGGCAACGATGTCGGTGGTGGGGATCGGACTTCTGATCTCCATTATTCTTGGCCTTGGTCTGGCCGTTCTGATGGATGCCAGCGAGACAGCGGAAAAGGCACTTTATCCGCTTATCATCGCGTCGCAGACGATTCCGACAACAGCTCTGGCACCGCTTTTTGTACTCTGGTTCGGATACACGATCTGGAGCAAGGTGCTTGTGACGGTGCTGATCACATTTTTCCCGATCACGATCACGGTATTCGACGGATTTAAGTCGGTGAAGACGGAGATGGAAGAGCTCTTGTTTACCTTTGGCGCGGATAAACGCCAGATTTTTATGAAGTTAAAGGTTCCGGCTGTCCTGCCCTGCTTTTTCTCAGCAATCAAGATGGCGGTTCCGTTATCGATCATCGGAGCGGCCATCGGTGAATGGCTGGGAGCTCAGAGCGGACTTGGATACTTCAGCAGGAGGATGATGACACAGCTTGATGGAGCCGGCGTGTTCGCACCGATCTTATTGTTATCGGTGGCAGCGATGGCGGCTGTCTGGGTGGTCACACTGCTTGAAAAACGGATCATTCACTGGAGAAATGAGTAGAAAATACAACATGAAATTCTGGCTGACCAGTGAAAGAGCAGGACAAATTATTTTGATAACGAAAGGAAATGACATGAAAAAAGGAATGAGAATCGCTGCAGCGGTGATGGCTGCGGCTTTCAGTATGACAGTACTTGCAGGATGCGGTAAGAGTGAGACAAAGACAGCGGAGACGACGGCAGCGGCTTCAGCGGACAACAGCAGCGCGGCAGAGACAGCGGCTGCTTCTGATGAGAAAAAGGATCTCCGTGAGGTCAACGTGGTATTGGACTGGTATCCGAACGCGATCCACACCTTTATCTACACCGCCATCGAGCGCGGATATTATGCGGAAGAGGGACTTGATGTGAAGGTCCGCTTCCCGGCGAATGCGAATGATGCTCTGGCACTTGTCGCTGCCGGCAAGGCGGAGATCGGAATGTATTATCAGCAGGATGTGATCCAAGCGGTTGCAAATCAGGGAACGAAGATCAAGTCCATCGGTGCGATCGTGCAGTCTCCGTTGAGCATTGTACTTTCTTTAAAGGATAAGAATATTACAAGCCCGTCCGATCTTGTCGGAAAGACAGTTGGATACGGCGGAACAGCTCTCAGTGAGTCTATTGTGAAGACCATGATGGAGTATGTGGGCGCGGACGCGTCAGATGTAAATCTGATCGACGTTGGATTTGACCTGATGAGCTCCATGACTACCGGAAACGTGGATGCCACCATCGGCTGCCTTGTGAACCATGAGGTTCCGCAGCTGGAGGAAGAGGGCTTTGATGTCAATTATTTCATGGCAAACGGATATGGCATTCCGAATTATTATGAGGAAGTGTTCCTCGCAAATAATGAGATGATCGAGAGTGAGCCGGAGGTCTTAAAGGGCTTTTTACGTGCATCTGCAAAGGGCTTTGAGGACTTTAAGAAGGATCCGGACGGCTGCCTCGCGATCCTCATGAACAACCAGAATGAGGAGAATTTCCCGCTGACACAGAGCGTTGAGGAGAAATCCTGTGAGACTCTGCTGCCGCTTATGGAGACGGAGGATGTTCCGTTCCTGACACAGACGGAGGAGTGCTGGCAGGAGAACATCGACTGGATGCTTGAGAGTGGACTGATCGATCAGAAGGTTGAGGTTTCTGATGTGATGGTGGACCTCGGGGAGTAGGTTCCTTGGGGAAATCTTATAGGAATTGAGAAATACCGGGATGGCGGGGAGACTGCTGTTCCGGTATTTTTATGGTCTGAGTCAGGAAAAGAGAGAGTGGGTCAACTTGGCGGAAGTACGCGCAGGTCAGCTTCCAGCTCCTGGTGCTGTCGATTTCCAGGCGGTTCCTCTATGCTTGCAGAAAAATGCTAAGGGCGGAGAAAATGGGACGCAACTCGCTTCGCTCAGACAAGCGACCCATTTCCTCCAACGCATTTTCCTGCGAGCCAAGAGGAAGCTAGGCCTGTAAATCAGGCACCCGGAGCCGGAGGCTGACCTGCGCTGGAGGTTGGAGGCGTAAGGATAGATCTGGAGAATGTATGATCTGGTTGTCACTGTGGGAAAGAACGCTTGTTCATATGGAAGATATGTATTATAATTGGGGTTAGATAACGTTTTTCGAAGAAAAAAGAGATACCTGGATGGAGGAAACTGTGCTGTTTCGGTTCTTGAAAATCAGGCATCCGCGTCCAGCGGCAGTCTTGTGCTGGATATTGACGAGATTGAATGGGAGGAAGGTTATGACAGAACAGATGAAGAAGGAGAGGGCAAGGCGGCTGTTTTTGATCGCTTTTGTTTTGTTTACGTTTGCGAACGGATTTGGCGGCAGCATTATCTCGAACTATTTTAAGGGCGTGTATCAGGTGGACTCGGTGCAGAGGGGGCTTTTGGAGATCCCGAGGGAGCTGCCGGGAGTTGTGGGAGTGTTTGTGATCGCGGCACTGTCGGGATGTGGGAATCTGACGTTGGCGATGATCAGCTTCTGCCTGTACGCGGTGGGAATGTTTGTCCTTGGACTTTTATCTCCGGGATATCTCTTAATGCAGCTGTTTGTGTTTACCTATTCTCTCGGGGATCATATTGTCATGCCGGTCCGGGATGCGATCGCGATGGATCTCGCGGATGAGGGGAAGACGGGAACGTTTCTCGGAAAATATCGGGGATATGCGACGATGGGATCTATGGCGGCATCGCTGCTTGTATTTATCGGATTCCGGTACGGGGCGTTCTGGTTCCGGGCGGACAGATCAGTCGTTCCGTCGTTCTGTGTGTCTCTTGTGGTCGTTGCGGCGGCGTTATTCTTCCTGTGGAGACTGAGAAGAGAGGTTCCGGCCCTTGATGTGCGGAAGCATGATGAGAAGAAAAAAGGACTGCCGCTTAAGAAGAAATACATTCCTTATTATATCGTTACAGGGGTTTATGGTTTCCAGAAACGGATGCGTCTGGTGTTTGCACCGTGGATCATTATCGAGCTCCTTGCGATGGGGGCAGATACGGTGGCGCTTCTTGGAATCGTGGCGCATTTTGGCAGCAGTATGTTTGCTCCGCAGATCGGGAAATTTCTCGATCTGCATGGTGTGAAAAAGGGGCTTGTTCTGGAGAGCGTGACGATCGGGGCGATCTTTCTGTATGCAGCCTGGGCGGTCCATGGGATCACGTCCGGTGTGTTTGCAGGAAGAGTGGAGCAGATCTTAGCGTTCACGGCATATATTTTTATTATGATCGCGGATCATTTTAACGCGGTCCATGTGATGTTAATGAAAAAACTCAGCGACTCTCCGGCGGACGTGATGGAGAACCTGTCGTTTGGGCTCAGTGTGGATCATGTGCTGGCAGTGACGGTCTCCGGGCTTTTAGGCGCTGTCTGGAAGTTTGTCGGTCCGGAGTGGGTGTTTGTATTGGGAGCAGCGGTCTGCCTGGTGCATTTCGGGGTGGCTGTATGGCTTGGAAAGAGAGCATGATAAAGAAGACACAAAATAACTGGCGGATATGATAATTTTAAGGAGAAACAGAATATGATCTTTGTATCGCACTATGATTCACCGCTTGGAATCCTTTATCTGGCGGCGGATGAAGAAGTGTTAAAGGGAGTCTGGTTTGAGGGACAGAAATATTTTGCTTCTGGATTGGATAAGAAAGAGACGGAAGATAAGGAGACGCCTGTTTTGAAGCAGACGAAAGAGTGGCTGGATCTTTATTTTGCCGGGAAAGAACCGGAGTTTCTTCCGCCGCTGGCGCCGGAGGGCTCAGAGTTCCAGAAAAAGGTATGGAAGATCCTGCTTATGATCCCATATGGAAAGACCATGACATACGGGGAGATCGGCAGGAAAGTCGCTGAGATGTCCGGGAAAAAGACCATGTCTGCCCAGGCTGTTGGGGGCGCGGTCGGTCATAATCCAATCTCGATCCTGATTCCGTGCCATCGGGTGGTCGGAACGAACGGCAGCCTCACTGGGTATGCGGGCGGAATCGAGAAGAAGATCGGGCTGCTGAAACTGGAACGGACGGATATGTCTGGGATGTTTGTGCCGAAGAAAGGGACGGCGCTGTAGTGGGAAATAAAGATGTAATTAGCTATAAAGTAACGGAAGGAGCTGATATCATGGATGAATTTTTAAAACTGCCGGTTGGCATCGATAATTTTGAAAAGATCCGTCGAAATGGATTCTACTATGTCGATAAGACGAGCCTGATCGAGCAGCTCTTTTCGAGTTGGGGGGAAGTTAATTTATTTACCCGTCCGCGCCGTTTTGGAAAAACACTCAATATGAGCATGCTGAAATATTTCTTTGAAATCGGGACGGACCGGTCGCTTTTTGACGGACTCCATATTTGTGCCAATGAAAAGATTTGTTCTGAACATATGGGAAAGTACCCGGTGATCTTTCTTTCATTAAAAAATGCAGAGGGATTGAATTTTGATACAGCGAAATATCAGATGGTCGAACTCATTGCGAGGGAGGCAGAGAGGTTTCCTTTTTTGGCAAAGGACACAAATTTATCGGATCGTGACAGGGAAAAATATAGAGTGTTGACTGCATTTGCAGATGGGCATTATCAGATGAGTGATGATGTACTGTACGGTTCTCTGCAGACGCTTTCCGAACTTCTATATAAACATTTTAGTCAGAAGACGGTTATTCTGATCGATGAATATGATGTACCACTTGATAAGGCCTTTCAGCATGGTTATTATCGGGAGATGGTCGCTTTGATCCGGGCGCTGTTCGGAAGGGCACTGAAAACAAATGAGGCTTTAGCCTTTGCAGTATTGACTGGATGTCTCAGGGTTTCTAAAGAGAGTATTTTTACGGGATTAAATAATTTTAAGATCCTGTCGATTACGGATTCGCGGTTTGATGAACAGTTTGGTTTTACAGATAAAGAAGTACAGAAACTTCTCGCAGATTATCACTTGGAAGCGAGATTTTCGGAAACGAAGGAATGGTACGACGGTTATCGTTTTGGCAATGTTGACGTGTACTGTCCGTGGGATGTCATTAATCATATCGACCGAATCAAGGACGATCCGAATGCAAGACCAGAAGCATACTGGATCAATACCAGCGGGAATGACCTTGTAAAGCGCTTTGTAGACAAGGCAAACAGAACGACCCGGAATGAGATCGAACAGTTGATTGCCGGGAATGCAATTGAGAAGACGCTCCGTCTTGATCTCACATATGATGAGATCGATAACAGCATCGAAAATCTTTGGAGTGTTCTATTTACGACTGGATATCTCACGCAGGCGGGAATGACAGAGGATGGCGCGTACAGGCTCGTGATACCAAACCGGGAGATTTGTGAAGTGTTTAAATTGCAGATCCAGGAGTGGTTTAAAAAGTCGATCTTCAGCAATACGGAGCAGTTAACTGCTTTCTGGAATGCTTTTGAAGAGGGAAATACGGACGGAGTTGAGATATATCTTAATCGGATCATGAGCAATTCCATCAGTGTTTTTGATATAAAAACGGGAGAAGGGAAAAAAGAAATCTCGTATCATAACCTTCTTGTTGGTATTTTGACGGGAAATGAAGACTGGCTTGTAAAATCTAATGTCGAGGCAGGAGAGGGATTTGCGGATATTATTGTGGAAACGGAAGATCCGAATGCAGGCATTGTTGTGGAACTGAAATATACGAAGAATTACGATGAGATGGAGCAGGCCTGCAAGGCGGCGCTGGATCAGATCAATGACCGGGGTTATCAGGAATATCTTTTAAATGATGGGCGAAAGGATATCACTCTTTACGGAATTGCCTTCTGTAAGAAACGTTGTAAAGCGATGACTTCCGGAAACTTATAATTGATTGGTGTTAATGATGGATGGGTGTAGTGTAGAAATGTGATAATTTTGCATTACACCTGTTTTTGGCGGGTCCCAAGGTCAAGAATTTAGATTTCGTTGAGGTGCGGCATGAAAATACAGAAAAAATGGCTCTATATACTGCTGGCTGCAGCAGGTGTGATCGGTGTGGTCACAATTCTCTTTTTTTCAGGCGAAAAATGGCTGCGTGATGGCTGGTATTATATCCCTGACAGGGCGATCGCCATTGCACTTGGGCTCTGCGTGTTCTGGCAGATCGTGCTGACAGCGGGGACATTTTTTTTGCTGGCGTGGAACAGAAAGAAATTCGACGGCTGGATGAGAAGGATTATCAGGATACCGGTGATCGTGGCGGCGGTTTTTCTGTTCCTGTTTTTTGCATGGAACTGGTTTCTTTACAGTCTTGGATTTGAGCAGAAAGTGGAACAGTATGATGAACACATTGCCCTGTATGTAACGAATACATTTGTGAGAACGAGATTTCGGTATCCGCATTATATGTATGAGGAAAACTGGCTGTTTATGAGGAGTCTGAGTGATGAAGAACAGCAGGAAGCTGTTTTAAAATACGGAGATCCGGATGATTATTACAGGGAATATCATTAACGGCAGATGCAGATATGCGCCGGAAGAAAAGCTGCAGTTGGAGAGTTATGTGATTCAGAAAGGAAAATAAACGATGCGATATTTGAAACCACATTTTTACGATAAATTTGTCTGTACGGCCGGAGACTGCCCGGATACCTGCTGTGCGGGATGGCAGATCATGATCGATGAGGATTCTCTTGAGAAGTATAAAAGCGTGCAGGGGGAGTTTAGAAAACGTCTGCATAATTCGATCAACTGGGAAGAGGAGTGCTTCTGTCAGAATGACAGGCGGTGCGCGTTTTTGAATGATGAGAATCTGTGTGATCTCTATAAGGCACTGGGACCGGACGCGCTCTGCGATACCTGCCGCCTTTATCCGAGACACACGGAGGAATTTGAGGGACTCAGGGAATTATCCCTGTCCCTTTCCTGCCCGGAGGCGGCGAAGATCATTCTTTCCTGCAAGGAGCCGGTGCGGTTCATAGAGGAGGAGACGGACGAGGAAGATGATTTTGACGAGTTTGATTTTATGATGTTTTCGAGACTGGAAGACACCAGAGATGTTCTTTTCTCTGTTTTACAGGATCGAAATTTGCCGCTGACACTGCGTATGGCAGCGTGCGAGCAGCTGGCGGAGAGATACCAGATCTGTATGGAGGAAGGAAGAGAGTTTGAGATCGATGATCTGCTTCAGGAATGCGAACGCCATCACAGGGATGGAACCTTGCGGGAGTTTATATCGGAAAGTCTCTCAGAAAAGGGCGTGGATGCGGCATCTTTTCATCAGTGGGAGTGGCAGAAGGAAGAACTTCAGGTGCTTTACGGTCTGGAACGTCTGCGCCCGGAGTGGGATCAAGTGCTTGACGGAGCGGAAAAGTGGCTGTATCAGGGAAGCAAAGAGGAATATTTTAAGATCTGTGAGGAATTTCACCGGATGTATGGGGCGCTGAGCAGCCATAAAGAAGAGTGGGAAAATCTGGGCGAACAGCTTTTAATGTTCTTTGTCTATACATATTTCTGCGGAGCCGTCTATGACGATATGGTCTGTTCCAAACTGGAGCTGGCGCTGTTCTCTGTCCGGTGGATTCAGGAATTTTTGATCGTCCGTTGGATGGAAAATGGAAAAAAACTGTCCATGCAGGATGTGGAGGAACTCTCCTGGCGGTACGCGAGGGAGATCGAGCACTCCGATGATAACCTGAATGCGCTGGAGGACTGGCTGTTTGGGATGTATGCGCCGGAAGGATGTATGTTGGAGGATGAATAGAGATGATTTCATCCGGTCTTTTCGTGTGATCGGAGCCGGACATATCGCTGCATTTTGATCTGGTTCTGAATGATTTTGTTTTTGGGGGATTTCAATATTAAGGAAACGAGTTTGCTTTCTTTATACATTTTTTGCAAGAGGTACGCGCCAATGAGTCTCCGGGCGCAGACGCTTAGTGGGATTCCGGAAGGGTTCCTCTAAGCTTGCAGAAAAATGCTAAGGACGGAGAACAGGGAACACAACTCGCTGACGCTCAGACAAGTGTTCCCTGTCTTCCAACGCATTTTCCTGCGAGCCAAGAGGAAGCCAGCTCCCGGGATCCAGGCGCGCCTGTGCCCGGAGACTCATCGGCGCTGGGAATTGACTGAGCTGAAAGCGAGGGGTTATTCTCTTAATTCAGGCAGTAAATTACTATAATACATCATTTCCCCAGACAAGACTTTATCATAGAAGCTCTGCTTCCAGTCAATAAATGCGACAGCCTGCTGAAATTTTTCGATAGACTGAAGCAGAGCTTCTCTTTTATTTTGCAGAATAATTTTTCGCGTTGGAATAGATTTTTCTCCTTCAAGGCAAAGTGCGAGATACTCTTTCATTTCAGCAATGCTCATACCGCAATTTTTCAGGCAGTTTAAACTCTGGATCCATTTAATATCGTGATCATCAAACACCCGATAATTTCTTTTATCCCTTTTTACATTGGAAACAAGTCCTTCGTTGCAATAAAATTTCAAATTTTCGTAGGTCATATCGGTTAATTTGCAGGCCTCTTTCATGGAATACATAACATTCTCCTAAAAACATAAAATTAAATTCAAAATGCTGAATTTAACAGCTTGGATCTCAAAAAGTCCTTGACCGGTAGCAGCTACCGGCTGGTAGGATTATAGCATGATGAAAAAAAATGAATCAACAGGCAGGGGGAGAACAAATGGAATATATCAGGTTACGAAAGATGAGTGTGAACGATGCGTGCGGGATGCATTGGAAGTGGGATATCGCAGCATTGATACTGCCCAGAGTTATTTTAATGAAGAGGAGGTTGGAAAGGCTATTGAAAAGTCAGGAATTGACAGAAAAGAAATATTTTTAACCTCCAAGGTATGGATCGAACATTTCGGATATGAAGAGTGTAAAAAATCTGTGCTGGAATCTGTGGAAAAACTGCGTACAGATTATCTGGATCTGATGCTGCTGCATCAGCCGTTTGGTGATACTTACGGCGTATGGCGTGCTTTGGAAGAACTGTACAAAGAAGGAAAACTCCATGCAATCGGTATCTCCAATCATTATACAGACCGCATGGTAGAATTTGCAAACTTCACAAATATTAAGCCAATGGTAAATCAGATGGAAACGCATCCCCTTAACCAGCAGAAAACATTAAAAGAATGGGCAGACAAATATGATATCCGGCTGGAAGCGTGGGCACCATTTGGCGAAGGAAGAAACGGTCTTTTTGAGAATGAAGTCCTGAAAACGATTGGACAGAAATATGGAAAAACAACAGCCCAGGTAATGCTCCGCTGGCATATCCAAAGAGGTGTGATCGTAATTCCGAAGTCTGTACATAAAGAAAGTACAGTTTACAAGGGACTACACAGAGTAGGTATCTGACGGGAGGGGTTACGCCCGTCAGATTTTCCATGTGATATTCAAACTGTCGCTTGTGGCTGCTATGGTGGTAATCATCAAGTCTACCACCCGCCGCTTGTCGTCAAAGCAAGCATCGCTGGCGTTTATCTGCAAGCGGCTCAAATTGAATTTGAAGAAGCTGTCCGAGGAAGAAAAGAAGTGGCTGAAAAAGATTGCACAGAAGTCAGACTTGCTGAAAAATCCGAACCCCCAGCGGTGGAGGAAATAAGAGAACAACAAATATGGATTTATGGAGGAGATTACAATGACAGAGAAAGAAGAATTTCAATCGTTTTGGGATTTGCTTGTTCCGCCAGAGGGAAAAGCGGAAACGGTACAAGGAGAAGTTATTAGAATTGCTGGAAGAATAGAGTATGAATTTTTAGATAATGGTTGTATTAACTGGGATGAAGATTTTAAAAAAATGTTGGACGCTTTTTTGAGATATGTCCAATTAGGTAATGGGTTTAGTGGAGACGATTTAAGCTCCGCAGAACTTTTAGTACATCTTTTAAAAGATAACGGAGATAAAGGCTTTATAGATGACAACCTGACCACAGTACTATGTAGCTGTGCCATCGCATGGGTAAAACAAAATCCGGAAACGATACCGCTTTTAGACGCTGACTATATTAGATAAGCTCAATTTCCCATTTATCGAGGAGATAGCAAAACCAGCCGAGCCAGTCAACGGTCAAGATGAACGGCGCATAAATGCGCCGCCGTTGACAGTCCTGCCCGACTTTGCTAATGGGCAATCAAGGCGGGAAAGCCCTAAAACGACTTCCCGCCCATTTCAATTTTTCCGGGAGTGTGTCCACAAGTTCGGGATGTTTTGTCCCTAAGTTCGGCGTAGGACGAGGGACGGAGGCTTTCATATACGCCCTGTCTGCTGACGAAACCAGCCCTGCTCTTGCGGCTCTACGCCACGCAATCACAGCCCTGTTTTCCTGCCGTTTCAAATGCCCTTGCCCTCCCCGGCGGCCATGGCGTTTTCACGGCAACGCCGACAGAGCGTATAACACACTACACTTTGCAAGCAAAGTCGTGTGCCACAGGGATACCCTTTGGAAACCCCGGACAACAAAACAGGCTGAATATCTCGCACTTTCCCGGTGCGTGATACTCAGCCTTTATTTGTTGTCAGCAGCCCCTGTTTCGTGGTCTGCGTGTAGTTCCTTGTAAACTGACTTAACGTATGATTGAAAACTTTAATGTATTTGACTTTGCGCTTGATGAGAATGATATGAACCAGATTTCACAGATGGATACTGCCACAAGTGCTTTTTTCTCACATCAGGATCCAGCAATGGTGGAGTGGTTTGTAAAAATGGTTGAGGAGCGCAAATCGCAGCATGACAGCAGCAAAGAAAAAAAGAACTGGTAAAGCTGCTTATGAGGTGAGTACGCACTTTTTTACTGCTATTGTCACCGGAAGCTGCCGGTGGCAAACTCAGTTGGAAGAAAAAGAAATTAGGTGGGGACAAAGAATGAAAGGTCGTGTTGCAAAATATTATCTGACAGACGGAAGAAGACATACAGATTCAGAAGGTTATAAGACAAGCGTGGCATTTGAAAAATACCTTGCAGACTGCGGTCTTCAGGTGGCGACTGACAGAGACTTTGGAATTACAGCTCTGCGGTGGGCAGGAATGAAGGCGGGAATTGGAATCATACGAAAAAACAATTTCTTTTATACCGAGAAAGGGTCTTATCAGTATCTGGAGGCTTTTTTAATTGATGAGCCGCTTCAGTACATTGTGGAGAATCAGATCAGACCATGCGCTGAGAAATGTAACCTGTGCATGCGATCCTGTCCGACAGAATCATTGGAAGCGCCGTACATGATGTGCAGAAACACCTGCGTTTCCTGCCTGACAACATGGGATGGCTGGGATCTAAGGACGGAACCGCTGCAGAACAAATTCGAAAAATGGATCTACGGCTGCGATGCCTGCCAGGATGCATGGCCCCATAATAGAAAAGCATGGAAAGATACAGAAGAATTCCCAGAACTCGAAGCGTGGAGCAGCCATTTTACGGATACAGAGATCGTTCTGGCGGAATACAGCTGGCTGCGATCCGTCGTGCAGCCCAAACTCTGGTATATTCCGCAGGGGAAAGAGTGGCGGTATAAAACGAATGCGCTGAACGCGATGTTAAATAACTATGATCCGAAATACCTTCCGGTTATTAAAAAAGTATGTCAGGATGAATATTGTGAGGTTCGTGATATGGCGGAGTGGGTGCTTGAAGAGATTGAAAGGAAAGGTATCGGTGAATCGGAAAATGGGCAGTGATGTTGCATATAGAACATAAAATTACAGATAATTAACTAAAATATAAATAATATATTACAAATTATGAAGATATACGGAAGTATATTGAAAAAAAACAGCAATTGAAATATAATTTAAATAAGAGAAAAGCGCAAAGTGGACTGCCCCCCGGAGAGGAGGCAGTATGAGCAAGAAGAAAATTAAAATAAGATATATCATTTTTGTTCTGATCATCATAGGCATAGTAGTTTTTGTTGGAAAAATAACTAAGCTTGATGATTTAAACGCAGAAAAAGTCACCGAGATCATACTCGTATCCCCACCTTATAAAAAGAGAATAACAGACCGGCAGGAGATCGAAGAATTTACGAGTCTGTTTAATGAAAGAAAAAAGAAACCTGTATTTTCAATCATCAACTCATCTGGCTGGAGCAAAAGAGCCATTATAACAACGGAAACATATCAATAGGATATTATTTTTTGCGGGGAAAACATCACAGTGAACAGGCAGAAATATGTCATGGATGAATCGATTGATTCTGAACTGGAACAGTTTTATCAGTCCCTGAATGAGACAGAGGAAAAATATAATTAACAAAGCCCCGTTAAGATGAATGCCCCCGGATAAGGAGGTCACTATTATGGATAAATCAATAAAAACATGGAGAGTTTTTCTTTTTGGGATGTGCTGTATCTTGGTGAGCCTGTATATAAAAAAAATTTTACTCTCATTAGAAATAATAAAAGGTGATTTTTTATCCAATAGTATTGTTGGGGTTGCGGTGATCTGGTTCATAGCCGGTATTTTTCGCCTATACCATTTAAAGCGAACATATCCTGAACTTAAAACAGTCTTATCGAAAGATAAATGGTGCATAGCAGAATCTATTCTTATTTTCATTCTAGCAGTGGGATTAACATTAACTGGTGTAGGAGCGCACAATACCCAGATGTTATCTGAAATATTTCAAAGAGATGAAGATGAGAATATCACAGAATCTATAGTAAACACAGAGTATGGTTCTATAGAGGATTTTTCAGCAAACAACAGCATGGATATTTTTGTGCTTAATTTTAACAAGGAAAGCAATTTAGATAATGGATCGTTCAGCGCAGTAGATAAAACTGTTTCTGTGGCAAAGAGCTATACGGCAGTAACATATGAATGTGAGATAGATAGCGATAGATTTCAGGTAAAGTTGGCAACATATGATTCGGACAATGGCGAAGAACAACTGAACGCTGTAATAAAAAGCAATCCGGACATATTCACGAAAAAAGATATTGGAGGAAATTCCACATATTATTGCCCGGGATCAAAATATGACTGGTCGGACTGTTATGCAATGGTAGTAGATCATAAATTACTCGTGGTTAATATAGAAAAAGAATATGATCAATACATTGAATGGGTGTTAGGGCATATCACATTACAGTAATAAAGAAAGTAATTACTTTTTGTAATATTACAAGGAGCTAGTTTATGCAGATTATATTTCTGCCTGGTGATGAACCATTTTCGCAGTATCCTAATCATTATGTCGTTACTTCTAGTCTTGAAAACGTGATACTCACCATTTAAAGAATGGAGATGATCCTGATTAAAAAGATACGCATAATTGCATTAATATCTATTCTGTGCCTACTGATAGTTTATTTGCTTTGGAATAACATGAGTTTAAAAGGAAATTGGCCGGATGATTCTGATACCGTTTCCATTGAATGGTATGATTATAAAGGAATCTATCACAACCAGACTTTGACAGAAGAAGAAAGAAGCGGACTTACTCAATTAATAAAGGATATAACCCCAAAGAAAATATACATAACTCCGCAATCACGTTCAGGAGAACAAAGTTATAATATTGACTATTCTGGCAAGCGAAGTGTTCGTTATACTGTAAAAAGTTCAGGTTTAATTATTATTTTGAATAATGAATTTCCATTTCAACATTCGGTCTGAAATAGGAGATGACGCGGTAATTATTCAATACATAAATAGTATGGTTGATAGATGAGCAAAGAAGAAAAAACGCATCACCATAAAAGCTGTTTGATCGTGATATGAATGGAGAACTTGTACACTGGTTCACAAAATCAAAGGGAAATGGAGGGGACAAAATGAAAAAACATTGTATACTATGGACTGTAGTAATAACTCTTATTGTTTCCTGGTTTTTATTTTTCCCGTGGAGCAAACAAGTATTAGAGGATGGCGGGACTATTGTCTATTCCAGTTTCACATATAAAATTTATATATGGAACTCAATAGGAGGAAAAAATACGACTGAGATATATTATTTCCCATCTAATTTTAAGTATAGGAGTGGAACATTAAATTAATAATCAAAAGTCAATGATAAACCCTTGAACATTGTTTGTGTGTCTGTCATCGAATATTTTCAACTGGTGAAAGTCTGGAAACTGCTTGGTAATGGGAAGGGGGAGGAGAAAAATGTTGTCCTCTCAAAAGAAATATTTTATTACGATTATTATATATGTTGCGCTTTACCTTTTGTCCCAAACTGTTCTTTCCAAATTATATTTGTTTCAATGGACAGCAACACACCATTATTTATATGTTTGGATTTTCTCCACTGTACTGCTTTATTGTAAGAAATATATAGTTTCATTTTCAATAACATTTGGAAATTTGTTTGGAATATTAATTGGTCAATTTTTTGGAGATTGCATTAAGTATAAGAACATATTAAAAATAACAGCAGAAATGTCCTTGGAACAAAAATATTCACTTTACCATCATCCATGCGTAGAGTATTGGATTGTAACTATTATTATTTTTACAGTAGTTGGCATATTAGTGAACAAGCGCAGATATGTCAGGGATGAATCTTGAACTGGATCAGTTTTAGCTATTGTTGAATGAAACATTGGAAAAGAGTGAATGCATCGGCGAAATTCATGGAGGTGACGGCTATGAGGAAAATAAAGGAGCTTATATTTTCTGAGAATGGTATGAAAGCAGTTAACACCTTGTTCTTTTCGGCGATGCTTTTTTATAGGAGCGGCCTGCTGTTTGTCGCTTATATTGTCTGGATCTGTTATCTTGTGTTTTGCATTAGAAATACGGAATCCAGGGGGAGCAAGGTGGTTTATTCGGTGTTTGTTGGAATTGCAGTTGTTATGATCGGAGTGAATCTGTATGGTTTGATACGAGGATGATAGATCATCCGGATTTCCTTTTGAACTTCCAATTTTCAGCGACTTTACTGCTACCGATGTATCTTCTGCACGTTCTTCTTTATTTGTCTCTGTTTCTTCATGTGCAGAATCTGCAGGGGCAATCGTAGTTATTTCCGGTATCGTCTTCTGAGCAGTCTGGCAGCCGGTCATAAACAAGCAGACAATCCCGAGCATTATAAATCGTTTTTTCATGTTATCACCTCCTGAATCACACGCGCTCAAATGACAGATATCTCATCCCTTGGAAAGTGAGTTTTCCGATATCTCCTTCCGCCAGCATTCCATATTCTCTTCCTGAAACCTGTAGTTCCATCCGGTCACCGCTCTCTACCTGAAACGTGACATAGTAGCTGGTACTTGAAGTCGAATGAAAGCCATGAGCTCCAGACAGGTCACCCGCATTTGCATGGCTATGATGTGTGATATTTTCACGCTTTGCGACGATGGTTGCACTCACCGACAGACGCGGTGACTGATTGTTTTTGTGCCATGTTCTGATTCCGGTCACAAACTGAAAGATGATCATACCGAAAACGATCACGAAGATAATTGGAAACATATATTCAAACAGCATAAACATATCACTCACCCCTTCTTAATCTTGCGTCTAACGATTCCCCTGAGCACAGCATATACAACAATCACGAAAAGCGAGGCAGCGCTATACAGTAATGCTTCTGTATACCAAGGCGCAGAATTCTGTTCGTATAGTTTCGGAAAGCGCTTGTACTCATAGAAATCCATACTCGTTTTAATCACAATCACATAAAAACTCGCATAGATCATACATTTTAAGAAATCGTAGAGTTTATTCATATCATCACCTCCGCGATACACTGCTCAATTCTTTTGACTTCAACAAACTGGAATTTGTCGGGTTCTTTACATAGATAAAATATTAATTTTTCTTTCCACACCTAAAAAAAATAAAGTCTGGTTGATGAATAACTCCTCCAAACATATCTGCTCGCTTTTCTCTAATTGATTCTGGTACTTTTGATTCCTGACATTCCTCAATGATAAATCCAGCAGAAACAATATCATTTATTAATGTTGAAATCGTTCTATGATAAAGTTCATATTCATCTACTACCCAATGAATAACACGCTTACCCTCTATTCCGTAATTTCGTAGATTAGCATATAATCTTTCTCCAGTTTCGGTTCTGGTATATCTGTCAAAAGTCCCATCATATGCTGTACTTATTGGGTGTGACATCGAAAAAACACATTTGCCATTTTCATTCAAGTGACTATAAATCTGTTTCATAAGCCTTTCAAAATTTTCTACATAATCAAAAGCCAATGAACTTGTAATAACATCAAACTTTTCCTCTAAATCATCCAATTCTTCAAAAGCCAGTCTTCTGTATTCAATATTAGAGGCAGCATTATTTTTTCTTGCATATGCTAACATTTTTTCCGATATATCAATTCCAAGAACGGATAACGCCCCCTTCTTTGAATATTGAAGTGCATGTTGCCCCATACCACATCCAATATCTAATACTTTCTTTTTATATAGTTCAGGTATCATTCCTAATATTATTGGTGTCTCAATAATATCATTAAAATTGATTTCTTTGCTACGTATTTTCTCGAAGTTTTCGTAAAATAAATCATTATCATAAATATTTTGTTTTGACATTCTGCAACCAGCCTTTCATATAAAAAATTATTTTTTGTTTTCTTCTACTTCCATCTTCTTGTCTTTCGGGCAACAAGCATCCTTCTCTTTCAGCTCGGTCAATTCCGATTTGTTACTCACATAATATCATGTTTTTTCTTCAATTACATCTACATAATTTTAATAAACTGCCATTCGGTTTGCTTCTGTAACCAGCGTCCGGTTAATCTTCTCCTGCATTGTTTCCCTTGCATCTTCGTTGAAATGATAACGGATGACAGAGGCTGTCCAACTCATCGATACGCTCTTTGGGAATACAAGGCTGTTCGGATATATCCTCAATGTATTAGATATCATCCGCAAAATGGGATTCCAGTATTACTTCCCGCATCGTACATCCCATCCCGGCGCATCCCCCGCCACAATGAATCAACCCACAGAACCTGCCCTCACATATTCTTCCATATACATAGCTACAAAAAAGCCTGCCCCACCAGCATTCTATTTGCCAGTGCAGCAGGCCCTTTAAAGTACGTTCTAAATTACATTCCAAGTCAACATCTAAGCTGAAATCTACAGGCCAAGAGCCATCATTCCAACTCAAACGCCCCAGTATACAACTGATAATACACACCCTTCTGCGCGATCAACGTCTCATGATCCCCGCGCTCAATGATATGCCCGTGATCCAAAACCATGATCGCCTTACTGTTGCGTACCGTAGAAAGTCTGTGGGCGATCACAAACACCGTGCGTCCCATCATCAGGTTGTCCATTCCCTCCTGAACCAGCGCCTCTGTTCTCGTATCGATCGAGCTCGTCGCCTCGTCTAAGATCATCACAGGTGGATCCGCGACAGCGGCTCGTGCGATCGAGATGAGCTGTCTCTGCCCCTGGGAAAGGCTGGCGCCGTTGCCGGTCAGCATCGTATTGTAACCCTCCGGAAGTCTCTGGATAAAATCATCCGCATTTGCAAGTCTTGCAGCCGCCATACATTCTTCATCGGTGGCATCCAGCCGTCCATAACGGATATTCTCCATAACCGTACCCGTAAAGAGATTCACATCCTGAAGAACAACGCCGAGAGACCGCCTGAGATCCGGTTTCCGGATCTTTGTGATATTGATCCCGTCGTACCGGATCTTGCCGTCCGGAATATCATAAAACCGGTTGATCAGGTTCGTGATGGTCGTCTTACCGGCACCTGTGGCGCCGACGAAGGCGATCTTCTGGCCGGGCTTCGCGTAGAGGGTGATGTTATGGAGAACCAGTTTTTCTGGTGTGTATCCGAAATCAACATCCTCTAAGCGGATATCGCCTTTTAATGGAGTATAGGTGACGGTTCCCTCCGCTTTGTGCGGATGCTTCCATGCCCAGATCCCGTTCTTATCATTTGTCTCCTTTAACGTGCCGTCAGCGCCCCATTCAGCGCGCACAAGAGTCACATAACCCTCATCTTCCTCCGGCTTCTCATCGATCAGCGCAAAAACACGGGAAGCGCCCGCAAGACCCATGGCGATCATGGAGACCTGCATGGATGCCTGACCGATGGTCTGGGAGAGCTGTCTTGCCATTCCAAGGAAGGAAACGATCACGCCGATGGTGACAACACCGGAGCCGCTGAGACTTAAGTTCGGGGCTTTGAGATATACGAGGAGTCCGCCGACAATGGCGAGGACCACATACATCAGGTTGCCCACGTTATTTAAGATCGGCATCAAAGAGTTGCCATATCGGTTTGCCATCTCACCGTCGGAGAAAAGCTGCTCGTTTAACTTGTCAAAATCCTTCTTACACTCGTCCTCATGGCAGAAGACCTTGACGACCTTCTGTCCCTGGATCATCTCCTCGATGAAACCTTCCTCCTTCGCGAGGGATCTCTGCTGTGCCATCATGTAGCGGGAGCTTGCACCGCCGAATTTCTTCGTGACGGTCAGCATGAGAGCGGAGAAGAGGCACACAACGAGAGTCATCCAGACGCTGTAATAGATCATCATGAGGAACATGACGGTGATCGTGAGAGAAGACTGGAAGACCATCGGAAGTGACTGGCCGATCAGCTGGCGGATCGCGTCGGTATCGTTTGTGTAGGTACTCATGATATCGCCGTGGGCGTGGGTGTCAAAATACTTGATCGGCAGGGACTGCATCTTATCGAACATGTCCACACGCAGGTGCTTTAATGTCCCCTGTGTCACGGTCGCCATGAGGTGGGTGTAGGTGAAGGCAGCCGCGACACCGAACACATACAGGGTGACCATTGAGAGGATCGTCTGCATGAACGGCTGCCGGATGCTCTCAAATCCGTTCTCCAGTCCCGGAAGAATGCAGGTATCGATGAGCCGCTGTAAAAATACGGTCTGGACCACGGAGGCAGCTGCGGCGATGATGATGCAGATGATCACGGTGATCATGTACACCCGGTAGTTCTTGTAAATGTAGCGGAGCAGGCGGCCGAAGGTGCCATTTTTCTTATTCTGTTTTTCCATGATCATGCCTCCTTGCTCTTTGTCTGGGAATCATTGACTTCTCTGTAAATACCGTTTAAGGCGAGAAGTTCTTCGTGGGTTCCGGATTCCACGATCCGCCCGCCATCCATGACGAGGATGCGGTCTGCGTCCTGAACAGAGGAGACACGCTGGGCGATGATGATCTTTGTGGTGTCCGGAAGCTCATGTTTAAATGCCTGACGGATCAGGGCATCTGTTTTAGTATCCACAGCGGAAGTGGAATCGTCCAGGATCAGGATCTTCGGTTTCTTTAAGATCGCTCTCGCGATACAGAGACGCTGCTTCTGGCCGCCGGAGACGTTCGTTCCACCCTGTTCGATATAGGTGTCATATCCATCCGGAAATTGTGTGACGAACTCGTCCGCCTGCGCTAATCGGCATGCGTGGATCAGCTCCTCGTCTGTGGCGTTCTTATTGCCCCAGCGGAGGTTTTCCTTGATCGTTCCGGAGAATAGGACGTTCTTCTGGAGAACGACAGCCACAGCGTCACGGAGGGCCTGAAGATCGTACTCACGCACATCGCGTCCACCGACCTTCACCGCGCCCACCGTCACATCGTAGAGACGTGGGATGAGCTGGATCAATGTTGTCTTTGCGGAGCCGGTACCGCCGATGATACCGATGGTGGAACCGGACGGAATCTTAAGATCAATGTCAGTCAGGGCAAATTTTTTGTTCTTTCCGGAATAGCGGAAGGAAACATGGTCGAACTCGACGCTGCCGTCCTTTACATCTGTTGCTCCGTTTTCCGGGGATCGTAAAACGCTCTCATGATTCAGGACTTCGGCAATACGGTCGCCGGATTCCTGGGCCATGCTGCACATAACGAATACCATGGACAGCATCATCATGGACGTGAGGATCTGGACGCCGTAGCTGATCAGGGAAGAAAGTTCCCCGGTGGAAAGCTCGCTGCCTCCGGTGCCGATGATGAGCTTCGCGCCGAAAAAGCTTACTAAAAGCATTGAAACATAGATGCAGAAGGTCATCACCGGGTTATTTAAGGCGAGGATCTTTTCTGCCATCGTGAAGTCTTTTCGCACCTCCTCGGCAGCGTTTTCGAATTTCTTCTTCTCGTAATCTTCGCGGACGAAGGATTTTACGACACGGATGCCGCCGACGTTCTCCTGGACGGAGTTATTTAAGGCATCGTATTTCTTGAAGATCCGCTTAAAGATCGGGTGGACATAGAAGAAGATGCCAAACAGTGCCGCTGCAAGAACCGGGAGAAGTGCCAGAAAGATGAAGGACATCCGGACATTGATGCTCATGCTCATGATGACGGAAAAGACTGTCATAAGCGGGGCACGGACTGCCATGCGGATCAGCATCTGGTAGGCGTTCTGAACGTTCGAGACATCTGTCGTCATCCTCGTCACGAGAGAGGAGGAGGAGAACTTGTCGATGTCTGCAAAGGCGAAGTCCTGGGTCTTAAAGTAGAGATCTCTTCTTAAGTTCTTTGCGAGTCCGCACCCGGCTGTAGCAGCCGCTCTCGCCGAGAGAACGCCGAAGAGCAGGGAAAGGGTCGCAAGGACCAGTAAGAGGGCGCCGTATTTTAAGATCGGTGCCATGGAAGATCCGGTCATGTCATCGATAAGCTTAGACATGATGAGAGGAATCGTACATTCCAGAATGACTTCCATGGTGACAAACAGCGGTGTCTCGATGGACACGCGTTTGTACTGGCGCACGCTTTTTAAAAGTGTTTTAACCATGAATGATTTACCTCATTTCCATATAAAATTTGCGATCCCGCAAAAGCTCCTGATGCGGAGAACATGCAGGTTCTGCAGGTGGGACCCGTCCGGATATTCAGGACATATTTCGGATCATCTGGTTGATGACCCTGAAAAACACGGCGAGATCCTGAGAAGATATTCCGGAGGTCAGACGATCTTCGGTTTCTTCCAGACTCTGGTGGATCAGTTCCTGATACTGCATGGCTTTTTCAGTAGCGACAATGCGTTTTAGGCGGGCATCATAAGGAACTGCCTCCCGGTAGATCAGTCCGCTTTTTTCCATATCCTTTAAGAGCTTTGTGGCGGTCGGTGGTCTGAGACTGTACTCCTCTTCGATATCTTTCTGGAAGACATCACATTCCTGCCCGCGCGCCAGAATAAAATGAAGCGTTTTTCCTTGCGTGCCGCTTAAGGTATCATGAAAAGAAAAGGTACTGAAGTGCCTGCGGATCAGGTTGGAGAGCATTCCCACACTGCGTCCAACGGTTTCTTTCATAGATCAAGTTCCCCCTTATACCCACCACCCAAAAGAGGTGGGAGTCTTCTCGACAGAGATAAAAAGCTGTGATTTGATCGTCTGCCGGATACTTAGCAAACTAAATTATTAGCTTGCTAAGTATAATAAGGCTTTTGTGGGGGAATGTCAATGGGAAAATTGTGAAGAAATTGTGATCGATGATGAAAAAGCTGAGGTTTGCGGAAGAAAGTGGGGACAGCTTAAGAATTCCATGGACGTCACGATGGGGATAGGATGAATGTGAATAATGAAATGATAGAATTGGGCTAAAGTTTTGTGCAAGTATACAAAATTGGTGTTTTGTGGAAAAAAGTACTTACGAAGCGATATAAAAATATTGTATACTGCGTTCACATAGAGATTGAGAACGCAGTGAGATGTACACGAAAAGAGCAGTGGAGTCGCAACGAGTTTTGTTGGCTTCGCTGTTTTTTTCTGTCATATGTCCGGAAGGAATGGTCAGAGACGGTTCTTATGTCCACGGCGTTTTCACAGGAATTTACAGGTTGAAAAAGGAGAAGATGTATGCCAAGAAATAAGAGAGAAAGTCTGATCTACACAGTATTAATGTGTTTTACCATGGTGCTCTGGATGAGCATCTACAACGTAACACTTCACATGGGAGCGTTAAACCTCACAACGATCCGCGAGGCCTGGATCGGATTCCCGATCGCCTATGTGTTTGCAATGTGCATGGACTGGTTCGTGGTTTCCGGACCGGCGAAGGGATTCGCGTTCCGTTTTCTTGTAAAGCCGGAGAGTCCGGTACTCCACAAGGTGATCGCGGTTTCCTGCTCCATGGTGGTTCCGATGGTTATCATCATGTCCCTCTACGGTGCCCTTGAGGGCTGCGTAAAGAGCAGAAACTTCGGCCCTCTGCTGATCATCTGGCTCACGAATATCCCAAAGAATTTTGTAATGGCGCTGCCGTTCCAGCTCATCGTCGCAGGACCGCTTGTCCGCAAGGTGTTCCGTGGCGCATTTCCGGAAGGGACTGTGTTAGCGTAAGAATTCAGAAAAGAAAGCTGCGGTACAAATTGCAGCGTAGATAAGAAAAAGCCGTCTGGTCTTTCTCTGTGATAGGATTATGAACCTATGGGAGAGAAAGCTCAGGCGGCTTTTTCGTATAGAAAATTCAACATAAAAAATTCGATTTAGCCTAATTTGTAAAGTGATAATCTGAATAAGAAAGTATAATTGTACTATGTACAGTTATGTGATATGATAAAAAGAATAAACGGAAACGCTAAGGAAGAAGAGATATAAAAAAATATGTACTGTATAGCAAGGTGAAAGCGAGGTGTTACAATGACTATAGAAGAAATTCTTGCAGGAGAATCGAAAAATGTAGAGTACAAAGAGAACTTGCCTGAGAAAAGCATTAAATATATGAAATCGGTGGTTGCTTTTGCAAATGGAACCGGAGGAAAGATCATTTTCGGAATTGCGGATAAAACCAGAGAAGTTATCGGCTTTGACAATGAAGATGTGTTCAAGAAAATGGATGCCATTGCCAATGCTGTATCAGACAGTTGTGAACCGGTAATCATCCCGGATATTACTTTACAGACGATTGATGGTAAGACTGTTATTGTGGTAGAGATTTCTGAGGGCAGACAGCGACCATATTATATCAAAGCTCTTGGAAGAGATTGTGGTGTATATGTCCGAGTTGCTGGAACTACTCGCCTTGCTGATGAGTACATGATAAAGGAATTACTGTTTGAGGGTAGCAACCGTTACTATGATCAGACTTTGTGCCCCGGGCTGAATATCACAGACGAAGATATCGAAGCTCTTTGCAAAGCAATGAAGGAGCAGGCAGTTAAGAATGCCCATAATGAGGAACAGAAAGCATCCATCAAAGATGTTGGCAGACAGCAGCTGCGTTCCTGGGGAGTTCTGATCGAGCGCGATGGAAAAGATTATCCGTCTAATGCTTTTGCTATTTTGACCGGCAACGGTGGACTTCATGTTACAACGCAATGTGGCGTATTTAAAGGTACAACGAAAGCGGTATTTGTTGACCGCAGAGAATATACCGGACCGCTTTGGGAGCAGATAGATGAAGCATTTCAGTTTGTCCTGAGAAATATTCATCTGGGTGCTACCATTGTAGGAATTTATCGGCAGGATATTTATGAGATTCCACCGGATGCCATTCGTGAGTTGATTATCAATGCCATGGTGCATCGCAGTTACCTGGATCATGGTACGATACAGGTTGCGGTATATGACAACCGGTTGGAAATTACTTCTCCGGGAAAACTGCCAATGGGACAAACTATGGAGCGTATGAAAGAGGGTTATTCCAAAATCAGAAATGAAGCTCTCGCTCATGCATTTGCTTATATGAACCTGATCGAGCATTGGGGAAGCGGCATTCCAAGAATTATTGATAGAATAAAATCTGCTGGATTGCGAGAGCCAGAGTTTATTGGTGGTGAAGTTGATTTGCGTATTAATATTTATCGGGGGCAGATTGATACAAATAGCGCCATGATTAACGCCAACAATATTGAAAATGGCGTTAATGGCGTTGAAAATGGCGCTGATAGTACCAGAAATGGCACTAATGGCGTTGAAGTACCGCTTAATAAGGAACACGCACAGGTAGAAAAGTTGTTGCAGATTATAGAGAAAAAGCCGTTTGCGACGCAGGCATATTATGCAGAGAAAATCGGTGTGTCAAAAAGAACGATTTCTCGAATGTTCGCTTCTTTGCAGGAAAAGGGTGTATTGGTACAGAATGGAACAAAGAGAAAAGCAAATTGGATAATTCAAAAACCTTTATAGTGCGTTATATGTAGCAGATTAGAAAAAAGCCGTCTGTGCTCTCTATGATAGGATATGACCTATTGAGCATAAGCGGCTTTTTTATATTATTTATGCTTTATTTTTTTCTGTCAGGAATGACACAAACCGGAAATGTTTATCCAGAATATTTCCGATCATGCCGATGACCTTACCCATTGTAAATGCGGCAAGGATTGTTCCGATTCCAAGACCTTTGATATGACCGAGGAAGAAGAAGGTCAGTCCAGCTGTCACGGCGAGGCAGGTTACGTCAAAGGTGATTTTGACTTTTGAGTAAGCGACGTTGAGGATCGGGGATACTTCTCTCGGGAACAGGTCTGTCGGGACGATCGGGAGTCCGCAGCGGTTGGAGAGGGCGATTCCGAGACAGAGAACCAGGTAGCTCACGATAAAGTAGACGATCTGGTATCCGAGTCCCATCGCAAGTCCTGCGAGAGCTGCCTTGTAGACATCTAACATTTTACTGAAAGCAAAGCCTACGACAAAGCTGAACAGGTATGTTGGAACAAACTTTTTCCGTAAGA
Source organism: Clostridium sp. AM34-11AC (assembly GCF_003435375.1). Classification (GTDB taxonomy): domain Bacteria; phylum Bacillota; class Clostridia; order Lachnospirales; family Lachnospiraceae; genus Pilosibacter; species Pilosibacter fragilis. The sequence goes on along the minus strand of NZ_QWGL01000011.1, from coordinate 46,201 downwards.
TCATGAGGGCAGCTACGAGAATCCCCTGAAAGATATAAGTCCAGGTTCCGAGCGTCAGAGCCGGGAAGGATTCAGAAAAAGCGTACGGAACGCTGGAGATCGCCGAAATTCCGGCGCCGGAGTCCAGCATTAAGACAACACCAAAACTGTTGATCAAAATCACAATAAGAAGAGCAAGTTCACCGCGCCAGACAGGGCGCTTATCAGTTCGTTCATTTGTATTCATGTCACATCTCCTGTAAGCTTATATTATGTCAAAATCGAACGTTTACCATTGTAGCGTGCTAAAACAAGATGTGCAAGTCCTTTTCTTCAGCTGGTCAGCCCCTGCGCAGAGAGGAACTTAGCATGTACTGCCTGTGTTCTGCAAACAGACTCCCTAATACGGAGAAAACTTAGGTACCGATTGTTTGATGAAGGAAACAGGCAACCGCCTTTCCTACATTCCGCCAGTACACAGCGCAGGGAAGACCTGGGGCACGAACCGCCTGGGTGAAGGGAGCTGGCTTCCTCTTGGCTCGCCGGAGAATGCGTTGGAGGACATGTGCCACTTGTCTGAGCGAAGCGAGTTGTGGCACATGTCCTCCGTCCTTAGCATTCTTCGGCAAGCTTAGAGGAACCCTCCCGCAATCCCTCAAGTGTCCGCGCCCCGGGTCCTCCCTGCGCGTACCTCTCGCCAAATTATTCAGTATAGGAATACGGCTTCACCGCCGCCTGATCCGACCTATGTTCCCCAATGATCTTCTCCATCCAGATCATATCATACCACCGGTTAAACTTATACCCGCAGTTCTCAAAAGTCCCGCAAAGACGGAATCCAAGGTGCTCATGGAACTGGGCACTGTTCTTATTTAAATACTCGTTCTCAACCTTCGGGTATCCGATGCAGGCATAAAGATTCAGAACTCCCATGTCTTTGAGCCGCTCAGCCAGAGCTTCATAGAGTTTTCTGCCAAGCCCGCATTTCTTTGCATTGTGATCCAGATAGATCGTGAGCTCACTGGCCCAGTCGTAGGCGGCGCGGCCGACGAAAGCATGGGCGTAGGCGTAGCCTTCGATCCTGCCGTCACGTTCGATGACGAGATAAGGATATTTTTTCATGATATCGATCATGCGGTTCTCAAATTCTTCAAGGGAAGGAACATCGTATTCAAAGGTGATCACGGTGTTTTCTACATAATAGGTGTAGATATCAAGGATTCTCGGAGCGTCGGATAATTTTGCGTTTCTTACGGTGATGTTGGTTTCCATGTTGGGACCTCCTTCGTGAGATGTATAAATTGAAATCAGTGTACTACCAGTGGGGTGTTAATGTAACAACCCCATTTCTTTGATGAAAATTTATTATTTTATAAAATATGGAATAGGATCAGCTTTGGGTGTGCTATTACCAAAACCAATTACACACCATAGTAAAAAAATAAAAAACAATAAACAAATGATAACATACGCATATATTAGGTATCGAAAAAAAGATGTTTCTTTTTTTCCAATTAATAAAACACAGCAAATGAGAAAGAAGATAACTATAAATCCAATAAAAACCGGATTAAAAAGGAGTGGTGCGATTAAGCGAATGAATCCTGTGATCATTTTGATAATACCTCAATTTATTCAAGATCTATGAGCTGATGTTATCACAACATGAGTAAATGTACAATATGATTTATCTCAGTCGAGAAGCCCCACACCTCTTTTCAGTGTTGAGCCATGGCAAAAATCACCCGTCAAGTCTCACGGACGTTCGACTTGAACACTTGACATTGTGGTAAAGATGCTAATCGATGCTGGAAACTGGCATGGGCGGAATGATTCGGGTTTTGCTGGGCATCACGAGTTTATGGATGGAAAAGAATTTAAATTGACAAGATTCGATTTGGAGCAGTACAATAACGTCAGTTTGTAATAAAGGAGTACGTGATGGATTTTACAAGTTTATTTAATATGCAGGGAATGATGTTCTGCATCCTTGCGCTGGGATGGTATCTCAGGAAGAGCGGGATGATCGATAAGAGCGGGAAGGCGCTGATCAGCAGTCTCGTGATGAATGTGACGCTTCCCGCAAGCATCGTGAAGTCATTCCAGATGGAATTCAGCATGGATATTCTGAAGCTGACGCTGGAAGTGATCGTGATCTCGTTTCTGATCCAGATCTTTTCGAATCTTTTAAGCCGTGTGCTGTATCCGGGCTGGAGTGAGGAGAGAAAAAAGGTTTTGCAGTATGCGACAATCGTCTCAAATGCCGGCATCCTCGGAAATGCCATCGCTGAGGGAATCTTCGGAGATCTGGGAATCATGTATGCGGCGGTCTACACGATTCCGACGAGAATCTTCATGTGGTCGGTGGGGCTCACTTATTTTACGGAGGCGCCGACGAAGAAAGAGCTTTTAAAGAAGGTTGTGACACATCCATGTATCATCGGAATCTTTACCGGCATGGTACTTCTGGTATCCCAGTTCCAGCTTCCCGGATTTGTGAACCAGACAGTCCGGACGGTCGCCGGGGCGAACACGTTCTGCGCGATGCTTCTGATCGGGTGTACGCTCGCGGAAATCCCGTTTAAAGAGGTGTTTACGAGAGAAGTTTATTACTACACGTTTATCAGGCTGTTCCTGATTCCTGTCATCGTTCTGGCGAGCTGCCGCCTGTTTCACATTGATCAGCTGATCACAGCGGTCTGTGTGATCCTGTCCGCGATGCCGGCAGCGAGCACGAGCGTTGTTCTCGCAGTCAAATATGGAAAAGACGACCGCCTTGCAACGAAGATCGTTGTCTTTTCGACGGTCGTCTCACTGATCACACTTCCGGTCTGGTGCTATATTCTTACGGTGTGACGCAGGAATTTTCTCCGGCAGGACCGGAGAGATAGTACCAGAGGTTCATTCGGATAAATTCATACATGTTGAGCCGGAAATCACGTTTTTTATAGGGGATTCCGGCTATTTTCATAGCCTCCAGCATAACTGGATTGGAGTGGCAGCTTCCACATAGACCGGCAGCGTGGTACAGGACGGAGAGGAAGACTTCGCTGGCATCATGGGAGCTAAGGCCGAGACGGACTTCCATGAGCCTGACAAAGGCATCACGGTGTGCATGGTAGCTTGTTTTGAAGCTGGCAAGGCGGCATGCAGTAACATGGACCTCGATGATCGTACAGAGGATATCGCTGTAGCGGAGATAGTCACGGTGCGCGTTCAGGACATCTGCCCAGGCAGCAGCCCATTGATCCGGGGTAAATGGTTTCTCATTGGGAAATGCTGCGAGCAGATCGTCAAAATAGGACTGCATTTTATCGGAGCAGATCTCAAGATAGATCTCTTCCTTCGTCGTTACATATTTATAAAGGTTTGCCCGCGTCCAGGACAGCTTTCCGGCAATGGTGGAGAGGGTGATCTCCTGGTAGGGGACAGAGCAGAAGAGCTCGTCCGCCGCGGCCTTGATTTCTGCCATCCTGGCCTGTTTCTGTTCTTCACTTCGCGCTCGCACGAAATCTGTCATGGAATTCACCTCCTGAAGGTCTGATGTAGTTCCCGGCGATCAATAGGATCCGGTCGGCCGGTAGAAATCTGAAAGTTAGTTTAAACTGACCGCAGATAGTATGCTATCATCATTATAATTGATTTTCATTCGCTTGACAAGGGAGTGGGCGTATGCTATCATCAAAATAAGTTACAAGATGTTACTTAATGCAGCAGCGGCCGTTGCCGGACCGTGAAAAGTGGACGACGGATCAGCCGGAGAAAAGGCAGGAGTATGATTGGGACGCAGCAGTGAAGACATTCACCGCCTGTGCCGGATCTATTCAGAAAAGGAGAACAGCATGGATAAGATAAAAAAGAATTTTGGTTTCGGATGTATGCGTTTCCCTATGATCGGGGAAGAGATCGATGAGGCGCAGGTTTCCCAGATGGTGGATTATTTTCTGGATCAGGGATTCAACTACTTTGATACGGCTCACGGCTACATCGGTGAGAGAAGTGAGCTTGCGGTCAAAAACTGCCTGACGAGCCGTTATCCGAGGGAGAGCTACATTCTTACAAATAAGCTGACGGCCGCTTATTTTGGGAAGGAAGAGGACATCCGCCCGTTTTTTGAGTCACAGCTGGAGCGCTGCGGTGTAGACTATTTTGATTTCTATCTGATGCATTCCCAGGGAATGGGAAACTATCCGAAGTTTAAGGAATGCCATGCGTATGAGACGGCTTTAACCTTTAAGGAAGAGGGTAAAATCCGCCACTTTGGAATTTCTTTCCATGACCGCGCGGAGGTCCTTGAGCAGATCTTAACGGAGTATCCGCAGATCGAAGTCGTCCAGATCCAGTTTAACTATGCGGACTTCGACGATCCGGCAGTTCAGGCCGGGAAATGCTATGAGATCTGCAGAAAGCATGGAAAACAGGTGATCGTTATGGAACCGGTCCGCGGCGGAAGTCTTGCTAATCTTCCGGATGATGCGAAGGCAGTTTTTGAGGAGCTTCACGGCGGCAGTCCGGCTACCTACGCGATCCGTTACGCGGCGGGATTTCCGGGTATCATGATGGTCCTTTCCGGAATGAGCAGTCTGGAGCAGATGAAGGAAAATGTGAGTTTCATGAAGGACTTCAGGCCCCTTGACGAGAGGGAGATGAAGGCGGTCGAGAAGGTGCGCGAGATCTTCCGCGGAAAGAACCTGATCCCGTGTACCGGATGCCGCTATTGTGTCGACGGATGTCCGAAGAAGATTTCGATCCCGGATCTGTTTGCGTGCATGAACGCGAAGAAGATCTACCAGAATACGAATTCAAATGTCTATTATAGGGTCCATACACGAAACAACGGAAAAGCGTCGGATTGTATCAAGTGCGGAAAGTGCGAGAAGGTATGTCCGCAGCATCTTGAGATTCGCAAGCTGCTCTGTGATGTTGCGGATGTATTTGATGTGAAGGCGTAAAAAGAAGGAGAATGGGACAGGATGGAATTTCTAAGACTGGAAGAGAATCTGATCGATCTGGTGAAGGAGCAGCAGGCGAAGCTGGGATTCCGGCCGGAAGTGATACGGCTTTATTATCCGGTGTCCACGCTGAACCACTTTTTCGGGAGTGAGGATACGGCGGAGAAGATGAAGGTGCGTCTGAACGGTCTTGGGGCGCATATGAAGGAGACATTGGGAGAAGTCCGCGTGACGGTGAAGGGAGACCGGTTCTGCTTTCTGATTCCGGAGACCGGAAGTGTCTATGTGCATGAGCAGATGAAAGGGCGGGAATTTATTCAGGATCTGGTGGATCTCGTCGGGACGCATGGATGCAGCCTTGAGGAGATCAGAGAACTTTTCCGTCAGTGGTCCAGCCGGTGTTTGAGAAGATCGAAGATGGAGATTTCGACTGGGCCTTCCACTTTGCGGATGGGATTCCGGACCGGTATTATTACTGCTTTAAGGACGAGGGCTGTCATCTGATCTACCACCGGTTTTTGCCGGAGGATTACGCGGAATTACAGTAGTTGTAAAAAAAGAATGTCGCGAACAACGAGCCAAAGTCCGCGCTTGCGCGAGACCTTGGCGACTGTCGCGATAACAAGGGGAAACTCGCGAAGCGTGTTTCCCCTTGTTAGGTTAAAAATCTGTCGTTGCCGCGCCCGGCAGATGATATAAGGTTAGCTGATGGCTGTGGAGAGATCAAGCTCTGCAGCTATTTTTTTCAGGGTCTCGGCGGATTCCCGGAGTTTTTCTGCTTCATCTGCGTCCAGTGAGATCGGAACGTGGGTCTCGATCCCGTTGAGTCCCACGATCGCCGGCATGCTGAGGGAGATGCCGCTGATCCCGTATTCTCCATGCATCATGGAGGAGATCGGGAGAATGGAGCGTTCGTTTCGGATGATGCATTCGCAGATCCGTTTGACGCTCATGGCGATCCCGTAGTAGGTGGCCTGTTTTTTGGAGATAATGTCGTAGGCGCTGTTTTTTACCTCTTCAGCGATGCGGTCCATGGCGGCATCATGGTTATAGTGGCCGCGCATCTCACAGAAGGTGTTTAACGGGATTCCGGATACGTTGGTACTGCTCCACGCGGCGATCTCGCTGTCACCATGTTCACCGATGATGAAGGAGTGGACGCTGCGGCTGTCGACACCTAAATGTTCACTTAAGGCATATTTTAAGCGGGCAGTGTCTAAGACCGTGCCGGAACCGATGACACGGTTTTCCGGGAAGCCGGAGAGCTTCAGGGCCGTGTAGGTCAGGATGTCTACCGGGTTGGAGACGATGAGGAGAATGCCCTGAAAGCCGCGTCTGGAGATCTCCGGAATGATGCTTTTATAGATGGCTACGTTTTTATGGACGAGATCCAATCTTGTTTCGCCTGGTTTCTGATTGGCACCGGCGGTGATGATAATGATGGCGGAGTCGGCGATGTCATCGTAGGTTCCGGCATAGATCTTCATCTGACCGGCGAAGGGGATCCCGTGGGCGATATCCTTTGCCTCGCCGTCGGCTTTCGCTTCGTTGGCGTCTAAAAGGACAAGCTCGGAGAAGAGGCGGCTCTGCATAAGAGTGAAGGCAGTGGCGGAGCCAACGAAACCGCAGCCGATGATCGCTGCTTTTCTTGGATTGATGGTCTGAGTCATATGGGGTACCTCCTGTATTTGCAAAATTGTGTTGGTTTGGTAACTGTTCAGTAGGTCTGCGCACTCGCTGCGCTGACCGTAATAAAACACAGGCTTGAAGGCAAAAATCCCATCGGCGAAGCCGATTTGGAATGGATTTTTGCATGTAACTGTGAGGCACTGAACAGTTACGTGGTTTGCTATGCGATGGGCTTAGTATAGCATAACCAAAATAAAATGTATGTTGTGGATACAACGAAAATGGAAGAAATTGTTAAAAAAATAACAGAAGGTCAAAGCTTAAAATTTACTCGTTGTAGGAACCGGTCGTGATCGTATATTTGCCAGTACCCTGCACAAATACAGTGCCGTCTGTGCCGGCGATCGTCACGCTTTTGCCGTCATCGCCTGTGATGGAGCCGTTACAGGTGAGGGAGGTGACGGTGCTGTTTCCGGTTACGGTCCAGGCGGAGAGGGCGTCGATCGTGACATTGCAGGTTCCGTTACCGCCGTCACCGGCGTTTGTCTCGTCCTGAAGGATGGAACCTGTCAAGATGGTGCCGTTTGTGAGCTTCAGATCCAGATTACTGATGCTGTCCCAGAGGATGTTGCCGCTCATTTCCTGGGAATCTGCGGTAAAGGTGCAGTCGGCACCATTATTTCCGGACTGGCCCCAGCCGCGTTTGTTGGCATTTCCTGTGCATTTTAAGAAAAAGTTATTGGACGGGGAGTAGGTGATGTCCACATTCTTAAGATAGAAGGAACTCTCCGTGTTTGTCGTATAAAAGAGGCCGCCGTTTAAGGAGGTCAGGCTGCCACCGTCCATGGAAAATTTGCTTTCGCCGACTTCTGAGTCACCGGACATGCTCTGATAGAGGATGACGGTCCAGTCGCAGTCATTCTGTTCATTTTCCGGAATGTTTCCGGAGAGAGAGCAGTTTGTGAGAGAGAGGGAGTTCAGACCCTCGATGCAGACAGCCTCAGAGTTTTCAGCAGTGAGCGCCGCGTTGTTGACGGTAATGTCGGCGGTACAGTAGACTGCCGGGGAGCCGGTTCCCCTGGAGGTGTAGGTTCCGCCATCGACGGTTATGGTACCGCCGCCGCGGTCGCTCCGGATCGCTGCGGAGGATTCACCGTTTGTCTCAACGGTGAGGTTCGTGGCAGTGAGTGTGCCGCCCCCTGCCACATGGATACCGCCGGAGGTATCCTGTTTTGTGGTGATGGTGGTGTCGGATACGGTGACTTTGCCGTTGCCGTAGCTGAAGACACCTGCACCGCCTTTTGCATCGGTAGTGATGGTGCCGCCGGTCAGTGTCAGGCTGCCGTTGGCGGCAAGTGCTGCGGCACCGGTTCCGTAAAAGCTGGAATTATCGCCTCCGGTGCTGTCGGAGGAATTGCAGTCCATCGTGAAATTTTTTAAGGTGACGTTCGCGCCGTCGGTGACGAGAACTGCGCTCTCATCAGCTCCTGTGGAGGTGTAGGTCTTCCCATCCTCCTCGGTATCGGTGGAGTAGCTTGAGACTGCCGTATAGGATGTCGGAGCTGCGTTCTGTCCGCCCGGGTCTCCCGGACCTCCGTTTCCGCCGTCCGGCGGTGCCTGTTTTCCATCCAGGCTTCCCTGAGCCCCATCCGGCGGATTTCCGGGTTTATCGGAGTTTTCTCCCGGAGCGCCGTCCGGTTTGTCAGCCGGAGCGGAGTCGGACGTTTCGATCACCCGCGCGGTGGCAGCGGTGGAGTCAGCAGCTTTTTGACTGCATCCTCCGACTATAAGAGTACCTGCAAGAACCATGCAGAATAATGCCTGTTTTTTCATGATATCATATCCTTTCTGTTTTTCGTCAACTCCCAAAATGCCACCGCGCTGGCTGCCGCCACATTCAGCGAATCTACCCCATGGGCCATCGGGATCATGACCGTATGATCGCACCCGCCGATGGTTGCGGAGGCGAGGCCGTCCCCTTCGGTTCCTAAGATCACGGCGAGTTTTTCGGCATCAAGAAGCTTCGGATCATCAATGGAAACGGAATCTTCCTTCAGTGCCATGGCAGCCGTCTGAAATCCCAAAGATCGGAGTGTTTCAAGTCCGCCGCAGGAGAGATCCGCGTTTTTCGGAAAAAAGGTCCACGGGATCTGGAAGACAGTTCCCATGCTGACTCTGGCAGCTCTCCGGTAGAGGGGATCGCTGCAGCCGGAGGTCAGGAGTACCGCGTCCATTCCAAGGGCCGCGGCAGAGCGGAAGATCGCCCCGATATTTGTGGGATTCATGACATTCTCAAGGACAGCGATCCGGTGTTTTCCCTCACAGATCTCCGCCACAGACGGCAGGCTCTTTCGCTTCATGGCGCAGAGCAGGCCGCGGGTTAAGGCAAAGCCGGTGAGATTTGTCAGGAGATCGAATTTCGCGGTGTACACAGGAAGCTCCGGGTAAGCAAAAAAGAGCTTCGGGATCAGGTCGTCGGCCTGTTTTTCTTCGATGAGGACAGCGAGCGGTTCATACCCGGCATTGAGGGCGCGCTCGATCACATTTGGGCTTTCTGCGATGAAGATCCCCGGTTTCGGTTCATTGATATGGAAAAGCTGGGACTCGGAATATCTGGAAAAAAGATCGAGTTCCGGTGCTGTGAGATCAGTGATTTTTTTGATCTGCGGCATAAGAAAAGTCTCCTTTGGTTTTCATAAGATCAGGGACCGTTCCGTCACTTGACATCCCTGGTCATACATGATACGATTATTTTAGTTACAATGTGTCACTTAAACGACAAAAGTCCGTACTATGCGGACAATACCTAAAGCATATGAAGGACGAATGGTCTGATACTGAGGGAGGAAATGGCATGGGATTAGTCCGGAAAAGGGCAGGAGCCGGTAGTGGGAAGAAGGATGGGAATCTGACAGAAGGTCCGATCGGACGAGGACTTTTCAGGTTTATGATCCCGATCTTTTTAGGACAGCTTTTACAGCAGCTTTACAATATGGCGGATGCCTGGGTCGTCGGAAATTTCGCGAGCAATGATGCCTTCGCGGCGGTGAGCTTATCATCAAATGTGAATATGTCGGTGATCACGTTTTTTGCCGGGATCGCTGTGGGCGGCGGTGTCGTAATCTCGAAATATTTCGGGGCACAGGATGAGGAAAAATTACGGTGCGCGGTGCACACAAACTTTCTTCTGGGAATCGTGTTCTCGGTTTTCGCGACGCTCATCGGTTTGCTTTTTGTTCCGATCCTTCTCGGCTGGCTCAACACGCCGGACAGCGTGATGGTGGAGGCGAGACTGTACTTCGGAATCTATTTTGCCGGTGTCTCCACCGTCATCATGTACAATATATGCATGAACATCATGAGGGCAGTGGGGGACAGTGTCCATCCCCTGTATTATCTGATCTTTTCTTCTATAGTGAATATGATCCTGGATCTGATCTTTGTGGCGGGATTTCAGTGGAGTGCCGCAGGCGCTGCTGTTGCCACGGTGATCGCCCAGGGATTGAGTGTTTTATTATGCATGATCCGCATGGTGAAGGATGGAGGGGCTGCGACGATCCATTTTAAGGAGCTTCGCTTCAACGGCTCCATGATCCGTCAGGTGATCACACAGGGACTTCCGACGGGACTCCAGAACTCCGTGATCAGTGTCGGAAATCTTGTGGTCCAGTCAAACATCAATACCTTCGGAGCTTTTGCAATCTCCGGACAGGGGGCCTTCGCGAAGCTTGAGGGGATTGCCTTTCTTCCGATCATGAGCATGTCCATGGCGCTGACAACCTTTGTGAGCCAGAATCTCGGTGCCGGGAAAGCGGATCGCGCGAAGAAAGGTTCCGTGATGGGTGTGGCGTTCGGAATGGCGATGGCGGAGCTTGTAGGAATCTGTCTTTTTATCTGGGTTCCGATCCTGCTTCGGATCTTTGTGGATGTGCCGGAAGCGATCGAATTCGGAACGATCCACGGAAGAACGGTTGCCTTGTTTTTCTTTCTGCTGGCGTTTTCCAACTGCGCGACGGGAGTACTCCGCGGCGTGGGAAAATCCATTGTCCCGATGTTTACGATGCTGATCTGCTGGTGCGGTATCCGCGTGCTCTACGTGACGATCGCGATCCGGATCATTCCCGTCTTCCGGACGATCTCCTCAGCGTACCCGCTGACGTGGACGCTGAGTTCGATCATCTTTATCGTGTTCCTGCTTCGGATGGACTGGGACGCGCGGGTTTAGATCTCTTTTCCACGCTCATTGATCACAAGTGCCATGATCTCAAGCGGCTCATCAAAAGGATTTTTGATCGCGTGGCTCTGGCCAACCTCGATGACACAGACATCGCCCGGGTGGATCTCGGTCTCGGTGTGATCGTTGTCCTCAAAGATTCCCTTTCCCTTGAGAACGTAGTACGGCTCGGTGTTTTCCACATGCTGGTGGAATCCGATGCTGGCGTGGGCCGGGATGATCACGTGGGCGTACATGGACGCGTGTCCCATGAGCTCATCCTTGTTTAAGATATGACGGATCTCGATCGTTCCGTCGCCTCCGCGCAGATTTGGAACAAAAGCAGTTTCAGTGTTTCTGACCATCGTGTGAACCTCCATGAATCTTAATAGTCTGCAACCGTCCGGCAGGCCGGCGCATTTTCAGCGCCGACCTGCCGTTTCATTGCGGTGTGATTTAAATATTATACTGCATATTCAGGAAAAGAACAACGATTAACCGAGAGAGTGGAAGAAATCTGCAGCTTTATCGACTTTTTTCATCAGATGGTCGAACATTTCTGGCGTCAGGGACTGGGCACCGTCGCAGAGGGCCTTCTCAGGGTTATTGTGGACCTCGATCATGAGACCATCGGCTCCGGCTGCGATAGCTGCCATGGCAAGCGGCTCCACCATGAAGCGGATGCCTGCCGCATGGCTCGGGTCGACGATGACCGGAAGATGGGTCTTTTTCTTTAACATCGGGATCGCGGAGATATCCAGCGTATTTCTGTAGGAAGTCTCAAAGGTGCGGATGCCGCGTTCGCAGAGGATGACTTTTTCATTTCCGCCTGCCATGATGTACTCCGCACTCATCAGAAGCTCGTCTAAGGAGTTTGCAAGACCGCGTTTTAAGAGGATCGGCTTGTCGATCTTTCCAAGGACCTTCAAAAGCTCGAAGTTCTGCATGTTTCTTGCGCCGACCTGTATGATGTCAACGTCGTCAAAGAGCGGAAGATGCTCCGCGCTCATGATCTCTGTGACTACCGGGAGACCGGTGGCTTTCTTTGCCTCTAAGAGAAGGTCAAGACCCTGCTCGTGAAGACCCTGGAACGCATACGGGGAAGTTCTCGGTTTGAAAGCACCGCCGCGGAGGAAGGCTGCGCCGGAACGCTTTACGTCCTCAGCAACCTCTGTGATCTGTTCCTTTGTCTCGATGGAGCAGGGGCCTGCGATGACCTGAAAGCTGCCGCCGCCGATCTTTCTGCCGCAGACATCGATGACTGTGTCGTCCGGGTGCATGGAGCGGTTTGCCTTCTTATACGGCTCACGGATCCTGCGGACATCCTCAACGACGTCGTTGGCCTTTAACCAGTCTTCATGGATCCGGCTTGTGTCACCGATGAGACCGATGAGGGATGCCTCGGTTCCTTCGGAGAGATGGAGCTTAAATCCCTGATTTACAAGCTCTGTCTTTAAATTCTCTACTTTCTCTTTGTTGGCATTTCTCTTTAAAATAATGATCATAATCCTATTCTCCTTTATATGACAGGTTTAGGTTGGGTTTGCTTTATAAAAACGCTCTGGAAAATGGATATTCCTGTATTCGGCTGGTACCGTAGCCGAAAAACAGGAACTGTTTCATGCATACGTTTGAGGGTATCCGGAAACAAAAAAGCCGGTGTCTGCTGCAATCGCAAACACCGGCTCCGCATTTTCTTTTACGTTTCCGAAGGATCTAAAGACCTTCGGTCGGAGAGGGTTGTTTTTTGCAGCAGAAACAGTCCGCGCAGTAATAATAGCCCGGAAAATAATAAAAAGAATAGGATGCAAAGAGATTCATCATCTGGTTCTTCATATCTGCTGTTCTCCTCTCTGAAGATTACCGCCGGATTCATTCTCTCCGGCTGCTGAAGCTATCATAGCGCTGTCGGGCGGATTTGTCAACAGAAAAATTCAATAAGTTGAAGTTTTACGCTTTTATGCAATAAAGAGAATTCCTGCTATTCCAAAGTGACTGAATTCGCAATGATCTCCACACACCGCTCGATCCCGAGCGTGCCGCTGTTTAAGCAGAGGTCATAGTTCTTCGGTTTGCCCCATTCATTTCCGCTGTAATACTGGTAGTAATCCCGGCGCTTTGCGTCCACAGCGCGGATGCGGCTTTCAAGCTTTTTAAGATCCTCCGGCTCCTTCTCAAGTCCCTGGATCCGCTCCACACGCTTTTTGAAGCTGGAGCAGATAAAGATGCGGAAAGCGTCCTCGACGATCACATCGGAGCATCTGCCAATGATCACGCAGGGACCGTTTGCGGCAAGCCGCTGGATGATCTTCGACTGGATCACGAAGAGCTGGTCGGAGACCGGGACTTCGTATACAGGTGAGAAAGGATCCACAGTGGCATAATCATCGTAGTTGATCCGTTTCTGACCGGCGATCACTTCATCGTTCGCATGAAAAAGATCTTCCGAGATATTGCTGTCCTCGGCCGCCATGGCGATGAGTTCTTTATCGTAAAAAGGAATGCCGAGTTTTTTTGCGAGACGAAGACCGACCTCGCGGCCTCCGCTGCCGAGCTCGCGGCTGACTGTAATGACTTTGCTCATAATATCTTCCTCCCCTGTACATGATTTTTCTTCTTTTTTCTGCACAGTTTCAGTGCTGTCTGCTAAGAGTATACCATAAAATCCGTCAAAACGTTACATAATTTTCATGGATTCACATATTTGTAAGAAAAAGAATACGGTCCGTGCCAGGCACAGACCGTAACTTCTGATTATTCACTCAAATAAGCCTTCTTAACCTTATCATCATTCATGAGCTGCTTCGCGTCGCCGCTCAAAACGATCTTACCGGTCTCCAGTACATACGCCTGATTTGCGATGGAGAGCGCTTTTTTCGCGTTCTGCTCGACTAAGAGAACCGTCACGCCGTCGCGGTTGATGCTCTGGATGATGTCGAAGACTTCATTTACATAGATCGGAGACAGCCCCATGGACGGCTCGTCGAGAACGATGAGCTTCGGATGGCTCATGAGGGCGCGCCCCATGGCGAGCATCTGCTGCTCACCGCCGGAGAGAGTACCGGCCGGCTGGTTCACACGCTCCTTTAAACGCGGGAAACGCTGATAGATCATATTGAGCGTCGCATCCATCTCTGCCTTATCTTTTCTTGTGTAGGCACCGAGCTTCAGATTCTGGAGAACGGTGAGGGTGGAGAAGACGCGGCGTCCCTCCGGAACATGGGCGATTCCCATGCTGACGAGCTTGTAGCCAGGGACCTTTGTGATGTCGGTTCCTTCGTACATGATATGTCCGGAACGGGCGCTCAAAAGACCCGTCACGGTGTGCAGTGTTGTCGTCTTTCCGGCACCGTTGGCACCGATCAGAGCGACGATCTCTCCCTGATTTACATCGAAGGAGATTCCTTTTAACGCCTGGATCACGCCGTAGTAGACTTCCAGATCTCTTACTTCTAACATTGCCATGATTGTTCTCCTCCTATTCACCGAGATAAGCTTTGATAACTTCCGGATTGCTTAAGACGTCCTGAGTAGGACCTGTGCAGAGGACCTGACCAAAGTTTAAGACGGTAAGACGCTCACAGATACCGCTGACGAGCTTCATGTCGTGCTCGATTAAGAGGATCGTCATTCCGAAATGGTCGCGGACGAAGCGGATCGTCTCCATCAGCTCCGCGGTCTCATTGGGGTTCATGCCGGCAGCCGGCTCATCGAGAAGAAGAAGCTTCGGCTTCGTCGCAAGGGCGCGGGCGATCTCGAGCTTTCTCTGTTTTCCGTAAGGAAGGTTGGAGGCCTTGAAATCACATTCTCCGTCAAGTCCGAATACCTTTAAGAGTTCCATGGCCTTCTCGTCCATCTCTTTTTCCACCTTGTAATACCGCGGAAGGCGGAGAATTCCCTCAAGAGTGGAGTAGGTGTGGTGGTTGTGGAGTCCGGCCTTTACGTTGTCGAGAACGGAGAGGTCCTTAAAAAGGCGGATGTTCTGGAACGTACGGGCGATACCGGCTTTGTTGATGTCGGTAGTGGACTTTCCTGTAAGGTTCTGGCCGTCTAAGAGGATCGTTCCTGTATCCGGCTTGTAAACACCTGTCAGAAGGTTGAAGATCGTGGTCTTTCCGGCACCGTTCGGTCCGATGAGACCGTAGAGCTGGCCTTTTTCAATGTTGATGGCAAAATTGTTGACAGCCTTTAAGCCTCCGAAGGAGATGCTTAATCCTTTTACATTTAACATGTCTGACATTTTAAGCTTCCTCCTTTCCGGAATGGGCAGCATGCTGCGGTTTTAAGCCGCCGAAGATCCGCTTGCGGAGCGTGATGAACTGCGGAGCGGAGTTGAAGAGCATCGCGAGGATCAGGACGATGGCGTAAATCAGCATACGGTAGTTGTTTAAACCTCTTAAAAGCTCCGGGAGCAGGTAGAGGATAACGGTTGAGATCACGGATCCA
Source organism: Clostridium sp. AM34-11AC (assembly GCF_003435375.1). Classification (GTDB taxonomy): domain Bacteria; phylum Bacillota; class Clostridia; order Lachnospirales; family Lachnospiraceae; genus Pilosibacter; species Pilosibacter fragilis. The sequence goes on along the minus strand of NZ_QWGL01000011.1, from coordinate 30,982 downwards.
CGGATGCTTCCGATTCCGCCGAGAACTACGTATACAAGGATCATGATGGACATGTTGTAGCCGAAGTTCTTCGGGAGAGCAGTAAGTGTCGTAAGGTTGTGGGCATAGAGAACGCCTGCAACGCCTGCCAGAGCAGCGGAGATGCTGAACGCCAGCAGCTTGTATTTTGTGATGTTGATTCCGATGGACTCAGCGGCGATGCGGTTGTCACGGATGGACATGATCGCGCGGCCGGTTCTGGAATTTACAAGGTTCATGACGATGATCAGTGTGATCAGGACAAGAATGATGCCGATCGTGAAGGTAGCTGCCTGCGGAGTTCCTGTGATCCCCTGAGGACCCTTGATGAGGACTTCGCCGCCGTCCTTTAAGCCTAAGGACATGGAGTCCTTGAAGGAGATATGGAAACCGTCAGCGTCGCGTCCGAGGAATACGGCGTTTACAAGGTTCTTGATGATCTCGCCGAAGGCAAGAGTCACGATGGCGAGATAGTCACCGCGCAGACGCAGGACCGGAATACCGATCAGAATGCCGAAAACGGCAGCGACGGCAGCGCCGACAAAGATGGCGATCACAAGGCTTACAGTTGGATCGATCGTGCCCTTCATGCACTTGGAGAAGAGGGCGCCGGAGAAGGCACCGACACACATAAATCCTGCATGTCCGAGGCTCAGCTCACCGAGGATTCCGACGGTCAGGTTTAAGGAAACCGCCATGATCACGTAGATACAGAAAGGAACGAGGAGTCCCTTTAAAAGGCTGGATACATGTCCGGTGCCCATGAGCACTTCCATGATGATCCAGGCAGCAACGACCATGCCGAGCGTGATCATATTGTTGATAAAGAGTTTCTTTTTTGCTGTACTTTTCATGGGAATCACCTACACTTTCTCGTTCAGTTTTTTGCCCAGGATTCCGGTCGGACGTACTAAGAGGACGATGATCAGGACGGAGAATACGATCGCGTCGGAGAGCTGGGAAGAAATATATGCTTTTGACAGGATCTCAATGATTCCCAGAAGGATTCCGCCGATCAACGCGCCGGGGATGGAACCGATTCCGCCGAATACGGCTGCCACGAAGGCTTTGATGCCGGGCATGGATCCTGTGTAAGGAGTCAGGGACGGATAGGCGGAGCAGAGTAAAACACCGGCCACGGCAGCGAGGGCGGAGCCGATCGCAAATGTGAGCGCGATGGTTCCGTTTACGTTTACCCCCATCAGGGTGGCGGCACCGCGGTCTTCCGATACGGCGAGCATGGCCTGGCCGGCCTTCGTCCTGTTGATAAAGGTGGTAAGTCCGATCATGATCACGATACAGGAAACGATCGTCACGAGAGTCTCACCGGTCACTGTGATGGCACCGTCCGCGAACTTCAGAGCCGGGATCGTTACGACAGAGGTAAAGGACTTTGTGTCGGCTCCGAATAAGAGGAGAGCGATGTTCTGTAATAAGTAGCTGACGCCGATAGCCGTGATCAGGACGGACAGCGGAGAAGCGTCACGCAGCGGTTTGTAGGCGACACGCTCAATGACGATACCGAGCACGGTACACACGATGACAGAAAGGAGAACGCTTAAGAAGACCGGCATTCCCATACTGTGTGTCGTGATAAAGACCACGTAGCTTCCGACCATGATGATATCGCCATGGGCGAAGTTTAACATTTTCGCGATTCCATAGACCATGGTGTATCCAAGCGCGATGATCGCGTAGACACTGCCAAGGCTGATTCCATTGATTAAGTAGTTGATAAAACCCGTCATAAATTTTACACCTCGGTATGTTTTCATTGGCTGTGGGCCAGTTTTTCGGGGAACGGTCTGGAAACATCACAACGCAGGGCCGTGAAAGAAACAAGAGGATTGCCGAAGCGACAATCCTCTTAACATGATGCCATTCTTAAATGATCGATTACATCGCCTGATATGCGCCGTCTACGACTTTGACAGCCTTCGGTGCCTTGTGCGGTTCGCCATCCTCTGTCCACGTCATGTCTTCACCGGTAAGACCATTGACTTTGATCTTTAACATAGCCTCTTTCATCTTATCGCAGGTATCGCTTACAGATGTCTCCGGTGTGATGTCAGCCTCTTCCATGGCAGCTTTGATCGCGTAGATCGCGTCATATGCGTCAGCAGCGAACTGGATCGGAGTCTCGCCATAGTTCTCTTTGTAAGAAGTTACAAATTTCTGGGTAAGCTCATCCTGGGCGTCAGCAGCAAACGGAGTTAAGAGCATTAAACCTTCAGCAAGCTTTGTATCAAAGTTCTCAACCTGAAGGATACCGTCCATACCGTCGCAGCCGAAGAATTTCGGAGCGTAGCCCATGGTGTCAGCCTGCTTGAGGATCAGGGATGCCTCTGTGTAGTAGATCGGAAGGAATACGAGGTCAGCGCCTGCGTCCTTTGCCTTCTGGAGCTGTGTGGAGAAGTCCTTGTTGGAATCTGCTGTGAATGCCTCGGCGTCCACGATCTCAAGACCCTGGTTTGCAGCCTCAGCAGCGAATTTCTCGTAGATACCGCTGGAGTATACATCGGAGCTGTCGTAGATCACTGCGATCTTTTCCGCAAGCTTGTTCTCAGCAATGTAAGTTGCGGATGCAGCACCCTGATCCGGATCTGAGAAGCATACACGGAACACGTTCGGGTTCTGCGCACACTCAACAGAAGAGCCGGACGGTGTGATCTGGAACATATTGTCAGCATTCGTCTTATCTGCAACAGCTACACACGGAGCGGAGGTTACAGTTCCCATGAGAACCTGCATGCCCCAGTCTTTTAATGTGTTGTAGGCATTGACGGATTTCTCGGAGTCGTGCTCGTCATCCTGGAAATTAAACTCGATCTGGTATCCGTTGATACCGCCGTCAGCGTTGATCTCATCAACAGCGATCTGTGCGCCGTTCTTAACTGCGAGACCATATACAGCAGCCGCGCCTGTGACCGGGCCGATACCGCCGATCTTGAATACTTTGTCGGAAGATGCTTCGCTGGAAGCGCCAGCAGCGGCTGTTGTCGCGTCAGCTGCTGCAACGGCAGTTGTCTCGGTTGTGGAAGATGAGCTTCCGCAGGCAGTTAAAGAAGCAGCCATTGCAAGTGCAAGGCTTAAACTTAAAACTCTTTTTTTCATAATTGATTCCTCCTCTGGAACTTGTTATCATGATAACCGTTCAACGCTCTGTTGAGTTGCAGTGAAGCGGTTAAAGATTATTTTGAATTATAGGGAGTTTGTTTCAGAATGTCAAGCAAATTAATTTTTTAACAAAAAAATGTTGCAGTTTGGCCCAGCAGCGCATGGACCGCAACGACCAGAGCTGGTGTGCCTTTGCGGAATGGCGGTTCGGATTGACAAAATGACTCACAGTGGATAAAATTTGACATATCAGGAGCCGGGAAGGGAAAACAACAGGCCCGGATCCACCCGAAAGGAGACGTGTTATGACGCTGACGCAGTTAAAGTATGTGATCACCATCGCGGATACCGGTTCCATGAATGAAGCGGCGAAGCTTCTTTTCATATCCCAGCCCAGCCTTTCGTTGGCGCTCAAGGAGCTGGAAAATGAGATCGGGACAGAGCTTTTTAAGAGAAGCAACCGCGGCGTTGTCCTGACACCGGAAGGACAGGAGTTCTTAGGCTACGCGAGACAGGTAACGGAACAGTATAAGCTGATGGAATCCAGATATATTGAGAAAAAGAACGTGAAGAAGAAATTCGGCGTTTCCATGCAGCATTACACATTCGCGGTAAACGCGTTTATCGAGATGGTAAAGCAGTTCGGTATGGATGAGTACGAGTTCGCGGTCCGGGAGGAGAAGACCTATGAGGTCATTGAGGATGTGAAGACGTTCAGGAGTGAGATCGGGATCCTGTATCTGAACGATTTCAACCGGAAAGTGCTCACAAAGCTTTTCGATGAGTCCGACCTGGAATTCTGCCCGCTTATGGACTGCGGGATCTATGTATATCTCTGGAAAGGCCATCCGTTAGCGAACCAGAAGGAGATCACCATCGAGGAGCTTCAGGAGTATCCGTGTCTTTCCTTTGAACAGGGAAATTACAACTCCTTCTATTTTGCGGAGGAGGTGCTGAGCACTTACAGCTATAAACAGCTGATCAAGGCCAATGACCGGGCGACCTTGTTAAATCTGATGGTAGGCCTTAACGGATATACCCTCTGTTCTGGAATCCTTTGTGATAATTTAAACGGTTCCGATTACTGGGCGGTGAAATTAAAGTCCGACGAGGTCATGACCATCGGATACTTAAAGAGAAAAGGGATCGCCCTGAGCCCGTTGGGACAGAAGTATCTGGAGGAGATCCGGAAATTTGAAGGCATGTAGCATGCTGAATGGCAATAAGAAAAACCTATAACCAGACACATGGTGGATATATTGGACGATGGCGGATCAGACGTGATATGCTGATAAAGATCTGTCAGGGAAAGGATATGCGGACAGATCATAGGAAGAGAAATAGTTTAACCTCTGGTTATGGGAAGCTTAACTGCCGGTTATACGATCTATTATAATAAGGAAGGAACTCGTTCAAATCATGCAAACGGACAGAAAAGAAGCGCTCCGATATCTGGGGCTTGGAAAACATGAACCGGATCCGGAGACGGAACGGCTTTTGGAGGAATGCATCCGGGAAGCGGAACGCGCAGCGGAGTTCAGGCACCTTGTGCGGGAGTATCCGCTCTCTGTGGAAGAGGACGGAACCGTCGATGGCGGCTGCTTCCGGGTAAAGAGCGCAAACTTAAAAAAGAACCTGTCCGGCTGTGATTCCGTGCTTGTGATGGCGGTCACAGTGGGGGCGGAGGTAGACAGACTTCTCGCCCGGTACGGAAAGCTTTCTGTCGCGAAAGCAGTGGTCATGCAGGCCGCTGCCGCCGCAATGGTGGAGGCGTACTGCAATGAACTGAATGCCATGTGGAAAAAGGAGTATCTGGAAAAAGGGCTTTATCTGAGACCAAGATTTTCACCGGGTTACGGAGATTTTCCGCTATCGGCCCAGAAACAGATCCTTGACGGACTGGAGGCAGGAAAGCGGATCGGGATCACACTGACAGAGGGTTATCTGATGATGCCGTCGAAGTCGGTGACGGCGGTGATCGGGGTGAGCCGGGCACCGGCAGCCTGTGTGATCGAGGGTTGCGAGGCGTGCGGAAAGAAAGACTGCGCGTTCAGAAGATAAGTTGAAGAAGATAGGAGAGAGCCATGGGAATTCTGGAACTGATGAAGGAGAGACGAATTTATTTTGACGGAGGTATGGGAAGCCTTTTGCAGGCCCGGGGTCTGAAGCCCGGCGAACTCCCGGAAACATGGAATCTTTCCAGACCGGAGATCATCACGGAGATCCACAGGGAGTACCTCAATGCGGGATCTGACGTGGTGACGACGAATACCTTCGGCGCCAACCATTTTAAATTTAAAGCGGAGGATGGATATTCCGTAAAAGAGATCGTGACGGCGGCGGTTCGAAATGCAAAAAACGCCATCGCGGCGGCCGGACATGGTTACGCGGCTCTGGACATGGGACCGACGGGAAAACTCTTAAAGCCATACGGTGATCTGGAGTTTGAGGACACCTATGAGGCATATAAAGAGGTAGTCCTCATCGGAAAAGCGGCTGGCGCGGATCTTGTGATCATCGAGACCATGGGCGACGGATATGAGCTGAAAGCGGCAGTCCTGGCGGCGAAGGAGAACAGTGATCTGCCGGTATTTGCGACCGTCACGCTGGATGAAAAGGGAAAAATGCTGACCGGGGGCAACGTGGAGTCTGTGACGGCACTCTTAGAGGGACTGGGAGCCGATGTGATCGGTTTAAACTGTGGTCTCGGGCCGATCCAGCTGCTGCCGTTTATGAGAGATATGGCGAAGGTGTCCTCCTCCCCGATCCTCGTCAACCCAAATGCGGGACTGCCGAGAAGCGAGGGCGGAAAGACCGTTTACGACATCGATGCCGATGAGTTTGCCACGGCGATGCAGGAGATGGCGAGAAACGGGGCGACGGTACTCGGCGGCTGCTGCGGAACGACACCGGAACACATCCATAAGACAAAGCTTGCCTGCGATGATATTCCTGTCTGTGAAATTACGGACAAAAACCGCACGGTGATCTCCTCCTACTCCCACGCGGTGACATTCGGCGGCAGACCGATCCTGATCGGGGAGCGGATCAACCCGACGGGAAAGCCGAAATTCAAGCAGGCGTTGAAGGATAAGGATCTGACCTATATTTTATCCATGGGTGTTGCCCAGCAGGAGAGCCGCGCCGATGTTCTGGATGTCAATGTGGGACTTCCGGGGATCGATGAACCCCAGATGATGGTGGATGTGGTAAAGGAACTTCAGGGTGTTCTGGATCTGCCTCTTCAGATCGACACCTCCGACCCGGTGGCCATGAAGCGGGCGCTCAGGATCTACAACGGAAAACCGCTGATCAACTCGGTAAACGGAAAGAAAGAGGTCATGGAGCAGATCTTCCCGCTGGTAAAGCATTATGGCGGTGTGGTGGTTGCTCTGGCTCTCGATGAGAACGGAATTCCGGAGACGGCGGACGGACGACTTGCTGTTGCGAGAAAGATATACGAGACAGCGGCATCCTACGGGATCCCGAAAAAGGATATTCTCGTGGACTGTCTCTGCATGGCGGTGAGCTCCGATAAGAACGGGGCGCTCACAACGCTGGAGACCGTGAGAAGAGTGCGGGATGAGCTTGGAGGAAAGACAGTCCTCGGTGTCTCCAACGTGTCCTTCGGCCTTCCGATGCGTGAGAACATCAACTCTTCTTTCTTCCTTCTCGCAATGCAGAACGGACTTTCTGCGGGGATCGTGAATCCGAATCTGGAAGCCATGATGCAGGCCTATGACAGCTTCCTTGTGCTGTCAGCTCAGGATGAGAACTGCGCGGGATATGTGGGAATCTATGGTCCGAAGGAAGCGGAGAAGAAGAGACAGAAAGAGATCTTAAAGGCGGCGGCGGTGAACCAGGCAGCCTGGGTGAGTGGAGCGGCAGGCGCAGGAAACAGCAATGGGGCCGGAAATACGTCCGGCACAGGCACAGGCGCGGCAGATACCGGATCTGCGTTAAAAAAGAGCATTGTAAAGGGAATGTCTCAGGCGGCAGCCGATGCAGCGAAACTCGCCTTGAAGGACACGGATGCCTTAGAGCTCATCAATACGGATATGATTCCGGCCCTCGACGAGGTAGGAAAAGGCTTTGAAGCCGGAACCGTGTTCCTCCCGCAGCTTTTGATGAGTGCGGAGGCGGCGAAGGCAGCGTTCGCCGTCGTGAAGGAGTCCATGGAGGCCAGCGGTGAGGTTCAGGAGAAAAAGGGAAAAGTGATCCTCGCCACAGTTAAAGGCGATATTCACGATATCGGAAAGAATATCGTAAAGGTCCTTCTGGAGAACTACAGTTTTGACGTGATGGATCTCGGACGCGATGTGCCGCCAGAGACCATCGTGGAAGCGGCGGTGAAGGAGCACGTGCCGGTGGTGGGACTCAGTGCCCTCATGACGACAACGGTTCCGGCAATGGAGGACACCATCAAGGCGCTCCGGAAGGATGCACCATGGGTGAAGGTCATGGTTGGCGGTGCAGTCCTGACACAGGAGTATGCAGATGCCATCGGGGCGGATACCTATTGTAAGGACGCGATGGCATCAGTGAATTTCGCGACGAGCGTGATCGGGGAAGCGTAAAAGATAAGATGATATTTTCAACTGCCAGGTCTCTCATTGAAACCTGGCAGTTCTCTGTTCCTCCCCAATATGCCTGCCCATGACGTGTTCAGACCATAACCGAAAACAGCTCCTATTTCTTTCTGCACACGGGCAGGAGGTTTCTGGAGTGAAAATGCCGTATAATCCAGTGACAGTCGTGGGTTTTGTCGCGTTGAAATTCGAACTATCGGCAGGATCGGTTCCTGTTTATGTCATGCGTGGGCGATAACAAAAATATCAACAGAACTATGGATTTTTCTACCGCGATACGGTATAATGATAGTTACTGTATAAGTCTGTGTCTGCAATTGCCATGTTTTTGGTATGGCGCGGGAAAATGATGCAGACTGGCACGCTAAAAAAGGAGAAAATCAGATGAAAAAAATTCTGGATATCATCACGGATGAGATGAAAAAAGCTTTTGCGGCGAACGGTTACGATGAGAACTTTGCGAAAGTGACTCTGTCCAACCGCCCGGATCTCTGCGAATACCAGTGCAACGGCGCGATGGCAGCCGCAAAGACATATAAAAAGAAACCGATCGATATCGCGAACGGTGTAGTAGAACAGTTAAAAGACAGCGAAGTATTTGAAGAAGTGAATGCCGTTATGCCGGGATTCATCAACTTGAAATTAGACCCGGCTTTCCTTTCCGGCTACATGAACGGAATGAAGGGTGCAAAGAAGCTCGGAATGGACGAGGTCGAGAAGCCGGAGACAATCGTTATCGACTACGGCGGAGCAAACGTCGCAAAGCCGCTCCACGTCGGACATCTCCGTTCCGCGGTGATCGGTGAGGCGTTAAAGCGTATGGGACGATTTGTGGGCCACAAGGTCATCGGAGACGTTCATCTCGGTGACTGGGGACTCCAGATGGGTCTTATCATCGAGGAATTAAAGGACAGAAAGCCGGAACTTCCGTACTTTGACGAGAGCTTTACCGGAGAGTATCCGGAGGAAGCGCCGTTTACGATCTCTGAGCTTGAGGAGATCTACCCGGCAGCCAGCGGAAAATCCAAGGTTGACGAGGCATTCAAGGAGCGCGCCCAGGAGGCGACCTTCAAGCTTCAGAGCGGATACGCGCCGTACCGTGCGATCTGGAAGCATATCATGAATGTTTCCTTAAAAGATTTAAAGAGAAACTACGCAAACCTTGACGTGGATTTCGACCTGTGGAAAGGTGAGAGCGACGCGCAGCCGTATATCCCGGGCCTGATCAAGGACCTCCAGGATAAAGGACTTGCATATGAGAGCCAGGGTGCTCTCGTTGTTGATATCGCCGAGCCGACCGATACCAAGGAGCTTCCGCCGTGTATCGTAAGAAAATCCGATGGCGCGGCCCTCTACGCGACTTCCGACCTTGCGACCATCGTTGAGAGAGAAGAAGATTTCAAACCGGACCACTATATCTATGTCGTAGATAAGCGCCAGGAACTCCACTTCACACAGGTCTTCCGTGTCGCAAAGAAGGCAGGGATCGTTCCGGCAGACCGGAAGATGGATTTTGTCGGCTTCGGTACCATGAATGGAAAGGACGGAAAGCCGTTTAAGACGAGAGAAGGCGGCGTTATGCGTCTTGAGAACCTGATCGCGGATATCGATGAGGCGGCTTACAACCGTATCATGGAGAACCGTACCGTTTCTGAGGATGAGGCGAAAAAAACGGCTGAGATCGTAGGTCTCGCTGCCTTAAAATACGGCGATCTCTCTAACCAGGCCACAAAGGACTATGTCTTCGATATCGACAGATTTACTTCCTTTGAGGGAAATACAGGTCCGTATGTTCTCTACACGATCGCGAGAATCAACTCCATCTTAAAGAAATACAGTGATACCTGTGAAAATACAGAGAGCGGCGAGATCCTTCCATCGTCTGCTGAGCCGGAGAAGACCTTGATGCTCGCTCTTTCCCGGTACAGCGATGTGATGCTTACCTGCTTCGAGGAGCTTGCGCCGCATAAGATCTGCGCTTACATTTACGAACTCTCAAATGCGTTAAATCACTTCTATCATGAGACGAAGATCATCGCTGAGGAAGACAGGAAGAAACAGGCGGGGTACATCAGCCTTGTTACGTTAACACGTGATGTGTTAATGACATGCATTAACGTTCTGGGATTCAGCGCACCGGAACGGATGTGATGAAACAGCCTGTCATGCGGCTATGCAGAAGGGCAGGCTTGCCTGCACAGATGCATAGACATATGACAGGCAAAACTTCATGAGCAAGTAAGCCGACAGGCTGGATTGCGAATGAAGTTAGGATCGTGGGAGCACGAAGTGCGGAACGATCCGTTTCAGGGCTGGAAAGCAATAAAACAAACCGGGGGGACGGAATGATATGGAAGTAACGGAACTTACTGCCGAAACCTTCTGGAAAGGCGAGACAGAGATCAGGGGAACCGTCATGGACGGGGAGGATGAATACCGTGTCCGTATCCTGCGCAAGGGTAGTCAGAATTTTGACTACTCTTGTTCGCATATCAGTAAAACGGGAAGAAATCTCGGCTTTTGCGGAGTATCCTGCACACAGGGACCCGACGGGATCCCCATGTGCCCGCATGCCCATGCCCTGCTTGCGGAATGGCTCCGGAGAGAGAGCAGGGAGTCGAAACATCCGGTCTCCACATCCCAGAAAGTCCGGTTTATGGTCCGGGAGTACACGAACCGCGAGGTGAGCCGGATCATGGGGGCCTCCGAGGAGGGACATTACCGTCTGATCCCTATCGTTACGATCTCAAGAGACCAGGTGCGGGTCCGCTTCACGGTGGGCCGTGAAAAACAGTACCCGGTGAAGGATTTGACAGCCTTCGCGAAGGCGATGGAAACCATGAGCCTTGTCCAGTACGGAAAAGGGCTGGCGTTCCATCACAGTCTTCAGGCTTTTGATGAGGAGAGCCGGGCGTTGGCGCTTCTCATCATGGAGCGCGTCGGTTTCTTCAGGGAACAGTACCGCGGAAGCGGCCGGTTTTCCATGGAAGCAGAGCCGGCGTTAAAAGAACTGATCCTGGGAAAAGCCGGACGAGAGCGGTTCTTTGCCATCATGGACAGTCAGACCATCGAGTGTGAGGATTACCGGAAGAAAAAGAGAATGCTGACGGTAAAACGGGAAAATCCTACATTTACCGCTGTTGTAAAGAAAGAGGGACGGGACGGAATCAAGGTCACTGTTGACAAGGACATTATGGCCTTTTCCGGTGAAAAGTCCTTATTTATCGCGGACCAGGAATCGATCTGCCGCTGCGATCCAGACTACACGGAGTGCCTGACCGTATTCATGGAATACATGGTCATGGGGCTTGACGCGGAAAATGAAGTTTCCGTCAATGACCGGGACATGCCGCTCTTTTATGAGAGAGTTTTGAGAAAGCTGGAGCCTTTCGGACTGATCCGCTCCGAGGGCGTGGATCTCGAGAGCTACCGCCCGAAGGAATTGAAGGCCTCCTTCTATTTTGACAGCGATGCCGCTGGAACCGTCACCCTGCGTCCAGAGCTCGCCTACGGCGATTTCTCCTTTCACCCGCTGGCGGACGAGAATGTCCCGAAAGAGATCTGCCGGGATGTCCCGGGAGAATTCAAGGTGAGCCAGCTGATCACCACCTACTTTAAGTATACGGAAGACGGATCCGGAAACCTCGTGATCAAGAATGACGATGAGGCGGTATATCGTCTGATCTCCGAGGGCATGAAGAAATTCATGGATACCGGGGATGTGTTCGTGTCCGAGTCCTTCAAGAAGATCCGCGTCCTGCCGCCGGTGAGCACATCGGTCCAGGTACGGACGCTGGGAAGATGGCTGGAACTTGAGGTAGACACTGGGGCGCTTCCGCGGGAAGAACTCGCTGCGGTGCTGGCGGCTTACGGAAAGAAAAAGAGCTTTTACCGGATGAAGAACGGCGATTTCCTGACTCTGGGGGATGGCGGACTTCTCACGGTCGCAAAGATCGCGGAACAGCTCGGTGTCGCGAAGGAACTTGTGGGTTCCGACACGATAAAACTCCCTGCATACCGCGCTATGTTCCTGGACGCGGCGTTAAAAGAGGATAAGAGCGTCAGCGTGTACCGCGACCAGCTGTTCAAGGCTGTGGTCCGTGGCATGAAGGACGTGGAGGACAGCGATTATGAGATACCGAAACGCCTTGCATCGACGCTTCGAAGCTACCAGAAGGTGGGCTACCGATGGTTAAAGAGCCTGGATGCCTACGGCTTCGGCGGAATCCTTGCGGACGAGATGGGTCTGGGAAAGACGATCCAGGTCATCGCCCTTTTGCTGGATGAAAAGGCAGAGAACGGCGGCACGTCTCTCGTGGTGTGTCCGGCATCCCTGGTATACAACTGGGAGAACGAGTTTGCCCAGTTCGCCCCGGAGCTTAAGATCATGACGGCGGCGGGGAACCAGGCAGAGCGCGAGGAGATGTTCGCAGCTTATGAGAAGGAGCGCCCGGATGTGATCATTACGTCCTACGACCTCTTAAAGCGCGATATTCTCTGGTACCATGAAAAGGAATTCCGCTTCGAGATCATTGACGAGGCCCAGTACATCAAGAATTCCTCCACACAGGCAGCGAAATCCGTGAAGGCTGTTCCGGCAAAGACGAGATTTGCCCTGACAGGAACACCCATTGAGAACCATCTTGGGGAACTCTGGAGTATCTTTGACTTCCTGATGCCGGGATTTTTATTCACGTCACAGAAGTTTAAGCGTGCGTTTGAGATGCCGATCGTGAGGGATCAGGATCCAAATGTCCTGGTTCAGTTAAAAAAGCTTACGGGACCGTTTATTTTGAGGCGTTTAAAGAAAGATGTCTTAAAGGAACTTCCGGATAAATTAGAGACGGTTCTCTACTCCAACATGGAGGGCGAACAGAAAGACCTCTACACGGCGGCGGCAGCTTCCTTAAAGGAACAGCTCATGGAGGGAACTGACGGAGATTATGGAAAAGAGCGGATGCAGATCCTCGCGGAGCTCATGCGTCTGCGCCAGATCTGCTGCGAGCCGTCTCTATGCTTTGACGGCTACAAAGGTGGATCCGCGAAGCTCGATACCTGTATGGAGCTTCTCTTAAACGGAACATCTGCGGGACATAAGATCCTCCTGTTCTCCCAGTTTACATCGATGCTTGAGATCATCGCGAAGCGCTTAAAGAAGGAGAAGATCCCGTTCTACCTGCTCACCGGCTCCACGCCGAAGCGGGACCGCGTGCAGATGGCGTCTTCGTTCCAGAAGGACGATGTGATGGTGTTCTTAATCTCACTGAAGGCCGGAGGAACCGGATTAAACCTCACTGCGGCGGATGTGGTGATCCACTACGATCCGTGGTGGAACGTGGCGGCACAGAACCAGGCCACAGACCGCGCCCACAGGATCGGACAGGAGAACCAGGTCTCCGTATTCAAACTTATCACGAAGCACACCATCGAGGAGAATATCCTGAAGCTTCAGGAGATGAAGCGGGATCTGGCGGATACCGTGGTGACGGAAGGAACAGGAGCGCTCAGCAGTATCACGAGAGAAGACCTCATTCGTATGCTGGACGAAGATATATAAGCGATATGCCCGTATCAGACGGACATACGGTTCCTGTCAGCGCGAGACGTAGACGGGAACGCTTGAAGCGACATAAGAAAATCGACAGAAAATTGCAAAGCTTTTTCGGTGGGTCTATGGTAGCATAGAGAAGGAAAAGGAGGAAAGAAAAATGAGAAAAATGAACAGATTTATCCCGGTCGCACTTGCGTGTGCCATTTTTGCGGCACAGCCGGTGCAGGCGGCTACGATCATCCGGGACAGCGATAAACAGGCCACCAGCCAGAACAAACAGACGACAAACACGACCCAGAATCCCCAGGCTGGAAACGAGGGCGGTCCGGGATATGAGGACAGCAAGCCCAATACATCAAATAATACAACAAACACAACCGGTCAGAGCCAGGTGAGCGCAGAGGCAAAAGCGGCAGCGGATGCCATCGCAAAGCCGACGATCTCCGCGGAGGCCGGAATCCTCTACGATGTGACGAACGGAAGAGTTCTCTTCGAGAAGAATGCCGATGAGAAGCTTGCTCCGGCCAGCACCACAAAGCTTATGACAGCGCTTCTCGTGCTGGAAAAAGCAAATCTGGACGACAAGGTGACATTCTCAAAGACAGCAGTCACAAACCTGGAGTCCGGAGCTGTGAAGATCGGACTCGTGGAGGGCGACCAGGTCTCCGTGAAGGACAGCCTCTATGCCCTGCTTTTAAAATCTGCCAATGAGGTCGCAAACGGACTCGCGGAGCATGTCTCCGGCAGTATTTCCGCCTTCGCGGAGCTCATGAACGCGAGAGCGGCGGAGCTCGGCTGTACGAACACACATTTCGTGAATCCAAACGGCTTAAACTCCGATCAGCAGTATACTACATGCCGCGATATGGCGAAGATCGCAGCTGCGGACTTCGCAAATAAGACGCTCTGCGAGATCGATTCCACACTGAGCTACAAGTTCCCGGCGACAAAGGCAGCTGCGGCAAGAACCATCACTCCGGGCCACAAGATGCTCTACCCGAACGATTCCAGATATTATGCGGGAATCGTCGGCGGAAAGACGGGATATACTTCCAAGGCAGGAAATACTCTTGTGACCTGCGTGGAGAAAAACGGCGTCCGTATGGTCGCGGTGATCTTAAAATCCAAGAGCACCCACTATGAGGATACAAAGAAGATGCTGGACTATGGCTATCAGTATGTCAATACAGAGAAGTCCGGAAGCACATCCGCAGGAAAGCAGACAACTGCCGGACACTGGGTACAGGATAACGGCAGCTGGAGATACGAGTTTGCCGACGGAACAAAGGCAGTCGGAACGATCTACACGATCGATGCCGCTGATTTCGGTTTTGATACGGACGGAAAGATGGTAACCGGATGGAAGATGTTCGGCACCGAGTGGCACTATTTTGAGACAAACGGAAAGATGGTAAAGAGCGCATGGAGACAGGATTCCGGTAAGTGGTTCTATCTCGACGCGGAGGGAAAGATCGCGAAAAATACCACGATCGATAACAAGTATGTGGTCGGCGCAGACGGCGCATGGGTACAGTAAAAATAAAAAGGAGTATTGATCATGAAAGAAAGAGTAAAAGTAATGCAGGACGTGTACGAGAACCGTTCCACAAATAAGAAGGCAGCAGGATGCACCGTCATCATCAGCGGAGAGATGAAGGAAGTTATGGATAAGATCATCGCAAAGCATCCGGAGTACAAGAGCTATGCACAGGCATTCGCAGGCGTTGTTGAGCGCGGGATCCGCGTATTTGAGGAGGAGTAATCCGATTTGGGAACAGCAGTGTTTCTGGCAGCCGGTGTCATGGCTTTTGGGGCCGGCTGCCTGGCACGTTCCCGGTATGAGAGGGACTGCCTTGTAACGGAAGAGTACCGGATCGCCTCGGAGAAGATCCACGGACAGGGAAAGACCATCGTCTTCCTGACTGATCTCCACAATAAAGAATTCGGGGAAGAGAACAGCCGTCTGCTTGAGACCGTGCGGAAGGTGAAACCGGATGCCGTGCTTTTTGGCGGGGACGGAATGGTCGCAAAGAGGGGAAATTCTGATGTCAGGATCCCGCTGGCGCTTCTGACAGAGCTTGCGAAGGAGTTTCCGGTATATTGCGGAAATGGAAATCATGAGAGCCGGATGCTATGGAAATCTGAGATTTACGGTGAGACTTATGAGAATTATCGGACAGCCCTGGAAAATGCAGGGATCCGTTATCTCTCCAACGAGGCGGCGGACCTCGACAGCGATATCAGGGTCTATGGCCTCGATCTTCCAAAGATCGCCTATCTGCCGCGGTCGGGAGAGATCCCTGAGGGTCTTTTGAAGGAGACCATGGGAGAGCCGGACCCTGAAAAGTTCTGTCTTCTTCTGGCCCATTCTCCGCTGTTTTTTGAGGAGTATGCGGCGTGGGGAGCGGATCTCACACTTTCCGGACATTTTCATGGCGGAACCATCCGGCTTCCGCTTGTGGGCGGAGTCATGACACCCCAGTACCAGTTTTTTTATCCGCGCTGCGCGGGATATTTTGAACTTCCGGGAAAAGGAAGAGAAAAGAGCCGGATGATCGTCGGACGGGGACTTGGGACCCACTCGATCAATATCAGGCTGAATGATAAACCACAGGTGGTTGTTGTGAGGCTCTGCGGGGCTGATACGCAGCAGTAGGGACAAAATGTGAACGGCGTGATGAAGAGTGTGCATACGCACATTCTTTTTTGCGGTTATATATCGAATTGTTGGACATGGGTTTTCTGAATGGAAGACTGTGAAAACATACTTGAGGTGCATATGGAATTATCGTACAAACTGGAAAAGTTTGAAGGTCCGCTGGATCTTCTTCTCCATCTGATTGAAAAAAACAAAGTGAATATCTATGATATCCCGATCGCCGAGATCACGGACCAGTATATGGAGTACGTGCGGCAGATGGATGAGGAAAATCTGGATGTGGTCAGCGAATTCCTTGTGATGGCGGCGACGCTTCTCGACATCAAGGCGCGGATGCTGCTGCCGAAAGAAGTGAATGAGGAGGGCGAGGAGGAAGATCCGAGAGCGGAACTTGTGATGCGTCTCCTGGAATATAAGAAATACCGGCTGATGTCGGAGGAACTTAAGGACATGGAGTCCGGGGCGGACCGGGTGTTCTACAAGGATCCGACGATCCCGCCGGAGGTCAAGGAATATGCAGAGCCGGTGGATCTCGACAAGCTCCTGGATGGAGTGACGCTCACGAAGCTTCAGAAGATCTTCGAGTCGGTGATGAAGCGGCAGCAGGATAAGATCGACCCGGTCCGCAGCACCTTCGGAACCATCAAAAAAGATCCGGTGAGTCTGGAGGACAAGATCACCTCTGTTCTGGGATATGCCAGAAAGCACCGGAAATTCAGCTTCCGGCAGATGCTGGAAAAGCAGAACGACAAGACAGAGGTCGTCGTGACGTTCCTGGCACTTTTAGAGCTCATGAAGGTGGGGAAGATCCATCTGACCCAGGAACATCTCTTTGACGACATGTGCATAGAATCTCTTGAGCCGGAAGGCGAAGAAGAGGATATTGCTATCGATGTCACAACTGCTCAGTAGGTTTGCGCATTTACTGCGCGGGACTGTAAAAAATCGGACAGTTCCGTTACCAGTATGAGTAGGAGAATACCACTGTGGAGGAAAATGAATGAGAGTGGAAAATCTGAAAAAGCAGGAGTCCGTTGTGGAGTCCGTGCTGTTTACCATGGGGCAGTCTGTGGAGATCCGCCAGCTTGCGGCAGCGTTGGAATCGGATGAGGAGACGGCCATCCAGGCCGTGGAGCGCCTGAAGGAGAAATATGACAAGAGAAAGGCGGGCATGCAGATCGTGCGTCTCGATGACAGCTACCAGATGTGCAGCCGCACCGACTATTATGAACATCTGATCCGCGTGGCGGCGACACCAAAGAAGCAGGTGCTGTCGGACGTGGTGATGGAGACGCTGGCGATCATCGCCTACAAGCAGCCGGTGACGAAGGCAGATATCGAGAAGATCCGGGGAGTAAAGTCGGATCACGCGGTGAACCGCCTTGTGGAGTATGACCTGGTGTATGAGGCGGGCCGTCTCGATGCGCCTGGAAGACCGGCACTTTTTGCCACGACGGAGGAATTTCTGCGCCGCTTCGGAGTCGGATCTACGGAACAGCTCCCGGAGATGAATGTGGAGCAGCGGGAGGAAATCCGGAGCGAGGTCGAGGAGGAGCTGAACCTTAAAATCGACGAGGAAGGTCATCTGATCGATGAGCCGGAAAAGGATGCGGGGACGGCAGAAGAACCGGTAGATTCGGAAACTGGAATGGAAAAAACAGAAGAGAATGAAAGTGGCGCAATCATAAGCAATACAGAGATAGAGAAAGAAATAGAAAGCGAAGACAACAGCGAAACCGATGAGGAGGATTCCATATCATGAAATGCAGTGAGATCAAAGTGATCAAGAAAGACGGGACAAAAGAAGAATTCAATGTCCAGAAAGTCCTGGCGGCGGTGAACAAGTCCGCAAACCGTGCGATGATAATCTTCTCAAAGGCTGAGAGCAAATTTATCTGTGAGTTCGTGGAGGAGAAGGCGGAGGAACTGGACCAGTCAGAGGTGCCGATCGCCCAGATGCACAATATCGTCGAGGGCGCCCTGGAGCGCGTCAATCCGGTGGTCGCAAAGAGTTACCGCGATTACCGCAACTACAAGCAGGATTTCGTCCAGATGTTGGACGAGGTCTACAAAAAGAGCCAGTCCATCATGTATATTGGCGACAAGGAAAACAGCAACACCGACAGCGCCCTGGTCTCCACGAAGCGGAGCCTGATCTTCAACGAGTTAAATAAATCCTTATACCAGAAGTTCTTTATGACCGTTGAAGAACTTCAGGCATGCCGCGACGGCTATCTCTATATCCACGACATGTCCGCGCGCCGTGATACCATGAACTGCTGTCTTTTTGATGTCAATGAGGTCTTAAGCGGCGGATTTGAGATGGGAAATATCTGGTACAACGAGCCGAAGACCCTGGATGTGGCCTTTGACGTTATCGGCGATATTGTCCTGAGTGCCGCAAGCCAGCAGTATGGCGGTTTTACGGTGCCGAACGTGGAGAATATCCTGGCGCCTTACGCGGAGAAATCTTACGGAAAGTATATCACAAAGTATATTGACCTTGGCCTCGATGAGGAGAAGGCAAAAGAAGTGGCATGGAACGACGTTCAGCGCGAGATGGAACAGGGATTCCAGGGATGGGAGTACAAGTTTAACTCTGTTTCCTCCAGCCGCGGTGACTACCCGTTTATCACCATGACAGCGGGAACCGGAACAAGCCGCTTCGCGAAGATGGCCACTATCACGATGCTGAACGTCAGAAAGAAAGGTCAGGGAAAAGAAGGCCACAAGAAGCCGGTACTGTTCCCGAAGCTTGTATTTTTATATGATGATAACCTCCACGGACCGGGAAAAGAGCTGGAGGACGTCTTCGAGGCAGGAATCGAGTGTTCCTCAAAGACGATGTATCCGGACTGGCTGTCCCTGACCGGTGAAGGCTATATTGCCAGCATGTACAAGAAATACGGAAAGATCATCAGCCCCATGGGATGCCGCGCGTTCCTGTCCCCGTGGTATGAGCGGGGCGGCATGGAACCGGCGGATGAGAAGGATGTTCCGGTGTTCGTGGGACGTTTCAATGTGGGCGTTGTGAGCCTGCATCTTCCGATGATCCTCGCGAAGGCGAGACAGGAGAGCAGGGATTTTTATGAGGTCCTTGACTACTACCTGGAGCTGATCCGGAAGATCCATATCCGGACCTATGCATATCTGGGAGAGATGCGTGCCTCCACGAATCCGCTTGCCTACTGTGAGGGCGGATTCTATGGTGGTCATTTAGGGCTTCACGATAAGATCAAGCCGCTGTTAAAGACGGCGACGGCGTCCTTTGGAATCACGGCGTTCAATGAGCTTCAGAGACTTTATAACGGAAAGTCCCTGGTGGAGGACGGTACCTTCGCCATCGAGGTGTTAAAACATATCAACGAGAAGGTGGAACAGTTCAAGCATCAGGACGGAAACCTCTACGCGATTTACGCAACACCGGCGGAGAATCTCTGCGGACTTCAGGTAAAACAGTTCCGGAAGAAATACGGGATCGTGGAGAACGTCTCCGACCGCGAGTATGTCAGCAACGGCTTCCACTGCCATGTGACTGAGGACATTACCCCGATCGAGAAGCAGAACCTGGAACACCGGTTCTGGGAGCTCTCCAACGGCGGAAAGATCCAGTATGTGAAGTACCCGATCGACTACAACAAAGAGGCGATCCGTTCTTTGGTGCGCCGTGCCATGAAGATGGGATTCTACGAGGGCGTAAACCTGTCCCTGTCCTACTGCGATGACTGCGGGCACGAGGAACTGAACATGGATGTGTGTCCGGTCTGCGGAAGCAAAAATCTCACGAAGATCGACCGGATGAATGGATATCTGAGCTATTCCCGTGTGAAAGGCGATACAAGATTAAACGACGCAAAGATGGCCGAGATCGCTGAGAGACGTTCGATGTGATGGAAACTGTTAGCAGTGCGTAATTTTTGTCAAACAAACGCGTTGCAAGCTTGCTTGCATAAGGGTTTGTTTGGCAAAATTTACATAGGGCGGACGCCCGAGAGATTCTTGTTTTTATGAAATAAAAACAAGAATATGTGCACTGCGTGAAAATATAAAAAAAGAGGTGATCTCATGCGCTACCACAACATTACAAAAGAGGACATGTTAAACGGCGACGGCCTGCGCACCGTCTTATGGCTTGCTGGCTGCAGCCATGCCTGTCCGGGCTGCCAGAACCCGGTGACATGGGATGTGAAAGGCGGACTCCCGTTTGACGAGGAGGCAAAGCAGGAACTTTTCGAGGCGCTGGCGCCATCCTGGATCTCCGGCGTGACATTCTCCGGCGGTGATCCGCTTCACTGGCAGAACCGGAAAGAAGTGGGAAGTCTGATCGAAGAAATCCACGAAAAGTTCCCGGAAAAGACGATCTGGCTGTATACAGGATTTCTGTGGGAAGACATCCTGGATCTTCCGTTTCTGAAAAACGTGGATGTCCTGGTGGACGGACCGTTCGTGGAAGCAGAAAAAGATGTGACCCTGCACTGGAAAGGCAGCGCGAACCAGAGAGTCATCGATGTGAAACAGACGTTAAAAAATAAAAATGTAGTGCTCTATCAATCGAAATAGGACAAACGATCAGGGACAACACCTGATTTTACTGAGCCGGAGATAATGCCAGCGCATGTCTTCGGCTCTTTTTCTGTTACAGTACACGGCAGGAGAGAGGCAGAAGGAGACAGTGACAGCTGCGTTGGCATGTGATACAATAAGATCATAGAAAACATGAAGACTCATGGGACGGATAGAAGAGAAAATTGCAGAGAACTTTCATGGAAAGGAAGAATGTCTATGCTGGCGAAATATGTATTCTGTATTTTAACGATCGAATGGGCGGTACTCGGAATGCGCCTTTTAAAAGGAAAAGGACGTTCTTATGAGCGGATCCGGAATGATGACCGGATCCGGGAAAAAGAACGGTTTGTCCGTTTCCAAGGAATGAATCTCCTGTATCTTGCACTGGTTGCATTCCTGACTCTGCTTACGACATTTGCAGGTTCCGACCGCCTGACGATCCGCTTTTTTGAGCTCACAGCATTGGCTCTGTTTGGACGGCTGCTGTATGGAAACTGGAAATACAGCGGGAAGATCTGGATCCGGTGGTGACAATATAACAGAAACTATGCATCCGAAGGAAAGCTCAGTGGGGAGATTCCTGCAGGTGTGAGAAGGCACTGAATAGTTACAAATAAACGGAAAAAGGGATTTGGCATATCAGATGATGGCCAGGTCCCTTTTTGTATTTCAAGGAATTCGAAAGAAGCTGCCAGCGGCAGAACTGTAAGTGTTACTGCGACATTTACCGGATCTGGATCCGGATCGTCCGCTCAAACGGATGTTCCGGCGTTGTGATGGAAAAATGTTCCGGCAGAACATGTGGGGAATCCGGAACATCCTGGGCTTCGAGCGCGATGGCGCATGACGGGCAGGAGTGCGTGCCGTCCGGGAATCCGATGGAATCATCGAGAAATCCGCCGGAATAGACGACGAGTGCCGGGGCATCTGTGTAAAGCGTGATGGAGTGTCCGGAAACAGGATCGCTCAGGATACATGCTTTTTTTACAGGCTGTGGAAGCGACCGGAAACTGCGGGAGGTCTGGTCACGGCTCAGGATAAATGCATGGTTGTAACCGCGCGCGATGGAAATCTGCCTGCGGCAGCGGGAGCGGAGTTTTTCTTCGCGCGGCAGAAAATCCAGCCGGCTTTTAAGAGAAGCCGGGCTGGAAAAATCGAATATCGTCCTTGCAATAGGGATGATTTCGACGGGAATATGTTCCTCGTTATTCAGGCAGACATTGTTTGCGAAAACGGTGAGTGTCTCATCAAGCGCGGAAGATGAGAAATCACCGGAAAGATTCCAGTAGGTATGATTCGACATATTGATATAAGTCGGCCGGTCCGTCGATGCCCGGTACCGGATGGTCAGCCAGTTGCTGTCATCGAGCGTATATTCCGCATGAAACGTGCGATTTCCCGGATATCCGTCGACGCCGTCGGCGAGAAATGCTGAAAATCCGATCGAGACAGAATCATAATCCTGGCGGACGAATTCTGTGTTCCAGTTCTGAGCGGAGAGATTATGCGGACCGCCATGCAGCTGGTTCGCACCTTCGTTTGGGGTCAGAGGGATCGTTTCTCCTCCGAGAAGGATGGAGGAGCCGGAGATCCTTCCGGCATTCGGGGCAAGCGTTGCTCCTGCATAACACGGACAGATGCGGTAAAAATCAGGATTGCCGGAACTCAATGTGATCGGAAGTTCATTCCCGTCTGTTTCCGGATGGTCGGACCATTTCTTACCTTTAAAAGCAATTTTTTGAATGGACGCTCCAATCGAAAACAGGGAGAGCGAGAGTCCTGAACTGGTTATTATGTCGAAAAAATGCGATTTTTCTCCGGTATCAAATGTGAAAAATTTATCACTTAACTGCATGATACGCCATCTCCTTTCTGATTCCAGTTTAAAATATTTGTACAAAAAAGAGAACATAAAAAAACGATGAGAGCAAGATTTAAAAACAATACAGCAAGCGATGATAATGATGATTATTGGAAAAAAGGTATAATATAAAGTAAATAAAGCGAAAGGCACAATAGAAATTATCTTCTGAAGTGACTGCCAATACAGTACGAAAAAAGAAAAGACTCAAAATGACAGTGAAAAAGGGAGGAACGCAATATGAGCAGTATGTTGGAATTTCAGAACATCTGTAAATATTTCCCTGGTGTAAAAGCACTGGATAATATTTCGTTTAAGGCATATGCAGGCGAGGTTCTGGCATTCCTTGGAGAGAACGGAGCGGGGAAATCCACACTTCTGAAAGTGCTGAATGGAGATTATCAGCCGACAAGCGGAAAATATCTGCTGGACGGTGTGGAAAAACATTTCCAGTCCCCGCATCAGGCGATCGAAGAAGGAATCTCCGTTATCTATCAGGAACGTCAGATTCTTCTGGAGCTTTCGGTCGCAGAGAATATTTATCTCGGAAGAATGCCGGTCAACCGTTTTGGATTCATCGATACCCAGAAAGCAAACCAGATGGCATCAAAGATCATTGAAGATTTTGGTCTTCCGATCCACCCGTCGACAAAAGTCAAAGATCTGAGTATCGCTTACCAGCAGATGGTCGAGATCATGAAGGCATATTCGAGAGAGAATCTGAAGGTAATCTGCTTTGATGAGCCGACAGCATCCCTTTCCGATTCAGAGATCGATGCTCTGTTTAAGATCATCGAAAAGCTGAAAGCGGAAGGCAAGATCATCATCTATGTATCTCACCGAATGGATGAGATCCAGAGGATCACCGACAAAGTGGCGATCTTCAAGGATGGTCATTATGTGACGACAGTAAAGACCGGTGAGGTCCCGGAATCGGAGATGATCCGGATGATGGTCGGACGTGATCTCGGAGATATCTACAAAAATCTCGACAGGAACAAAGAGATCGGAGAGGTTCTCCTGGAAGTAAAAAATGTTTCTTCCGACTATGTGAAAGAGAATTCCTTCGTCCTCAGAAAAGGTGAAGTGCTTGGATTTTCCGGACTTGTCGGTGCAGGACGGACAGAACTCATGAGAGCGATCATCGGCGCGGATCCGATCCGCAGCGGAGAGATCATTCTCGAGGGAAAGATGATCCAGAACCGATCTCCGCATGAAGCGATGGAACACGGGATCGTTCTCGTACCGGAGGACAGAAAACTTCAGGGAATTCTTTCAAACCTTGATATCAGTGATAACATCAATATTTCCATGCTGGACAAAAACTCCAACAGTCTCGGCTTTGTAGATGCAAAGAAGGAAGAAAAGATCGCAGAAGACGGCATTAAAAATTTCAAGATCAAGACGCCTTCCGCAAAGAAAAAGATCGTGGAGCTGTCAGGAGGAAACCAGCAGAAATGCATCGTTGCACGCTGGATCAGCACGAATCCGAAGGTCCTGATCCTGGATGAACCGACAAAAGGAATCGATGTCGGTGCAAAGTCCGAGTTTTACCAGATGATCTGCCAGTTCGCAAAACAGGGACTCGGCGTGATCCTGATCTCTTCCGAACTGCCGGAAGTCATGGGATTATCCGACCGGATCATCGTCATGCGTGCAAGGCGGATCGTCGGTGAGATTTCAGCAGAAGATGCAACTGAGAGCACACTTCTCAGCATGGGAATGATCGGGGAGGTAAAAGAAGCATGAGTACAAAGAAAAAAAGTAGGATCCATATTGATGGCGACAAGCTTGTTCTGATCGCAGCGATCATTGTAGTATTTGCATTGTTTACCTGCCTGAATAAAAACTTCCTGTCCGTCACAAACATGATCAACATCCTGATCGCGGCATCCCTCGTCGGAATGGTCGCAGTCGGACATACATATCTGATCATTGCCGGTCAGAACGACCTGTCTCCTGGTTCACTTGCAGCGTTTTCGGGAGTTGTAGCAGCACTTCTCGTATCAAAGGGAATGCCGTTCGCGGCAGCTGTGATCGTTACGATCGTCTGCGGAGCAGCCGTAGGCTTCTTCAATGCATTCATGGTCAACAAGATCCATCTGGAGGCATTCATCGCAACACTCGTAACACAGTCCATCATCCGTGGATTTGCCTACATCATCTGCGGAGGAAAACCGGTATCCATCAGCAATAAGACATTCCTTCTTCTCGGAAAAGCAAGGATCTTAAACATTCCGGTATCTGTATGGATCATGATCATCTGCATCGTCGTATTCGGTATCATCCTTGCAAAGACGAAATTCGGACGCAGCGTATATGCGATCGGCGGCAGCATGGATGCAGCAAGACTTGCAGGCTTAAATCCGAAAAAGATCATCACAACCTGTTATGTGATGATGGGTATCCTCTGCTCGATCGGCGGCATCATATTCGCGGCACGTATGAACTCCGGACAGCCGGCCGCAAACGTCAACCTCGAGTTTGATGCGATCACAGCTGTTATCCTCGGCGGTGTATCCTTCGTCGGCGGTGTCGGCAACATGGGCGGCACGATCCTCGGTATCATCCTGATCCAGTCCTTCAACACAGGACTTACGATGGTAAACGTTCCAAGCTTCTGGCAGTATGTCGCAAAAGGCGGACTTCTTCTTTTCGCTCTGACAACTGACTACATCAGAAAACAGAAGCGAGAGAAAGACCTGCTTGCAGCTTCCATGAAGAACCTGTAGATACCAGGGACCAAAGGCCGGAAATCCGGTGCAAGCGGATTTTTGATCCCAACATCATTGTATCAATTATGTAAACAAAATAAATTTTATAAATGGAGGGTTTTATTATGAAAAAGATGAAAAGAACAGCAGCGTTTGCAGCAGCCGCATTATTGACAGCAACGGCACTTGCCGGATGCAGCAGCTCCGACACATCCGCAACAACAGCAGCGGCAGCAGCTGATACCACCGCAGCAGCAGCTGACACGGCGGCAGCAGATGCAGGATCATCAGAAAAAGGTGTTGTTTACGGTATTTACAAAGCCGGCGACCAGACCTGGTTCATTGATGAGGGCGCAGCAGCACAGAAGAAAGTAGAGGAAAATGGAGATGAATTCATTTTCGTAGATGCAAAGATGAGCCCGGAAGAATACCTGAAAGCAATCGATAACGCGATCGCAAACCAGGCAAAGGGAATCGTAACCTGTATCCCGGACCAGACAATGTCCCAGGCTGCCGTTGACAAGTGTAAAGAAGCAGGCATCCCGATCGTTGCAGCCGATGATGCACTTCAGAACGACGCCGGTGAAAAGATCGCTCCGTGGGTAGGAATCAATGCTTACGTCATCGGACAGGCAAACGGCGACTGGCTTGCAGCATATGCAAAAGACAACGGTCTTGTAGAAGATGAGACAAGTGGTCTTCTGATCCTGACAATGGATACCGTTTCTTCCTGCGTACCGCGTGCAGAAGGTGAGTATGATAACTTCACAGCAGGCTGCCCGGACTTCCCGACAGAAAGAATCTTTAAAGCAGACTATGACGGAACGACCGATAAAGGAAACACAGCGGCGACATCCGTTATCACAGCACATCCGGAGATCAAGAAATGGATGGTAACAGGTGCAAACGAGGAAGGTACGATCGGTGCTGTCCGTGCACTTGAGAGTGCAGGTCTTGATGCAGATGCATGCGTAGTAGGTCTTGGTGCTTACATGGCAAAAGACGAGTGGAACAACAAAGGCGCTGACGGTACCTGCATGAAGGCAGCAACATACTTCTCATCTGACTCCGTAGGAACCGGTTCTGTTGAGGTTCTGTATGATGTGATCGCTGGCAAGGACGTTCCGCAGGAGACAGCAGTCGATGCAGTTGTCGTAACACCGGAAAACTACAAAGAAGTAATGGGAAAAGCGGCAGAATAAAAAGAGACCGAGTCCTGTTTTTGTAAATCCTCTCATAAAAAGGGCTGCCTGAATGATTCCGGCAGCCCTTTTCGCATGATATGATCCGATCAGGTTCGATTCTGGTTACAGGCGAGACGGTATTCGGTCGGCGTCTGTCCGGTCACCTTTTTAAAGGTGGTACAGAAGCTGCTCTCACTGCTGAAACCGGTCTGGAAGCAGACGTCCTTGATGGGGATCTCCGAAAAGTTCAGAAGATATTTTGCATTGTTTACCCGTGTCAGGATCACGTATTCATGCGGCGAGAATCCAGTCTCTTTTTTGAAAAGACGACTGAAATAAAAAGGACTTAAAGAAGCCTGGGAAGCGAGATCGTTTAAGGACAGGATCTCCGTCAGATGATTGTTGATGTAGGTGATCGTGTCCTCGATGATGCCGCCAGAGACAGCCTCCGGGTGTTCGTGGTCGCGACTGACAAAAAGTTCGGTCAGCATGTTGACAATGTAATTGTTAAACAATGCCTCCTTTAACGGGAGATGTTCCCGGAAACGGAGATAGATCTTATGGAGATACCGCTCAAACCGGTAGGTGTCTTTCAGACTGATGACCGGAGCGGAACTGCTCA
Source organism: Clostridium sp. AM34-11AC (assembly GCF_003435375.1). Classification (GTDB taxonomy): domain Bacteria; phylum Bacillota; class Clostridia; order Lachnospirales; family Lachnospiraceae; genus Pilosibacter; species Pilosibacter fragilis. Next base: position 4,101 of record NZ_QWGL01000011.1, on the reverse strand, counting down.
TGATCGCCTGATAAAATGCACGTGCCATAGGACCGTCAAAGTGGATCCATTCACATTCCCAGGGCGTCGAGCTTCTGTAGGCATGGGGATGATAACAATCGAGAAATACGATCTGGCCGGGAAGTGCCCGGAATACCTGATCATTCAGCTCAATGATGCATTCCCCGCGCTTGATGTACATGAGAAGAAAATTGTCGAACGCAGTGCGGCGGAGACTGTAATCATCGCTGTAGGAAAAATTTCCGATGATCAGCGGATAAAAAAATAAGGACTGCGCCTGGGCACTTGGGGTATAGACATAATAGTCGGAACCGGGGAGAATCCCTTTTTCGGTAGAGATCATGGAGTGTTTCCACCTTCCTTTCAAAGACGGATCCGGCAGGATCTGACGGCTGGTTACGATGTGCGCATGGTGCGGAAGATGACTTCCGGAATGAAAGAGCCGGGATGCGCAGTACTGGTTTCGATTATAAAGAGAAACGGGAAAAAGGTCAAGAATGATGAGAGCAATTTTTTGAAATTACATGGCAACTGAAGGTAATGAAAAACAGGAGTAATTACAGTATAGTATAAGCAAGAACGAAAAATAAGAGAGTTCCTGAAACGAAAGCAGGGAGATGTGGTTGCCGTTCAGGGAGATGAATTTTCTGAACTGAAAATTCCGTACAATACAGGAACGAGAATAGAAAACAGCAGGAGGTCAGAATTATGAGTGGAGTGAAGATCTGGGAAGAAAATGTGGTCATTCCTACTTATGGGATCGGAGCAGCAGATAAAAACCCTATGTTTTTGGAGAGCCGTGTTTATCAGGGAAGCTCCGGCCGGATCTATCCGTACCCGACGATCGAAAAGATTTATGATGAGAAAGAAGATAAGACGTACCATGCCGTCTGGCTGGAAAATGAGTATCTGAAAGTCATGATCCTTCCGGAGCTCGGAGGCAGGATCCAGAGAGCGTACGACAAGACGAATCATTATGACTTTGTCTATTACAACCATGTGATCAAACCGGCTCTTGTCGGCCTCTGCGGTCCGTGGATCAGCGGAGGAATCGAGTTCAACTGGCCGCAGCACCACCGCCCGACGACCTTCTCACCGGTCGACTATCTTCTGATCGAGAATCCGGACGGATCAAAGACATGCCGTGTCAGCGACGTCGATCAGATGTACGGAACAAAAGGCGAGACAAGCTTTACCCTCTATCCGGGAAAAGCCTATATCGAGATCAAAGGTCAGCTCTATAACCGGACTTCCACACCGCAGACCTTCCTCTGGTGGGCAAACCCGGCTGTCCCGGTCAACGATCACACACAGTCGATCTTCCCGCCGGATGTCCATGCTGTGATGGATCATGGAAAACGTGACGTTTCAAGATTCCCGATCGCAACGGGTATTTATTACAAACATGACTACAGCGAAGGTGTTGACATTTCCCGTTACAAAAACATTCCGGTTCCGACCTCCTACATGGCGGAAAAGAGTGATTTTAACTTTGTCGGCGGATACGATTACCAGAAACAGGCAGGAATCCTTCATGTTGCCGACCATCATATTTCTCCCGGAAAGAAGCAGTGGACCTGGGGATGCGGCGATTTCGGAAAGGCCTGGGACCGAAACCTGACAGATGAGGATGGTCCGTATGTCGAGCTGATGACCGGCGTCTATACGGATAACCAGCCGGATTTCACCTGGTTAAAACCGATGGAGGAAAAGCGGTTTACCCAGTATTTCATGCCTTATAAGACGGTCGGAGCTGTAAAGAACGCCAGCATCGAGGCGATGGTCGGACTTGATGCGGATGAGAGCGGGATCCGTGTTGCTGCATACACAACGCAGGAATATCCGGATGCCCGAGTCATCCTTACATATGAGGGACAGGTCCTTCTGGATGAAAAGAGAACGATCTCCCCGGTTGCTCCGTTTGAGACGCATCTGGATCAGGTTGTTGAGGACGAGACAAAACTTACGGTCCGCGTTCTCGACGGAACGAGAGAGATGATCTCCTACACACCGGCGAAAAAAGAGATCCCGAAGGTTCCGGATCCGGCGGAGGCAGCGAAAGATCCGGAGGAGATCATGTCAAATGAAGAGCTGTTCCTGACAGGACTTCACATTGAGCAGTACCGCCATGCGACATACCGCCCGGACCCATACTATCTGGAAGGTCTGAAACGTGACCCGGGCGATATCCGGATCAACAATGCATACGGTTCGCTCCTGATGAGAAGAGGCTGTTTTCAGGCTGCTGAGGCACATTTCCGGACAGCGATCAAACGTGCGACCTGGAAGAATCCGAACCCGTATGATTCCGAGCCGTACTACAACCTCGGATTATCCCTGTTTTATCAGGAGCGCTATGACGAGGCGTTTGATGCATTCTATAAGGCGACCTGGTCCAATGAGCAGCAGGAGATGAGCTTCTATTACCTGGCGTGCATCGAGGCGATGAGAGGAAACTTTGAGAGTGCACTGGAACTCGCGGAAAAAGGCCTTGTGAAGAATACGCACAATATCAAGGCGAGAGGACTCCGGGCATATCTTCTCGGCAGACTCGGAAGAACGGAAGAAGCGAAAGCGGCAGTCAGCGAGAACCTTGCGATCGACCCGTTTGATTATGTCTCCATGCTGGAATCCGCATATCTGGATCCGGACCATGCAGAAGAGATCCGCGCGAAGGTCAATAAGCTCTCCAGAAACTTCCATGAGACGTATCTGATGGCGGCGAGAGACTTTGCGGAGTACGGGGCATACGACAAGGCGGTTGATACACTCCGCGAATGCAGTGAGAGCTGGCCGATGTTAAAGTACTATGAAGCATATGATCTCGGAAAGATGGGAGCTTCCCATGAGGAGATCCTGAAAGTGCTCAAAGAGGCAGAAAACTGCAGTACGGATTACTGCTTCCCGAATAAGCTGGAGGACATCCTTGTTCTGACCGATGCGCAGAAACAAGATCCGGACGGGGCAAATGCATTCTATTACCTTGGAAACCTCTGGTATGACAAGCTGCAGTACGATCAGGCGATCAGCTGCTGGGAGACTGCGGCGGAGAAGAAGCCGGGATTTGCGATCACATGGAGAAATCTCTCCCTGGCATATTACAACAAGAGAGAAGATCCGGAAAAGGCAAAGGCAGCGTTGGAAAAGGCAGCAGAACTTGCACCGAACGATGCGAGAATCTTCCTGGAGCTTGACCAGCTGTACCGGAAACTGGAAATGCCGGTCGCTGAGCGACTTTCCCGCTATGAAAAGGCAAAAGAGATCTTTATGCAGCGGGATGATCTGATGATCGAATATGTCACGCTCTTAAATCTCTCTGGCCATTATAAAGAGGCATATGACTTTATCATGGCGCACCGGTTCCATCCGTGGGAAGGCGGAGAAGGAAAGGTTACGACCCAGTATACGACCTCTCTCCTGGAGCTCGGAAAAGCGGAAATCGCAAAAGAGCACTGGAGCGAGGCAAAAGAGATCCTTGAGAAGGCGCTGGTATATCCGGAGAACCTCGGGGAAGGAAAGCTGGAAGGAACGAAGGATAACCACATCCATTATTATCTCGGACTTGCAAAAGAGCATCTCGGGGAGAACGATGAGGCGAAGGAAGAGTATGAGGCAGCTTCGATCGGAACGGATGAACCGGCAGGAATGATGTACTACAATGACCAGCCGGCCGACATGATCTACTATCAGGGACTTGCAAAAGAGAAACTTGGTCTGCCGGTGGAGGCAAAATCGAGATATTACCGTCTGCTCGACTACGGAGAGCGCCATCTGTATGACAAGATGCGCGTTGAGTACTTTGCAGTTTCCCTCCCGGATTTCATGATCTTTGATGATGACCTGGATAAGAGAAACAAGACGCACTGCTATTATCTGATGGGACTCGGATATCTGGGACTCGGAGATAAGGAAAAGGCAGCAGAGGCATTCCGGAACGCGATGCAGCTTGATCCGACGCATTTGAATGCGGGGCGTTATCTGAAGATGGCGGAAGAATAGAAGCCGGAAAAAGTCTTACCGCAGGCATAACAGAAAAAAGAAGAGACATGGATTTTGTGCAAGGTTCTTTCTGAGTTTTGGGTATAGCGTATAAAACATTAG
>NZ_QWGL01000109.1 GCF_003435375.1 Clostridium sp. AM34-11AC | reverse complement strand
GAATATAAATTTTTACTGACAACTACCTTGACAATCAGCGAGGCCGAGATGAAAAACGTCACGGCAAATGGATATGATGGAATCTATGATGGTCACTCACATGGGATCGAGGTTTCTGTACAGGATGAGCTTGTAAAAGATGAGGTGGTAGAATACGGACTGGAGCCGGATAATTATACTGGAACAGATGCACCGGAACTTATCGATGCCGGAACTTATACGGTTTACTATCGGATCACAGCACCGAACTACAAACCTTACACAGGAAGCGCGATCATAACGATCACACAGAAAGAGATTCAGGTTGTGACGGCAGATCAGGAGACAACCTATCTGGAAGAAGCTCCGAAGTTTACCGTTGATTCAGTAAAGGGCATGGTAGGAGAAGAAACTCTTGAAAATCAGAATGCTGTTTTATCATTTGTGACTGCATATACAAAAGGCTATGATGTCGGGGAGTATGCGGTTCAGGCAGTGGTAGATGGTCTGAAGAACTATAAGGTTGAGGTTGTACCGGGTACATTGAAGGTACAGCGCAGAACCCCGGTATTCACCGACTCTACAAATCTGTATGAGGCTCGTGTCTATGACGGAAAAGCAGTGGATCTGACTCCGACAACAGACGGGGATGGTCAGATGAGCCGCGTGATCACAAACCGGGAGACGAATGAGGTCTTAACGTCTGATCCGGTCGATGTGGGAGAGTACCGTGTGGTTTACAGTGTTTCGGAAGGAAAGAATTACACAGAAGGAAGTGTTTCCTACGACTTTGCAATCACACCGGCTCCGTATAGTGGTTCAGTTGTCAAGACAAAAATTCAAGCATTTTA
>NZ_QWGL01000108.1 GCF_003435375.1 Clostridium sp. AM34-11AC | reverse complement strand
CTATAATGGAACACCCATATCTCAGGAAGAGTTAGAATGCAAGGCTATCATTGATCATCTGCATACCGATAATCCTGCCTGGGGAGCTTGTCAAATGTCTTTACAGCTGAAAATGCGTGGTCATCAGGTGGGACGCCGGAAAACGCGCCGCTATATGATTGAAATGGGGATTGATCCGATCTATCCAAAGATGAATCTTTCCAAACGTATGCAACAGGCAAAAGTCTGCCCGTATCTGCTTCGTAACGCCGTTATCGACCGTCCAAATCAGGCATGGTCAATCGACATCACCTATATCCCCATCAAGCACGGCTTCCTGTATCTGACAGCCATCATTGACTGGTATAGCCGTTGTATTGTTGGCTGGGAGATAGATGATACCTTGGATACCAGAATGGTCATAAACGCGCTGAAAAAAGCTTTCAAGGTGGCAAAACCCCTGATTCTGAACTCTGATCAAGGATGTCAGTTTACAAGCACCGAGTACATAGCATTTCTCAAAGAAAACCATATCCGTCAGAGCATGGATGGAAAAAGCCGCTGGGCAGACAACATCATGATTGAACGCTGGTTTCGTAGCTTCAAATATGAGGAAGGCTATCTTACGCAGTATGCCAATATCCGGGAAGCACGAGCGGCTATCAAAAGCTATGTACATACCTACAACTTTGAGCGCTGTCATTCAGCGATCAACGATCAGACACCCGCATCATATTATTATCCGGCACTGCTGATTGATCATGCTGCTTAACGGGGGCACCTCCCTAATTCAGCTACAGATATCGGTTCATTATAAAATGCTTGAATTTTTGTCTTGACAACTGAACCACTATA
>NZ_QWGL01000107.1 GCF_003435375.1 Clostridium sp. AM34-11AC | reverse complement strand
AAGTTTTTAAACGTTTTATTTGAAATAGCACAATAGGTTAATTTATTTTAACAAAGTCAAGAAAATTGCAAAGTTGCTGAGTGAAGAAAAGCCACAGGAATACATTGACGGTATAGAAAATTTGCTAAAAACCGCAAAAGGGAAAATATTGAGAAATATCTTAGAATTAAATTTGGCTGCTGGATACATCGAGGCAAAACAATTTGATATAGCAATTCCTATGCTGGAAAAATTGTCCCATGAGCGGCTGAGCGGTTCTTCTGTTAATGTAGTTCATAAAATCAACCTTTGCTTGAGCTATTTTGAAACTACCCAGTATGAAAAAGCAATTACAGTATACAACGAAAACCAAGGACTTTTTCAACAATATAGACATCACAAAATCTACGGCGGAAACATAGCCATACTTGATATAATAGCAGCAATTATAAATGAGCAATATAATCAGGCAGAAGAATTGCTGGATACGGCAAAGAAAATGTATGATGATCCTCGATTGCAAAAATCGTTTCGAGAAATTCTTGATATATTAAATAAAGAAACGGCGGAAAACCACTAACATCTTAACTCAATACGGAAAATTAGACCGTTGGCTGGTCGCACTATGCGAAAAGTTGACGGTCTTTTTTATCTCCAAAATCAAAAAAGGAGGGCAATGACAATGACAAAACTGAAAACTCTCGACCAGTTTCGAGCCGAAAAGGAACGAGCCGAGACACAGCTTGCACAGGAACAGCACAAGCTGGAGCGTCTGGAGAACAGAAAGAAGTATCTGGAGAAAGGTGAACGCACCAAGCGCACCCACCGCCTTTGCAATGAAGCGATGCTAAACATCGTGGAGGGATAGCCCCAAGTCGAATTCA
>NZ_QWGL01000106.1 GCF_003435375.1 Clostridium sp. AM34-11AC | reverse complement strand
ATTTTTCCGGACAGACGGCTTCGCCGCAACGGAATATTCAATTTTCAAATGACTCGAATATGTCAACAATTTTTCGATTTCCGTTTCCTTCGAAGTTATATGTTGTTCTTTTGTAATAAAAGCCATCTCTACGAGTTTCATATTCATATTCAACAAAAACTTTTGATGTGGAATCACCTTCTTGCAATGTTGATTCATGAGTAATGAAGCCTTGCTGACTGTTAAGCGTTGCTCTCCACATACTATTGAGCTTTCGAGCTTTTGTTGGAAATAGCCCCCAAATCACTATAAAAAGAATACTACCTATAATGCTTAGATATATAATTTTTTTCATAAATCAATTACTCAATTATTAAAGTGTATTTCTGCTGCAAGTCGTTAATTAATGATTCCCTGTAGTCTTGCCATAATTCGTCGCTCTTTAGACTGTTAATAAGATGATTGACATTAAAAAAATTTTCTTTCTTATCATCTAAAAATTTTTGAATTATAGCATCCATGCAGATTCTGCGGAATATGCACTTTAACCAGTTACATCAAAAAAAACACATAAAAATCACCTCCTATAAATAGGATTTACTATACCTCTAGTGTAACAGGAATAGTAATAGTGTGTCAATTTACATTTTTATTAAGAATAATATAGATAATAGATGTCATCGATCATTTATAACAGTCGTTATATAAAAATCCATATTATGATTTCCAAAACTATATTATTTGAGCTTTTGATAAGGCTTTTGAGATGGGAAAATCAAACGACCTGACGAACTTTCATTTTATAGAAGGCCGTTCTATTTGTCATGCCCGCATAAAAGCGTGCATGCTTCAATTTAAGAAATACCGTCGGTGGTCTTTCCTATAAAGTTAGAAACATGCGCCGCCAGGTGCACTAAAAAAAAGAAGAGGCATGAATTGCACAAGGTTCTTTCTGAGTTTTGGGTATTTCAAGAAAAAGTAGAT
>NZ_QWGL01000105.1:310-971 GCF_003435375.1 Clostridium sp. AM34-11AC | reverse complement strand
GTTTCTTAACCTCTGCTGTCTGCTGGCTGGACTGCGCTTCCCGTACCACTCGGACAAACTCGGCTCGGTCATGCTTTGCATATTCGGCAATGGCTTTGAGCATTTCGGAAACAAGGGACAATACCACATCTTCATTGATACGGTGTTGTGTCGTGCAGAGCTTTCCAACTGGGACTTTGCTGTATTGGGAACAGGTATATTGAGAAATACGCTTGCCGTTGTTGGTACGGTGGACATACATCTTGCCGCCGCAATCGGCACAATAAAGCAAGCCTGTGAGGGGAGCTGCTTCGCCCCAGCCGTCCGGGTAGCGTCTGACATTCCCACGGATTTTCTGCACAAGGTCAAAGGTCTGCTGGTCAATGATAGCTTCATGGGTATTCTCGAAAATCGTCCATTCGTCCTCCGGGACATAATGGCTTTTCTTGTCCTTGAAGTGCTTTCGGGTCTTGAAATTGATGGTGTGTCCCAGATATTCACGCTTTTCAAGAATGTTGCAGATGGTGGAAGAACCCCAGCCGTACACATCTTTGAAAGTCTTGTTTTTGTTCACGCCCTCGCCGTGTTGGGCAAGGTAAGCAGACGGAATAAGCACCTTTTCCGATTTCAGTTTGCTGGCGATCTGATACGGACCGTAGCCGTCAATCGTCATGGCAAAGAT
>NZ_QWGL01000105.1:0-266 GCF_003435375.1 Clostridium sp. AM34-11AC | reverse complement strand
GCGGCTTCGGGGTCAACCAACCATTGGTCTCTGGCTTCGTTCCAGAGATAGCCGTAAATGACCGTGCCTGTGAGGTGCTTGCCGGACTTGCCTTTGGACTGGAAAGTGGAACGGATTTTACGGCTGGTGTCTCTGGCATAATACTCGTTCATGATGTTGCGGAAAGGGGTAAAATCATCGTCCCCTCTGGCACTGTCCACGCCGTCATTGATGGCGATAAGGCGAACGCCACGCTGACGCAGGATTTCCATAATCTGACCGACTTT
>NZ_QWGL01000104.1 GCF_003435375.1 Clostridium sp. AM34-11AC | reverse complement strand
TTCGATACGCCTCGGATGTCTTGTATCTTAAATATTTAAGAGTACTATTCAGTTCCTTCATAGTCCCGCAAAAATCCATTCCAGATTGCCTGCGGCAATGGGATTTTTGCTTTCCAGCCTATGTTTTCTTACGATCAGCGCAGCAAGTGCGCAGATCTACCGAATAGATACATTTAAGATCAAATATTTCAATATGTGATTTTCAAGGTACGTTATCGGGATTCTAGTTTTAAAATCCCAAGTGGAGATGGAGAGATTCGAACTCTTGACCCCCTGCTTGCAAGGCAGGTGCTCTCCCAACTGAGCTACACCCCCATGGATGCGGGCCTTTCCTCTTTCGAGGCGATCCCTTATTCATTTATGTTCTGTATTTATTTCAATCAGCCAGTCACTTCCTGCATTACCCTTTTGGGTAATGGGCTTAAGTGGACTCGAACTTCGATACGCCTCGGATGTCTTGTATCTTAAATATTTAAGATTACTTATTTCAATATGTGATTTTCAAGGTACGTTATGACTGAAGTTTATCAGTCATTAGCGAGTTCAATATACTTAAACTTACTAATCACTGGTAAAAACCAGTTATTAACAGCATTACCCTGCTGGAACGGGTTAACACATTCATCATCGCGAACTTCGCCTTTATCTCCACCCGCTAGAACATGTCTGTTTTATTTGAAAACTCTTTCGAGTATTTTTCAAATAGATCTGGCATCCACCTGCTCTCCCATGCCGTCTCCAGCATAGTACCATCGGCCGCTTACGTCTTAACCGTCGTGTTCGGGATGGGAACGGGTGTGTCCCATAAGCGCATCGGCACCGGAATTCTTATGCTTTTAATCCCGCCTGTTGTCCTGTGCGAATCATCTTACGGAGCTTCGCTCCCTAAGCCGTTTCGCGCAGTCCGCCAATACGATCTGTCAGTTACTCAAGTCTGGAAAAGTAAGCTTTTCCATTCTTTCGTCCCTGCCATCTCGTGCAGGCTCACTTAAAAGCTCAACAGTATA
>NZ_QWGL01000103.1:285-1123 GCF_003435375.1 Clostridium sp. AM34-11AC | reverse complement strand
TTGACCCGATGTGTGGGTGGCAAATTGAAAGTTTTCTACTTTATACTTCCTAGATTAAAATCGTACTCATCAGATTCTCGTGGATTCTTGAAACCTTCAAACGAATCTACTTCTGTAAAGGAAAAGAAAAAACCACAGTTGGGGGTAGGAAATTTCTGTTGTTCCTTTCGGGTGTAGCCTTTGATGGACAGCAGATATTTTCCAGCGGGAACATTATACTTGATGTCCGTATAAATTGTACAGATACCATCTGGTGTTTCTGACTTATACCACCGTTCCCACGGGGAGTGGTAGTGCTCCACAGAACCGAAGTACCCCGGTGTGGTATAAAATTCTTCTTCCTTGATATGGTATTCCTTTGGCTCAAAAGGTTCAAGCTGTTCAATAGCAGAAATCCAAAGTCCATCTTTTACTTCCAGATTAAAGCCCTCATAGCTGATTTTTTGCACCCACTGGTCATCAAAGGGCTCGTCCTGCCCTTCCAATTTGATTGCATAATTATAGTGATCAATCCCTACCAACGGGATGAAAATTCCCTCTCGTTGCGTGTTCAGATAAAGCTCCTTATCCTTTTGCAGAAGACTTAACAGTTTTCTTTTCCGAATTTTCTCACGCTTCAAAAAATCCTGTAAGGTGTCTGCGGAAAATAAACAGATCCCATAGCCACCTGCAATTACCATTCTGTCCATAACTTCTCCTTCCCAATACAATAAGCCACTTCCGATTTGTCGTCGACTTCATTATACTTTACCCGACCGTCAAAGTATAGAGAGATTTTGTAAAACTTGTCGGCTGGGAACAGCTTGCAGCGCAAGGTGTCCCCAGATGGCAAGTCCAC
>NZ_QWGL01000103.1:0-275 GCF_003435375.1 Clostridium sp. AM34-11AC | reverse complement strand
GCAAGGTGTCCCCAGATGGCAAGTCCACAAAAGGGTAGCTGGCGGCAGCCAGCGCAGGGGTGCAAAACGTCCAGTGGACGTTTGCCCTGCACCGACCGAAGCGGAGCGGAGACGGCGTAGCGTCCCTTGTTTGATTTGGAGCAGACCATGACTGCGGAAGCCAACATTCTGTCGGCTGCTGCGGCTTTCGCCGAGTGAATATGCAAGCATATTCGTTCGGCTCATTGCTCGCACAAATCACAGCCCTCCGGCGAGGAGCCTTCGGAGAACGCAAT
>NZ_QWGL01000102.1:889-1125 GCF_003435375.1 Clostridium sp. AM34-11AC | reverse complement strand
GGTCAGCGCAGCAAGTGCGCAGACCTACTGAACAGTTACCAAATTTTTTAGAATATCAGTTCTTTGATTTTTCCAAGTTCGCAGGTTTCACCGAAAATACTGTTTAATGCAATGCAGAGGTTGTATGCCAATACTTTATTAACCAAACGGGTGCATAAGCCCTGAAAGCTTTTGGCAAGTACTCTTTCTGCATTTAACTGACCGCTTAACTGTGAAAAGACAGTTTCTACCCGTCT
>NZ_QWGL01000102.1:0-879 GCF_003435375.1 Clostridium sp. AM34-11AC | reverse complement strand
GACCGCTTAACTGTGAAAAGACAGTTTCTACCCGTCTTCTCAATTTGAAGATCAGCTGACGCACCGATTTTGGCCAGTTTTCTTTACTGTTGGAACGCTTGAGTGCAAAAAGACAGATCGTTTGTTCCTGCATTTCCTGCATGAGTTTTTCGCCAACATATCCTTTATCTGCTAAAATTGTAATATTTGAACAATTATCCACCAGATCCCGTAATCCTTCACGGTCATCTGTGGATGCCGGCGTAATCTCAAATGCAGTAATGTAACCTTCTAATGTGACCAGGGCATGCACTTTATAGCCGAAGTAAGTTTCCTTTTTAGAAGGGCACTTTCCGTAATCAGCACCCTGGCTGCGAAATGTTTTGCAGTATCGTGCACGTCCAAATTTGCAGACTGCAAGCGGAAAACTATCAATAATGCAATAAGAACTGACCGGAACCGGAAAAACAGAGAGCATCTTTTGTCTTAATAATTCGGTTGTCTGCATCAGAGCACGCCTCGTTCTGTTAAAACGACTTCTGCTGCAAAGCTTCGGAAAAAGATGTCTGTAATTCTTTTTCACGAAAGAAAACCAGGCATTTTCAGAATCAACGCCAAGCAACTCACCACAAAGACTAATGGTAATGATTTCCGAATCAGATAGTTTTGCATCTAAAACATGCCGTCGCTTGGCAACCTCAGGAAGTGCAAACTGATGATACAATTCGTCAATAATAACGTAAGTGGTTAAAATAAAGTCTTCAAAAGTTGCAATAACAGTGGTATTATTATTTTGGAACTTCAACATAATGATGCCTCCTTTCGTTGTATTGCCTACAAATAGGATAGCACATTTTGTTGAAGTTTCTTTATATTATTTTATCTAGCACAACAGGTTAA
>NZ_QWGL01000101.1:343-1151 GCF_003435375.1 Clostridium sp. AM34-11AC | reverse complement strand
TTTAAAGCGGAAGATGATTTGCCAAAATAAATTCAAGTTTGTCAGCTTCACATCGGGTCAACTTGCCCCGAACTTTTACAATTAAATACCCGCCGCCCACATAGCGGCACACCGAGCAGGAAATCTGAAAAAGGTCTCCTGCTTTTTTTCTGCCCAAAATGGGGTGGTAAAACGCCACCCCATCCACCAATTACTGAAAGGAGGGACACGAAATGCCCTGTCCACACAATGAAATCACGATTGTGCAGCGCAGCCAGCGGCAGTCTGCGGTTGCCGCCGCTGCTTACCAGAGTGGCGAAAAGCTGTTCTGTGAATATGACCAGCAAGTGAAGCACTACCCGGAAAAGCGTGGTATCGTCCACAATGAAATCCTGCTCCCACCTAATGCCCCACAGGAATATGCAGACCGCAATACTTTGTGGAACGCCGCCGAAGCGGTGGAAAAACAATGGAACTCCCAGCTTGCAAGGCGGTGGGTGCTTACCATCCCCAGAGAGATACCGCCCGACCAGTATGCTGTCCTTGTCCGGGAGTTTTGTGAACAGCAATTTGTTTCCACCAAAGGCATGATTGCTGACTTTGCCATCCATGCCCCCCATCCGCCGGGACACAATCCCCACGCCCATGTCCTGCTGACTATGAGGGCAATGGACGAACATGGGAAATGGCTTCCCAAGAGCCGCAAGGTTTATGACCTTGACGAGAATGGGGAACGGATAAAGCTGCCATCTGGCAGGTGGAAAAGCCACAAGGAGGATACGGTGGACTGGAACGACCAGAAATATTGTGAAATCTGGCGGCATGAATG
>NZ_QWGL01000101.1:0-333 GCF_003435375.1 Clostridium sp. AM34-11AC | reverse complement strand
TATTGTGAAATCTGGCGGCATGAATGGGAGGTCATCCAGAACCGCTATCTGGAAGCCAATGACCGCCCGGAGCGTGTGGACTTGCGTTCCTATGCCAGACAGGGGTTTGATATAGTCCCCACTGTCCATGAGGGAGCGGCTGTCCGGCAGATGGAAAAGCGTGGTATCCAGACGAATATCGGAAACCTGAACCGGGAAATCAGAGCCGCCAACCGCCTGATGAAGTCCATCCGGCAGCTTATCCACAACCTCAAAGGCTGGATTGCCGAGCTGGGAGAAAAACGGAAGGAGTTGCTTGCACAAAAAGCGGCGGAGGAAGCGACACTTCTTCCC
>NZ_QWGL01000100.1 GCF_003435375.1 Clostridium sp. AM34-11AC | reverse complement strand
TGCATTCTAACTCTTCCTGAGATATGGGTGTTCCATTATAGTACACGCTGGTGCGGTTGATTCCAAGAAGCTCAGCACCTGTTTTTATCGGGAATTCTTTAGTCTTCAAAAGGTTTCGGACTAAATTTACTCTCGTAGTCAGGTCCAAGTGTTTCTTCAGATTTTTTTTTCAACCAATCCACCTGCATGGTGAGCTGGCCAACTTTTTTCGCGTATTCGGCTTTTTCCTTGCGCTCTAAGGCGAGTTTCTCTTTCAAGTTGTCTTCTCTTGAATCATCGAAGACAACCGATGCTTTATCAAGGAATTCTTTTTTCCAGTTGCGAAGAAGATTCGGCTGAATGTTATTTTCGCTGGCAATTGTATTTAAGTCCTTTTCTCCTTTAAGCAGTTCAATGACTAACTCGGATTTGAATTTTGCGGAGAAATTTCTTCTTGTTCGAGACATAAAAATGATCCTTCTTTCTATAGTGCTTACAGTATACCAGATTCATTAAAAAATGTCTCTCAAAGTGTCTTAAATTACGATACCATTATACCGCTTGTGATCACTGCAGAGGATAAGAATGTTACATTTGGATTCAAAGCACCGGAGTATACAGTTGCCTATGATGGCTTTGTAAACGGTGAGACGGAAGCGGTTCTTACGGGAACTCTGGTCGTAACCTGCGATTATACAGAGGAAGGCCGTGAGGCTACTTATGCGATCGTTCCGTCCGGACTTTCTGCAAAGAACTACGCGATCACATGGAAGAATGGTGTTCTGACCGGACGTTATCCGGAGAGCGACGATGACGACTACGAGGAACCTTCCAAACCGGCAAACAGCAAGATGCCGAAATCCGGAACAAACAATCCGGGACAGGGAGCAATCAAAAAAGATGCTCAGAAGGGCTATGTGAATGAAAATTCCGGCATTGTTTCCGGAAAGACACTTACCGAGGAGATGTTAAAGAATAACAGTGAAAGCCTGAAGGATGGCTACAGTCACTGGATCAAGACAAACGAAGGCTGGTGGCTCCGCTATGCGGATGGAAGCTATCCGAAGGCAGCGGGAGCGGCAAATTCCGGATCCGGCAATTCTTCGACAGTTCAGAGTCATGAGTGGGTTCAGATCGATGGAAACTGGTGGGCATTGAAGTGCTATACTAACGTTGTAACAGTAGTGGCTAATAA
>NZ_QWGL01000010.1:74111-107413 GCF_003435375.1 Clostridium sp. AM34-11AC | reverse complement strand
CAAGTTTTTAAACGTTTTATTTGAAATAGCACAATAGGTTACTTTATTATTAGTATATGTTATTTCCACTAACGCATCGCCTTTCAAATTAACCTTTTGGTTAATACTATTATGGCACAACTTTTTTATGACGTCAATAGGCTATCATCCTCCAATTATAGAAAACCACCTTCACAGGTGAGCAATATACAACTGTGCCAATCGGTCATTCAAAGGGATACCTATGCATATTGGGTGATCAAAGTGGACTGCAACTGGCATATCACCTGCATTATTGTTACTATAAACATCAAACTTTATCCTTGCATCCTATCGATATTTCATGTATACTGACTATATAAATTTAAACGGATCAAACAACGTTGTTTCAAACATCATAAAATGTGAGAGGACCCAAAATGAAAAAATTATCCAACCATCTCCTGGCAGACACCATCGTCTCTACCAGAAAACAAAAAAAACTTTCCCAGCAGGCGCTTGCCGATTTGACCGGTATGAACCGTTCCGTTCTTTCCAAGCTTGAGGCAGAAGAGTACACGCCTTCGATCGCGCAGCTGGAGGAACTGGCCCGCGTTTTAAATTTTGATATTACGGATATGTTCCAGGAGAGTTCTAATATTTCTCTGGAAAAGGTATCTCCATTAAAGATCGCGGTTGCCGGTACAGGTTATGTAGGACTTTCGATTGCCACGCTCCTGGCGCAGCATAATCCGGTTACGGCTATTGATATCATCGAGGAAAAGGTCCAGAAGATCAATAACCGGATCTCGCCGATCCAGGATGACTACATTGAAAAATATCTGGCAGAAAAAGAGCTGGATCTGACATGTGTATTGAATAATCAGGTGATGAATGAGAGCAATCCGGCCTGGGAGATTTACCGTGCGGCAGATATCGTGGTGATTGCAGCTCCGACGAACTACGATTCTAAGAAAAACTATTTTGATACATCAGCCGTGGAATCTGTAATTGAGCTGGTTGAAGCCGCCAATGCAGGTACCGAACATATGCCATGGATGGTGATCAAATCCACAATCCCAGTCGGATATACAAAGAGCGTTCGCGAAAAATTCCGTAATGATCATATTTTATTCTCCCCGGAATTTTTACGGGAATCCAAGGCCCTGTACGATAACCTGTATCCGAGCCGGATCATCGTTGGATGCGATGAAGCTGATCCAGAAACAAAGAAAGCTGCTCACACATTTGCTTCCCTTCTTCAGGAAGGCGCAATCAAAGAGCATATCGCTACTTTGTTTATGGGATTCACCGAGGCCGAGGCCGTAAAGCTTTTTGCCAATACATACCTTGCGCTCCGTGTCTCCTATTTTAATGAGCTGGACACCTATGCTGAGTCTAAACATTTAAATACAAAACAGATCATTGATGGCGTATGCCTGGATTCGCGAATCGGGTCTCATTATAACAATCCGAGTTTTGGCTATGGCGGATATTGTCTGCCGAAAGACACGAAACAGCTTCTTGCAAATTATGCGGATGTTCCGGAAAATCTGATCGAAGCAATCGTGGAGAGCAACCGGACCAGAAAGGATTTCATTGCGGATCGTGTTCTTGAGATCGCGGGTGCATACGAGGCAAACGAGAGCTATAGTGCCAAGGCGGAAGAGGAGCAGCATGAGACGATCGTAGGCGTCTACAGGCTGACTATGAAGAGTCATAGTGATAACTTCCGCCAATCCTCGATTCAGGGCGTTATGAAGCGTATAAAAGCCAAAGGAGCCACTGTTATCATTTATGAACCGACATTAAAGGACGGAGAAACATTCTTTGGATCCAGAGTTGTAAATGATCTGAAAAAATTCAAAGAAGAGAGTAAATGCATTTTGGCAAATCGCTACGACAGTGCCCTGGACGATGTTCAGGAAAAAGTATATACAAGAGATCTGTTCCAGAGAGATTAGGAGAAGATGATGGAAAGAATAGAAAAACAGCCGGTCGATCTAAATGGAAAAGCAATCCTTGTCACTGGAGCTGCAGGATTTATTGGAAATAATCTGTGTAAAAGACTTTTAAGAGAGACTACGGAGTCAGTGATCGTAGGCATCGACTGCATGACTGATTATAATCCGATCGAATTAAAAGAATGGCGTCTGAAAGATATTCAGGAAACATTTGAACAGGATGGCATAGCCAGAAAGAATCAGTGGATTTTTGTTAAGGGAGACATTGCGGACCAGGCATTGATCACCAAGATGTTTAACCAATATGCATTTGTAGTCGTTGTAAACCTGGCTGCACAGGCAGGCGTCCGCTACAGCATTACAAATCCCGAAGCTTATCTGCACAGCAACCTGATCGGTTTCTTCAACATTCTGGAGGCATGCCGAAATGATAAGAATCTGGAACATCTTGTATACGCTTCCAGTTCCTCTGTGTACGGCGGAAATACGAAGGTTCCATTCAGCACCGATGACAAAGTCGACAACCCGGTATCGCTTTACGCAGCGACCAAGAAAAGCAATGAGCTGATGGCTCATGCTTATTCCAAACTTTACAATATTCCGTCTACCGGCCTTCGTTTCTTTACGGTTTATGGTCCGGCCGGAAGAACAGATATGTTTTATTTCTCCGCAACAAATAATTTGTGCGCAGGAAAAACGATAAAGATCTTCAACTACGGAAACTGCAAACGGGATTTCACTTATATTGATGATATTGTAGAAGGTGTACGTCGGGTCATGGAAGGCGCACCCCAGAAGAAAAATGGTGACGATGGGTTACCGATCCCACCATATGCTGTTTATAATATCGGCGGTGGCACCCCGGAGAATCTCCTTGACTATATCGATACTCTGCAGCAGGAGCTCATCCGGGCAGGAGTATTACCGGAAAATTATGACTTTGACGCGCACAAAGAACTTGTACCGATGCAGCCAGGAGATGTTCCGGTAACTTATGCGGATAGCGAAGCATTGGAACGGGATTATGGATTTCGACCGCAGATTGGGATCCGGGATGGGTTGAGGAAGTTTGCGGAGTGGTATAAAGAGTTTTATTTGTAGAGGCTTGGCATTTAGCTATCGTCCAAATTGAAAATTGGACGATAGCTAAATGAAAATATCAAAAGAATATTAATGGTATGAGCGACTATTTAGCATTTATGGATATTGATTATTATGGTGCGCCGCACCATAATAATCATGCAGGAACAGAAACGTCGAATTGAGACTGACACCATCATGGAAGCCTATCTAAAAAGCGGCAAAAATTTTGATGAGATTATGACGTTTTTGAGTCCATGATGGCGTTTAGTGTAACTTTTTGCAGAGTTCACAATTTAAAGTATACAGGAATCTTTCTCGATCTTTTTCTAAATTATGCTTTCTGCCCCGTCAGAAACCTTGTAAGCTTCCATTTATTCAAAACAACTGCTATTAAGCTTGATAGAATAATCGCTATGGCAAAGTTACATATCGCCAACACACCTGATGGCACTTTCCCGTTTAACAAAGTGATTACCAAATAAATAATCTGCTGGTGGAAAAGATATATCGTAAAATTATTCTTTTCAAAGAATAAGTACAATCTGTTCGTTTTAAAGTTAATTTTCCCTGAAAATGCATTCAAGGTAGTAAACGCCATGACTGCTCCGATTATATGAAGAAGCATTGGCATTCCAATATGTAGCAATTTAATTATGATCCCATTTTCAAATGCATTACAATACTCTGTCAGAACAAACAATAACAAGTCAATGGCGACCCAGACATACCACGGAATCTTATAAATCAGCCCTTTCCTATCTTTTCTGATCATCATACCAGTATAAAACAACATCATAAACCGACAGGTATACCAAATCTGAAAGTAATTAGGGATAAACCGCAATCCAATGATTGATACAGCATACAAAACAAACGAAATCATTAATCCCCAAAGCGGCTTTTTCCACATCATTCCAGTTAGGAAATAAGCCAACACAAAAACGCCAAACATCATCCATAAGAACCAAAGCTGAGATGGCGAAAGGGCTAACAGATAATCGCTGACTGCGATTTGGTTCGATTCCGTTTGGAAAGCGTAATCCCATGGAATTAACCAAACAACAGCTACAAAAAAATACGGAATTAAAAGCCTCTTTGCCTTATTCTTTATTAAGCTTGTAAAATTCTGATACTTATTGCGCTCAAATTTTAAATATGCAAAAATATATCCAGAAATCAAAACAAACGCATAAATGTGGAATGAATTGAGCCACTGCGCAATTAAGCCAAGGGAAACGGATGCTTGTGCCGGCATTCCGAACCATCCCTCCGGCAGCCACATTGCCAGACTATGGTATAGAACAATAAAACCCATTAGAATCACTTTTATAAAATTACAATTTTCAAGCTGCTCTGCTCTGCTCTGCTCTGCTCTGCTCTGCTCTGCTCTGCTCAAAGGATTATCCGCATGTTCCAACTGTCTATCAACTCCTTTTTTGGATTTTATTGCGTTTTCTATGGTCTATTTTTCAAAATAAGAAACCCAATATTGCTCCTTCTCTTCCTGTGTCATACCGCCAAAATCAAACAATCGATTTCTTCCCTGCAAATTGGTATAATAATCATCGACAGCCTTTTTTATTCTCGCTGGGATGCCAACTGCTACAGAATTGTCAGGGATGTCATGGGTGACTACTGCACAGGCTCCAATGATCACGTTATCGCCAATTGTCACTCCTGGCATAATACATGCTCCCATTCCGATGTAAACATTATCCCCTATAGAAATCGGAGCTATATTGTCCATTCGTTTCCCATCAAAATAGCCCATAGAATTAAGTACTTTAATGCCACCGTCATATGTAATAAAGTTGACATTTTTCGCAAATAAGCCATCCTTTCCGACGGTAATCAAATATGGCTCAGATCCAAATGCCTCTACTCCGCAATTTAGCCGAGTCCCCCACCAATGTGTGCGCCACGACTTATCAGATACGATCTTTTGCTTTCCCATCCTCAGCGGTTTGCTTTATTGTGCACTCGAAAGCTTTTCTTCATTCTCTTGAAAAACATATTATTCACCTTTCTCTTCAATATCCTTTATCAACAAACCAGATGCCAGGGGAATCTAAGCATTTCTTTTGAATGTGGCAGGAATTTTTTCTTTACTAATAATAAATAAACTGCAATTCCAACTTTTCTGCCCAGCTTATTAGCAACTTCATTCACACCCTCAGTCAGGAACATTTTCTCCCCGCAATTGTATACATCCATGTTCTTATTAATCCATTGATTCATATAGAGATCATCGCCATAATGTCCACAGAAATCCTCGTCATAGCCATTCAAATATAGATACGCAGCTTTTGTCATAAAGAAGCAATTCGGATGGACACCATATTTACTCCAGGAGCCATTATCCTCAAGATACTCATCAAATACATAAACTGCCCTATCTGATATGCCTTGGCCGGACATACAGGATATTAGCGTTTCTTCCGGAAACAGCATATCAATGTCGGCGGTGATCATACGAGAGGTTTCACAACAGAATACTCCAAGGTTTTTGCCCCCCCCCGAATTCCATTTTATATCCCTGTCAATACGTACCAACCTATGATTCACATTTAATCCATCAGGCATAGAAACAGGAACAGGGGAACAGTCATCTACTACTACAAGGTTTAATTTCCTTTTCACCGCATCTGAGAGGCTGTTATAATAGAGAAGGTTTCTGGCAATCCCATTCATCCCTTCCTGATCATTTACATAGACCGGATATATAATTGAAAGTTTTTCCAAATCAGAACCGGCATGTAGTCGTTTATATGGAGCTTCCTTAAACGAACGGAAGTCCGATAATAGCCAATGTTTACTCTTTCCTAATATGCTCCTTACTGCTGACATTTAACTCCTCCTTGCTTTTTCCAAACATATTCACGATTTTGCTCCTCAGGCTCTTTACAAACCCAAAGACCATCCGAAATAGGGCCTTAATATAATTTGGATATAGCACACAATTGATGGCTAAGTTTACCGCTAAAGCAGTGACCGCAACCTTCAAAGCCATAATAATCCAGGCTACATAGGATATTCCAACCAGGCTTATCCCCTTTGTAATATAAAGTGTCAATACAGCGCAGGCCGCATCAACAACTATATGTTTGAAGAAATACTTCATACTCCGATTCAGTATATCTTTTGACAGATACCATGCTAAGTACGTTGTCCGATAAAGCATGGCTGCAAGAGTCCCCACTGCAACACCAACCAGTCCAAACCGTCTAACCAACACAACAGAAACAATAATATTGATCATCGCTTCTATGATTGCACTCCACTGCGTCTGCCTGTAATGACCTGCAGCTAATACCATCATGTTGTATGGAAGGCGCAGACAGTAAGATGCCTGTGCCGCTGAAATGAGTAATGAAAACGCAGGTACAATATAATTCGCATCAGAGATTTCTTTCGTATAAATATTTACAAACGGCAGAATCAGGACTGCTGTACATGAGAATGAAAAAGTGACAAGAAGATGCATCAGCCATTCCACCCATCCGAAAGTCTTGTCTAGTGTATCTGTCTCTTTTCGGGCATACATATCCCCAAACATGGACTGAACTCCTGCGGTAAGGGAATTCAAAATCTGCTTTACCCCATTGACCACAAGATGATACACTGCATAGATAGAAACATTTTCCAGAGTAGAAAAGAGCGTCAGAACTACCGTGTCAGTATTTCCTAAAACCACAGCAGCAATGTGCTGCGCCAAACCATTCCATTTTTGCTTAATCGGCTCACCTTCCAGTTTTATCTTCTTATCCAAACTGTAATGTCGTTTTACATAGGCATTCAGAGCCACAGGCTGAATTAGGAAAACTGTAGCTGTAGCAAGTTTTACCAAATGAATACCTGCACCCATCTTCATGAGGATTACGCTGAAAACGGTATTCAGCAACATGGTTGCTCCTTGCAGGCCAAGCTGGATGAATGACATCTGATCAGCATCCAAAAGGAGCCGATATGACATACTAAAAAAATATTGGGCAAATGAACTGATGGATATGATAAATATCAATCCCATCGTATACGAAAAATCAAACCTTTCCCGGGTAACAAATGGGTAAAATACCATCAGGAAAGCTGTATAAATTATAAGAATTATCGCAATCCTGCGGAAGAATCGCTGGGAGGATTTCATGATCCTGCTAACTTCAGCATTGTCCTTGTCCGCAAGCGGCTTGTAAAGCGTGGACTGCACCACAGCGCCTACACCACACTCTGCGAGTGCAACAAAGCCCAGAAATTGCGTGATAGAAGACACGAGGCCATTCACGGCTGATCCATAACAGGATAAGAAAAAGCGTGGCAGTATAAATCCGCAAACCAGTGTTATTAACTGATATGCCAATGATACGATTGTATTGTATAGTAGTTTCTTCTTTCTGGTCACTATGGCTCCCCTTGCTTTACATTTTTACGTGCAATTTACGTCATCCATATTCAGCTTATAAATTTGTCCGTTCCTGTTTTATTATCGTATGCAATATCTATCTTTTCTGGAATCGTATTATCTCCAGATCCACGATTCTGCCTTCTTCAATCACCATAGCGTCTTTCAAAACGCCCCCAATCTTCTCCGTCATAAGTTCGACCAGATACGGAAGAATAACCTGAGAATTATTCTCTGTAAATGTCTTATAGAAAGGGGATGGTGTATGGTCTACTGCATAATGCAGGATCCCACCCACTTCGTATGTAGGATTCTCTATTGTGGTCGGAACGCTGGCTTCGATTCCACCACATCTATCACAACTCACGTCGATAATCATAGAATTCTTTTTCATCCTGGCAAGATCAGTCCGATACAGGATATGATCCGTGCGCATGACATCCCATAAGATACAATTCACGACCACATCGTAATTTGGCAGTTCTTCCTGAAACAGCGCCTCACTGCGTCTGTCGTACTGCATTACTTCTGCCCCTAACATATTCAAAACCTTGATGGCGCCTCTTGCGGTGTTTCCACATCCAAGAACCGCTGTCTTTGTCTCGTATGGCATACGCCCAAAGCCCTGGAACGCATGCATGACTGCCGCTTCCCCGGCAAGCTCGTTATTTCTCCAGAAAAGATGGCGCCCCTTATAATTCATATTTTCCCATGCATAGGCAGTCAGCCCGCCGTTGATAATCTTGTCTGTGATGTCTCTGTTCTGCGTCGCATGAACCCAGCCGAAAATGGTTTGCCCCTTATGCAGGCTTTCCAAATAGTCAGCATCCCCAATTTTCGGGTCACAAATAACATCCTGCTCAAGGACCGTCTCCCTTGGTGCAATAATGCAACCATATCTTGCGTATTCCTTATTCGGAATTTCTAAAACAAGGCCATGTCCCTCTTCAAAAAACAAGCGATCTGGGTGATTTATCCCACTAACGTGGTCAGGCATGATTGCCCTGCGTTTCTCATTTTCCTTATGGCTAACAGGAAAGCCGATTGTCTTGAACTTTCCATCAGAATAATAATTTCTTTGCTCTTTCATTTCACATTCCCTCCAAACCCGGCAATTGAATCAGTTTCCCGAAACGAATATCCGTTTCAGGAAGAAGGTTTGCGTCAAACCCACTCTGTGGGTAAAACGTCATTTCTCCGAAATAAACCCGTCCACAGCTTTCATATAGGTCAACCCTCACAAATGGGTATCCTTTGGACAGTTTTTCTGCAAGCGAGAACATCTCATCTATGCATTTCGGTTTTGGTAATGTGAAATTTTCCGGGGCATCGCGCCCCTTGATATTAAGCCTTAATAACCTCCATTCCTTATCGAAGAAATAAAACTGTGTATTGCCGCTACTCCTCCCAACACGGACCATAACACAGTCTACATATCCATCGAAGCAAAAAAATTGTAGTCCGTCAGGCCGGAATCCAAATCTGTAAATTCATCAGATAGAACAATGTCGTTAGATTCATGATTCGAACGTAAAGTAGCTTCCCGAGTTTCTGGCTGCTTGTGAAGCATCACCTTTATTTCTGATCCTAAACTTTCATCTGTCCAGTATCCCCCTCAGACAAATTTATCCACTTGCCAATCTCATAATCCCATTCGATAGGATCTATGCGGTCAAATCCGCTCCCATCGAAAAATGTAAGTTCTCCAAAATATATTTGACCATCACAATTATATAAATCCACACGAACATGTTTCAGTCCAACTGAGAGCTGTTCTGCCAGCTTAATCATGCATTCAAAGTTTTCCGGCTTTCTCGGTGGAGTATCTGCATGCCTATATCCCCATGTAAAATCCAGGTAGTTAAACTGTCTGTCAAAATAGTCAGCTCTTGTCCCTCCTGCTGATTTTCGGTCAGAATTAATCATGACCATCTTCATTTCACCATCAAAACAGTAAAACTTATAGTCTTTCAGGCCACTGCCCAGTCTTTTAGCATTAGGATGAAACCATACAATGACCTCAGTCAGAATAAGAATTATACCCCCCCTACCCGAAGAATCCGGGAGCCTAATCCATTCTCCAAGTTTCAAATCTGCATTCTCTTTTGTGAAAAAAACAAATCCTGAGGCCAGATAAAAGGTAAGCTCTCCGAAGTATATTTTCCCCTCCACGTCGTAAAAATCAGCACGCAGAAATGGTATATCCTGCGAAAGATTTTCTGCCAGCTTTGCCATTTGGTCTATCTCTTTGGGGATGGAAAGTTCCTTCCCTGGAACCGGCAGGAACGCAGATTCACCAAAATCCAGAATATGACTTTCCATATCGTAATAATTTGCATGGTGTTCAATAAAGCGGTCAAAATCCACCTTATAACATCTTGCCTGTCCACCGAAGCAAAAAAACTTGTAATCGCGAAGTTCTTGTGATCCTGTGTCCTCCATGTACTTTTCCGCAATAATCCTGGGTTTCACATCCTTGTATGGCCATTCTCTGCCTGAATAATAAAAATTCCGCTTAAGGCTTCGGTTTATCTTTTCTTTTGCCGCCGCTATATCCAGATTAGACTTATCCTTGCAAATGACCAATCCCCCACTGTCATGTGTACATTTCAAAACAAATTGATTAGGAAGTGCATTGAAATCAATGTCCTCAAACCTATCCCATACACCTAAAGTCGGAATGATGTACTGCTCACCGATTATATCCGCAACATATTTTTTTGCAGCATACTTGTCCACCATCGTTGTGTAAATTGACTTGCGGTCGTGGATCTTCATCCACTGGAGCTTCTCGTTGAAGGTCTGAGGGTTTTCCAGATCCAATTCCCGTCCCATCTTTGCTTTAAACATACGTTTTAAATACTCTTCATCTGGCATTGAGTCGCAAAGCCCTTTCCCAGAATTAACTAAAAACCGATAATCTTCATCTGTAAGGTATTTAACCCCTCTTCCAATCAGGTAGCTCAGTTTCTTCATAGCATACATCTCCCTTAGCGTTAATTTCTAAAAAGCATTCTCAAATCTCTGTCATCATGGAATACCTTTATTCGTCTGTAGAACCCATTAAGTAATCATAGGAAGAACGGATAATAGTACCTCACCCACTGGAATGACATAATGACAAAAAGCAAACCCAACGCAACTCGGAAAATCGATCCAATATGTTTTCCACTGAGTAAATGCCCCTTTTCATAAAACATGGATATGAGTATCGGCGATAATGCACCTAACAGATACCCATTTCTGCAAATCATTTCATAAGAACCTACATTCCCCACTATCAGTCCACTGAAACATACAATGAATAGGTATATCTTTTCTTTATCCGTCACAATCCCGTCATTGTCTATTTCACGGCTTTTCCTGTATATCAGAAGGTAATAAGCTATAATAATCGCACAGTTTATCAAACCTCCATAAGAAAAGGTCCTATATGCAGTAAACTGAGTCTCCGAAGTGTATGTAATGTATTTTCTGCCAATTAATGTTAAAAAGGGAATCCCGGAATTGAGGAAAATCTCTGCTATGCGGGATAAGAACATACAGCCTATCAAGACAGCAAATAATACCCCTTTCCGGCTTGATACACGAATCACAATCGCTATAGGGACAGCGAAAATGCTAAAAGGGTGGAACAGCACAGAAAGCAAAGCCAGGGCTAAAAATTCCACGATGTTCTTCTTTTGGTACAAAAACCTGTATACTGCCAAGGCCATAATACAGGCTGATGTTGCCGTCCTTAATCCTGAATTAACATGAATAAAAGGAAGGAGGGAAAAGCATGCCAGCAACACTAATATTACTTCATTTGTTTTATATTTTGAATTTCGCTTCCAGTCGAACGCAATATATGCGATAAGGCTATAGTCAAACAATACGGAAATCCACACTAATATGTAATTATTCTCAAATAATTTAGCAACCAGATACATTAGTGTGTTGAAAGCATATGAATACTGCATAATCGCATTGGCGCGTAATGTCGCCGCATTACAATTTACCATGTAATCCAACCAGGAAATGCCTGATGACCTTAATGAATCCATTATTGTCTGATACCTGTTAAAATCCATGTTATCAGACCTGTCTACATGGAACATAAAGCTGCCAATCAATGCCAGCAGTACGATACCTACATATTTCAATTTTCTTTTATCAATTCTAAGTTTCATCAGATAACTCCATGTCTATAAAATAGCGCTATAGCTCTCCTTGCCCAATATGCTTTTGCACCCTATTGAACCTCGGATTTCGGTTAATATTATTTCCGAGTATCGCAATCCTTTCTGCGTCAAATCCTGTTTTCCATACAACATACGGGAGGCTGAACTGATCTCTGGTCGGATATTTATTGTATTCCTCCCACC
The DNA here is from genome assembly GCF_003435375.1 of Clostridium sp. AM34-11AC. Taxonomy (GTDB): domain Bacteria; phylum Bacillota; class Clostridia; order Lachnospirales; family Lachnospiraceae; genus Pilosibacter; species Pilosibacter fragilis. The sequence continues at coordinate 95,645 of NZ_QWGL01000010.1, read as the reverse complement.
AGGCAGTCATCAATTCCTTTACAGACTGGTCATCGTGTTTCCGAACGAGTATGGAATTTTCGAAAAGACCATAATGGACTGGAAAACCGTTCTTCTTATATTCGTCCATCTGTGCCATGACCTCCGCCTTATCAGCCCTTTTATAATGCAACACGGCTACTGCCTCATCATAAATACAATCTCGGCTCGCATGATAATGTACCCCAAATCCGGCTGACCCCATACTGCAGATGATTGGGCTAACCCCTGCAATTATTTCTATATTGCCATCTACATATATGCTATAATCCGCATCTAAAATATACTGATTTGGAAGCATTTTAATTTTTCTGTTCAATTGAATCGGCGCCATCGTATTATATTCCGGGAGTCCAGCAACATCCACTTTTTCCCATGCTGATCCAGATGGGACTTCCTGATCAGTGAACATCAGGTATCGAACCCCATCCTCTTTGTATACCGGTTCAATAATCTTGTCATATCTCCCAATAATGGAAGAATAGACCGTAATTCTCGCTCCTGAATTTTCCCCATTATACTGCTGTGGATGTGGAACATTACCATTGACTGAGCAATATTTTCTGGAATACTTACGGTATTTTAAGTCCTCCACAAGCTGGTTTAAGTTTCCTGTCTTTATATATCCAAAGTAACGGTTTTTCTTCTTCTTTATTTCTGCCTGTTCTGAATACAGGGCTTCCTGGTAACGGTGATTCAAATCTATTAATTTGGAATCCAGCCTATCATCTATCATGTTTTGTAACAGTCCTTCACTTTCATTATCTTCATTCTGATTTTCGAGCCGATTTCTCGCTTCCTAAACCTACACTGCATATTTATGCAAAATTCACCAGTATCTTCAGCCGGAAGACGAGTGGATTCTCTCCGGTTGCTTTTATGATTTCCTTATCCCTTAGGAGCGCCAGTCTGTATTTCATGCTCTTTCGGTAATATGCGTACTTCTCCAAAACTGCCCGGTATTCCTCATCTATGTCGGGATAGTATTCCAACAGCACACTTGCCGTATTGCTTCTTAAGTTTGCCCTATGCTCTCCGTTGTTTCCTCTGAGCAAAAGCCGGTTGAGTCTTTCCTTGATGCTTGTCTTCCTGATTCCTACTGTGTTGTTTTCATGGATGCGGTACAGAATATAGGAATTCGGGTCATAAATAAACGTTCCAGTCAGAATTGCAACCAACGCCACCCACGCATCGTGGATACGGAAATCGATAATATTGGCCGGCGGGCAAGGCCGCGACACGATTGCCGTTACCAGTTTCCTGTTCATCACCATCGTACAGCCGGACACCTCATTCCTGTTGATATGGTGTTTTAACGAAGTGTCCAGTGGGCAACTGAATCGCAGCTCACCCTCTTTTCCGTCCTGATAAAGCGTCTGGTTGGAGCCATATAAGGAAGCAGTTTCCCCACTGTCTTTCAACTTATCCACAGCTGCATATAGTTTTCTGGGAAGCCAGATGTCATCCTGATCGGCAAACGCCATGTAGTCAAAGTCTGTGCGCTTTGACACAGCAAAGATAAGTGTCATAAAACTCCTGCCGGGTCCGACATTCTTTTTCGCGGGGAGAATCTTGAGATTTCCGGCATCCTCGTATTCTTTAAGGATTTCGAATGTCTGATCGGAGGAACCGTCATCACGGACATAAAGACTAACTGCCACACCTTCCTGTGCCAGAATACTTTCTATCTGCTCTCTGATAAATATTTCCCCATTGTATGTGCTCATCAACACAGCCACCCTGGGGAGCTCTGTGCTGTTTGCACTGTAATTTTCGTTATGTATGCTCATCTTTTTCCCTCGCTGTCTGTTGCCAGCTCTCATTGACTATCAAAAATTTTCCTTTATATAATCGATCAGATGGAGGGGAGAAAACTCATTCCTGTACCCATAATCAATCTTTTCTTCCTCCTTGACCCAAGCGGGGTCAATATCTTCTGGTTTCTCAAAATACTTCATATATCTGCCGTCATAGAACGGAAGCTCTGACAGATGCCTGTTCGTTGTTAGCAGCTTCTTATTATAAACGACTGCCTCAAAATACCGGATAGACTGTGCTTCCTGTCCCTCTTGCAAAACTTCCAAAATGCAGTTTGCGCCTTGTACACACTCCAAAACCTGCCAATAGCTTATTTTGCGATTCCTGTATTTGATCCTGCTTTCCTCCATGTCATGCTTCGTTCGGTGACCCACAACATCAAACCGACATTTCACGCCTCTGTCTTTTAGATATCCATATACGGACTCTACCTTCTCTCTCCGATTTCCTTTGTCGTACCCAACATAGTACAGATCGCTTTTCTGAGAGCCACGGCCTACCCCATGGAAGGAATAATAGCAGTATCCAAACCAATGGAAACCGTATTCTTTTGCATCGCACTTGTCATAGGTAAGGACGGCGTCCCATACATCTGAAAGCAGTTTCTGCCGGACATAAACCATATGCGGAGAATCCGCATGCATGGAGTCTGTGACCAGAGCGAACAGGCGAACATTCGGATGCCTCTTTTTCAACTTTCTTAAATATCCAACGCTTAACTTCCCGATTGAAGATGTCGGGATGATCAGGCTATAGGTAACATCTTTGCGGAATGGATATCTGTGTATGTTGTAGAACATCCACCCCCCCCCATTTTGCGATACGATGGTTCATTAACAATTTCTTAAACGGCTTATTGAACCGTGTATCTTCTCTATGGGATGGCCAAAACTCCACTACATCTGCATGCTCAGCCATATCCTTGAACAGGCCATCCTCGTCCTTGTCTAAAAATGTAAATATGTATTTTCCGCCATCATTCATACTGATCACTCCGTCTGCTCGTTTCTCTGGTCATTTGCGTTATCTGTTTTCTATTTCCCCCATCTTCTTATAGATGGCTTCCAACTTTCCGGCTTCCATAGATATGTCATAATGCCCCTTCCTTACGACTTCGGGCGCATGGCTATCTCTGATTTTTCCTTTGTATCCCGCAATCTTTTTTGCCCATAATTCCGTTGAATCGGCATCTACCGGCAGAAACTCCACATTTCCCGTAAGGTTAACAGAGTTTGGAACATTTTCTGACACAAGGCACGTAAGCCCATTCGTCTGTGCCTCAATAGTAGAGATTGGGAGCCCTTCATATTTTGACGGGAGCACGAAAATATCCAATGCCGAAAGGATTTCGTCGATATCGCTTCTGAAGCCTGTTATAAGCACTCTGTTTTCAAGGCTTTTTTCCTGAATCATTTTGGAAACTTCCTTTTTGTTCCTCTTGTTCTTCTTGTCTCCACTCAGTTTATCCATATCAAACCCCATTTTTCATCTTTTCAACCGAAAGCATATACTCTACCGAATGCATCCCGTATTTACACTTATAAAAAAGATTCCAGCGTCCACTCAAACACATGCCTCACATCCACCTGTGGCCTCCAGCCAAGTTCCCTGATTTTGCTGGTATCCATAATTGCCAATTTATACGGAAGATAAGGTAAATTGCCCGCTTCTCCATCAAATCTGACTTTCGTTTTTCCTGTGGGAGACAGGCTGGCAATTAATTCAGCCAGTTCCCGTATACTTAGCAAATTCTCATTTGCTGCTACATTGTACATAGCATCTTCTCCCTTGTCCATGATAAGAAACATTGCATTCACCGCATCTGCAACATACGTATATGGCCTTACAGCGCTTCCGTCAGAATGGAGAACAATATCTTCCCCGTCCAGCACATCTTTCAGAAATTCAGCAAATCCTCTGCCATCTGTGAGGGAAATACCCGGACCCAATGTATGGCTCATGCGAACCCCGCAGAAGCTTAATCCGTAATCCTGTTTGTATGTGGTGAGCATCGTTTCACAAAGGCGCTTAGCTTCCGGATAGCAGGCGCGGTAATTCAAATGCTGCAGCGGCCCCATATCCTTCTCTGTGATCTCACTATCCCCTCTGCAATCCCCATAAACCTCCACAGTAGATACATAAAAGAACCGTTTCGTATTGTGCAGTCTGGCACATTCCAGCATATTGTGCGTGCCATTCACATGTGCCCAGAGTGTATTGACAGAGCTGGTCTTGTAATCAATCGGGGCAGCCGGACCCGCCGTGTGAAAAATATAGTCGATTTTCCCGACATACTCTACCGGCTCATTGATGTCATCATAAATAAAGGCTACATTCGGAAAATCCAAAGTGTTACCAAAAATTTTTTTTGCTTTTTCAGGATTCCGGCATATCCCTACAATCCTCATGTTAAGATTATATTTGATATCCACATCAACGAGCGTCTCCAGAATATACATCCCAATTCTCCCAGTCGCCCCAGTGACAAAGACAGTCTTATCCTGATACATCCTCCAGTTAACCGCGTTGTCACATATAATATTTAAGTCGCGTCTTTCCACATTAATCGCCTCCTTTACACAGATTATGCTAATCCAAAGACAAATTTATTCTCTTCCAGTTCCAACATGGCTTTCAAAATATAATAATCCTCTGGCGTGGTGACTTTTAGATTATTATTGTTCTCCTTTATGATATGTATATCATTTCCAAGAAATGTATAAGCAAGTGCTGTATCCAACAGCGGAATCGGCTGGTTTACATTCTCTATATCATCATATGTCTGCCGCAAAATACTTAGCTTAAATGTCTGAGGAGATGTCAAACTGTATGTTGCATCACGTTTCTTGAAATTGTCAAACCTTGCAGTCTCTTCTTCCGTAATCACTACCGATTCAATCACCGGCCGCACAGTCATTGCATTCCCATATTTATTTGCTACACGAACATTTTCGCTGATAATGGCTGTCTCAATTAATGGTCGCACGCCATCGTGAATCACCACAATGTCGTCATCCCCAGCCCCAAGCTCCGTGATCGCGGAAATTCCATTCTTAACGCTTTCCTGCCGGTCTTTTCCACCGGGAATAACTCTTTTTGCTTTCTTAATTCCATACCGACCAAGAAGCTCTTTCATATGATCCATCCAATAGACATTGCAGGCAATTACAACCTCATCAATATCATCGCACCGTTCAAACTTCTGTAGCGTATAAATAATAATTGGCTTCCCATGTACTTCCAAAAACTGCTTCGGCATTCCTGAATTTCTCATTCTCTGCCCTACGCCGCCTGCTAAAATAATTGCGTAATTCACAGATTTCTCTCCTTTAATTTCTTAATTTTTGCTTGGCTAATAATATATTCCCTTGAAATCTTTATAGGATTCCGAAACGCTTGCATAAATAAATTCGTGGTGCGGTTGTCTCTTTTCTACTGGAGGGAGTTTCATAAATGTATTCCCATATTGAAGCCTGCAATATTCTTCAGGATTTCCAGGGCAAGGCACTTCCATGTCTTCAAAGCAGAGTATTTTAGGATGTACAAACCATTCTTTCGGATATTTAATGCATTTCCCTAATCCAATATCTCTTCCAAAATAAGTCGCAACATACTTTTCCCAACTATTGCCCTTATATTCACGAAGGATAGATTCAATTTTTCGTTCTCTTTTCTTTCCTTTATAAAATTTAAGCACCATGTCCCCCAGAAATGCCACCAATTTGCCGTGATTCTTGGGATGTGTATTAGCAACCAGTACGCGGAGGATAAATGAATCAACGGTAATCTTTTTCTTCATAAATCTACTATCCGGATACAGATAATAAATATAGATATCAATAAATATTCCATGATTTATATCCAACCCTTCCGTATCCTTCATAAAACAGGATGTAGTTGAATCACATAGTCTGTAATGCGTAGAAGGAAATTTGGGATCCGTCTTATATGACTGCACAAAATATTTGTCTCGAAACTGATTTTGACATTCTGCTAATTTTTCAGCGTCCTTCCATGACATATATACATCAATATCATCATCCCATGGAATAAAACCCTGATGGCGAACCGCTCCCAGGCAAGTGCCACTTGAGAGAGTATAATGCAAGTGATTCTTTCTACAAATCCGATCTAACTCATGCAACAATTCCAACTGCACTTTCTGCATATCGGCCAGACTTATCTCCGGATGAATCCCCCCCCCCGCTCTGATTCTGGAAGGAATCCTTTATTATGTCCATGCTGAGATCTCCTTTCTTTTTCAGGCGGCGGTGTCAAATAATCTTCTCCATAGTTTCTTATCAAAAACTCATGATACCTTTTAGCCACCATATAAGTGTGTTCTTCTAACCTTATCATTGAATAGGATTTCATATAATCTGCATCAAATATATAACTGCACCCAACAAATGCATCATTTGAACGGTGAATATATTTCTTTTTCCCGATCAAAAAGTCTTTTGCAATTTTTTTATACCACAAAATTTTTGTCTGCTCGCTAAATGGCAATCCAACGCAATGTGCCGCCCAAATAAGTATTCTTTGTATGCCTTTGTATTCAGAATAAACAATATTTTTCTTCATCATTCCCTGCAAAAAACGTAAAAGATTAATCTTCAATGCCTGTCCCACAGTTGAGTCCGTTATATAGTCCCAAATAAAAACATCAACATCCACTTTTTGAGTTTTATTTTTTAAAAAACTGATATTTGTAAGCCACGGTGCAATCTCACTCTTTTTAATTACTAATAATGAAGTTTCGTCGCCCTCTATAATCTTTTTCAACTTCTTAAACTGCGAACGCAACATAGAGATGTCAGCATCATCATCCCATGGAATTAAATGTCCATTGCGCTCTGCACCTAATAACGTACCACCATGCAGTGAATACTTGATTCCATTTTCCCTGCAAAGGCGATCAATTTCATCCAATAGGCAGAGTACTGCTTCATGCTTTTCTGCAAAACCATAATCATTGTTCATTTAGTTCATTCTCTTTTCTTTTTTCGTAGAATTCTCCCCAAAACCAATCTATGACTTCATCCGATATTTTTTGTGCTTCTATGCGGATGACTGGCGGCTCATTTTCCGCTTCCATTATTCTCTTTCCCAGCAAATCATCGAAGGAGCCAATTACTCTGGCCGGTACCCCCCCCGCCACGCATCCGGGAGGTACATCCTTTGTTACGATGGCTCCTGCTGCAACAACTGCATTCGGGCCAATCCTGACACCATTACAGATAATACTGTTCGCTCCGATAAAACAATTATCACGGATATCTATACATCCGACTTTTTCATTAACTCTTCTGCTTTCGCCTTGTCCTTCAAGCAAGCCATTGAAAACATGATGAATCGCATCATGCGTCAGGAACGAGACATTTGAGGCAACCATGATGTTGTTTCCAAATGAAATAAGCTTCGGATAAAGAGGGATTTTTCGCATTTGCAAGCTCACATGTTCGCCCATGTTTTTAAAAATGTGATGTTTTTTCAAATAATTTGCCCTTCTCCCCGAGCTGATCCGCAAATTCAGGTTGACGGTCTGCCATATACGCTCTATAGGTATTTTTTTCTTCAATCGTTCAAGCATAATTATTATCCTCTTCGATATAATACAATCCATCTCTATTTCGGAACCAGATACATCTCATCCCAAGCTCTTCCGGAGCAACGAAATCTTTCTTGATATTGTCTCCGACATAGCACATCGTGCTATATCCGCCATTGCCTATCATGTCCCGCATAAGGTGGAATGCCTTACCACAAGGTTTCCGGTGCTCTGGGCCTCCCAGTTCATCTGTGATGATGATCTCATCCACCAATGCATCCAAGCCAAGGACATATATCTTCCTCTGCTGTCCCTCCGGGCGTCCATCTGTGATAATCCCAATGTTCATGCCGCGTTTTCGTATTCCCTTCAGCATATCTGCTACTCCGAAATATAAATGAATATCTGGCTTGTGATTTCGGTATACCTCCAGGCACCTTTCCTTCAGCTCCTCCGAGTAGATCCCCTCATCTTTTAGAACTGTGTCTATCGCCGGTTTCTTCCTTTCAAAGGCTTCCCATAGCTTTTCTTCCGCATCATCAACCTGTGAGATTATCTCAGCCACCGCCTTATATCCGCTGCGGACGTATTCTTTTTCACTGTAGAGTGTATCATCCAAATCAAACACTACAGCGGAAAGACCTTCTATATAGTTCATAACTTCTGTAATTTCGGTTATCTCAATCATGGTCACATTTTCTCTACTCATACAGATACTCACCCATACAAGTGTTCACTCACCCACACAGATGCTCTGGTCAAACCTGCTATACACCGCGCCGTCTTTTGCGGCTTTCTCAACATACTTCAACTTCTCACCATTCAGCATTCGAATCACAGCCTTTGCGCTGTCAGCTCCCGCTTTTATGCTCAGTGGAGCACCGCCGCCGAAACGTGGATTGATTTCTATGTAGTAATCATCTCCCGTTGTTTCCTCACGGATCAACTGAACCGTGATCTGGCCGCAAGGTTTAAAATCACTAATCAACACCTGCATCTCAGCAATCATGGTATCGTCCTGTGTGATCTTTGTTTTCAGAACTTCCCCGGCTCTGACAGCCAATCTTTCCCTCGGTGTGATATAGACCGGATTACCCTCGTAATCGCAGAAAATATCAATCGTATATTCCCTACCGGCTATAAATGGCTGAATGATGTAATCACCGATCTTTTCAGCATAAAGTTTCAAATCCTCCAGATTATCAACTTTATAAGCATCAATACTGGAACTTCCGTCCTTTGGTTTGATAAACGCGGGGAATCCAACACAACCCTTTTCTAACTCACTCTCGTATTTTTCAACCGAATTGACCGGCCGAGGGGATTTCAATCCAAGAGAGCGGAAATAATCTGCTGTGAAGTTTTTGTCCCTGCACAGCCTTACTTTATTAGCAGCAGAAATCAGGACTTTTGTACCGATAGATTCAAAATGCCGTTTATTCTCTGCCAGCAGCAACAAATCCGTGTCTATGGTGGGAATCAGACAGTCAACAGCTTCTTCTTGACATATTTCTAAAAGAACAGGGATGTAGCTCTTATCCTTAATTCTCGGGACAATCCTCGTCTCATCACAGAAATATAGGGCCGGAGCCGTATCTGTAATATCTGCACCAATGATTGTCAAATCATCCTTTAGCTCACCAGATGACTTTAATTCATCGGCTGCTTTTCGGAATGCCTGCATCAATTCCACGCGTCTGCCAACGCTTGTGAATAATATCTTCATATTGAATCTCCATAATTTCCTATACTTTTGTCCCAGTGAAATACTCCATCGTTGCTGCCGTCTCCGAATTGATCCCTTCCCGCTTCAAAACTGTCTTCACAGTCTGAAATATAATCTTCCAGTCGCCCAAGAAGCTGACATGATCCACATAATAAACATCCTTGTCAAACTTTTCTTCCCATGTGATCGCATTCCTTCCACGCACCTGTGCGTATCCTGTAAACCCAGAACGTACCTCATGCCGTCTTGCTTGATGCTTGTTATAAAGTGGCAAGTACTGAACAAGTAATGGTCTTGGCCCGACTACGGCCATATCCCCCCGCAGAATATTAAATAGCTCCGGAAGTTCATCCAAAGATGTAGAACGAAGAGCTTTTCCAAATCTTGTTAGTCTATCATCGTCGGGCAACAGCTCACCGTTTTCATTTTTCTCATCTGTCATGGTACGGAACTTATACAGCTTGAATATCTTACCGTTCAATCCTGGACGCTCCTGTGTAAATAACACGGGTGAGCCAAGCTTGACTCGAACAAGTAACGCTGTGACCAGCATCACCGGTGACAACACAATGATTGCAAGAAGCGCACAGCAGAAATCCTGTGGCCGTTTTATGTATTTCTCGTAGAACCCTTGTCTGTGTGGGATGACCGGTTCACTGTCTGTTTTTTCTGTCTTCTTTTTTCTCCTGTGCTTACCTGCCGCATACCCCGCCACACCGGTCGCAGCTCCCACAGCTGTAGTTATCGCCAATTTCTTCTTATCCATCTACTCAAATTTCACCACCAATATGTCACTGAAAATAACATCCTCACACTTTCTACTCGTCCAAAACTACGGCTATTCAACGTCGTCCTATTTGCCCCCCCCAAATTGATATGCAACCCATGAGCCTTAAAATCGGCATTTTCAGCTCTAATCTCATCACCCAAAACTACGCTATTTCACGTCGTCCTATTTGACCTCCGATTGATATGCAACCATGAGCCTTAAAATCGGCATTTTAACCCTTCATTTCAACGCCCAAAACTCCCATTTTTTAACGTAGTCCTATTTGAACATCTCATGCCCATTCCTTCGTCATTTTTACTCAAAACAGCCCTTAACAACCTCAATAATCAGGTCAATTTGCTCGTCTGTCATCTTATTATCCGACGGCAGGCACAATCCTCTGTTGAAAATATCCGCCCCGACATCGACGCAACCGCCTGGAATATACGCATTTGTCCGACATCTGCCGCTGCCATCCACCGTGATAAACGCATGATTGCGATACATGGGCTGCATATGCATGGGCTTCCAGATCGGTCTTCCTTCTGCATTCAAGCTGTTGAGAACTTCTAAGATTTCAGTCGGGCATGTCTTTCCCGCTTCAGAAATATACAGAGCTTCACATTCGCCTCTGACCTGTCTGCACATATATTCTGGATCGATCGTGAAAGCAGAAAGCCAGTAGTTGGGAACACAGCCCTCCACGATTGGATTCATTTGAATCGGAAGATCCTTAAATCCTTCCTTATATCTTTCATAAACTGCCTTTTTCTGGGCAATATGCTCCTCAAGATACTTATACTGCCCTCTTATCACTCCGGCGATCACATTAGACATCCGGTAGTTATAGCCGACTTCCTCATGCTGATACCAGGCCGCGTTTTCTCTTGCCTGGGTACTCCATTTCCTTGCCTTGTTCGCGTCTTCTAAAGAGTTGGTAAGAAGGCAGCCTCCGGACGAGCCAGTGATGATCTTGTTTCCGTTGTAACTGATCGCCGCATAATCGCCAAAGGCTCCACACTGTTTTCCTTCCCAGGAGGCGCCCATCGCTTCCGCAGCATCCTCGATCAGCAGAGCTCCGTGCTGTTCACAGATTTCTTTGATCTTTCGGATATTTCCAGAAAAACCGTATAATTCAGCACACACGACAAGCTTTACTTCCGGATACATTGCGAACGCCTTTTCCAGTGATTCCGGATCCATGTTCCAGGAAGCAGGATCGGTATCGATAAATACCGGAATACCGCCTTCATATACAACCGGATTGAGTGTCGCGTCAAAAGTCATGTCACTACAGAAAACACGTTTTCCTTCTACAGCACCATGTCCAATCTGCGATTTTCCATAAAGCTTTTCTCCAGCCAGTTTTACGCAAAGGTGCAGTGCAGCCGTACAGGAGGAGAGAGCGATAGCATAGGACACTCCGGATGTCTCCGCTGCGATCTTTTCTACTTCGTTGATGTTTTCGCCTACGGTACTCATCCAGTTGGTCTCATAAGCCTCGGTCATATATTTCAGTTCTTCTCCGTGCATGGTCGGAGAGGCAAGCCATACTTTTTTCTCGAATGGTGTAAAATCAGTTGCCTTAAACATTGCAGCATCTCCTTTACTGATCAGCCGGATGGTACGTGGAAACCACTTCCTTCAGTACCTCTCGGATATTGTCTTTGTTTTTGTAAGCTGTTTCCATCAGGTTCTCGAGCTGTCCTAAGAACACCTCAATATCAAATGGGATCGGGCATCCGATGTGGATCAGGTCATTCTGTGTTTTTCTTAGACCTTCCTCCGCCATCAGCTTTTCTTCGTATAATTTTTCTCCCGGACGAAGACCGCTGTATACGATCTTGATGTCCACATCCGGTTTATGACCGGAAAGACGGATTAGGTTGCGGGCCAGGGTATCGATCTTCACCGGTTTTCCCATATCGAGAACGAAGATTTCCCCGCCATGGGCATAGGTTCCGGCCTGGAGGACAAGACTGACAGACTCGGGAATCGTCATAAAGTACCGGATGATATCCGGGTGAGTTACGGTTACCGGTCCACCTGCAGCGATCTGTTTTTTAAAGAGCGGGATAACAGATCCGTTGCTTCCGAGAACATTTCCGAAGCGCACGGCAACAAACTCCGTCTTTGCGTGTTTTAATGCCTCAATAACTTCCGGTTTGGTCGTCATGTCGGTCATACTGTGGGTAAAGAGCTGCGGAAGTTCATAGGCACGTCCGGTCTTTACCATATGGTCAAAGGACTGGATAACCATCTCACAGAGTCTCTTGGACGCCCCCATGACGTTCGTCGGGTTAACCGCTTTGTCTGTACTGATAAGGACAAAACGTTTACAGCCATAAACCAGAGCTGCGTAAGCTGTTTTATATGTACCAATGGCATTGTTCTTGATTGCCTCGCACGGGCTGTCCTCCATCAGCGGTACATGCTTGTGGGCTGCCGCATGATATACGATTTCCGGACGATATGTCTCAAAAATCTTAAACATCAACCGGCTGTCACGGACAGAACCGATCCGGACAACGAGATCGAGTTCCGGATATTTTTTCTTTAACTCCAGTTGAATATCGTATGCGTTGTTTTCATAGATATCGAAAATGATCAGCTGTTTTGGTCCGTGGGCTGCGATCTGGCGGCAGAGCTCTGATCCGATGGATCCCCCCCCGCCGGTGACCATGATGACTTTTCCCTTCAGATGCTGGAAGATCTCGTCCATATTGACCTTGATCGGATCACGACCGAGAAGATCTTCCACGGCAACCTCCTTCATATTGCTGACAGTCACGTCGCCTGTATATAACTGATACATGCCAGGAAGATTTAAGAGCTCACATCCCGTCTGGTTACAGATATTTAAAATATCTTTCTTTGCTTCCGAAGATGCACTCGGAATTACTACATAAATCTTCTGGATATGGTACTTGGCACATGCCCGCATGATCTCGTCGCGTCCACCCTCGACCGGGATTCCGTCGATGTAACGTCCCCATTTATTCGGATTATCATCAATAAAACAGCATACCTTTTCCTTCACTGTTTCCGCATGCTTGATATCCCGCAGGATCATCTGACCGGCAGCCCCGGCTCCGACAAGGAGAACATGTTTTAATGGGGCTTCGGGTTCCCTGACTTTTCCGACCAGCAGAAGGACAAAACGGTACGCAAATCGGATTCCCAATGTCATAACAAACTGAATGATCACTCCAAAGAAGTAATAGGAAATCGGCATTCTTCCCACCAACGCAGTAACTGCCAGGATCTGGGAAAATGACGTGATCACAGTGGCTAACGTCATACGGATCAGCTCATTGTAGCTTGCGAACCTCCAGATACTCTTATAAAGCCGTAATCCCCAAAATACGAAAACGCAGTACAGGGTGTACGGAATGATCGTTTTAAAATAGATATCCAGGTATTCTTTCGGAATCGCCTGAAAACGGCAGTCAAACCGGAGCCAGAGAGCAAAAAAATAAGCAGCCGCAATGACGATAAGATCATAGATCATCAAATATGCTGCCATGACTTGCCAATGTTCCGGGTGGATTTTTTTCTTAAGCATGTTTCAAAGTTCCTTTTACGATATAGTTCAGGGGAGTGGAGAATCCTGGGAATCTTCGGATAATGATCCTTATCGGAAGTTCACTCCCATAAGAATGCCATGCGCAATCTTCGACTGCGCATGACAAATTCAGCTTAACCCATTATAACATCTCTCTTTCGTTTTTACAATCCTTTACTCTGATTATCCTGATCTTGCCAAATTTCTGCCAGATTTCCAGACGTTAATTTTTTAACAGGCTATATTCGCTTTATTTTCTCTGCTATTCTCGCCTAATTCTCACTGAATACCCATAATATCGACTAACGATAAACTCTAATGCCGGAAAGGAATAGGTCTCATAACTGAAGCTTTCCTCTTTATATTGTTCTCTGACAAACTGGATCTGTTTTTTGAGACTTTCAAAATCATCCTCGACTTCAAAGCAAGTTCCATCTCCCGCCAAATTCATCGCATAAGCATCGTAGAGTTTTAGTTCTTCCTCCGCCCTTAAAAACCATACGCACTTTGTCACATCCTTAAAGTCTTCCTGAAGATTCCATTTGCACTTCTCGTATAGCTCCCCCTGATCCATGAGGACCATCCATTGCAGCATTCCACCCCAAAGGCCTGAGCAATTATAATCATTCTCCTGATTCTGATAAATGCTCAACGCTTCTTCAAACGTATCTGAAGGTGCCGGATAGCGTTTGTGCATTCTGTATTCCATAACCAGTCTTGTACACTGTTGATCCATAAGATATCGGATATCATTCTGGTTTCCGACATGGTCCATAAGCCGGTACAGCATGCTAATAATCCCGATATGCTCATCGTATGGCGGATACAAGAACTGCGGATGATTCCGGATCAGATTCATAACGCTGTTATATACATTTGCCCCCTTTGCCCATGAATCTCTGTCTTTTTCATTCTTACAACACTGATAATATGCATACGTTGTCAGATATCCTATCATTTCATACAAGATCATTCTTTGCTCCACAGAATGATATAGCGGGAGCTGATTCTCATCTTCACAGCAGGGTCGAACTGCATCATAATACTGTTCATTCCACTTTTCATATGCCTTTAGAAATTTTATCAGCCACTCTGTATATGCTTTCTTTTCAAAGAGTTGATGTTCCAGCAGATATTTCCAGTAACGAATGATCAGATATTCCGTAACCATGATGGCAATTTTATTAATATGTGCATCTGAAGCATACTGTGCAATCATCTGTGTCGCCATATAAAGACCTGCAAGCTTTTTATCCCGAATTTTAGGCTTGTCTGCCGTACTTATCCCGGAAAGATATCCATCGATAATCCGCTCGAAGTAGTAATTCCGGTAATCACTTTCTTCAATAAAATATAGTGCTTTTCTCAATAACGACTGCCATTCTGCCCCAAACAGATTTTCCTCGAAAAGATATTTCTGAACATCGTCAACCAGCTTATCGATATTCCAGAATTCCATCGTGATATTTTTTCTGCCCCATTTCGCATTTTCATCCACGTAACTATCCCATGCAATCCGTACAGCCTCATCCATCATATCATTTGTGATCACAACAATTCGGATCTGTTTTTTCTGATCATCCTCTGTCATCTGCCTGATGTAAGTATCCCGAATCTCGTTGACACTTTGTCGTACGGCATTCGGACCTGAATCCCAGTTTGCCCGGTTTAATCTTCCCTGCTTGATAACCCCGAGTAGGATCTCCCTCCCTTTACGTGCCCGGATATCAACACCATATTGCCGATTTCCTGTCTCTGGCCGGTTATCTGTAATATAGCCCATCTGAAGCAGAAGATCACATATCAGGAAATCAAGCTCATCCTTTTCTTTTAACTGTGACAGATAATCTTTAATTACCAGACGCATCTGATTCCACCTCCCTCTCAAACCGTTGTCTCATTAGTTCATATCCGACCGGATCTTCAATATATAAATTTGGCAATTCCACACTATGTTCAAATTTCATAAATGGATTTGCCTGATACATCAATTCCTGCTTACGCCCAGTTATAACTGTTCCGCTCCGCGCCCCATATTTTAATGTCCTTGATTGAAAAAGTAATCCGGTCAGGGAAGCTTTATCTGCGTTTTTATTGACCTTACGATTAAATTCACACTCTGCATACCTGATCATCATCTGGTCTTTCTCAGATGGCCTTAAGTCTTTTATTTCATAAATTCTTTCTCGAATTGCACGCGCTTTTTCGGAATGTTCTAAAACTCTTTCAGCAAGCTTTACCTGCTGTTTGTATTCAGATTTTCTATAATTCTCTGCAGTTTTGCGCATCGTATCTGGATAATTGCCATATATCTCATACATACAGACCTCTATATATTCATCCCCTGCCATTTCTGCCTTTAAAAGGTGAAACGCTGTACTGCAGGCAAGTTCTCCCTGATATGTATAATAGAGGATTGCTCTTACAACACGGATCCAGTCTTTTTCTGAATATATTTCTTTCCCTCTTTCCGCCTCGCAGTTCTCTGTAATTTTCGCAAAGCTGCCAGCCTCCGAAAGAAGACCAATGCCAAAAAAGAGTTCCTTCATCCCGCCGCCGACTATATATGAAATTGCCGCAGCCGTCACCTTCTCTTCATCTTTTCGAAGAATACTGTGTACCATTGGCATTTGTCTAAAAAATGTCATGTAATCATTTCCCCTATATCCATTAGCAATAAAAATATGACGTAGATTTTCTAAAACTGTTACTATGTCATTTCCATTTTTCTGCACTCTTGCATAGTACATATCTAACGTCGTAAGCATGGAACTATCTTTATGGAAATCCGAAAAAATCATCGTTTTAAATACTTGTTCGATATTGTCCGGAACCTCTACCAGATCTGCTATTATCCCCGCAAACCGCAGCTTTTCGCTCATTACTCCACTCGGAATCTCATTAAGTCGCTTCAGAATTTCCTCATCAATAGTTTTTTCCTTCTCGCCATATCGCGTTTCATACTGTACCAGCAATGGGATTTCATACTCTTCTATTTCGCTGGATGCATGCGCCAGCTCACACAATCTTTGAAAATTTTTCCGGAATATCGTTTCTCCATAGTTTAAACCTGTTTCCAGAAAATCAATCGCAGTCATTGCGTTCCACTTTCCTCCCAAAGCCAGTAATTTCTCACTTACCGCTTCCGCCTCATCTCTGTTTTTCTGATACCATGATCCTCGAAAAAGTCCTAACAATCTATACTCTGTCTGACATCTTACTTCTCCAATTTCATCGAAAACCACCGCATATGTTTCCATTTTCATGACAAAACATCTATATGCCCAAAGTATTCCATCGCCCCATTCTTCACCTTTGTGCCGCTCCAATAGACCAATAAGCTTTGTTACCTGTTCTCTGCGAAATGTTTTTGCATAATAAATATTCGGGCGCACAAATGAAATGATCCGATCGATCACTCCTTTTTCTCCAGCCAGAAACAGCAATTCGATCAAATCGACTCCATATTCCTGCTGTAGCAGATAACCGGCATATTCACATGTAAGCGTTTTCCTGCCGCAGAACTCTACTTCCTTTGCAAGCCCATCTACAAGATCTGTCAGATTTGTAACATTCATATTTTCGGCAAGCATCCGCGCTGTGACTCCCCACCTGTTATGAATCATTTCACGCGTGCCATCATCCAGAATATTTAACACTTCCTGATATGTTTTCTCGTACATTTCCGGGTGTTCATTCAGAATTTCTTTTCCGCGTTTTAATACATGCTCGATTTCATTTTTTCTCTCGTCTTCGTACATAAAACCACCTCTTTAAAAGTATGAATGTTATATGGTTTCCTGTTTCAGCTTATATTTAGAAAAATCCCAACAGTCTTTTACTAACCGTTGGGATATTTTCTATGTTCGTATCATTTATAAGTTTCTATAATTCTATATTTTATCTCTTCTCATACGTCTCCGGCGTATAATGGATCACTCTCGTACCGCTGTTCTCAAACTCAAACGGAACATATAAGAGTTCTTCCATCGCCTTATGAACCGCTTCCTGCTTATCCGGCTCTACGTAGAAGAGAAGGAATCCGCCGCCGCCCGCGCCGAGAAGCTTTCCGCCGAGAGCGCCTGCTGCCATTCCCTTTGCGTAAAGTCCATCAATGGAATCTGTGGAGATTCTATTAGAAATTCCGCGTTTCAGCTTCCATGTATAATCGAGAAGTCTTCCAAATTCATTGAGATCTGTCTTGGATGTGAGAACCTTCTCCGCGTCATC
This sequence comes from Clostridium sp. AM34-11AC, assembly GCF_003435375.1. Classification (GTDB taxonomy): domain Bacteria; phylum Bacillota; class Clostridia; order Lachnospirales; family Lachnospiraceae; genus Pilosibacter; species Pilosibacter fragilis. The sequence continues at coordinate 77,968 of NZ_QWGL01000010.1, read as the reverse complement.
CACCAGAGACAGCATCTCAAGAAGCTGCTTCTGTTTATCTACCAGTGCTTTTTCCGTTGTCTGCTGGATATCGGAAGAAAATCTGGAAAATCCGGTGAAGAACAGCATCAGATTCTGGTTTAACTGTGCCTTTCTCTCCGGAGAGATAATGACCGGATTTACCTCGTATCCGTCAGCACTAAAGTTGATCCTGTTTAATCCGCCAAACGCCGCCGCAATCTGATCCTGAACGCCGCCACTCTCGTTGCAGAGAACTCGCTCCAGATAGATCGCATCATCCGCAAGCTTTCTCTTATCCGCGTATTTTCCTTTTAACGCATAGAAAGCATTTAACATTCCAACCGCAAAAGAGCTGCTCGTTCCAAGTCCGGATCTTGCTGGAAGGTCTGCCTCATAAGTAAGACGGATTTCCTGCATATCGAGATATTTCATCGCCTCCCGGATTGCCGGATGATTGATATCGTTGACATCCGTCACGCGCTCGATCTTAGAATAGGAAAGCTCTGTGGAATAATCGAAAAAGCGCGGTAAATGGCGCACATTTACATAGCAGTATTTATCAAAGGTTGTTGAGATTACGGCTCCGCCGTGTTCCTTATAAAAGTCCGGGAAGTCTGTTCCGCCTCCGAAGAAGGACATTCTAAAGGGGGTCTGTGTAATGATCATAATTGTTCTCCTAATATGTTAATCTACCTGTAAAATCTTCTCTACCGCGTCCAAAAGGTCCCTGCAGACAAGATCCGGCTTCACGTCATATTTCTTATCGTTTCCAGCCTCACCGGTCTGTACCAACGCCGTGCGCATTCCTGCGTTGATCCCGGTCTGGATATCCATCGTCGTATCACCGATCATCCAGGATCCCGCAAGATCGATATTGTACCGCTCTGCTGCCTTTTGGATCATACCTGTTTTCGGTTTTCTGCACTCACACGGGGTCTTGTAAGCCGGATTCTCCTCCGGGTATCCCTTATCCGGGTGATGTGGACAGTAAAATACATCATCCAGGAACACTCCCTCTTTTCCAAGAAGCGTTTCCATCTTTTTATGAATATTTTCTACATCTTCGATCTCGCAGAGTCCACGCGCAACCACCGGCTGGTTTGTGATAACGATTCCAAGTCTTCCCGACTGATTGATCTTCCGGATCGCGTCGACTGCACAATCCTCCAGCGTAAAGTCCTCTCCCTTGTATACAAGGCCTTTATACTGGTTGATCGTGCCGTCCCGATCCATAAAGATACAACGCTGCTTATTTTTAAGACATTTTCCCGCGATCACACCGCGCTCAATATCCGCCAGCGTCTGGTTTACTCGTTCCACAGTTCCGACATCCTTTACGTACTCCGGAGAACAATACCCGTAGATCGGTTCTCCAGCCTCTAACATGCCCTTGATCACATCGTTCTCAAGGTTCCGCTTCACCGGCTCCGGCACATAGTCACAGATCTTCTTTTCAAATACAAAAATTCCTGCGTTTACACAGTTCTCATACCAGTAATTCCGCACATTATGCTTGGAATCAAACGCCGTGATCTTATCATCATGGTCCAACACGAGAAGGTCTGAATCAAACGGATGTCCATTCGGATGTACAAACAGTGTCGCGACTGCGCCCTTTTCTTCATGAAAATGGATCATCCGCTGAAAATCAATATCAAAGAACAGATCTCCGGACATCATGACAAACCGATCCCCGTGGATCATATCCTTTAAATAATAGAAAGATCCCGCTGTTCCAAGCGGCTCTGTCTCCTCAAAATACCGGATCGCAACACCGAATTTTTCTCCATCACCAAAGTATTCCCTGATCTTATTACCAAGATGTCCGATTACCATGATAATATCTGTAATTCCGTTCTCCTTCAGCCGCTCCACCTGCCATAAAAGCAGTGGCTTTCCGGCAACCGGGACCATCGGCTTCGGAATCTCATCCTTTGTAAGTGCTACCAGTCTTGTTCCCTTTCCACCGGCCATGATGACTGCCTGCATCATAATATTCCCTCCCTGACGCAAGCGTCTCTGCGCTCACGCGATCAAATTTATTTTTCAGTTTTTGTCTCTTCTGCCGGAATCTTCTTTCTTCCTACACCCATCGCTAAGAGCTGTATAATAATCGGCATGGCAATCGGGAGATTGATATTAACAACCGCCTGAATCATATATGCAAGAACAGCAATCATAATCGCCACAACTTCCGGCTGCTCTTTCATTTTTCTTGTCATCGATGCGACTGAGGCCAGCATAAACGCAATATAAGAACCTGTTCCAAAGAGTCCGATCGTAATTAGATAGTGAAGGTACTCATTGTGAGCACTATCATAAATTATGATGGTTCCGCCGCTCTGTGCCGGTGGAAAATAATACTGCATGATCAAGGCAAAGGTATCTGCACCGTATCCAAAGAGCTTCTGGACAGGAGTCAGCTTATCTGTAAAGATCTCCATCGCGCGTTTCCAGATATATCCTCGATGCGTACCCCATGCATCGTTGAATACTACATAATTACTGATCGCGCTGTATTTATCCGCATGTCCTGCTACATTTGCATCATATAATACAAATGCTGCTGCTGCACATACAACAGCAATTACCGCTATCCAGATATAGATCAGGATTTTATTTGTTTCTTCTGTATAAGTTCTGCTTACCTTGCTCTTTTTATCAAGGAATACCAGGACTCCGCTGATGATCCAAAGTGCCGCAATAAGTACCGGAAGGAATTTATGGCCCGCGATCAGATCAAACGCACTGCTGATTCCAAGTACGCTTGAAGCATAAGCGTTGTTGATCCACTCAATACACCAGATAACAGTAAAGAAGGAAGCCAGCGAAATCATGTATTTACGAATGCCTGTTTTCGTTTTAAAGAGCCACAATGGGGACAGGCCAAAGATCGCTGCCAAAGACAGATATGCGTTATCACTGTTTCCCATGATCAGCGCAAATGTTGACAGGATCATATTCCCGTAATACCACATCATTCGTTTCTGGTTCTTCTCCTGCGTAAACAGGATCATGGAAATCGCCATCAGGGCCGCAACATAAATCGTATACGTATTGATATTGCCAAAGGTTGAGGTATATGATGACTTCTGGGTATCCATCATATTTACCTTAAATCCAAGAACATCCATCTGGAAATAATCCGTAATTCCGAAAACGCATACGAAGATTCCAACCGCAAGGAACGCGTCCAGATACCATCTCTTCAGTTTAAAAAAACGCGTCACAAGAAAATATACCGCCATATAGATCGTCATAAGGAAAACACCATTATAACGGCCCGACGTTCCCCAGAACGCTTCCCATTTCCAGTCTTTGCTCAGCGCCCAGGAAATCACATTCGCAAGCCAGAATGCGATCATTGCCCAATCGCCAAAGCTCATCCCTTTTCGCCATGTCTTAAAATCGAATTTTGAAAACCATTCGATCATTTTTCCGCTTGCAAGCCCATAGCCGCCCATAACAACGAGCGCCGCAATCGAGACGATACAGTAAAACTGGTATTTTGTCTCCAGAATATTAAAATAATAGTCCCGGAACACCAGCGGCAGCACACATAAAACCGCTAAGGTGAACACTCCCATGATCAGTGCCACATTATCCTGATAGCTGCTCTTCGTCTCCTCTTTTTTCTTTATCCTATTTGCCATGAATGTATTCTTCCTTTCACATGTCATAAAAAATCGAGTTTATTATACCATTGTTCCCATTTTCCTGCAACTTACCCCGCCCTGTTTTTCCTTCCTTTTTCATGAATTTATTCTTAATTCTGCGTTTTCTGATCCCCGTTTCTTAAATTTCCCCATCCCATCTTTCCAATTTAAGCCCCTCTCCCACCCCGTTTCCCAACTTGC
>NZ_QWGL01000010.1:0-74101 GCF_003435375.1 Clostridium sp. AM34-11AC | reverse complement strand
AGCCCCTCTCCCACCCCGTTTCCCAACTTGCGATAATTTTACTTATCGGAAGTATAATGGCTTCGTAATGCAATTAGGAATTTCAAAAAGCGTTTCAAAAAAACAAAAGGAGAGTGCATTAATTATGAGAAAGCAGACTAAAATTGCTGCAGTAGTATCCGCAGCAGCTCTGTTAGCATTAGGCGCTTCCATGACATCTTTCGCAGCTGCTAAAGGCACCTGGATGATGGTTGATGGCGAGTGGTATTGCTACGACAAGAACGGTGACGCATACACAAACACATTCTGCTCCAGCAATGGTAAGGAATATTATGTTGGCGACGACGGAGAACTCGTTCGTTCCGCATGGGTTGAGGACGGCTCCGATAAGTACTTCGTAAACAGCAGCGGTGCTAAGATCACAAACGACTGGAGATTAACAACTCCGATCGATGATGAGACAGCTGATGAAGAGTGGTACTACTTCCAGTCCAACGGTAAGATGGCTACAAGCAAGAAGATCACTTACAAAGGAAAAACATATTACTTCGACAGCGAAGGTAAGATGCTCACAGGTTGGGTAACAACTGACGGCACAGACAACGTTGACGAAGCTGATACTTACAAGAAAGACAACACATTCTACTGCGACGAGACTGGCGCTCGTGTAGAAGGTGCATGGGTTAAAGATACTGAGCCGGGTACATCTGATGATGAGGCTGATGCAGATGAGTACTGGTATTACTTAAAGAAATCTACAGGTAAACCGGCTACTGGTAAGCAGGCTAACTTAAATGGTCAGATTTATCTGTTTGATAATCAGGGTCGTATGCTTTATGGTTGGGTTGTGCAGACAACAGATGCAAGCGGAAACAATGCTTACAAGCAGATTAACTTAGATGATGATAATCATACTAAACAGGCTGTATCTGAGTTCGCTGGCGATGCTTACTACTGCGGCGATGAGGATGACGGACACGCTAAGAAGAACAAATGGGCTAAGACATGGATTCCGAAGGATGAGGACGAGGAAGAAGGCGATCAGAAGTGGTTCTGGTTCGATAAAAACGGTAAGCTTTACAGAACAAACATGGACGTTTTAGCTACTGCTTCTAACGCTTACGAGTATGAGTTCAAAGATGGCGTAGTTCAGTCCAAGAACAAAGGTCTTGTAAATGTTACTAAGAAGAAAGTAAACTCCAAAGATTACTGGTTTGATCAGGAAGGACGTATGCTTTCCAATTTCTACCTTGTAGATGACGAGATGTACTATTTCGGTGGTTCTATGACGGTTCCATGAAGACTGGTTCTCAGGCTATCAAGGACGATGCTGGTGATACTTACAAGTTCTACTTTGCGACAAAGGGAACAAACAAAGGTGCAGGTATTACAGGTAACCAGAATACCAAACTTTACTACTATGGTATGTTAATCCAGGCTGACGATTACAAATATCAGCTTGCAACTATCGACAACCATACATTTATCGTTAATACAAACGGTTCTATTCAGCACTCCAAGAACACTCAGTACAAAGAGGATGGAGATGCTCTGATCACAACTACAAATGATACAACATTTGCTCCGGATGGTCAGTTTAAGTATGAGATCGGCGGTACCTACACAGTTAATCCGAACCTTACAGGAATTAATATCAACGAGTTCGTTAACGTTACAGACTAATATTAACGTTTCTTGTAAAAATTAGAAATTCTAATTGCAGACAGAATGGGCGGGAAGTGATTCCCGCCCATTTACTGTATAACGCAAACGGGCGAGGATTAAATCCTCGCCCGCGTTTTGCAATTAGAATTTCTTTTTTACTGAGATAAATTAGTGCATAACCTCAGTCTCATCGATCATATCAACTTTGTTGATTGCGGATGCTGTTGCTGCATCAATGCTGTACTTGTAAAGGCCTTCAGTCGTGCTGAATGCTGTCTTAGCAAGATCCCTAGCATCGATCAGAACATCGCTGTCTTCTTTGTACTCTACGCAGCTGTGCTGGATAGAACCGTTCTTGTTAACGATGAAGTAGTGAACATCGTCTACAGTAGCGATCTGATACTTGTAGTCATCAGCTGTAAGTAAGAGACCCTTGTAGTAAAGCTTGTTGCTCTTGTTACCTGTGATACCAACACCCTTATTCTCAGATGTGCTGTTCTTTGTTCCAAAGTAGAACTTGTATGTGTCGCCATTGTCGTCTCTTACGGACTGGGAACCAGTCTTCATGGAGCCGTCATCGTCACCACCGAAGTAGTACATACCAGTTACAAGACCATCAGCTGTGTTCGGAGTAACAACCTCGATGAACTGAGAAAGCATCTCACCATCGTTGTTGAAGAAGTAGTCTTTGGAGTTTACTTTCTTCTTTGTAATCTCGAAGGATTCGTAGCTTCCGCTAACTTTCTTCTGAGCAAGAGCTGCATCCTCTAATTTGTACTTATAACCTGTTGCGTTAGAACCAGAAGCTGCCTCGGTCGGGATATATACTTTACCGTTCTTATCGATCCAGTACCAGAACTCATCATTGTCCTCGTCCTCGTCATCGAAATCTTCCGGTCTCCAAGTCTTATACCATTTGTTCTTCTTAGCGTGTCCGTCATCTTCGTCGCCGCAGAAGTAAACATCTGTGTAGTCACTTAATTTAGCTGTGGAATCTTCTCCACCGATCTCAAGATATTCCTTAGCATTGCTAGATGTGCTTGCTGTTAAAGCAACCCAACCAGTCTGCATACGACCTTCGTTATCGAAGAGGTATGTCTGACCTTTGATGTTTGTTCCCTTGCCGATCTGAGCTTTACCAGAAGACTTGAAGTAGTACCAGTACTCGTCTGCGTCTGCATCATCATCTTCTACGCCCGGCTCTACGGAGTAAACCCAGTTTTTCTCTAAACGAGCACCAGTCTCGTCACAGTAGAAAGTCTTGCCATCAACGAAATCATTAGCCTCATCAACAGCGTTGCTGTCGTAAGTTACCCAACCTGTGAGCATCTTTCCGTCGCTGTCGAAGTAGTAAGATTTGCTCTTATATGTGATCTTCTCGTTCTCTGCTCTCTTACCGTTGGATTTGAAGTAGTACCACTCCTCATCGGCGGAATCATCATCGTACGGAGCTGTTAATCTCCAATCGTTTGTGATCTTAGCACCGCTGCTGTTTACGAAGTAGTAGTTTCCATCGTACTCAACCCATGCAGAACGAACAAGCTGTCCATCCTCACCAACGTAGTATTCTTTACCATTGCTGGAGCAGAATGTGTTCTCGTATGCGTCACCGTTCTTGTCGTAGCAATACCACTCGCCATCAACCATCATCCAGGTTCCCTTGGAAGCTGCGAAAGATGTCATGGAAGCGCCTAATGCTAACAGAGCTGCTGCGGATACTACTGCAGCAATTTTAGTCTGCTTTCTCATAATTAATGCACTCTCCTTTTGTTTTTTTGAAACGCTTTTTGAAATTCCTAATTGCATTACGAAGCCATTATACTTCCGATAAGTAAAATTATCAATAGTTTTTTACAAAAAATGAAGATTTTTTAATAAAGGGAACTATCTTACTTCGCTTCCAGAAATACTCTGTACCTCGAATACACTGGTATTATAGTATATTTTCTTAAGAATTTCCATATCTTTTTTGTTTTTATTTTCTTACGAAATCCTTACGCGAATGCTATTTTGGGTTGATATTGTATATATATAAGTACAATATGCCCATTTTTACACTTTGTGGCAGCTTTGTGGCAAGGATGTGTCATTACAGAACGTTCATTTTTATGTTATTTTCAAGATATTTTGAACGTGATAATTCCATGTTCAAAATATCATCTTGTATTATCAGAAGTACGTGTTATAATGTTCATATATATCTATTTATTTTTTCGTTTTGAACACGTTCATTTTTATTAGTTTCTTCCTTATTATTAAACAGTAATAATAAGCGATGCAAACAGCTTTGATTCGGAGGACGACTATGGATCGTTTGGGATTACTCTGCAGGAATATTTATGAGAACAACAAGATGACACAGCGGGAGCTGGCGGCGGCGATGGATATTTCTCTTGGGACCTGCAACCATCTCGTGAAGGAAGGTCTGGACCAGGAGCTTTTTTCTTTTGATCCGGTGGACGGATCTTATTCCTTATTAAAAGGCGGTGTGGATCTTTTAAGAAATTACCGGATGGACAGCGCCGTGATCCTCGCGGCGGGATTCGGGTCCAGATTTGTACCGCTGACCTTCGAGACGCCGAAGGGACTTCTTGAGGTCTACGGCGAGCGTATGATCGAGCGGCAGATCAAGCAGCTGCATGAAGCGGGCGTCACGGATATCACCATCGTTGTGGGATATCTGAAGGAGAAGTTCGAGTATCTGATCGACAAGTTCGGTGTGAAGCTTCTCTACAACCCGGAATATCACAATAAGAATACGCTGACAACGCTCTACCATGCCCGGGAGTGTTTTATCGGAAGGAACACTTATCTTCTCTCTTCCGACAACTGGATGCGCAACAATATGTACCACACCTACGAGTGCGGCGCATGGTACTCTTCTGTATATATGAAGGGAGAGACTTCCGAGTGGTGTCTTGAGACAAGCAAAAAGGGGCTGCTCACCGGCGTAAAGGTCGGCGGCGAGGACTCCTGGGTCATGTACGGACCGGTATTCTTCTCGAAGGAGTTTTCGGAAAAGTTCTTCCCGGTCCTCGAGGAGTATTATCATACTCCCGGAACGGAGCAGATGTACTGGGAGCAGGTTCTGGCGGACCTCTTAAACGGCGAGGTCGACAGTCATCTTCCCGGAAAGCACCATTTCCCGGTTCCGGAGATGTATATCAACAGGCAGCCGGACAACCAGGTATACGAGTTCGAGAATCTTGAGGAGCTCCGCCTCTTCGATGAGCGCTACCAGAACCATTCCGACAATATCGCCATGGAGCTGATCTCCGAGGTGCTGCAGGTTCCGGAGTCTGAGATCACGGGCATTAAATGCCTGAAGACCGGCATGACGAACAAGTCTTTCCTGTTTAAGGTTCACGGCAAGTCCTATATCTGCCGGATTCCTGGTCCGGGAACCGAGCTTCTGATCAACCGGAAGCAGGAAAAGGCGGTCTATGACGCAGTAAAGGATTACGGCATCACCGAACATGTTGTATACATGAACGGGGAGACCGGCTACAAGATTTCCGAGTATTATGAGGGGGCGCGCAACAGCGATCCGCGCGACTGGGATGATGTGGCACGGTGCATGGCACTTGTGGAGAAGCTCCATGATTCGAAGCTCCATGTGGACTATTCTTTTGATATCCGGGAGCGGATCACCTTCTATGAGGCACTGTGCCGTGGATACGAGAAGAAGCTTTTTGAGGATTATCCGGAAGTAAAGTCCCATATGATGACACTGCTTGACCGCCTCGACCACCTGAACCGGCCGAAGGTCCTGTCCCATATCGACAGCGTGTGCGACAACTTCCTGTTCCTGCCGGACGGGGATCTCCGCCTGATCGACTGGGAGTACTCCGGCATGTGTGATCCGCTGATCGATGTGAGCATGTGCGCGATCTATTCCTATTATAATGATTTTGAGGTCGAGAAACTGATCAAGCTCTACCTGCACCGGGAGCCGACCTCCGAGGAGCGGTTCGTTTACTACGCTTATATTGCCCTCGGCGGATTCTTGTGGTGTTTGTGGGCGGTGTATAAGAGCAGTGTCGGCGAGGAGTTTGGCGATTATACGATCGTGATGTACCGGTATGCGAAGCGGTTTTATAAGAAGATTATTACCTCGCCGGAATTTCTTGGAATCGGAGACGGCGGGACACTGAGATAACCGTACTGGCGGTCTGCGGCTTTCCTGGTGCGGCATTCGGAAGAACGCAGGTCAGGGAACTGGTCCGGAAAAGCCGAATAATCGCCACATTTTCAATTGAATTTTTGCAAGACGTATGTGTATTTTTATGCTATACTGAAAATACGCAGATAACGTCCATAGAGTCCCGGGATGAAGCTGTGACAGAAATACAGTTATCCCGGGATCTTTTTTATAGCTGGTCGACGGTTTCGGAAGTACAGCGCTGCCTGGTACCGGCAGCTACATCCGGCATCAGGTCTGTCAGCCTGCAAGATAAGAATTTTTATGTACAACATTTAAAGGGGGATTTCCATGAGACAAAAGAAACGGGCGGCGGCGCTTCTTTTAAGTGCCGTCATGGCTTTTTCCGCGGTGAGTCCGGCGGTTCCGGTATGGGCGGCTTCCTGGCAGAAGAACGCGTCCGGCTCCTATATTGGAAGTGATGGTTCCGTGCTTACCGGTATCCTGTCCCGGGGCATCGATGTTTCCCAGTGGCAGCAGAATATCAACTGGTCCGCGGTCGCCGATGATGATATCCAGTTCGCGATGATCGGAACGCGGTACAACAATGCGGTGGATCCGTATTTTGATACGAATGTGCGTGGGGCAGCGGCGGCGGGACTCCGCGTCGGTGTTTACCTTTATTCCTACGCGACGACTACAGCGATGGCGGAATCCGACGCTGATTTTGTCCTAAACCTTATCAAGGACTATCCAATCTCCTACCCGGTAGTTCTCGATGTGGAGGCGCAGGAAATGAACAGCCTGACTCCTGCACAGGTCTCTGATATTATCAACGCATTCTGTAAGAAGGTGGAGACGGCTGGATATTATCCGATGGTCTACACGAATGATTACTGGATCAGCAATAAGATCGACATGACGAAGGTCCACTATGACGTGTGGGTTGCCCGTTATGACTCGAAGCCGACTTACCAGGGTGCGGCAATGTGGCAGGCGTCGAACCAGGGAACGGTAAATGGTATCAACGGAAATGTGGATATCAACTTTACCTTTAAGGATCTGAGCAGCAAGCTTCCGGCGAACCGGTGGCGGCTGATCGGGGATAAATGGTATTATTATAAGAATTATGTAAAGCAGACGGGCTGGATCAATGACGGGCAGAGCTGGTATTATCTGAACGCGGACGGAACCCAGTTTAAGGGCTGGCTGCTTCTCGACAACCAGTATTACTACCTTCTCCCTACTACCGGACAGATGAAGACCGGATGGCTGAAGGCGGAGGACGCGTGGTATTACTTAAACTCCGACGGTACGATGGCGAAGGACTGGATTCAGGTTGATGGAACGTATTATTACCTGTTAAACGGTGCGATGGTGACCGGATGGCTGCGGATCGGAAACGATTATTACTATATGCGCGGCAACGGCTCTATGGTGACCGGATGGCGGAAGATGGACGGGAAGTATTACTACTTTAACAGCGACGGTAAGCTTGTCCGCGGATGGGCGGATATTGATGGAAAGCGGTATTTCCTCCAGCAGGATGGAACGATGCTGACGGGTTGGCAGACGATCGACGGCCTGCTGTACTACTTTGACGCAAGCGGCGCGATGGCGGCTGGCTGGACGAAGCTTGACGGTTACTGGTATTACTTCAATAATGAAGGAAAGCTGATGACCGGATGGATGCAGCTTGACGGAAAGTTCTACTATCTCCACACCGACGGGCGGATGGTCATCGGATGGCAGAGTGACGGAACGAACAAGTATTATATGGACACCGTGTCCGGTGTGATGGCGGTGGGCTGGAAGCATATCGATAAGAGCTGGTATTATTTCAATCAGGCCGGACATATGATCACGGGATGGCTGAATGACGGCGGAAGGTATTATTATCTGAATCCGGCGGATGGCAAGATGATCGCGAACGGGTCATTTGTTGTGAATAATGTGAATTATACATTTAACCAGAACGGTGTGTGTCTGAGTGAGACGTCCGCGATCGACGGCGGCTCGGCGGGAAGTGTTTATACGCCGGGAACGGCCGGGACTGTGGCGAACGGAAATTATATAGGTACTCCGGCGGCGAGGAATGCGCAGAATGGGATTACTACGGGTAATAGCGGAAGCGGAAATGCTGCGGCTGGATCCGCGCCGGGTGGTTCGACGACCACTGCGACCGGAGCCACGACTGCCGGATCTTCCCAGACGAATACGGGTATGTCGGCTGGTAATTACCAGACAGGCGGTCCGGGAACTTCAAACAGTACATCTACTTCCACTTCCAACAGTGGAACAAGCACCTCCGGCAGTTATCAGACCAGCGGACCTGGATACTCCAACAGCAGCTCAGGTTCCGGAAGCTCCAGTTCTGGCTCTGCATCAACTACAGTGCCGGGAGGCAATGCAGCAGGCAGCAATAACCCTTATTATACAAACACCGGCAGCATGACCGGGCCGGGAAGCTCCAATACAAACTATAACTATAGTTCCGGTTCTTCCGGTACGGCTGCGCCTGGAAGTCCAGGTTCTTCTTTCTCATCGTCGAATCTGACTGAATATCAGACGGGTGGACCGAAGTAATTCAAATCACAGCTTATTAGTTTAGGACTTAAAGGATCATATACTGGCATTCGAGTCAATATATGATCCTTTTTGTTTCTATGTACCCGGCAGCTGCTTTGGGCAGGTTCCATAGATATCTTTTCCCATCTCCGATTTATTGCATATATGGTACTATCAAATTTCCAGTTAATCTTTCATTGACTTTTAAAATTATGAACATTATAATGTAGGTATCAATTGATACCTGTGTGGATTGGAGGACAACTGACTTGGCTGAAACTACTGCAGCAAGAATAGAAAGTGAATTAGATGTAAAATCGTAACTGTTCAGTAGGTCTGCGCACTTGCTGCGCTGACCGTAAGAAAACATAGGCTGGAGGGCAAAAATCCCATCAGCGAAGCTGATCTGGAATGGATTTTTGCGTGTAACTATGAAGGTACTGAATAGTTACGTAAAATCTTACATTCAGAACTTAAGATTTGCCCTCACCCATGGGGCAAAAATCAATTTTCAGGAAAAATGTCTTGTAGATGAGAATCGTCCTGAAAAATATACCAACCAATATACGGTCCGTACCCTATTTCCGGATGAGAATCCTGTTGACGCATTAAAAAGAGAACTTTTATCACTATCTTCCGAGAATTATATGCGGACAGTAAAAGATCTGCGTTTTCCAAAAAGAAGTGAAATGCGTGAATTTGGCAAAGTATATAATAGCCATGATGATGTATATATTAAAATACGAGTTGAACTTCTGGGAATATACGGTGAAACCACAACCTTTATAATGTCATTCCATTTTGCCGAACGGGCATTTACACCTGATATGTTCCCCTACAATAAAAAACAGGAGGTGTTTTCATGATCATGAAGATCATTAATTCCGAAGAACATTTATGTACATGCTGTATGGAAAAGCATGAAGTGAAAACCGTTCTTGTTCGTGAACAGGCAACTTTCAAAAATATAAAAATCACTTATGATGCTGTTTATTTTTATTGTGATACGGCCGAAGAATTCTATATGGATGAAAAGCTGCTTCAGGAGAATGATATCCGCCTGAAAGATGCATATCGCGAAGCAGAAAACCTTTTAACCTCTTCTGAAATCATCGCTATTCGGTCAAAATATGGGATCAGCCAGATTGATTTATGCACGCTTCTTGGATGGGGTGCTAAGACAATTACCCGTTATGAAAGCCACCAGGTACAGGATCGGGCGCATGATACAATTTTAAAAAAACTGGATCAAGACCCCGAATGGTTTTTATCCCTTTTAGCAAATGCAAAACAACATTTAGCGGCAGATGCATATCAAAGATATTTTTCAGCCGCAACCGCTTTATATGAAAAAGATCAGGATCTCTATTTACGAAAGGCAATTGAGGCAAACTACGCTATGTTCCAGAAGAACCAGCTTTTGCAGGGAAATACCGTGCTTTCTTTAGATAAAGTTGTAGATGTTATTCGCTATTTTGCTGCTTCTGATAAAATCACAAATCTTTATAAGGTAAAACTCATGAAATTGATGTGGTATGCCGACGCATTGTCATATAAGCTTCGGAATACCGCAATCACCGGACTAGTCTATCGGGCGTTGCCCATGGGTGCTGTCCCTGTAGCTCATAATTCTATTATAGATTTAAAAGATGTTCCTTGCGAGGAAGTTGATATGGGAGAAACCACTGCATATCACTTTTCTTTAGATGGAAATCACACTTTTCCCTCGCTTACAAATGAAGATAAACAAATTCTGGATATGGTAATCCAAAAGCTTGGGTATATGAGTAAAAATGAAATTATTGACTTTATGCACAAAGAGCAGTCCTATACCCAAACTGCACCACGGGACGTAATTTCCTTCAAATATGCCCAAAGTTTACAGATTTAAAACACGCCGCCCCGCAGGATCTTCTCCCGCAGGGCGGCGCTTTTATTGTCATACTATGTATTCTTATTTAGAGGTCTCTTACACCTCAAAGATCATATCCCCATAGCTCGGAATCGGCCAGTATTCCTTGTCTACGATCATTTCAAGCTGGTCTGCCGGGTCACGCAGAGCCTGCATCGCCGGGATGATCTCGTCGTAGCAGAAGTGGGCGCGCCTTTCCATGCTGTCGATGTGCTGATACTCTTCTACCAGGTCTTCGAGCTTCGCGCGGGCAACCTTCATGTCGGAGAGAAGATCTGAAACTTCGATGAGAAGCTCTGTCTGGACACTGTTGTCAGCTTCCGGGCATGCAGCCTTCACAGCGCTTAAGGACTGAGCGAGAACGGTTGTGTAGCGGACAACAGCCGGGATCAGCTGCTTTCCTGCGATATTGATCATCGCCTTCGCCTCGATATTTACGGATTTCGCGTAGGACTCATACTCGATCTCCGCTCTTGCCACCAGCTCTTCCTTCGTGTATACACCAAAGTCACCGAACAGCTTGAACGCTTTCTCGGTAACGAGGGACGGGATCGCGTCTACCATGCACTTTAAGTTCGGAAGTCCACGGCGCTCTGCCTCTTCTACCCACGCCTCGCTGTAGCCGTTGCCGTTGAAGATGATACGGCGGTGATCAGCAAGAAGTTTCTTGATCATATCATGGACAGCGAGATCAAAATCGTCTGCCTTTTCAAGCTCATCAGCCGCCTCTTTGAACGCCTCAGCAACGATGGTATTTAATACAACGTTTGCAGATGAAACAGAATCGGAGGAACCGACCATACGGAACTCGAACTTATTTCCGGTGAACGCGAACGGTGAGGTACGGTTTCTGTCGGTTGCGTCCTTATCGAAGTCCGGAAGTGTGGTAACACCTGTCTTTAATGTACCACCGGTCTTGGAGTGGGTCGCGGAGCCTGTAGAGATCAGCTGGTCGATCACATCCTCAAGCTGCTCACCTACGAAGATGGAGATGATCGCAGGCGGTGCCTCCTGAGCGCCAAGGCGGAAGTCATTTCCCGGAACAGCCGCGGACTGGCGGAGCAGATCCGCATGGCGGTCAACCGCTTTCATAATGCAGGCAAGGACCAGAAGGAACTGGATATTCTCATGCGGTGTAACACCCGGATCAAGCATATTGATACCGGTGTCGGAAGCCAGGGACCAGTTGTTATGTTTACCGGAACCATTGACGCCCTGGAACGGTTTTTCATGGAGCAGGCACGCCATTCCGTGACGGCTTGCAACCTTTTTCATTGTCTCCATAACGATCTGGTTGTGGTCAACGGCAAGGTTTGCCTTTGTGTAGATCGTTGCCAGCTCGTGCTGTGCCGGAGCGACCTCGTTGTGCTGGGTCTTTGCGGTAACGCCCAGCTTCCAGAGTTCTTCATTTAATTCTTTCATATAGGAACCGATCCGCTCGCGGATAACACCGTAATAGTGGTCATCCATCTCCTGTCCCTTCGGCGGCATCGCGCCGAATAAGGTACGTCCGGTGTAGATCAGGTCTTTTCTCTTTAAATATTTGTCGCGATCGATCAGGAAGTACTCCTGCTCCGGTCCTACGGACGGGGTAACACGCTTTACTTCTGTGTGTCCGAAAAGGTGGAAGATTCTTGTCGCCTCTTTGTCGATGGCCTGCATGGAGCGGAGAAGCGGGGTCTTTTTATCGAGGGCTTCGCCTCTGTAGGAACAGAAGGCGGTTGGGATACAGAGTGTTACGCCGGTTGCATCTTTCTTTAAGAATGCCGCGGAAGTGCAGTCCCAAGCGGTATATCCGCGGGCCTCGAAGGTCGCGCGCAGGCCGCCGGACGGGAAAGAAGAACCGTCGGTCTCACCCTTGATCAGCTCTTTTCCGGAGAGATCCATTAAAACTTTTCCCTGAGAATCAAAATTTCCGATAAAGGAATCATGTTTCTCAGCGGTCACACCGGTAAGGGGCTGGAACCAGTGGGTATAGTGGGTCGCGCCGTTGTCGACTGCCCAGTCTTTCATCGCATGGGCAACCACGTCCGCGATCGTCGGATCCAGCTCGCTGCCATCCTCGATGGTCTGCTTTAATTTCTTGTAGACGCTTTTCGGAAGGCGTTCCTTCATCACGGAGTCATTAAAGACATTCTCTCCGAAGATTGCCTCCACATTGATAGTTTCGCTCATAGTTTTCCTCCTCAATTCTGTATAAGCTGCCCGTTATGGCATGGGGTGAAATCGTACTTTAAAAAGTATGAGAATTACCTGTAAATATTCAGCCTGTTCCAATCATGGTCTGCCAGGGTATTTCGGCTGAATTTCAATTTTAGCTTGAAAAAATGTTCTCCCTGATACTAGGGAGAACATTTTTAACTGCATGATAATGCAAGCTAAACGGCTTAGTCAGCTTTGCCGACAGAACCGAATAACTCCATTTTTGTCTTTACGGTCGCCTTGATCGCTTCTGCACCCGGCGCAAGGAGTTTTCTCGGGTCGAATCCCTTTCCTTCAAGGTCTTTTCCTGCTTCGATGTACTTTCTTGTAGCGTCTGCGAACGCGAGCTGGCACTCGGTGTTAACATTGATCTTTGCTACGCCGAGGGAGATCGCTTTCTTGATCATGTCTTCCGGAATACCGGTACCGCCGTGGAGAACGAGCGGCATATCGCCTACAGCCTCTTTGACAGCTGCAAGTGTCTCAAAGCTTAAGCCCTTCCAGTTTGCCGGATATTTTCCATGGATATTTCCAATACCTGCTGCTAACATATCAACTCCGAGGTCAGCGATCATCTTGCACTCGTTCGGGTCTGCACACTCGCCCATACCGATAACGCCATCTTCCTCGCCGCCGATCGCTCCAACCTCTGCCTCGAGGGACATTCCCTTTTCACGGCAGATACGGATCAGTTCTTTTGTCTTCTCAACGTTCTCTTCGATCGGGTAGTGAGAACCGTCGAACATGATGGAGGAGAATCCAGCATCGATGCACTTTAGGCATCCCTCGTAGGTACCATGGTCTAAGTGAAGAGCTACCGGAACAGTGATCTTCATCTCTTCCAGCATACCGTTTACCATACCTACTACGGTCTTAAAGCCTGTCATGTATTTTCCTGCGCCCTCTGAAACACCCAGGATAACCGGGGATCTCAGTTCCTCTGCTGTCTGCAGGATCGCTTTTGTCCACTCAAGGTTGTTGATGTTGAAATGTCCTACTGCGTACTTGCCGTCTCTTGCTTTCTCAAGCATTTCTTTCGCTGTTACTAACATATAGGCCTCCATTTGAATCGTTATTTTGACAGAACAGCCTGTCCCGCCGGATCTGCCGTCTGTTTCCATTTATATGCGGAGCAGACGCCATCTATTCCCAACAGGTACTGTTGTCATGATAATTTTATTATAACCGATTTACCCTACTTTGAAAAGGTTTGTTTCACAGTTTCTTCCATTTCCTCCGGCTTGCACTGACGGTTGTGGAGGATCTTCGCGTCGCGGATCTCCTCGATGGCCTGCGGGATCTTCACGCCGGAAATGCGCTCCATCTCATCGATCAGGGCGAACTCATCGGCATCCTCTTTCTTTCCGAGGACTGCCTCCATAACGCTTCTGGAGAACTTGTACGGGCTTGCTGTGGACGCGATCACAGTCTTTGTGGTATCGCCGGTCTTCGCCTTATACTGCTCGTAGACGGCTGCTGCAACGCCTGTATGGGTGTCGATCAGGTATCCGGTATCATCGAACACTTTCCGGATCTCCTTCGCATTCTCTTCCATATCTGCGTAGCCTGCGGCAAAGTCCTTCATGAATTCCTTCATGTCCTCAGTGATCTCGTATTTTCCGTTTGTGGAGAGCTGCTCCATCATCGCCTTTGTCTTTGCGGCATCTCTTCCGCAGCTTAAGTAGAGCAGGCGCTCTAAGTTGCTGGAGACGAGGATGTCCATGGACGGGGATGTGGTCAGGATGAACTCACGGTTCTTATCGTATGTGCCTGTCCGGAAGAAGTCATACAGGACCTTATTGTCATTGGACGCGCAGATCAGCTTACCGAACGGAACACCCATCTGTTTTGCGAAGTACGCTGCCAGGATGTTTCCGAAGTTTCCGGTCGGAACTACGACGTTGACCTTCTCATTTTTTTCGATCTCACCGTTTGCGAGAAGCTTCGCGTAGGCGTATACATAGTAAACGACCTGTGGAACAAGGCGGCCGATGTTTATGGAATTTGCAGAGGAAAGCTGGAATCCCATAGCATCCAGTTCTTTCGCGAATTCTTTATCGCCAAAGATCTTCTTTACACCTGTCTGGGCATCATCAAAGTTTCCTTCGATTCCGACTACAGATGTGTTTGCGCCCTTCTGGGTCAGCATCTGAAGCTCCTGAACACGGCTTACTCCGTTCTTCGGATAGAAGACGATGATTCTTGTTCCCGGAACGTCAGCGAATCCGGCCATAGCTGCCTTTCCGGTATCTCCGGATGTAGCGGTCAGGATCACGATTTCGTTCTTCGCATGGTTCTTCTTTGCAGCCGTTGTCATAAGGTACGGCAGAATGGAGAGTGCCATATCCTTGAAAGCGATCGTCTTTCCGTGGAACAGCTCCAGGAAATACATGCCGTCCGCCTTTGCGAGCGGTGCAATCTCCTCTGTGTCGAATTTCTCATCGTATGCATGGGAAATACAGTATTTCAGTTCTTCTTCCGTGTAATCGGTCAGGAACTGTTTCATAACTGCGTATGCCGTCTCCTGATATGTCATTCCGGCAAGCTCGTCCATCGTCACGTCCAACGTCGGGATGCGCTCCGGAACGTAGAGACCGCCGTCATCTGCAAGTCCTTTTAACACTGCCTGGGATGCTGTCACGCCAGTCTCCCCGCCGCGGGTACTTCCATATAATAATTCCATCGTTTTTCCTTCCTCTCTTTACGCAGATACAGTGGTAAACTTTACGGAAAGTGTAGCATACTTTAATGTCGCTTGCAAGATAAAATCAATGAAAACAGGGATCTCCTCATACACAAATATTCCTCACAAAAGTCTATTTTTTATCTCTGTTTTATACTGGAGTAACTATCAATTTTCTCCTGCCTATGATATACTCGTCTCGTTACCCACTCCAATCTGGTGACAGAAAGGAGGTGTAAATTTGGATTATGTTTTTTCTTTTATAGTTGCTGTCATGGCTGGTGTGGTGTGTCACTACATCATCAAATGGTTAGACAGTAAACTGGATCGGTAACTAACCTGTAGATGCTCAACTACATAAAACGAGAAGAAACCCCTCAGAGATGCCGCTCTGAGGGGTTTCATTTTGTGTAAATTTGAACTATGTTCTATTTCTTTCTTAGCCATTATATCATATGCAAATTTCCTTTGCAATATACTCCGATATAACTTTCATCCATTTCTTCTATGCCACAGCCGCTTTCTTCTTTTTCATGATCTGCAGCGCCGCTGAAATTCCGACAAGAACGATACCGACAATGTCTGTCACGGTTCCCGGAATGATCAGGCAGAGACCTCCGACGATGGATAAGAGTCTCTCGATCACATTCAGGTTCGCGAACATATAGCCTTCAAGACCGGCTGCAACGCCGAACAGACCGATCAGGGATGTTACGATGATCGTTACAACACCGAGAACGCCTGTATCGATAAATAACATTGCCGGGTTAAACGCGAAGATATACGGTACGATGAACGCTGCGATCGCAAGACGGGATGCGTTTAACGCGGTCTTCATCGGGTTGGATTTCGCGATCGCGGATCCTGCGTAAGCTGCAAGAGCAACCGGCGGTGTGATATCTGCTACGATACCGAAGTAGAATACGAACATGTTGGCAGCGATCTTGTTGATTCCCATACCGTTTACGAGGATCGGTGCACATGTGGTAGCCATAATGATGTAGTTTGCAGTTGTCGGAACGCCCATACCAAGAACGATACAGGTTAACATAGTAAGGAATAATGCTACGATCACGCGGTCACCGGCAACGCCGACAATTGCGGAGATCAGGAGCTGTCCAAGACCGGTCATTGTTACGACACCGGCGATGATTCCGGCAACGCCGCAGGCAACAGCTACGGAAAGTGTATTCTTACCGCCTGCCTCCAACGCGTTGATGAATCTTGTCGGGTTCATTCTTGTTTCTTTATTCGGCATGCTGACAAGGATTGCAAGGGCGGTAGCGATGATCGCTGCACGGGACATCGTGTAGCCCATCATAACCATTGCAACAAGGGCAACTAACGGAATAAGAAGATAACCCTGACGGACAAATAACGGTCCGAATTTCGGAAGCTCATCCTTCGGGATACCCTTTAAGCCAAGTCTCTTTGCCTCAAGGTGTACAGTAATGAAGATACCTGTGAAGTAGAGGAGTGCCGGGAAGATCGCTCTCATCGCGATCTCGCCGTACTGAACGCCTACCATCTCAGCCATTAAGAATGCGGCGGCGCCCATGATCGGCGGCATGATCTGTCCACCGGTGGAGGAAGCTGCCTCAACGGCACCTGCGAATTCACCCTGATAACCGGTCTTCTTCATTAACGGGATCGTTACGGAACCGGTCGTTACTGTATTACCAACGGAGCTTCCGGATACCATACCGCAGAGAGCAGAGGAGATAACCGCTACCTTTGCCGGTCCGCCTGTGGAAGCGCCTGCCAGAGAGTTTGCCAGCTGGATAAAGAATTCAGAAATACCGGTCGCCTCAAGGAAAGCGCCGAACAGGATAAACAGTGCGATATACGTGGAGCAGACACCAATCGGAGTACCGATAACACCACTCGTCGTATAGAACAGGTTGTAAACGATGGACTTTAAGACTACCGCGAAGGCTCTGCCCTGTCCAAGTCCGTTATAAAACGCGTAACCCACAAAGAATGTCGCCACACAGAGGATCGGAATACCTACAACGCGGCGGCATGTTTCTGCTAAGATCAGGATACCGATCACGCCAACGATAACCTCTGTCTGGCTGATTCGTGTCGCGTGGCCGATAATTGTTTTAAAGTTAAATACGAAATAGAAGTAAGCACCGGCTCCGAGTACCATAAGGATAATATCGTAGATCGGAACGGAATTCTTTTTTGAGCTTCCCTTTTTCATCGGATATACCAGGAATGAAAGGATAATTACAAAACCGACAAACAGGGAACGTCTTACACGCTCATCCCAGTTTGCAAACAGGTTCATATAGAGCATTAAAACTGAAAACGCTGCCAGAAGGAAACGAATGACCTGCTTCGGGGTGCCTTCCCAGATTCGGGTATTCGATTCACGGTCGTACTTTTTCATGATGGCTTCGACATCTTCGGCGGTACCGGTCTCCACATCAGCCACCGGAGATGTGTTGACTTTCATGTTGTCTTTCTCTGCCATACCAATCCCTCCTTTATATTTCGTTTCCGGCGCTGCCCCTGTATACCCCCTATACAAACAGGCGCCGGATATGTCCGAAACTCTTTTAACGCTTAGAATCCTTTATGTTCACAGGAGAACTCTACTTTGCTGTTTCGTCCGCAGAGATCCCTCAAACTGATTTCTTTTCCGTGAAGTGTGAGTGTGTGGTCCGAGACCGTACCCACAATATATGAGAGATACGGCATTTCCTTGTCAAACCCGGAAACAACCATCTCCCCGTTTTCATCATACGTAAGCGTCTGCCCATCCTCGATCTCTGTCTGCACGCCCGCACCGAAATTATTGTAGATCGTGCGGATCACGTAGATCTTGTGGTCGCGGATCTCGTAAACGTCCGTCAACGGATACTTATTTACCGAGTGGATGAACGTTACAGAAAACTCATCCCCCTCTTTTACCCGGAAGCGGGCATATTCTGCGTTTGTGTCTCCGTTCCTCAGGACCAGATAGTCTCCGCTTCGTAAGGTATAGGCAAGAGTGGCAGCAATAATTGCCGTGATTATTGCTGCCACTGTAAAGAATCTTACTTTCCTGTTTTTCAAGGTAATTACTTGATTGCTCCTACTTCCTTGAAGTACTTCTCAGCACCCGGATGGAACGGAACAGAAATACCGGAAACCGCATATTCGAGATCAAGCTCTTCGCCCTTTGCATGTGTGGAAGCGATCTCATCTTTGTTATCGAAAATAGCCTTTGTGAGGTTATAAACTGTTTCTTCGGAAAGCTTCGGGGATGCGATCAGAGTAGCTTTGATAGCAACTGTCTGAACATCATCGTCAACGCCCTTATAGGAGCCGCCCGGGATTGCGTATGTTGTGTAGAACGGATGTGCATCCGCAAGCTTCTTCGCATGCTCGTCATCGATCTCAAGAAGGTTGATCGCGTTTGTTGTAGCGAGCTCTACGATCGCTGTTGTCGGTGCGCCTGCTGTACAGAAGAAAGCATCGATCTTGCCGTCTTTTAACGCATCTGCGGAATCACCGAATCCGAGGTTGTTGACCTGGATATCATCGAAGGAGATGTCATAAGCCTCGAGGATCTGACGTGCGTTGAACTCAACACCAGAGCCTGCGTCACCAACGGATACTCTCTTGCCCTTTAAGTCAGCGACAGATTTGATATCGCCGGAGGATACGATCTGGCAAACCTCAGCGTAGAGGGCTGCAACTGTTGTGAAATCTTTTGCTGCGCCTTCTTCTGCGAAGAGGTCAGTTCCGTTGTAAGCATAATCCATAACGTCGTTCTGTACGATCGCGAGGTCTGCTTCACCGTCGTTTACAAGGTAGATATTTGCTTTGGAAGCACCAGTAGACTGAACGTTAATGTTCACTCCGATGTCTTTGCTGTTTAATACATTCGCGATTACACCACCGAATGCGTAATATGTACCGGTGGTTCCGCCAGTACCCATTGTTAACTTCTGGGCATCACCACTCGGGGCTGCTGCTGCGGCTGCTGTTGTTTCAGCTGCTGCCGCGGTAGTGTCGGCTGCTGCTGCGGCTGTGGTCTCTGCCGGTTTGCTGCCGCCGGAACAAGCGGTCAGTACCATTGCACAGGATAATGCGAGTGCCATTGCTACGGAAAATCTCTTTCTCATATCTTTCTACCTCCTTTTTCTGTTCCTTTGCACAATGTTTCAGCAAAGGAAGCTTACGAACATATTATACATCTCTATTGTTACTTTTGCAACAAATATTAGTAATTTTTGTAAACGTCTGAAATCTTTCAGCTATTCGTTGCTTTTCTCATAATTGCAGTTGTTCACTTCCGTGATGTAAAGTTTTGACGCACAATTGCTTGAAATTCAAAAATTGTATCAGCTATTTTGTGTCTCTTTTATCAGTATATGCGTCATTTTTTCGCTAAATTCCTTGATCCTGTCTTCGATACCCGGAAGCTTCATGGCAGCACCGGCGTTGTTGGCTGTCTCCATCATGCAGAAATTGCCCGGGAGGTAGAAGGTCTTGTTCATATTGAGGGCTGTTACGAGCTGCCCAGCGAGAAGGTCACTGCCGGAATAGCCGGATACGATAATTCCGAACAGGGCTTTGTCGTAGAACCGTGTGGTCCGGAACAGGGCTGTCAGGCGGTTGATAAACGCCGTCATATTCGCGGACAGGGCATCGTTGTAGTTTGGACAGAGGAGCAGGATCGCGTCAGCCCACTTGACCGCCGGGTAGATATTTTCCACCATGGCTCCGCCGTAGAAGCATTTTCCCTGCTCACCAAAGTGCAGGCACATCTGGTATGGACATCCCGAACAGTCCACGAGAGTGCCGTTTCGCAGGTTGATCTCCTGAATCCTGATCCGTTCATCCAGGCACTCCTTTACTTTCTGCCAAATCGCCAGGGTATTGGAGGTCCTGTGGTTTGAGGCGTGAAGGACCAGAAGGTGCGATTCTTCTTTCGGCTGCCATGTTTCTTCCAGAATTTGATGTGCCAGGATCGCAGCGCTCTTTTTATAAGCGCCGAACCGATCGGTGTTCATATTGGCAGCCTGGATCAGGTAGTTATCGAGGGAGGCGGTTCCTTCCACCAGCGGGCGGCCGACAAAGGCACATCCGGCGCGGTTTGCCGCCACCGCAAGCTCTCTTGCCGTCGCTTTCGTGTAGAATTCGCTCTCCGCGTCGATGATCATCCCAGCAGTCGCCCCCGCGAGGACCTGGTCACCGCCCCGCAGCCAGGCGAGAACTTCGTAGTAACCGCGGTTGATGCCATTTCTCCCAAGTGGAACTGCAAACAGGAGTCTGCGTCCACGATATTTGAAGGGATCCTGCTCCAAAATTTCCATATCTTCCACGATCTCGGTATCGATCCCGTCAAGCGCCGCCCTCAAAACCTCGTCCATACGCGACCGTTCTTTCTCCGGGCCTCGTTTTTGCGGATATAGAACTAACAATCTGTCACTCTCCATGATGTATCACTCTCCCTGATAAATCTGCTTCACTCAATATACATGATCACTGATATTTTTATAACAACGGCTTTCCATCCTCAACACGGCACGTATAAAAATCCCGGCAGTTCTCCCCGACATACGGGAAACCTGCCGGGACAAATCAGATCAGCATTTTTCTATATTCTAGCCTTCGCCGCAGAAACAACCTCTACACGATCTTCGCAAGATTTTCAGCCGCGAACACGATCCTCTCATACAAAGCGTCCGGCAGCGCCAGTGCCTCCGTCTCGAGGCCCTGTTCTGTATAGCGGTTCTTCACGCCCATGTAAACGCCGCCGAGAAACACGGAACCGCAGTGCCACTGCTTTCTGAGCGTCATCAGGATCGAGATCGCGCCGGATGAGAACGCCGGGGCAACGAACGGTTTGTAGCCGATGGCGCGCATGTGGAGGTTTGCGGTGACGGTGAGGTTTGTCAGTTCTTTTGAGAGCTCATCGTTGTAGTTTTCGATGGAATCCGCGATAACGAGATCCTGTCCGTGCGGTCCGAAGGAACGGCCTTCCGTCAAAAACTGCTTAAACCTCGGATCACGTTTTGCATAATATGCAGCTCTCGCATTCATAACACCGAGGCCGAATCCCTGTATCTGCTCCGGGAGAAGCCCCATCCAGTCGTACTCTCCTGCCTCATTCTTGTTGCTCTCAAGGAACGCGGTCTTCGCAAGCGGGTCCACCGGATCGGAGACGGCGCAGAATAAGCCCTTAAAGTTCTTTTCTCTCGCCATCTTCGCGTAATGTCCGATGATCTTTGAGTTGTTCTCGAACTGGTACATGCGGACATCCTTGACACCGGAACCGACCGGCGGGATTCCCTTTGAGGCCACGAATACGAACACATCACAGTCAAAGAGGTGATCCTGGTCCACAACGTCCACCTCCGGCATCGCGTCATAGTCCCACGGATAGGCGATCTGGTTCTCCTCAAACTCCCAGCGGGCAGTCACCTTGTCGGAGATATCACAGATTCCGATGGAGGAGATCACATCTCCGCCGAGAAGATGGAGACCTGTTAAGAGCATGCTGCCCACATCGCCGATCGCCAGAACATGGACACGCTTTTTGCCCTCTTTCGGCTTATATGCCAGGATCTCCTCAAATTTCGGGTGGGACGCGTTTACCGCGCGGAGTGTTCCGGCATCGAGCTGCGCGAGGAGATCCGCCGGGAGTTCCCTGGTCTGTCCGTTGTATGCGGACGCATTTAATCTGTTTGTGTTTAACCAGCTGACATCCTCTTTCTCCATGAAGAGTTCTGCCGGATGGTTTACAAGAAATGAGGCGCGGCGGCTGCCAGGTCCGCCGGTAAAGAGCCAGGTGAGCTTTGTTCCTGCTGCCGGTTTCTCTGTTTTCTCATATGGCAGATCACCGTGCGCGGACGCGCAAAACATGTCTCCGATTTTATAATAGGTTACCATAATTTCATTCCCCCTGATTTCCATATTTTACTGCCATGCACCAAAGCCATTCAGGTCTGCCGACCTTACGGCTTTGATACACAGCCCACGATTATCGCAGATCTTCCTTTTAAGCCCTCAGCCTCTCGAAATTCCAGACGGCGTTCAGCATTTTATCCCTTGATCAGAAACTCTTTCATCCTCCACAGCGTCTCCAGATCATTCTCCAGATATACTGACGCCGCCAGGTTCTCATCATACTCCATACAGCTTCCCTTATCCGGGCAGAGCGGCAGGATGACGGCCTCGGAGAGGCGTGAAAGGGTAAGGTTTTTCGCGTACATTTTCCGGTATTCCGCTTCAAGGACCTGGAAAAGATCCCTGGAATTCTCGATACAGCAGGCCGAGAACTCCACAAGCGCCTCCCGGCTGCAGCCGGAAAGTCTCGGCGTCGCGTAGGGCAGAATCATGTTGATGGACGGCTGAAGTCCCGCAACCTTCATCTCCTCACGGCGCACGGTATCGCCACCGATAAACGGATACAGTGTAGACTCCACGAACCACTGGCGCAGGTTCGGCATCGAGTAGATGCTCTCCACCGGCACCTTCAGGCACTGCATCAGGTCGCGGCCGTAGCCGGACAGGACGCCCACGACGACCTTCTTGATGGGGATCCCGTCTTCCCTGAGCTGCGGAACGAGCACCTGGAGCCGGTTCGCCGTGTGGACGAGGTCATCCACCAGGATCACCGGCCGATCGAAGGACTTGATGGTCTCGATCTGGCTTTTTAACGGTGAGTAGTACGGGAACGGCTCGATCGTAAAGCTGTTCAGATCCGGCTCATAGAC
Organism: Clostridium sp. AM34-11AC; assembly: GCF_003435375.1. Classification (GTDB taxonomy): domain Bacteria; phylum Bacillota; class Clostridia; order Lachnospirales; family Lachnospiraceae; genus Pilosibacter; species Pilosibacter fragilis. The sequence continues at coordinate 51,233 of NZ_QWGL01000010.1, read as the reverse complement.
CTTATCGGTATGCAGCGTCTTCGTCACCGTATTCGGCACAACCTTTCCACGCAGGATCTTACCGAACGGAACGCACATGTTCTTTCCGAGTCTTCTCGGCACCAGCGGCTCTCTCGGAACATCGTTGAGCGCCGTGATCCGGTCCACAAGACGATGATACATGATGCCGGATGACAAGGACAGTACAAGATTTCCCGGATACAGCTTCGTCATAGCGATCTGAAGCTTTTTGTGGTTTTTCTCCACAGCATCCAGAACCGCCGGATTGCTGGCAAACGGCTCCTTGATCGTAGTATCCAGGTTATGCAGGAACATTAACGGCTCATGCATGTCGACCATGTAGATCGTCCGCTTGTCGTTCTCGTCCGCCATATGCGGACGGATAAAGCCCTGTCTCTCCAGCACGTACACGACCTCTTTCGTCGCTGTGCCGCGCTCCGCGACAAACAATGCGAAACTGTAGTTTTTCTCCAACTCTTTCGCCAGCACTTCAACGAGAAGCTGCTGCGGGGCATCGCGGATCACCCCGCTGTCCCCGGTGCCGTCCTCTCTCGCATAGATGCCTGTGATCAGAAGGATCTCCCGGCTGCTCTTTCCGCGGACCAGGTTTGCCAGCTCCATGTCCTTTAAGACGCCGAACAGATCCTCGTTTCCGATCTCCCGGTAGCTCACAAAGCCCGCCGGGCGCTCACCTTCCACGGTATTTCTTAAGATCAGCAGGCGGTCATTCTCCACCTGGATCTTTGTCAGGATCGCCTGGGCGTCCGGATGTCCGTAGAGAACGGTGTTTCCAAGCTCGTCCAGTACCTCACGGTCCCTGCCCGCCGCGTTCTCGAAGGCGATAGCTTTCGCCCGTAAGATCGGCTTGAATTCCGGCTCGCGCAGGTACATGCCCTTGTGGTAAATGTATTCTTGGACTACCGGGTCGATGAGGCTGGAAATATCGCGGTGGTTATCAATATTTTCACGGATCTTCGTGGAGCTGATATCCTCCAGCTCCTGCGGGAGCTCCAGCTGCACGACTTTTCCGGTGATCTGCTCGTAAACCTCCGTCGGGTGTGCCTCACCAGGGCGCCGGAAGACGATGTGGTTGAAGGAATGGATGGAATTCTCCTCCGGATCCTTCTTGTAGGAGCTCGCGTTGTGGATCACGTCGGATCCCACAACGATATAGAGTTCTTCCGTCGGGAACATCTCCTTCAGCCTCCGCAGGTCCGCCGGATTCGCGATATTTACCGGCGTGTTGTCCGGGAATAAATGGACATAAAACTCGTCCGCGATGGACATGTTTACGATCTGTCGGCGCACCAGATGCGGCTGGGTCTTCTTCGACCAGGAAAACTCATCAATGGCAAGAAATACGGTAAATCCGAGCTCCTGGATCTTCTTTGCGATCTCCTTGTGGGATAAGGTAAACGGGTCAAAGGTTCCCGGGAAAAATGCGATCTTCTCCCGCGTCCTGGTCTCCACCAGACCGCCGAACAACTGGTAGTGAGCGATAAAACGGTCGATATGGGACAGGGTCGCGGCACGGTAGTAGAGACTCAGCTCGCCGCCCTTATTCTCATTTAACAGGAACAGGAGTTTCTTTGCGCAAAGGGAGAACATTCTGCTCTTGTCCCGCTCCGCAAGGATCTGGGAGCCGAAAATATGCTGTCCAATGACAAGCAGTGCCTCCTGACGGACCTGCTCCCGGTAGTTTGCAAGACAGCTTAAAATCAGGCCGAGAAGCTTCATGCGGCGTTCTTCCGATACTTCCTCGGACTCATGGAAACGGACGGTATACCGCGAATAGCACTCCAAAAGGACTCCTAACGTATCGAGGGCAACGGACACGATCCGTTCGTTTCCGTTCGCCAGCAGGATGTGCAGTCGCTCGATCATGTCATCAAGCTGTTCCGGCGGCAGCCATAAGGCGAACTCGCCGAGGTATTCCGGAATGTATTTGGAGAACTCGTACTCTCCCACTTCCAGTCCCTTTAAGAGTTCCACCGCGATCTCGTTTCTCTGGTCTGTTGCCAGCAAATGGGCAAGACGCAGGAGCGCGCGGCCCGCGTCATGGCGGACACCAACCTGCTCGCTGACTTTGATCAGGTTGGAAAAATGGGCACAGATATGGAGAAGGTGATCCCGCTTTCCGTGATCTACCTGATCTGCCAGAAGCTTGATGTTTACGGATTTCAAGATCCACGGAGTAGCGGATTTTAAATTTTCAAGGAAGATATCGCTGACCACATCATGTCCGTATAAGACTTCCCGTTGGGCAGTGGTGTCCAGGCGCAGGTTCGTATAGATCCGGTACTGTAAAAACAGCAGCGTGATCGTCCTCGGATTGATCCGGTGCGCCGCGTCGCAGACGATCTCGTAGCAGGCGCTTTCCGGCGGCACCGCCTGGGTCAGAACCTTTAAGACGCGGACGGCCGCGATCTGCACCTTCTCATCCGGGTCGTCCATATGGCTGATGGCAAAGCAGATCAAACGTTCCAGACGACTCCCCTTGCTGCAAAGATCCAGAGGCAGGGAGAATATACAGTCTAATAGGTAGAATACCGGATCACCCACAAGGCGGTGGTGTCCGTCAAACCACTTCATGAAGACTTCGAACAGCTCTTCCCGGACCTTCTCCGAACTCCGTTCCATGGCGGATACCATGACAAATTTCAGAGAATTCTGAATTCGGTTCTTCTGCTGCAGTGTCAGGCGATAATCCGGGCATATGAGCTGTCCAAGATACTCCTCCCAGAGCGTCAGTGCCGTCTTAGCGTCCGGATCCGGCATATTTTTCGGCAGCTCTTTCCGGTATCCGGCGTTGAAATCTGCGAACATTTTTCCGATGAGCGCCGCCGCCTGTCTCCGGATATCGCCCTCGCGGTTTAAGAGGAGCTCATACAGGAATCTGATGGTCTGCTCTTTCTGGCGGTGGTTCAGGTGGATCGAATATTCGTTGAACATATTTAAGTACGCGCGGACATTCTTCCAGTCTTTTTCGCTTCTCGCCGCCTCCAGGATATTTCCGAACTGGCGCTCGGTTCCGAGGCGGTGCATCACGTCGATGTTATGCTCGATTCCCCAGAATACGAAGGAGCGGACCACCTGTTTTCCGGTCTGTACGACAATATCTACCGGCTGCTCCGCCGGATCCGGGTTTCCTGTCAGATCCACATCCACGCCTTTGGAACGCATGTAACGCTCGAATTCGTAGAGGCGGGAGTAGACGACGCGGTAGCGGTTCCGTTTTGCCTCATCCACATTGTCAAGCTTTGACAGGATCACATCAAAGGAATCTTTTAACGTGTAGATCTTCGTGATCTCGCGGCCATCCTCGCCGCGCATCTGTTTTACGCGGAAATCGGCGTAAATCAGAACCAGGGACTCCACAGAGATATTGTCGAGCTCCAGATCCCAGGTGGAATGGTTCGCGGCGATGTGGCCGATTCCTTCCATATTGTAGGCGGTAAACCACTGGTTCGTATAAAAATAGTGAAGGTACGGAACCCGCTCATCCGGCTTACAGCCAAATTTTCCGAGGTCATGTCCCGCTGCTGCGCCCGACGCCAACGCCAGGTCAATTGGCACCCCCGCCTCATAAAGCCCTCGGGCTGCCACCATCGCAACATAGTGGACACCCGCGATATGTCCCAGTGTCTCGAACGGGGTCGCCTCACGGTTTAACCGCATCATCTCGTATATGTACTGATCACGGAACTCACGGATAAAGTGGGCATACTCACCGGCACGCTCAAAACCGGCATATTCTTCTTCTGTCAGAAAGCGGAAATCATCATATGGATCGAACGGCAGAACCTTCCGTTCTTCATCAAAGAAGTACTGGAGAACATTCAGGAAATAGAGCGCAGACGGCGCATAAGGAGCTGCGGACACAGCGAAATCCGCATCCGGGTACAGAATGTGGGTCGAATATTTATAAGCGAAGGAAAGCCATCCCTCCTCCGGTTCACTGCTGAGTTTTTCCATATCTACGCGGCAGAATTCCAGAATCTCCGCGCAGGAAAAACGTCTTGTTACCGGGAATGCCTTCTCGAAGATCACTTCCCAGCGGTCTTTATCAAAGAGCTGCTGCATGCTGCGGCGGCTGAGACCGATCTTTTTTAAAAATTCTTTGTCTGACAGACGGTTTCCAAGCTCTGTCACAAGGTGGCGGATGTGTCTGTTATACATGGATATACCTCCGTTTCGTGGGGTTTTGAGGACGGATCGTACAGAAATTCTGGTCCTGCTGCCGTAGGGACTCCCGTGCCAAGCAGGGAATATGAGCAGCTTTGAAGAACAGTTTTCCGGCTGCCTTCAATTATAAGAACAGTATAAACACTTCTTAAGGTGTTTTCAAGGAATTTTCCTACAGATTGTACGCAGTTAAATACATGTGTTTTGGCGCTGAGATCAGCTGTTTTCAAGGAATTTGATTTCATGTATGATCTGAGCAGTTTTAAAAAAATTTTATCACTTCATACTTGACAGTGGATATCTCTGATGGTATTATGTTGATAACAATTATCATTATTATTGTTGTTTGGTCTTTACAAATCCAGAAAGGAGGTTCACCATGAAAGCATTAAAATTCAGCCGCCAGCGCGAATCTATCCGGGAGTGCCTGAAAAACCGCAAGGATCATCCGACCGCAGACGCCGTCTATGTAACGATCAGCAAAGAATACCCGAAGATCAGCCTGGGAACTGTATACCGCAATTTAAAGCTTCTGGCGGATATGGGCGAGATCCAGCGTTTTTCCAGCGGAGACGGATCGGAGCATTTTGATTACAACACAGATCCGCATTATCACTTTGTGTGCAAGACTTGCGGAGCGATCATCGATATGCCTCTGGAGCTGGTTCGTGACACTTCGGATCTTCTCTCCGCTCCGTTTCCGGGACGGGTCGATTCCCACACTGTTTTCTTTTACGGCGAATGTGAGGACTGCCGGAAAAAGGAATACTAAAAAAATAAAAATTCTATTGACATTCAGAGTCAATTAGAATATAATATCAGTAACAGTTACTATTATTGATTTCAAAACACAATATTTTATAAATGAAAAGGAGAAAACGCTATGAAGAAATTTGTCTGTTCCGTATGTGGTTATGTATATGAGGGTGAGGCTGCTCCGGAGAAATGTCCGGTATGTAACGCACCGGCTTCCAAGTTCATTGAGCAGAGCGATGAAATGAGCTGGGCTTCTGAGCACGTAGTTGGTGTTGCTCAGGGCGTAAGCGAAGATATCCTTGAGGACTTAAGAGCAAACTTCAACGGTGAGTGCTCTGAGGTTGGTATGTACCTCGCTATGGCAAGAGTTGCCCACAGAGAAGGTTATCCGGAGATCGGTCTTTACTATGAGAAAGCAGCTTACGAAGAGGCTGAGCACGCTGCTAAGTTCGCAGAGCTCCTCGGTGAAGTTATCACAGACAGCACAAAGAAGAACCTCGAGATGAGAGTTGAGGCTGAGAACGGCGCTACTGCTGGTAAGACAGATCTCGCTAAGAGAGCAAAGGCCGCTGGTCTTGATGCGATCCATGATACAGTTCACGAGATGGCAAGAGACGAGGCTAGACATGGCAAGGCATTTGCTGGTCTCTTAAAGAGATATTTTGGCTAATTTCTGAATAAAATAGTTAAAATTAAACTGGAGCGGCTTGAAAAAACAAGCCGCTCCAGTTATAATGAAGACAGAAAGGTACTCGGATATACGTCCGATGCCCTCAGTATGTTATAGTGTGAAAAGAACTAGCATTTTACTTTGGTCGGTTGGATGCTAGTTCTTTTTGTCGTTATGGTGGTCAATATAGGTCAACGCCGAAAATATTACCAATAAAAGAGTCAATACTTCCATTGTATTCATATGACATCCCTCCTTATAAAACCAGAGGGCACCGGACATCAGAAACGCATCCACGCTTTCCGCTCCATCACAGGATAATTTTACCATATAAGTCGACGGATGTCGATTGAACTATTTGGTCACTTTTACGCCTGTTTTTTCTTTAAATTTAACGCATATTTTAAACTAGAGTAACTTGATAAAATGTGTTTTATTCGTTATGATATGTACAAGAGAGTAGCTTTTTACCGTGGGAAGTAGGATGCTAGTTCTTTTTGTCTCTATGGTTATCAATGCAATGTAAAAAGCAAGGCAGAGCTAAAATAAGTTCTTCCTTGCTTTTTACGTTCACTCTCTATTTCTCTACTAATTCCTTAACTTCCTCTAACGACATTCCATTCTCTCTCGCGATCTTTGCAATATCTTCGTACTCTAATTTTCCGCGGCACACACCGTATCCTTCGGAAACCTTCTCCCGGACCACACCATACGGAGTTTCATGTTCCTTTATCGTTCTTGTCAGGGTGTAGCGTTTGCTGATACTCTCACGGATGCCAAGCGTTGTTGTGTGTTTGAAGAGCAGGGAAACCATCTTCTTTTTGTCATTGCAGCGGCACATGCAGGTTAAAAGGATTCCCGGGCGGCTCTTCTTCATACCGATCGGGATCGTGTAGACCTCAAGGGCACCTGCGGCAAAGAGGATCTCCTGAACGAAGCCGAGGGCTTCCGGGGTCATATCGTCGAGATTACAGGAGAGCTCTGTCACTTCACTTCCATTCTCCTCTGTCTCGCCTAAGAGGACGCGCACGCAGTTTGCACGTTCAAAGTCTTTCTTTCCCATACCGTAGCCAATGGCAGCGGTCCGCATAACCGGCATTTCCTTAAATTCTGTCACAAAGTGCTTTAACAATGCCGCTCCGGTCGGGGTGCAGAGCTCACCTCTGATATCTCCGCTGTAGATTGGGAGTCCCTGTAAAATAAATGCTGTCGCAGGTGCCGGTACCGGCAGGATCCCGTGGGCGCAGCGGACATTTCCGCTTCCGACATGGATCGGGGATGCGATCACCTTCTGTGGGGCGATCATGTGCATTAAAAGGCAGACTCCAGCGATATCCGCGATCGCGTCGGCGGTGCCCACCTCGTGGAAGTGGATCTCCTCGACGGTCTTTCCGTGGACGTGGGACTCGGCCTCGGCGATCAGGCGGTAGACTGCCACGATGTCGTTCTTTACCTCTTCCGGGAGGTTTAAGTGCTCGATGATATGGGAAATACCTGCCATGCTGGCGTGATGGTGGTGGGGGTGACCATGATCGTGGGTATGATCATGTCCGCAATTATGATCGTGGTCATGGGTGTGGGGGTGATTGAGATCGTTTTGATTCTCGTGGTTTTGATCAGCCTGTTTATCATATATACATTCGTGAACTGTCTGTTCTGCTGCTGACTCTGCCATTTCGTGGGCATGATGATGGGATTCGTGACTATGGTCATGGTGGGTATCTTCATGATCATGGTGGTGATCGTGAGCATGGCTATGCTGACTATCTTCATGGTTATGCTCCTGATGATGCTCGTGCTCATGCCCCTGCAGATCGACATCCACGCTCTCCTCTTCCTCCCCGTGGATCGTCACCTTCATATGTGTTCCTGTGATTCCGCACTTTACTGACGGTTCCGCCTCAATGGAGAGTCCCGGCAGACCCATTTCGTTCATGCTCTTTAAAAATTTCTCTTTATCCGGGCAGATCTCGTAGAGAGATGCCATCAGCATATCTCCGGCAGCGCCCATTCCACAGTCAAAATATAATGTTTTCATATTGATTCCACCTCATTAAAAAAGTACAAATTATTTTCTTTCATTCCATTCGAATCGACAGCTTTATTCGACGATTCCGCCATATCATTTACGGATCGGACAGATCCGACAACGTTAACAGAAGTCTTATCCACGCATATGATTCATCATGCTCGCCAGATATCCGGCGCCGAATCCATTATCGATATTCACCACACTGACACCGCTGGCGCAGGAATTCAGCATGGAGAGCAGCGCTGATACACCGCCGAAGGACGCGCCGTATCCGATGCTGGTCGGCACCGCGATCACCGGGCAGTCGGCGAGACCGCCGATGACGCTGGCGAGAGCGCCTTCCATCCCCGCGATGGCGATAATTACACGGGCATCCATAATAGAATCCATGTGGGACAGCAGGCGGTGCAGGCCCGCAACCCCCACATCATAGAGGCGTTCCACCTGGTTTCCAAGTGCCTCTGCCGTAAGTGCCGCTTCCTCCGCAACCGGAATATCACTGGTTCCGCCCGTCGCAACAACGATGGTTCCGACGCCGTCTTTTTCCGGGAATTTTCCGCAGATTGCTACTTTTGCGTCCTTAAAATATGTGTAGCCGCTTCCTTCCGGGTACTTTCCAGCGAGAAGTTTCTCTGTCTCCCGGCTCTTCTCCTCATCCACGCGGGTGATCAGGATCGTCTCCTGTCCGCTTTTTTTCATCGCTTCCACAATTCCGGCGATCTGCTGCGGTGTTTTCCCCGCTCCGTAGATCACCTCCGCCGCTCCCTGACGCAGCTTCCGGTGGGTATCCAGCTTCGCGAATCCCAGGTCATCGTATCCTGCTGCCGTAAACGGCTCTTTCTTCAGTTCCAGGACAGCGTTATCCACAGACAGCTCGCCTGCCGCCACCTTTTTCAACATTTCGCGTATATCTTCCATGTATAATAGAATTTCTCCTTTTTCCAAAAAGTTCTGCTGCTCATGTCCGCACCGGCGCAGCCGTCTTCCGCCATCTGAATTTTCGCGCAGATACAGCCGCTGAAAGCTTCCCTGGCTTCCAGGTGCACGGCACACGGCAACAAAAAGCCATGAAAAGAGCAGCCCGTCATCCTGACCGGCTTCCTGCTCCCTTCATGGCAGCTATGCTGATCTTATCTTATTTTTGCGGCATGGCTCTTCCATGTCTATATCCTGTATCGCATACCGTCTGATTATTTATTCACCGACCGTATTTCTAAGCGTACCGATTCCTTCAATAATACACTCCACAACATCCCCGGTCTCAAGGAATTTCGGCGGAACGAATCCCATGCCGACTCCTGCCGGCGTTCCTGTCGCGATGATCGTTCCTGCTTTTAAGGTCATGCCCTGTGTGAGTTCACAGATCACTTCCTCAATTCCATGGATAAAGAGCCCTGTATTAGAATTCTGGCGGAGTTCTCCGTTTACCTTAGACTGAATCTTTAACACCGGCGGAAACGCAGTGGAATCCGCGGTCATGATACACGGACCGAGCGGTGTAAATCCATCCAGGCTCTTTCCGAAATACCACTGTTTATGTTCCGTCTGCACCTCTCTGGCGCTGACGTCGTTCATGATCGTGTAACCGAAAATATAATCTTTTACCTCTCCAGGCTTTACGTCCTTCGCGTCTTTCTTGATGATAACGGCAAGCTCTGCCTCATAATCCAGCTGGTTTGTCAGGTTTTTATGTGCCGGAATGATTCCGTCCGGATCATTTGTGCGATTTACGCGCTTGGAGAAATAAATTGCTTTCTCCGGCTTTGAGAATTCCTCTTTCTGGAATCTCGCAGACTCTTTCGCATGATCCATATAGTTGATTCCCAGGCAGATAATGTCCTGATCCGGCTCCGCGATCGGAGATACGACCTTGATCTCTTCCACCGATGCCGCACCGGTCACATCTCCCGGCATCTTCTTTGAAATATAATCCAGCATTTCCATCTCAGACGGTCCCGCTTCGCGGATCAGATCCTTCATGGACCGATATTCCATTCCCGCAGCAGAAACCGGATAAACCCAGGTTTCATCCTCATTCAATACACCTAAAAAAGATCTTTTGTCTACTTCATATGCCAGTAATTTCATAGCCACTCCTTATGGGATATGTTTCAGTTCAAAAATCCCGTTACACGTTATTATAGTACAAATCAGAAAGTGAGACAAGAATAAATTGACAATTGAAGGGAGCAGATCTGCTGAACAGGTACTGACAATTTACAAATTCCATCTTGTAACCACACGGTCTCCCCTTTATAATAAAAGTTGGTACAGTCAGACGGCATCTGCCTCTGTATTGTACAGAATTTTCAGTTCGGAAAATTCCAACCTGTGTACAACAACAAACAGCAAAACTCACGAAAGGGTGTATCTGATTATGGAAAAGATCACAAGCTTCACTGTCAATCATCTGAAACTGATTCCCGGCGTTTACGTTTCCCGCAGGGATGTCGCCGGAGACAGCCATGTTACGACCTTCGATATCCGTATGACCCGTCCGAACTTTGAGCCGGTTATGAACACTGCAGAGGTCCATACGATCGAACATCTCGGCGCAACCTTCTTAAGAAACCACCGTATTTACAAAGATAAAGTGCTCTACTTCGGCCCGATGGGATGTCGCACCGGATTCTATCTGCTTCTCGCTGGCGATTATGAGTCTGCGGACATCATCCCGCTTCTCCAGGAGATGTTCCTCTTCATCCGTGACTACGAGGGCGAAGTTCCGGGTGCCGCTGCCCGCGACTGTGGAAACTACCTCGATATGAACCTCCCGATGGCAAAATATCTTGCTGGAAAGTTCTATGATGAGGTGCTTGAAGACATCCGCGACGAACAGCTTGTTTATCCGGAATAAATAGAGCAGACTGCAAACATGCCGGGTTCTGAGTGAATCCATTATTATATAAAATCCCTGTCACCCAGGTTGGCATATAATAGCGTTTTACAAACAGACTATTATTTGTCCTGGTGACAGGGATTTTTGCGTGTAACTATGAAGGTACTGAATAGTTACGAATTCTATTCTTTTCGTTCAGGTTCTTGCGATAACTTCTTTGCCTCTGCAGCGCCCGCTTTTTCAGTCTTTTCCATTTTCTCTTTTTTTCCTTTACTGTGCTTTGCTTCCTTCTCCCCGTCCGGATCCGCAAAGCTCTCGAGGATCATGATCCCCCGCGGCGGCACCGCTAGCATCATCTGGTTTTTCAACGTCTCACTGGTTCCGTCTGCCGGAATATCTTCCACATCCGGATCCGCGGTGCTGCAGATCACGCGCCATCTCGCGCCTTTCGGCAGATGCGGCAGTCCGAACATATGAGGTTCCCAGTGCATGTTGTAGGCAACATAGAAGTTCGCATCATCGGTTCCGTCCGGGCGTTTTGCGTAGGCGCCCCAGTAGAGGATGCCGAACTGGCGGCGGAAGTTCTCAAATTCCGGCTTCCAGGCATTTTCCCCGTGGTAGGACACATCCGGTCTTCCGCAGGACTTGTAGTCCATGATCCGCGGTTCCCGGTCCATGTGGAACATCTTGTGGGCTTTCCGGAACGCAATGAGACGTTTTACGAATTCCACCTGATCCTTGTGGGGCTCCAAAAGCTTCCAGTTTAACCAGGAAACCGCATTGTCCTGACAGTAGGCATTGTTGTTTCCGTCCTGACTGTTCCCGAACTCGTCGCCCGCCATGAGAAGCGGAACACCCTGACTTAAAAACAGGAGCAGATACGCATTCTTTAAGAGCTGTTTCCTCAGCTCCACGATCTTTTTCTTTCTCGTCGGACCTTCCGCGCCGCAGTTCCAGGAATAATTGTAATCGCTTCCGTCCCGGTTCTCCTCGCCGTTCTTCTCGTTGTGCTTCCTGTCATAGGAGACAGCGTCCATCAGCGTAAATCCATTGGTGTTCGCCATGTAGTTGATCACAGCATACTCCGCCGGGTTTCTGCGGTTCCGGAACTCAAAGGCCGACAACATTCCCTCATCGCCCTTTAAGAACCGGCGCATGTCCTCCATGAACTGCATGTTGTACTCCGCGAGGTTCTTCTCCTCCACGGAAACCACGCCGTCCCCCGGCGTAATATAGCCCTGCTTCGGGCGGCGGTTCATGACCTCATTCCAATTTTCCGCAAAGAGCTTCGTCCGCCTTAAGAACGGATCCTCCGCAGCCAGGGAGAGATCCGGGAATCCTGACAGGTGAAAGCCGTCCACATGGTACTCTTCCGCCCAGTACCGGAGTACAGACAATATCTCCCCCGGAAGCTCTTTTCCGGTAAAATAGATCTCCGGGATGCACTCGATCCCGGCCTTATGTAATTCTTTTACCAGTGTCTTAAACTCACACTCCGCCGACATCTCCCCATGGGACGCGTACGCCGACTTTACTGCATAGAGGTAGGACGGGCCATACCCCCAGTAGTTTAAGTATCCTGTTGGTTCCGGCTTCGCGTCGTGGAATCCGCTCCCGGAGGCTGACATCATAATCTCATCAAACTCCGTCACCGGCATCAGCTCCACCGCTGTGATCCCAAGATCCTTTAAATATGGAATCTTCTCAACGACACCGGCATACGTTCCACGGGCAGATACCCCGGAGGACGCATGTGCCGTAAATCCCCTGACATGGAGTTTGTAGAGGATCGTTTCTGCATAAGGGGTTTCCGGGTTTACATCATCCTCCCAGTCAAACTCCTCTGACAGCACCCGTCCATGCACCGGCTTTCCGGCACGTTTGCAGTCTGCCCATTTCTCCCGGCCTGTGATGATCCGCGCATGAGGATCTGTCACAATTTTCCCATCTATCATGAAATTATATTCAAATGATGCAAAATCTGTCCGGTCCAGTGCCAGTTCCCACACATCTCCCATCTGGTATTTCGGATCAAACGGGATCTCCTCACATGGCGTTTTTTCTCCCGGTCTGTATAAGAGCAGACAAACCTCCTTCGCACGCCCCTGCACCAGGATCCGAACTCCATCTGCCTCCTGCGTGACACCAAGTGGATACAGGATTCTGTTTTTGTTTCGATATTCTGCCATTCTAAAATCCCCCGTTTTCCCCGACATAGTTATTCTTGACCAGTTCCGCCTGCCGTCAGGCTCAAAGTTATTCCGGCCGCAGCAATCAGACGATCCTGTCTTTTATTTATTGTTCTTCTGCGCCTCGATCTGCTCCGCCAGATCGTTTAAGTATACCCAGCGGTCCATCTTCTCCTCGAGCTGCGCTTCCTTCTCTTCTTTTTCCTTCATCAGCTCATTGAGCTTTGTAAAGTTTGTCGCGGACGCCTCGATCTCCTTTTCCAGGTTCTCCACCGCCTCTTCCAGCTGCGCGATATCGTCCTCGATGGTGTCCCACTCTCTCTGCTCTTTGTAGCTGAATTTCAGCTTCTTTTCTCTCGGCTTCCCGTTTCCGCGGGATGCGCTGTCTGTCTCAGCCGCGTCATTTCCCTTATCCGCAGACTTCTTCGCTGCCGCCGGATTCTCCGCCGCGCTCTCCGCAAGCTTCGCTTCCCGCTCCGCCTTCGCTGCCTGGTAATCCGTAAATCCGCCCTCGTACTGCTGAAGCTTTCCATCTCCCTCGAAGGCGAAAATCCTGCCGACCACGCGGTCCAGGAAATACCGGTCATGGGATACCGTGATGACGATCCCCTGAAAGCTGTCAAGATAGTCTTCCAGGATCATCAGCGTCTGGATATCAAGGTCATTCGTCGGCTCGTCCAGAATCAGGACATTCGGTGCACTCATGAGGATTTTCAAAAGATAAAGGCGTCTTCTCTCGCCGCCGGACAGCTTCTCGATCACGGTATACTGGACAGACGGCGGGAATAAAAACCGCTCCAGCATCTGGGACGCGCTGATGCTGCCGTCCTTTGTCTTTACATACTCCGCAACATTCTTAATATAGTCGATGACCTTGAGGCTCGTGTCCATGTCCTCATTTTCCTGTGAAAAATATCCAAGCTTTACGGTCTGTCCGATCTCGATCGTTCCGGAATCCGGTTTGATCCAGCCGGCGATCATCTTCATCAACGTCGATTTTCCACTTCCGTTGGGACCAATATAGCCGATGCGGTCATCCTTTAAGAAAAAGTAGGTGTAATCCTTTACAAGAACCTTGTCCCCGTAGGATTTGCAGAGATCCGAGATCTCGATGGTGGTACGGCCGAGACGGCTGGAGATGGACTCCATCTCGACTTTTCCGTCCTCCACCGGTCCCTTTTTATCCCGCAGTGCCTCAAACCGCTGAATTCTGCCTTTCTGCTTTGTAGAGCGGGCACGGGCGCCTCTCTGCATCCATGCGAGTTCTGTCCGCAAAATCGACTGACGTTTGCGCTCAGAGGCCTTTTCCATATCCATGCGCTCTGCCTTCAGCTCCAGGAATCCCTCGTAGTTTGCCTGATAGCTGTAAAGCTTTCCGTTATCCAGCTCCACGATCCGGTTCGTCACGCTGTCAAGGAAATACCGGTCATGGGTGATCATAAGGAGTGCGCCCTTGAATTTCTTTAAATAATCTTCCAGCCAGTCCGCCATCTCGCTGTCCAGATGGTTTGTCGGCTCGTCTAAGATCAGAAGCTCCGCCGTCGATAAAAGTACAGATGCCAACGCCGCGCGCTTCTTCTGTCCGCCGGATAAATGCTCCACCTTCTCGTTGAAATCCGGGATTCCGAGGCGGTTTAACATGGATTTTGCCTGACTTTCGATATCCCAGACATGTTCATGTCCCTCATTTTCCCTTAAAACGCTCTCCAGCACCGTCTCGCCCGGATGGAATACCGGGTTCTGAGGGAGATATCGGATATCCAGATTCCGTCCGCGGACGATCCGGCCGGAGTCCGGCTCCTCAAGTCCCGCCACCAGCTTCAATAACGTCGATTTTCCTGTTCCGTTGATTCCGATGAGACCGATTTTGTCACCCTCGTTGATGGAAAAATCGGTATCGTCAAAGAGCAGCCGCTCCGTATATGATTTCGTCAGATGTTCTGCCGTCACTAAATTCATGTTATGTCAACCTACTATCTCTTTCTAAAATTAATATCTGCACCAGGTATGTTCTAGGCACATTGATTTTCTAAATCTGAAAATACGTATTTTTGTGCAGATAACTGCACAAGGCTTTTACCCATATATACAATTTTGCCTTAAGCCGATCACTGCACAAAATCTATTCTACCGGATATCTAATTCCACCGGACAATGATCACTTCCTAATACTTCCGTATGGATCTTCGCGTCCACAAGCCTGTCCTTCAGACTCTCTGAAACGCAGAAGTAGTCGATCCTCCACCCTGCATTCTTCGCTCTTGCCGAGAACCGGTAAGACCACCAGGAGTAGATCCCTTCCTGATCCGGGTAAAAATATCGGAACGTATCAACAAATCCAGCCTCTAAAAGCTCCGTAAATTTCGCTCTTTCCTCATCAGAGAAACCTGCATTCTTCCGGTTCGTCTTCGGATTCTTTAAGTCGATCTCCTGATGTGCCACGTTAAGATCACCGCAGAAAATTACCGGTTTCTTCGTCTCCAGTTCCTTTAAGTACGCCCGGAATGCGTCCTCCCACTGCATCCGGTAATCGAGGCGCTTTAAGCCGTCCTGGGAATTCGGGGTATAGCAGGTGACCACATAGTATTCCGGAAATTCTGCCGTGATCACCCGGCCCTCATGATCATGTTCCTCGATCCCAAGACCGTAGGTCACTGAGACAGGTTCTTCCTTCGTAAACATCGCCGTACCGGAATATCCCTTTTTTTCCGCGTAATTCCAGTACTGGTGATATCCCGGAAGCTCCAGCTCCACCTGCCCTTCCTGCAGCTTACTCTCCTGAATACAGAAAATATCTGCATCCGACTCCTTCAAATATTCTAAAAATCCCTTTCCCAGGCAGGCACGCAGCCCGTTTACATTCCAGGAAATCATTTTTTTCATAGACAACTTCTCCGTTTCTATCGCACTTTTTCAGCCACCGGACTGCTCCGGATTTTCTTCGATAAATGCCGGAACATTCAGAAAATGTGTGGCCCGCATATAGGTTCAGTATAACATTATTCCTAATGTTTTACCATCGAAAAAATAATCCCATATAATATTAAAAGAATGTGCCTTGGCACATTCTCGCGCCTCGCCCGGTCGCTTGTGACAAAATTCCCCGGAATTTCCTGTTACAAAAAACAGGTCCCCACACAGCATACCGCCATATGAGGACCTGTCTATTTTCAGCCTACCACACTCTTATCGATCACTTTCCAGTAAAGCGCCTTCTTCTCGATCAGCTCCGAGATCAGGTAAAGCGCCAAACCGATCACACTTAAAAGAATGACCGCATTCAGGATCATCTTGATATCGTATGTCTCACTGCCCAGCGTAAGCAGATATCCAAGACCTGCTTTCGCTCCGATCATCTCACCGATGACCGCGCCTGTCATCGCCTGCGTTAAGGCAAGCTTAATTCCAGATAACATCATCTCGATCGAATACGGAACTTCGATCTTACAGAAGGTCTGCCATTTGCTGGCCTTTAACACCTTCATCAGATTGTATACATTATCCTCTATGGAGCGGATCGCCGATACCTCATTGATCATGATCGGGAACGATACAACCAGAATAACTAACGCCGCCTTGGATTCGATTCCGAGTCCCATCCAGAGGATGAAAAGCGGTGCCAGAGAGATCTTCGGAGCTGTCTGGATAATGATGACGAACGGCATGATCAGACGCTCAATAAAGCGGATCTTCGCCATAATATAGCCGAGGACCAGTCCGATCACGATACCGATCACCGTTCCCACCAGGATCTCTTCCATTGTAACGCGGATATGTTTCATCACATCACCGCTCACAAACAGCTTTACCATCGAGTTCGCCAGCTCTGCCGGACCGGGAAGCAGGTAGTTCGGTACATGAAAGATCCGGATATACAGTTCCCACACGATCAGAAACAGCGGCAGAAACAGTGCCGGAAGAATGGTTTTTCTATATTTTCTGTAAAACATCTCTCACCTCATAGCTCTTCCCGTCCGAAGCGGGGAAAATTCTTTATTTTGCCGGTGTGTAAAGGAGTTCAGATGCATCGAAGGTCTCGTCGATATTGCCGATCTCCTTGGACTCATCGATCAGTGCCTGCCACTTCTCCGGGTTGGACGCGCCGATTCCGTTCTCCTTCGTGTAATCGCTCTGCCATAAGGTCTTTACGAATACATCGTTTAAGATCTGGACAACAACATCTCTCTTCTCAGCGAAGGTCGGTGCATATTTCTCGATGGACATATCAACAGCTTCCTCAACGTGACCGTCGATGATGTACTCGATCGCCTTGTTTAACGCGCGGCAGAATCCGTCAACAGTCTCCGGATCCTCTGCTACTAACTTGTCGCCTGCAACTAATACGTTGCCGAAGGACGGAAGGAACTGGTCGCATGTGATCTCGCTTGCCGCGTAACCGGAGTTGTTTAACTCGATGGTTCTGAGTTTGGAGAACACGATCGCGTCAACCTGACCCTCTGTGAGTGCTGTCAGAATTGCGCCTGTACCAACGATCTCAACCTGTACATCGTCGATCGTAAGGCCTGCAGACTCCATAGCTGCCTGAAGCTGGAAGTAGTTTGCGCTTCCAAGGCTTGTAACTGCTACTTTTTTGCCCTTTAAGTCAGCCGGTGTGCTGATTCCGGAATCGCTTCCGAAGATGATCGCGCCGAGACCTTCCTGATAGGTTGTATGAACAACTTTAACCGGGATACCCTGTGCCTTTGCCGCTACAACTGCATCTGCGTTCGGGAAACCGAACTCAACATTGCCTGCTGCAACGTTCTTTACGATATCGGCGGCTGCTGCATAATAAAATTCAACATTCAGTCCCTCTTCCGCAAAATATCCGTTCTCCTGCGCAAGGTATAACGGTGCGTAATACGGAACTGCGGAACCATCGATCTGAATGGAAACCGTCTTTAAATCGCCTGTGTCCTTTGCTTCTGCCGCCGTTGTCTCCTCAGCCTTTGTCTCCTCTGCGGCTGTCGTTGCCTCTGCGGTCGTTGCTGCTGCTTCGCTTGCTTTGCTTGCGCTCTCAGAGCTGCATCCTGCGAGCATGGACACTGCCATTGCCGCTGTCAGTACGGTTGCAAGAATTTTTTTCTTCATGGTACTCTCCTTCTCCTTTTTATAAATACATTGGTTCTTTGTCTTACCGGAACTGCATTTCCGGCATCTATAATTTCCCTCGCCATTTTTGGCCGGGTCATTATCTATATTTTATTTGATTGCGGTCAGCGGGCGGGCCCGCAGGCCTTACAATCCGTTACTTTCTGTGCAGATATTCCTTATAAAGCTTTTCTCCCGCGGCAAGAGCCGTTCTGCACATCTCCTTCTGGGCCGGTTCAAAATCCACCAGCCACTGGTCCGTGATCCGGTTGCAGTGTACTGCACAGATACTTCCGGAAAGAACATTGTTTAACGATGCCAGCGTAAAGATCGTCTCCGCCTCCATCTCCATGTTCAGAATGTTCCATTTTTCATACTGTTCCAGAACAGCATTTTCATCATATCCTGTCTCAAACGGCATCTGACGTCCCTGTCCGTGATAGAAGGAACCGACCGACATACAGATTCCCATGGAATATTCGTTCTTTCTCTCCTCACACGCGCGCTTTAAGCAATCCAGCACTTCAAATGAGGCTAATGCCGGATACTCAGACGGAGCGTAGAAGCAGGAAGCACCGCCTTTCCGGACAGCACCCGTGTTCAAGACCATCGCCCCGCACGGTACATCTTCTTTCAGCACGCCGGTCCCGCCGATGCGGATCAGAGCTTTCGCGCCGAGGGCGATCAGCTGGAGCACAGCGATCTCTGTTGATGGACCACCGATTCCAGTCGAGCACACTGTAACTTTGATTCCGTTGTAATATCCGGTTCCAACCACATATTCCCGGTAGTTGCTGACGATCTTATAATCCTCTAAAAGATTCTCGAACATGGCAACGCGCCCCGGATCACCCGGAAGCAGTACGATCTCTCCGATCTCCTCAGCCGTACACTGGATATGCGGCATTTTTCCATTCATCGTCGGTGATGAAGCCGATGTAAAATTCACACTCATTTCCTCCCAAAATCTTTCTCTCATCCAGCACACCGCATTTTGTCAGAAGCGGCGGGCTGAGCACTAATTTTTCGATTCGTGCCAGTACAGGAACTTATCCTCCAGCACACTGATCACCTGATACGTCGCGATTCCCAGAATGATCGTGACGATGATGCCCGCGAGCAGCATCGGGGTGTCATAGGTCGATGACGCGTAAGTCAGGATATATCCGAGACCCTGTTTTCCGGACATCCATTCGGCAACGATCGCACCGATGACTGCCTGAACGATACCGACCTTCAGACTTGCAAACAGCGCCGGTAATGAATACTGCATTTCAACCTGTGAAAACACCTGCCATTTTGACGCTTTTAAGATCTTCATCAGGTTTCTGACATCCGGCGGGATCGATTCCAGACCCAGCATCATTCCCGACAATACCGGGAACAGGACCATGGATATGATCAAAACAACCTTTGATACGAGTCCGATTCCGAACCATACGACGAATAACGGGACAAGTGCGATCTTCGGTGCCGTCTGAAGGAAGATCAGGTACGGCATCAGCATCGTTTTTAAGGCATCGATCTTGATAAACACATATCCCAGAACAATTCCTAAAAAGGCGCCGATCACAAATCCGAGAATGACCTCATAAGTCGTCGTCCAGAGATGTGCGTATACAGTTCCTTTTACAAACATTTTGACAAGGCTGCTCCAGACCTTCGGCGGAGACGGCAGGATGTACGCCGGGACATGCTTTACCGCAACGTAGATCCACCAGAGCGCGATAAACACGCCGACGGAAAGCGCGTATTCCCCGATGGTTCTCAGGAGTCCCTGAAGTTTTCCGTTCTTTTTCATCCGATGATCCCCCTCAGATACTTATTGTATTCCGTGAACTTCGGATCATTTCTCGTTGCCTCTCCCCTTGGACGCGGCAGATCGATCTCCACCATCTCCTTGACTCTTCCCGGTCTCGCAGACATGACGAGAACGCGGTCCGACAGGAAGGTGGCTTCCTCGATGCTGTGGGTAACGAAAATAACCGTCTTTTTCGTCTTCTGCCAGATCTTTAAAAGCTCCTCATTTAAGTGGTCACGGGTCAGGGCATCCAAAGCTCCGAAGGGCTCATCCATCAGAAGTAACGGAGCGTCGTAGGAAAGCGCCCGGACGATGGACACACGCTGTTTCATACCGCCGGAAAGCTCTCTCGGAAGCGCAGTCTTAAACTCCGAAAGCCCTGCAAGTTCCAGGAGCTCGTCAAGTTTCTCTTCATTCTCTTTCGTCTGCTTTTTCTGGATCACTAACGGAAATTCTGCATTCTGTCTCACATTTTTCCACGGGAGAAGAACGGAATCCTGAAATACGAATCCCATCTGCTGGTCTGCCCCGTCGCGATACTCGATCGTACCGGAGGTCGGTTTATCAAGGTTTCCAATGATCCGCAAAAGTGTCGATTTTCCACAGCCGGACGGGCCGATGATAGAAATAAACTCCCCCGGACGGATCTGGAGGTTGATATCCTTCAGTGCGATCGTATCCTCTTTTAGCAGGTTACTGTACACCTTATTTAAGCCCTTTAACTCTACACTATACTCGCTCATAACAAATCTCCTTTTTTCTATCGGATTGCCTCGGAAATTTCTTTCGCACATTTCTTAAGCTGACAGATCCTCTGGAACATTTTTTCCGTATCCCCATCCTTCATGGACGTAAACGCGATCGCAGCCGCCAGCTCTCCGTTTCTGTCAAATACCGGGCACGCTGCGCCGATGATCCCCATCTGTAATTCCTCGTCAATGACCGCATACCCCTGATTATGAATGCGGTCCAGCTCTTCATTCAGCTCCTTCAGATCCGTTTTCGTATTCGGCGTCGTTTTCGTGCGTTTCTCACGATCAAGAATATCCAATGCCTCGCTCCGGTTCATGTAAGCCATAAAAACACGGCCAGCCGACGTGGAATAGAACGGGATCTCATGTCCGATCTTAACCATATACATATTGGAATCGCCGCGTTCGCTGCATGCCACATTCATCACTGCTCCATGCTCCATGATGCAGAGGACCACATTCCGGTCGATCTTTTCCGCCAGTCTCCGCATAGGCATCTGTGCCGCCTGCGTCAGCGCACTTCCCTTTACGACCCCGGTAGCGATTGCGCAGATCTTATATCCAAGACGATATTTTTTCGTATGTTCGTCCTGAACGACAAAATGATTTCCCTTTAAGCTTGAAAGGATCCTGTGAGTGGAGCTTGCCGGGATCCCAAGCTGCTCCGCTAGATCCGTCACCGACATTCCATTCATATTTTGGCTCAGTATTTCCAGGGCATTCAATGCCCGGTCGATCAATTGCATAGTCTCCTCCAATTTCTGTAATGTGCGCAGCCACAGGATCCGTGGCTGGCTTATGTCAATGAGTTATCGTTTCTATGCTATTCCGCGTATCGGAATACTGTTCCGTTTATCGAAATATTACAATTTCATTTTAGCATTATCCAATCTTCAATGCAAAGCTTTTGCTACATCGAGCCGGAGTTTTGGCATATGCTACAATTCCCCTATTTTTTTTCGTATAATTTCACGGAAACATGTTCCAGCCAGCGGAAAATCAGGTTTTTGTCATTCCGCGGCATGGAAAAAGGAGGCAATACTCTGCCCCCTTACATTCACACGTTTCCTTCTTATGATTCTTTGATGCCGGATTGCTATATGCTTTTCGCTCCGATATCCTGTTATTTTAAAAAACGTGCTTCCCACGCGTATTCCTGCATCTTCTCGATCTCCTCGTCGGTGAAACCAAGTTCCTCCTTCAGCACTTCCTTCTCTTTCTGAAGTGTAGTTCTCGAACAGGTGCGGTTGTCGGAATTTACGGTTACATGGACACCTGCCTCAAGAAGCTTGTGGATCGGGTGCATGTTGATCGCCGGAACTACTTTTGTGTGATAATTGCTGGTAACGCAGACCTCGAGGGTCACATTCTCGTCGATAAGTCTCTTGATCAGTTCCGGATCATCGATGGCTGCAATACCGTGTCCGATCCGCTTTGTTCCGAAGGAAAGCGCTGTCTTCATGCTGTCCGGACCAGCCGCCTCCCCGGCATGGAGCGTCATCGGAACGCCGTACTCACGGACTTTCGCAAATACCGGGGCGAAATTCTCAGTCGGGAACAGGCCTTCCGCGCCTGCGATGTCCACCGCGCAGACCACATCCCCAAGATATTTCTTCGCAGTTTCTACCGTCTGCATGTTCAGCTCCTCATTATCCGCTCCACGCATACAGCAGAGAATCAGACCCACACGAATCTGTGGATACATCTTCATGCCGCGTTCTGCTCCGCGGATGGCTGCCTCGACGACCTCATCCTGAGTTAGTCCGTCTTTGATGGAAAACTGCGGTGCAAATCGAAGCTCCGCATACTCCACGCCCTCTTTCGCAAGATCCTCCACCAGCTCAAAGGTCACACGCTCGATGGCATCTGCCTTCTGTAAGACGAGTAACGGAAGATCGAAACGTTCCAAATATTCTTCCAGAGTCTTACAGTCCTCCGGGACTTCCATCATATATTTTACTTCCTCCGCACTCTTTGCCGGAAGCTCCACGCCCTGCTCTTTTGCAAGCTCCCAGACGGTCTCCGGGCGGAGCGATCCGTCCAGATGTAAGTGAAGTTCTACGATATGGCTCATATCTGACAATATTCTCCCTTCTAAACTATTCAGTGTCTTCTATATTGTGTCTTCTATGTTGTGTTTTCGTACAGTCAGCACAATCGCTGCACAGATCTTCTAATTTACTACAAAGCAGCCCCTATGTCAGGAGCTGCTTGCATCAATTCTTTCCGACCGCACTCTGCTGCCGTTTTTTATCTCAGTCGAGAAGCCTCCCACCTCTTTAGGTGGTGAGTAATAGCAAATTTATTTCCCGGCCGCCGCCTTCATCTGTTTTTTCTTCTTATTGTGCTCCACCATCGCGCAGTAAACCGTATACGCGATAATAATGATCAGATACGGCATCATCTGGATAAACTGCAGCGGGATCGAAGAGTTCTGGAGATAGTTCGCAAGACTCTGGCAGAATCCGAATAACAGAGATGCCAGCATGCCGATCACGGCATTTCCCGCCGCGATGGCCTGAGTTGCCAGAGCGATGTAACCACGCCCCGCTGTCATACCGGAGGAGAAGAGTCCCACATATCCCATGGACAGGAACGCGCCAGCCATACCGGTCATCATTCCGCTTAAGCAGAGGGCGATGTACTTGATCCTCTTTACCGGAATTCCGACGGATTCCGCCGCATCCGGGGACTCACCGACGGCACGGATATGCATGCCGAGTCTTGTATACTTAAACATGTACCACACAACTGCCACCAGGATCAGCGCCGCGTAGGTCAGCACATGATGGCCGGAAAGCACCGTGCCGATCACCGGGATATCCTTGACGACCGGGATCGTCACACTCGGGAGCTTTAAGGACGACAGGGATGTGGACGCACCCTTTTCGCCTGTGATCAGGTACAGGACAAAGATCGTTCCGCCGGAGGCGAAGGTGTTTAACGCGATACCCGAGATGACCGCGTTGGAGTTTAATTTCAGGATAAAGTAGGCGAGGATGTTGCTGACGATAAAGCCTGCAAGCACCGCGCCCAAAAATCCGATCCAGGCGCTCTGGGAGAACGCACTGACAACAACGCCCACAAAGGCGGAGATCAGCATCGTTCCCTCAAGGGCGATGTTGCTGGTTCCGGATCTCGAGGAGATCATAGCCCCCAGTGTCGTTAAAAGCACCGGTGTCGCGCTTCGAAACATTGCGAAATAGAACTCCGGGAGACTCAATGTTTTTAAAATTTCCTGTAAGATTCCCATCTGTTACGCCTCCCCTTTCAGTGCTTTTTTCGCTTCCTCGCGCTGTTTCCAGCCTGCCATGAACCGCTCGGCCGTCACAAACAGGATCAGAACCGCCTGGATGATGGATACCAGCTCGTTCTGGACATCGGAACGTCTGGACATCAGGTCCGCGCCGACACGGATGTATGCCAGGAAAAATGCCGCGAACGGTACCATCTTCGGATTATTGCCGGACAGGATCGCGATAATAACACCATCCCAAGCGTAGGACGGAGAATCCTGCCAGTTAAAACGCTGGTACATTCCCATCTGCTCGACTGCACCGCCAAGCCCCGCAACGGCACCCGCAATGACCTGGGTCATGATGATGACACGGCTGGTACGGATTCCGGAATACTTCGCGAACTCCGGGTTGCTTCCTGAAATGCGCACCTCATAACCAAACTTCGTCTTGTATACAAGAATATATAACAGGATCACCGCTGCAATGGCGATGAGATATCCCACATGGAAGTTCGTTCCGGAGATCAGCTTTCCGAGAGATGCTGTTGCCTGATATTTCTTCGATGCAAAGGTTCCCGCCTCACGGTCAGCAAGGAACTTTGTCACGTTGTAGATCCCAAGGTAAAAGAACACATAGTTGAACATTAAGGAAGTTACCAGCTCATTCGTGTGGAAATACACCTTTAAGAGCGCCGGGATACTTCCGATCAGCCCACCCACAGCCGCAGCCGCGATCATGATCACGATCGGGTGTACTGCGAACGGCAGGGATGTCTTGATGGCGAGAGCCGCTGTCACAACAGCGCCCGTGTAGAGACATGCGTCCGCGATCATGGAGAAGTTGCCGGACTTGAATACAAGTCCCAGGGCAAGTCCCGTAAAGATCAACGGCACGCTGCTGGCAAACACTTCAAAAAAGTGACGTTTGGACTGCAGCGGTCCTAAAAACAGGTTATAGATCGCGGTCACCGGCTCCTCACTGACTGCGAAGATCACCGCTACCGACAAGGCGATGGCAATGGCAAACGCGCAGAGAAGTCTTACGATCGTAAATTTTTTATTCACAGTAAGCACCTCCGATCTGCTCCTTGGAATCTTCTTTTACACCCAGCATATAAAGACCAAGCTCGTTCTCTGACGTATTCTTCACATCGGAGATATGTCCGACGATGCGGCCCTCATGCATGACAAGGATCGTATCACTTAAGGAAAGGATCTCGCTTAAGTCCGCGGATACAAGCAGGATCGCTTTCTTTCTGCTTCTCATGTCCACGATCTTCTTACGGATAAACTCGATGGCTCCGACGTCGATACCTCTGGTCGGCTGGTTCATGATCAGAAGATCCGGCTCATAGTCAAATTCACGACCGACAACTACCTTCTGGACGTTACCGCCGGAAAGCTCCGCGATGGACTGCTTGGAGTTATCGAATTTTACAAGGAACTCTTTTAAGATCCGGTTCGTAAACTCGCTGATCTTTTTACTGTCCAGGAGTCCGTGGGTCTTTAATTTATCGGTATAGTAGACCTTGGAGATCGCGTTGTCCTCCAGGGAAAGCTTCGGTGCCGTACCGAATTTCATACGGTCCTCGGAAACGTGGGAGATTCCCGTCTCCTGACGCGCAAGCACCGGGGCATTGGAGATATCCTTTCCGTTCATGGTGATGGTTCCCTGCTGCTGCTTTAAGGTTCCGACGATGGCCTCGACGAGCTCCGACTGGCCGTTTCCGTCAATTCCGGCGATACCTAAGATCTGTCCTTCTTTGATCGTGAAGGAAACATGGTCCAGTCTCGTCTTTCCAAACTGGTCTACGTAGACAAGGTCTTTGACGGAGAATACGTTCTTTCCGAACTCCATCTCCTCTTTCTCAATATTCAGGCTGACATCGCGGCCGACCATCAGGCGGGAGATCTCCTGTTCATCAAGATCGGAGATCTCGTATGTTCCCATGGTCTTTCCGTCCCGGAGGATCGTCATACGGTTGCAGAGTGCCTTGACTTCGTTTAATTTGTGGGAGATAAAGATGATCGTGTGGCCGTTTTCTCTTAAAAGTTTTAACTGTTCAAATAATTCTTCTGTTTCCTGTGGTGTCAGCACGGCTGTCGGCTCGTCCAGGATCAGAATATGGGCACCCCGGTAGAGTGCCTTTAAGATCTCAAGCTTCTGACGCATGGCAAGAGAAATGTCCTCGACCTTTTCCTTTGCCTCTACTTTCAGATTATATTTGTCGGAAAGCTCCGTAGTGATCCGCACCGCCTCTTTCCGGTCTACTTTAAATGCAGTTCCTGTCTCTGCGCCGAGAATCAGGTTCTCCGCCACAGTCATGGACGGGACCTGCATGAAATGCTGGTGTACCATGCCGAGTCCGGCCGCGATCGCGTCGCTGGATGATGAGAAATGTACCTCTTTTCCATCCACGAAGATCTGGCCCTCCGTCGGTGCCAGCATACCAAACAGCATCTTCATTAAGGTAGATTTTCCCGCGCCGTTTTCGCCGACGAGGGCATGGATCTCACCCTTTTTGATCTGCAGATTGACATTATGGTTTGCCACAACGCCGCCCGGATAGACTTTTGTGATGTTCCGGGCCTCTAAAATGATCTCCTGCTCCATTGTTTCCTCCAAGTAAGGCATCTTTGTCTGCCTGTGAAAGTGGTTCCTGTTCGTAACTGCCTGAATCGCAAATATAATGCAAATGCGGGCATTGGGCTACGCCCGCGTAAATGTAAAAATCTCCTGCGATTCGCGGAGCCGCGATACGGTATCCTGCCCATCCCCAGATGTTCCGGGAACCGGGCAAAAACACCATATCTCGGTTTTCTCCGCATGAATACAGGAGACAAAGACTCGCTGCTCCGACATGCCCATATACCAACCCGATCGTAAAAAGGCTTATGCAAGCAAGCTTGCAACACCTTTCTACGCCCGATCCGATGCATGTCTCAACTGGAGATGGGTTTTACTGAGCTCCGTTGATGATTCCCTTCAGAGTTGCCTCATCCATACCATAAGCGGAATCAACGGTAACCTCGCCTGCGAGCAGCTTCTCTTTTGCATCCTCGACAGCCTTCTTCGCATCATCGGAAACAACAGACTGGTAAATATCGTTGTCAGCAAGACCTACAACGCCGTCCTCGATTCCAAGGATCTGGTACTCACCGTACGGAAGTGTTCCGTCAACTGCCTTCTCAACTGCATTGTAGATGCTGTCGCCAACGCCCTTGATCGCGGAAGAGATGATGAAGTTTGCCTCGTCCTTGCCCTCGTAAGCAAGTGCCTGGTCGGAGTCAACACCGATGCAGTACTTCTTACTTTCTGCTGCTGCCTCGATAACACCTACGGATGCCGGACCTGCTGCTACGAATACAACGTCAGCGCCGTTGGAGTACTGAGTGATCGCAAGCTCTTTTGCTGTTGCGGAGTCAACATAGGAACCAACGTAGGAAACAAGTACCTTCACATCCGGATCTACGAACTGAGCGCCCTCGATGAAGCCGACTGCAGAGTCGTTGATAACGGCTGCTGTATCCTTTGCGCCTACGAAACCGATCACGTTGTCCTCGTTTGCGTATTCCATATCGGACTTTGTCGCACTTGCTGCAAGAACGCCTGCAAGGAATGCGCCCTCGTTCTGCTTGTAGCTCATGGAATATACGTTGCTTAAATCACCAAGCGTGTAGTCAACATCTGTATCAAAGATGATGAACTTCTTCTCCGGGAACTCCTGAGCAACCTTCTCTGTGATCTCCTTCATGTCCCAGAGACCTGTGATAATAAGGTCTGCATCGGACTCACAAGCGTCTAACATGGAACCTTCAAACTTTGTCTTGTCGCTGCCCATCTCGACCATGTTTACTTCAACCTTATCGCCAAGCTCAGCCTCAAGCTTTTCCATACCGGCCTGTGCGGAGTCGTTGAATGCCTTATCGCCGAAGGAGCCGGTAACAAGAAGTGTTACTTTTAACTTCTCGCCGTTTGTCTCAGCCTTTGCTGCCTCTGCAGTTGTCTCAGCAGCCGCTGCGGTTGTCTCGCCTGCTGCTGCGGTTGTCTCGTTCTTGCTCTCGCTTGCGCATCCGAACAGCATGGAAGCTGCCATCGCCATTGCAAGTGTGCTACATAAGAATTTCTTTTTCATAATTAGTTGTTCTCCTTTTCGTAAAAAGTTGATTTATTCAAACTATCCAGAGTTTCCAGATAATTTTTCTTGTTCATCACCGGCTTGAACGCCTCTTTGATCTTCCACGCGGACGCACCGCCATCGGATAAGAGATCTGCCACGGTATCTGCGAAATAATGAGCCGGGACACAGTATGCCTGCTCCGGATCCGCCGTCTTAAAATCTTTTCCGTGGATACTGCCCTCAAATCCGGCAACACCGATCTCAACGATCGGCCACATGAGGGATAAGTCTCCCATATCTCCGGAAGCGAAGCCGTGAGTTCCCTGAGCGACCATGCTCTCGTCGATATAATCTAAAATGTGTTTCTTCACAAGCTCTGTCAGATTCTCGTCCTGATGGAGTGGGAAATAACCCGGTGTATCCTGAATCTCAAGATCACAGTTGATCGCAAGTGCTCCGGCGCGGATCGCACGGGTCACTTTCGCGTTTGTCTCAAAGATCGCCGGAACTGTCTTCGCCCGGACATACATCTCAAGCTGTGTTCTTCCCGGAACCGTATTGACAGACTGGCCACCTTCCGGCACATAGAAATGGACGCGGATCGCGTCATCTGCGCGGAAGGTCTCCCTCAGGAAATTGATCCCTGTCATGGCAAGGTTTACCGCGTTGAGCGCGTTTACGCCGCCTTCCGGGTTCGCTCCTGCGTGGGACGCCTTTCCTGTAAAGATTGCCCGCTTCATGATAAAGCCGTTTAAGCTGGAACCGATCTCCGCATGATACTTTGTCATATCGATCCCCATAGCGTGGCAGGATAACATGATGTCCACATCGTCAAAAATACCTGTTGCGATCATCTCCTGTTTTCCTGACGGGTGGGAGATCTTTCCTTCCTTAATAAGTCCCTTCCGGTAATCCATATCGCAGAACTCCTCCGCCGGCGTCACGAGAAGTGTGACCTTTCCGCAGAGATCCTTTAACATACCGGATTCCCTGATGGCTAAAAATAAGCTCATCATAACGCCAAGCTGACCGTAGTGGCCGCAGGTATGGGCTGCGCAGCTGTCCTCACTGGCATACGGATGTCCGAAGGTCGGAACCGCGTCGAATTCCGTGATCAGGCCGATATTCGGCCCCGGCTTTCCGGAATCTAAGACTGCCCGGATTCCCGTGTACGCGACATCCTCATGCGGAATCCCCGCCTTGTCGAGTGCCTCGATCGCCTTTTTTCTTGTTCTGAATTCCTTAAATCCAAGCTCCGGATGACAGTAAATATCTTCGCTCATTGCGATGATCTCCGGAAGGATCTGATCTAATGCTTCATGAACTGATTTCATGGTGTTTCCTCCTTCACTATACCTGTGCGGGCCGGATGCAGAGCCCTTCACGACAGTCTGCCTGAAATTTCTGGGAGTTCCCGGAAATTCCCCATTACACAAAAAAGGTCTGCAAATGCAGACTTTTTTACGGGTTACTCAGGCAACTAATGAGTCAGTATAGTGCAGAAAATATCATAACGAGTTTTATAGGCAAATGTCAAGATTTTTCTATGTTTTTTTGACAGTTTTAGGCTTTTGTTCCGTAGTACAAAATATATATTTGTACTGCTTATAAATAATTTGTTCATATGCTAATAAATGTCAACATACTATGCTTTATCAACATCGGGATTCCATGTAAACACTTATTTGGGTCATTCACCGCATCAGCTATAAGAAGCCAGCATCGTACGTTTTTCAACATAAATAAAAATTCACAGCAAATCATTTTCTATGATCTTCGCTGTGAATCTTTATTTAGGATGTATGAGTTTTTATGAAATACCTGATTAATATTTTCCAGCGTAACTGTTCAGTACCTCACAGTTACGCGCAAAAATCCATTCCAAATCGGCTGTGCCGATAGGATTTTTGCCTTCTATTCTAAGTTTTCTTACGGTCAGCGCAGTAAATGCGCAGACCTATTGAACACTTACTTTCCAGCCTACATAAATCTGGAAACCGCCTTGCGGATCTGCGGACCTGCGATGATCGCAATGATGATCTTCGCTGTGTCGCCCGGAAGATACGGGATAACGCCGACGCCGAGAGCTGCCACGAAGCTCATTCCGAGCTGTCCCGCAAGCCATGCGGTTCCGAAGATATAGCAGATCGCCATTCCGATGATCATTCCGACTACATGCATGTAAATCTTTGCCGGGAACTTCTCAACGAAGAAGCCTGCGATCGCTGCCAGAAAGATAAATCCGATCAGGTAGCCGCCGGTCGGTCCGAGAAGCTTACCGACACCGCCACTAAATCCGGAGAATACCGGAAGTCCTACTGTTCCTAAGAGCAGGTATAATACATAGCTCGCTACGGAAAGCTTCATTCCGAGAATATACGCCATAAAGAAGATGACAAGGTTTGTCAGGCTGATCGGTACCGGGCTGATCGGAATCGGAAGTGCCATCGGTGCCAGGATACAGGTAATCGCTGTCATAAGTGCTGTCACCGTCATCTGCGCGGTGGACATGTGTTTTGCTGTTGTCTTTTCCATCTTTGTTTTCCTCCCAACATCCATCATTTCTGCCGCCGGATCTTAAATTCTATCGTTCTTAAATTCTACATTCCGGTACGCATATCACAAAATGGAATTGTTCTGATCGATTCTTTTCCTATCATACGCAGATTCCGTGCATTTGTCAACCCATTTTAATTATTTGGTTTACATTTTTCCCCTTTTCTTTTTTGCCTATAATCTTCCTGTGTGCCATTTACCCGCCCAGAAAAACGTGCTATACTCTATGTACTTGTCCTCCCACCGCCAACTGGGAGAATTTAGCAGTTACCCGTTATCAGTATAGAACAGTGTCCGCATACATCACCGATGCGCTGCACGCGTTTTATATGCCGGACATAAGGAGATTCACTATGAAAATGAAAAGCGGAAACGAACGAAAAAAAATCATCCGGGAACTCCTGAACAGGACTGATCAGGAATTTACAGATGAAGAGCTGATCCATCAGCTGATCATGACAAACATCACAGAAAATTCCAATGAGACAGAAAAACTGTCCTTCGGCCAGAGAGCATCCGACGCAGTAGCGAAATTTGCCGGAAGCTGGGCATTTATCTTCAGCTTTATCGCTGTCATGGTCGGATGGATGGCTGTCAACGTTATCCTTGGAACGAAGGCCTTTGATGCCTACCCGTTTATCCTTTTAAATCTGGTACTTTCCTGCATTGCTGCCATTCAGGCTCCCCTTATCATGATGAGCCAGAACCGACAGGAGGCAAAGGACAGACAACGCGCGGAAAACGACTTTAAGGTCAATTTAAAGAGCGAACTCATTATCGATGACCTGCACAAAAAAATGGATCTGATCATCGAAAACCAGAAAAAGATCAACCATCGTCTGGATATGCTGGAACAGACCGGCAAGGCTATAGACACGCCAAAAGCCGGATCCCCTATCCACAATGCTTAATACAAAATAAGAATGTGCCTTGGCACATTCGCGAGGTCACTTGCGACAATCTACATCTTCACGCAAGTACACAAATATTCCGCAGTACAGTTTTTCTGTACTGCGGATTTTATACAGGAGAGTTTTATTATGGCTGCTGAAAATGATCTCGGCCGTGACGACATAAAAAAACTCGTCGTCCGGATCGCAATTCCCAGTATGCTGGCACAGTTTGTCAGCGTCCTTTACAGTATCGTAGACCGCATGTATATCGGAAATATCCCCGGCTCCGGCGACATGGCACTGGCGGGGGCCGGTGTCTGCGGTCCGGTAGTCACTATGGTCGGCTCCGTCGCGTTTCTCGTGGGAATCGGCGGTGCCCCGCTTATGAGCATGAAGATGGGACAGGGCGATAAAAAGGCCGCCGAGCGGATCCTTGCAAACTGCTTCCTCATGCTGGCAGTATGTTCCCTCCTCATGGTGGCCTGCATCTACCCAATCCGCATTCCGATGCTGCGGTATTTTGGTGCCAGCGATATCACGCTGCCCTACGCAAACGCATATTTTACAATATATCTGACTGGAACCGTATTCGCCCTGATGTCCACAGGTATGAATCAGTTTATCATCTGTCAGGGCTTTGCAAAGACCGGCATGTACTCCGTCGTCCTCGGCGCGGTGCTGAACATCATTCTGGATCCGATCTTCATCTTCGGCCTCCACATGGGCGTCTCCGGTGCCGCCGTCGCAACCGTCATCTCCCAGATGGCGAGCTGCGCTTTCGTCCTGAATACACTGTTCGGAAAAAATATGCCGGTGCGTATCACCTTCGGCGGTTACAGCTGGCGGCTGATCCGCAGAGTGCTCACCATCGGCTTTACCCCATTTATCATCATCGCCATGGATAACGTCATGATCATCACCATGAACGCGATCCTGCAAAAATACGGCGGTGCGGAGCGCGGAGACCTTCTGATCACCTGCGCGACCATTGCCCAGAGCTTCATGCTCGTAGTCACCATGCCTCTCGGCGGTATCACCAGCGGAACTCAGGCTGTTCTTGCCTACAATTTCGGAGCCGGAAAGACCGACCGCGTAAAGAATGCGCAGAAGTACATCTTTAGCCTTGCTGCGGCATACACCGCTCTGCTCTTCGTCCTTGCGCGTACCATCGGCGGCCTGTTTGTCCGTCTCTTTACAGCAGACCCGGTTGTTGCCGCAGAGGCGATCCGGGCGATCCGGATCTTCACTCTGGCGATCATTCCGCTGGCATTCCAGTATGAGATCGTCGACGGTTTCACCGGCCTCGGTCAGGTACAGGTTGCCCTGCCGCTTTCCTTCTTCCGAAAAGGCACATACTTCGTATCCCTTTTCCTGCTTCCCGCAATGTTCGGAGCTGAAGCGGCATTTTACGCAGAACCGGTATCTGATATCCTTGGACCGATTGCTTCGGTGATCGTGTATCTCACTTCAATGAAGAAGGTTCTGGCGAAAGCCGGGGCTAATTAACCGGTTCCGCCAAAACTAAGTGTAAATACGCAAAAACAGAGCATATATCTTCGCATGCCAATGTTTTACATAGGGTATGGTTGAATATATGCTCTGTTTTTTCTGCAGGCAGTTTACACTGCCATTTTCTATCTCAATTCAGGCGGCAGAATCAGTCATCATCCTCTTCACTCTCAGTGATCGTATAGGTGAATCTCTTTCTCGCCATCTCATCGCTCTCAAGGTACTCGTCGTAGGTTGTGATCTTATCGATCAGCTGGCCGTTGATGATCTCCATGATACGGTTTGCGGTCGTCTCTACGACCTGATGGTCACGGGAGGAGAAGATGATCACGCCCGGGAACTTCTTCATTCCGTTGTTCAGGGCTGTGATGGACTCCATGTCCAGATGGTCCGTCGGCTCATCGAACATCAGCACGTTCGCGCCGGAGATCATCATCTTGGAGAGCATGCAGCGCACCTTCTCACCACCGGAGAGAACTTTTACCTTCTTTACGCCATCTTCACCGGCAAACAGCATTCTTCCGAGGAAGCCGCGGACATATGTGACATCCTTTTCCGGGGAGTACTGGGTCAGCCAGTCTACGATCGTATCATCATTGTTGAACTCTGCGCTGTTATCCTTCGGGAAGTACGCCTGAGTCGTTGTGAGACCCCATTTGTAGCTTCCGGAATCCGGCTCCATTTCACCGGAGAGGATCTTGAAGAGTGTGGTCTTCGCAAGCTCGTTCGGTCCTACAAGGGCAACCTTGTCCTCTCTTCCCAGGGTAAAGGAAATATTGTCGAGAACCTTTACGCCATCGATGGTCTTTGTAAGTCCCTCAACGGAGAGAACTTCGTTTCCGATCTCACGGGCCGGACGGAAGTCGATATACGGGTATTTTCTGCTGGACGGACGGATCTCGTCGAGCTCGATCTTCTCTAAGGCACGTTTTCTGGAGGTCGCCTGCTTGGACTTGGAAGCGTTGGCGGAGAATCTCTGGATGAACTCCTGCAACTCTTTGATCTTCTCCTCTTTCTTTCTGTTTGCTTCCTTCATCTGCTTGATCATCAACTGGCTGGACTCGAACCAGAAATCATAGTTTCCGGCATAGAGCTGGATCTTGCCGTAGTCGATATCAGCGATCTGCGTGCAGACTTTATTTAAGAAATAACGGTCATGGGATACCACGATAACAGTATTCTCAAAGTTGATCAGGAACTCCTCAAGCCATGCGATCGCGTCGAGATCCAGATGGTTCGTCGGCTCATCGAGGAGCAGGATATCCGGGTTTCCAAATAATGCCTGGGCGAGGAGAACTTTAACCTTCTGCGGTCCGAGAAGGTCTTTCATTGTTTTATAGTGAAGCTCTGTCTCAATACCAAGACCGTTTAACAGGTTCTCAGCGTCGGACTCCGCTTCCCATCCGTTCATGGTTGCGAACTCGCCTTCGAGCTCTGCAGCCTTGATTCCATCCTCGTCTGTGAACTCTTCCTTCATGTAGATCGCGTCTTTTTCCTTCATAATGTCATAAAGGCGCTTATTTCCCATGATAACGGTATCGAGAACTGTGTACTCGTCGTATTTAAAGTGGTCCTGCTGTAAGAAGGAAAGACGCTGACCCGGAGTGATCGCAACCTCACCGTTTGTCGGCTCGAGCTGACCGGATAAGATCTTTAAGAATGTGGACTTTCCAGCACCGTTGGCACCGATCAGACCATAACAGTTTCCTTCTGTAAATTTAATGTTTACGTCTTCAAATAAAGCTTTTTTACCGACACGGAGTGTCACATTATTTGCACTAATCATTTTCTAAATCTCCTTTTAACTGACAAGGGGTATCTGTGAAATGCGCCTTAGCGCATCCCCCGCGCCGGGCACAAACAGCCTGCCTCGGATCTAAACCCTGGCAGAACTTAAAACGATAACCTTCCGCAAATGTCTCTAGCCTGCCGGTCAGTTATCAAAGTCCTTCTTATTCTATTAAAGAACACAAGTTTTTGCAAGGCTTTTCGCGAAAAAAGCCTGTTTTTCAAGGAAAAATCCTATCCAACAAAAGAACTGCCGCTCCAAGTACAACTCGGAACGGCAGTTCTCTTAGTTTCTCTTCTATTCGAATTAGAGTTTAACTACGTTAACAGCGCGAAGCTTCTTGCTGTTCTTCGGATCCTGCTCTGTGTCGAAAGTAACCTTCTGGCCCTCTTCAAGAGTCTTGAAGCCGTCGCCTACGATTGCGGAAAAGTGTACGAATACGTCGTCGCCGCCATTATCGTTGGAGATGAATCCGTAGCCTTTCTCAGAATTGAACCACTTAACTGTACCGTTGTTCATTTTGGTACCTCCATAAAAAATTGAATTTTTCCGTACTAAGACTATTGGAAATCCCCACACATCGCTGTTGGTCTTTATTTCAAAAAACTCACATGCTTTTGTAATTCATCGTATCGCGCAAATGACTTACAAAAACATGTGAGTTCAATAGTGCATCGGAATTAACTTAACAATATCACACTTCTGGTCTTGTGTCAATCGAATTTCCAAGAAACGGGCGGTCTGTTTTATCCTTACGAACCGCCCGTTTTTCCTTATTTCTCGGCACTGTACCGCGTACCGCAAACATCTGTTTTTCTCGACAAAAATTGACTTTTCCCTTCGGTAATTCTGCCGTGATTTTTGCATTTTTTTCAATCTAAAACCGTCCAAATGTATCGACCAGCCATGAAAGATGGTTGATATGATCCTGCGTCAGCTCTCCCGGTTTCATTCTCCATCTCCAGTTATTCCCCACCGTACCCGGCGTGTTCATTCTCGCCCAGCTATCGAGCTTTAAGATATCCTGCGCCTGGAAGATCACGACGCTGGCTACAGACGCGTAGGCGGTCTTTAAGACCTTGTCTACGACCTCATGCTGATGGGAGACACCCATGTAGTCTGCGATATACTGCAACTCCCACCACTGGCGCGCCTCCGGCTTAAAGTAGCCCACCAGAGTCTCGTTGTCATGGGTTCCGCCGTAAACGACGGAATTCGGGGAGTACATATGCGGCAGGTGCTCGTTGAAGCGGTCGCCGCTGAAGGCGAACTCGATGATCTTCATTCCCGGATATCCTGTCTCCTCAAGAAGCTCCTTGACCTCCGGAACAAAGATTCCAAGATCCTCCGCGATGATCTTCGTGTCACCGATGACCATGTTGATGGCATCTGTGAGCTTCTTTCCAGGTCCCTTTAACCACTCGCCTGTCTTTCCGTCCTCGGAACCCGCCGGAATCGCGTAGTACTGGGTTACACCGATAAAGTGGTCGATACGGACCACGTCATACAGGCGGGCAGACGCTTTCATGCGCTCCTTCCACCATGCGAAATCGGTCTTTTCCTGAACATCCCAGCGGTAAAGCGGATTGCCCCAGAGCTGTCCCGTCTCGCTGAATGCGTCCGGCGGAACTCCGGCAACCTTGATCGGAGTCAGGTTCTCCTCATCCAAAAGGAATAACTCTGGGTGGGTCCAGACATCCGCGCTGTCAAGTGCCACGTAGATCGGAATATCACCGATGATGGAGATTCCCTGCTCATTCGCATATGCGCGGAGCTTTCCCCACTGCTGGTAGAATTTATACTGTAAAAACTTCCAGAAGTCGATCTCGTCCTTCAATTCCTCGCGGTAGGACTCCACCGCTTCTTTCTTCCGGAACCGGATATCTTCCGGCCATGCCAGCCATTCTTTATTATCAAAATGGAACTTTAACGCCATGTAAAATGCGTAATCATTCAGCCAGAACCAGCTGTCCATACAGAACTTCTCGTAGCCCTGTTCCTCGCGGTACTCACTTCTCGCGTACGCCTTTTTCAACAGTGGAAACCGGTACCAGAACACCGCGTCGTACGCCACCTGGGTCGGATTATCCCCCCAGTAACAGGCGTTGATCTCGTCCTGTGTGAGAAGTCCCTCCTTCACCAGGGTATCCAGATCGATAAAGTACGGATTTCCCGCAAAAGCGGAAAATGACTGGTACGGGCTGTCCCCGTAGCTTGTCGGTCCCACCGGCAGAACCTGCCAGTATTTCTGTCTTGCTTTCTTTAAGAAGTCCACGAAATCATAGGCCGCACTGCCAAATGTACCGATTCCGTATGGTGACGGCAGGCTTGACACCGGCATCAGAATTCCGGCTCCGCGCTCCAGCATTGTCTTCATATTTGTATCCCCTTCTGTCCGGCAGATCCCCGCCTGTTTATCTTTTACCATTCAGCATTTTACCATCCATAACGGCTCACAGCCCGGCACATATTATGCGCAGGGCTGTTGCTGATTTCTTCTGTATCGTCCACCTTCTACACTCCGCTGTTCATGCCATTGGCAGACAGCAACAGAAACTTTCTGGTGAATTAACGATTCTTCTTGATTCTCTCGTCGTTTTCAAGGACTTTCTTCGCGATCATGATAAAGTGGAGCTTGAAGTTATCCTCTGTATCGTTTACGTCAAGTCCGGTATTGATGCGGACCATATTTAAGCTTGTCTTTACATCATCCTCAGACATTCCGAGCTGTCTTGCAGTCTCAGCGATGTCCTCTTTGCATTTGTAGTATTTCGCGAGAACCCGCTTCTCAGTCTCACCGAGCTGTTTTAAAACGGTTCTGGTAAGGCGGTCACCGAAGTTTACAACCATCTGGTTGATGCTGCTGTAAATCTCCATACCCATGTATTCAAGGATCACACGGTCTTTCTTGAAGATCTCGCCGGCCTTTACCGCATCCTGGGCATTGATGTATGTATGCTTGATTCCCTTGATTCCGCTCTCGATCGTACCGATGCCGACGCGGATCTTTCTGTCAGAATTGATCTTTTCTACCTGCTCAAGGGCTGTCTCCTTGATCTGCGGGATCAGGTCACGCATTGCGGATTTGTCGTTCATGATCAGGATCACGCATACGCCGCTGTCGCAGGTGATAATCTGCTTTCCACCGATCTTCTTGTTGATATCGGAGAGAGCGATGATCGCGTTTGCCGCGTCTGTGAGCTTCTCACGGTCTTCCGGTTTTACATTCATATCAGACGGATACTGGAAAGATACCGCCATAAAGGTGTCCATATCCACGTCGAAACCAAGCTGTCTTCCAAACTGTTTTACCAGATCCTCGTCCTCGTAGTATCCGATTACGATGTCATTAAAATAAGCCGATAATGTGATATCTGTCGTGTTCTTGTTCATGAAATACACCCCTCATTTCTATATATTCGCCGCCGCTCTTTCTGTCCCTTCACCGGATCCGTATGCGGCGGACAATGCCTTCCGGGAAAGCATAATTATAAGAAAAATCTTCGTATTTGTCAAGATGTCTGACAATATTTCTCGTTCTAGGTTCTTTTAGTTCACATAACTTTGCTGTGAAAGGTCAACTGCTGCTGCCATTCTGTAATCAGCTTAACATCTCACCGATCTTCTCCAGCGTATCCGCCTCATAATCCACATGCACCCCGGCCATATTCTCCTGGTGGTGCGGATTATACCACAGCGTGTCGATCCCCGCGTTATTTCCGCCGCGGATATCGGATGTCAGGGAATCACCGATGATCAGCATGTTCTCCACATCGTTTCTTCCCATCTTTTTAAAGCAGTAATCGAAGTACTCCTGCTGCGGCTTCTGGAAACCGGATTCCTCGGAGACGTAGATTCCCTTAAACAGCTTGTCCAGGCCTGCTGCCGCAAGGCGTTTATACTGGGTCTCCGCGACGCCGTTTGTGACGATATGAAGCTCATAACGCTCCTTTAAGCCGCCAAGAAGGTCCATAACACCGTCCAAAAGGAACGCGCTCTCATTTAATGTCTGACGATACAGACCGTCGACCTCAGCGCCATTTACCTTAATCCCGAAGTCACTGAAGAAATCTTCGAATCTCAGGCTTAAAACCTGCTCTCTCGTGATCTCCCCGCGCTCTAACTTCTGCCAGTAGCTTTTATTCAGATGGTGGTATTTCTGTATATTCTCCCCGGTGGCTGGCACGCCGAAGTGGATAAGCACCCGCTCGATGCCGATCCTCTCCGCCTTGTCGAAATCCAGAAGTGTTCCATCCACATCAAAAAGAAGCACCTGGTATTTTTTCATGACTTATTTTCTCCTGTTCTTTGTTTCTTGCAATTTTCAGTTCTATCTGCTCTCTCATACTGAAAATATCTGTACTGCCCGTCCATCGGACCAGTCCCGACTGCGTGGAACTTATTGGTCCGATGCCAGGGAATTCTGCTGTATTTTTTTAATCCTTGTATACAATATTTCCGCCGCAGATCGTATACTTCACGCGTCCGAAAAGCGTTCTTCCGATAAACGGTGTATTGTGGGACCTGGATGCGATCTCATCGTCTGTGACGGTCCACTCCTCGTCCTCGTTGAAGATCACGATATCGGCATCCCCGCCCTCTGCGAGGTATCCTTTATCAAAGTGATACAACTTCGCCGGGTTTACGCACATCTTCTCGACAAGCTGCATGGTGGTCAGATGGCCTTTCTTCACAAGCTCTGTCACAGCAAGTCCGAGAGCGGTCTCAAGACCGATGATTCCGCTCGGCGCTTTCCATACCGGGAGAACTGCCTTTTCCTCCATGCTGTGCGGTGCATGGTCTGTGGCGATCATGTCGATGGAACCGTCCTTGATTCCCTCGATAATGCCCTCGCGGTCCTTCGCGGTTCTAAGGGGCGGGTTCATCTTCGCCATTGCGCCATGTTCTAAAACAGCAGTCTCATCTAATGTGAAATGGTGAGGTGTGACCTCCGCTGTCACGTTTGCTCCAAGCTCTTTCGCAAGCTTCACAGCCTTTACGGATGTGGCGGAGCTGATATGCTGGATATTGACTGACGCGCCTGTGTGCAGGGCGATCATGCAGTCACGGGCCACGAGAGAATCCTCAGCAAGTGCCGGGGAACCTGTGATTCCAAGCTCTTTTGCGACTGCACCTGCGTTGATTCCGTTCTCGGAGATGAATGCCGGGTCTTCCTCATGGAAGCTCAGCGGTACATTTAGCTCTTTCGCCTTCTTCATGGCCTCGTAGACGAGTTTCTCGTTCATCAGCGGGATTCCATCGTCTGTGAATCCAACGGCTCCTGCTGCCTTTAAAGCGTCCATATCCGTGAGCTCCTGACCCTTCATTCCAACAGAAACGCATGCGGCCGGAAGAACATTGATGCCTGTCTTCTTTCCTTCTTCGATGATATATTTTACGGTCTCCACATTGTCTACCGGCGGTTTTGTATTTGCCATGGTGACAACCGTTGTGTATCCGCCCTTTTTCGCCGCGGCGGAGCCTGTCTGGATATCCTCTTTGTATGTAA
This sequence comes from Clostridium sp. AM34-11AC, assembly GCF_003435375.1. Classification (GTDB taxonomy): domain Bacteria; phylum Bacillota; class Clostridia; order Lachnospirales; family Lachnospiraceae; genus Pilosibacter; species Pilosibacter fragilis. The sequence goes on along the minus strand of NZ_QWGL01000010.1, from coordinate 11,303 downwards.
GTCCCGGATCGCGGAAGTGAACGTGGACATCAATGAGGCCCGGTGCTACGACACAGCCGTCTGCGTCGATCACCTGCTCATAGCTTCCGTCATCTTCCACTTTTCCGATGGTCTTTATCTTCCCGCCATCAATAACAACATCCAGGATCTCGTCTGTATTGCTCTTTGCGTCTACCACACGTCCATTTTTAATCAGAATCATCTTAGTTCCTCCTGTTTTATCTGTTTCTATGTTTCCTATCTCTGACCAGCTGCTATTTTTCTTTTCAGCGAGAATGTTTTCCTTCCTCTCTGCCTGATGTGTGAATTTTTATATATCTGGCTGTCGAACCTTTTATCACTTTCTTGTCGGCACGATCTCCAGCCAGTAATTATCCGGATCTGTGATAAAGTAAATTCCCATCTTCTCATTCTCAAAGCAGATACATCCCATCTCCTTGTGCTTCGCATGGGCCGCCTCAAAATCATCCACACGGAATGCCAAATGGAACTCATTGTCTCCAAGATCATAGTGATCCTTCTCCCAGTCCCTGAGCCATGTGAGCTCCAGCTGGTGCGGTGTCACACCGTCTCCGAGGTAAACCAGGATAAAGCTCCCGTCCGGCGCTTCTTTTCTTCTTACTTCCTTTAATCCAAGAGCTTCCTCATAGAATTTTAAGGATTTGTCAAGATCTGTTACATTAAAATTGTTGTGCGCGAATGTGAATTTCATAACGTGCTCCTCTCCATTCATTTTTTATATAATCAACAGCTTCTGATTCTCCGACTCTTTTTGAGCCTCAATCCCGGTCTCGCCGCGTCCTAAGCTTTACACTTGCTTTTTCAAAGAGAGCTTTTCCGGCACTCTGATCGCCGGTCAGATCTCCCAGCTTTCACTTTCTTCATGGATCTCCATGACTTTCTCGCGGTACCCCGCTGAACACGGCAGCTGTTTCAACCGCTCTGCCACATCATATTCTCCCCAGAAATGCATCGGGAAAATAAGTTTTGTGTCGACTTCCCTCACGAAATCATCGATTCCCAGGTAAAAATATTCACCGAGTCTCGGATCCAGCGGCAGGAACGCAATATCCGCTGTCCGCCCGTGCATCTTCGAGATCTCTTCCTGGTACGCTTTCGCCATGTTCTTATTCCACTGCGGATCTTCCCCATCCCAATACCAGTGATTCAGGTCGCCTGCATGGTAAATCTCCAGACCATCCACACTGCACCAGAACGCGACGCCCTCATCTGTAGACTTAAATCCCTCGACCTTCAGTGTCCCATCCTTCAGGATCTGTCCCGGATTTAAAAATTCTGTCTTTCCTTTACAAGATTCCGGCACCCGCTTACTCCAGATATCAAATGCCAGAATATAATGGATATTCGGATGTTTTTCCTCCAGATCAAAGATCACCTTCGAAAAGTGGTCCGGATGCCTGTGGCTTGCAAACACATAGAGCGGTTTTTCCTCCGAAAACTCCGGCAGCTTCCCCTGGAAATAGTCAAACAGCAGGTACGCCGACTCCGTCTCCACGAGAAACGCGCTGTGATGAATGTATGTGATCTTCATGTCTTAAAACCTCTTTCCGCACTTCGGGCAGTATTCAAAGTTTTCCTTCGTCTCATAACCGCAGTTCGAACACCGCTTCAACGGCACATCCCAGGCCGGGGCATCATGTCCCTCTGAGACGAGCGTCAGATCTTCCTCCCGGATCGAAACATCCTCTCCCGCGGCGATCCGCTTTCCGACTTCCTCATTCAGCTGGTAGACAGTCCCGCAGCAGCTTGTCTTCACATAATATTTCCGTCCCCATTTAAAGATCGGAATAAAGAAAAAGGACAGGCACATATAGGTCATAAACACCTGATACCGTCCATATCTCCCGCAGCGGCCACAGATCATCGCCGCCGCGTTATAAACCAGCTCTTTTGTCCCCTGAGTAATTCCGCCAATAAAAAACATTGGGTTCCTCCAGTAATCTTATTTTAGTAGCCTAAATTTTCCCCAACGATCACAACCTTGATCCGTCCGTCATATCGGGATCTCCGTGTGACAACAATCGAGCAGCACATGCAGTCCGGGGACTGACAATCCATGCAGACTCCCTTTACACCACATGGCGTTTTCCGGCCGGTAGCATCTGCAATGATCGGACAAGCCTGCGTCTGGATCCGGTCGATCCCATCTTCAATACTCCGCACTATCTTATTCATTCCGACAACAATGATCACCTGTCTGGGTCCATGGATCAGACAGGCCACACGGTTTCCCGCACCGTCAATATTGACCAGTTCGCCTTTTACGGTGATCGCATTCGTTCCCATAAGGAAACAGTCCGCACTGCAGGAGCCGAGATATGAAGGATTTCCCATCGTCTCTTTATCTTTCATCGGATAATCCCGCATCTCATGTCCGGATTTCTCCAATTCAGCCAGAATCCCCAGCTCCCGGACCGATGCCGAGCCGCCCCAGCCGATGGAAGCACCGGGTTCGATCAGCGAGAGTACCGTTTCCACTGCCTCTTTCTTATCCCGGCAATAGATTCCCTCCATATTTCTTTTTTTCAAATTACAAATGACATTTTCTGCCATCCGTTTTTTTGCGTCCTCCAACATCGTATCTCTCCTTTACAACTGCCTGACCATCGTTTTCCCGATGCTTCGCATTCCAAATCGGTAAAATCTACCACCACTGTATTGTACGGAATTTTCAGTTCAGAAAATTTCGATTCGTATACAGTAACCACTTTCTCAGTGCTAATTGTAGCATACTATTCCCATATCTTGCAATTCCTGCTCAAATATTTTATACTGGAATCCATCAGCATGTTACTGTTCGTGCCTTGCGCAAACAGTGGCATCGGCGTCCATCCGACCCGCTGCGCAACTACCTGAAACACAATTTTATAAAAGAGGAAAATATTTTGAGTATAAACCCAATGATGTTTCTGCAGTTCAAAAACTCCTGGCAGACCTTTACAAGAAACCACCCGAAATTCCCGGCTTTCTGGCGTGCGGTCTACAAACATGGCATTCAGGAAAACATGATCATCGAATTTAAGGTTACAGAACCGGACGGCAAAGAACTCGCCTCCAACATCCGCGTGACCAAATCCGATCTGGAACTTTTTGAGAATCTGAAAAAAATGATCACAGACCAGTAAGTCTTTTTCTTGCAATTCGTGTACGAGTATTCTATACTTTATATGTCAGTGTCAGGCGGGAAAACGCCGCGCTGATCACACTTCCCCGGTTTAAATCCCGGATCTTTGCTGTCACTGTCAGGATCTCCGGTATTGTAAACTGTGGTATTCAGTAACTATTCAGTAGGTCTGCGCATTTACTGCGCTGACCGTAAGAAAACTTAGACTAGAAGGCAAAAATCATATCGGTACAGCCGATTTAGAATGGATTTTTGCGCGTAACTGTGAGGGTACTGAACAGTTACGGTATTCATTTAATCATGGAGGACAAACTTATGCTGGAAACTGGAATAAAAGGAAGACAGGAGGTTGTTGTCTCTGACGCAAACTCCGCAAAAACAATGGGAAGCGGCACACTCGACGTGTTCGCGACACCGGCTATGACCGCTTTAATGGAAAAGACCGCCTGGATGAGCGTTGCTGATCAGCTCGACGAGGGCTGTGGTACTGTGGGTACACTCTTAAACGTAACACACGACGCACCGACACCGCTTGGAATGACCGTATGGTGCGAGACTGAACTTGTCGAGGTAGACGGACGTCGTCTCGTATTCGATGTTGCCGCTTACGACGCCAAAGGAAAGATCGGCGGAGGCCGCCACGAGCGCTTTATTATCCAGAACGAAAAGTTCCAGGCGAAAGCGAACAAGAAGGCACTTGCTGAATAATTTTTTGTCTCCCGCCATCTCTAAATTTGGCGGGAGACAGCTTTCTTTTTTATTTCATAAATATTCTTCTGATGTTCAATTCGTTTTAATCTGGTTCTTTTAATCTTTATCAAATCTTTTGATTCATGATTTATTAACCTTTTTTATTTCTAAATTACAATTCTATTGACTTATTGAGATATATCTCATATCATATAAGGAGACACACAAAATTCCAAAGAAAGAATTATTGACCACACTTTTGAGAAAAAGAAACTATATTCAGAGGAGAACATGCATGACACTTCAGGAATATAAAAAACAGAAAATGCAAAATCCAGATTTTTCCGCCGCATATGACGAGATTCAACCGGAAATGGATATCATCCGGGCAATTATCGATGCCAGAATCAGTCAGAACATGACGCAAAAAGAACTTTCCGAAAGAACAGGAATCAACCAGACTGAGATCAGCCGTCTGGAAAATGGAAGTCGAAATCCATCCATCAAACTGCTTCAGCGCCTTGCCGAAGGAATGGGAATGACTTTAAAAATTTCTTTTGTTCCTAGGCAGACCCGCTGACCAGTCAGGAGGTACTCTATGATTTCAAAAAACTTAAAGGACTTCAACCTCCGCCAGATCGCCGACTCCGGTCAGTGTTTCCGTATGATTCCCTGTGCCCCGAATGATCCGCAGACAGCTTACCGGGTCATCAGCAGCGGACATTTTCTTATTGTGGAGCAGAATAGGGATGAGGTGATTTTTCACTGTCCCGATGACGAGTCTGCATTCTGGAATCATTATTTTGATCTTGGGACGGATTATGGTGCTTATATCCGCTCTGTTGACCCTGCGGATGAATATCTTTCAAAAGCGGCGGCTTTCGGCAGTGGAATACGGATCCTGAACCAGGATCTCTGGGAGATGATCATCACCTTTATTATCTCACAACAAAAGACAATTCCGGCGATCCGAGCGCTAGTGGAGGCGCTGAGTGAGAAATATGGAACACGGTATGAGTTGTCTTCCGGATATTATTATGCGTTTCCAACTCCTGAAGAGTTAAACCACGCCTCCCTGGATGATCTCCTCGCCTTAAAACTCGGTTACCGTGCCAAGTATATCAAGCGGACCTGCGAAGACGTCTGCTCCGGAAAGATGGATCTTGACCGTCTGCGGGGACTGAATTACTCCGACTCCATGGAAGCTCTTCTCTCCTGCTACGGAATAGGCGTCAAAGTTGCCAACTGCATCTGCCTCTTCGGTCTGCACCATATCGGTGCCTTCCCGGTGGACACCTGGATCAAAAAGATCCTGCTGCGGGAGTATGCCCCGAAAAGCCGCTGCACCAGTCATGTTCCCGAATCACGGCTCTGCGAGGCGCTGATCGAAGAAAATTTCTCGAAATATCCGGGGTTCGCCGGTGTGCTGCAGCAGTATATCTTCTTTTATGAGAGAGAGTTCTCATCAAAAGCAGCCCAGACTGCTAACGTCTAGGACCTGCTGCCGGCAGCTTCTTCCAGATGCACGACTATAAAAAGCCACCGGAATGATAATTTTCACTTTCATCCCGATGGCTTAATATTTACTCTATTTCCCGTTCCAGCACACATTTCATGTGCCGGCACCGGCAATTTCTATCTCTTATTTGATCTCATCCGCAATGTCATAGATCAGCTTCTCCGTATCATCCCATCCAAGACATGGATCCGTGATGGATTTTCCGTAAATATGCTCGCCGATCTTCTGACTGCCCGGCTCTAAGTAGCTCTCAACCATAACGCCCTTGATGAAGTTGTGGATCTCCTCCGAGTGACGGCGGCTGTGAAGAACTTCCTTCACGATACGGATCTGCTCCATGTAACGCTTGTTGGAGTTGGAGTGGTTAGCGTCAACAATGCAGGCCGGATTCAACAGCTCCCGCTCCTGATACAGGCTGTAGAGAAGCTCCAGATCCTCATAATGGTAGTTCGGCAGGCACTGACCGTGCTTGCTGACTGCGCCTCTTAAGATCGTGTGCGCCAGCGGATTACCCTTTGTCTCAACTTCCCATGTGCGGTAGATAAAATCATGACCATGCTGTGCAGCGTAAACGGCATTTAACATAACACCGAGGTCGCCGCTGGTCGGGTTCTTCATTCCAACCGGAACGTCCATACCGCTGGATACAAGGCGGTGCTGCTGGTTCTCAACAGAACGCGCACCGATCGCGACATAGGAAAGTACATCGGAAAGGTAGCTGTAGTTTTCCGGATACAGCATCTCATCGGCTGTCGTGAATCCATAATCCTCGATCACGCGCATATGAAGCTTACGGATCGCTACAAGTCCTTCGTACATATTCGGCTTCTTCTCTGGATCCGGCTGATGAAGCATTCCCTTGTATCCGCCGCCTGTGGTACGCGGCTTATTTGTGTATACACGCGGTACGATAACCAGCTTATCCTTAACCTGCTCATTTACCTTGGCGAGACGGCTCATGTACTCACATACAGCGTCCTCGCGGTCCGCGGAGCACGGTCCAATGATCACGAGGAACTTTTTGCTCTTTCCCGTGATAACATCCGCAACCTCTTTATCTCTTGCCGCTTTTAACTCCACGCACTCCGGTGTCAGCGGAAATTCCGCCTTGATCTGCGCCGGTGTCGGAAGTAAACTTTTGTAATTGAATGACATAATTTTCTCCCCCAAAATATTATTTTCATGTAGATTCAGCCCTGCCTTTCTATATCGAATATGAACCGCGAACAAACTGTTCCAGACTGCATCATTCAATATCCAAATGCTGGCAAAACCAAATCATCACCTTTTAAGCACGTATTTTATTTTTAAGCACTTTATCGCTTTTAACTGCTGATGTGTCCATTTCTAAAAATGTCCCGCGCTACACATATGTCAGTGCGGGACATTTATTATTATAGTACACTTTTTTTAGGACTTCAAGTACTTATGTCTCTATATTTCTTTTTTTCGATGCTCCTTCCTCAATCCGCTTGCCCGCATATATTTTGCATACTTTTTCTGGTAAAACAAAAACCCCAGAGTCCTTATAAACAAAGGATTCTGAGACTTTCATAAGAGAGGCGACAACCAGATTTGAACCTCCTGTCATCTCTCGAAACCCAGATAAAGAAAGGAGTTTACATGCCGATTGATGCTTGTGTTTGCGGGCGCAAACAGTGCGCAAACACATAAATCTCACCTTTTCTGGCTCTAAGTTCATTTTTTCTGATTTAATATACCGGTACATTGTAATGGTGCGTTGTTTATAAAAATGTCTCAAAAAGATATAAATTTATGTAATCGGAGGGTCACAGTCCCTACGCAGAGGGGCAAACCGCCTGCCATGTTGCGCAATTAGACGGTGCTGCTTGAGACGGATATCTAAGCGGACATTTTGTACAGGGCATATTTCTAGCAAAACTTGCAACCCATTTTATGGACCAAATACAACGAGGCTGTCGCATTAGCAATATTTTTGCTAGGCGACAGCCCCATTTATTATTACATTTGTAATGTAGCGGCCTCTTCAGAGTGCACGGATGGAAATGGAATGACATTTTCTGGAAGATGCTGTTCAGCTTCCCATAGTGTCAATTTCTGTTGCATATTCATCCAGCTCTCTGGAGAAGTATTCGTTGCTTTCGCGATGCGAATTGCCATATCAGGGCTTAGCATTGCTTTTTCATTTACAAACTCTGACAATGTCTTTCGACTGACCCCAAGCATTTTGGCAGCCTCTGTGATGGTAAGACCCAGCGGCTTTATAACATCTTCCAGGAGGACAGCTCCCGGATGTGTTGGTTTTCTATTGGTCATACATGTTCCTCCTTCTAATGATAATCTTGGTAATCTAGGAGATACGCATCCTGTCCTTCAAAATAAAATGTTAATCTCCAGTTGCCATTAACAGTAACAGCCCACATATCCTGTTTATCTCCTTTCAGAGGATGTAATCGATATCCTGGTAAATTCATATCCTGTGGACTTATACTTGCATCAAGACGATCAAGCATTCTTCCTAGTTTTGGCGCATGCTCTGGTTGGATTCCCTTCTTGGAACCACTTTCATAAAATTCCCTTAAGCCTTTGTGTGCAAATGATTTAATCATATTTATATTATACCGTGTAACGTTATGGGTGTCAAATAAGAAAATATAGTTCAGAAAAAATAAGATTCAGAAATTTTCCAGTTACCGTTTACTTGATAAGCATATCTGATGAACGAATGTGCGGAAGGTTCCTGGGAGCATCAGTATCCCGGACAGCATCCACGCCTGGTTCAGGCCGGGGAGATCAATCCATCCTGTAACCACAAAATAGAAAAACCCCGGAGTTGCAACCTCCGGGATTTTTCACATATTACTTGAGCACTTTTGTCGTTTTTGCCTAACGGCAGCCTAACATTAGTATAACATGTATGTTTTTTTCTGTATACCTAATAGTTTCCTTTTTTAATTTAATTTCTCGTATAATTAAAATAATCGCGCCATTCGAATTCTGTACGGTATCATTGTATTGCGATTATTACGGAAATGGTGCATTCGCATGTTACCCAGGCGCGCACTGGAAAGAGCTGTGCTTTCCGCATGCAGGGGGGGGGGGAAATCTCCCATGTTTATTTGCTCCCCGATATGCATCCTGTTAATGAAATTTTTTATGGTATGATTTCTTTATATAACAGAAAAAAAGCCATGAGGTGATCAACGATGAAAGAAAAATTTTTAATGGACCTGATCGGTTGCTATCGGGAGTATTTTCCGGAAAACATACCTGTTGAATGCCGAAAAACAGCGGCATTGATAGTATTCCGCTTTGCAATTCCAGATGAGGAATTAGATCATATATGTAAGTTGCTTATAGAGACTGAACTGGGAGAGCTGGAGTCGGCCGTGTATCAGGCATATCGCTTTTATATCAGCGAACCGTTCTGAGCGGCACTTGCATATATTTTACTGCACCAGGATCTTCCACTGTCAGAGGTCAGATATGGATTAACTGATGCCAGGCAACAATCCAGAACCAGAATCCGGAATACAAAAAAGGGAGAACAGTTCGTTGCAGAGCAGATGCAACGAATTGAGCGGATTAACCGGAATCTGCTTTTACTTAGTGAGGAAATACAGGCGGGCGAAGATTCCCACAATATTTAAAGCCGGATGACTACACGTAATCATCCGGCTTCTTTAACTGCTTAAAATAAATCGGTTGTAAAAAACATTTTCTGAGATGCGGATATTCTGGACTTCAGATCTGAAGGTATTTGAAAACTTTCCCCCTTTACTCTATGCATAACGCTAAAGATATAAAACAAACAATATAGTTAAGCGAATAGTATTACTACATACACATATAAAAATGAATAATCCCTTACATTTTAGCCAAAAACTTACAGCGTTTTTATGATTTATTTACAAATATTGCATATTCAAAATAATTATGATAAAATTTACACACAATAAATGATGCGCCTAATTTTGAAATATTTAAACGTGAAAGGAATGATGCCAATGAATAAATGAACTTTTTTGAAGGAATTACTAATGACGGTGTTCCGGGATGGAATGTGGGACCTGTTTATACAAAATTGTCATAAGTATAAGAGGGTGAATACTGATGAACAAAAAATTGTATATATTTTTTTCTTTAACATCCTTTGCTTATATGCTATCTGTTAGCGTATATTTGCTTAATAGCTTTATAATGTTAAATGATACTATTTTTGCGGTTACCAGAATTTTAATGATATGTTGTTTGCTTATATTTTTACTGTTTGGATTAAAATTAAAAACAATTGCAAAAATAGAAGGGAATAATCAAACGCTAACCAAATTTCAACATATTCAAAAAGTATGGAGCATAGTCATAATAACTAGCCTAATAATTCTTGTTTTTAGAGATTTTGTATGAATATTATAGGGGCTGTTGCATTAACAAATATTTTTGCTAGGCAACAGCCCCTGTTCTGTAATGGAGCGGTTTCACCAGAATAACTTTTAATTTGGCACTTCACTACAAATAGAGATGATTCATCCAGCCTTGAGAATGGCAGATCCGGAAGCTTGAGCTAATTTCCGTTAGCATTAATTATAAGCAGTTCGATTTTAAGCCTGTAAATACGCAAATAACCCCTTACACAGAGGCAGATCGGCTACGGATCATTGAGCCTTTATCCGGTGAGACTGACTTCTACTCCCTGGCCATTCTCTTTGATTTTCACATGGTACTGCGAATCGGAGAACTAAAGGGATTAAAATGGTCCGACATTGATGGGGATTTCATACGTATACAGCGCTTTATAGATGACAAGAACCGTGTCATCAATTCCATTAAGGGCAACACAGCAGATGGAATTCGCTCTATGCCGCTGACACCTGCAACAAAAGCGATTCTTAGCCAGGTCCGGAAGTTACAGCCTGACGATCAGGAATTTATTTTCTATCGTGGCGACAGCCCTTTGGCAACCGTTACCTTCAATCGGCATTTGAAAAAATGTTGTGACGAATTAGGGATTGAATACCGTTCCTCTCATAAGCTGCGTTTCTCGACAGCATCTATCATGTATAAGAACGGTATGGAAGACACCGAATTACAAAAACTGCTTGGACATACGACGCTTTCCATGACACGACACTATTTATGCAATATCACTTCCAACGAAGAGACTGCAAATAAAATGGCCGCTATCCTTGGTTAAAGGTATAGTGACCATTTTACTAACCTAATGAGCGAGTTATGAATGGCTGTTTGCGCAAACAACTACTCTTCAAAATATTTTTTACGAGAGATAACTGAGACAAAGGATCTTATTGATCCGCAAATTTTTTATATGTATGAGCGGATCAGTAATATTCATTGCCATTGATAGGCCCGCTTGCGCAAACGATATATAGTCTCTTTAATGCATTGGAAATGTGCCATATTCAAGATCAAATCAATTTATTGTATGAATATAGATAAATAACTGCCCATACAACACATTGTTTTCAGACCGCAAACACGCGCAAACATCAAAATTATAAGGCAAAAACCCCAGAACCCTTATAAATAAAGGATTCTGAGGCTCTCATAAGAGAGGCGACAACCAGATTTGAACTGGTGATCAGGGTGTTGCAGACCCACGCCTTACCACTTGGCTATGTCGCCATATTTAGTTAAATGACCCCAACGAGGTTCGAACTCGTGTTACCGCCGTGAAAGGGCGATGTCTTAACCGCTTGACCATGGGGCCTTAAATATATACTACCATATTTACATGCCTCTGTCAACCGGGTAGTATTACCAGTCATCAGGTTCATCGGATAGTACGAAAAAAGCTCCCCGAGTAGGACTCGAACCTACGACAGCGCGGTTAACAGCCGCGTGCTCTACCGACTGAGCTATCGAGGAATACTGAAGGAACATACCTTCAAAACCACATATTGAAATCCATCTTCACCGTTTCATCAACCAACCAGACCTTCCTGGATA
>NZ_QWGL01000001.1 GCF_003435375.1 Clostridium sp. AM34-11AC | reverse complement strand
TATTAGCCACTACTGTTACAACGTTAGTATAGCACTTCACACATTGTCACGTACAAAATTTGTTTCTTCCGGAATACGTTGCGCAGCGGTAAAGCCCTCGCCTTCTGGAAGTCCTTTTTCGCGACGGATATCTTTCCATACTTTGAAAATACTATGGACAGTAAAGCCCGAACTACCACAAGCGGTATCGATAATTTTGTCATTGACGGATGGGTTCATCATTTTTACGCACATATCAATGACATAACGCGGGGTGAAATACTGGCCCTTTTCACCTTTCTGAGCCTTACTCATCAGGTATTCAAATGCATCGTCTACAACGTCAAGATTATTGTTAAACAGCTTTATATCCTGAAGTGTAGCTACGCAGACGGCAAGATGAGAAGGAGAGAGAAGAATTTTGCTCTCGTCAGTAAAGATGCCCTCCCATTTTTTCTTTGCATCGTCAAAGAGACTCTGAATTTTCTCTTTCAATTCGAAATCCGTTTCACCGGAATTGCGAAACTTCAAGTATGCGCTGGAGTCACGTTCGCAGATCAACTCGTCATATAGTTTAGCAAAAATCAGTTTGAAAATTTCCTCAAAAGAATCAACTCCAGCGCTGGCAAGGACTTCATCTTCCATTTCCTGAATAAGAGAGCGAAGAGAGCGTTTCTGCTGGCTGATTCTATCAATCTTTTTCAAGTCTTCATAAGTGAACTTTTCGTTGATGATATCGCTGAGCTTTTCAGAAACTTTTGGAATATTGGTGATCGGCTCAAAATAATTAGGGTCTTTCCTGTTGTAATAGGAAATCTGCTCACCATTCGTCCATACACCGATGGGTGCGCCAGTGGCGTTGCAGTAAGACTTCAGTTGTTCCTTGCCATCTGTCAGTTTGGGCTTTTTGAGCTCAACAATGATGTAGGGAACCATCAGACGATCCTTATCCATAATGGCAATATCAGCGCGCTTAACTTCGCGGCCAAAATGAATCGGGAATTCAACTTCAATACGGCTTGTAGGATAACCGTACTCGTGGATAAGCTTGTAGAGGTAGAGTTGACGCACTGCTTCTTCAGGTTTAAGCGCGATTTCTTTATCACGTTTCAGACATTTGATAAAGAGAGCTTCCTTGCCTCTGATAGTTTTGACAACGATAGCATCTTCAACATATTTGCGTGCTTCCTCAGAAAAGAGTGAAACATCATAATTTGTATTTTTTAACACTTCATTCAAAGTCATTTTATTTTCCTCCCGAAATTGTTGCTAACATTTCTGCCCAGCATTTGTCGTTTATGTTGTTTTCCAATCCAAAATTGATGAGATCAATTAACTTTCTATGCTTCATCAAATAATCCATTTGCTCATTTGGCAAGCGACATCGGTCTGCTGCAGCTTTTTCCTTAAATTGCTTTGCCTCTTCATCGTTTAATCCAAGTTTTTTTATGAGAGATTCTATATCTGAAGGATTAGGAGGAGCGTTGTTTTTGCCTTTTTCGATGTTGCTGATATACTGTCCTGATTTGTTTATGACAACGGCCAAATCATCTTGCGTTAGGTGAGCAGCTTTTCGCTTTTCTCTTAAAAATAAGCCAAAATCAGATGGTTCAATCAAGGTTACTCCTCCTTTCAAAAATAAATAAACAAATTTGTTTATTTATTATAGCGCAACAAGATAGCTTTGTCAAGCTCTGGGCGAATAAACGAAGCAGCCGGGTACTCAAATACCCGGCTGCCGTTCTATGTATGCACCGCTGAAGCTGGCGGTCTTTTTCTTTTGCCCAGTTCTTTGTAGAAATGATGGAGGAATAGGGCTTCTCTATGTAATCCCGCAAGGCAGGGGTTCTGCCCGGCGGTGTCGTGTTCGGTGTCAAAGTTATCTTTCTCTGTCTTGGGACTTCTTTCGTGTTCTTTGCTGTTTGCCCTCTGCCTGTAACTGCCTGAGCCTGTCTCGGACACTATCTTTTTCAGGCGGTCTTTGGGGCTTTTCTTTCTCCTTACTGCATATTGCATGAACCGCTGCACCCCTTTCCGAACACACCTGACAACAGCCAACCGATAAAGCCCATATAGGCCATCGTGATAAAAGGGTTAGAAGTTAGCGGACAAGCTCCTGTGGAGCATCCCACAAAGTAGTAATATGCAAGGCCGACCAGAGCGCCGCCTGCGGTAAATAGAATTGGCTTCAGCCATTTTTTAATATTTTCTTTCATCTCATATTCCTCCTGCTAAATATTCCTCTGCATAGTGAACAGCGGTTGCCCCATCGGCTACAGCAGTCACGACCTGCCGCAATGCCTTTGTGCGGACATCCCCAACGGCGAATACACCGGGGATGTTGGTGCAGGTACTCTCATCTGCGATAATGTATCCAGCCGGATCAATCGTAATCTGATCTTTCACCAATTCGGTGGAAGGTTTTCTTCCGACGCTGACAAACACACCGTCGCAAGCAAGCGTGCTTTCCTCTCCGGTTTTCACATTCCGAGTCCGGATACCGGTCAGCTTTTCGTTATGGAGCAGTGTGACGATCTCATTGTCCCAGAGGAATTCTATATTTTCCGTTTTCATCAAAGGCTCATGGTAGATCTTTGTTGCTTTTAAGGTATCTCTTCGGTGAACGACGATGACTTTTTTGCAGATACGGGAGAGGATAAGGGCATCCGCCGCAGCGGTATTGCCACCTCCTGCGATGACAACCGTTTTGTTCCGATAGAACATTCCGTCACAGGCTGCGCAGTAGTGGACACCTTTACCGATTAACTCCTGTTCACCATCAACACCCAGCTCTCTGGGGCCAGCTCCGGTAGCGAGCACAATGGTCTTTGCGTACATAGGACCTTCGCTGGTCACCGCTTTCTTTATAAAACCGGACAGTTCCAGGGACAGCACCTCAGTCAGCTTGGTTTCCACTCCAAATCGTTCCGTTCCTCGCTTCATCTTTTCTCCCAGGGAGAAGCCGTCGATACCATCCTCGAAGCCGGGATAGTTGTCGATTTGCTCGGTCAGAGCCATCTGCCCACCAGCGGACAACTTCTCTAAAACCACGGTGTTCATACCTGCTCTGGCGGCATAAAGGGCTGCGGTATAGCCGCCGGGACCGCCTCCTACCACGATCATGTCGTAAATATGCTGCACAGTAGTTGCTTCCTGCGTCTGGTGCTGTAAAGTTTCTTCAATGAACGCCACCAACTGCGCCCTGGATTCCGGAGCGATGATAGAGCCAAGAGCCTGTCCGCTGTGATAGATCAGCAGAGTAGGGACAACTTCTATAGCTTCGGCCTCAGCCAATTCCGGCTCATCATCAATGTTAACCGCAGTGAATACCAGCGTATCCTTATATTCCTCAGCCACGCTTTCCAATGCCGGAGCCAGACGGCGGCAATATACGCACCAGGGAGCTGAAAACTCCACCAGAACAGTCTTTCCGCTATGCACCATTTCTTCAAATTGATTTCTATTAATATTGATAACTGCCATATTGCCAGCTCCTTTCCTTTGTTTGATTATAGTATAGCCAATCTAAAATAACATTTCGGTGATGATATCACATAAAAAGAGCTGCATTGCTGCCGCACTAAACTTTTTCGTTATTAAGTAACTCGAGGATATGTTCACTGGAACGGATGATTTGAGACTGTTTATCTTTTATGGATGTTTTTCTTGTCTCCTCCAGCGAGAGAGAAGCATATAAATGAACCGTGTTTGCTTCCTGCCGGAGAGAATCGTTATACTGTTCAGCGGCAAGGTCTTGCTTCTCAAGTATACTAATTTTACTCTGGAGATCACTAATCTGCTGTTGAAGTGATATCACTTTTTTCTTTTGGACATAGAGGAAATAAGCAAGAAGCAACAGGATAAGTGAAAAAATAATAATAATCATTCTTAGTTCTTATCCTCCTTTGTCAAAAGATAAGCCTTAAGTGCATTACGGAGAGTTTCCGGCAGAACAGGCAAGGGCAAGACAGTCAATTTACCCGCATTCTTTTCAATCGCTATTTCTGATTCCGGTTGATTGGACAGAAGAATCACGGGTGTTCTTTTATCTGCCCTCCATGGCTGATCTGGCTTTTTTGTCATAGGTTCTGTAACAATCCAAAGCATAGGCTTTTTCTTGCCAAGTTCTTTTCTTGCAGTTTCCGGGGTTTCAAATACAAGGATATGTTTGGATAAGTTTTGAAGTACCAGTCTCAGTCCGTTCCCATAGGCCGAATCACTGCACATAATGGCAATCGTAGCATTTGATTTTTCATCTTGTGATGCCTTTATAAAATCCAGAACAGGCGTATTATAAAGGTTGAAATCTTTCTCTGTATGTACTGCTTCATAATAAGCTCTGACCGCTCGGCACATTCTTCGGCAAAACTGTTCAATATCAATACGGATGTCCGTGAGGCTGTTGGCAGAACTTATTCTATCCAGTTGGCAAACTGAGGTTCCGCAATTCACACCCAAGTGAAAACGAATCGAGGTATTGTCCTCAGTATTTGCAAAGCCTTTGTTCTGGTGCAGGTATTCGCATCGAAGCTGCCAGCATCGTTCTCCGCAGATATAGGGAGAGATATCCTGCGCAGAGACTTTAAAGAAAGGTGCTGCGTATGTATTAAACCAACGAATATATTGATTTCCTACATCACGGGTTGGTCTCTGATTTCTGTCCAGAACAGCACGTCCATCCCGATAACGCTTTACAATTTCTGGGAAAGCAATGCCGCCGCAAATATCAGGCAAAGTCAGCGCCAATGCCAAAGCAGATTGCCAGCGTCCATCCTCAATGTTCAGTTCTACTTCCTCTATGCGATGTAAAAAGGTAAAGCTGGCATTGTCTTGACTCATAGGTATCCTCCTGTAAAAAAAACGCCTGCCGGAAACCGACAGGAGGCATACTTTTTACACTTCAGTCATCCACAGGCCGTGGAGATTGCAATAGGCGTAAACCGCAACAGCTTTATCATCTCCCAAGCAGAAGGTGACATTGGGTTTGTCATCGGGTTTCAGAGCCTTGCGCTGTCCACCGTTTTCGGTCTGGACATAGACCCACTCGATGAAGTGTTTCGAAAGCATCGGATGGATTTTTTGCTGATAGCAATTTCTGCACCCGTAGGCTGCGCTGTTTCCGCTGCAGAGCACAAAATCCCCTTTCTCGATTCGCAGAGGAAGTCCCTCAACCAGCGCATCCGCCAATTTTTTACGGGTAGCTGCATAAATCTGCTGAACCGTTGTTCTGGCAATACGCATATATTCTCCGCATTGCTCCTGAGAAAAACCTTCACGGTCAATCAGGCGAATGGCTTCATACTCATCCATATTCAGGACAATGGGAGTCAGTTCCTCGCCGCCACGAACCGGAACAAAACCATCATTATCTGGCAGACAACATACTTTTCTACATTTTCTCGGTCTTGGCATAGATTCGCCTCCACATTATTTGCGGCATATGCCATTTATATGATCATTGTATATCTCCCTTTCCTATATGTCAACGGAATTATTGACATATGCCATAAATTATTTTATACTATGTGTATTCAAGGAGGTGTACCCATGGATTTTTCATCTTATTTTCCAATTTGGAACAAACTGACACCGACCCAGCAGCAGATTTTGGAGCGAAATGCAGTTTTACGAAAAGTGGACAAAGGGACTGTGATTCACAACGGAACTATGGAGTGTACTGGTCTTCTGCTGGTAAGAAACGGACAGCTTCGTGCCTATATTCTTTCCGACGAAGGACGGGAGATTAGCCTCTATCGTTTGTTTGATCGGGACATTTGCCTGTTTTCCGCCTCCTGTATGATGAACAGCATTCAGTTTGAGATCACCATTGAGGCGCAGAAGGATACCACGATGTGGGTTATTTCTGCTGACATTTATGGACACTTAATGAAAGAGTCTGCTGTGGTAGCTAATTTTACCAACGAAATTATGGCTACCCGTTTTTCTGAGGTTATGTGGCTCATGGAGCAGATCATGTGGAAAAGCTTTGATAAAAGGCTGGCAGGATTTCTGCTGGAGGAATGTAGCTTAGAGGGAACAAACATCCTCAAGATTACTCATGAAACCATTGCGGGCCACATGGGTACCGCCCGTGAGGTAGTCACTCGAATGCTTCGCTATTTCCAGAACGAGGGGATGGTCAAGCTGACTCGTGGAACAGTGGAGGTTACAGACGAAGCTGCATTGGAGGAACTGCAAAATGCCTAAGCAACAGCTAACCCTGCTGATTATCGCCTTGGCTGTGCTTGGAATTATCATTTACTAAAGGATAACCCCTTCTCATTTCCTGTGAAATCTGAGAAGGGGTTATTGTTATTTGTCCATACCGCAGGCGGTGGCGGATTCAATGAGGCAGCGATCATTGAATACAGCATCATAGAACCGGAAGCCGCCGGAGAAGTTATAGCAGTCAAATCCGTTTCCGGCCAGGATGCGACAGGCAATGTAGCTGCGCAGGCCGCTCTGGCAGATGACGTAGACAGGCTTATGCTTGTCCAGTTCATCCAACCGCTCCCGCAGCTCGTCCACTGGGATATTTAAGAAACCGTCAATGTGTCCGTGGGTGAATTCTTCCACAGTGCGGGTGTCCAACAGAGTTACACTTCCGTCACGAGGAAGTTTATCTGTATCTTCCAGATACCACTGCTTCAGAATACCCTTTGCGATATTCTCAATCATAAAGCCAGCCATATTTACCGGGTCTTTCGCAGAGGAGTAAGGCGGTGCGTAGGCCAGATCCAGATCCTTCAGCTCTGGGGCTTTCATTCCTGCGCGAATAGCGGTAGCCAGTACATCAATGCGCTTATCCACACCTTCGTAACCTACGAGCTGAGCACCCAGCAGGCGATAAGTTTCTTTTTCAAAAACCACTTTCATGGTCATGACTTTCCCGTCGGGGTAGTAACCTGCATGGCTCATTGGCGACAGGATAACCGTATCAACATCCAGTCCTGCTTTTCTGGCGTTGGTCTCATTTACGCCGGTAGTGGCGGCAGTCATGCCAAAGACCTTGATGACAGAGCTTCCCTGGGAGCCGGTATAATGGCTGTCTCCACCACAGATGTTGTCCGCAGCGATTCGTCCCTGTTTGTTAGCAGGGCCCGCCAAAGAAATCAGAGCATCCTGCCCTGTGACAAAGTGCTTCACCTGCACCGCATCACCCACAGCATAGATGTCTGAAATGGAGGTTTCCATCCGGTCATTGACCACAATACTTCCCTTAATGCCCAGTTCTAACCCGGCATCTTTTGCAAGGGTGGTTTCGGGAGAAACACCAATGGCCAGGATTACCATATCCGCATGGAGAGGCTGTTCGTCTTTCAGTAGCACATCCACGCCGCCGCTCACTTCCGCAACCCCTTCCACGGTATGACCCAGTGCCAGCTTAACACCGTGCTTGCGCATTTCATTGTGTATAAAAGCAGCTATATCGGAATCAAAGGGATTCATAAGCTGTTTTGGACGCTGGACAATGGTGATCTCCATTCCCAGTTCACGCAGGTTTTCTGCCAGCTCCAACCCAATGAAGCCACCACCTGCCAGTACGGCAGACTTAGGATGGTTTATATTGATGTAATCTTTGATGCGGAAGGTGTCCTCCACGGTGCGCAGGGTGAACAGTTTATCAAGACCTAAGCCGGGAAGCCTGGGTTGGGTAGGCTTGGCACCGGGAGAAAGAATCAGCTTGTCATAGCTTTCCTCGAATTCCTCTCCGGTTTGCAGATTCTTGACGGAAACGGTCTTTTTGTCAGGATGGATAGCCGTGACCTCATGGCGTACCTTCATGTTCACACGGAACCGGGAGAAGAAGCTCTCCGGTGTCTGGAGGGTCAGATCTTCCGGATCGGTAATTACATCTCCGATATAGTAAGGCAGACCGCAGTTGGCATAGGAGATATACCCCGAGCGCTCAAAAACTACGATTTCTGCCTGCTCATTTAGTCTGCGAATACGGGCGGCAGCAGTAGCACCGCCTGCCACACCACCTACAATAACAACTTTCATATCAGCGTTCCACCTTTCCTGCATAAGCGGAAATTCCGCCTATGTTTTTCACATTGGTATAACCCATCTGCTGCAAAATAGCAGCTGCCTGACGGCTTCTTGCGCCGCTGAGACAATGAACAAAAATGGGGGTAGCTTTATTGTCAATCACGCCAGCCACTTTGTTAATGGACTGCAAAGGAATATTTTTACTGCCGGGGATATGCCCCTGCCGGTATTCGTCAGGGGTACGAACATCCAGCAGGACTGCGCCATCCGTAACGCTATATTCTTTGACACCCTGATTGATGTCAGGGCCTTTCAGGAAATCGAAGAATCCCATCTTTGCACCTCCTTACAGCATGGCGAGAATCTGAGCCTTAGGTCTGGCACCGGTGGCCTGATTTACGACTTTGCCGTTCTTCATAACCACCAGAGTGGGAATGCTCATCACACCAAACTGCATAGCCAGTTCCTGTTCCTCATCCACATTAATTTTAACAACCTTGATATCGGAGCGCTCCTCGGCAATTTTCTCTACCAGAGGAACTACCATGCGGCAAGGACCACACCAGGGAGCCCAAAAATCCATCAGGACGGGCTTGTCCGAGTTCAAAACCTCTTGATTGAAATTGTTTTTATTTACATTGATAGCAGACATATTTAAGTCCTCCTGTTTTCTTTTTTATGGCTTTAGTATATCCAGTAGTCGTTGCTTTTTCCGTGATTTTGTCACTTATCGCCGGCGACGGTTTCACCGGGCCAACTATTAATACCGCCGATTTCAACGATATTGGTGTAGCCCAGTTTTACCAGCTTTTCAGAGGCCTGCTTACTCCGATTACCGCTGCGGCAGTATACCAGAATCAACTGATCTTTATCCGGCAGCTCCGGAATGTCCGGAATGTCCTTTGTGCCGATGGATTCGTTGGCAATATTAATCGCGCCTGGAATATGCTTTTCACTATATTCCTGAGCAGTCCGGACATCAAGGATGGTGTATCCGGTTTCCTCCTCCAGCATTGTAACAGCTTCCTCCATAGTAATCTGTCGATAGGTTTTTTTGGCGGATTGTGTTGCACAACCGGACAAAAGCAGTAAAGCCATTAAAATAGGAATGATTCTTTTCATGTGAATACCTCCACATTTTGAAGATAGGGCAGCCGTTTCCAGCTGCCCTGTTTCCGATTTTTATGTTCTTGCCATACCGTCTACGCTGAGTACAACACCTGTGATATAGGATGCTTCGTCAGATGCCAGGAACACAAATGCATTGGCAATATCCTCCGGCTGACCCAGGCGGCGCAGGGGGATCTGTTTGATGAGCGGATCAATTACTTCCTTGGGAACAGCTTTCATCATATCAGTCAGGGTAATACCAGGAGCGACTGCATTCACTCGAATACCCTTCGGACCCAATTCCCGGGCAAGGGAAACTGTCAGGCCATTGACAGCAAATTTGGATGTGGGATATGCAAAGCCACTAGGCTGGCCGTAAATGCTAACCATTGAGGAGGTGGAGAGAATAACACCGTGACCTTTTGCAATCATGCACTCACTGGCGGCTTTTGTAGCATTGAACACGCCTTTTACATTCAGATCCATAACCTTGTCAAAGGTTTCCTCCGTATACTCGGTAAAGGGAGTGCTTTCGGATATACCGGCATTGTTCACCAGAATATCAATGCAACCGTATTTTGAGGCAGCTTCTCGGAAAGCATTGCGGACAGATTCCAAATTGGACAGGTTAGGACTGATTCCCGCAACTGTTGCATCAGGGTACTTTTCTTTCAGCTGCGCAACCGCTTTGTCAGCAGAACCTTGCGAGCTTGCGGTCAAGATTACCGTAGCCCCTTCCTTCAAAAATTTCTCTACGGTAGCGTAGCCAATGCCACGGCTGCCTCCGGTGATGATTGCAACTTTATCTTTCAGCCTCATAAGAATACCTCCTTGTATTTTGTATTTGTAGTATAACCTGTTTCGGAGGAACTCTCCGTGATAAAATCACATTTTTCCAAGAAGGAATGATAGAAAAATCATGCCCATGAATAAATAAAAAAGTCACAGTCACGCTCCGATTTGAACGCAGATAAGCATTCCCCTGCTTCAAGTGTGTGGGGCACTAAGCGGTGGGTGAGTGGGATGCTTATGTCAGTGGGAGTTGAAAGCTCCCACTGACAGATCGCGAAGCGACTGCGTTCATGAGCAAGTAGCGAAGCGGATTGCGAATGTCCGCTTTACTTAAGTCAGGGGATTCGCAGCCAGATATTTTTTGCCACTTTCGTAAAAAATATCGAAACACACATAAAAACAACTGCTGTGAAAAGGCTTTAAATCAGTTGATTCATCAACAAGTCTATCATTTATAAAGTTGTAAAGTGGTGAAATGGTGGAAAGTCTTGTGTATCCAGCTGCTTCAGCAGCATATCCAAAATCAATTGGCTTCTGGCAGGCAATGTTAATGATCCAGGCTTTTTCTTCGTCTGTAATCTCAGCATTCCTGCCACGACCAGGGGAATTCCAGGAAAAGAAGAAGGAACAGGAAGCGGCAAAGCCTGATCCGGATGCTGATTATGTGGACGATGACGAGGACTATGGCCACAGTGAGGAATACGAGGACGATGATGTAGGCTTCATCGCTGATGATGAGGACAACGAACCCGTATAACAAAGAACAGGCATAATGCCTGGGGCAATCTTCGGATTGCCTTTACATAGTATCTGCTTTCAAAAATTAAAATATTTTATGTTTTTGAAAGCGATCTCTTGCATATACTATTAGCAGACGGTATAATAAGTACATCGAAGCAGTTTCAAAAAAATAAAAATCTTCGACTTTTGAAAGCGGGTGACGATATGAAAACAATTACAAGAGCAAAGTATCTCGACAGAATCATTGAACTGAATGGTACTCCTGACATCAAGATCATCACGGGCATTCGTCGATCCGGTAAGTCCAAGCTGATGCAGGCGTATATTGAGTATCTGAAAAGTAATTTTGAAAACATCAATATTATCTTTATTGACTTCATGGATTTGGCGTATGAAGAAATCAAGGAATACCATGCCTTACACGCCTATGTGGAAGAACATTATCAGGAAGGTAAAACGAACTACCTGTTTGTAGACGAGGTTCAGATGTGTCCCAAGTTTGAGTTGGCAATCAATAGCCTGTACTCTAAGGGAAAATACGACATCTATGTAACCGGCTCCAATGCTTTCCTGTTGAGTGCGGATCTGGCAACTCTATTTACCGGACGATATATTGAAATTCATGTGTTTCCTTTCAGCTTCCAGGAATATTGCCAGTATTATGATGATGTTAGTGATAAAGATAAGCTCTTTGATGATTACGCTATCAAGGGCGGTTTAGCAGGTTCTTACGCTTACAGAACCGAAAAAGACAGAACAAACTATATCAAAGAGGTCTACGAAACGATTGTTACAAGGGATTTGGTGCAGAAATATGCACTCCCGGACACGTTGGTTTTACAACGTCTGAGCGAGTTTCTTATGGATAATATCAGCAACTTGACTTCTCCTAATAAGGTCAGTCAGCTGCTGACAGCAAATGAGACTCCAACCAATCATGTAACCGTCGGCAAGTACATTAAGTATTTGTGCAATGCTTTTGTATTTTATGATATTAAGAGATACGACATCCGAGGCAAGAAATACCTTGAAAGCTCTGAAAAGTTCTATCTTTGTGACAGTGGTATTCGATATGCAATACTGGGAAGCAGAAATATGGATTACGGCAGAGTATATGAAAACATCGTTTGCATCGAGCTTCTTCGCCGTGGATACGATGTCTATGTCGGCAAGCTCTATCAAAAGGAGATCGACTTTGTTGCTCAGAGAGGCAGCGAGAAGATTTATATTCAGGTCAGCGACAACATTTCCGGACAGGAAACATTTGAGAGAGAATGCTCTCCTCTGCTTCAGATCCGAGATGCTTATCCGAAAATGATTATTGCCAGAACCAAGCATCCAAAATATAGTTATGAAGGAATCGAAATCCACGACATAGCCAATTGGTTGCTACAAGAATAAACAAGGCGAAATATATCTCTTTTATCATTCCCTTGCCCTTATAAAGTATATTGCAGCTGATGATAAGCTTGACAAGGTTCTTGAAAATCCGAAGGTGATTAAGACACCAGTGGTTAGAAATGGTAAGCAATCAACCCTGGGTTATCTGCCGGATGTTTGGAAAAACTGGAATTAGAGGATAAGAATATGGTGAAAAAAATTATGCGGGACCCATTGTTTCTCGCTCAGAAATCTACAGATGCAACGGAGGCAGACCAACAGGTAATTACAGATCTGCTTGATACATTAAGGGCAAATCTGGATCATTGTGTTGGAATGGCAGCCAATATGATTGGTGTAAAGAAAAATATCATTGTGGTGGCAGCAGGCCCATTTCAATTTGCTATGGTAAATCCAGTTATTACAAAGAAGACCGGAGCATTTATTATAAAGGTTTCCACCACCGGAATGCTGGTTCCCTTAAAAGCGGATTTGCGGTTTCCTATTTCCGGACAGTAGGGACACGGAACCCTGATTATTTAGTTAGTGCCGGAGCATCGTCCTTGCATGAAGCCATCAAACTATTCTGGACCTTCCGTGTTCCGTGGGATGGACATACACTGCAGGAACAGTAGCTGATTGTAAAAGGCATATGTCAAAAAACGTTATTGACATATGCCTTTTATAGAGCTAATATATAAGAAAAGCGAGAAAGGAGCAGTTTATGCCGAGACCAGTAAAATGCAGGAAAGTCTGCCATTTCCCGAATGTTTTAGAATTCTTTCCGGCAGATGATACTGAGAAAAAAGTACCCATTGTTCTGACGGTAGATGAGTACGAGACAATTCGTCTTTTGGACAAGAAAGGTTATAGTCAGGAGCAGTGTGCAGAATCTATGCAGATCGCAAGAACAACAGTTCAACGAATTTACGAGATTGCCAGGAAGAAAATAGCAGATGCTCTAATTGATGGACATCCGCTCAGAATAGAAGGTGGAGATTTTAGAATCTGTGATGGTCAGAGCAGTAACTGTAACCTTGGAGGATGTTATAAGCAGGAGATATATCAAAAATATGCAGTGGAAAAAGGAGAAGGTATCATGAGAATAGCAGTAACATATGAAAATGGGCAGATTTTTCAGCACTTTGGACACACAGAGACATTTAAGATCTATGATGTAGAGGAAGGAAAAGTGGTACATTCAGAAGTAGTAGATACGAATGGAAGCGGACATGGTGCATTGGCAGGAGTTCTTAATGCATTAAATGCCGATGTTTTGATCTGCGGCGGAATCGGAGGAGGAGCCCAGACCGCGTTAGCGGCAGCAGGCATTAAGCTTTTTGGCGGAGTTTCAGGAGATGCAGATAAAGCAGTAGAAGCTCTTATCAATGATACACTTGATTATAATCCAGATGTGAAGTGTTCTCACCATGAGCACAGCCACGGAGAGGGACATACATGTGGTGAGCATGGATGTGGAAGCCATAGCTGTCATTAAGAAGAATAGAAAAAAATAATCATACGAAAGGATGCGTCAAGGTAATGGAAGAATTATCGTGATACATCCTTTTGTATTATTTGATAAGATGGCAGATGACATTTTCAATATGGCAATTAAAACCTGTGAATGCGATATCGATCTCTATATGGATTGAGTATTTAGCTTTTCTTGCTTGTAGAAAGTGATGAACGGAAGGTATAATATTGTTAATGATCCAGAGATATTTATTTTGGAAACAGTTTAATCAATTTGGAGGTATAGAATGAAAGCACATAAGTATTGGTCATTCGGAGCGTTAATTACTATGATTGGAACTTTTTATACTGGATATAAAGGATCTAAATCAAGTCATAGGTATTTTGCGTGCAGCACTCTTATATGTATGATTATGTCCATATACACTGGACATAAAATGATTTCAGGTAATAAGAGAACAAGAAAACAGGTGGAAAATACAGAAGCGGAGGAATAGTAAATGTTAGAAATAGGAACCAAAGCACCGGATTTTGAATTGCCGGATCAGAATGGGGAAATGCATAAATTAAGTGATTATGCAGGAAAAAAGGTAATTTTATATTTTTACCCAAAGGATAACACGGCAGGCTGTACAAAGCAGGCATGTGGTTTTTCCGAGCGTTATCCTCAATTCACCGAGAAAGGAGCAGTTGTTCTTGGAGTGAGCAAGGATTCTGTAGCCTCTCACAAGAAATTTGAAGAAAAATATGGATTGGCATTTACACTTTTGGCAGATCCAGAGCGTAAGGTGATCGAAGTATATGATGTCTGGAAAGAAAAGAAAAATTACGGAAAGGTTTCTATGGGTGTAGTAAGAACTACGTATCTTATTGATGAGCAAGGGATTATTATCAAAGCCAATGATAAAGTAAAGGCGGCAGATGATCCTGAAAACATGCTTAAGGAATTAAATTGATGAAGATTATATTGTCACCTGCAAAAAAGATGATTGCAGATACTGATAACATAGCACCGGTTGAACTGCCTGCCTTTATTGATAAGACAGCAGAGATATTGGGCTGGATGAAAAGCAAATCAAAAGAGGAACTGAAAGCTATCTGGAAATGTAATGACAAGATTGCAGAGCAGAATTTTAACAGATTGGAAACTATGGATCTTTATAACAGACTTACTCCGGCTGTTTTAGCATATGAAGGAATTGCATTTCAATATATGGCACCAGCTGTGTTTGAAATCCAGCAGTTTGAGTATCTGCAAAATCATTTAAGAATCCTGTCTGCGTTTTATGGCATTTTAAAACCACTGGATGGTGTGACTCCTTATCGCCTTGAAATGCAGGCAAAAGCTGAGATTGAAGAAACAACAAATCTATATGATTACTGGGGGGATCGGTTATATCATTCAGTAATTGATGACAGCAGGATTATCATTAATCTTGCATCAAAAGAATACTCAAAATGTATAGAAAAGTATCTGACACCACAGGACAGATATATTACGATTGTATTTTGTGAGTTATCCGGAGATAAATTGGTAACAAAAGGTACCTATGCCAAGATGGCTCGTGGTGAAATGGTCAGATTCATGGCAGAAAATAACATTGAAAATCTGGTGGAAATTCAGAAATTTGACAGATTTGGATATTCCTTTAGGTCTGATTTATCATCAGATTCAGAATATGTTTTTGAACGCAAAATACAATAGTTATTCAGATAAAAGATGCTCAGTTTGGCATCTTTTGTAATAATGATAATTATTACTATTTTTGTTGACAACAGGATAATAGTGGTATATAATCCTTATTAAGAACTAATACTAATAAGGAGCACGAATGACAAGTAGGAGAAATACCATTTAAAAAGATCTTGTAAGAAATGCCGTATACGAAATGAGAATACACGTTACGGCAAATGAAGTTACATATTATGGAATGGCAATGTCTGTAAAAAGAATCTGTGAAGTGATTATGAGAAATGAAAAATCAATACTTCCGGTATCGCACATGATTCATGGCGTATAGGATATTGACGGAGTATCGTTAAGTTATTGTAGGTGTTGATGGTATTGAGTCTAATATACCTATTAATTTAAGTGGTGAGGAAGCATTAAAGCTTAAGAAATCTGCAGATTCTTTGAAAAAGATTATAGAGACAATTGAACTATAAATTATACACATGGAAGGAGATAAAAGCATGGAAGTAAAGTATTATATATGTAAGCATTGTGGAAACATTGTTGAAAAGGTAAAGGATAAAGGTGTTCCTGTAATTTGTTGCGGAGAACCTATGCAGGAATTAAAAGCCGGAGTGACAGATGCGGCTGTTGAGAAGCACGTGCCTGTATATACAGTGGAAGGCAATTATGTTCATGTCGTGGTCGGAGAGACAAAACATCCAATGCTTGAAGAACATTTCATTGAGTGGATTACATTAAATACCAATCAGGGAATATACAGAAAACAGTTAAATCCAGGGCAGGAGCCGATAGCAGATTTTTGTCTTTGCGATGGTGAACAGGTAGAAGAAGTATATGCATATTGTAACCTGCATGGATTATGGAAATGCTAAAAGCATTTATACATATTAAGATTTAAGAACAACACAAATATAACCGTAATATAGGCTGTGTATTAATGTATTTACAAGGAGGAACAACAAATGAAATATGTATGTGATGTTTGCGGATGGGAATACGATGAGGAGAAGGGATATCCAGAAGGTGGTATTGCACCTGGTACAAAGTGGGAGGATGTTCCGGAAGATTTTGAATGTCCGTTATGTTCTGTAGGCAAAGACCAGTTTTCAAAGGCTGAATAAAAATGAAAGCAGGACTAATGGATGTATGAAATGAAACCAGAATATTATATTGGAATAAATATGATAGAATTGACATAATATTGGAAAATCTTCGTGATTATACAGTAAAACACTTTACTGATGAAGAGCAGTATATGGAATCTATTAATTATAAGAAGTTATTTACACAGAAAGTTCAACATCTGAAATTTATACACAAACTTGATGAATTTATAGAACATCATAATGATGAGATAGAAGATCAAGATGAACAGATTATGGTTATATGTGTAGAGTCTGCGGAGAGACTATGAGAAAATCTCTGTAAATTAGATTCTTCTATGATAATGAAGGGTGAGAAGCCTACAAATCAGGCTTTTCACCCTTGTTTTATATATAACAGTTACTGATAGGCATGTCAAGAGCAGGCGGCTGGCCGCCTGTCTTAGATTATGTTTTTACTTATTCTGGAAGTCGTCCTTCGTACATGATACTCAACTCCCCATAGACCTGGCCCCAGTCCCGGATGGTAGTTGTCCATTTCTTAGTAGCCTCGAAAGTGGCCAGATATAAGGCTTTTAACAGCGCTGTATCACTTGGAAATACGCTTCTCTGACGATTCAGTTTCCGGTATGTGGAGTTCAGTGATTCTATCGCATTTGTTGTATAAATGACCTTCCGGACAGTGGTTGAAAACTTAAAAATTGAAGAAACAGCATCCCTGTTGTCCTTCCAGCGTTTCATGGAATTCGGATATTTCGGACTCCATTTTTCTGTCACACGGTCTAAAGCAGCCTGATAGATGGTTTTTAAATCTGAGAGGATAGGGGAATGTGCAGCATGTTTCCGTATTACTCCCATTTTGTTACCAATTACTATCCTTTTGCTACCATTCTGCCTCTTTTTTTCAGAATTGACCTGTGCTAATATTATCATAGACAGATGCGACATGCGCTACAAACTTACATTTCATTTGTTTCTCTTTTGCAAAAGAATACGGACAAAATATAAAGCGTCTGCTCATTGCCGGAATGGTGATGAGTATGGCGTTTTTTTGATGCCGAAAACCGGGTGACGACCTGAAAAGAAACACAAAATGATTCGTGGAATGAACGCAGCGAGAATACGGAACGGGCAGTGATCATAGAACAAAATCCAGAAGCGCTTTTATAAAGAGCGCGTGAAAATTCATACACCATATATTATCTGCAATGATATAATGTATAATACATGGGAGAATATTGCAGAGAGTGATTCAGAATGTTTTCGGCGTTGTATTTGCATTTGTATTTTGTGCTATGTTTTATTTGTTTACGTCGAACAAAAAGGAAACCGGGGTGACCGCAGATGCAGAGTGAGGTGGATTGGAAAGAAAGTAAGTGGTACACGATGTCTGGTGGTCAGAAATGTATTGACTGGAAAAAACATTGAAATCAAAATTTACGGAGAAGACTATGATACGAGAAATTGAGAACAGAAGAAGTATAAGAAAATATAGATCCGATGAGATTGACAGGAAGCTGATCGAAGAGATCATATATAGTGCTACTCTTGCGCCATCAGCCAAAAACCGGCAGCCATGGAAATTTATCGTATATCAGGGAGAAGCGAAAGATAAACTGGTTGAGGTTATGCGCCATGGTATAAATTCAGAAAAAATCACACATGAACTTATGCCGGAATGGGCATTTGCAATCCCCGATGCTGAAAATACAGTCAGAATCATGCAGGAGGCGCCGTGCCTTATAGCAGTGCTTAATACAAATCAATATACACCATTTGCAAGCATCGAGAGAGAAAAACGGATCGTAGAAATTTGCGATTCGCTGTCGATCGGTGCGGCTGTTGAGAATATGATATTGACAGCGACCGGATATGGATTAGGTACATTATGGATTGCCAATACCTGCTTTGCCTATAATGAGCTGATAGAATTTATCGGAACAGACAACCAGCTGACAGGAATTGTTGCTGTTGGAGCTGCAAATGAAGCTCCGCCGAAAAGGCCACGAAAAGCATTAAGAGATGTTGTCGAGTATAGATAAAGAAATCTTAGAGAGATTTTAAACTGCCAAACAACGAAGAGATAAAATTCATATTGGAGATGATCAGCTTTGAAGAAAGCATATGAGCAGGAAATAGAAATGTGAACCCGGGTTTTTGAGGAATGTATATCGGTGGATCTGAGAAATCTGGATTTAAAGGTGGAACCCATGTCGTTTGATGGAGTGATCCTGTCCAATGTTCTGGATGTAATGCCGAAGGACATATCAACAACCGTGATCGATGATCTGGAACGGGTGCTGAAGCCCGGCGGATATTGGTTTATTAAGATGAATCCGTACTATTCAAAAGAAGAGCTTGAAAGCTTTGAATATAAAAATGCGGGTAATAATATTTATGAAAAAGATCATATTATGAGATTAAGACAGGCAACTACAAACTATTGGAAAGAAAAATTTGCACGTTTTGGGAAAGAGATCATATATTTGGAATTCGAATACCCGTGGCAGGAGGGAATGAACCGTCTGTTTGTTTACCAGAGCTAAAGGTGCCAGAAGATTCGCAGCAAGAAGCCGGATACTGAAAGAGATTGTCCGGCTTCTTTTACGAGGTGCGCCAGACGGCGCACTTTGCAGATGGATATAAATTTCTGGGAGAACGTTTTATTTCTCACGGCAATATTCCCGGATCATTTCCAGAAAATCCCTCGCATGCTGCGGCAGATACCGGTTTTTCCGATAGGCGGCGATGGTAGTTGTGAGGGCCGGTTTATGGCCGACGGAAAAGCAGAGGGCGCGGTTTCCGGTGTACTGGTTTTCATGGTGGAAATAGCTCTCCGGGGCGAAGGCAGCGCCGACGCCGTCCATAGCCAGATGGATCGACATGGAGGAGTTTCTCGTGTGGAGAGAGACCGGTGGATTGATGTTGTACTCTTTAAAGAGATCCAGAGCGATGCCGCCGGTGTTCTGGTCCGGGTAGAGGAGAATGAAGTTTTCCTCTTTTAATAGGGAAAGATCTAACCACGGGTAGCGGAAGCCGGGGCGTGTGATGGCTTTTGCGGCGAGAGGATGGTTTTCATGCAGGACCAGAACAATCTCCTCAGAGCGCAGGATCTGGTAGTCCATGGTCTCGGGAAATTCATGGATATTGTAAAGAGTCAGGTCGATGGATGAGGTCTCCAGACTGTTCTCCGCAATGAAATTTACAGCTTCCATGATATTTAAGGTCACATAGGGGTATCGTTTATGAAACGGCGCCAACATTGGTTCGATCAGCGTGCTGCCCATCATGATCGGCACGGCGATGTTTAAGCGGCCGCGCTGGCGGTGAGCGATATCGTCGTATTCCTGCATCCACTCATCACCGCAGGCAACGATCTGTTCGGCGTAGTGAAGGTAGCGTTCACCCATGTAGGTCGGGTAGTAGCGGTTCTCGTGGCGGCTGAACAGCGGAGCGCCGAGACGTTCTTCCAGGTTCTTTAAGTACTTGCTCAGGGACGGCTGGGAGATATAAAGAGATTCGGCGGCTTTGCCGATACTCTGGTGGCGGGCGATCGCCAGGATATAGCGGGCTTCTTTTAATTCCATACAGGGCCTCCTCATAGCTTTACTGCATAAAAATTATAGATAATATGTATTTGACGTATAGTATATCACTTTTTATAATGAATGTAAAATATAAGTGTAATTGATGAAAAAACAAATATTTATAAGAAACACTAATTAAAACTTATCACGCACAGTTAAGAAAGGGGCAAACCAATGAAAAAGAGCAGTGCATGGTGCATGCTGGTTCCGGGACTGGTGATCTTATTTCTGTTCCTGATGATCCCGCTGCTTCGCGTTCTGGTTCCAAGCGTGTTTACGGGAGATTACCCGTTCAGCGCATACGTGGACTTTTTTAAGGACGAGTATTACAGAAAGATCTTTTTGAGAACCGTGAAGATCGCGGTCATCACCACCTTTGTCTGTATGGTGGGCGGTATCCCGACGGCGTATTTCATCAGCCGCTGTGATAAGAAGTGGAGAGGACTTCTCCTCTCTGCATCGATCTTCCCGATGATGACGAACTCCGTTATCCGAAGCTTTGCATGGATCAATATTCTCGGCAGCAACGGGATCATCAACAAGGCAATGATCGCTATGGGACTGATCGAGAAGCCGATGAAGCTTTTATACACCGACTTTTCTATCATCATTGGTTCTGTCTACCTGTTTCTTCCGTTAATGATCGTGACAGTTGCCGGTGTTATGGAAAATATCGATGATGACATGATGGAGGCGGCACAGAGCCTCGGAGCTTCAAGAACGGAAGCATTCATGAAGGTCATCTTCCCGATGAGTCTTCCTGGAATCATCGTCGGCGGTATTCTGGTATTTACCGGAACCCTGACAGCTTACACGACGCCGCAGTTATTAGGAGGCAACAGCAACATGGTCATGGCGACCCTGATCTACCAGAGAGCGATGTCCGTCAGTGACTGGACCGGCGCGTCCGTGATCGCCCTCATCATGATCGTTGTAACCCTGGTTGTGATCAAAGGATTTAACGCTCTGGCCGCACGGCTGGACCGCAGAGGTGAAGATTATGCGTAAAAATAAAGTGCTGACCATATGGGCAGCGATCGTATTTGCATTTTTGATGATCCCGTTACTGATCATCACCGTAACAGCATTCGGCGGTGGAAGCGCCATCACATTCCCGATCGAGTCCTTCTCGACGAAATGGTTCGCGAACGTGTTCGCGCTAAAGTCTTTCCGCAGATCATTCCTGACCAGCCTTGAGGTTGCGCTCCTCGCGACATGCATCTCTCTTCTGGTCGGAATCCCGGCGGCTTATGCGCTGGCGAGATCCGGTTTAAAAGGAAAGCAGTTATTAAAGTCCATCTTCCTTTCCCCGACCATCGTTCCGGGAATTGTAATCGGCTTTATTATGTACCAGTGCCTGATCCTGACACTCCGGATCCCGGTATTTGCGGGACTTTTAGCAGGACATTTCATGGTCACACTTCCGTATGTGATCCGTGTTGTCGGTTCCTCCATGGAACAGTTCGATTTTTCCATCGAGGAGGCGGCGTGGAGCCTCGGATGTCCGAAGGGAGCGGCGTTTTTCAAAGTCGTTCTCCCGAACGTGACTTCCGGAATCTCTTCCGCGTTCATGTTGGCGTTCATCAATTCCTTCAACAACATTCCGGTGTCCATGTTCTTATCCGGACCGGGCGTTTCGACATTCCCGTCGACACTGATGAACTATATTGAATACAACTATGATCCGACCGTATCGGCGGTTTCCGTACTTTTAATGGCAGCTACCGTGATCATCATGGTGATCGTAGACCGCACACTGGGTATCGCAGCCCTGGCAAAATAAGGAGAATATGACCATGGCTTTTATGAGTTTAAATGGAATCGACGTAAGTTACGATAAAAAGAAACAGATCTTAAAGGGGCTGAATCTGGAAGTCGAGGAGGGCGAGCTTGTATCCCTCTTAGGTCCCAGCGGCTGCGGCAAGTCCACGACACTCCGCGTCGTTGCAGGCTTTATCGACCCGCAGGGCGGAACCTTCACATTAGACGGAGAGGACATGACAAAGGTCCCGGTCCACAAGCGCCAGTTCGGCCTGGTATTCCAGAGCTACGCCCTGTTCCCGCACTTAAGTGTTTATGACAATGTAGCGTTCGGGCTCAGAACAAGAAAGATGGACAAGGACCTGATTGACAAGAAGGTCAGGGAGATCCTTGAGGTCTGCGGCCTGACAGAGCTTGCCGACCGTTTCCCGAAGCAGATGTCCGGCGGACAGCGCCAGAGAGTTGCCCTCGCGAGAGCACTTGTCATCGAGCCAAAGTTACTGCTCTTAGATGAGCCGTTATCCAACCTTGATGCGAAATTAAGACTTTCCATGCGTGTGGAGATCAAGAGACTCCAGAAGCGCCTTGGAATCACCACATTGTTCGTTACACATGATCAGGAAGAATGCTTCTCCATCTCCGACAAGGTGGCCGTTATGAACGGCGGTGTCATCGAGCAGTTTGACACACCGGAGAACATTTACAGGAGACCGGCGACAGAGTTCGTCGCGAGATTCATCGGTTTCGAGAACTTCCTTGAGCTTGCGAAAAAGCGGGACGGCGTCTACACAGCGCCGGACGGAAGTGAGTTCTTAACTTCCATGGATCTTGACTGTGAAAACTTTGCAGGAACGATCCGGCCGGATGATATCTGTCTGGCGGATGAGATCCAGACAGAGAATGTTTTAAGCGGAACGATCGGCGTCCGCACCTTCCTCGGAAAGAGCTACCAGTACGAGGTCGAGACTTCAGCCGGAGTCTTAAAGGTCAATATGGGTACCGACCATGTTTACAAAGAGGGCGAAAAGATCCGCCTGTATCTCCCGAAGGACAAGCTGATCCTGGTGAGAAAATAAAAATTTAACTTAGTGAACCATCGCGCGGGCAGAGATCCTGTCAACGCGAAGAAATATTATCTCAAAAGAGAGAAAGAGGAGAAAAACCATGAAAAAAACAGCAGCAGTTGTACTTTGCACAGCAATGATGCTTACCGCCTGCGGCGGCGCATCCACAACAGAGACCACAGCAGCAGGAAGCCAGGCAGCAGGTTCTGAGACCACAGTTTCCGCAGAAGAGACAAAGGCAGCTTCCGGAGACGCACAGAAGCTCGTATTATCCACATACGGCCTCAGCGAAGATATCTCCGAAGAAGAGGTTTACACACCGTTTGAGAACGAGTTCAGCTGTGAGATCGTTACTGAGACAGGCGGCACAAACGACCGTTATACAAAGTTAGCGGCAGACCCGAACTCCACCATCGATGTGATCGAGCTCTCCCAGGCTATGACAGCGAAGGGCACTGACGAGGGACTTTTCGATACGATCGACTTAAGCAAGATCCCGAACGCTGAGAAGTTAATTCCGGCTGCAAAGGAGATTGCAGAGGCAGGGCAGGGTGTTCCGTACACCATCAACAGCATCGGTATCATCTACAACCCGGAGCTTACAGGATTTGAGCTCACAAGCTTTGACGACCTTTGGGACGAGCGCCTTGCAGGCATGGTTTCCATCCCGGAGATCACAACAACATTCGGACCGGCTATGGTTTATGTTGCAAGTGACCATGCAGGCGTTGATGTGACAACTGATAACGGCGAGGCAGCTTTCAAGGCACTTGCTGACTTAAAGCCGAACCTTGTTAAGACATACACAAAGTCTTCCGACCTGATCAACATGTTCACATCCGGTGAGGTTGCAGCAGCTGTTGTCGGCGACTTCGGCGTTCCGACGATCGTAGCAGCAAACCCGACACTTGTTTATGTAACACCGGACGGAGCTTACGCAAACTTCAACACCATCAACGTAACAAAGAACTGTGCGAACAAGGAGCTTGCTTACGAGTACATCAACTACCGCATCAGCGAGGAGCTCCAGACAAAGACAGGTAAGGCATTAAACGAAGCTCCGACCAACATGGATGTTACATTCACTGAGGAAGAGTCCCAGAACATGACTTACGGCGATGCAGCTGAGAAGGTTAAAGTTGTTGACTACGCTTTCGTAAACCCGATCTTAAATAACTGGATCGACCAGTGGAACAGAACGATCAACAACTAATAATGAGGAAATTTATATGAGACCCGATTTCATTCTGAAAAATGTCATGGTCTATCAGACCTTCAGACAGTGCTTTGAAAAACGGGATGTGGCAGTTGCAGGGGAAACGTTTTATTGCATTTCCCCTGCAATTTCATATCCGGGAGTTGAGGAGCGGGACGGCAAAGGCAGATACATGCTGCCAGGTCTGGTGGATATCCATATGCACATCGAGAGCTCGATGACGTATCCGGGCGAATTTTCCAGGATCACGCTTCCATATGGAGTGACAACGGTGGTTGCCGATGCCCACGAGATGGCGAATGTGTTCGGCATGGACGGCATCCGTGCTTTTATGGCGCAGAAGACGAAGCAGGACATTTTCTGGGCGATCCCGTCCAGTGTACCGGCGACAAATGAGAAGTTAGAGACAGCCGGGGCGGCCCTTGGTGTAAAGGAAATTTCTGAGATGGCATCCTTAGATGGAGTTCTCTGCCTTGGAGAGATCATGAACTATAAGGATCTCTCAGCGGAAGGCGAGAGCCGGACGAGGGACCTCATCGATGTGTGCCGGAACGCAGGAAAGAATCTAAGGATCGAGGGACACTGCCCGGGACTTACGGGGGCAGATCTTAACCGCTTTATCTATGAAGGTGTTGATGCGGACCACACCCAGCAGACACCGCAATCGGTGATGGAGAAGACGGAGCTTGGGATGTTTCTGGAGCTGCAGTTCAAATCCCTGACACCGGAGGTCGTGAAGACCGTCTGCGATCATGAACTCTATGAGAATGTGGCGCTGGTGACGGATGACACGATGGCAGATAAGCTTCTGACCGGACATCTCAATAAGATCATCGAGACGGCTGTGAAGGCGGGGATGCCGATGGAGAAGGCAATCTACTGCGCGACCTGGACACCGTCGCGGCGGATGCATCTGGATGACAGAGGGATGATCGCGCCGGGAAAGATCGCAGACTTTATGCTGCTTGACAGTCTGGACGGGATCGAGCCGGTGGTGGTTTATAAGAAGGGCAAGTGTGTGTACTGCAGGGCTGATGAGGTGTGCGGTGCGGCAGAAGCTGCGGCATGCAGTTTCCCTGATCCGTTCTACCACACGATCAACTGCCGTCCGGCGGAGATCTCCGACTTTGTGTTAAAGGCGGAAGATCCAGACGCGAAATGGGCGGAAGTCAATGTCATGAAGATCGGCACCTTCGGAACGGCTACCACGCCGGTGAAGCGCAGAGTCGAGGTGAAGGACGGTGTGCTTGACTGGAAGTCGGCGGGACTTACCCTTGCAGTCGTTTTCGAGCGGTACGGCAAGAATGGAAATGTCGGATATGGTCTTGTGGAAGGAGCGCTGACGAAACCGGGTGCTGTGGCCACCACGTGGTCCCACGACAGCCATAACCTGTTTGTCCTGGGAACAGATGAGAACGATATGAAACTGGCCCAGAGGCGCGTCCTGGAGCTCCAGGGGGCATATGTGGTGTTCTCTGAAGGAAGATCCCTGGCAGAGGCGAGACTTACAATCGGCGGCATCGTTTCGGATCAGCCGATCGAGGTCCTCGGACAGGAACTGAAAGAAGTCCGGGCGGCGATGGAAGGTCTCGGATATGTGAACAACAACGTGATCATGTCCATGTCCACGCTTTGTCTGCCGGTTTCACCGAAGTTAAAGCTCACGGATCACGGGCTTTTGACGGTGCCGGGGCAGGAACATGTGCCGTTGGTTGAGAAGTACGGGAAGTAGTTTTACGGCCCGCCGCCGGTTTTCTCCCCGGATAGTGGAAGAGCCGGATCAGATCGAAATTATGAAGGATGAAATTAGAACGATGAAGAAGATTATCAAAAACGGCATTGTTGTGACGATGAACGCGGCAGGTGATGTCTGGGATCATGGTTATGTAATGTTTGAGGATACGAAGATCCTGGCAGCAGGTCCGGAAGATGAGCTTGAGAAAACGCTTCAGGAGCTTACTGCGCAGGGGATCTTAAAAGCTGGCGAGACCTTCGAGGAGATCGACGCGAAGCGCGCTATCGTGATCCCAGGCCTCGTAAACACCCATTGCCACCTCGGCATGATCCCGTTCCGCGGTCTCGGGGACGACTGCAAGGACCGCCTGCGGGTGTTCCTGCTCCCGATGGAGAACCAGGCTATGGACGCGGAGATGGCCAGGCTTTCCACGAGATACGCCATCGGCGAGCTGCTGCTTTCCGGCGTGACGACAGTGCTTGACATGTACTATTTCGAGGAAGTCGTGGCGAAGGTCATGGACGAGATGGGGATCCGCGGAATCGCCGGTGAGACGGTGATGGAAAAGGATTCCTGCGACAGTAAGAACGCGGATGAGGCCATCAGGCGGGGAATCGCCCTGATCGAAGCATACAAAGATCACCCGCGTGTTTCCGGAGCGATCACGCCCCACGGAACGACGACCTGCAGCCCGGAGACTTTAAAGCGGGCCTATGAGGAGGATGTAAAGGCGGGAACTGTATTTACGCTCCATGTGGCGGAGATGGACTACGAGATGACCCAGTTAAGGGAACAGTATAACATGACGCCCATCGAGTTTATGGAGCATATCGGTGTCCTCGGTCCGAATACGCTGGCGGCCCACAGCATCCGCACGACGGAACATGATGTGGAGATCCTCGCGAAGCATGGCGCGTCTGTGGCCCACTGCATCGCCTCCAACACGAAGGCCGCAAAGGGCGTAGCCCCGGTGTCACTGATGCATAAGCACGGCATGTCCGTCGGCTTCGGCACCGACGGTCCGGCGAGCGGAAATACGTTAGACCTGTTCATCCAGATGCGGATGTGTGAGAACTTCCACAAAAATGAGCTCCACGACCGCAGCGCGTTCCCGGCAAAAGAGGTCGTCTCCATGGCGACCATCGAGGGAGCAAGAGCGTTAGGACTCGGTGACATCACCGGTTCCATCGAGCCCGGAAAACAGGCGGATCTCGTCCTCGTAGAGACCGACTCCCCGAATATGTTTCCGGTATACGACCCGTATTCGGCACTTGTGTACAGCGCGATTGCATCGAATGTGAGAGATGTTTATGTTGCGGGTGAGTGCCTCGTAAAAGAAAAGAAGCTTGTCCGTGAGGACTTCGCGAAGATCAGGAATGACCTTCGGGAGAAGATGGAGCGGACGGCGTTTAAGGATATGAAGAATCTGGTGTAGAAGACAAATATCTTGACGGAAACTGTAAAAGTACATATAATTCTGAATATAGGACAAGGAGATAGCTTGAGGAAGAGTTATCTCCTTTTTTTAAAATTTAGAGAGAAAAATACACAGACAGAGGTGCCTGTCAGGCAGCTGGGAGAAAAATAATGAGGATGTTCAGGATAAAAATGACGGCGGCGAGGACAAACCCACAGCAGATCCGTGAGGTGCGGATCGATTCGGAAAAAACGGTGGGAGAACTTCTGGAACTTGTCCGTATTGTATATGAATATGGGGATGTAAGAGGAAGTCTGTTAAATGAGGCGGGGGCCAGCCAGTCCCCGGAGACAAAGCTTAAGGACCGGATCCACGTCAGAGATCTCCTGACCGTAAATTATGCGAACAAATCGATCACACCGATTTATCTGGAAGTCCTTGAGGAGTTTGATGGATCCGGGGAGACAGCCCCGATTCTCGAAAGATACAGGATAATTCCAAGGCGGACAAGAAAGACGGCATTTGGTTATCCTGCGTTTGCGCCTGAAGAGGCGGAGCGCTTTCAAAAATATCTGAATAAGGAGATCAGTAAGGTATTCGCCCCGGAACTTGTGGTGCCGGACTTTGCCTGGGAAATTGCGACACCGTGGCAATCATTGCTGGATTCCGGTACGGCTGCGGATCTGAAAATATTAATAAAAGAAAACAAGCTTCCCGTCAATGTCTATCTGAGAAAAGCGGAGCTGGAAAAGGGGATCATAAAAGAAGCAGGAAAATCAGATTTCTGGGAAAATATCATGCAGACAATGGGAATCACTGAGTATTTTCAGGTCAAAGAGCTCTGCATTCAGGGCAGTAAATTTGTAAATGGAGACGCGGTGGATACAACATTCCCGGTTTTAAGCAGGAACCGTCTTGTTGATGAGAATTACTGGTATCGCACGATACTGGCAAAAGAATTCATGGAATTTTTTGAAAACTGGCTGGGGAGCGGAAAAGAAAGAGAATACATAAAGGACCATGCGGAGCAGACCTGCTTTTTGGCAGCATGCAGGCTTTACGGCTTTGCGGACCGGGAGCTGGTGACTGAATTTTATAAGATCATGTGTCCGGAGCAAAATGCGGCAGAGCGGGTAGGAACTTTCTGGAAACAGGCGATGCAGTGCGCACTCCAGTATAATATCAAAAAGATAGTGGGGATGGAAGTCTACTATGATTCGCAGAGTGTTTCCTCCAATTCTGTAAAGCTGTTATATCGGTCATTTCTTACGTCAGACCGGTTCCATTATGTTCCGACAAAGGCGGAGATCGAGGATATCGCAATTTCCGGTATCGGCTTTTCGGAAAAAGACAGGGAAGCGCTGATAGACATGATGGAGAGAAAATACCGCTGTGAGAGAACGAACGGAAGATTTATTGTTGGGGAACTAGAAAAAGCGATACATACAGGAATTCCGGCGGGAGAGCTTACCGGGTATCTTCAGAAGGCATTATTATCGGGCAGAAGATCCTCATACCTTGGCGATATCATGGAGATTCTTGAACGTGCGCAGCGGACGGTGAGGAAAATACCACTGGGAGGATATACGGAGACGGAGATCAACCGTGCGGTGACAAAGAAAAAAGTAGTACGGGTCGAAAAGAAGATATATCCGAATGACCCGTGTCCGTGCGGTTCCGGAAAGAAATACAAGAATTGCTGTGGAAGAAGGTGAGAGGCGTGGGGACAAAGAATGAGATAGTTTACGATCTTAGACATTTTGAGAGAGATTTCAATGAGACAGAGCAGGTCAATGGGCTGGAGCAGGCTCTGGCGGAGCCTAAAAAAGATATCAGGATTAAGATGCTGGCAAACGAGCAGAGGGAGGCTGGGATTCCCTATGAGTCAGGGGATAAGATCTTTTCACTGAGGGCAGTCTGGAAGAATGATTCCAATACGCAGAGCGCGTTATGCAACGTGTACGTGGATGAAACACATGGGGAATGGATCTCGGCAAACTGCAGCTGCTCAGAATTTAATAGGAACAGATATTGCTGCCATCATGTCACCGCGCTTCTCTCCCAATATCTGATGGATCATTGGGGAACGGAAATTTTCCGGGGAACAAAAATCGAAAAGAAGCTGGCGGAGCAGGCCGGAGTACCGGATCCATTTGTTCCGGGAGTTCTGAGAAAAACGGATCAGGATCTTCTTGAAATGTTGAACATGCCCCAGGTCGGGAATATGGATCCGCTGGCGGAACTTGCGACAAACACGGAACTTCATATGGAATGCCATCTGGCGAAAGAAAAGGGTGGTGTCTCCCTGGAGCTGAAGATCGGAAGTAAGAGAAGGTATGTGGTAAAAAGCATGCTGGAATTGTTTAGATCCTGCGATGAGGGAAGAGTGTACCAGATCGGAAAGACAGACTGTCTTTCATCGCTTGACCAGTTTGACATGGATGGGCGGAGAGCGATGGAGCTTCTGCTGGGACAGTACCGTCATAAAAAGAGCACACCATATTTCTCAACTATGTTTCTGCGCACGAGTGGCAGTTACAATGAGAGATATGTTTATCTGGAAGGACGCGATCTTGACGCATGGATGGAAAATGTGGGAGAGATTCCATGCTATGTCGGAGATGATCAGGTAAGAATCAGACTTGATGGTGCGGGACCGGAGATTTCCATGGAGAGGCAGCCATATGGAATGCTTTTAAAGACGGAAAGCTTTTTTATCCTTGCTAAGACGGAAGACTGGATCTATTTTCAGACAGGAGACAGGGTCAGCCGTACCAGAAATCAGCAGGGTGGACGTTTGGGAGAAATTTTGGAGCTATTGTCTGGAAAGTCGGAATTTTATATCAGAAATAAAGAACTTCCCCTGTTTTTTGGGCAGATGCTTCCGGCAATTGAGGATCAGACAGAGATCCAGACAACGGGATTTGCGCTGGATGAGTATCGTCCGGAGATCCCGAAAGTATCGATCTATCTTGATATCTCTCAGGATGAGATCATCTCCTGCCAGGTAAAATGCAGGTATGACAGAAGCGGGAAAGAATATCTTCTTTATGATGAGACAGACCGTTCCGTGAGAAACAACGGATTTGAGGAAGAGCTGCGGAGAGTGACCGGAAAATATTTCAATGCTTATGATGAGACCAACAAGTCAATGTGCCTCTCCGGCGGTCCGGAGGAGCTGTATCATTTTCTGACAGAGAGTGTGACGGAGTTAGGAAAATCCGGGGAAGTATTTATTTCGGACGCGCTTCAGAAACTGAAGGTGCGGAAGCTGCCATCGGTGGATATCGGAATCCGCATGGATACAGGTCTTCTTTATATGTCGATTCAGGCGCCGGATATGACAAAGGATGAGCTTGCGGAGATCCTGTCGTTATATTCAAATAAAAAGAAATTTTTCCGCCTGAAAAATGGTAGCTTTATGACAACAGATCCGGAAAAACAGAAGGAGTGGGCGGTTCTTGCTGAGACCTTTTTACAGTATGGAAAGAAAGATCCGGCGAGTATGGAGATTCCGGCGTTCCGGGCACTTTATCTGGACGAGATGCTGAAGAACCGGGATGGGATTAGCCTTGAGGAGAATCGGAAGTACAAAGAGCTGCTCTTTAATATGGATACAGCAAAAGAGGCAAATGATGAGGTCCCGGAATCCTTGAGGGGAATCCTGCGCCCGTATCAGGCGGATGGATTCCGGTGGATGAAGACGTTAAAACGATGCGGCTTCTGCGGAATCCTTGCGGATGACATGGGACTTGGAAAGACTCTTCAGATGCTGACGTTCCTGCTATCTGAGAAAGAGGAAGGAAAGACAGGAGATGAACTGCGGACGTTGATCGTTACTCCGGCTTCTCTTGTATACAACTGGAAAAAAGAGATCGGCCAGTTTGTGCCGGAGCTTTCCTGCAAGGTGATTACAGGAAATGCGGCAGAGCGGCAGGAAATGATCCAGAATGAGGAAGATAGGGATATCTGGATCACATCCTATGACCTTCTGAAACGCGATATTGCATGCTACGAGAATATCCGGTTCGCAAATCAGGTGATCGATGAAGCGCAGTACATCAAAAACCATGGTACCCAGGCGGCAAAGAGCGTGCGTCTGATCCAGAGTGGATTCCGGATGGCGCTGACGGGAACTCCGATGGAAAACCGTCTCAGTGAACTCTGGAGTATTTTTGATTTCCTGATGCCGGGCTTCCTTTATGGATACCAAGGCTTCCGGGAGAAATTTGAAGAAGCGATCATGAATGACAGAGATGAAGAAGTGAGTGCGAGATTGCGCAGCATGGTACATCCGTTTATTCTTCGCCGACTGAAAAAGGATGTGCTCACGGAGCTTCCGGACAAGATTGAAAAGACGGTAACGATTGAGCTTGAAGGAGAGCAGAGAAAGCTGTATGACGCATACGCAAAGCGGCTGAAACTGTATCTGGAAAAGCAGAGCAAAGAGGAATTTAAACAGAGCAAGCTGGAAGTATTGAAGGAACTCACAAGACTGCGCCAGCTTTGCTGCGGTCCGGAGTTATTTCTGGAAAACTATCACGGTGAAAACGCGAAGATGGATGCCTGTGTGGAACTTGTGAGACAGGCAGTCGACGGTGGACATAAGGTGCTTCTGTTCTCCCAGTTTACGAGTGTGTTGGATGAAATTGAAAAGGCGCTTGCGAAAGAGAAAATCGAGGATCACCGAATTGATGGAAGCGTGTCGAAGGAGCAGAGGATCCGGCTTGTGGATTCCTTTGAGACGGACGATGTTCCTGTGTTCTGTATTTCCTTGAAAGCTGGTGGTACAGGACTGAACCTGACGGCGGCAGATATCGTGATCCACTACGATCCATGGTGGAATGTCGCTGCGCAGAATCAGGCAACAGACCGTGCGCACCGGATCGGTCAGAGGAACACGGTGACGGTCTATGACCTGATCGCGGAGAACACGATCGAGGAGCAGATCAAAAAGCTTCAGGAGAGCAAGAGTGCTCTTGCGGAGGAGATCTTGTCTGGAGAAGGAATCCAGAGTATTGTACTGGATCGGGATGAGATTTTGAAGATGCTGTAAAAGTGTATTGCCGCTTCAGATAAGCTGGGTAGTGCATTCAGAAGAAGTAAAGGTCACTTGGCACCCTTTGATCGGTGGGAGTCATGTGACCTTTGTCTTATTCACGGAATTTTCTACGATAAACTTGATTGAGTAATGTGGTGAGAAAATTCCTTTTCGATATCTTTTTGGTAGACGGGATGAAGCGCGGATTCCACCAGAATAAAGTTTAAGATCTTCCCCTGTGCATTCTCAATCCTGAGCTTCGCGTGTACTGCCTGCGAGCGGGAGCGGAGACGGCTGGAGAGATGGTTGATGATTTTTCCGATATCCATGTAAGAAATCCCTTCCTGTAGATGGATTTTAGCTTTAAGATCCATTGGATCATGTAGCAGAAGCAGTTCCTCTGCGAAAAAAGCAAATCCAAATATTACTTCGGAACCTAAATATATGGCAGAACCGGAGAAATATCAATGATAGTTCAGAAAGTGAAATAACGTGAGGATAGAAATAAAAAGATCCTGCCCCATAGTAAGACAGGATCTTCGGCGATACTCCTGCAGGAGTACAAAATTGTTTATATGATCAGTGATTGAGGGTTAATCCACCAGCTCATTCTGATGTCTCGACAAATGCTCATAGGGCAGGATCAGGCGTCCGCGGTAGAGACCGCAGCCATCGTTTACGAGGCCATTATTGATGGCGGAGAACATGTTTACGTCGAGATCGGCGAGGTTTAAGGTGACGAGGCGGCGGCAGCGCTCGTAGGCTTCGTCAAAATAGACGCACTCACCCTTGGGGATCTCATCGCGGCGGGCGCGCTCGCCCTCCTGGCGCTTCTCGTAGCTTAAGTGGTTGGCGACACCGATTTCGGCGATATCGTCCATGTGCTTTGTGCGGAGCTGGACTTCCATGTAACTGCGGGAGCTGTTGTCGTAGAAGGTGATGTGGAGTGACTGGTAGTCCTCAGAAGTATTTCCACAGATATAGTCGCGGTAGTAAGGCTTCACATCATCGTTTAATAACGGCGAGGTGCTTTTCTTCACACCGTAGGCCGGTTCCGCGGTAAATCCCCGCTCTTCGAGAAAGCCCGGAAGTTCGTTGGCGATCTGGTAGAGGTATCGGAGGTCAGCTTCTTCCTGAGATTCGTCAGCTTTCAGATAGCATTTCGGCAGGGAAGTCACGATCCGGTACGCGATCAGGTCCCGAAAACAGCTGAGGCGCTGCTTGAGCTCGGAAATCGACGGGTAGGCCTTATTTTCTATATAGTAATCGTAGATATATTCAACAATGTAGCCGTTGAACTTTGCCTCCGCGCGGATCAGGGATTTGATGCGCCCTTTGAAGTTAAAGGCCAAAAGTGGATATTCCTTCGCCATATGGATATAAAATTCCCGGATCTTCTGGGACTGGGCAGTAAGGAAATCATTGTGCTCGAGCAGCTCCCGGATCTGGAGCAGAAAGTTCGCGTGCATCAGGTCGATCTCATTGCCGGTACACTTTGCCTCTTTCTTCAGATCCTGGCTGTAGTTTTTCAAAATTTTGAACATGGTATCGCCGG
Source organism: Clostridium sp. AM34-11AC (assembly GCF_003435375.1). Taxonomy (GTDB): domain Bacteria; phylum Bacillota; class Clostridia; order Lachnospirales; family Lachnospiraceae; genus Pilosibacter; species Pilosibacter fragilis. Next base: position 641,983 of record NZ_QWGL01000001.1, on the reverse strand, counting down.
AATAAAGATAATCATTTAATGTAACCATGGATGTCACTCCTCTGTCGTAGATAATTACATTTTACCAGAATTACCGTCATTGGCAAGAAAAATTGCTTGCCTTAAAAGTTAGTCTATGCTAACATATCACAGATAACTGTACGGCAGCGCATGTCAGAGAGGTCTTCCTGCGATCCTCATGGAGCGCGGAGGCGGCGGAAAATTTACGGACAGCGAAGTTCAGGCATATAAGCGGGATGTGAAGAATATTATGATCCGCATGGGACTTCTTTCCGGTGAAGAGGTTCATACAGTGCAGCAGAAAAATGTGACCAGAGCAGAGTATCTGGAGGCAGAGACAGATGGATTGTGGTATCCGGTATTTTCCGCAGGAGATACGTTCGCGGGAGGTGCGGTTCTGGGAACGGTGAGAGATATCTGGGGAAACCTTTTACGGGAGTATCGGGCAGACTATCCGGGAATCGTTCTGTACCAGACGGTAGGTCTTGGCGTGAAGACAGGGGATCCGCTGATCGCTTATGGGGAATATGTGGATAGATAAATAACAGATGTGAAATAAAAATGTCAATAAAAAGCCATTTTATGGGAAAGTCCTGGAATTCAGGAGATATCCATAAAATGGCTTTTTATGCTGCCATGCATACAAAAGAAGCTGCCGGCGGCAGGTTTCGCAGGCGCGCACTGGAGCAAACAGGATATTAAATCTTAAAGCATTTCTGCAGATCGCGATACTGTCCGAGAACCAGAATCGTATCGCCTTCTTCAAAGCTGGTTTCCGGCTTGACGGAGAAATCCAGGGTGCCGTTTCGACGGACGGCAATGATGTTGATGCCGTATTTTTTCCGGATATCGATCTCACCTACGCTCATGCCAACCCATCGTTCCGGAAGATCAACCTCATAGATATCGTAGTCGCCTTCCAGATTGACGAAATCAAGAATGTGGTCGGAGCTGAAGCGGATCGCTGTCCATTTCGCAAGCTGCTGTTCCGGGTAGACGACCTGATCGGCACCGTTCCGCAGAAGAAATTTCTGGTGAACGTCACTGGAAGCGCGGGAGACAACGAGCTTTGCTCCGAGCTCCTTTAAGAGAGAGGTCGTTTCAAGGGAACTCTGGAAATTATCGCCGATCGCGACGATGCAGGCATCAAAATTGCGGATTCCCAGAGAGGAAAGGAAGGACTCATTTGTACTGTCACCGATCTGTGCTTCCGTCACATAGGGAAGGACTGCGTTGACACGTTCTTCCGTACTGTCAATGGCCATGACCTGATGTCCGAGGTTGTGAAGATGCATGGCAACATGTTTTCCAAAACGGCCGAGACCGATCAAAAGAATTGATTTCATAATTTTCTCCTTAAATATATTATCTATTATCCGACGGAAATTTTTTCCTGCGGGAATTTTCCGCACCGGATCCTGTAACCGGACATGGTCGCGTAGATGATCGTGAGCCCGCCAACACGGCCGATGAACATAAATGTGATCAGGATCAGCTTCGATGGAACGGAAAGTGTCGGGGTGATCCCGAAGCTCAAGCCTACCGTAGCAAGCGCAGAAATCGCCTCAAACAGACACGGTATAAGAGGCAGGCTTTCCAGAATGCTGAGCGTCATGGCACACAGGATACCGAGGCTTGTATACATGAAAAGGATCGCGATCGCTGTGGCGACAATATCGGGGATAATGCGCCGTTTAAACATTTCCGGGCTGTCCTTTCTGGCAAAGACAGCAGTCGCACAGGAGATCAGAACGGCCAGAGTGGTCGTCTTGATTCCGCCGGCGGTGGATCCCGGGCTTCCTCCGACCAGCATGAGAAGAATCATAAGAAACTGGCCGGATTCCCGCATGGAGGAAAGATCCGCTGTATTAAAACCGGCAGTTCGCGTTGTCACCGACTGGAATAAGGATACAAGGATCCGTTTTCCGGCCGGGATATCCTGAAATTCCAGAAAAAAGAAGAGGATAGCCGGGATAAAGATCAGTGCCAGCGAGTAGGAGAGGATGACCTTACTCTGCATCCGGTATCGGGAAATATGGTGCCGGTTTCTGTAAATATCATCCCAGGTCAGGAAACCGATTCCGCCGATCACGATAAGCAGGATGATCACGAGATTGATCAGCGGGTCATATGCGTAGGATGTCAGGGAGGAATATGCTCCCCGGACACCAAGCAGATCGATTCCGGCATTGCAGAATGCGGATACGGAGTGGAATAAAGACATCCAGAGTCCCCGGAAAAGACCAAAATCGCGGCAGAATACAGGTGCCATCAGGAGAGCGCCGATCAGTTCGATACCGAGAGTGACTCTTACAATAAAACCGGTCAGGCGGACAACTCCTCTGAGCTGAGGGGCAGCGACCGATTCTGCCATGATACTCCGCTGGGAAAGACCGATCTTCTTTCCGGAGAGGATCGTAAAGGAAGCGGAGATCGTCACAACGCCGAGACCGCCGGTCTGGATCAGAAGCAGAATTACGGCATGTCCAAAGGAAGACCAGTAGGTTCCGGTGTCACAGACCACAAGACCGGTCACGCAGACGGAGGTGACGGAGGTAAACAGGGCGTTTACAAATGGAGTCCAGCTTCCGTCCGCGGAGGATACCGGCAGCATCAGGATGCCGGCGCCGAGCAAGATCACGAAGGCAAAGCCTAAAACAATGATCTGAAATGAATTTAACCGCCTGAAAGCGGAAAGAATACGAAACATAATCTGAATCCTTTCATAAAGCATTTGTTCCATTATAAACGTTTATGGATGTAAAGAAAAGCGAAATTTATGGATTTTAAAGTCCTGAAAATTCCTGATTCGCACAGGAAATTATAAAGAGCGGCTGGATCCGTTCTGGTCTGCGAAAAGTGTGAGAGGTGGACGTGTGGAAATTATTTCCAGGTGGTCTGTTTAAAAATGTTGTAATTACAACATACGAAAGCTGATTTCGCGGATATAATGTGTACATGGTTCGGCGGTGCCGGACAGGGAAACATGATGACTTATCGGTTATGGCTGCCGCAGGGACGGCAGGCGTGTCAGGATAATTTGAGATCGGCAAAACTGCGAAGACAGTGTTGGCTGCTTGTATGGGCTGCCTGGAGTCACGCGGGAAGAGTCGGGGAAATATATGGAGGTATATGAAATGGATCAAAAAATGTTCTGTTATCAGTGTGAGCAGACCGCAGGCTGCGCGGGATGTACCGGGAGCACGGGTGTCTGCGGAAAGACGGCGGAGACAGCAAGGCTGCAGGACCAGCTTGTAGGTGCGATGATCGGGCTTGCGAGAGCGGCAGAAGGCGTGGAATGTCCGGGAGATCGAGTGTACCGCACGGTGATCGAGGGGCTTTTTACGACACTTACGAATGTAAGCTTTGATGATGACGCGATCCGGGCGCAGATTGAGAAGACGCACAGGGAGAAGGAGCGGCTGCTCGCAGCGCCGGTGAAGAAAAGTGCAGGACCGCGCGAAAAGGCAGCGGGAGAGTCAGGTGCGGCAGCAAGTGTGCAAGATACGGATGATTATAATCTCGGTCTGTTGTGGGACATGGACCCTGATATCCGCTCCCTGAAATCCCTGATCCTGTTCGGATTAAAGGGTATGGCGGCGTACGCGTACCATGCGCTGATGCTGGGGGCATCTGATGAGACGGTAAACCAGTTCTTCTTAACGGGGCTCCGGGAGATCGCAAAAGACGGTACCGTCGAAAGCCTGCTCCCGACGGTCCTGAAGGTCGGCGAGGTGAACCTCACCTGCATGGCGATGCTGGACGCAGCAAACACGGGAACTTACGGGACTCCGATCCCGGTCAGCGTACCGCTTGTAGTAGAAAGAGGACCGTTTATCGTTGTGACGGGACATGACCTCAAGGACCTGGAGCTTCTCTTAAAGCAGACAGAGGGAAAAGGCGTTAACATCTACACCCACGGCGAGATGTTGCCGGCCCACGCTTACCCGGAGCTCAGAAAGTATCCGCAGTTAAAGGGCAATTTCGGAACTGCATGGCAGAATCAGCAGAAGGAATTTGCGGATATCCCGGCTCCGATCCTCTTTACCACAAACTGTCTGATGCCGCCGAAGAAATCCTACGCGGACCGCGTGTTCACGACGGAGGTCGTAGCATATCCGGGAATGGTTCATATCGATGATGAGAAAGACTTTACCCCGGTGATCGAGAAGGCGCTGGAACTCGGCGGATATCAGGAAGACCGCCAGTTTACGGGAATCAACGGCGGAACTCAGGTCATGACAGGATTCGGACATGGAACGATCCTTTCCATGGCTGATCAGGTCATCGACGCGGTAAAATCCGGCGCGATCAGACATTTCTTCCTCGTTGCGGGCTGCGATGGCGCGAAGCCGGGAAGAAACTACTATACGGATTTTGTAAAGCAGACTCCGGCGGACAGCATTGTCCTGACGTTAGCATGCGGAAAGTTCCGCTTTAACGATCTGGACCTTGGAAATATCGGCGGTCTCCCGCGGATCATGGACATGGGCCAGTGCAACGATGCCTACGGTGCCATCAAGGTGGCTATGGCGCTGGCGGAGGCGTTTGGGTGCGAGGTGAACGAGCTTCCGCTGTCCTTCGTGCTCTCCTGGTATGAGCAGAAAGCAGTGTGTATTCTCCTGACACTCCTGCATCTTGGGATCAGGAATATCCGCCTCGGCCCGTCCTTACCGGCGTTCCTCTCCCCGAATATCCTGAATTTCCTTGTGGAGAACTACGGAATCGGTCCGGTGACGACACCGGAGGAGGATTTGAAGGCGTTATTGGGATAAGATAAAAAGCCCCCGGATAGGGAATGTGCCAGCGGTCAGTTGACCAGCTGCGGTAGTTCCTTATCCGGGGACTTTACTTATGTACTTAAATTACAGTGATCCGCATGATCTGCGGTCAACCGAATTTTACAGATGCTGTAAAAGCTCCAGCTGTTCTCCGTTCGGTCCGATAAAAAACGCGTTGCGGATGCCGCCGAAGATCGGGAGGTCAGCTGCCTTGTCGACACCGCCCCGGAAGTTTGTGATCCCGGCTGCCTTTAAGTCTGCGATGGCCGCGTCGATGTCATTGACTTCGATTGCGATGTGCGGGAAGAGACCGCCCTGGGCGGTCACATCAGTGCCGTCATGTGGCTCGATGATCTCGAGGTCAAAGCCCGGCATGCTGACGATCTTGATGTGGTTAGTTCCAAGCGGCTTCTGGACATCAGCCTGTCCAGTGACCTTTCCACCGAGACATTCGTAGAATTTTATGGATGTTTCAAGATCCTTTGTGAAAAGCGCGATATGCGCAAGTCCTGTGATGTGTTTCATGATAAGAATCCTTTCCGCGTTCCAGCGCAGCAAATCTCCAGATAAAAGCACCAGATCAGAAGCAGATGGTCTTACCTGAGTGATCCTACAGAGGCGGAAACGCTGTTGCTGTAGTTTTTCTATCTCAAACTATGCTTATTATAGGATTATTTGAAACAGAGTGCAAGAAAAAAGTAAGCGACTGATCCCTGCCCGTGTACAGCAACAATTTTCTCAGTGACGGGCAGAAAAAACTGTGCTATACTCTTGTATTATGAAAAATTTTATTGTATTTGATTTGGAATGGAACCAGAACCCGGGCGGTAAAGAAGCGTCTGTGGAGCGGCTTCCTTTTGAGATCTTTGAGATCGGAGCAGTAAAACTGAATGAAGAGCGTGAGAAGGTCGCGGAGTTTCACCGGATCATCCGTCCCTGCGTGTACCGCCAGATGCACCGGATCATCTCTGAGGTGACCCATGTTTCCATCGAAGAGTTAGAGCGGGATGGAGAGCCGTTTGCGGCGGTAATGGAGGATTTCCTTAAATGGTGCGGAGAGGACTGCATATTCTGCACCTGGGGAAGTATGGACCTTACGGAACTGCAGAGGAACATGGTCTATCATGGGATGACGATCCCGTTCCCGAAACCGTTCCTTTTTTATGATGTCCAGAAACTGTACAGCCTGTGTTATCAGGACGGAAAGGCGAGAATTTCGTTGGATGAGGCGGTGGAGTCCTTTGCACTTGACGTGGACGCGCCGTTCCATAGGGCGCTTGGCGACGCAGAGTATACGGGACGTGTGATGCGGGCCATGGATTTTGAGTCTGTGAAGGACTATGTGTCCGTGGACTACTATATGCCGCCGGAGAGCGAGGATGAGGAGTTCACGCTGCGTTTCCCGGAGTACACGAAGTTTGTGTCCCGGATGTTTGAGACAAAGGAAGAGGCGATGGAGGAGAAGCGGGTGACAGATGTTGTCTGCACGAAGTGCCGCCGGATGTTGAGGAAAAAGATCCGCTGGTTTTCCTCGGGGCAGCGCTATTACCTCTGCCTTGCGACATGCCCGGAACACGGTATGATGAAAGGAAAAATCCGGATGAAAAAGTCGGAGGACGGCAGAGTTTTTGCCGTAAAGACGGTAAAACCGGTGGATGAGGAAGGTGCAGAAGCTGTTTTCCTGAAAAAAGAGGAGGCCCGGATCCGCCGTGCGGAGAAAAGCAGGCAGAAGAAACTCCATGGAGTGGAATAGAGGCGGCAGCCCGGAAGATACGGCAGCAATTGAGCACTTTGCTCCTGAAAAAACGGATGTGAAAAGATAGAAAAAGAGCAGAGGTATTGCTTCAAAAAGCATACATCTGCTCTTTTAGTTTACATAAAATAAAACTTATCGTCTCCGAAAACGATCTCTGAGCCGCTCCCGGAATCCCGGCTGCTTAATCCCAGACTTGGATCTTAAGTGCTTTTCCATGATCATATCAAATTCTGTGGAAGAATATCCCCATTCCTTTAAACGTTTTTCGCGCCGCTGATGACGGAGAAAACGCTCGTTCTGGGTCTTGTTTTCCTGATAGATCATGATTCCGAAGACGGCGCCGCCAATGGCTCCGATGACAGCGGCAGCGATCAGGACTTTCTTAACAATGCCGAAAGCAGGAGAGGAGGTCCAGGATGTCTTATTGCTGCCCGTTTTTTTAGAGGAAGGTTCGGTTTCCTTGTCAGGTGCCTTAGAAGGAACGGTTTCAGCCACAGTCTCAATCTCCGCGGTATCCGTGCTCTGATTCACTGCTCCGGGCACATATCCCTGTGTCACAGTCGCCTCCAGATAAGCCTGTCCCACAAGCTTATCCCCATAGCGGTAATCGATCCGTGCAATCGCCCCATCCGGTGCATCGTCAGTCAGGTCGTAGTCCAGTGTGGAAGTCACATCGGAGAAGCTCCCATCCGCAGGTAAAGTCACCGCGCTGTTTTTATTTACCGTGAGTCTTGTAGCACTCCCGGAAAAGATCCCGGAGATCGTCAGATCATCAGCCACCTTGCTGTAAGTGCTGTCCTGATCCGCAACCGGAACGGACTTGAAATTTTTAAATCCATAGTCAAACAGTGCTTTTGTGTCGGAATAATGGGTCTGGTGACCATTGAGAACGACAGCTATGAGCTTCATTCCATCGCGCTCCGCGCATGTCACCAATGTATTTCCCGCGAGCAGGGTGTAACCGGTCTTTCCGCCGATGGCACCGTCGTAATAAAGGGAATCATTCCGCCGCAGCATTCTGTGGTGGGCGTAGTAGCGCCAGCCATCCGGGTACTGCTTTAATTTCCCCGCAGGAACGTCATAGTATGTTGTGGAATCAACCTCTACAAATGTCGGATTATTAAATGCCGCCTTCGCGATCAGAGCCATGTCATAAGCGGATACATAGTGATTCGGATTATTCAGACCGCTCGGGTTTGCGAAATGGGAGTCCGTACATCCAAGCTCCGCCGCCTTCTCATTCATCTTCTCCGCAAAAGCATCAATACTGCCTGCGCAGTGTTCGGCCAGAGCGTTTGCAACCTCATTCGCGGACTGTAAAAGCAGGGCATAAAGACAGTCCCGGACACTTAACGTATCTCCGGCGCGGGCCCCCAGAATGGAGGAGTTCGGCTCAAGAGAGTTCACCGCTGTATTGGAGAACGTCACGGTCTCATCAAGCCCACAGTTTTCAATCACGATCAGTGCCGTCAGGATCTTTGTGATACTTGCCGGATAATACGGTTCATGGCTGTTCTTCTCAAACAAAACCGCTCCCGAATTGATGTCCATTAGGATCCCGCCGTCCGCCGAGATCGAGATCTCCGACGGCCACTCAGCCGCCGCATATGCCGTCTGTCCCGGACAAAAGCCGAGGATCAGCGTCAGACAGAGAAAAATACTTAAAATTCGTTTCATGGAACTCCTTGAAAAAATTGCCGCCATGTTTACCCGACGTGGCGGCTGTTTTGATGTCTCAAATCCCATCGGCACAGCCGATCAGGAATGGATTTTTGCCTGTAATTGTGAAGGATTGAATGATCACAGTACTCGTACTATGGATTATAGCAGTTTGAAGACAGGGCTGCAACCGATAAATGATATAAAAAAACCGGCAGATCTATCTGCCGGCTCTTTTATATAATACCAGATTTCCAACAAAAAATACCATAACGATCCCTGCAAACACCATCGCGATCCGGGCGGCGGTATCGAAGAAGAAACCTTCCGGAACGATGTTGATGAGCATGTCCGTGCGTGGATCGAGGACCCACAGATCATTGTTGAAAAAGATTTTGTGGAAAACAATGAAATATTTTGAGAAGTCTGTGGATATAATGCCGATCAGGGCCAGTGCTACAGCAAAGACCGCGCCGGTGCCGATACAGAGGGATTTCGGGATCAGGCGCTTTAACGCCTCTGTCCGCTCCGCACTCTTACGTCCCCGGAAATAAGCCAGGGCCGCGAAGCATAGGGTGATCAGGATCCCGATCCGGCGGAGCCACAGGCCGCCGATGAAGAGTCCCTGCACGTCCTCCATGTGGGCAATCTCCCGGTCATTAAAAAATTCCCGGTATTCCCCGCCCATGGTGGTGTATACGTGAAGATCCTCGCGCTTTCCGCGAAGGAACGCCATCATCTGGTCGGTGACGTCAAGAAGATCGTCCATGGTCATCTCAGGGAGATCGTTTAAAACCTGGTATTTCGTGTATTCCTTCTCATAATATCCCGGCGTCCAGTAGGTGACTGCCTCAACGGACGTGATAAGGAACGCGATGATCAGCCAGAACGCGGTGAAGATCCCGGCGGCGTAGGTAATGGTCTTTGCTGTTTTTGTCATTTCGTGGTACTCCGTTTGATTACTTTTAGTCTTGTGAACTCTTCGCGGTCCTTTTCCTCCAGGGCGTTGGTGATGTCCTTCACAAGTGCCTGGTATGACGGGATCGTGATGTTTTTCAATGCATTGGCCCGCTTCTGGGTCTTCTTAATGCTCTCGGCAAGACGGTAGGCGGATGTCTCCACGGTTGCGAGGTCTGCGGTCAGTTCCTTCACGCGCTCGAAGGCGATTCGTGCCTCGTCCAGCGAATCGCTGGTGCTGTAAAACGAATAAGGCGGTTTTTCATCTTTTGACGGTGTATACTCGACAAGCGGGATCTCCGTTCCCATGATGCTGCGCGCCTTGATCCGGATATCATCCGTGACGGGAAGTGAACCTGCGATCTCCTCCACATAGTGGATTCCCATCTCGATATTGGCCTTCTGGAGTGCCTTGTAGGCGGCGGTAAAAGTGGAATCGATCTCGGACTGGATCGCTTTTGCCTGATCGATCAGGCCCATAAGTTCCCGCAGCAAGATGTTCCTCTTTTTATCCATCAGTCCGTACCCCTGAGTCGCAAGGGCGAGGGAGTTTTTCGCAAGGATCAGATTTCCCTTGGTGGGGAATGTGTTCGGATTCATGAGATCCCCTCCTTATGAAGCGTCTGAAGCGGCGTCTGCAGGTTTATAATACTTGTCTAAGATCTTCGTGTCAATACGGTCGAGCTCTTCTCTCGGAAGAAGTCCTAAAAGCTCCCAGCCGATGTTTAAGGTGTCGATGATGGTACGGTTGTCATGGATATCCTGTCCGATGAACCGTTTTTCAAATTCCCGGCCGAATTCCAGATATTTTTTATCGATCGGGGAGAGCTCATCTTCACCGATAACAGATGCGAGGGCTCTCGCGTCGCCCACCTTTGCGTAGCAGGAAAACAGCTGGTTTGCCACATCCTGATGATCTTCACGGGTAAATCCCTCACCGATGCCGTCCTTCATAAGACGGGACAGGGACGGAAGCACGCTGATCGGCGGGTAGATGGACTGACCGTTTAAGCTGCGGTCCAGAACGATCTGACCTTCTGTGATGTAACCGGTAAGGTCCGGGATCGGGTGGGTGATATCATCGTTTGGCATAGTCAGGATCGGGATCTGTGTGACAGATCCGTTGACTCCGGCGACGATTCCGGCGCGCTCATAGAGAGATGCCAGATCACTGTATAAGTATCCCGGATATCCCTTACGGGACGGGATCTCGCCCTTTGAGGAGGAGACCTCACGCAGCGCCTCAGCGTAGGAGGTCATATCCGTCAGGATGACCAGGATATGCATGCCCTTTTCAAATGCGAGGTATTCGGCAACTGTGAGGGCAACCTTCGGTGTGATCAGACGCTCGACGACCGGGTCATTTGCAAGATTGATGAACATGGCAACATGGTCCAGAACGCCGCTCTCGCGGAAGGTCCGTTCAAAGTATTCGGCAACATCGTACTTGACGCCCATAGCTGCGAATACGACGGCGAATTTTTCATCGGAATTGTCTCCCAGAGAGGACTGCATGACGATCTGCGCTGCCAGCTGGTCGTGGGGAAGTCCGTTTCCGGAGAAGATCGGGAGCTTCTGTCCGCGGATCAGGGTCATCAAACCGTCAATGGCGGAGATACCGGTACGGATGTAGTTACGCGGATATTCACGGGCCACCGGGTTTAACGGCTTTCCGTTTACATCCAGTTTTTTATCAGCTAAGATCGGTCCCAGACCGTCGATAGGATTTCCAAGACCGTCAAAGGTACGGCCTAACATATCGGCGGAGACACCGATCTCCATTGGATGTCCGGTGAGACGGGTATGAGTGTTTTTCAATGCCATGTTTCCGGTGCTCTCAAACACCTGGATCACGGCTTTATCCTCGTACGCCTCGATAATGCGTCCGAGCTTCTTTTCTTTTCCGTCGACGGTCATTTCCACGATTTCATCATAAGATGCCCCGGAAACGCCTTCGAGGACGGCAAGAGGGCCATTTAAGGAACTAAGGCCAAGATATTCGACTGCCATTGTGATCTGCCTCCTTATGCGTTGCGCTCGATGACGGAATTGTAGAAGTCATCGATCTGCTTCTTATAGTCGTCAAACATGTCGAGACGGTCATTCGGGACGTCATATTTGATGGCAATGATCTTCTCAAAGATCTTTTCTTCTTTGAGGACGGATACCGGCATGCCCATGGCAACGAGGGCACGGGATTTTTTATAGAGATAAAGGATGATCTCCATCATCTTGAACTGCTTTTTCAGCGGAACGCAGGTATCTTCTTTGTGGAACGCGTTCTGTTGAAGGAAACCGAGACGGATGACCTTGGCGATCTCGAGGACGAGCTTCTGGTCATCAGGGAGAACATCGGATCCGATCAGTTTTACGATCTCCATCAGGCTGCTTTCCTGATTCAGGATCGTGACGAGCTGGTTACGGTAATTGACAAAATTTTTATCCACATGCTCAGAGTACCAGGAAGAAAGATCCGTGAGGTATTCTGAGTAACTGGTCAGCCACTGGATCGCCGGGAAGTGTCTCGCGTAGGCGAGATTCTTATCAAGTCCCCAGAAGCAGCGGACGAAACGCTTGGTATTCTGTGTGACCGGCTCGGAGAAATCGCCGCCCTGCGGGGATACGGCTCCGATGATGGATACGGAACCTTCCGTTCCGTTTAAGTTCTGGACCATTCCGGCACGCTCATAGAACTGGGACAGGCGGGATGCCAGATAAGCCGGGAAACCTTCCTCGGCCGGCATTTCCTCCAGACGGCCGGAGAGCTCGCGGAGCGCCTCAGCCCAACGGGAGGTGGAGTCCGCCATGATCGCTACGTTGTAGCCCATGTCGCGGTAGTATTCTGCCAGTGTCAGTCCGGAGTAAAGACTCGCCTCACGGGCGGCAACCGGCATGTTGGAGGTATTGGCGATCAGAGTAGTCCGCTCCATCAGTGGATTTCCGCTCTTCGGGTCGATCAGCTCGCTGAATTCCTCCAGAACCTGTGTCATCTCGTTGCCACGCTCGCCGCAGCCGATGTAGATGATGATATCGGCATCGGACCACTTGGCGATCTGGTGCTGGGTCATGGTCTTTCCGGTACCGAATCCGCCCGGGATCGCTGCTGTGCCGCCCTTTGCGAGCGGGAACAGGGTGTCAAGGATACGCTGTCCTGTGATCAGCGGTTTGGATGCCGGATAACGCTTTACGGTCGGACGCGGGATACGGATCGGCCACTTCTGTGTCATGGTGATGGCTTTTTCTGTTCCTTCCTTTGTCATAAGCGTGATCAGTGTATCATTGATCGTATATTCACCGTCGGAGACAACGGAGAGGACATCGCCCTCCAGATCCGGTGGGATCATGACTTTATGGGTGATGGCTCTCGTCTCAGGAACCTCCGCGATGATGGTGCCGCCGTAGACATGATCACCGCGCTTTACAGTCATGTGGGTCTGCCATTTCTTTTCTGTATCAAGGGATGTTACATGAACACCGCGGTCAATATAATAGCCGCTGGATTTCTTGATAGCGGCTAACGGACGTTCGATTCCATCAAAAATATTTGTGATAATGCCGGGGGCAAGTGTGACGGAGACAGGAGCTCCTGTTCCTGTGACCGGCTCTCCGGGCTTCAGACCTGTGGTCTCCTCATAGACCTCGATCGTTGTACGTTCGGAGGTCAGTCCGATGACCTCGCCGACGAGGTTTGCCTCTCCGACGTAGACCATCTCATTCATCTGAAAACCGGAATCACCGGCAATATAGACAATCGGGCCGTTGATCCCGTAAATTGTGCCTTTTGCAGCCATGTTGATTTCCTCCAAAAATGTTATAAAAAGTAACTGTCCGGCAGGTCTGCGCGTGTACCGCGCTGACCACGGGAACGTATTGCACAGTTACAGTGAGAACTGGAAGTCCTGTTCAGCTTCTTTGAGCTTCGTCTCAAAGGAGTTATCGATCAGGATATTTTTCGAGGCGATGACGGCCCGCGTGCCGCCGAGAAACGGGTACTGGCTGACGCGGATGTCACAGTCGGTCCTTAAGGATAAAAGATTCTGCTTTTCCTTGTCGGACGGGTCGATATAGATGTGGATCTCACTGGATCCTGCAAATGCTTTTTCTTTTTTGATCTGCGCCTCTAAGAGTGCATCATATTTCGGGGTCTCCATGAACCGCGCCAGTCTGTCGCGAAGCTCGGAGAAGACTTTCCCGCGGAGTTCCTCATCTTTTCTGCTATAGGAACGGCGGATCTCGATCTGGCCTAAGGACAGGTTTTTGTTGGTCTCCCGTGCGATCCGCTCTTTTTCGGCAGCGATCTGCAATGCTGCCTGCTTTCTGGCGTTTTCTTTATGCTCATTCAGGATCTTTTCCTCATAAGCGGTATAATCAGAGACTGCCTGCTCGTATTTCTTTAATGCGTCGCCTGTGCAGATGTCTTCAAAATGCTGTAATTTTTCTTCGGTTGTCAAAGCAGCCACCTCCTTGATTCCAATATCGATCTGCAGCGGTTCCGGATCGCTGTCGCCTGCGGACGGAACCGCTGTGTGCATACTATAACTTTAGTCCGATCGCGTCATTTACATATGCCGTGATGAAATCGGGCCGCCGTCCTGTTCCGTGGCGGTCCGGGATTTCGATGAGAAGCGGCTTTTTATGTTCTGTGCGTACCGTCTTAACCAGCTCCGGATACTTCTTTCCGAGAGCTTCGGTGAGCAGGATGATCCCGATATTTTTGTCTTTTAACACTTCGTTCAACGCCTTTTCCAGCGTTCCTTTTTCATTTGCGATCACACCGTCCACGCCCGCCAGCCGCATGCCGGTCAGCGTGTCGGTATTATCGCTGATCAAATACATTCTCATAGCCGGTCTCCATTCCTGGTAATAGTTCAGCCATGTTGTCAGGCATTAAAGTTTACCGATGATCATGAAGGAGATGATAAGTCCGTACAGGCAGACACCTTCGGCAAGACCTACGAAGATAAGAGATTTACCAAGAATGGAGGAATCCTCACTGATAGCGCCAAGTGCTGCGGATGCTGCCGCGGAAACGGCAACGCCGCCGCCGATACAGGAAAGTCCGGTGGAAAGAGCAGCTGCGATGTAGCCCATACCGGTGGAGATGCCGCCGGCTGCAGCTGTGGACTCGGCTGCGAATGCAGTGCCGCCAAAGAGTACGCAGACGGCGAAGAGCATGGTTCCGAAGAACATTACGGTGTTGGCTGCGAGGGCTGTTTTATAGCGTCCTTTTGTCTTTTCACCTGCGGCGAAAGCTCCGAAGGGGACAGCAATGCTGAAGATAAGTGCAACGGTTAAAAGAAGTTTTACTGCGATTGTCATGACGATGACCTCCTAAAATCTGTATTTTACCATTTATTGTAACGATTCAGTGCCTTCATAGTTACACGCAAAAATCCATTCCGGATCAGCTTCGCTGATGGGATTTTTGCCTTCCAGCCTATGTTTTATTACGGTCAGCGCAGCAAGTGCGCAGACCTACTGAACAGTTACCATTTATTCTTATTTCTCGTAGAACGGTTTAAATTCCCGGCCGCTTCCTTTATAGAACCGGCTGAACAGCTCGTAGTACTCGAGACGGAGTACCTGGATCCCGACGATCAGGCCCTCCATGCCGCACACGAACAGGTTTCCGAGAACAATGACCGGTATGGACGGTGCTCCGGTTTCTGCGCCTGCGAGCATTAAAACAACCTGCATCATGGCTGCATGGCTGACGGCGAATGCACCCACACGGACGAAGGAAAGCGTGTTGGAGAAGTAGCTTAAGAGTACTTCAAACAGCTCGAAAAATCCCTGTGTGATGAACATTCCCACGCCACCGGAGATCTTCTCAGATTTCTTTTCCAGAACTGCTGTGAGCGGTTCCTTAAAGAACATCACGAGAAGCGGCAGGACGAACATGATGATCAGGACCGCTGCCGCCGGAAGTGTATGTCCGCTCATGAACATCACGATGGTGGCTGCAAGACTGAAATAAAAGACGAAGCCTGCGAGACCGTTTGTATCGAACCAAGTCTTTTCGGTGTCATGGTTCTTAAAGCTCGTGATCATGTTTAAGATCATCGTAAAGAGGATGACTCCCATGCCGAGAGCAATGGCAACGACGAACACGGTGTTCAGACGACCCACAAACGGAAGATCCGTCATGGCTTCGGTCGGCTTTAACCACAGCGCCGGAATCACATCTTCAAATCCGAAGACGCTTCCGAAGAGGCATCCGAAGATCGTCGAGAAGAATCCGCAGCAGGAGATGATGGCTGCCAGATCGATCTTTTTGAACTTATAGAGCAGGAAACCGCCGATCAGAAGGACAAGTCCCTGTCCGGCATCTCCGAACATGAAGCCGAAGAAGATGGAGTAGGTGATGGCGATCAGAAGCGTCGGATCAAACTCGTCGTAGGACGGAAGTCCGTACATCTTTACGAACATCTCAAACGGCCGCAGCAGCGGAATGTTTTTTAACTTGGTGGGCGGAATGCTGGTCACGTGCTCTTTGCTGTCCTCTAAGACGAAGAAGGTGTCTGCGTCTTTTGCGAGATCCCTGTGGAGAGCTTCCGCGTCCTCTTTTGTCATCCAGCCGCAGAGAATGTAGAACGGATGATCCTTATCATGGGTGCATGCCGCATACTTTCTCACATTGAAGTTTGCTTCATAGGATTTCAGCACCTGGCTGGCATCCTGGAGACTGGTCTGTCTCGTCAGCAGGTACCCGGAATCTTTTGCGTCCAGGGCCTGTTCCTTTGCTTTCAGATTTGCAAGCTCGTTTTCCAGACGTTCGACCTCGGTCTTCGGGGTTCCGGCGTACTCATCCGGGAGATAGATCCTCTCGAACTGCAGGGACGAGAAGACGGTGTCGATCCGGTCGGAGGTGATATCCGGTGTGAAGTAGAGCAAAGAAATATAGTGGTCTGATTCGTGGCATTTGAACAGGATCGTCTCATCCGAGCGGTCGGCGAATGCCTGAAGCTGCGGGAAGCTTTCCTTTCTGATACGTCCGAACCGGTATTTGATGTGCTTCAGCTTCAGAATTGCCGGAATATCGAAGTCCAGTTCCACGTAGAGGCGTACCTGCTCCAACAGGGAAGAGACTTCTTTTTCTTTTGCCTTTAAGGACTCCCGCTCCTCATCGGAGGCGGCGAGCTCCGTATCCATGTCATTTACAAGTGTGATGGCGTTCTCCACGGGCATTGTTCCGGTGGAAATCTCCTGCTGTTTTGCGCCGGGACAGGAAGCGAGAAGTTTCTGCGCTTTCTGAAGCGGTTCCCGGTATGGATTGGTTCCGGGATATGGTTCTAATTTTGATGCGGATCTTAATTCGGTCAGCGCGTTTTCCAGCTGGATCTCATAGTGGGAGAGATACTGGTTGACCATTCGGTCCAGATCGTTCTTTGGCCCGGAGATGCTGACGAATTTCATTTTTTCGATCACAAAGCATACCCCCTTTTCTAACTTTCTGCCAGGCAGGTGAGAATTTCTGAACTGCCAAGGCTGTAACGGATCCCCTCAACGGTGGTGATGATTTTTCTGATCTCTTCTTCCTTAAAATAGAAGTAGCTGTTTAACGCAGCCGCGGAATATGGATCATTCCGTCCGGATTTGCTGTACACAGCATCCAGAAGCGCCCGGAACAGGGAATGCAGTTCCGGATTCTCCTGCTGTTCGCCGGATGCCCGAAAGATCCGGTTTCCGTAGCGGGTCCCCTTTAGGATCCGGTCAAATTCCTCTATAGACGGTGCTTCGGCAAGCTCTCTTGCCTGAGACTTTTTTAAACGGTGCCATACGGGGATCAGAAGCTCCATAATGGCATCGGCAGATAATTTGTAGTGGCGTTTCGCTCTTGCGAGCCATTCAATATTTAAAAGATCGATCTTTTCACCGGCACAGTCGGCGATGGCCTCCCGGTCGTCTTTTGAAAGCTGGTCTTTTAAAGTTTTCCAGAAACGGATGAAGTACAGGATGTCCAGAGCAGATTCGAACTCAGACAGGGAAGTGATGCCCTGATCCCTTAAGTCCTTTAACGGGCCATAATAAGGGGTGTTCTGAATGCTGTCCAGATATTCGTCCAGATCTTTTGAATCAGTCAGGGCGGTGAAATCCAGGTGGGAGTGCTTTCGGAAGAAGGGCTCAAAGCTCTTAAAGTTCAGATCTGAGCGTTTTCCGGAAACCGCGTCCCTCAGACACCGTTTCATGACATCGATCTCGAAATGGAGAAAGTAGAGATCCAGAAATTTTCTCTGGGTTCCGTTTGCGAATCGGAACAGCCTTGAGAAATCACCATAGAGGGAGTGCCACAAAAGCTCTTCGATCTTACTTCTGTGGAGTTCCTCATTTTCGACACCGGAAAAAACGTCCCTGTAGGCGGGAGAACTTTTCAGGTATTCGACGGCAGCCGGTACATTCTCCATTCCCGCGAGGACCGAGAACTCATCATCCGTGAGGAAATGCCCGCGCATCGCGGCAAGCTTGGCAGCGATCGCACTGTAAGTGATGAGACTTCCCATAGATCACACCTCGGTCATAGAACGGAAGAGGGAGTCCACATACCAGGAATGCTTTTCTTCGTAATGCTGTTCCAGGCGGGCGATCTGGTCACCGGCGGCGGTTTTCTGCCTGTCAAGCTCCGCGGCGGCTTCTGCCTCCATTTTCTGGCGCATGGACTGGATCTCCAGTTCGGTTTCATGATTCAGCTCCTCGTCAAACTGTTTCGTCTTTGCCTCATATTCTGCTGCAAGATTTTTTTTCTTGTCGGCAGCGCCGTCTAAGATCGCGACAGTCTTTTCTTCGATCTGGGAGAGCTGATTGATGATATTGTTCATTGATTTGTCTCCTTTCTGAGAAGGATTTTCCCTCATCCGGGGGGATGGGGCCAGATACCCGGGAATTTTATGCGGTAAAATTCAAGTCAGGTTTTCCTGGGTGTCTGACCCCGATAACATCATAATATAGCTTGAAAATCAGGAATTTCAAATATATAATAATTATGCTGTTATAACATGAATGTTATAATAATCGGAAAATGCTATAAATGAACAAAAAATTAGCACAAAATTAACATGATCGTTAAGGCGCGAAAGAAAAAGGGGGAATGATATGGAAATCCAGCAGTTTCGGTATTTTTTGGCGGCAGCGCGGTATGAAAATCTGACAAAAGCGGCAGAAGATCTGCATATCGCCCAGCCGGCATTGTCCCAGTCCATCAAGCGTCTGGAGACGGAGCTCGGCGTAAGCCTTTTTGACCGGAAAAATCACCGGATCGAGCTCAACGAACAGGGGGAACTCCTGAAAAAACGCCTGATCCCGATTCTGGAATCCATCGATAATCTAAAGGATGAGCTCTGGGAGTCGGTTTATTCATCGGAGCGCACGATCTATTTAAATTTCCTGTCCGCGTCGAACCTCATTACGAACAGTATTATTTCCTATCGGGCCCTGAAACCGGATGTCCAGTTTCAGGTATCCCAGCTTGAGATGACGGAGAGCTGTGATATCCATATCGAATCAAGGATCGCTATATCTGTGACGCCTCCGCATCCGCAGGAACTTCCGGATGGCGTGGTAAGACGGGAATATCTGAGGGAGGAGATTTTTCTGGCAGTACCGCCGGATTCAAAGTTTGCGAAACATAAGACCGTCGATCTGCGGGAAGTGAAGGAAGAAAATTTCATCCGTCTCGGAAACGGCTGGCAGCTCCGCGGGATCTGCGATGATTTCTGCCGGAGAGCGGGGATCCGCCCTCAGGCGGTGTTTGAGAGCAACAGTCCGGAGTCGGTGCGCAACCTGATCGCGGCAGGGCTTGGAATCGGCTTCTGGCCGGAAAAAGCCTGGGGTGGAAAGCCGGGGCATGGTGTTGTCCTGATCCCGATCCGTTACCCGAACTGCAGGCGTGACCTGGTGGTCACGGTGTTTGAGCAGGCAGGAAATAAGCCGGTGGTGGATGAGTTTGTGAATTATTTCTGTAAGTATTTTGAGAAAGACCCGTCGGGGATGGGAGATGTGACGGTGTAAGAATGTAGTATAAATGAAAAAAGAACTCTGAAGTCAGCAATAGGGCGGGATCCATCGGAATCCCGCCCTAAATATTGGCTTTAGAGCTTTTTTGAATTTGATATTCCAATAAGTTATTACTCCGCTGTTAGAAATTCCTTCGCGACATAGGCTTCCTGTCCGTTGTACTTGATGACGGCCCAGGTATCGTCGTGGTCGCGGAGATATTCAACGGATGCGCCCGGGTCCAGTTTTCCGATGCGGTCCGCGTCGGTGGACGGTTCTTTGCGGACGTTCAAGGTCGTTGTTGTCTTGTAGGAGGAGCCGGAAGCTGTGCTCTCCGGTTCAGTCTCCGGGGCTGTGGTCTCTGCTGTTTCCGTTGTGATCACTGGTGCGGAGGTCTCCTCTGTAGCCGGTTTCTTCGGCGTGAGGACACGGATCAGGACGATCAGGATGATCACGAGGACGATCGGAACCACAAATTTTAAAAGATCAGCTGGCTGCATGCCGCTTCCGGACTGCCGGGAACCGGCGCTGCGGTTTCTGGACTGCTGGGGACGGCTACCGGCCGGGCGTCTTCCGCGGGGGGCTTTCCCGTTGTCTGCAAAGGAGTAGATCTCCTGGGACAGCACGTGGTAGGCCTGGTTTGCATTGTAGGCACCGTTATCGCCGTTTTTTGCGGCTTTTGTGCCGATGTCGTAGATCTGTAAGTAGTGCTCGGCGGTGGATTTTGAGATCCAGCCGTTGTTGTAGAGCTCGTGGATCATAGAGTCCATGGAGCCTTCCATGATCCCCGCCTGTTCACATTGGAGCTTAACCATGTATTCCACGGTCTGTTTTGCTTTGATCATGGACTGGTTGTATTGTTTTTGTCCCATGAGACGCTCGGTCTCCTGAACATTCTGACGGATCTTATCCCATCCGTTAGGAATGTCGTTTCTTGCCATATAAATCCCTCCGTTTTATGTATTTTAACGGCGCGTGAAGGTGAAAATCCGGTGCCGGTGAAGGTGCCGGATACTCACAGATGCCGTTTTCTTCTATGTAATGCTGTGCGCCTGATGAAACGATCACAGACACGAAAAGAGCGATTTTGTCAGCCATTATCTTTATTATACTGGAACAGTGGGAAAATTGCACGAAAAATTTTTGGACAATTTAAGAATTTTCTGTTTCCAAAAGATATATTGAAAGAAAAATTCTGCGCGTCACTGTTACCTTGCAAAATAAGGCTTTCAATGATAAAATGAGACACAAGCAATATCAGGAGGAAATACATTATGAGATTACGCCATATCAAAGGCGCGGAAGAAGAGATTGCTGAGAGCCCATATGTGGTCCAGGATCCGCAGTCACTGAAGGGAAGGTGGCATGAATTTTTTGGAAACGATAATCCGATCCGCATTGAGGTCGGAATGGGAAAAGGAAAATTCATCATGGAGCTTGCCCAGATGAACCCGGATATCAATTACGTGGGAATCGAGCGTTACTCCAGCGTTCTGCTTCGCGGACTTCAGAAGCGCGCGGAGCTGGAGCTTTCTAATATTTATTTTATGAGGATCGATGCCTTAGAGCTTACGGAGGTGTTCGCGGATAATGAGGTGGAGCGGATCTACTTAAATTTCTCGGATCCGTGGCCGAAGGACCGCCATGCGAAGCGCCGCCTGACATCAGACCGTTTCCTTGCCGTGTATGATAAGATTTTACAGCCGGACGGAATTATCGAGTTTAAGACCGACAATCAGGACCTGTTCCGCTATTCTTTAGAATCCATTCCGGAGGCAGGCTGGCAGGTGACATCCCATACATTTGATCTTCACCACAGCGATATGGCCGAGGGAAATGTTATGACAGAGTACGAGACGAAGTTCTCCGCGGAGGGCAAGCCGATCTGTAAGCTGACCGCCCGCCGTGATAAGTCATAAATATCTGCATATAATAGACATGAAATGACGGAAAGGCCGTGTGCCGGATGAGTATGTGGGCATGTGTAAAGCGGTGGCTCTCACAGGCAACCTGCGACAAGATGGAATTGAATCGGAAAATTATCCGGATCAGGAAATGCTTTGACGAGGCAAATGATGTTGTCTGTGGCAGAAAGAAAAAATAAGCGTGGCAGAGAGGCTTTCTGTGACCGCCGGAGCGATAAGCGAATGCGGCGGAAAAGCTTTGAATGCAACAGGATATTATGGAAGGAGAAAATAATATGGAAGCAGTATTTACAAGCGCAAATTTTGATGCAGATGTTCTGGGCTCAGAGATCCCGGTAGTTGTGGATTTCTTTGCGACATGGTGCGGCCCGTGCCGTATGATGGCTCCGGTGATCGAAGAACTCGCAGAGGAGTATGACGGAAAAGTAAAGATCGGCAAACTCGACGTAGACGAGAACAGCGATATTGCTGCCCGCTACGGAGTTATGTCCATCCCGACGATCATTCTTTTTAAGAACGGAGAAGTTTTTTCCAAGAGCGTTGGACTTCAGGATAAAGAAGTTCTGGAAAATGCGATCAAAGAGATGTTGTAAGAAACAAGGACGAAAAAGCCGGCAAACCCGCATGTTTGCTGGCTTTTTAATAGCTCTATTTGTAGCTGTTTTTTGAAAAACAAAAAAAATAAAAAAATTTCAAAAAAAGTGTTGACTTTTTTACTGGTTTATCCTATAATACAAAACGTGCCACGGATGAGGCAAACAAAGCAAAGAAAAACAACAAACCAAGCACCTTTAGCTCAGCTGGTAGAGCAGTAGACTCTTAATCTATTTGTCCAGGGTTCGAATCCCTGAAGGTGCACGAAAAGAGGTTCCGATTTTGCAGACTGAGAGCTGCGGGGTTGGGACTTTTTTGTTGCCTAAAAATCTATTTCTGCGATACATATCAAAAACTATTCGAAAAATTCAAAAACACATCAAAAGAAAGTTCCATAGTACAGGTGTTATGTTATAATGAGTCCAAAAGAAAAAACCGGGGTAAATAGTTATGAAAGAAATCAAGATCACAGAGATCGAAAATATCAGGATCGGCAGTGCGGAAAATAAGGAAGCGGGAACCGGATGTACGGTTATTATCTGCGAGCGGGGTGCTGCAGCAGGCCTGGATGTACGCGGAGGCGGTCCTGCGTCAAGGGAATCGGAGCTCTTAAAGCCTATGGCAGCGGCTGACGTGATCCAGGCAGTATTGCTCAGCGGCGGCAGTGCGTTCGGCCTGGACGCGGCTGGGGGCGTTATGGAGTATCTGGAAGAACGTGGGATCGGATTTGATGTGGGAATCACGAAAGTACCGCTTGTCTGCGAGTCCTGTCTGTTTGATCTTATGGTCGGGGATTTTAAGACGAGACCGGATAAGGCAATGGGATACGCGGCGTGCGAGGGTGCAGAGAAGGATAATTATAAGGATGGAAACTTTGGTGCGGGAACCGGTGCGTCCGTCGGAAAGCTGGGAGACAAAACTCTCTGCATGAAGGGCGGGATCGGAAGCTATGCGGTGCAGATCGGAGATCTGAAGGTCGGCGCAATCGTTGCGGTGAATGCGAGAGGCGATATCTATGACTGGAAGAACGGAAAGAAGGTTGCCGGTCTTTTAAATGCGGACAGGAAGACATTTGCGGACACAGAAGAAGCTGTTTATAAGAGCTATGAAGTGATCAAGAACAAGTTTACCGGCGCGACGGAGAATACGACTATCGGCGCCGTGATCACGAATGCGGCATTCCCGAAGAGCAGCCTCTGCAAGATCGCCGGGATGGCTCACGACGGCTATGCGCGGGCGATCCGTCCTGTACATACCTCTTCCGACGGAGACAGTATTTACGCACTGTCTGTGGGCGATGTGAAGGCAGATCAGGATATGGTCGGAACCCTCGGTGCCCAGATTATGGCGGAGGCAATCTTGAGGGCTGTGAGGAGCGCGGAGTCGGCCTACGGACTTGTTGGAGCGAAGGATTTGTAAAAAAGAGCGAAAAAGAGCGGCTGCCCGGCAAAGCTTTGCCGATATGACAGCCGCTTTTACTATACGGTTACATCTGCCCTGTCACGCGCAGGTACAGCCCAAGCTCCATCTCAAGCGCCTCTGAAATTCCGCGCTCATCTAACTGGAAATGGCAGTTATGGTGCGGGGAAGAGGTAACTGGACGTTCGGGATCGGCCATTCCGATCTGGAAGTAGGCACCCGGCTTCTCAAGAAGATAGTAAGCAAAATCCTCGCCGCCAAGGGCATCCGGGCGCTCGTAGACGGTATATCCGAGGTCTCTTGTGACGCTGCGGACCGTTTCAATCTCCTCCGGCACGTTGATGGCTGCCGGATAGCCCAGAGTCGTGGTCACATCGCAGGTGAGGCCGAATCCGGCGCAGATCCCCCTGCTGATGGCGTGGATGGAGTCAAAGACTTTGTCGATCAGCTCATTGTTTAAAGTGCGGACATTGCCGCCGAGAGTCACAGTGTCTGTGATGATATTCGGATACTGGCCGCCATTTATATAGGAAACCGTAAGAACACCGCCTTCCAGCGGATTCTTTTTCTCAGCCAGGATCTGGTTTAAAGCAGATCCGACCATGCAGGCCACGGGGACCGGGTTCAGGGCATTTTGCGGATAACCGCCATGACCGCCCTTTCCATGGATCTTCACTTCATAAATACCGATCGCTGCGGAATACGCCCGGGGAGTCACGGCGATGGTGCCGAGCGGAAACGCGGAAGCACAGTGGAAACCATAGATGAGATCGACATCCTTCATGACACCTTCCTCGCAGAGCGCCTTAGCGCCTCCCGGGAGCTTTTCCTCGGCTGCCTGAAAGATCAGCTTCACAGTTCCACGGACAAGCTCCGGATGGGCTGTGAGGACCTTTGCGAAGGTTAAAAGGACTGCGGTATGGATATCGTGTCCACAGGCATGCATAACGCCGGGAACCTCGGACTTAAACGGGAGATCATTTTCTTCCTCCACCGGGAGCGCGTCGATGTCCGCGCGGAACGCGATGCATGGACCGGTTTTTTCGCCTTTTATGACAGCGACCGTGCTGGTTCCGGAGATCCCTTCCATCAGTGGGACGCCCAGGGCATTCAGGGTGCTGCGGATGTAATCGGCAGTGCCTGTCTCCTGAAAGGAAAGCTCCGGGTGTCGATGCAGGTAACGGCGTGTTTCAATCAGTTCTTTTTCATAGGGGCTTGTGATGGACTTGACAAATTCTTTCATATAAGACCTCCGTTTTTCTCGTTTATACTATTTATAGGAACAACTTATCGGAACAACAGCTTATTGGTCTGTGGCTGGATCAAACGACACATTTGCGATCACGACTTCATTGTTAGTCCCGACCCGCATCGCCGGTCCCCAGACACCGGCGCCGGAGGTGACAATAGACGTCATAGCCCCCTTTTTCAGGACTCCGCAGGCGTTTTCCCAGAGAAAATGGACCACAAGGTTTGCCGGAAACATCTGACCGTCATGGGTGTGGCCGGAGAGGTCCAGATCGACACCGGCATCGGAGGCTTCTGACAATTCTCCCGGCTGGTGATCCATGACGATGATGGGAAGTGAGGGATCGAGAGGTTCGGTGATCTCAGCAAAGGTTTTCCGCGGGAGCTGTTCTTTTTTTGCCATATCCTTATCCCGGCGGCCGACAAGATAGAATGCATTATTGATGCAGACGGTCTCGTCCTCCAGCATCGTGATACCGGCGTGGTGCAGAAATTCCGTAAACCGCCCGTCCCGGACGATCGTTTCCTTCTGTGGAAATGTGAATCCGGCGAGGATCTTCTCGCTTACGTCATGGTTGCCCCAGCAGGCGTATGTGCCGTACCGGCTCTTGATATCGGATAGAATGTCAGCCACCTCATCCGGGTCCTTGATCGCGTTGTAATCATTGTCGAAGAGATCTCCGGCAATGCAGACGAGATCGACATTTTGGGAGTTAATGGTGTCTACGATCTTTCTTACATGGGACTTCGTGGAGTTGTATCCAAGGTGAAGATCCGCGATCAGGGCGATCTTAAGTCCCGGAAGAGAAGAACTCTTTTCGATGACGACCGGATCCTGCCGCACATAGACCCGTCTTGCATGCAGGACACCGTAAATGCTGACCATAAGGATCAGGCCAATGGCAAAGCCGCCAAAGATCACGAGATTTTTCGGCATGGTATGCAGCATGGCCGGGTACCGGTATTTCATAAAGAAGGAATGGCCGGTGACACGGCGGATCACGTCGAAGGTGATGATAAAAAGCAGGATATATTCCAGAGTGCCGAGCCAGTAGTTGCTGATCACCCGGAGAAAATGGTGAAGTGGTTCTTTTGTGATCAGAAATCCGGTCAGCGGGCTGACGGCAAAAAACAGATAGAGGACTGTGACAGGGATCCTGAAAAACAGTGAATGAAGCGCCGGGGAGCAGGAATCCGCCCAGGCGTAGAGCCATAAAAGAATGTATGCCTGAAATAACAGGTAGACCGGAGATAAAAATACAGCTAACATGAGATACTCCTGATGCTTCGTGGACAGGAATGGTGTATAATGATTCCTGTACGGTGGTTTATGGTGTAAGTATAGCGAACACTTTAACAATTTGCAATGGAAAAGAAGAAAAGAGGTTGTTATGATCGAGCTGACAGGAATGATCTCCATTCCATATTTAAAGAAGACAACATTTACCGGAAGTGAAAAGGGAACGAATTTTATGATCCGGAAGATCAGCGGAGAGGAAGGCGAGCCGGATAAGATCCAGGCGATCACCTGGCCGGGGCCGTTTATTTTTTCTGTGACGGAAGATGAAAAAAAGACGTATCAGGAATTTGAGTTCAGCGAGGACGGGATCAAAGCGGCAGTAGCCTGGCTGAATGAGGTGACATAGAGAGGAATCCTGTATACAAAAAGGCCCGGAAGTTTTCGGGGTGAAAATATTTTAAGAACGAGTATGACCGGTGAAGTTAAGCCGGTTATACTCGTTCCCTGTTTTATAGACTTTAGCCGATCTGCGTATACAGAGCATTAGATCTGATGTACAGATGTGGGAGACGTTCCCTACATCGACGGTGTTCTCGCCACAAGATCCAGTGTCACATCCGTAAATCTCTGCTTTAAGAGCGCGCAGATCTCCTCCCGCTGCTCCATAAGCTTCGGGATCATGTCCTCGGTGAGCTGGAGTTTTGCGCACCACGGCGCATCGGCCTTTGGGTCTGCGGCAGCGGGATCCGGGTACACGCGGACGCGGAAATCGCGGAATCCAAGGTCGGAGAGGGATTTCTCCGCCCATTCCACATCCCTTAATACAGAAGCTTCGATGGAAATTCCCGACGGAACTCTCGTCGCAAGACAGGCGTAGGCGGGCTTGTTCCATGTAAATAATCCGGCATTTCGGGAATATTCCCGGAGTGCCGTTTTTGTTATTCCGGAAAGGCGCAGCGGGGACAGTACCTTCATTTCTTTTAAAGCGCGCATGCCCGGGCGGTCACCGGCGTCATCGGAGGCGTTCGTTCCGTCCATGATCTCGGTAAAGCCGTCCTCCTTTGCGGCTTTCAGGATTCCGCCGAATACCTGATTCTTGCAGTAGTAGCAGCGGTCTTTCGGATTGCTCTTTACGACTTTATCCGTCAGCACATCAAAGGGCAGGACCGTCATGTCCGCGTGTAATGATTCAGCGAGAAGCTTCGCGTCATCTAACTCAAATTGCGGCTGGAACGGAGTGGAGACATAGTAAGCATGTACATTTGCTCCGCAGGCCTTTGCGGCATAGAGAAGATAAGAGGAATCCGTTCCGCCGGAAAAAGCAAGAGCGATGGTAGAATGCTCCGCAAAAAATTCCCGGAGTGCGGCCGGAACGCAGTCTATGGAAACGTTGATCGTGTTGTTCATAAGGAATTCTCCGTCCTTTCATATTCTCAAGTTGAACGTCCGTGAGACTTGCCGCGTGATTCTGGTCAGAGAAGCTGACATATTTCTATCAAAATCACTGCGCATCCTCGCGGAGCGTTTATCTTAGCAGTCTCGTACGGGTGGTCATATCTTCATAGCAAATTGGTAGGTTTAATTCACTCATTATAATTCGCAGAGACGTAGAAGTCAAGCTTGTAACCGGGAAGGCGTTACCGTCAGGCGGAATTCCCGATTTTTATAGATTTTCAGTATTTTCATTTCAGTATGTTTGTTATATCATAGATGAATAAAATGGCAAGGAGGATGCAGGCTATGGAAGACAGAGGACTAATCGTGAAGACATCCGCGTATATAGACCGTCACAGGGACGAGATGCTGTCGCTATGGGAAAAGATCGTTTCTATCGAAAGCGGAACCCCGGATAAAGAGGGCGTTGACCGGGTAGGTGCGGTCTTAAAGGATGAACTGGAAAGTGCCGGAGTGGAGACAGCTGTGATCCCGATGGAACGTTTCGGAAACCTCCTGACAGGTGTATGGAATAAAGAGGCAGCAGGCCAGCCCATCGTCCTGATCGGACACATGGACACGGTATTTGCGAAAGGCACGTTAGAGAAAAATCCGTTCCGCATCGATGAGAACGGAAATGCCCACGGACCGGGAGTTCTGGATATGAAGGCGGGACTTGTGATCGTTGTCTACGTTTTAAAGGCGCTCCATGAGTACGGATATGGGAAACGCCCGATCCGCGTTGTCTTTGCGGGAGATGAGGAGAACGGACACCGTCAGACAAATGCGGAGTCAGAGATCCGGAAACTCTGCGCGGGATGCGCGGCGGCATTCAACTTTGAGACGGGATTTATCGATGACGGACTCGTTGTTGGAAGAAAAGGTTCCTGCCGTGTGACACTCACCGTTCACGGAGTCGCGGCCCACGCTGGAAATGATCCGCAGCGCGGAAGAAACGCGATTTTGGAGATGGCGCATAAGATCATCGAGATCCAGAAGCTTCATGACTTTGAACATGGACTTTTTGTGAATGTAGGTGTGATTCAGGGCGGAACGGTTGCAAACGCAGTGGCTGCGTCCTGTGAGGTTGGAATCGACATCCGCTACGACAGCTTTGAACGCCTTGAGGAAACACTTCAGGCGATCAAAAAGATTGCGGAGACGAGAACTGTCCCGGATACGACGGCAGATGTGACCTGGACGAAGCCGAGCACGGTAATGCCGGTATCGGAGAAAAATCTGGAACTGTTCCGCCATGTCCAGAAGACGGCAGACATGATCGGTTACGGAAAGCTGCAGACAAAGAAAGTTGGCGGCTGGTCCGATTCCTGTCTGGCTGCGGCGGAAGGCGTTCCGGTAGTTTGCGCCATGGGCGTCAAGGGCGCGAACAATCATTCAATGGAGGAGTATGCGGTAGCTGAGACACTGTTTTCCAGAGCGAAACTGGCGTTGGCTTCCATCATTACGTTTTGACAGACATGAAAGAGACAAGAAAAAAATATGACATGCTGACGGACAATCCGGGAAAATCCCTGCTTTTCTTCGTGCTTCCGATGATACTCGGAAATCTTTTTCAGCAGTTTTACAACATCACGGACTCAGTAGTGGTAGGAAAATTCGTCGGGGAACAGGCGTTAGCGGCGGTTGGCGCATCCTATGCGATCACGAACGTCTTTATTGCCATCGCCATCGGCGGCGGAATCGGAAGCTCCGTGGTGATCTCCCAGTTTCTGGGAGCGGGAAAACTCGCGAAGATGAAGACGGCAGTCTACACAACGATGTTCAATTTCCTTGGGATTGCGGCGTTTCTGGCAGCAGTGGGGCTCCTGTTCAACAATCGGATCCTGAATCTCGTCAACGTACCGGAGGATATTTTCTCGGATGCGGCGCTGTATCTGGCGATCTACTTTCTCGGACTGCCGTTCCTGTTCATGTATAACGTTCAGGCATCGATCTTCAACGCACTGGGAGATTCAAAGAAGCCGCTGTACCTTTTGATCTTTTCTTCCCTGTTAAACATCGTGCTGGACATGATCCTCGTGATCATTTTCAAGCAGGGCGTCCGTGGCGTTGCGTTGGCGACATTGATCGCACAGGGAATCTCGGCGGTGATCTCGTTCCTGCTTCTGATGCGCAAGCTAAAGGGGTATCCTGCCGAGGAACCGGTGCGTCTCTACAGCGGAGAGATGGCGGTCTCCATGGTGAAGATCGCCGTTCCGTCCACACTGCAGCAGTCCATCGTCCATATCGGAATCCTGCTGGTCCAGTCTGTGATCAACAGCTTCGGCTCCACGGCGATCGCCGGATACTCCGCGGGCATGCGGATCGAGTCCTTAAGCATCGTGCCAATGCTCGCCATGGGAAATGCCATGTCAACCTTCACAGCCCAGAATATGGGGGCCGGAAAGATCGACCGGGTGAAGGAAGGTTACCGGATGTGCTATGTGATCGTCCTGACGGCGGGTGCGGTGCTCTGCGTGATGTACCAGCTGGCAGGAGGCGCATTCGTGTCCCTGTTCCTTGACAGCGGCAGCAGTGAAGCATATTCGGTGGGACTCAGTTATGTGAAGTTCTTATCGTTTTTCTACTCGTTTATCGGCCTCAAGGCGTCCACGGACGGTCTGCTGCGCGGCGCAGGTGATGTGACGGCATTTACGGTGGCAAACCTCGTGAATCTCGCGATCCGTGTCAGCGTGACGAACCTGTTTGCACCGATTTATGGAATCCAGGTAGCATGGATGGCGGTTCCCCTTGGCTGGGCTGCGAATTATGTGATCTCGTTTGGATGGTATCTGACAGGAAAATGGAAGAAGGTCCGCGTGATAAAGAAGTAAGATATAGATAGGTATACAGTATCAATTACAGAAGAAAGGACAGAAATCATGGAACAGAAAACACTTGCTTACTTAAAAGAACATGAGACGGAGATCTTTGAGGACTTAAAATCTCTGGTCCTGACAGAGGCCAGCACTTCAGATATTGAGGCTCTGGCAAAGGTGCGGGAAAAGCTGGTCATGCTGATCAAGGAGCGCACAGGAGAGGACTGCTTTGTCTACGAGGCGGAGAACGGACACTGTCCGGTGCGGTTCCAGTATGGAAAGGGTACGGAGAAGATCCTGTTTATCGGTCATTATGACACCGTACATCTCATCGGTGCGCTGAAGTATTATACAGAAGGAAATGGGCTCCACGGGCCGGGTGTTTATGACATGAAAGGCGGACTTATTTCCGCGATCTGGACTGTAAAGGCATATAAGGATCTTGGGATCGATCCGGGAAAGAGGCTGGAATTCATCTTTAACGGTGACGAGGAGACCGGAAGTGCTGAGTCTACCGATATCATTTGTGAGCTTGCGAAGGACGCGAAGGCGGCGCTTGTCTGCGAGCCGTGTACAGCGAACGGAGATTTAAAGACAGGAAGAAAAGGTCTTGTCCGCTTTACCGTAAGGATCCACGGAAAGGCATCCCATGCGGGAAATGCCCATAAAGAGGGGATCAACGCCATCGAGGAGCTGGCGCATGAGATCCTTGCGATCCAGAAACTGACAGATTACGAGGCTGGAACTACCGTCAATGTGGGCGTTTGCAGTGGCGGTACAAAACCGAACGTTGTCCCGGCCGAGGCAGAGATCGAGATCGACTGCCGCGTAAAGACAGCCGCCGAGGGAGACAGGGTCCGCAAGGCGATCAACGAGATCAGGACGACGGTTCCGGGAACCACAAGGGAAGTCATCGAACGTGACAGCAAGATGCCGATGGAGGAGACGGAGGCGAACATGGCGCTCTTTGAGAAGGCGAAGATCTGCGGCGAGAAGGTCGGGCTTAAGTTTTCCCATCAGTTTGTGGGCGGCGGCAGCGATGGAAACGAGGTATCTGCTATGGGTATCCCGACCCTTGACGGTCTCGGCGCAGCCGGTGACGGGGCCCACTCCGCAAACGAGTACATCCTGATCGACCAGTATATTCCGAGGATCGCGATGCTGGCTTCGTTTGTGCTGACGATCTGAGAGATTTCAATATATAAGATATAAACAGAGAGCGTATTGCCTAAAAAAGGTGGTACGCTCTCTGTTTATAAGAAGCTATTTAGTTTTTGATCGGAAACGTGATCTGCGCCTTAAACAGGTCGCCATCGATGATCAGCTCGAACTTTCCGCCCTGAAGAGTTGTCAGGTCTTTCGCGATGGAAAGCCCAAGTCCGCTTCCCTCGGTGGTTCGGGAGACGTCACCGCGGACGAAACGCTCGGTGAGCTCATCCGGGCTGATATTTAACGGGTTCGCGGACACATTCTTGATCGTGAACACAACGTCGGCGCCATGGTCCTCGATCGTGACGTAGACGCGGGTTCCCTCTAACGCGTACTTGAAAGCGTTATTATAGAGGTTTTCAAGGACACGCCATAGCCTTCGTCCGTCTGCCTCGATCATGATGACCTCGTTCGGAAGTGTGTTGACGATCTCCAGATGGCGGATCGCGTATTTTTCCTCAAATTCTCCGGTCGTCTGCTGGACGAGCTCCACGAAATCGATATTCGTGATCTCCAGCTTGATATTTCCGGAGCTTGCGCGGGAAGCTTCCACAAGATCCTCGGTCAGTGTCTTTAACCTCTGGGATTTCTGATCCAGAACCTCCAGATATTTCTGAACCGTCGGGTCTTCAATGTGCTGGCGCTTGATGAGGTCCACATAGTTGATGATGGAGGTCAACGGTGTCTTGATATCGTGGGACACGTTCGTGATCAGGTCGGCCTTCAGGCGTTCGCTCTTTACCTGTTCGGCAAGAGCTGTCTCCAGACCGTCACTGATACGGTTCAGTCCTTCGGCGAGTTCCGCCTCCAGACTCGAGAAATCATTGACATCCACCTTGTAGCTCGTCTCCCCGGAGGCGAGTTTTTCGATGGCGGCATGGATTTTGTCCGTCTGGTCCGCATTCCGGTAGATAAAGTAGAATACCAGAAGGTTTCCGGCGATCCAGGCGATCATCACGAAGATGAACGGCATGAACTGGAAAACGGAATTTTCATGATGGAAGATCATGAATGCCCCCACGGTGATCATGAATACGTTGTATGCAAGATACAGCACAAAGCCTATTGTGATCCGGTAGCGGAACGTGCTCTCGGAGAGTGTTTCTGTAAGATCATGTAGAAAGCTGTTCTTCCAGAGTGTCTCCGCCTTGTATCTGCGGATCAGGCTGAAGAAGGTCAGGATGACGCAGAAATACAGGTATCCGAAGGCCACCAGAAGGTTCGCGCGGTCCCAGTAATCTGATGTCACTACCAGGTGCAGGAGCTTTGATGTCACCGGCGCCATGATGTGGATGCAGAGGTAGGACACGAATGCCATCAGGAGCAGCATGAAATCCGTTTTTGTCCGGTCAAACGGGTAAAGCGTGATGGTCCGGTCAGAGATCGACGCATGTCCGGACAGGAACAGAAGGAACGCGAAGGTCACGAGGGAACCGGCAAGTCCCGCGATCGTAATATAAAGTCCGTTGGAGAAATTCACGCGGGACTTATTATAGGCGGTATATGCCTGAGCATAGTCATCGTTCGCCTTATAGGATGTGTCGAGACCGATGACCACATAGTAGCTGTTGCCGTTGTACGGGTTATTTTTCGACATCAGCGCCGGGATACTCGGAAAGTTGGATTCGAAGTTCGTCCGGACCGCAAGGTCGTTGGAGTCTCCGGAATAGTAGATATATCTTCCCATGGCCATAATGTCATCGTTGGACATCTCCGGCGCGTTGGTATGGATCTCATAGATCGCATTATTTTTTGAGTAGTACGCCACGCGGAAATAGAGATTCGTAAAGTCGCTCATGAGTCTCGAGTAGATCGAGTAGTAGGAAGAGAAACGCCTTAAGATCTCATACGTCAGGTCCGGCATCGTCGAGAAAGACTGATCCGGGCTCGTTAAGTCTTCCTCAGACTGGTAGCAGCGGTAGCGGACATAGACCTGTTCCTGGTCTTCCTCGGAGAGTGTCTCCGGATCGCCCTTTAACGCGTAGTTGTCGGACTCGTCCATGTAGTAGCCCAGGGATTTTCCGTACTGGATAATATCGTCCAGAGTGTAGGATTTCTCGCCGCCAGGGCCTGTCGTGACTTCCAGGACGACCTGGGAGTAGTCGACCTCGCCGTTGGATTCAAAAATATCCTGATACTGGACATAATCGAAGATATTTGTGATATCTGCCTGGACTTTTTTGCTGAAATCCGGGGACTGTTCAAAGGTCTCCGTCTTGATCCAGTCGAGACCCCGGCCGTAGTTGCTGTTTAAATACATGAACCCGATTCCGACGAGTGTCACGCAGGCAAAGAGAAAGTGAAGGAAGCCGACGAGACGCTTGAAAAATGAGTTTGTCTTTTTTTCTGCCATCTGGACTCTCCTTACTGTTTCTCGATCTTATAGCCGACGCCCCAGACTACCTTTAAGTAGCGGGGTTCTTTCGGGTTGATCTCGATTTTCTCGCGGATATGGCGGATGTGGACGGCAACAGTGTTATCTGCACCAATTGCGTCTTCATTCCAGATTTTTTCGTAAATTTGGTCAATAGAGAAAACCTTCCCCGCGTTCTTCACGAGAAGAAGCAGGATGTTGTACTCGATGGGTGTCAGCTTGATCGGCTCGCCGTCAACGGTGACTTCCTTGTTCTCATCGTTGATCATCAGACCGCCGCACTTGTAGACCTGGGAGCTGCCCTGCTGGTTCAAATTGCCGAGCTGTGTATAGCGGCGGAGCTGAGATTTTACGCGGGCTACCAGCTCTAATGGGTTAAACGGCTTTGTAATGTAGTCGTCAGCGCCGATGTTTAACCCTAAGATCTTATCGGTATCCTCGGATTTCGCGGAGAGGATGATGATCGGGATACTGCTGGTCTCGCGGACCTTAAGTGTGGTGCGGATCCCGTCGAGACCCGGCATCATGACATCCACGATCATTAAGTTTACTTCATTCTTCTCCAGAAGCTCCAGCGCTTCGTAGCCGTCGTAGGCCTTAATTACATTGAAACCTTCGCCGGTCAGATAAATATTGATCGCTTCTACGATCTGTTTGTCGTCATCGCAGACGAGAATGGTTGGCATAATCGATTCCTCCTCATATCAAACATAATAAAAGATGAAAAATCGTAACTGACCATGTTTCCAGTTACGAAAAATCGAATCAAAGAAAAAAATATATCATAGTCCAGTATAGCATAAAAATGACGCAAAAACATAAGGAACGTTCTTAAATTTTTATGTAGAGATGTAAAGGGGTTACTGTATTGTACGGAATTTTCGATTCAGAAAAGCTTTTGGTACGACGCGGCGCTTTGATGCAGTGACATAGGTGAAAAAATATGAACGTAAAAATTTGTGTATAATGTTGTGAAAACGAAGAACAAATAATCGCGCAAGAGGTTAAAACAATAAAAAAATATAGAAAACTTTGTGAGAATTGCACAAAATACATATTTTTCTGTGAAAAGGTTGATAATAATTATGCAATGTGCTATGATTGAGTTAACTTAAAAAAGAAGCCGTGATAGGAGAGCAAAATGTAATCAGCTAACGATTAGCTGTTGCTTGGTGCGCTCCTTTTCTTTTTGAGAAATGGAGAAAAGTTTAGTGAAACGTTATTTTTATCAGGCGCTGGAAGAAAACCCGATCATCGCAGCGATCAAAAACATGGATGATCTGGAGCTTTGCTGTTCCATAGAAGAGATACGCGTGGTATTTGTCCTGTTCGGCGATATCTGTACGATCCGGACGATCGTAAAACGCTTAAAGGACGCCGGAAAAATCGTGATCGTACACGTAGACCTGATCGTGGGTTTAAGCAGCAAGGAGGTCGTGGTGGACTTCATTAAAATGTCGACAGAGGCAGATGGGATCATTAGTACAAAGGTCCCACTGATCAGAAGGGGAAATGAACTGGATTTCATAACGGTTCAGAGGTGCTTTTTGCTGGATTCCATGGCGTATGAAAATTTAAGACAGCAGCAGCATCAGGTAAAGCCGGATTATATCGAGGTCCTTCCGGGAATCATGCCGCAGGTCATCTCAAAGATGTGTAAGGTGTCGAAAGCGCCGATCATCGCAGGCGGACTGATCTCCGAGAAGGAATCCGTTATGAGTGCTCTCTCAGCGGGAGCAATGGCAGTTTCATCTACGAAGCATGAAGTCTGGAAGCTGTGAATAGACTGATAACACAAGCTGTTTCAATGCCGGGAAAAGGGCAATTGAGATAAAGCATGGGAAAAACTATATTGAAGGAGGAATTGGTATGGCAAAGTATGTAATGGCGCTCGACGCGGGGACAACCAGCAACAGATGTATCCTGTTCAATGAAAAAGGTGAGATGTGCAGCGTAGCGCAGAGAGAGTTTACCCAGTACTTCCCGAAGCCGGGCTGGGTAGAGCACGATGCAGACGAGATCTGGGCAAGTATGCTGGGGGTTGCTGTAGAGGCAATGAATATGATCGGTGCCACCGCGTCGGATATCGCGGCCATCGGTATCACGAACCAGCGTGAAACAACGATCGTCTGGGATAAGAATACCGGAGAGCCGATCCATCACGCGATCGTCTGGCAGTGCCGCAGAACATCGGAATACTGCGACACCTTAAAGGAAAAAGGCCTGACTGACAAGTTCAGGGAGAAAACGGGTCTCGTGATCGATGCGTACTTCTCAGGAACAAAGGTAAAATGGCTGCTTGACAATGTACCGGGCGCGAGAGAAAGAGCAGAGAAGGGCGAGCTGTTATTCGGTACGGTTGAGACATGGCTGATCTGGAAACTTACAAAGGGCGCGGTTCATGTCACAGACTATTCCAACGCGTCCCGTACAATGCTCTTCAATATCAATACTTTACAGTGGGACGATGAGATCTTAGCGGAACTCGATATCCCGAAGTGCATTCTCCCGGAGCCGAAGCCGTCAAGCTGTATTTACGGTGAGACAGACCCGTCTTACCTCGGCGGACCGATCCCGATCGGAGGCGCTGCAGGTGACCAGCAGTCCGCACTGTTCGGACAGACCTGCTTCAATCCTGGTGAAGCGAAGAATACATACGGAACCGGCTGCTTCATGTTGATGAACACCGGTGAGAAGCCGATCTTCTCAAAGAACGGTCTTGTTACAACAATTGCATGGGGCTTAGACGGAAAAGTCAACTACGCACTCGAGGGCTCTATCT
Source organism: Clostridium sp. AM34-11AC (assembly GCF_003435375.1). GTDB lineage: Bacteria > Bacillota > Clostridia > Lachnospirales > Lachnospiraceae > Pilosibacter > Pilosibacter fragilis. The sequence goes on along the minus strand of NZ_QWGL01000001.1, from coordinate 605,796 downwards.
TCGTTGCAGGCGCTGCGATCCAGTGGCTCCGCGATGAGTTAAGAATTATCGATTCCGCACCGGATTCCGAGTACATGGCAAAGAAAGTAAAAGATACGAACGGCTGCTATGTTGTACCGGCATTCACAGGTCTCGGAGCTCCGCACTGGGATCAGTACGCGCGCGGAACGATCGTAGGAATCACCCGTGGTGTCAATAAGTACCACATTATCCGTGCGACTCTGGAATCTCTCGCATACCAGGTAAATGACGTTCTGGAAGCGATGAAGGCAGATTCCGGTATCGAGCTTGCGGCTCTTAAGGTTGACGGCGGCGCAAGTGCCAACGACTTCTTAATGCAGACACAGGCCGATATCATCAACGCGCCGGTGAACCGTCCGCAGTGCGTAGAGACGACAGCTATGGGTGCCGCTTATCTTGCAGGTCTCGCGGTTGGTTACTGGAGCAGCAAGGAAGACGTTATCAAGAACTGGGCGATCGATAAGACCTTTGAGCCGAAGATCGAGGCTGCTGAGAGAGAGAAACGTATCCGTGGCTGGAACAAGGCTGTGAAATACGCTTACGGCTGGGCAAAAGAAGATTAAACCAGATATTAAATGAGGAAAAGGTTTCGGGTAAGACGTGCGGCTTGTAAAGAATGGACTTGAATGGAAGCATTACACGAAGTTACAGGAACAAATCAGAAAGTTTTGAAAAAGCAGAAAACTGTCTCCGGCTTTTGGGGGGAACGAAAGCCGGAGATGCCTAAAACAACAAAAAGGGGGATTTTTTATGCTGCCTTATATTGCAGAGTTTCTTGGAACCATGATGCTTATCATCCTCGGTGATGGTGTTGTTGCAAACGTAAACCTCAACAAGTCCGGAATGAAAGGTGCAGGAGCTGTCCAGATCACACTGGCATGGGGCCTTGCGGTTCTGGTACCGGCATTTATCTTCGGAGAAGCTTCCGGCGCGTCCTTCAACCCGGCGCTCACAATCGCACTGGCAGTAGAGGGAAGCTTCGCATGGTCTATGGTGCCCGGATATGTGATCGCACAGCTGGCAGGCGCGTTTGTCGGCGCATCGATCGTTTATCTGCTCTTCAAGGGACAGTTTGACGCTACAGAAGATCCGGGAACAAAGCTTGGCGTATTCTGTACAGGTCCGTCGATCCCGAACACTGGATTAAACATTTTAAGCGAAGCAGTCGGTACATTTATCCTCGTTTTCGCGATCAAAGGTATCGGCAATGTAACAGGACTTTCCACAGGTGTTGATAAACTCTTCGTATTCGGAATCATCGTTTCCGTAGGTATGTCCCTCGGCGGACTTACCGGTTACGCGATCAACCCGGCAAGAGACTTAGGACCTCGTCTTGCACATGCAGTCCTTCCGATCAAGGGCAAAGGCGATTCCAACTTCTCTTACGGTCTTGTAGTTCCGATCGTTGGACCGATCATCGGCGCGATCGTGGCGGTTCTCCTTTATGGAGCGATTCCGTGGTAGGATAAAAACAGAGGGCTGTGCCCGGTGCAGTACAGCTTAATAATCAGATAATTGTGGCATGAGATGAGAGAGCCTGACAGGATAACCGCATAAGGGTATGCGTTTACTTGGCGGGCTCTTTTCTCTTAAGGACGGACGCCGCCGTATTCCCAAGTGGGATATGGCGGAAATCTTCTAAAAGAGACAGGATGTAAAGGAGTGAACGGTAAATGTATGATGTGATCATAATCGGAGCAGGAGTAGCCGGGGCAGCATCTGCGAGAGAATTGTCGCGCTATCAGGCAAAAATCTGCGTGCTGGAGAAAGAGGAGGACGTGTGCTGCGGTACTTCCAAGGCAAACAGCGCTATTGTCCATGCGGGCTATGACGCGGCGGAAGGTTCCCTGATGGCAAAACTCAATGTACGCGGAAATGAAATGATGGAACAACTGTCGAAGGATCTGGATTTTCCGTTTAAGAGAAATGGTTCACTGGTAGTCTGCCTGCATGAAGACGAGATGCCGGGGCTTGAAGCTCTTTATAAAAGAGGAATCGCAAACGGAGTTCCGGGCCTCAGGATTTTAAACCGGGAAGAACTCCGGGCGATGGAGCCGAATATTTCCGATGAGGCATGTGCAGCTCTCTACGCACCCACGGGCGGAATCGTATGTCCGTTTAACTTAAATATAGCCATGGCGGAGAATGCCAACGCGAACGGCGTGGAATTCTATTTTGATACGGAGGTCACCGACTTAAGACCGGTGGAAGACGGCTGGGAGATCCGGACAAGCAAGGGCACGTATAAGACGCGGTATGTCGTGAACGCGGCGGGTGTCTACGCAGACAAATTCCACAACATGGTAAGCAAAAAGAAGATCCATATCACCCCAAGACGTGGAGATTACTGTCTGCTCGATAAAACTGCCGGAAATCATGTGAGCCATACGGTGTTTGCTCTTCCCGGAAAATACGGAAAAGGCGTTCTTGTGACTCCGACGGTCCACGGAAATCTGTTGGTGGGACCGACAGCAATCGATATTGAGAATAAAGAGGGAACCAATACTACGAGAGAGGGCTTAAATGAAGTTATCACAAAGGCAGAGATGAATGTGAAGAACATTCCGATGCGTCAGGTGATCACTTCCTTCGCTGGACTCCGTGCCCATGAGGACGGACATGAATTCCTGATCGGTGAGCTGGAGGACGCGAAAGGCTTTATCGACTGTGCAGGAATCGAGTCTCCGGGCCTGACAAGCTCCCCTGCGATCGGCGAGATGGTGGCGGATATCCTGAAAGAGAAGATGGATCTCAAGAAAAAAGAGAACTTCATCGCGACGAGAAAAGGTGTTCTGAATCCGAATACTTTAAGTAAGGAAGAACGAATCCAGTTAATTAAGGAAAAACCAGAGTACGGAAATATTATCTGCCGATGCGAGATGATCACGGAAGGCGAGATCATCGATGCGATCCGAAGACCTTTAGGTGCAAAATCCTTAGACGGAGTAAAACGCAGAACGAGAGCCGGAATGGGGCGTTGCCAGGCAGGATTCTGTTCCCCGAGAACTATGGAGATCCTTGCGAGAGAATGCCATAAGAGCATGTTTGAGATCACAAAATCCGGCGGAAACTCGCAGATCGTCAAGGGAATCAATAAGGATTCGTTATAAAAGGGAGGTGTCAGAGCATGAAATCGTATGATATTGTGATCATCGGAGGCGGACCGGCGGGTCTTGCCGCTGCAGTTTCCGCGAAGAAAAACGGAATCGATAGTATTCTGATCCTGGAACGTGACAGGGAGTTGGGCGGAATCTTAAACCAGTGCATTCATAACGGCTTTGGACTCCACACCTTCAAGGAAGAACTTACGGGTCCGGAGTACGCGGGACGGTTTATTAAACAGGCAGAAGAGTTAAATATCGAGTATAAACTGAACACTATGGTTATGGATATCAGTGAGCAGAAGATCGTGACGGCCATGAACCGGGAAGAAGGTCTCTTCGAGATCCGGGCGAAGGCAGTGATCCTCGCAATGGGATGCAGAGAGCGGTCGAGAGGCGCTTTAAATATTCCCGGATATCGACCGGCGGGAATCTTCTCCGCGGGAACGGCCCAGAGACTTGTAAACATTGAGGGATATATGCCGGGACGCGAAGTCGTGATCTTAGGTTCCGGAGATATTGGACTTATCATGGCGAGACGTATGACACTTGAAGGCGCGAAAGTCAAGGTCGTTGCGGAATTGATGCCTTATTCCGGCGGATTAAAGAGAAATATCGTCCAGTGTCTCGATGATTATGGAATCCCGTTAAAGTTGAGCCACACCGTTGTGGACATCAAGGGAAAAGAGAGACTGGAAGGAATTACACTGGCCCAGGTAGACGGAAAAGGAAAGCCGATTCCCGGAACGGAGGAGGAATACAGCTGTGATACGCTGCTTCTCTCCGTCGGATTGATCCCGGAGAATGAGATATCCAGGGGAATGGGCGTGGACATGAACCCGGTGACATCCGGTCCGAAGGTCAACGAGAGCCTGGAGACGAACATCGAAGGTGTTTTCGCCTGCGGAAATGTGCTCCATGTACATGATCTCGTGGATTTTGTATCCGAGGAAGCGGCGATCGCCGGAAAAAACGCGGCGGTCTATGTAAAACAAGGCGAGAACCGTCCGTCCGGCGGACATGAGATCGTCTTAAATCCGATCGAAGGCGTGCGCTACACAGTTCCGGGAACCATCGATCCGGCGAGAATGGACGAGGAGCTGACCGTTCGTTTCCGCGTGGGTGGTGTTTATAAGAACTGCTATGTGAGTGCGTATTTCGGTGACGAGCGTGTGATCCACAGAAAACGTCCGGTAGTGGCACCGGGGGAGATGGAGGAACTGAAATTCAAAAAGGCAGATCTTTTGAAATATCCGGATCTTGAGACGATCACGGTCAAAATCGAGGAGGCATAGACGATGGAGGAAAGAAGATTAACATGTATCGGCTGTCCGATGGGCTGTCCTCTTGTCGTAACGATGGACGGCGGTGAGGTCGTAAGCGTGACGGGAAATACCTGTAAGCGCGGCGAGATCTATGGACGGAAAGAGGTGACAAACCCGACGAGGATCGTGACTTCCACAGTCCGGGTATCCGGCGGAAGTATCGACATGGTGTCGGTGAAGACGAAAGAAGATATCCCGAAGGGAAAGATCTTTGACTGTGTGAAAGCGTTAAAGACAGTCGAGGTTGCTGCCCCGGTGCATATCGGGGATGTGATCATGAAGGACGTTGCCGGAACGGGAGTTGATGTTGTGGCGACGAAGAACGTGGTGTAAGAGAAAATAAAGGTCAGTAAATGCAAGAAATATAGGTGATGATTAGGGTGCTGTCCGCTTACCGTTTCTGAGTAGAATGGGAGGCGGGCAGTGCCTATTTATGTGGAAAATTAGAACATCCGTCCTGAAGCTGTTTTTAGTGGATCCAGGACGGATGTGTTACTTGCAAAACATATATTTTCAGTTGAACTTAAAGATCGCAGCCCCATATGCCGGCAGCGGATACGCGAAGGAGTACGGCTGGCCATCGCACTCGCGCTTCTTGGAGCGGGAGGAGAACGCATGCTCGCCGCGCTTGTAGAGCCCATGCCCGGAATCCAGGATCAGGGAGTAGGTTCCGGACTTTGGAACGCCTACCCGGTAATCGTCGCGTGCAACCGGTGTAAAGTTAATGACGAATAAGAGATTCTTCTTGCCCGTCTCGTCACGGCGGATAAAACTGAAGATGCTGCGGTCACCATCGTTGGCGTTGATCCACTGGAAACCGTTCCAGTCGGAATCCAGCTGCCACAGTGCCGGATATTTCTGGTATACATGCAGCAGGTCGCTGTAATATTTCTGCAGGTCTTTGTGAAGCGGCTCGTCGGCGAGATACCAGTCGAGGGAAACCTTCTCATCCCACTCATGATACTGACCGAAATCCTGGCCCATAAACAGGAGCTTCTTTCCCGGATGCCCCATCATGAAGGTGTATCCTGCTTTCAGATTCGCAAACTTGTCACCATTTAAGCCCGGCATCTTGTTGATCATGGAACACTTCAGGTGAACGACCTCGTCGTGGGACAGCGTCAGGATATAATTCTCACTGGTGGCGTAGGTGATGCCGAATGTCATCTTATTGTGGTTGAATTTTCTGAAATATGGATCCAGTTTCATGTACTCCAGAAAATCATGCATCCAGCCCATGTTCCACTTGAAGGTGAAGCCGAGACCTCCCTCTTCCGGCGGTTTTGTGACACCCGGCCATGCGGTGGACTCCTCGGCGATCATCATGGCACCGGTGAGATGTCCGGTGAGGACACTGTTCAAATGGCGGAAGAACTCGATGGCTTCGAGGTTCTTGTTCTCGCCGTACTTATTCGGAAGCCAGTTTCCGTCGCTGCGGCCGTAATCCAGGTACAGCATGGACGCGACGGCATCTACGCGGAGACCGTCAACATGGAAGTTCTCTACCCAGTAGAGGGCGTTAGCGATCAAGAAGTTTTTGACCTCATTTTTGCTGTAATCGAAGACCTTTGTGCCCCAGTCCGGGTGCTCGCCCTTTCGCGGATCTGCGTATTCATAGAGCGGCTGACCGTCGAAGTCGGCAAGTCCGTGGGCATCCTTCGGGAAGTGGGCCGGAACCCAGTCAAGGATGATACCGATCCCTTTTTTGTGGAGGTAGTTCACAAAGTACATGAACTCTTTTGGAGTGCCGTAACGGGAAGTCGGCGCGTAGTAGCCGGTAACCTGATAGCCCCAGGAACCGTCGTATGGATGTTCCGCAATTCCCATGAGTTCTACGTGGGTGTAGCCCATCTTCTTTACATAATCAGCCAGCTCGTGGGCAGCTTCCATATATGTATAGTAACCTTCCTTCTGTGGACGGTCTTTCTTGCGCCAGGAACCGAGATGGACCTCGTAGATTGCCATCGGGGATTTCACAGGATCAGCTTTTTTTCTTGTCTCCATCCAGGCTGCGTCATCCCATTTGAAGCCGTTAATGTCTTCTGTGATAGAAGCGGTTCCCGGACGGAATTCCGCATGGACCGCATACGGGTCAGCCTTGAACAGGATCATTCCCTCCTGTGTGGTGATCGCGAATTTATAGAGTTCTCCGAGACCGACGCCGGGAATAAACGCCTCGTAGATTCCGGAGTCAGCTAACGGGGACATCGGTGCGGCGTCCGGATCCCAGCCGTTGAAATCGCCCACAACACCGACGGCCTTTGCGTGGGGAGCCCAGACGGCAAAATACATTCCGGCTTTCCCCTTATAAGTCTTTGGATGTGCACCAAGTTTTTCGAAGATTTTATAATGGGTCCCCTGTCCGAAGAGATACCGGTCCAGTTCGGTGATGAAACCGAGACCGATCTCCTTTGTTTTGGCAGGAGCTGTGGTTTTCTTTGTTCTTGTCATCACTTAAACCTCCTGAAGTTTAAAGATCGCGCCGCCGTTTGCCGGGAGCGTGACGGAAAGTCTGCCGTTTTCGAGGGAGAATGGGATCTCTCCGGGCAGCAGGGATACAACATCTGAGGCTGCGCATGGCAGCGGGATCGAGATGGATGCCGGCTGTTCATCATTATTGACAGCGGAGATCACGGTTCCATGTTCCCCGGACCGGCTGAAAGCATACTGGCGGTTCGTGAGGAGAAGTTCCTTGTAGGAGCCGTTGTGGAACGCGTCATTTTCTGTGTGGATTTTTCCGAGTGCCGCGATGTGGGACGCGAGCTCCGGAGCTTTTCCAAGCATGTCAGACAGGTTGAGTGCCGGGCGAAGGACCTCATCGGATGTTCTGGAACGCTTTCCTTCAATTCCCCACTCACTTCCATAATAGACAGAAGGAATTCCGGGGAGAGTGAAGAGAAGCTGGTACACCGGAAACAGGTTTGCCAGGTTGTTTAATTTACTTGCGATCCGGTCTTCGTCGTGGTTGTCCACAAAGGTGTAAAGCGATCTTCCCACCGCCTCCAGACGTCGCACATTGTGGGCAATCTCAAAGTAGTTGTGGTCATTGTGACCGGAGTAGAGCGCCTTGTGAAGCTCATAGTTTGTCACGGAATGCAGCATTTCCGGGTTCACCCAGCGGTTATATTCGCCGTGGATCACCTCGCCCATGAGCCAGAAATCAGGTTTCATGGCGGAGGTCTTTTCCCGGAGCTCTTTCATGAACCCGAAATCCAGGACGTTCGCGCAGTCCAGGCGGATCCCGTCGATATTGAAGTTGTCGACCCAGAACTGGATCGAGTCAAACAGATACTGGCGGACCTCCGGGTTCCGGAGATTTAAGCAGGGGAGCTCGAAATGTCCCTGCCAGGCCTCGTAGCCGAATGGGTCACCCAAAGGGCTTCCCCAGCCGAAGTTTACGCCGCGGTACCAGTCCTTATACGGGGAAGCTTCCCGCTTTTCGCGGATATCCTGGAAAGCGAAAAACTCACGTCCGGTATGGTTGAAGACGCCGTCCACCACAACGCGGATTCCGTTTTCATGGCAGAGGCGCACAAAACGGGCAAAATCTTCGTTGGAACCAAGTCTGCGGTCCACGAGACGGAAATCTTTTGTATCGTAGCCGTGGGTGCAGGACTCAAAGAGCGGTCCGATGTAGATCGCGGAGCCATTTAAGTCGCTGATATGCGGGATCCAGGACTCAAGCTCCGTGAGCCGGTGGGCGGTCTCTGTGAGCGTGTTTGTTTTTTCTGCCCCCAAAAGTCCAAGGGGATAAATATGGTAAAAGACAGCCTGTTCGTACCAGGTATGCATGGTTATCAGACCTCCTGAAGCTCCCGTTTTTTCAGGCGGCGGAGAAGAAACTGATACCGGAGCTGCGCGGCGTTCAGCTCATAGATATAGCAGTCGACTAAGGTCGGGTCAACGACCTGTTCGAACTGGTTCTGGGCGGATAAGATCGCCGTTTTGCTGAGCTCGATCTGGCGCTTCAGTTCATTTGTTTCCCGGCGGTAAGCCTGTTTGGAAGCATTTTTTTTCGAAAAAAACATAAATATCATACCCCAATTCCTTTACGGATAGTGCCAACAGCAGTCTGTTTCAGGCGGCCGAAGGCTGTTTTGCCGAATTTTGTTCACAGATAGGCTTTGCCGGATCGCGGCGCGTCTGTCTGTGGAGAAAACCAGAAGTTTCTGTAATTGGTAGTATGAGGATCATTCACCCGGAATATTCAGGATTCCGGATATTTTTCAAGCTCTTCTTTCAGACGACCGAGCTTGTCGATGGCGCTTTTGTTTGTGAGATAATAATAATTGCACACGCCTTTTCTTAAAACATCGATCAGGCCGGTATCTTTTAAAATCTTTAAATGGTGAGAGACAGCTGGACGGGAGAGACTTGTCCGGTCCGTGATCTCGTTGACATTTAAGCCGGGGATCCGTCCTTCACCAGTGGTCTGTGTCTCAAAGAGACACTGCAGGATCGTCAGTCTTGTTCGGTCACCGAGCGCAATAAATAAAGGAATGCACTCTTCAAAGATATCGCCCAGAAGATTTTCTGAGATCATGAATTCTCTCCTTTCCGGAATGTTTTGGTTTAAAAATTTAAACTTAATTGCATTTTACCATTTTTCCTGAATTGCGTCAATGAATTGTTCAACATTTATGGAAAATGATGGGTGACATAATATTTTTTGGTAAAATTTGACGAAAAATGGCACCTTGATTTTACGAAACTGAAATTGACTTTCGGCCAAAATTCAGAGATAATAGGGGCACATTCAGAAATGAGTTCTTCATTTCTAGATAGCAGATGTATGACCGGCAGCTTCGCCGGATGCCCGGATTCAGGGCATGAAATCCGTTTAACGTATTGATTTTTGAATTGCAGTAACTGGGAAAAGGCTCTTTTTTGATCCTTTCGGGAGAATTCTGTTCTCCGGGGAAGGTGATTGGAAAAGATGGCTGTGCGGGAGGTGATCTTATCGTGGTATTGTTTGCAGTTTTGCTGTCCGCAGCGGTGACAGACTGAAAGAAAGGAAAGATCTTTCACATTCAGATCATAGCAGGGATCGCGGCTGGAATAGTCCTTGCTTTTGTAGAAAGCAACAAGTCGTCGGGGGCGCAGCCTTTGGTGACTCTGGCGTTTATCGAGGTTGGATCATTTATCCTGCGGTTTGTGGGGACATGCGCGGTCTTTTACCCGTTTTTCCTGTGCCGGACCATCGGCGCGGGGGATATCAAGCTTATGGGAGTAGTCACTGGATTTCTGGGAGTCTGGGATGGCATGCTTGTAATTGGTCTTGGAATGGTCTTTGCTGCCGCAGCGGCGTCTTACCGGATGATCAAGCAGGGAACTGTCTGGTTCCGCCTGAAGCGGGCCGCCAGATTTGCGGTGGAGACGGGAATTAAAGGGCGGCTTACGGAATATCCGGGGTATTTTGAAAAAGAAAGTCTTTTACGGCTGGGGCCGTATCTGTTTGCGGGGTACTGTCTGTTTTTACTGATCCAGTAAAGAGACGGGAACGCATATCTTACAGGACTGCTTAGCGGTCTGATTGAACGTATGCCGGAGTCTGATTCCGGCGGGGGAAAGGAAATGAGAAGACATGAAAAAGCTGATAGCGGTTTATGACGCGGATACCAGGTATGCGGAACGGTTGTCTGATTATGTAAATCGAAAGGAAAAGGGAGTTTTTACCGCCCAGGCCTTTACTTCAAAGGAAAAGCTGGCGGAGTACGCGAAAAAGCATGAGATCGACGTTCTGCTCTCGGGGGAACGGACGGATTCCGGGGATATTTCCGGAATCCCGTCGGCCCAGAAGATCTATATGTCTGAGGAGACAGAGAAGCAGATGGATTCTGGAAAGGAGATCTATAAGTTCCAATCCGGGGACGATATTATCCGGGAGGTGATGGCTGCCTACAGTGAGATTCCGGGGATCAGGCCCAATACTGCTGGAGCTATGGGGCAGTCCAGGCGGATCATCGGAGTCTACTCGCCCATCGGAAGATGCGGGAAGACATGCCTGGCGTTAGCAATCGGACAGAGCCTTGCTAAGGAGGAGAAGGTCCTGTTTGTGACACTGGATACCTTTACGGGGTTTACAGGACTCTTAAATGAGCGGTGGAAACGTGATCTTTCTGACCTCATCTACTACTATAAACAGGATCGTTTTCATGTGATCCGGCTGAATTCTATCGTCTATTATCTGGGGGACATGGCGTGGATCCCGCCGATCCGCATTCCACAGGACTATACGCAGCTGTCGGTGCAGGAGATGGCGGATCTTTTGGAACGGATCCTGCAGGAAGGAAATTATACGACGCTGGTTCTCGATGTGGGGGATTACGGGCGGGATGCGCTGCCGTTACTGGAAAAATGCCAGGTGATCTACACGCCGATCCGGGAGGACCCGTTTTCTGCAGAAAAAATGCGGGAGTTTGAGGAATACCTGGAGGCAGTGGGAAACGGCGCGGTCATGGAAAAGATCCAGAAGATCCATGTGCCGATGGTGACCGGCGGGAGAAGAATGGAGCATTTTCCCCAGGAACTTCTGTGGGGGGATATGGGTGATTTTGTGAGGAGTCTGCTGAAAGGACAGAGGAACTTATGGGACAGCTGAAACAGATGCTGCGGGCGCAGATCCTGGCAGAGATGACATATGACCGGCAGATGTCGGACGAGGAGATCGCGGAGCTTATCGATCGGAGGATGGATGTCTGTATGGAGGAACAGCCGGAGGAATTCCCGCAGACACTTGGGGAGCGCCTAAAGCTTCACCGGGAACTCTTTGATTCGTTCAGACGTCTGGATATCCTGCAGGAGCTGGTGGACGATCCGAGGGTGACGGAGATCATGGTGAACGGGCCGGACCAGGTATTCGTAGAGACAGGGGGAAAGATCGGGCGGTGGGAAAAGTCTTTCGAATCCAGGGAGCAGTTGGAAGATCTGATCCAGCAGATCGTCAGCAGTGTGAACCGTATCGTCAACACGTCGATGCCGCTGGCGGACGCCAGGCTTTCAGACGGATCCCGAGTTCATGTGGTGTTGGAGCCGATAGCGTTAAACGGTCCGATTTTGACGATCCGGAAATTTCCGGAGCCAATGACGATGGAACGCCTTTTGGATTATGGAAGTATTTCCCCGGAAGCCGCGGACCTCTTAAAAACACTTGTAGCTGCGCGGTACAACATTTTCGTCAGCGGCGGAACCGGAGCGGGAAAAACGACCTTTTTGAATGCACTCTCAGAGTTTATCCCGCCCGGTGAGCGCGTGATCACGATCGAGGACGCAGCGGAGCTGCAGTTAAACCACATCGAAAACCTGGTGCGGATGGAGACGAGGGAAGCCAATGCGGAAGGTGCCGGGGCTATTGGGATCGGGGAGCTGATCCGGGCGGCCCTTCGTATGCGGCCGGACAGGTTGATTATCGGTGAAGTACGTGGAAAAGAGGCGCTGGACCTTTTACAGAGCCTCAACACAGGACATGACGGCGGCTTTTCCAGCGGACATGCCAACAGTGTGAAGGATATGCTGTCCAGGCTTGAGACTATGGTGCTGATGGCAGCTGATCTGCCGCTGGCGGCGATCCGGAGCCAGATCGCGTCGGCGGTGGACATTATGGTCCATGTGTCAAGAATGCGGGACAAGACGAGAAAAGTAACGGCGATCGAGGAGGTGGACAGATTTGAAAACGGCGAGATCATCCTCAATCCCCTGTTTACCTTCCGTGAAGCGGAAAAAGCAGGAGACGGTTTCGGAAATACAGGGAAAGTGGAAGGAAGTCTTGAGCAGATCGGAACGCTTAAGCACCGGGAAAAACTCAGACTTGCAGGGTATCGAGTATGAGACGTATACGCTGAGCCGAAGGGAGTGGGTGCTTTACGGGGCAGAAGGAATTCTTTTGGCAGCGGCGCTGGACTATGTGTTTTACCGGAGTTTTCTTTTGATTTTGCTTATTTTTCCGGCGGGGATCCTGTTTCCGCTGGCCTTAAAGAAAAAGCTGAAGCAGAGGCGGATGGAAAAACTGCGGGGAGAGTTTAAGGACGCGATCCTCGCAGTGGCATCAGGGCTGAATGCGGGGTATTCGGTGGAGAATGCGTTTGCGGTGAGCTTAAAGGAGATGGAGGAGATTCACGGGAGCGATTCCATGATCGCGAAGGAGATCCGGCTGATCCTGCGAAAGGTCCGGATGAATCTGACATTTGAGGATGCTTTGGGGGACTTTGCGGCGAGAAGCGGCCTGGACGATGTGAAAAATTTTGCGGACGTGTTTCTTGCGGCGAGAAAAAGCGGCGGAGAACTGATGCGGATCATCACCAGGACCGCAGAGATCATCGGGGAAAAGATCCGGATCCAGGAGGAGATCCTGACGGCAACGGCATCAAAACGCATGGAGCAAAGGATCATGAGTGGGATTCCCGTCTTGATCGTAATCTACATTGAGCTGACGTCACCGGGGTTCTTTGGGATTCTGTATACAACGCTGATCGGACGGATGCTGATGACGGTCTGCCTTGCAGTCTATCTCGCTTCATGCTGGCTGGCTGATTATTTCCTGGAGATCGAAGTATGAGAGAAAAAACGCGAAGAGGCAGGTTGAACGAGTACGGAAACGAGTATGGAAAGTATGCGGCATGTGTGCTCTCTGGTTTTGTGCTTTACGGGTTATCGGAGGCGGTAGGAGAAATAGGGGATCCTGTCCGTGACGGGGTTCTCGCCCGAAATGAGTATGGCGGCGGGGATCGGCAGTATGAGCTTCTGGTGGAAGGTCTGGAAAACGGGGAGGAACAGGTGAAAGTCACGGTTCCTGAGAGGAAAATGTCAGACGCGGAGGTTCAGAAAGAACTTCCGGGGATCATGGAGTACCTGAAGGGGGAGATATTAGGGGGAAATTCGTCTCTTTCGAAGGTACAGAGTGACCTGAACCTTACCAGGACCCTCGTAAAGTATGGACTTTCTGTTGAATGGGAGTCCGGGGACCCCGAGACCGTGAGCGATATGGGACTGATCGGATCTGAGATGCCTGAGAGCGGGAAAACGGTGACTCTGCGGGCAGGACTTATGAACGGATCTTCGGTTACCTGGGTGGAGATTCCTGTGACGGTGTTTCCAGAGACCGAGACGTTGAGAGAAACATTTTCCGCGTTTTTGGGGAAGCTTGCGGAGAAAGATCTGGAGACAGGACAGGTGGTGCTTCCAGAAACTTTTGACGGGAGAACTCTCCATTATCGGTCGGCAGATGGATGCGGAAACGGCGGACTGATCTTTCTGGGGATCGCTGCGGCGCTATGTCTATTCCTGAAGGAAAAGAGTGACGCAAAGGAAGCGAAAAAGCAGTGGGAAGACCGGATGATCCTGGACTATCCGGAGCTGCTGTCGGACTTTGTGGTCCTGACCGGGGCCGGTTATCCGGTCCGCCAGGCATGGAAAAAGCAGGTCGTGGATGCAGAGAGCAAAAATACAGTGCTTATCCATCCGGTATATCGGGAGATGAGGACTGCCTTGAACCAGATGGAGACAGGGACACCTGAGATCCGGGCATACGGGGAGTTTGGACGGCGGATCGGTCTGGGATGCTATATAAAATTTGCGTCCCTGCTCGGAAACAGTGTGAGTACGGGAGGAAAAGATCTGAGGCGGCTTCTCGAGGAGGAGATGGAGACGGCATTCCGTCAGAGAAAAGAACTTGCGCTCCGAAAAGGCGAGGAGGCGTCCACAAAGCTTCTGATCCCGATGTTTCTCATGCTGGGAGTTGTGATGGTCATGGTGGTGGCACCGGCATTTTTGTCACTGTAGAGACTGAAAAAAGGATCCTTTCTGTTTTAGCCGCACGGCGGAAAATGCCTGCGGCAGGAATGAGAAGATCCAGAAGGGATATGGGAGGTGTATGTATGCAGTTGAAGAGATTTCTTATGGAAGAAGATGGCGTTGGAGTTATTGAGGTGGTTCTGATCCTCGTAGTGCTCATTGGGCTTGTCATTGTGTTTAAGACCCAGATCAACAAGCTTTTGACGGCAATCTTTACGGAGATCAACAAACAGGCGAAAGAGGTATATTAGATGAGGTACCGGGGAGAGATTACGGTTTTTCTGAGTCTGACGCTGATATGTGTGCTGTCGCTTGTCCTGGGACTTGTGGAATCGGCGAGAACGGCGGGAGCGAGACTGTATCTTCGGATGGCATCGGATTCGGCGGTGTCATCGGTGATGAGTTACTATAACCGAAATTTATGGGATCGCTATCAGCTCCTATTTCTGGAATATGAATCGGAGGCGGCGATCAAGGAGACCTTCGGCCGCTATCTCGATTTCTATCTGGAACAGGCAAATATGTATCCGGCAAGACGGAAAAACGTAACACTCTCCGGAATGTCCCGTATGGTGGATGAGAATGGGAGATGGCTTGAGGAGGAGATCGCTGCCTATATGAAGTACCGTCTCCCGGAGCTTGCAGTGTCCGGAAGCGGGGTTTTGAAGGAAGCGGAGCAGGTAAAGAAAGCGGGAGACTTCCATACTCTGTATGATTCCTGCTGCGGATCCGGGCGTTCGGTGCGCAGGCTGGAAAAGGCGGGGCAGGCGGTTGAAAAGTCACTGAAGACGATAGAAGAAACTCGGGAAAAGCTTTGCGATGCGGCAGATGAAGAGAGAGCGGCTGCATTTAAGAGGCATGCGGCTGTTTTAAAGCGGGAACTAAAAGGATTTCCGGGTCTGGTGAAACAGTTTCAGAAGGAACTGGAGCGCCTGGAAACAGAGAACAAAAAAATGGATTCCGGACAGTTGGAAGACGAGACAGCGTCCGGGACATTGGGACAGGAAATATCAACATGTAATGAGGTGGTCAAAAGCGCAAAGGAGCGGCTTGATGGATATCTGCAGAATGAAACGCAAACCGAGCGGAACCTGGAGCTTCTGGAGGAGGCATGCGGGCTTCTCGATATGGAATCGGATGCGGAGGATGAAGAGGAGGAAGAAACAGAATGGGAGCAGATCAGTCAGTGCGTGGAGGAGATGGAGAACTTGGAGTCAGTGGATTCTGGGCCGAAGGATAAGAAGAAAGCGGCTGCATTGGACCGCCTGGAGGAGCTTTTTGACAAAGAACTGCTGGATATTCTTCTTCCTGCCGGAACGGCGATCTCGCAGAACGCTGTTTCCTTAAAAGGAATTCCGTCCGCGTCGAAATATCAGAATGATACGGAAAGCTCAGATACAGAGGGAACCGGGCTTTTGGAGGCGGCATCGAGACAGATGGCTGTAAATGCATATGTTCCGCTGTATTTCTCTTCATTCTTAAAAGAAAATGAATCAGAACCATCGGCATTGCGATATGAGATGGAATATCTTCTTGCAGGAAAAAAATCGGACCGGGAAAACTTAAAGGATGCTGTGAACCAGGTACTTACACTCAGAGGAGCAATGAACTTACTGTTTTTGCTGAATTCTCCGGATAAAAAGGCGGAGGCGGATGTCCTGGCGGCAGCAGTGGCGGTGGGAATCGTACCAGCGCAGATGGCGTTGTCTTTTTTTATCCTGACGCTGTGGGCGTTCGGGGAGGCAGTGCTGGATGTAAAAATGCTGTTGGCGGGCGGAAAGATACCGTTCTGGAAGACAGAAGGAACCTGGAAGACCTGTCTTTCCGGGCTGTTGGATCAGTCGTTTTTGAAGGAGACAGGGGAATGCTCCGGGGATGGAAGAACATATACGGAGTATTTAAGCTGCTTGATCTTTCTCATGGATCGGAAAACAAGAAATTTCCGGATGATGGATCTGATCCAGTGGAATATCCGGACGGAACAGGCGGATTTCTCAGTGGCGAACTGCGCATACCAGATTGAGATCGAGGCGGAGGTTTTGCAGAAGCATATGTTTTTTCAGAAAGAGGAATATAAGGGAACTGTGTATGTGGCGGGATCGTATTAATGCTGTGGAAACAGCCCCCATCATCTGACTGTAAGAAAACATAATCTGGAAGACAAAAATCCCATCGGCGCAGCCGATCTGGAATAGATTCCTGATTGTAACTATGAAGGTACTGAGTAGTTACATTTAATTTAGATAAAGGAGGTGTATGGCTGTGCTCTTCTTTGCCAGTTTTGATGAAATGAATAAGCAATGCCATTCTTATAGGAAAAATATGTCTCTCCAAGTACATGATCCCCTGCTGGCAAGGAGAGCGCATCCATGCACCTCCTCACTCCCGGCCTCCATGGCAGTGGAAGCTGCGCTTGTCCTTCCACTCGCCCTGTTTTTCTTTCTGGCACTTCTCCAACCAGTTATCTGGCTTGACAGGCAGAGAAAGGTTCAGACTGCCATGGAGCGGATTGGCGAGGAGATCAGTCAATATGGGATTTTGGCGGAGTCGGTGGAAACCGGAGACAGTGAGTTGCCGGCATTCTGTACGGACGCTGCGGCAGCTCTTTGGATCCGGGGAAAAGTCGGGCAGTACGCGGATCATGTGACGGTGAAAAAGGCAGATGTATACGGAGAGAACGGTGAGATCGAGTTTGCGGCGGAGTATCAGGAGGAGATTCCATTTTTTGAGACAGTTCTGGGAAAACAGACGGAGACTGTGGCTGTGAAACGGAGGTCCTGGATCGGAATTCCCGGGAAATTAAAGGGAGACGGGACTTCTCAAGATGGTGATGGGGATGAGCAGACGGAGATGGTCTATGTAGGGGCCGGAATAGGGAGATATCACCTGTTCCGGGACTGCCATTATATTTCGAATGAGTACATGACTGTCACAAGATCTGAGGCAGAAAACGGCAAGGTTCCCGGAGAAAAGCGAACGCCCTGTGCCGTCTGCGGGAAAAAGGGAGATGGATCGGAGACCGTCTATATCACGACGGCAGGCGAGCACTATCACTGCAATAAAAATTGCAGGTCTATGATATCCTATGTGCGGGAAGTACCGAAGGATGAGGCGGAACATCTTGGATTGTGCTCATACTGTGTGAGGAAAAAGGGGGAGACAGAATGAATCTGTTTTTTGTTTTTTTAGGAACCGCAGCCTGGCAGGATCTCAGAACGAGAAGCATCAGCCTGGAGGTACTGGCGGGCGGAGCGGCAGTAGGGATCATAACCTGCATATGGAAGGAACGGCTTCCGGGGGAGATCGTTCTGGCGATGATTCCTGGAATTATGCTTTTGCTGATTGGAATGTTGACAAGGGGGCTCCTGGGTGAGGGCGACGGGTGGTTTTTTATTGTATCCGGATTTTTCCTTGGGTGGCAGGAGTGTGTGATGTTATTGATCTCCGGGCAGATTTTCTGCGGAATATTTGGGCTTGCGATAATGGTCGGCGCACAGATCGGAACTGGAAGGGAAAATATCCGAAAACTGCGGCTGCCGTTTTTGCCGTTTCTTTTACCTGCGTCACTGTGGATGGTGCTTATGAGGATGATATGAGAGAGACGACTTGCATAAAGAAATATTACAGCGCCAGCATAACGGTAGAGGCATCCATAATTCTTTCGGTGGTCTTACTATCCCTGGCGGCATTTATCCGATATGCCTATACGGTCCATGATACGGTGACTGGCAGTATGATCCTGGAGGAAACACTGGAGCGGGCCAGAAATAACGTCAATGAGAAAAAAACGATAGATTCTTTTGAGCAGGAGGGAAGCCAGATGGGGAACCCAAGGCTTTATCTGGGAGCATATGAGCTCCATCTGAATCTGGGAGCGCTGACGGCAGAAGGTGACGCGGCGGCGGGGGACTGGAGTCTTCATATAGAGCGGGCGGATATCCACCCGGAGACTTTTCTGCGGCAGCAGGACGCCTTGAAGAAAATAAAAGACAGGATCGATGACTGATGAAAACAGAATTTAAACGAGAAATGAACCGAAATTACATGGTACTGCACCCGGAAAAAGAGATCGGGGGATCCTATGCGCTGCGGATGCTGTCGGAAAACAGGATCAACGGACTTCTGCCGTTTCAGGAAAAAAGGATCGATGGGGAGACATTCCTGTATTTTAATATCACGTCGAGACAGTCGCTAGCCAGAATGATGGAATACCGGTCATTTAAGGCAAAGGAGATCCGGCAGATCACCAGTGATCTGGTCGTCACCATGACGGCATTGGAAAGGTTCCTGATGGACGGAGACCAGCTTTGTCTGGAACCGGATATGATCTATGTGGATCCGGATGACCTGAAAGCGAATTTCTGCCTTCTTCCAGGGAGTGGCAGTCAGTTTGAGGAGAGTTTCCGGAAACTGGCACGGTATATTCTGGACCATGTGGATCACACAGACGGAGACGCGGTAGTTCTGGCATTCGCTCTGTTTCGGGCAGGAGAAAAGGAAAATCTGGGGATCCGGGATCTGGAAAAATGTCTGCGGGCGGGAGAAAGAGACGGGAAAGAAGATATTTTCGGGGAAAACACTGGAAAGGAAAAGTTATATGAAGCAGAGAGAAAAATGGTCAGGGAATATGGGACAGGGGCAGCAGGAGAGCTGCCGCGACATCAGGGAGAAAAGCAAAATGGATCAGAAGGAAAGTACAGATATTCTGAGATCAAGAAAACGGATCTTTCAGGCGAGACAGAAGAACTAGCAGAGGAAAAAGGGCTGAAGCACGGGAAAAACTTGTTTTCAGTGCTGTTTGCGGTTTTGATGGCAGCTGTTCCGGTGGCAGTTTACTTTATCGTCGGAATCGATCGGATTCTGGAATGGAAATGGGGAATCCTTGCGGCGGAAGGTGTGCTGATGGCCGGCGTGATATTCTTTCGTGTGAAAAAAGATGAAGAAGAGACCGGGGAAACAGAAGAGGACTGGGAAGTTGAGTTCCGGGAAGAAGAGGACAGGGAGCGCGGAGGAATGCCGGACAAAATTGAATACCGGAGAGATATGGCGGAAGTGTGGGGAGATGCAGAAAATAATGAGAATGGCATTTATACTGATCCTAATGACTTAAGAACTGATGTAAGACAAAGAGAATCTGATGAAATGCAGACAGTGCTTCTTACGGGAAGACAGATATACCCGGCGACAAGACGTCTCGTCCCGGAAAATGGGGGCGAGGACGTCCTGGTCCGATATTTCCCGTTTATTATTGGAAAGAACCGGGAAATATCGGATTTCTGCCTGAATCTGCCTCAGATCAGCCGGATCCACGCGAAAATTGAAGAAGATAAGGACGGATATATGATCACGGATCTCAATTCAACGAATGGAACCAGTGTAAATGGGCGGTTCCTGGAGACAAATGAGAGTATTCATATAGAACCAGGGGAAATGCTCTCTTTTGCGGATCAGAGATACCGTTTTTTGTAGGATCTCCTGGGTAAAAGTTCCGTTAAAGAGAAAGTAAAAATACAAAACAGGGGTGGTGTTTTTCGGACATTTGGTCTATGATATATCCATCAATGATGAAAGGAGGGGTATTATGGCTTTTCAGATGCCAGAATATCATCAGCCCGATTTTTCAAAGGAACAGTTTATCAAGGCCCCTGACGCGAAATGGGAAATCGTGGAGATCGATGGGGTTGCCCCAGAATACTTTCACAGTACATCTATGTTCCCGGAATATTTTAAGATCCAGGGCAAGTGGGTGTTAGCGGAAGAGAGCCGCATGGATTCCAGCGTTGTGATCTGCCCGGATGGACATTTGGAGGTAGTCGAAAACAGGAATCTCAAAAAAGGTGACAAGGTTATTCTTGGACGGAGCGAAGCCTGCGAGGAGGGAATTTATGTCCACAGTACAGGATTCCAGACAGAAGCGGACGCGCTTGCGGATAAATTTGTGTTCCGCCAGGGACGAAGCAGGGAGACCTCCTATGCGAGAGACTATGACCGCCTGATGGACCTTCTTCGCTATGAAAAAGAACATGGGAAGATTGTCTGGGTCATGGGACCGGCGTTTTCCTTCGACTATGACGCGAGAAACGCAATGCAGTCCCTGATCGATAACGGATATGCCCACGGTCTGATGGCAGGAAACGCGCTCGCGACCCACGACCTGGAGGGCGCGCTGTTGCATACGGCACTAGGACAGGATATCTACACGCAGGTATCCCAGCCGAATGGCCATTACAACCACCTGGATGTGTTAAATAAGGTCCGCAGAAGCGGTTCCATTCCGAAATTTATCGAGGATAATCACATTGACAATGGTATTATCTATGGATGCGTGAAGAATCATGTTCCGTTTGTTCTGACCGGTTCGATCCGCGATGACGGTCCAATGCCGGAAGTCATCGGAGACGCGTATAAAGGACAGAGCGCCATGCGCGATATGGTGCGGGATGCCACCTGTGTGATCTGCTTAGCTACAATGCTTCACACGATTGCCACGGGCAATATGACTCCGTCATTCCGCGTTATGAAGGACGGAACGATCCGCCCGGTATATCTCTATACTGTTGATGCGGACGAGTTTGTGGTAAACAAGCTGATGGACCGCGGAAGCCTCTCTGCAACGACTATCGTGACGAATGTCCAGGACTTTATCACGATCATCGCAAAAGGACTTGGGGTCATGAAATAACAGAGTAGAAAGGATGAGACCCATGGGAAGCCGATATGGAAAGAAGGCTTATGTAAATGGACTTCTGATTGCTCTGAATGTGCTGTTTTTCCTGTATCTGGAGATCACCGATTCCTCGGAGGACGCGTATTTCATGTATACAAAGGGCGCGATGTTTGCACCTGCAGTCCTGGAGGACGGTGAGTATTACCGGCTTTTGACAGCGATGTTTATGCATTTTGGAATCCGGCATATTATGAACAATATGCTGGTCCTGTTTGTGATTGGGGACAACCTGGAACGGGCACTGGGACATGTGAAGTACCTGATATTTTACCTGCTCTGCGGAATTGGCTCGAACTGGGTGTCTATGATGGCGCATACAGCTGATACAATGACAGTATCAGCCGGGGCATCCGGCGCAATTTTTGGAGTGGTCGGCGGCCTGCTTTATGTGGTCACGGCCAACAGAGGGCAGTTGGAAGATCTGAATACAAGACAACTTGTGATCATGATCTTTTTCTCCCTGTATTTAGGATATACAAGCACCGGTGTGGACAATATCGCACACCTGTCTGGCCTTGTAATAGGCTTTGTGCTTGCTATAATTTTATATCATAGGCCTGCCAGAGACCGGTGGGCGGACGGAGGTATCAAAAGATGAAAGACTGTAACTGTATTTTCTGTAAGATCGCGAATGGTGAGATTCCTTCCTCAACTGTATATGAGGATGAAGATTTCCGTGTAATTCTGGACCTTGGTCCGGCTGCGAAAGGTCACGCCCTGATCCTTCCGAAAGAACACTTTAAGGACGTTACCGAGCTGGATCCGAAGATTGCTGCAAAAGTACTTCCGTTAGGAGCGAAACTCGGAACCGCAATGAAGAAATCCCTGGGCTGCGCAGGCTTCAACCTGGTACAGAATAACGGTGAAGCAGCAGGACAGACGGTATTCCATTTCCATGTACATGTGATCCCGCGCTATGAGGGCGGTCCGGTGATCGCTGGATGGGAACCGGGAAAAGAAGATCCGGAGGTTCTTGCTGAGACAGCAGAAAAGATTAAAGATGCACTGTAATCAGAGAGATTTTTAAAGGAGAATTTATGCCGCAGGACAAAGATGAACTGCTGCAAGTACTGATTACGAAATATGCTCAAATGTATATGAAGCTGGCTTATGCGATCGGAGTGCCATATGATGATGTGGAAGACATTGTCATGGAAGCATTCTGGTCGTTCTACCGGGCGGATTATGGCGGGAAGCTAGAGAGTGAAAAAGCTATAAAAGTGATGCTGGCGCGTATTGTCGAGAATAAATGTATCGACTATTTTAGAAAAGAGAAGCGAAGCATCAAGCCGAATGAGGACGAAGATGTGAGTGAACTGGAGTATGTCGCAGATCTTTCCACATACGATCCGCTGCAATCCGTAATTAGCAGAGAAAGCTGCGGTCAGATCTTCGAGGTCCTGGATGGTTTAAGGGAATCGTGGAAGGATGTCACGGTGATGTATTTCATCCAGGGATTTACGACTGAAGAAATTTGTGAGCGTCTTGAAATCACGAACGACATGTGTCGTTCGCGAATTTCAAGAGCAAGAAAATACTTAAGAGAAAACCTGAAAAGTCGTATGGACCGCGGTCATTTGTGATCAGCACAATCGTTGATCAATTTCATGATCGTATCAATTGCATTATTTAAATGGCTCTTTTCCATACTATCAATGAATGTCCGGCGGTTCTCGTAGGTATCGTGAATCGCGTCAAAAAGAGTGGCGTCAGTCACTTTCTCCTCTTCCAGAACCGTGGAATACCCCTGTTTTGCAAAAGAATTGGCATTCAGGATCTGATCTCCACGGCTGGCCGCTGCGGAGAGCGGAATCAGGACATTCGGCTTCCTGAGTGCAAGAATTTCACAGATGGAATTTGCACCTGCCCTGGAGACAATCAGATCAGCTGCCGCAAATAAGTGCTTCAGCGGACTGTCAACATATTCATACTGAACGTAACCGGGAGTTCCAATCAGGGACTCATCCAGGTTCCCTTTTCCACAGATATGGATCACCTGGAATTGTTCTAAGAGCTTTGGAAGAATACTGCGGACCGCGCCGTTTACTTTTACGGAGCCCAGACTTCCACCGATTACAAGAATAATCGGTTTTGCCGCAGAGAGGTTTGTGTACTGCAGACCGGCAAGACGGTCACCTTGAAGGAGTTCTGCACGGATCGGGGATCCTGTGAGGACTGCCTTTCCTTCCGGAAGATACTTTAAGGTCTCCGGGAAGTTGCAGCATACCCATTTTGCAGACGGAATGCAGAGTTTATTTGCCAGACCTGGAGTCATATCGGACTCGTGGATGATCGTCGGAATGTGGTAATGCTTTGCAGCGAGGACAACAGGAACCGCAACAAAGCCGCCCTTAGAGAAGAGAACATCCGGTTTGTATTTTTTCATCAACTTTAAGGCCTCTGCGTAACCTTTTAATACGCGGAATGGGTCGGTAAAGTTCTTTAAATCGAAATATCGGCGCAGTTTTCCGGAAGAGATTCCGTCGTAAGGAATACCTGCGTTTTCAATCAGTTTGCGTTCCATACCATTGTAGGAACCAATGTATCGAATATCATATCCGGCTGCCTTGAGAGACGGAATCAGGGCAAGGTTCGGAGTAACGTGACCGGCTGTACCACCGCCGGTGAGAAGAATGGTTTTCATAAAAATTGCCTCCATGGAGCAAGAATTTCACAGCTGCTGACTATTTAATAGTAACGGCTGAAAGAGAAATGTCAACCCCTAATAGATACAAAGGAAGAAGCGAGGTGCTGAATCATGGCAGACACGGAGAATCGTGAGGATCAGAAAATAAGCGAATGTCTTCGGGAAGCGTTTGGCTATTCGGATGATCAGCTGTTAAAACAGCTGGATCAGGCAAACGAGACTTTCAAAGATGTAAACTTCACTGGCGCCGAAGATCGACTCATGAAACGTTTCCTGGCACGAAAAGCCGAACTTGAAAAGGAAACCGCCTCCCAGACACCGACTCTGGTTCCACAGAACGAATCAGCCAACATTCAAATTGCAGAAGAGCTTCCAAAGAAGACGGTAACAGTAATCTCTGAAGCGGAAGAGAAAAAGAAGAATGAGAAGAAAGAGAAGAAAGTGATACGATTCGGAAAGAAGAAGGTCCTTGCTACTGCGGCGTTGGTGGCAGTGATTGCAGGGATGCTTGGGGGGACGGCGATTGGGAAGAAGAGTTATTTTTTAAAGATTAGAAGAAATGAGGCTACAATTTCTCTAGATAATGATAAAAATACGCCAAGTAATTCAAAATTGGAACAGGCATATGAAGCATTGGAGAGTGAATTAGGACTTCCCGTATTAAAATTGGGGTATATTCCGAAAGAATTACAGTTTATAAATTATGATATTTATGAAGACGGAGGGCAGATAGAATTTTCTTATTGCGGAAAAAGTGTTTACCTTATTCAACGAAAGAAGGAAATGAGTGTTTCTGCAGAAATAAAGTCAGATAGAAATGAGGAAGGAATTGTATTTAACAAATGGATTAATAAAGATATAGAATATTATATTAATGACTTAGAGGATAACAATCAGGAATGTGAATGCTTTATTACAATAAACAATAGCTATTATTACTTATTTGGATATATAGAAAAAGAGGAATTTGAAAAAATATTAGAATATCTAAATTTTTTTTAAAAATCGGTCACAAATCTCTTTTACATACGTTTATATTTATAAAAATAAGTAAAGGAGATTAGTGAATGAAAGCAATGAAAAGGATTATCGGGGTGGCACTAATATTTACATTGATGACGTGTGGAACTGCGTTTGCAGGACTAAAAGACGTGAGGAATAGTCTGCTAACTACATACACACAAAGTAGGCTATTAGCTGATACATGTGTAAATGATGGTGATATTACACCTAACAGTGCAAGAGGAATAGTATTTTCAGCAGGAATGTTGGAACTGGTTAATAAACAAGATGGAACATTACATATTTCTGTAGATACATTTGCACATAGTGTAGTGGATGAGATTTATCAATCTGTATTTTTAGATATGTGGGATGAATCAAAAGAAAAGTGGGTACAGGTTGGACATTGGGAATTTGAAAAAAACATTAAAGAAGATGAGAACCTAACATCATATCATGTAGGATTTACAGTGTCAGGATGTGAAGTTAATCGTTATTACCGTGCTCGTGCAATACATTTAGTTCAGTGGGGCGATGATGCAGAAGGCAAATCCACACAGACAAACGGTGTCCTTCTCACCGACCATGAAGTTTAACCTTTAATACTTTAGTATATTATTTCGGCCGAATAATATAGATACAAACTGATAAAGGGAGATGGTTGATGGGAAGACACCGTAGATAAAACCGGTCGAGGCCGGTGAGAATAATGATTCGACAATTTATGAACTGAATAAAAGAAATAGCCCCGCGCACAACAAACCTCTTGCGGGGCTATTTTTACGTCTGGAAATGACTCACTTTTGATGTTTAAGCCTGCTGCTCTTTGTACTGCTTTAAAGCTCTTGCAAGCTGGTCTGGACATGAGGTTGGGCGGCCGTTGCAGCTTACGCCTTCGACTCTCTTGATGACATCGTCGATATCCATGCCTTCAACGAGAAGGCCGATACCTTTTAAGTTTCCATTGCAGCCGCCAACGAAGCTTACATTTTTGAGTTTGTTGTTCTCTACATCAAAATGGATTTCTCTGGAGCAGGTGCCCTGTGTCTTGTATACCATATAAAAACCTCCGTTTGTAAAAATATGACCTTGCGGCCAGTTTGAAAGTATCCTTATTATACTCACAGCAGAGAATCATTGTCAAGAGAAGCGCGGAAAGAGCTGAGGATAGGCGATAAAGCAAGATTTCCAGACGGAAAAAAATAAGTTTACAGGTTACAGACGAAGCAAATATCGGAATTGTTAAAAACGGGCCAGCTTAGTTCGAGGTGAGTAGAAGAGCGAGCGAACTTAGTGACTTAGTCATTCTGGAGATCGACGGATGAGTTGAGGATTTTATCGGCGGATGAGCTAAGGATTTATTTGACCTTCCGCTTTGTATCCCGTATAATGAGAACGATAAAGACGGTAAGAACGCGTCTAAAACTCAGACAGAATCTATGTTTAAGAGCAGCAGATGAACTGCTGCTTTCGAGATCAGACTAAAATCATATGATACAACACGGAGGAATTCAAATGCTTGGTATTATCGGAGCAATGGAAGTGGAAGTCGAGAAGCTTCGCGCGAAAATGACAGAGACAGAGATGAAGACAGTGGCAGGAATGAATTTCTGCAAGGGAAAACTGGAGGGAAAGGACGTTGTCATCGTTCGCTCCGGTATCGGTAAGGTAAACGCCGGTATCTGCAGCCAGATCCTTGTGGATCTTTATCAGGTGGATGGAATCGTAAATACAGGAATCGCAGGTTCCTTAAGAAATGAGATCAATATCGGTGACCTCGTTCTCTCTACTGTTGCAGTACAGCACGATGTGGACGCAGGCGGATTCGGATATCCGGCAGGTGAGATTCCCCAGCTTGGCGTGAAGGAATTCCCGGCGGATGAGCGACTTTTAGCTCTCGCGGAAGAGGCATGCAGAGAGGCAAACCCGGATATCAGCACTTTCAAGGGACGCGTTGCCAGCGGTGACCAGTTTATCGACAGCAAGGAGAAAAAGAACTGGATCCATGACACCTTCGACGCGTACTGCACAGAGATGGAAGGCGCAGCAGTCGCTCAGGCCGCATACTTAAACAAGGTTCCGTACCTGATCGTCCGTGCGATCTCCGACAAGGCAGATGACAGCGCCCATATGGATTACGGCGAGTTTGAGGCAAAGGCTGTTGAGCATTCCGTGAACCTGATGCTTGCACTTGTAAAGAGAATCTAAAAAGAGAAGACTCAAAAAGTTTTCTGGAGCAAGAAAGCTGCGAGAACTACTTTCTACGAGAATATTTTACCTCCACTATCACCTTAAAACGCGATTCCTGTCCCCATTTGACGAACGATTCTTCCGTTCTCAACCTTCTCAAAAACATTCTAGGACGGTATAATTAGTGGCATCATCTGGAATTGATCTGGACGAAGAAAGGGGAACTGATTATGCTGGAATTTTTACAGACAGGGAGAATGCTCTATGTCCTGGCAGCGATCTGTGCGCTCGGGACACTCAGCACACTCGTAACAGGCAGCCTCTACAAAAGATTGATCAAAGAAACCGGAAACATGGCTCTCACGAAGGATAAAAATTTAAAGGCGCTGAAACAGCGCATGGAAAATGTGTTCCTTATTAACCACGGGATCCGAAATGTGAACGCGTACATAGAAAAACAGCTCTACGGATTCCGTTTCATGCACATGAGCCTTGACGGGTGGGACAATTTGTCGGTGCAGGCGATGATCCTCTGCTTTATGGCAGGCGGAGCGGCGGCGTTCGGTGCTTACTGGTATCGGTGTGACAACTATTATATTGTGCTCTACGGGGCAGCGGGTGTTTTTGGCGGATTGTTCCTCGCATTTGTGGACAACGGGATCGGTGCCGGGACAAAACGGAAACAGCTTGCGGATCATTTAGTTGATTATGTGGAAAACTCTCCGCATTTTTATAAAAGTGTGGATAACAGCGCCTACGCCGGGCAGGAGCGGAAAAAGGCGGTGGGCTCTTCCGATATCGTAGATTTTTCAGGCACCAGCGGCATTGGATATGGAAGAAACCAGGAGAATGCGAGAAAAGAAAAGCTCAACAGCCGCTTTTCTGTCCTTGGAAAAAAGAAGGACGCACAGGCTGCTAACGGGAACGGGGAAACGGACCAGGTGGAAAAAGGGAGTCTCGCCAGGACCAGGGACACCGGGAGAACGTCACGTCTGGACGGAAAAGGACCCGCGTTCCAGGAAAATGAGGACGACCAGGCCGTAAATGGGAACAGCGCAGGCAGTTCATCAAAAAAAACGGCGGGAAAGGCCGATTATAATAGAGGCACAGTTCAAAATGTCCGGGATATTGGACAGGAAAATTCAGGAACAGGCGGAAAAGTACCGACAAGTGAGACGGAGCTTGCCCAGAGTATCAATCATCTGAGCGAGAGCCTGAAGCAGATCGCCGCGAGCAGGGAGCAACCGGAGGAGATGCTGAAAGATTCGGACAGGCTGGATCTGATACGGAATTCAATCCCGCCGGCGGAGCTGGACATGCTGAAGACGCTGTTTAATACATTGCAGAGTGGCGGGGTATAAAATCAGCAAGGTAGTCCATATTTTAACAATACAAGGCAGACGGTGAAACAGAACGGCAAACAAATCGAAAAATCAGGAGCACGGCGCAGTGCTTAAAACCTGGGGGAGGAAAGCGGATGATGAGTGAAGATGTAGTGCCGATAAAATTGCTTCCGTCCATTGTCAAGGGTTTCACGAAGTGGTATAATAACGAACGGAGATTGTGAATCTCACACAAGAAAAGGAGACAGGGTTATGGGTAAAGAAATCGTATTTGATTATTCCAAGACAGCCGGATTTATCAGCGAAGAGGAAATGAAAAACATGAAGAGCACCGTTATGGGCGCGAAAGATGTCCTGACAGCGAAATCCGGTGCAGGCAATGACTATCTTGGATGGATCGACCTCCCGGTTGATTATGATAAAGAAGAGTTTGCAAGGATCAAGAAAGCGGCAGAAAAGATTCAGGGAGATTCCGATGTGCTTCTCGTGATCGGTATCGGCGGATCTTACCTCGGAGCCCGCGCTGCGATCGAGTTTTTATCCCACAGCTTCTACAATGTGCTGCCGAAGGGAAAGAGAAAAACTCCTGAGATCTATTTCGTAGGAAACAGCATCAGCAGCAAATATATCCATGATCTTCAGGATGTACTGGAAGGAAAAGATTTCTCCATTAATATTATATCTAAGTCCGGCACAACCACAGAGCCGGCGATCGCTTTCCGCGTATTCAAGGAAATGCTGATCGGCAAGTATGGCAAGGAAGAGGCCAACAAGAGAATTTATGCGACCACAGACAAGGCAAAGGGAGCTTTAAAGAATCTGGCAAACGAAGAGGGATACGAGAGCTTCGTTGTTCCGGATGACGTTGGAGGACGTTTTTCCGTGCTCACAGCCGTAGGTCTTTTACCGATCGCAGTCAGCGGAGCAGATATCGACGCCCTGATGACAGGTGCAGCGGACGCAAGAAAGGTCGCTCTTGAGACAGAGTATGAGAAGAACCCGGCACTTTTATATGCCGCGGTCCGCAACATCCTGTTAAGAAAAGGAAAACAGGTGGAGATCGTAGCAAACTACGAGCCGAGCCTTCATTATGTATCTGAGTGGTGGAAACAGCTCTTCGGTGAGAGCGAAGGAAAAGACCAGAGAGGTATTTTCCCGGCAGCCGTTGATCTCACAACAGACCTTCACTCCATGGGGCAGTTTATCCAGGACGGCGCACGTATCATGTTCGAGACCGTTCTGAACGTGGAAGAATCTCCGGCGGAGATCGTCCTTCAGAAAGAGGATGTCGACACAGATGGTATGAACTATCTGGCAGGAAAGACGGTTGATTTTGTAAACAAGAGCGCCATGAACGGAACGATCCTCGCGCACACAGACGGCAGCGTGCCGAATCTTATGGTGAAGATCCCGGCGCAGGATGCTTACAGCCTTGGCCAGCTGTTCTACTTCTTCGAGTTTGCCTGCGGCGTCAGCGGCTACATCCTTGGTGTCAACCCGTTTAACCAGCCGGGTGTTGAGAGCTACAAGAAGAACATGTTCGCCCTGCTTGGAAAACCAGGCTATGAGGAGGCAAGAGAGGCGCTTCTCAAGAGATTATAAGTTATAAGGACGAATATTTTATGCGGCTTGTGAGGCGAAGTATGCAGATGGCAGAAAGAGAAAAAACATTCGCAAAAAGTCAGCCGTAGATAGAGATGAAAATAAAAATCAGCCCGATATCCAGGTGTTCTCCAGACAGGAAATACACGATAGGATGTTGGGCTGATTTTTATCTCAGTCGAGAAGACTCCCACCATTTCAGGTGGTGAGTCATAACAAATTAGTCTCAGTGGGAGTCCAATCTCCAACTGAGATAAACGCTCCGCGAGGATGCGCAGTGATTCTGTAAAGAATATGTCAGCTGCTTTCGTTCCGGTTTTTGCCTGCACGGTGCATGAACCGGAGCTTACTCCTCGATCACCTGAAATTCCAGATAATCAAAATCGATCGATTCAATAAAACTGTCCTTCGTAAACCGCGTCTTATCATGCAGCTGAAAGTCGCGGATATTCGAGTCGAGCCAGATTGGCTGGCTTAAGTCAAATTCATGGCAGATCTCATCCAGTGCCTGAAATACCATGGCAGTTCTTGACATGGAATAGTCGTTATTGCAGGAAACCATATCTCGCACAAGATGGTTATCTTTCCATATTTTTCCCCAGATCCGGAACATAAAAACGTCCTCCATTCGATTGCTTTCACGATCATGATTTGAAAAACAGTATAACGGATTTTTTCCAGAAAGTAAAGGCACAACATTTTGCCCAAAATGCCTTGTATCGTCAGAAAAATTGTAGTAATCTATATCTATATGGACATTTTGATGACATACTTGAACCAGAGCCAGGAGGACAAAAGATGGGACAGCCAATTACAGATTATGCTGCTTTTTTTGCCAGCGCAGGACAGGCAGTACAGGAACTGGAAGCTCTGAATACAGAAGTGGAGCAGCTCGAAGCGGATGAGAAAAAGTTAGAGAGTTCCCTTAAGGGAAAACAGCGTTCTGTTACAGAAACCATCAGTCAGACGGTGAAGCAGCGGAAAGAAGAGATCACAAAAAGCTATGACGCGGAACTCGGAAAGGCCCAGGAGCGGCTTAAAAAAGTAAAAGCGAAGCGTGAAAAAGCAAAAAACCAGGGCGTCAAGGAACGGATCGAGGAGGACACCCGGGGACTTGTGCGGGAAAATAAAGAACTGGCGGATCAGATCAAGACCTTATTTAAGGCAAACCATGTTCCGGGTTTCTGCCGGGGAAATTATTACTACGCACTCTACTTTACGAGGACATTTAAGGATTTTCTGGCACTTCTTGTGACGATCCTGATCTGTTTTCTCGCGATTCCCTGTGGCGTGTATTTTCTGATCCCGGAGAGACGGACCATGTATCTCGTTGGAATTTATGTGGCAGCGATCCTCGTTTTCGGCGGAATCTATGTGACGGTGGGAAATATGACCAAGGTGCGCTACATGGATGTGTTAAAAGAGGGACTTGGCATCCGTGCAAAGATCCGCGCGAATAAAAAAGAGATGAAAGTGATCGCGAAGACGATCCGCCGGGACAAGAACGAGACGATCTACAATCTCCAGAAATTCGATGATGAGATCGCCCAGCTCGATCAGGATGTGGCTGAGATCAACCGGAAAAAGAAAGAAGCGCTGACGACCTTCGATACTGTAACGCGGACGATCATCTCCGACGAGATCACGGCAAACAATAAAGAAGAGATCGGCCGGATGGAGGATGATCTTGCTTCTTTGTCGGAAAAACTCCGCAGTACGCGTACAGCGGCGAAGGAGAAATCGCTGTTTATTACGGATAACTACGAGGTATATATAGGAAAAGGCTATATGACTTCTGAGAAGCTGCAGGCGCTGGCGGATATCGTGAGAAGCGGAGCAGCGTCCAATATAAGTGACGCGATTGCTATTTATAAGAGCCAGGAAGAGACGGCAAAGTAAAAAACGCTCAGCAAGTCCGACGAAAATACCGATTCGTATAAAAAACGAATGGAAAAGAAAAAGATAACTGTTCAGTAGGTCTGCGCACTTGCTGTGCTGACCGCAAGAGAACATAAGCTGGAAGGCAAAAATCCCATCGGCGCAGCTGATCCGGAATGGATTTTTGCTTGTAACTATAAAGGTACTGGATAGTTGGAGAAAAAGTATATTTTAAAGTGGTGCGAAAAAGACAGGAAGAACGGCATCACAGGGGAGGAAAACAAAAGATGAGAAAGCTTGGAATGAAGATTGCGGTTGCTGCCGCGGTATTCTGCATGGCAATGCCATTTGCCTCATTTGCGGGAACATGGAAATCCGACGCGAACGGAATGTGGTACCAGTTTGATGACGGTTCCTATCCGAAGGGAAGATGGGCATGGATCGATACGGACAATGATGGAATGGCAGAGAGCTTCTATTTTGATGAAAACGGCTATGTCCTGAGAAATACGACAACACCGGACGGCTATCAGGTAAACAGGATCGGTGCCTGGGTCGTTGGCGGCGAGGTAAAGCAGAAAGCCGGTGGGGAGACGAAGAACAGCAGCTCTGGAACTTCCGGAAACAGTAGCGGTGGTTCCAACAGTAACAGCAATTCGAATAATTCCGGTTATTGGAATTACGGCTATAATTATGATCCGGACTGGTATCTGAAAGCTGATTACTTGAGCGAAATAGATAAGGCAGCTTATCACTATTCTTCAAAATATTATAATTGGGATGCTTACAATCCGGATGAAATAGCAAAAGTGAGAGAACAGGTTGACCGAATCGCGGCCAATCCGTGTGATGCGACCGCATCCGCTGAGATGGTCAGTGTGGAGATTCCGGTATGGAGACTGAGAAATGGCCAGAAGGTTGCCGGAACAGCGCATGTGCAGGTGTTAAGTTCCATCGCGAATGATGTAAAGGAGATCTTTACAGAGATCTATAATGGACCGGAGCAGTTCCCGATCGAGAGTGTCGGCGGATACAACTGGAGAAGCAACGGACTTGGAAGCAACCATAGTTCTGGAACTGCCATTGATATCAATCCTGACGCAAACCCGCAGATCGATGTAGACGGTACAACAGTTCTCGTCGGAAATAAATGGGAGCCGGGCGTGAATCCGTATTCCATTGGACGTGACAGTGATGTCGTGAAGGCATTTGGAAAACATGGATGGAACTGGGGAGCCGGATTCAGCAGAGCGGATATGATGCACTTTGATTACTAAGCAAAATAGAGATTTGATGAGAGACTGGGTATTTGAGGGTACCTGGTCTCTTTTTTATGTAACAGGAAATTCCGAGGAATTCCCTGTTACATAAAAAGGCACTAACGTGCCAAGGATGCGCACTCGCGCGAAGATGTAGATTGTCGCAAGTGACCGCGCGAGGCGCGAGAATGTGCCAAGGCACATTCTTTTTTATAATGGGAGATTTTTGAGAAATTCCATATTACATAAAAATATCGTGAAAAGTAACGAACAGAACGGAGAGGGAATAACATGTATAATCTCTGCGTATTCTGCCTATAATGTCTCATAGAAACCAGCCAGGAAACGGAGTGTTTACCATGAGATTCGGGAGGCGGAAGATCACTTATTATGATACGGAAGCGGGATTTGAAGCGGAGAAATTTGCGGCGAGACTTCTGCTTCTTTTGATGAATGAGATGCGGGCATCTGGCCGCCGCCAGGTGGTGTTTTTGTGCATCGGGACGGACCGGTCCACGGGGGACAGCCTGGGGCCGCTCATTGGTTCACGGCTGGAGGCGGAGGAGATCAGCAATGTGGTGGTGATCGGGACACTGGAACATCCGGTCCATGCGGTGAATCTTGACCGGACGCTGGAGCATATCGAGGAACATTATCCGGACGCGATCATCATCGCCGTGGATGCCGCCGTTGGCCGTTGGGATCATGTGGGGCTCGTGACACTGGAAAAAGGACCGCTCCGCCCGGGACTGGGCGTTCGAAAGGAGCTTGCCGCCGTGGGTGACATCTCCATTACCGGGATCGTCGGCGGGGCGGAGAGCGGGGATCCCCTGTTTTTGCAGAGCATCCGCCTGTCCATGGTCATGCGCCTGGCGGACTGCATCAGCCGTAGCATCTGTCTCGGGATGCGGATCATTGGGAGACGTGTCGAAAACTTTTCCAGTCAGGCTGCACCGTTTTGACATGTTTTGCGGGTGTATCATGCTATACTTCGGAAAGAATCCGACGAAGCACGGTTTCGTGGTTCGCGTAAATATAGAGGCGGCCGGTATCTGGACATGCCGGCCGCCTGAAGATAGAACGAGGTGACAGCATGGGAGAATTATACAATCCGTTTCCGAAACTTCCGAAAAATATCCGCCAGATCGGTGACACGGACCAGGTGGTCCGGCTGTATGTGGAGGATTATGTAAATACATATTTAAAGCGCCTGTATCCGGCGGGAAACCAGACGCTGCGGGTGGGACTTCTGCTGGGCAGCACGGAAAATTATGACGGGACGCCGTATATCTTTATCGATGGGGCCATCGAGATGGAGGACGTGGAGGTGTCCGGGGAGAAGATAGAATTCTCGGAGAATGCCTGGAAGAAGGCATACCGGGGAATTGAGGAGTCATTTCCGAAGCGGACGGTCCAGGGATGGTTTATCTGCGGGGCACCGTCGAGCCAGTTGAGTCCGCTGAATTACTGGAAGCAGCACAACCAGTATTTCAATGGGAAGAACAAGCTTATGTACCTGAATCATGGACTGGAAGGCGAGGAGGCGGTCTATGTCACGTCGGAGGACGGATTTTACCGGTTAAAGGGCCACTGTATCTACTATGAGCGGAATCAGATGATGCAGGATTACATGGTGACGCGGAAAGATGTTCGCCGGGTGGAGTCCGGGTCCCACGAGAAGGTCATTAAGGATTTCCGCCAGCGGATGACGGTTCGGAAAGAACAGGCGGATGCCGGACGGCATATGTCTGGAATCCTGGGGACGGCCTGCGGGGTCCTCACGGTGGCGGTGCTGGCAGGAGGTGTGGTCCTCGTCAACAATTATCACAAGATGCGGCAGATGGAGTCTGTGCTGACTTCTGTGGTGCCTGCGGGGACGGCGAACTGGAGTGATTACCTGGACAAGCTGAATCAGGAGCCGGATTTTGTCATCGAGGAGCGCCCGGGAAATGTGTTCCCGACAGAGGCCAGCGGTGAGACCGGGGAAAGTTATGCGGCGGAGACTATGGAGACGACGGAAGCCGCGACGGATACGGAGGCCGCCAGCGTGGACAGTCAGACGCAGAATCATAGTACAGGCAGTACAGATGGGCAGCAGGCGCAGTCCACGCCAGGCAGTTCCGGTGGGCAGACGGGCACAGTGAGCCAGCCGTCAGACACCGCGGCGGCAGCCAGCAATGAGACCGCCGCCGCATCCGGTGCTGTAGAGGAGGCAGTTCCGTCCACCAGCGCCGAGTCTCCGACCCAGCCCCGCGTCGGAATGGGAAAAGAGAGTGAACAGAGCAGCACGGAAAGTTCCAAGAAGGAACCCGTCGATTACGCTGCCGCGTCCGCAAACGGCTACCGGATCTATGAGATCGGTGACGGGGAGACGTTATACGGAATCTGCTGGAAAGAGTATGGAAATTTGAAGCGGCTGTCCGAAATCTGCGAACTGAACCACCTGGACAATGTGGACCATATTGTGGCAGGGCAGAAGCTGGTTCTGCCGTAAATTTCAGACTTTTCTCCTGTTAAAAATGTATCAGAACCTGTAAAAATTTTGAAAAATTATCTTGCAGGTCAAGATTGGTTCCGCCCCGCAAAATGAACTGCAATAAAAACAAAGAATTTAATGCGCATCTCCTGAAAATGGTGTATACTAGCCTATATATGTCCATTTTCAGGAGATTTTTATGAGTGATATGCAATCTATGGACAGAGAGAACAAAAAAAGGCAGCTCAGACAGAATATCGTACAGATGCCGGACAACGGATCGGAAGAACCGATGGATGGTGGCCGGCTTGCCAAATATAAAAGAAAAAAGCGGATCATCGCGGCCGCGGCCGTCTGTTTTCTTGCGGCATTAGGTTTTACCGGCTACCGGTACATGAATGAATATGAGTATACCGGCTACAGCGTCCAGTGGGAGCGGTCCATGCGCTACACAGAAAACTCTGGCGCGGATAAGAAAACACAGGTAGCAGAGACAAGTGCTGCGGCTGACAGTGCAGGGACAGACGGAGCTGGTGAGACTGCTTCGGCAGAAAGCTCCGGCGCTTCCGGGGCGGGAAGCGGAACCCCAGATGAGACGGCGTCCGCGGAAACTTCTGCACTGGCAGAAGCGTCAAAAACGGTCGGCGATAGCAGCTTTGTGAAGTTCGCCATGTTCGGCGACAACGTGATCAAGTATACAAAGGACGGCGCTTCCTATATCGATGCCTCCGGCAAAACGATCTGGACCCAGAGCTATGAGATGAAAACACCGATCATCAACATCAACGGGGACTACGCTGTGATCGCGGACCAGCAGGGAAACGAGATGTACATCTGCAGCAAAGAGGGATGTACCGGAACGGCGAAGACACAGCTTCCGATCACGAAAGCAGCGGTATCTGCCCGCGGCGTTGCGGCGGCAGTTGTTGAGGACAGCACGGCGAGCTACATATTCTACTTCAAGAAGGACGGCGAGTCGCTGGGGATCAACATCAAGATGCTCTTATCCGGAGATGGATATCCGGTGGACATCGCGCTTTCTCCAGACGGAAAACAGATCGTCATGTCCGTTATGTACATGAAAAATGGCGCACTGAAGAACAAGGTGGCGTTCTACGATTTCTCTGAGATCGGAAAAAATGTCAACAACCGTTTTATCGCCGCTTTTGAAGAAGAATTTGATGACAAGATGGTGGGACGCATCCGCTACTTAAATGATCAGACGGTCTGCGCCTTTTCCGATAAAGGGCTGACCTTTATCTCTGTAAAAAATGTGATCCCGGACACAAATGTCACGTTTGTTCCGGTGGATGAAGAGATCCAGAGTATCTGCTACTCAGATAAATATGCGGCTGTCGTTGTCGACAGTACCTCCGGAAGTCCGTACCGGCTTGATGTATACAACACGGATGGAAAGAAGGTTACAAGCATTGATTTTGACTACGCCTACACAGGCGTCCTCATTGACGGGGACAGGCTTATCCTGTATAATGAGGAATCGTGCAGGGAATACAACCTGGACGGACACGAGAGGTTTAACGGACAGTTTGACTTTTCTGTATCGCTCGTAAGAGCAGGCAAAAATCGTACCAATTCTCTGATTACCGCAGGCAGCGAGGTAATGAAAGAGATTAAATTAAGGTAAATAAATGTAATAGTGAAAACATGTTACAACACTGATAACTGTGAAGAAAATGAACAGTTACCACACCTATGGATTATCAGGAGGAATGAAACAATGAACACAATCGACAATCTGGCGATCAATTCCATCAGAATTTTATCCGCAGATGCGATCCAGAAGGCAAATTCCGGCCATCCGGGACTTCCCCTCGGCAGTGCGCCGATGGCTTATGAGCTCTGGGCACACCACATGAACCACAATCCGGCAAACCCGGAGTGGGCAAACCGTGACCGCTTTATCTTATCCGGCGGACATGGCTCCATGCTGTTGTATTCCCTGCTTCACCTGTTCGGATACGGTCTTACAAAGGAAGACCTTATGAACTTCCGTCAGGTCGGATCCCTGACTCCGGGACATCCGGAATACGGCCACACCGTAGGCGTTGAGGCGACAACAGGACCGTTAGGCGCAGGTATGGGCATGGCTGTTGGTATGGCAATGGCTGAGAAGCATCTGGCATCCGTATTCAACAAGGAAAGCTACCCGGTTGTCGATCACTTCACATATGTACTCGGCGGCGACGGCTGCATGATGGAGGGAATCTCCTCTGAGGCATTCTCCCTTGCAGGAACACTTGGACTTGGTAAA
This sequence comes from Clostridium sp. AM34-11AC, assembly GCF_003435375.1. GTDB lineage: Bacteria > Bacillota > Clostridia > Lachnospirales > Lachnospiraceae > Pilosibacter > Pilosibacter fragilis. Next base: position 568,164 of record NZ_QWGL01000001.1, on the reverse strand, counting down.
CTTATCGTTCTCTACGATTCCAACCGCATCTCCATCGAGGGAAGCACAGACATCGCATTCCGCGAGAACGTGGAAGAGCGCATGAAAGCATTCGGCTTCCAGACAATTACCGTTGAAGACGGAACAGATATCGATGCCATCGGCGCAGCAATTGAGGTTGCAAAGGCTGATACTGAGCATCCGTCCTTCATCACCATCAAGACTGAGATCGGCTTCGGCTGCCCGGCTAAACAGGGCAAGGCAAGCGCCCACGGCGAGCCGTTAGGTGTTGACAACATCAAAGCAATGAGAGAGACTCTCGGCTGGCAGTATGAGGAGCCGTTCTTTGTACCGGAAGAGGTCTATGAGCATTATTCCCGTCTCGCGGAGGAGAAGGCAGACGTTGAGGCAGCATGGAACGCTATGTTTGCCGCATACTGCGACGAGTACCCAGAGATGGAGAAGCTTTGGGAGCAGTACCACACAGCTCCGGACGCAAAGGCACTGATCGAGAACGAGGCACTCTGGCTCACAAAAGACAAGGCAGAGGCAACACGTTCCCTTTCCGGCAAGATGATCAACATCTTAAAGGACATCATGCCGAACATGATCGGCGGTTCTGCTGACCTTGCTCCGTCCAACAAGACAGCCATGAAGGATGCGGGCGACTTCTCCGCAGAGAACCCGGCAGGCAGAAACCTCCACTTCGGCGTAAGAGAGCTTGCAATGACAGCGATCGGCAACGGTATCATGCTTCACGGCGGTCTCCGCGCTTATGTTGCGACATTCTTCGTGTTCAGTGATTATGTAAAACCGATGGCGAGACTTTCTGCACTGATGGGAGTTCCGCTGACATTTGTTCTGACTCACGACAGCATCGGCGTTGGCGAAGACGGACCGACCCACGAGCCGATCGAGCAGCTCGCTATGTTCCGCGCAATGCCGAACTTCCATGTATTCCGTCCGTGTGACGCGACAGAGACATCCGCAGCATGGCTGTCTGCAGTAACATCTGAGAAGACACCGACAGCGCTTGTCCTTTCCAGACAGAACCTCAATCCGATCCCGGGAAGCAGCAAGGACGCGTTAAAGGGCGGCTATGTGATCGATGACTGCGAGGGAACACCGGACGCAATCCTGATCGCAAGCGGTTCGGAGGTTGATCTTGCGGTTAAGGCGAAAGCAGAACTTACAGCTGAAGGCAAGAAGATCCGCGTCGTATCCATGCCGTGTATGGATATCTTCGAGGAGCAGAGCGCAGAGTACAAGGAGTCCGTACTTCCGAAGGAAGTCAGAAGAAGAATTGTCGTTGAGGCACTTTCCGACTTCGGCTGGGGCAAGTATGTCGGCCTCGACGGAGCTTATGTGACCATGAAGAGCTTCGGAGCAAGCGGTCCGGCAGCAAAACTGTTCGAGAAGTTCGGATTTACTGTTGAGAACGTTGTAAATACTGTAAAGACGCTGTTCTAATCAGATAGATGGAAAATGCGGCAGCCCGATGTGAAATGGGCGGCTGTGAAAAATAGGGGCTGGCGCCTGGACTATGGGGCGGCAGCTCCGCAAGGTCGTGTGCTGTCCGGACAGATGGCTGAAAGCCGTTGTTGGACGGATAGCGGAAAATCAGGGAAAAGGGGAGCACACATGAGTTTAAAGTGTATTGGAATCGATATCGGCGGAACAAGCGTGAAGCTCGGTATCTTTGAGGAAGACGGAACTCTCGTAAAGAAGTGGGAGATTCCGACAAGAAAAGAGGAGAACGGAAAGTATATCCTGGGCGATATTGCGGCTTCGATCCGCAGAATGGCAAAGGAAAGCGGTCTGGAGCTCTCTGATTTTTCCGGAGCGGGAATGGGATTCCCTGGACCGGTTCTTCCGAACGGACACTGCGAAGTGTGTGTAAACCTCGGCTGGAAGGCCGGAAATCCACAGCAGGAGCTCAGCAGACTGCTGGATGGTATGGTCGTAAAAAGCGGAAATGACGCGAACGTCGCGGCTCTCGGTGAGATGTGGCAGGGAGGCGGAAAAGGCTACAAAAACCTTGTCATGGTAACTCTGGGAACCGGCGTCGGCGGCGGCATTATCCTGAATGAAAAGATCTGGACCGGCGAACAGGGGGTCGGCGGTGAGATCGGCCATATCCATGTGATGGAAGGTGAGAAAGAGGCGTGCAATTGTGGCGGACACGGCTGCTTAGAGCAGGTGGCTTCCGCGACAGGAATCGCCAGAACCGCAAGAAGAATGCTGGCGGCAGATAACCGCCCGTCCACTCTCAGAAGCTTAAAGAACATCAGCGCGAAGAACGTGCTGGATGCAGCGAAGGCGGGAGATGCGCTTGCACTGGAATCCCTCAATAAGTCCTGCTATTACCTTGGCTGGGCTCTTGCGACGATCTCCATGGTTCTGGATCCACAGGCATTCCTGATCGGCGGCGGTGTATCCAAGGCCGGAACATTCCTGACTGATATTATTAAGAGGTACCACGATGAGTTATCTCCGATGGCAACAAAGAAGGCGGACATCGTTCTTGCGAAGCTTGGAAATGATGCCGGAATCTACGGTGCCGCGAAGCTGATCATCGGATAAAGAAGAGAGAGTCCGGTGACGGACTCCCTTTTTGCTGTGAACGCACATAGCGCATGTATGGGTGAAAAAGAAAAGTGTCCGCCATAAGCGGACACACATTACCTCTAAAAAAGAGGAGACCCCGGTCGCGACAACCGGGGCAATTATGAAAAATCTATGTGCAATTTGTCTAGTTGGTTAAGTCAAACGACTTTTTGTTTATGCAATAAGTATAAAAAACAAATGTGAACAAATTGTGAACGAACTATGAAGTTATTGTAACACATTCTTATTTGTACGTCTGAGAAAAACGCAATAGAAGGAGAAGATCAATGGCAGTTGAAGAACTGAAAAAAACACTTGTCCTGGGACACAGAAATCCTGACACGGATTCCATCTGCTCAGCCATCTGCTATGCTGGTTTCAAGCATCAGCTTACCGGCGAGAATTATGAGCCGTGCCGTGCCGGAAATGTAAACCCGGAGACACAGTATGTGTTAGATTATTTTAAATTAAAGGCCCCGCGCCTCGTGGAGAACGTCAAGACGCAGGTCAAGGACATCGAGATCCGCAAGACAAAAGGCGTGTCCCGTGGAATTTCCTTAAAGAATGCATGGGGACTCATGCAGGAGAACAACGTCGTCACACTTCCGTGTGTGACGGAGGAAGGTCTCCTGGAGGGCGTTATCACGATCGGCGATATCACCAAGTCCTACATGAACTTATATGACAGCAGCATTATCTCAAAAGCGTGCACGAAGTACGCGAACATCCTTGATACTCTGGAAGGAAGTATGGTAGTCGGCGATTCTGAGGCATATTTTGACCGCGGAAAAGTCCTGATCGCGGCCGCAAACCCGGACCTGATGGAGAACTATATCGAAAAACATGACCTGGTCATCCTCGGAAACCGTTATGAGTCCCAGCTTTGTGCCATCGAGATGGAAGCAGGCTGCATTATCGTCTGCGAGGGCGCAGGTGTATCCCTTACGATCCGCAAACTGGCACAGGAGCGCGGCTGTGCAGTCATTACGACACCGTATGACACCTACACAACAGCCCGTCTGATCAACCAGTCCATGCCGATCAGCTACTTTATGACGAAGGAAAACATCATCGAATTCTCTGAGGAAGATTACCTCGACGATATCCGCGAGATCATGGCGAGCAAGAGACACCGCGATTTCCCGATTCTTGATTCTGACGGAAAGTACATCGGCATGATCTCCAGACGTAACCTCTTAGGCGCAAAGGGAAAGAGTATCATCCTTGTGGACCACAACGAGAAGAGCCAGGCCGTAGAGGGCATGGAGAGCGCCGATATCCGCGAGATCATCGACCACCATCGTCTCGGAACTGTTGAGACCATGTCCCCGGTATTCTTCAGAAACCAGCCCCTCGGCTGCACCGCGACCATCATCTACCAGATGTACCAGGAGAACCACATAGAGATCGACAAGACAACGGCAGGACTCTTATGCAGTGCGATCATCTCCGATACCCTGTTATTCCGTTCCCCGACCTGCACGCCGATCGATAAGGCAGCCGGACTCGCCCTTGCGCAGATCGCTGGTCTCGATATCGAGAAGTATGCCATCGACATGTTCTCCGCAGGAAGCAACCTGAAGGGAAAATCCGACGGCGATATTTTCTACCAGGATTTTAAGAGATTCACAGTAGGAAATTCCGTATTCGGAATCGGCCAGATCACCTCCTTAAATGCAGTGGAGCTCAAGGATCTGAGAACAAGAATGTCCGCATACACGGAGAAAGAGAGAGAGCAGCATGAGATCGACATGATGTTCTTCATGCTCACAAACATTCTGACAGAGTCCACAGATCTGATCTGCACCGGACAGGGAGCGGAGCAGCTTATTGCCAATGCGTTCCATGTAAAGGATGAGGATATGGAGAACGTCAGCGGACAGACCGGAATCGTGAAGCTTCCGGGCGTTGTTTCCAGAAAGAAACAGCTTGCGCCGCAGATCATGATGGCATTACAGTAGCAAATTTTTTGCAGCAGCCCGGTTGTCTGACACGGTCGGATCGGGAGAAGTCATGACCGGGCTGCCGTATTTATAAGTTGGGAGCAGCAGTTGTTACGCATTTGAAAGGAAGTGCGGATAGCAGACACTGCAGGTGTGAGAGGCCGGAAAGGTCGCGATTGAAGAAAGGCAGGATCTGTAAAGATGGGAAAACGACAGTTTAAACCAGGAAATATGCTGTACCCGGTTCCGGCTGTCCTTGTGACGGTGGCTGACCGGGAAGGAAATTCGAATATTTTTACGGTGGCATGGGCGGGAACCATCTGTACGAATCCGCCGATGCTGTCCATCAGTGTCCGGTCGGAACGACACTCCTACCATATGATGAAGGAAACTGGGGAGTTCGTCGTAAACCTGACGACGGAGTCTATGGCCTGGGCGACAGACTACTGCGGCGTGCGCTCCGGGCGCGACGTGGATAAGTGGAAAGAGACCGGGCTGACCCCGGAGAAGGCGAACGTGGTGGATGTACCGGTGATCAAAGAGAGCCCGGTGAACATCGAGTGCCGCGTTGTGAAGGTGGAAGAGCTGGGAAGCCATCATATGTTTATCGCCGATGTCGTGGCGGTGGATGTGGACGAAGCGTACATGGATGAGAAGGACACCTTCCATCTTTCCATGGCGAAGCCGTTAGCCTATTCCCATGGAAGATATTATGGGATGGGCGAGGAGCTGGGAAGCTTCGGGTACAGCGTGAGAAAGCAGGAAAAGGGTGCGAAGGCTGGCAGGAAAACTTCAAAATCAGCGGAAAAGGGTGCGAAGGCTGGCAGGAAAACTTCAAAATCAGCGGAAAAAGCCGGAGGTGCCGGGAAAGTTCGAAAGTCTGCAGACGTGAACGGCGGAAAGAAAGCAACTACCCGGCCGGAACAAACCAGAAAGGCGAATAGTCAGAAATCCGACGGTCCGCGGAATGATAAGAAGAGACAGAAGTAGTCTGCAGAGTGACTGCAGTCATACGGAACAGTTAACCAGAGATAATTACAGCGACAGACAAAAGAGCGAGGCATAAGTTATGAAGAAAAAAAATATTCTGATGATCGGAATGCCGGCGTCCGGAAAGAGCACCATCGGCGTGCTTCTTGCGAAGCGTCTTGGATATTCCTTCGTGGATGTGGATCTTGTGATCCAGGAGAAGACCGGAAAGCTTTTGAAGGAGATCATCGCGGAAGAGGGCGATGACGGTTTCCTGCGTGTCGAGGAGCAGGCAAACCTGGAGCTGGATGTAGAGAAGTCCGTGATCGCGCCGGGCGGTAGTGTGATCTATGAGGCGAAGGCCATGGAACACTACAAAGAGACCGCGACGATCGTGTACCTGAAGCTTCGCTATGAGGATCTGGAATCACGTCTCGGGAACCTTGTGGACCGCGGTGTTGTCTTAAAGGACGGCATGACACTCCGGGATCTCTACAATGAGAGACTTCCGTACTACGAGAAATATGCGGACATCACACTGGATGAGACCGGAAAAGAGTTCGGTGAGCTGGTGGATGAGCTGAGAGCGTATTTTGAGAATTTAGAGAAATAAAATATCCCCGCCGCGCGAGAGAGAGGGGAACGCGGCGGGGAACCCGGGCACGGGGACAGGATTGGAAAGACCCCGGTGCCGGTATTACAAAATTAAGTGAAATAGCATATCAAATATCTTTTCCGATACTCTTCATATATTCTTTGAAATCATCCCCAAATTTCAACTTCATACACTCGAGAACAAGCTTCACGCAGCGATCGTCACCGAGTCTGGCGTTGTTGAAGGTCAGGTCATAGTTGACCGGATTTGTCCAGTAGTTGCCGCCGGTGTAATACTTATAATAGTCCGCGCGGTACTTGTCCGTTTTCGTGATCAGATGGTGCGCTTCCTCGACAGTAATGTCATCCATGCGTTCCATGACACGGCGCAGGGTATAGCTTCTCGGTGCCTCCACATAGATGCTGACCACGTTGTCATAGTCCTTAAGGATATAATCAGCACATTTGCCGACGATGACACAGGACTCCGACGAGGCAAGCTTCTCAATAATGATCTTCTGGTACTCGAAGAGCCGGTCATCTGAAGTAAATCTCGATAACTCACCGGTCGGTGAATGGCGTTTCGGCAGTGCCTGAAGCTGCTTCGTGATCAGACTGCCGTTTAAGGTCTCGTCGGCCTCTTTAAAGTAATGTTCCGGATAACCGCTGTACTGGGAAGCGAGCGTCAGGATACGATTGTCGTAGCTGTGGATATTCAGTTCATCCGCCAGCTTGGCGGCGATTGCACGTCCGCCGGAGCCGAATCCTCTGGCAACTGTGATAACAAAGTTTTTCATACAAGATCTCCCGTCCTTTCCGTAAATCTAACGCAGATAAAAGCAGAATAAATGTTTGATAAGACCGGTTGAAATCTATTTTGTAAAGTTAAGAGTGATCGTACCGTCCTCGTTGTATACAACAGCATCCTTATCCATGGTGATCGCATCGATAGCGGCAAGATACTCTTCTTTTGACTTGAAATACGGTTTTGCTTCCGCGATGACTTTCTTTCCGAGAGAGGCATCGTCCGCAAGAAGCTTTGCGGCGGTGAGCACAAGGCATTCTGCCGGATAGAGACAGCCGAGCTTCTTATCCTGAACATAGTAATCTTTGCCATGACCTGTTCCGATGGAACCGTTTGCGTGCGGGTGAAGGACCGGCATGATAGCGGACACATCGCCCATATCGGTGCTGCCGGTTCCCCAGCCGCCCTCAACGACGCTGTCAGGGCCTGCAACAGTCTCCATAGCCTCTTTCATGACAGCGGCCATATTTTTATCGTTATTTAACGGGAAGTAGCCCGGATGGTCATCAAGCTCCACATTGCAGCCGATGGCGGCGGCGGAAGCGGCGAGAGCCTGATTTACTTTTGTATTGTATTTGCGGATCGCGTCGAAGGAAGCTCCGCGCACATAGGATTCCACCTTCGCTGTCTCCGGGATCGCATTGACGGCGAGACCGGCCTCTGTGATGATCGGGTGAAAACGGATATGGTCATTGTCTGTGAATGTCTCACGAAGGGCATTGACGGAGTTTAAAGCGCAGGTTGCGGCGTAGAGGGCATTTCTGCCGTTCTCCGGCGAGCCGCCTGCGTGGGCGGAAATTCCTTTGAATGTGATATTTTTTGTGACACAGCCGTTGCATCCGTCGCTGATGGAGAGCGCTTTTCCTTCCGGGAGCTTGCCGGAATGGATCATCATCGCCATATCGACACCGTCAAAGTATCCACGATGGATGAATTCAACTTTTCCGCCGAAATATTTGATGATGCCCTGTTTTCTTAAGCTTTCGCGGTATCCAAGCTCAATAAGCTCCTCAGCCGGAACGGAGATGAAACGGATGGATCCGCAGAGACCGTCGAGAGCGCCCGGCTCCTTTAAGGCAGCGGCAGTTCCGAGAAGAACGGCACACTGGGCATGATGGCCGCAGGCGTGGACGTAATGGGTCTCCGGATCACAGCACGGGTGGTTTGCAACGATCAGGGAGTCCAGCTCGCCGAGGATCGCGATCTTCGGACCCGGCTTTCCTGTGTCGAGATCTGTGTAGAATCCAGGGATGTTGCCGGCTTTTGTAAGTGCGTATCCAAGCTCCTCAAAATGCTGTTCCATGTAGGCGGAAGTCTTCCACTCGCGGTATCCCGTCTCCGGGTGTGCCCAGATATGATCAGCGGTGTCATAGATCAGTTTTTCGTATTTTTCGACGAGAGAAATTAATTTTTTAGAATCTACCATTGTTTTATTACTCCTTTATAAAAAAGTCAGGTAACTGTTCAGCAGGTCTGCGCATTTACTGCGCTGACCGTAAGAAAACTTAGACTAGAAGGCAAAAATCCTATCGGCACAGCCGATGTGGAATGGATTTTTGTGCGTAACTGTGAGGAATGAACAGTTACAAAGCCAGTTATGAATCTGCCAGGTGCAGAAAAAGCTGAAACGGGTACTTTCCTGCCCGGACAGGTGCTGCGGATGTGAAAGCTTATTCGTACAGGAAACAAGCCACCATATGTCCGTCACCGGTGTCCACAAGCTTCGGAATCTCTTTCTTACAGCGTTCCGTGCAGTGCGGGCAGCGGCCTGCGAGCGGGCAGCCAACCTGATCCCCGATGGGACTCGGGATGTCGCCGGTGAGGGGCAGACGCTCTTTTTTATCAAAGGGACTTTCCGGCGGGATCGCGGAGAGCAGCGCCTGTGTGTATGGGTGCTTCGGATCTGCGTAGATTCCCTCCGAAGTGTAGAACTCCATGACACGTCCCAGATACATGATCATGATCCGGTCGCTGATGTACTTGATGATGCCGAGGTCATGGGAGATGAAAACATAAGTCAGGTTAAACTGCTTCTGCAGGCGGCGGAAGAGGTTGATGACCTGTGCCTGGATTGAAACGTCCAGTGCGGATACCGGCTCGTCGCAGACGATGATCTTCGGCTCCATGGAGAGGGCGCGGGCAATGTTCACACGCTGTCTCTGGCCGCCAGAGAACTCGTGGGGATAGCGCTCCATGTGCTGGATGTCGAGACCGACCTCCTGAAGAGACTCTAATGCTTTCTGGCGGCGCTCTCTTGCGGTGTCACCGATGTGGTGGACCTTCATCGCTTCTTCAATAGAGTAGGAAGCTGTTTTTCTCGGGTCCAGAGAGGAATACGGATCCTGAAAGATCATCTGGATGTCCCTGCGGGCTGCCTCACGCTCATAGACCGGCAGATTCCAGAGATCCTTGCCATTGTAGGTGATCGTTCCGGCGGACGGCTTGTGGAGCTTTACAAGACAGCGTCCAAGTGTGGATTTGCCGCATCCGGACTCACCGATGATGCCAAGGGTTTCACCCTCATAAATATCAAAAGAAACATCGCTCAATGCGTGGAGAAGCTTACTCTTTTCCCCTATTTTTTTTCCGCGGATCACGAAATCCTTACTGAGATGATCGACGCTCATGATTACATTTTTTTGCATGTCACATTCACTTCCCCTCGTGTTAATCTGTGCTCGCCGTCCTGTCTGTGGCATGCCACGAAATGTCCGGGAGCGACTTCCTTAAGCGGTGGTACCTGCTGTTTACAGATCTCCGTCGCGTAAGGACAGCGGTTATAAAAGTTGCAGCAGTGGCCGGTAAGGCGGAGATCCGGCGGTGCGCCCGGGATCGTCTTTAAGTCCTCCTTCGTGGAGCTGCTGAGTTTCGGCATGGAGTCTAAAAGACCCCAGGTGTACGGGTGAAGCGGCTCTTTGTAGAGCGTCTTTGTATCCGCGTATTCTACGGTATTTCCTGCATACATGACCATGACGGTGTCGCACATCTCCCAGACAACGCCAAGGTTGTGGGTGATGAGTAAGATCGCTGTGTTGAGCTTCTTCTGGAGATCCTTTAAAAGCTCAAGAACCTGTGCCTGTACGGTCACATCGAGGGCGGTCGTCGGCTCGTCAGCGATGATGAGCTTCGGATGTCCGCAGACAGCCATGGCGATGATGACACGCTGGCACATACCTCCGGAAAGCTCGTGAGGATAGGCATCCATCCGTTTCTCGGCTTCCGGGATGCCGACAAGCTTCAAGGCTTCAACGGCTTTGTTCCAGGCCTCCTTTTTGCTGACCTTTTCATGCTCTCTGATCATTTCCACCATCTGGTGGCCGATCTTGAATACCGGATCGAGGGAAGTCATCGGGTTCTGGAAGATCATGCAGCACTCATCGCCGCGGAACTTTTCCATCTGTGCCTCGGAGAGATTCCGGATGTCCACACCGTCGAAGATGATGGAGCCATCTACGATCTTTCCGGTCTTTGACGGCATGAGCCGCATCACGGAGGCACTTGTGACGCTCTTTCCGGAACCGGACTCACCGACGATCCCCATGGTCGTGCCCTGACGCAGGCTGAAGCTTACGCCATCGACAGCCTTGGAAACGCCGCTTGCCTGATAGAAATATGTTTTTAATCCATTTACTTTTAAGATTGCATCGTTTTCACTCATAGCCTGCACCTCCTACTGTTTCATTTTCGGATCCATGACATCACGGATACCATCGCCCAACAGGTTGAAACCGATAACAGTCACGAGGATAAACGCGCCTGCGGTTCCCGCAACGTGCGGGGCGGTTGTCAGGCAGTCACGGCCGACACGGAGAATGCTGCCCCAGGAGGCGGTCGGAAGCGCGATGCCGAGTCCTAAGAAGCTTAAGGATGCCTCGGAGATGATAGCGCTTGCGATACGGAGTGTCGCGTAAACGATGATCTGGGATACACAGTTCGGCAAAATATGTAAGAACAGAAGTCTTACCGGGGAAACACCGACAACGCGGCAGGCGTTGCAGTATTCTTCTTCCTTTACGATCAGTACCTGGCCTCTTGTGACACGGGCAAATCCCGGTACGCTTGCGATACCGATGGCCAGAATGACGTTCATGACGCCGTTTCCGAGAACGGTGATCAGGATCATGGCTAACAGGATGAACGGAAAGGAGAACATGCCGTCCATGATCCTCATGAGCACCGCGTCGATCCATCCACCGAAATATCCGGCGGTAAGTCCGATGAGAACGCCGATGATCGCGCCGACGATGGTGGCGCCTACGGCGACGATCATGGAAATACGGGAGCCGTAGATGATACGGGACAGGATATCACGGCCAAGGTCATCCGTGCCGAAGAGATGTCCGGGAGTGCCGATTCCCTTAAAGGGCAGGACCGGGTTGATCGCGTTCGGGTCATATGGCGCGATGAGCGGGGCAAATACGGCGATGACTACCATAAAAGCCACGATGAAGAAGCCAACGAGGGCTGTTTTGTTTCTCGCTAATTTATGCCAGGCATTGTTCGCGTTCCGCTCTTTTACGAGCATTGCGATATTGGCATCCATTCCAAGCGCCTCACCGGAAACAACGGAGGACGCGGCAGCAGGTTTTTTCTTTTTTGATAATGTCATAACTCATCACCCCTTTTCCAGTTTAACTTTCGGATTCAGAATCGCGTAGGCGATATCGACCAGCATGTTGCAGAAGACGAACATGATCGCGGAGAACAGGACCGCACCCTGGATCAGGGAATAATCGCGGTTGTTGATCGCGGTGTTGATCATGGTTCCCATGCCCGGCCAGGAGAAGATTCCCTCGGTGATGATGGCACCGGTGAAGGTTCCGGCGATCTGAAGACCTAAAACTGTGATGAGCGGCGGGAGAGCATTCTTTAATCCGTGGATCAGGATGACTTTGAGTTTTTTGATTCCACGGGCTCTAAGACATCGGATGTAGTCGCTGCTCATGATGTCGATCATGCTGGAACGCATGGTTCTCGCAAAGGTTGCCATCGGGATCGTCGCAAGGCAGAAGCCCGGAAGGATCATATGGCTCACAACATCGCCGAAGCCTTTGGAGAGATCGCCCATACCCATAACAGGCAGAAGATTCATTTTAACGGAAAACTGAAGAACCAGCATGAGTGCCAGCCAGAAGATCGGCATGGACACACCCACGAGCGTGATGACCATGACAATGTAATCGAAGATCGTATTCTGCTTTAATGCAGCAATGATACCGACGCTGGTTCCGATGATGAAAGCGAAGAGAAGTGCTGTCAGCGTCAGGGTTAATGTGTTCGGAATTCTGGAAGTGATGAGTGGAAGAACGTCCTGACGGTAGCTGTAGGAGTAACCAAAGTCACCGTGGACAAGTCCACCCAGGTAGAGGGCGTACTGCTCAGGGAGCGATTTGTCGAGGTTCATCTCGGCTCTCATAGCTTCGATGTCCTCCGCATTTGCCTCGATACCTAAGATCGCCACTGCCGGATCGCCCGGAAGCATTCGTGTGAGGCAGAAGGTAAGTGTGACGACGACCAGAAGTGTGGGAATCGTCTGCAATAATCGTTTTATGATGATCTTTCCCATATAAATCCAATCCTTTCATAGCTGTCCTGTTCTCTTCACCGGGAAGAATGTGAAGAGAATGGAACAGTTAAATCTCTGTGAGTGTACAGAAAAAGGGAAACAAACTTAGGATTTGCCTCCCCCTTTCTATGTGTGGAATCCAGCTGCTTTGTGTCTTTAGCACTCACGCAGCGACCGCCGGTTTTCGTAATCCGGGCTATCACCCTGCTTACTCAAACCGGTTTGGTCGTCAAATTCTATTTTTCAACCCAGATATTGTTGAATGGTGTTGCGACTAACATTTGATTATCGGCACGGAGAACTGCGTTATGTACCTTCGGGGATACGGCCCAGTTCCGGCACTCGTATGCGTAGTAGATACCGGTGTATTCGTTCATAACCTTCTCAATGACTTTCTTATAGGACTCCGCGCGCTTTGCGTTGTCTGTGGAGCCAAAGCCTTCATTTAAGAGCTCATCCAGTTCCGCATCGTTGTAGCCGCCTGCGTTGGAGGAGGCGTGAAGTGTCTGGGAGCTGAAGAACTTTCCAAGGAAACCGTAAGGATCCGGATCGCTGTTCCAGCTTACTCCGTAGCTGTTTACAACATCGGACTGCCAGGAATCAACGACCGCTGCGGACCAGTCGGCCATGGTGGAAGACTTGATATCAAGTGTTACACCGATCTGGCTCCAGTAGTACTGTAACATCTGTGCCATCTTCTCGCGATAGGTAGTGGAACCAATGTAAAGGCTCATGGTAAAGCCATCCGGGTAGCCTGCTTCTGCGAGGAGCTTCTTTGCACCTTCCGGATCGTAGGACGGTACAAGATCATTGTATGCCGTGTCATAAGCGAAGGAGTATACCGGAAGCGGCTGATAAGCTCTTGTGCCTTCGCCGTACTGATAGATACCGGCTACCATGGAGTCGATATCGACAGCCATTGTGAGTGCTTTTCTGACATCAGCGTTTGCGGTCGGTCCGTTCTGCATATTGAAGCGGACAAAGGTGACAGCGGAACTCGGTGCCTGAAGTAAGAGGTCCGCATCCTGCGCACGCTTGATGGCTTCGCCCTGAAGATACATCGCGATGTCGACCTCACCGGTCTGGACTGCGTTGATCGCCTGATTGGAATCGGAGATGATTCGGAACTCGATGCCGTCTACGTTCGGCTCTGTGCCCCAGTAATTCTCATTTTTCTTTAATGTGACTTTTTCATCGGTTACGATCTCTTCCAGTGTGAAAGCACCTGTGCCGACGATGTGGGAACCGAAGTCTTCTCCCCAGCCTTCAACTTCCTCTTTCGGGAGGATTGCGTTTCCGATACCGGCTAACTGAGAGATAAACGGTCCTGCAACAGATTTCATATGGATAACGACCTGTGTCGGGCTTGCAGCTTCGCAGTAATCGAAGAAATCACGGCAGATACGGTCTGTGGTACTCTCTTCCTTGCTTCGTTCAAGAGAGTATACAACATCATCCGCGGTCATCTTTCTTCCGTCCTGGAATTTACCTTTCTGGAAGTATACATCATCACGGAGGTTGATGGTGTAGGTCAGGCCATCATCACTGACAGTGTAATCAGTTGCCAGACTCGGAATCACCTCTTTGTAATCCTTATCCCAGACAAACAGGGTATCGAGAACATTGTACATAATGTGGTTTTCGTACATGGTTGAGTAGGCTTTCGGATCAAGGGTGCGTGGGGATGAAGGCATTGACAAAACAAGCGTTCCACCTTTTACTGCCTCACCGTCACTTGAGCCGACCGCGATACCGCCTCCGAGTGTCTGATCCGTGGACTTTGCGTCCGGGGATACCGCATTGGAGGAAGCCGCTGCTGTTTCAGCAGTGGAACCGGCTGCTGTTGTTGAGGATGTCTGGGAACCGCCGCATCCTGCCAGGGAAGATGCTGCCATAACGGCTGCAGCTGCGAGTGCAATAAGTCGTCTCTTCTTCATAAATGAATCTCTCCTCTCTCTTTCCTTTTACGAACGATCCGGGTGGGGAATCTCCGGTGCCGGTGGGTATCCGGCAGTCGCTTCCGGAGAACCGGAGAAACTGTTCGATAGTCTTACAGTTAAGTCCGGGTAAAAAAGAAAGGCGCACTTTTGTCAGAAGTTATCGCCTTTGATAGTTGGAATGGATCGTTAATAAAATTATGTGCTAAAGAATAAAACCATAACTTAAAAAAGTCAAGTATTTTTTAAATTCACTTTACTTAATTCGGCATAATAATCAAAAAATGAGAATTATGTAACTTTTGTTTCTACAAAATGGAAAAAACTGTCAACAAAGAGATGATAGATCTGATCTTGGAAAGTCTTTCAGGAGCCGATTTTTGTTCGAACCGGATATGATTGGAAAAAATAGTGACTGGGTATAGGAATTTTTAATAGCAAATATTCTGAAAATAAAATTGACATATGGAAAGAAGTGTGCTAATCTTTAATCCATAAAAATTAAAAACAAAAAGTCGATGAGCAAAGAGAGTACATTCGGAATGAAATCACAGAGAGCTGTCGGTGGTGGAAGACAGTATGGAATTCCCTATGGAATGGGTTTGTGAGACGCCAGGTGAAAGAGATCCGAGTAGCTGCGGCCGTGATTCCTGCGTTAAAGGATAAGAGTATCGAAAGAGATTTCCGTACTCTGAAATGAGACAGATTGGTGGCAGATATTCCGATGTGGGATAGCTGCTATTTTTGTTTGAAAGTGTTGTCAAGCGGATAGCCAGAATGACGTGCTTGCACGTCAGGCTGGATAGACATTTGACAACCAAGCCTGCATGAGTAAGTAGGGCGATAGCCCGGATTACGAATGGAGGCGGCAACTGTGGGAGTGCCGTAGGCACGGAGCAGTTGGCTTTCGAGGAAGACTGATCTGTGAAATCGGGTGGCACCACGAACAATTTCGTCCCGGCATAGTGAAAACTATGTCCGGGACTTTTTTTATGTAACAGGAAATTCCGAGGAATTCCCTGTTACATAAAAAGGCACTAACGTGCCAAAGCACATTCTTTTTTACTTATTTTCAACGTGCTGTTCTACCCCCTTACTGATTCCCGCAAGAGGCAGTCGACAAAAACGAGGAGGAAATGATTATGAGAAAAATGAAAACCATCATGAGCCTTGCTGCAGCCGCAGCTCTTGCAGGAATCCTGCTTATCGGATGCTCCACAGAGGCGGATGAGAAGACGGCAGTGACAGAGACAACAACGACCGCAGCGGAGACAACAACAGCCGGTTCGACAGCAACGGAAGAAAAGACGGAAGGCGGTGCACTTGCCGGAAAGAAGATCTCCGTTATGACTCCGTATCTCACATCTGTCACGACCAACCAGATGGCAGGATATATTAAGGAAGATCTGGAAGCTGAGGGCGCGGAAGTATTCGTGATCGATACGGCAAACGATTTTGCGGAGCTTGCGAGCCGGATCGAGGATGTTGTTTCTTCCGGAACCGATGGGATCGTCCTTGTGAGCGCTGACCCGAACCAGGTAGCAAACCAGCTTCAGGACGCTTTTGACGCGGACATCCCGGTATTCGGATGTGACAGTGGATTTATCGATGGAATGCAGATCAATGCGACAAGCGACAACTACCAGATGGGCGAGCTCATTGTGAGGTACTTATTTGACGATCTGATGGGTGGAAAGGGAACCGTGATCGCCCTGACCCACAGACCGCATCCGGGCGTTGTAAAGCGCAGCGAGGCATTTGACGATGTTATTAAGGAATATCCGGATATCAAGCTGATCACAGAGCAGCACGTTCCGGCAGAGCAGCCGATCAACGACGCGCAGGACATCGTTGCAAATCTCTTAACGGCAAATCCGGACAAGGATTCCATCACAGCCGTATTTGCGGCATGGGATGAACCGGCCATCGGCGCTGCAAAGGCACTTCAGGAGGCAGGACGTGACGAGGTCATCGTCACAGGCGTTGACGGAAACGAGCAGGCAGTCGAGATGATCAAGGACGGAACAAACTTAAAAGCGACGGTAAAGCAGAACTTCGAAGGAATGGCTGGTATCGTTTGTGAGCAGATGGAGAAGTACTTTGACGGTGAAGAGATCGAAAAAGGTGAGATGTATGCACCGGCAGAGCTGATCACGCAGGAGAATGCACAGTAAGCAAATGAATCCGGATAAAAATGTCGAAAAATTTTAGAAGTGCTGTTTCAACGGGCATGATACTAAAAACGCTGAACAGGCATAAAACGGAGAATAGAAACAAAAATTAAGGCAGGTAAACAGGATGTTGCTGGATGTAAAGGGCGTAGATAAAAAATTTAACGGTGTATACGCATTAAAAGGTCTGGACTTCTCTCTCGGTGAGGGGGAGGTCCATGGCCTCATCGGTGAGAACGGAGCCGGAAAGTCCACGTTCATCAAGATCCTAGGCGGTGTCTACAAGAGAGACGGCGGCAGTATCCTGTGGAACGGAAAAGATCTTCCGGAGGTGATCCGACCGGAAGAGAGCCGGAAGCTGGGGATCAACATTATCTTTCAGGACAACGTCCTGATCCCGGCATTTACGGGAATGGAAAATATCTGTCTCGGAAGACCCTATCCGGTAAAAGGCGGGCTGATCCGATGGAAAGAGATGGAACGGGAAGCCGCGGCGAAAGCAGAGGAGTTTGGGATCCATCTTGACCTTAAGAAACCGGTTTCCATGATGACCCCGGCACAGAAAAAATGCGTGGAGATCGTCCGGGCGATGATGAGTGACTGTAAGCTTTTGATCCTCGATGAGCCGACAGCGTCCCTTTCCGATAAGGAGACGAATCTGTTATTTTCCATCGTGAGAAACTTAAAGGCAAAAGGAACCTCGGTCCTCTATGTGACACACCGGTTGGAAGAGATCATGGAGCTGGCAGACCGGGTCACGGTCTTGAGAAACGGAACGCTGGTGTCCACGGTGGATACGGCAGGAACCAGCAGAAAAGAGCTGGTACGGCTGATGAGTGGAAATGAAGTCGCGGATGGCGTCGGAAAAGCTGGAAAGGATGCTGAGGCGGAGCTTCAGGGCGGAGCGGCAGATAAGGCATCTGGTAAAGGCGGAGTAAAGCAGACAGTGAGCAGTGAAGCAGAAAAGACGGATATTCAGGGAGCTGAGCTGTTGGGAACAGGTGCCGACGGAAAGATCGGAAAAACAGCTCTGGAAATCCACGGGATCCGCTCCGGGGACGGAATCGTCCGCGGTGTCGATCTGGAAATAAAGACCGGGCTGATCACCGGAATGTTCGGGCTCTGCGGAAGCGGGCGGACAGAATTCCTGGAATGCATCTACGGAACGAGAAAGCTGGCAGGCGGTGAGGTTACGATAGACGGAAAGACCACAACCCGTCCTACCCCGTCGGAATCCATCCGCCAGGGAATGGCGTTTATCTGTGAGGACCGGAGAGGAAAAGCCATGATCCCCGCATTTACCGTCGAGGAGAACATGATGCTTTCATCCATCGATCGCTACACGAAAAGCGGCTGGTTTCAAAAGCGGGCGGCCGACAAAAAGGCGATGGACATGATCGAGGCATTAAAGATCAAATGTGTTGGTGTGAGCCAGCCGGCGAAGGAGCTGTCCGGCGGAAACCAGCAGAAGGTTGTCTTCGCGAAGGCACTCCTTACAGAGCCGTCGATCTGGCTCTGCGATGAGCCGACTCAGGCGGTGGATGTGGCAACACGGCAGGAGATCCACAGGCTTCTGAAGGAAGAGGCAAAAAAGGGCAAAGCCGTCCTTTACGTGTCGTCCGATCTCACGGAACTTTTAGAGGTTGCCGATGAGGTTGCCGTCATGGCATACGGAAGAGTACGAAAGACATTTGAGAATAAAGACCTGAAACCGACGGACGTGCTGGCGTGCTGTTATGAGGCGGAGAGAGAGGAAAGCGACTGATGAAAGGAAAAACATTAAAGAATTACGGAACGGTGGCGGCATTGGTTGTCATCATCGGAATTTTCGGACTCCTGAGACCTGCGTCGTTTTTTACACTGAAAAACTTCCTTAATATAACGCGTCAGGCAGCGCCCCTCGCCATGGTGGCTTTAGGAGCGACATTTGTCATGACCATCAATGAATTCGATCTTTCCATCGGAAATATCGTGAGCCTTGGCGGCGTGGTTGCAGCGCTTTTATCGATTCAGGGTGTTCCGATCCCAGTCTGCTTTCTGGCAGCGGTAGTGGCCGGTCTGATCGTCGGCTGCGTGAACGGAGGGATCGTAGCAAAGTTCGGGATCCTTTCCTTTATTACAACACTTGGTATGGGAACCGTGCTGGACGGCGTGATTTACGGACTTACCGGAGGAACGACCGTATTTCATGGGATCCCGAAGGCGTTTACGATCCCCGGGATCTTAAAAATCGCGGGCATCCCGTTTATCACCATTGTTGCGGCGGTGCTTTACATCGTATTCCACATGTTTATGAACCACATGTCAGCCGGAAGAAAGCTTTATGCCATCGGTGGAAGCAAGGAGGCTGCGGAGACGGCAGGCATCCGGATCTTCCGTTACCGGATTCTCGCTTTTGCGCTCAGCGCGGCAATGGCAGGTCTTGCAGGCGCTCTCGTGGCATCTCGTGTAGGTTCCGCGAATACCACAGCGGGGCAGGGATATTTCTTGCAGTCCTACGCAGCGGTATTTATCGGATGCACCGTTTCAAAGAGCGGTGTTCCCTGCGTGGTCGGAACCTTAGTCGGAACCATCATTCTGGCGGTTCTGGCGAACGGACTCACGATCCTTCAGATGCCGAGCTTCATGCAGAACATTATCACCGGCGGAATCATCATTCTCGCGGTCGTGCTCCAGAAACTCGGCGCGGGTCATGGTTCACGGTAGGGATTTTTGGTACCGAAAATACCGTAAAATAACATTGAGAGAGCGGATTTTACCAATTTAGGATGCGAAGGATTGGCAAAATCCCCAGTACTGTGTAACGGTACGGAACGGGGAGGGAATAGATGTTAGCAGCAACCTTTGATATCGGAACGACAGCCGTCAAGGCAGTGGTCGTGAACGAAAATGGAGAGCCCGTCTTTACCGGAAGCTCCGTGATCCACACCATCGAAACGGGAAACTTCAAGGAACAGGATCCGGATGAGTGGTATGGGTCGTTCTGTAAGCTGTCAAAAGAGATGTTTGAGATCATCCCGCCAAAGGAGATTGGGGCTATTATCTTCTCCGGACAGATGCAGGATGTGATCTCGGTTGGGGCAGAAGGAAAAGCACTCCGGAATGCGATCCTTTATTCCGACGGTCGGGCGGACGAGCAGGCACGGGTGATCATAAGAGAGGCGGCAAGGCGGAATGTAGTGCCTCTCGGGGATGCGTATATTGCGGAGATTACGGGAAACCACTTTGACGGATCGATGCCGCTTGCGAAGATCCTGTGGTTAAAAGAAAATGAGCCGGAGATTTATGAGAAGACCGCATGTTTTCTCATCAGCTCGAAGGACTATATAATAGGTAGACTTACCAGTGTGTTCGCCGGAGACATGACCGCCTGCTCCACGGCGGGGGCCATGGATCTGGACAGGAAGATCTGGTCGGAGGAGCTGATTGGAGCGGCGGGAGTCGATATTAAGAAGTTCCCAAAACTTTTTTACGCCCATGAGTGTGTCGGCACGGTCACGGAGACCGGGGCGACGGAGAGTGGTTATCCGGTAGGAACAAAGGTCTATGCCGGAACCGGGGATGCGGGAGCGACGACACTTGCCAGCGGCATCCTGGCACCGGGGGAGTACAACATCAACCTCGGAACCTCCGGCTGGGTGGCAGCCGTGTCCAACCAAAGGATGGAGAGTGAAGGCGGCGGATTCAATCTGGCGGCGATGCAGAAGGACCTGCTCATCAATGTAGTCCCGTTCCTAAACGGCGGAAACGCCCACCGGCTGATCGCGAAGATCCTGTCCAGGGATCCCGACGGGGCACCGGATTTCGGGTATATCTCAGAGCTTCTTGAGAAAGCGGAACCCGGAAGTCACGGACTGTTCTTCCTGCCCTATGTGGCAGGTGAGCGGTTCCCGATCATGGACAGCAGCGTCCGGGGAAGCTTCTTAGGTCTCTCCCAGGAGACCACGGCGGCGGATATGGCACAGAGTGTCCTCGAGGGCGTGGCATTTTCCATCCGTCAGGGACTGGAACTGTTCGACCATCCGGCGTTAAAGATCACGCTGATCGGAGGCGGAGCGAGGGAACGGCGATGGTGCCGGATCTTAAGCAATGTCATGGGACAGAAGATCTTTGTATACAAGGATCCGGACCTTTTACCGGCACTGGCCATCGCCTCGGCGGTGTTTGTGGCGGAGGGCGTGATCCCGGATTACAAGTCCTTTATCGAGACACTGGAGAGCCAGGGACACTGTGATACGGTGGAGCCGGATCCGGCAGTCTCGGAGAAATACCACGGGATCTATCAGAAATATAAGAACATTTATCCGTTGGTAAGAGAGTTTTACAGCAGATAAAAGTCAGTCGGCAGCCGTGATTTTTTCACACCTGTGGTCTGCAAAAATAGAAAATATGATAACGGTTAAGTAACATTTCCGCTGCTACAAAATCACGATTTCGATGACTGTCTGGCGGAGATTTGAAAAATCACTCCGGAAATATGGGTATGGACAGTTACAGACAATAAACCAGTTTACACGAGGAGGAAAAAAATATGTCAAAAGGCAGATTTGGCGCGCATGGCGGTCAGTACATTCCTGAGACGCTTATGAATGCGGTACTGGAACTCGAAGAGGCATACAACCATTACAAAAATGACCCGGAATTCCAGAAAGAACTCACAATACTTTTAAATGAATACGCGGGCAGACCATCAAGACTCTACTACGCGGAGCACATGACAAAGGATCTCGGCGGAGCGAAGATCTATTTAAAGAGAGAGGACTTAAACCATACCGGTGCCCACAAGATCAACAACGTGCTCGGTCAGGTGCTTCTCGCGAAGAAGATGGGAAAGACCCGTGTCATCGCTGAGACAGGCGCAGGCCAGCACGGTGTAGCGACAGCGACAGCGGCAGCGCTCTTC
The DNA here is from genome assembly GCF_003435375.1 of Clostridium sp. AM34-11AC. Taxonomy (GTDB): domain Bacteria; phylum Bacillota; class Clostridia; order Lachnospirales; family Lachnospiraceae; genus Pilosibacter; species Pilosibacter fragilis. Next base: position 546,690 of record NZ_QWGL01000001.1, on the reverse strand, counting down.
GGCATGGAATGCGAGATCTACATGGGCGAGGAGGACACAAAACGTCAGGCATTAAATGTTTACAAAATGCGCCTTCTCGGAGCAAAGGTGCATGCGGTGACAACCGGAACAGGAACCCTCAAAGATGCTGTTTCGGAGGCAATGAGAGAGTGGACGAACCGGATCGAGGACACCCACTATGTTCTCGGCTCCTGTATGGGACCACATCCGTTCCCGACTATCGTCCGTGACTTCCAGGCGGTTATCTCCAAGGAGATCAAGGAGCAGATGTTAGAGAAAGAGGGACGTCTTCCGGATGCAGTTCTTGCCTGTGTTGGCGGCGGATCCAATGCCATCGGCGCATTCTACAACTTTATTGAAGATAAAGACGTTCAGCTCATCGGCTGTGAGGCAGCAGGACGCGGTGTGAACACGGCAGAGACAGCGGCGACCATCGCCACAGGACGTCTCGGAATCTTCCACGGCATGAAATCTTACTTCTGCCAGGATGAGTACGGCCAAATTGCCCCGGTATATTCCATCTCTGCAGGCCTTGATTACCCGGGAATCGGACCGGAACATGCGAACCTTTACGATACCGGACGGGCCCAGTATGTGGCGATCACTGACGACGAGGCAGTCGATGCGTTCGAGTATCTCTCCAGAATCGAGGGAATCATCCCGGCGATCGAGAGCGCCCATGCCATCGCATACGCAATGAAGCTCGCACCGACGATGGGAAAGGATAAGATCATTGTTGTCAATGTTTCCGGAAGAGGAGACAAGGACTGTGCAGCAATCGCAAGATACAGAGGGGAGGATATTCATGAGTAAGATCGCAAACGCCTTCAAAGGCGGAAATGGAAAGGCATTTATCCCGTTTATCACCTGCGGTGACCCGTCCTTAGAGGTCACGGAGCAGCTTGTATACGCAATGGAGGAGGCAGGCGCAAACCTCATCGAGCTTGGTATCCCGTTCTCCGATCCGACGGCAGAGGGACCGGTGATCCAGGCGGCAAATATCCGCGCCCTGTCCGGCGGCGTGACCACCGACAAAATTTTTGCAATGGTTGAAAAAATTCGGAAAAATACACAAATTCCGATGGTATTCATGACATACGCGAATGTTGTGTTCTCCTACGGAACAGAGCGCTTTATTAAGAAGGCGTCTGAGCTTGGCATGGACGGACTGATCCTGCCGGATGTGCCGTATGAGGAGAAAGAAGAGTTTGATTCGGTATGCAAAAAGTATGATATGGATCTGATCTCCCTCATTGCCCCGACCTCCCATGAGAGAATCAGCATGATCGCGAAAGAGGCGTCCGGCTTTGTATACTGCGTATCCTCTCTTGGCGTTACCGGAACGAGAAGCGAGATCACAACGGATATCGGCGCGATGGTGAAGCTTGTGAAAAAGGCGAAAGATATCCCGTGCGCGGTTGGCTTCGGAATCTCCACCCCGGAGCAGGCAAAGAAGATGGCAGGTCTCTCCGACGGCGCTATCGTTGGTTCCGCGATCGTGAAGCTCTGCGGAACGTATGGAAAAGATGCGGTTCCGTATGTGAAAGAGTATGTGAAGTCCATGTGTGACGCGGTGCATGGGATCTAAGAAGCGGCTGGGAAACGCTCCGCGAGGATGCGCAGTGATTTTGATAGGAATAAGTCAGCTTCGCTGACCAGAATCACGCGCCAAGTTTCACGGTCGTTCGACTTAAATGAGAAGAATGTTGTCAAAATGGTAATTGGGAACATGCACTTCACATGCACTTTTGCGAGGTAAAGTGTTTGCGTTGTACCGTACTTTGTGCTAAAATTAAATAACGAACTGTCAATTCTGCGGTGCAGGGACTCCTTTGCACCGCAGTTGTTTGTGTTACTTGCGCAAAGATGTAGGTTGTCGCAAGCAACCGCGCGAGACGCACGAATGTGCCAAGGCACATTCCTTTTTGCAAAGGAGAAAGATGTATGCCAGTAGGAATTATCATCAATGCCCTGTCCGTCGCCAGCGGCGGTGTGGTCGGGGCTTTATTTGGGCATAAGCTGCCCACAAGGATCAATTCAGAGCTCACGAAGATCTTCGGCGTCTGCTCCATGGGAATGGGCGTGAGCTCCATCGGCCTTATGAAAAATATGCCCGCCGTTATCTTTGCGGTGATCATTGGGACCGCGTTTGGGCTGGCGGTGAATCTCGGCGGGATCATCAACAGCGGCGCGGCGTGCATGGAGAAGCCGGTCGGAAAGATCTTCCCGAATAAGAATGCGTCCATGTCCAGAGAAGAGTATATGACGATGCTCGTGACGATCATCGTGCTGTTCTGTGCCAGCGGAACAGGAATCTATGGATCTCTGGATTCCGGAATGAGTGGTGACCACACGATTCTGATCTCCAAGTCCATTCTGGACTTCTTTACTGCGATGATTTTTGGAGGAACCCTGGGAATGGTGGTCGCGGCTGTTGCAATCCCGCAGTGCGTGATCTTTCTCGCAATCTTCGCTGCGGCGAAGTTCATCTTTCCGCTTACCACACCGGATATGATCGCGGACTTCAAGGCCTGCGGTGGTTTTCTTCTTCTGGCCACAGGTTTCCGCATCGCAAAGATCCACAACTTCCCGGTCGCCGATATGATCCCCGCGATGGTGCTCGTCATGCCGGTGAGCTGGTTCTGGGGGAATGTGGTGGTGCCGATGCTGTAAATCAAAAAGCTTTTTCAGTACATGTTTTAGAGGAATAAAACTGATGCTGAAAAAGCTTTTTTGTTTGCGTGGAAGTTCAAATAGAACTGCCTATGTATGAGAAAATGATATAAAAATGGGAGGACTCAATCGACCGGAAGAAATTCTGCTGGGAGTATGATTCTTTGAATCGGCATATCAGGATGGGAAAGGCGTTCCAGAAGCTGCTTTCCTGTCGCGCGCCCCATTTCGGCAACTGGCTGCTTGATCAGGCTCATATGCTGAAGACCATACTGTGCCTGTTCACTGTCTTTGTAACCGATCAGATCAATATCATGGTGGGGGCGGATTCCACGCTGATTTAAAATCATCATAGTCTCAATCGCCATAATATTGTTGGAAATAACCAGAGCAGTACAGCCAAGCGCCAGAAGCGCATCGAGATTCTCAACTACCAGAGAAGTCATAGACGTTCCGGTACGGATCAGGGCTTCAGAAAAGATTCCATGTTTTTCCATCGTATCGCGATAGGCATCAAGACGTTCTTTTGTTGTGGAAATGCGGGGAATCCCGGTGATGAATCCGATTTTAGAATGTCCTTTCTTTATAAGGTATTCCACTCCATCGGACATGGCCTGATAGTTTGCGGAGATCACGGAATCATAGGGAGCGCCTAAAGGGGAGCGGTCAACTAAGACAACAGGAATACTGGGAGGAACGATTCCTGAAATATCAGAGTAGTTTTCAACCGTAGAGGCCAGAACAAAACCATCGACAATACCGCTGGATAAAATTCTCAGGTTGTCGATCTCGCGCTCTTTCGTTTCCTTTGTATTAATAACGAGAAGCTTGAAGCCTTCTTTGGAGATAACGTTTTCAACTTCCTCGATCATTGTCGCAAAGAAGGGATTTGAAATATCAGGTACAATAAATGCAATTAAATTTCTCTTTCCCGTCTTAAAACTTCGTGCAGTCGCATCAGGACTGTAGTGAAGTTCTTCGATACTTTTCAGAACAAGCCGTTTCGTTTCTTCTTTTACATAACGGGTATTATTGATGACATGGCTGACGGTGGCAGTAGATACGCCGGCAAGGGCAGCGACATCACGAATACTAACTTTTGACATATGCATTTATTCCCCCTTCACAACACTGTAAAACGTTTAACATAAGTATATCACCCAAAAATATTGATGTCAATTAAATAAAACAAGACAAATTAACCATAACGCAAAACTGAGGAATATGTAAAAAGTACACAAAAAAGCGAAAAAGCATTTGTAAATTAGTAATAATTGACAATACATATATGGCGGGGGTATAATGAAACCACAGAACAAGTTAAACGTTTACGCAAACGTTTGACAGAACGAGTAATGGTCCATCGGGGACTAGATAACAAAAAAGGAGAGGACGATATGAAGAAGAGTGCGAAACGAATTTTTGCAGGCGCTATGGCAGCGGCAATGATGCTTTCGTTGACAGCATGCGGCGGAGGCAGTTCAACGGAAACAACGGCGGCGGCAACAACGGCAGCAGCTGGAACTGAGACAGCAGCACCGGCAGGTGATCAGGAGAAGGTTGTTAAAATTGCATATACTTCAGACCCGGGTTCCCTTGGAACATTCGATGAGGGATCTTCCAGCGGACGTTGGACAGTTCTGGCGTATACATATGAGAACCTGATCTATATGGGTGGTGATGGTGAGTACTACGGAATACTTGCGAAAAACTGGGCAAAGAACGAAGCGGAATCTACTCCGACAAACGTGGTATGGGATATCGAACTTTACGATTATATTAAAGATACAGCGGGAAACAATATTACCGCAGACGATGTAGTATTCAGCTTTAACGAGTGTCTTGAAAATGGTAAGGGAAACCAGCATACAGCATTGACCGGTTCCCTTGTATCAATTGAAAAGACCGGCGATTATACAGTAAAACTTGTGTGCAATAGTGAGGCAGCAGGAGAAGTTGAGAATATGCTGACTCAGGTTATGATCGTTTCAGAGAAAGCATACAAGGACAGCGGAGACTGCATGAGAACCATGCCGGTTGCAACCGGCCCATACAAGGTTGAGTCCTGGGTAACAGGTTCTTCCCTTACACTTGTAAAGAATGAAGACTACTGGCAGAAGGAAGATCTTCGTGTTGAGTGTCAGGAACAGAATGTCGATAAGATCGAATATTATTTCGTTACAGAGTCCTCTCAGATCGCAATCGGACTTGAGACCGGTATTTATGATGTTGCGACCTCTCTGAACTATTCAAATGCAGGCCGCTTTATGGAGGGCGGAGAGAGTGCTGCGAACTTTAATGTAGAAGAAGCCCGCGATAACTACATTCAGCAGATGTGGATCAACCGTTCTACAGAAAGTCCGTTAAACGATCTTAAAATTGCGCAGGCTGTTCTTTACGCAATTGACCAGCAGGGACTGATCAATGTGGTTATGGAAGGCCATGGTGAGCCGGTTTACTGCTATGGCAGTGATTTGAACATTGGATTCCAGGAAAAATGGAAAACAGAGGATTATTATAACTATAATCCGGAAAAAGCAAAAGAACTCTTAAAGGAAGCCGGAGTTGCTGATGGAAGTCTGAAACTTACAATTCTTTGCGATACAGATGAGGTTCGTGTAAAGACTGCACAGATCATTCAGGCATACTTAAAAGAAGTTGGAATTGACAGTGAGGTTACATCCTTTGAACAGGCTCTCTGGAATACATATCAGACAGACCCGACTAAGTTCGATCTTAATATTTCTTATAACTCCGCATACGGTTATATTACCCGTATCTGGAACCAGTTAAACAGCACACGTTACGCAGAGCATAACATGGCAATGGTAAGAGATGACAAACTGGACAATCTTCTGATGACAGCAGCCGTTTCTCAGGACGCTGCGGACATTGATGCCGCAAAGCAGTACATGGTCGAGGAAGCTTACCATTATGGTCTCTTCCATAAAGACAACTACTATATTACAAATAAGAATAAGATTACAGGTGCAAAATACAGCATCCGTTCCAACTTCCTTCCGGGCGCATCTACTTACGTTTGGAACTAAGCTTATGGAATAAAAATCAATGAAAATTGCAATGCAGTTTTTATAGTTACATGACAACAAGCATCGGCGTGCAGGAACCATATATTTGGATTCGGCACGCCGATTCCTAAAAACAGAGGTATTTGGGAGGAAGAAGAATGATCAGATTTATTGGCAAACGAATTCTGCAGATGATACCTGTAGTACTGCTCGTTGCGACATTGATCTTCGGTATTCTGTACCTGGTTCCCGGTGATCCGGCGCAGATCATGCTGGGGAGTACAGCGTCGGAATATGAACTTGCGGAGATGAGAGAACAGCTTGGCTTAAACAGACCATTTATCGTGCAGCTTGGAGAATTTTTATCGGATGTATTTCTTCATTTTGATTTGGGTGAATCTTATCTGACAGGTGCTCCGGTTGCGGGAGAAATTATGCAGAGACTTCCGAGAACATTGATTCTGGGAATTGCCTCAATGGTATTAGCGTTTGGTATCGGAATCCCGCTTGGCGTAACGGCAGCGGTTCACCAGAATGGCTGGGGAGACAGAATCAGCATGATCATTGCACTTCTCGGCGTTTCGATTCCGACATTCTGGCTTGCAATGCTGTTTGTACTCTTATTTTCATTAAAACTTGGCTGGTTCCCGGCAAGCGGAATCGGCGGTTGGGAGTATTATGTACTTCCGACAGTTTCACTTTGTTTCGGTGGTCTTGCCACTCAGGCACGACAGGCGAGATCAAGTATGCTTGAGGTCATCCGTGCGGATTATGTTGTCACAGCGCGTTCAAAAGGACTGACCCAGCGAGAAGTTATCTTAAAACATGCACTTCCGAATGCATTGAACCCGATCATTACACTGGCAGGAACAAACCTTGCGGTTATTTTCGGCGGTTCCATTGTTATCGAAAACGTATTCTCATTTCCAGGAATCGGCCAGTATATGATTACAGCGATCAATCAGCGTGACTATCCGATCGTTCGTGGCTGCGTTGTCATGCTTGCAGTAGTATTCGCGGTAATTATGCTGTTAGTTGATCTCTGTTACGCGTTTAATGATCCGCGAATTAAGGCGCGTTACGAGAATCAGGGCAAAAAGAAGAAACCGAGCAAGGAGGGAAAATGATGGCGAAGGACAATACATATAAAAAAGAAAATGCGTTTTTGGTCCTCGCAAAACGGATGTCCAGAAACAAAAACGCAATGTTTGGTCTGACATTATTTGTGATCCTGGTTCTGGCGATTATCATTGTCCCGATCGTTTCTCCGTATCAGTATGATAAGATGGACGTCATGGCAATCAAGCAGGGACCGTCATCTGCGCACCTGTTTGGCACAGATGATCTCGGAAGAGATATTTTTACCAGAGTCTTTTACGGTGGAAGATATTCCTTAAGTATCAGTATTGCGGCAGTATTATTTTCAACCGCTATCGGTACAGTCGTTGGAGCAATCGCAGGATATTTCGGTGGTGCAGCCGATACGGTCATTATGAGACTTCTGGATGTTATCCAGGCAATTCCGTCTATGCTTTTAACGATCATTATTTCCGCGGCTCTCGGTGTTGGAATTGATAAAACAATTATTGCGATTGCAGTCGGAACGATTCCTGGCAATGTCCGCCTCTTAAGAGGAACGGTTATGCAGACACGTGAAAACCAGTATCTGGAAGCTGCAGAAGCAATCGGCTGCAGTACCGCAAGAAGAATTATGAAGTATGTTATTCCCAACAGCTGGTCTCCGTTGATTGTCTCTGCGACAATGGGCGTTGCAAAAGCGATCCTGGAACTGGCAGCTTTGAGTTACATAGGTCTTGGCGTACAGCCGCCGACTCCTGAATGGGGAGCAATGCTGGCAGGCGCAAGAGGATTCCTTCGTGATTATCCGTACATGCTGATTTTCCCTGGATTATTTATCGCAATTTCAGTTCTCTGCCTGAACATGTTTGGTGATGGACTGCGCGATGCACTTGATCCGAAGTTAAAGGACTAAAGAGGGGGACATGTTATGAGCGAAAAATTTTTAAAGGTGGAGGATCTCGTTGTTGAGTATCGTACAGGTGGAAAAGTTGTACATGCAGTCAACAATGTTTCCTTTGAATTGGAAAGAGGAAAAACTTTAGGACTTGTGGGCGAGACCGGCGCAGGAAAGACAACCATTGCGAAAACGATTCTTCGTGTTCTTCCGGACGCTCAGGCGAAGGTCAAGAGTGGAAAGGTCATTCTGGATGGTGTGGATCTTTTATCTCTCAGCGAGGCAGCAATGAGAAAGGTCCGCGGCGGACAGGTCACGATGGTATTTCAGGATCCGATGACAGCGTTAAACCCGATCATGAAGGTTGGAGAGCAGATTGCGGAAGTAATTCGAAAACATCAGACAAGAGAAGATAAAACCGCAAGAGAGATGGCCGAAGATATGCTTGCTATGGTTGGTATTCCGAGAGAACGTTATGGAGAATACCCGCATCAGTTTTCAGGTGGAATGAAGCAGCGAGTTGTTATCGCAATGGCACTGGCCTGCAATCCACATCTTCTTCTGGCAGATGAACCGACGACCGCGTTGGATGTAACGATTCAGGCTCAGGTTCTCGATATGATGGATGACCTGAAGAAGAAATACAATACAGCCATGATCCTGATCACCCATGATCTCGGTGTTGTTGGAAGAATGTGCGACAATGTGGCAGTGATCTATGCCGGTGAAGTTTTGGAATATGGTTCAAAAGAGGAGATATTCCTTCACCCGCAGCATCCATACACCATCGGCCTTTTCGGAGCAATTCCGGATCTTTCTGTAGATACGCGGAGACTTGCCAATATTGAAGGACTCCCACCGGATCCGACAGATCTTCCGACAGGATGCTGTTTTAATCCGAGATGTCCGCATGCGACGGATAAATGCAGAACGATAAAATTCCCGCTGACAGAAGTAAGACCGGGGCATTTCTGCAGCTGCCCATATTGTGAAGCAGCAGAAAAGGAGGATTAGTATGGCACTTGTAGAGGTAAAAAACTTAAAAAAATATTTCTATGGTCCCAAAGGTGCTGTTCATGCGGTAGACGACGTAACGATGAATATTGATGCCGGAGAGACAATGGGTGTTGTAGGAGAATCCGGCTGTGGAAAGTCAACTCTTGGAAGAACGATCATCCATCTTCAGAAGAGTACGGGGGGATCTGTTCATTTTAATGGAAAAGATATTACAAATCCGACACCGCAGGAACTGAAAAAATTGAGAAGTGATGTTCAGATCATTTTCCAGGATCCGTATTCATCCCTGAATCCTCGAATGACAGTCGAGGATACGATTAAGGAACCGCTCTTAATTAGTGGAAAATGCGACAAGCAGAATGTAGACGCAGAGACAGAACGTCTGATGGATATGGTGGGTATTGCGAGACGAATCAAGATGAGCTACCCGCACGAACTGGATGGCGGAAGAAGACAGAGAGTAGGAATTGCGAGAGCGTTGGCTCTGGATCCAAAGTTCATCGTATGTGATGAGCCGGTATCCGCACTGGACGTTTCCATTCAGGCACAAATTTTAAATCTTTTGATGGATCTGCAGGAAGAACATGGACTTGCGTATATGTTTATTACGCATAATATGTCTGTAGTACGCCATATTTCACATAATATTTCTGTTATGTATCTGGGGCAGCTGGTAGAGACAAGTCCGACGAAAGAATTGTTTGCGGAGCCGCTTCACCCGTATACAAAAGCTCTTTTGTCCGCAATTCCGACAACAGATATTCTGCATCCAAAGGAAAGAATCGTATTAAAGGGAGAGATCACATCACCGATCGATCCGCCGCCGGGCTGCCGGTTTGCAGATCGCTGCGTTTATGCGACAGAAAACTGCAGAAAGCCACAGAAACTTGAGGAGATCAAACCAGGACATTTTGTATCCTGCTGCAGAGTACGTGAGATCAATTCTCTTTAAAAGTTGTGAGTTGAGATAAACAGGGAGGTCATCATGGAAAAATATCAGAGCTTTCATTTCAGTCCGCTTAATAACCGTTCGATGCTGATGCCTAGAATTCCAAAAGGAACAGAGTATCATGTGGACAGCAGCAGGCTTGTAAACCCGTTTGAACCGATTCCGGAGGAAGTACTGAAGGGAAGAGATCCATATAGCCTGTTGAATTCCGGATTTTTCAAGAAGGAGATAGAACTGGAAGGCGCAAAACGGCCGTATGGACTTTATGCACCGCAGAATCTTTGGTCAAAAGGTGCCTGTGTAGTAATTTTTGCGGAAAGTGGTGTTACAGCAGGAGAATTTATAAAGACAGGAAACTGGAAACAACTAGCAGATAAATATCTTGTCTCGCTGCTGATCCTGGAGAGCCCGAAGTGGGAAAAAGAACAGATTGAAAGAGAATTTGACTATGCATGGACGACTGTTTATCACGAATTCAGTAAGAGACCAACGGTCGATATTTGTGAGTCGTTTTTCTATCCGATCGGTTTGGGGGACGCCGCTGGCATAGCTGCCGCGTTTGCGCTTACATATAGTGCGACATTTCCGGCATTTGCGGTATGCGGAGACTGCAGCGTGGATCCAGAACTCCTTAATGTGTTGAGAAAATTACCGTCCGATGGAATTGATACATGGAAGAAAACAGAAATTGCAATGCCGGGATTTCTCATTGATAAGAAGGGAAATGCTGAAGCTGTATTCGAGTATATAAAAGAGATCAACCGCGTGAAAGAAGAAAATCTGATCAATCAGTATGGAAGCGTATATCTGGAGCAGCCGAGACGCGGAGCTTATTATGTAAACGAGCAGCCGATTTCGCAGGTATGGCTTGCGGATGAAAATAGTACAAAGAAATTTGACCAGAATGAAATAAATGAAGCGATGCTTCGGTTTGTCCTTCGTTTTTCCCTGTGGGGCGGATCTGGAAATAACCATCTGCGGACGAAGAGAAGCTGGGAGGAAATCGGAGTAATAAGAGTAGAGAAAGAAATCGCAGGACTGCCAAGGTACTGGGATATCTATGTACCTTCCTGCTATAGGCCGGATGACAAAAAGGAATATCCGCTTGTTGTAGCAATTCATGGATTTTCCTGCAGCCCGGAATATTTTGAACAGACAAGTGACTGGCACCGGCTTGCCGAGGAACGTGGATTTTTTGTAGTTTATCCAGCCGCGTATCCGAGAAATGTAGGGAGAAGCAGATTTCCACTTCCAGGCTGGTGTGTTTGGCCGATGGATCAGGAAGGTGTGGACGAATCCGAATATTTCAAGGTAATGCTGGATGATATGGAAGAAAAGTATCCGATCGATAAGAAACGGATTTATGCAGTTGGACATTCTAATGGCGGCCGGATGACACAGAGGCTTTCAAGGACAATGCCGGAACGATTTGCGGCATTTGGGCCGACGGGTGCACTGGGCGGCAAGTTGGCGGACGCAATCGAACCGATCGATGATCATATGAAATGCCCAATTGCGTTTATGATGGGCGAGTATGATATGGCTTCTCCGTCAGTGGAGGAAGGAAGTATTGCCCGAGAGACTTTGAAAGCATACTGCCGTGCAAACCATATGACGCCGCAATTTGAAAACTGGTATGATAATGGAATTTATCATACGTTGGTGATGTATGATAAGGATCATGTTCCTATGATCCGATATACGATCATGAAAGGCTGCCCGCATACCTATACCGGAGAGATGGCACAGCTTACCTGGGATACATTCTTATGCCATTTTACAAGAGAGGCTGACGGAAGTATTCAATATCATGGATAATGACTGCTGCAATGCAGGAAGAGGTAAAGATTATGGGAAAATATGAGAGCTTTCATTTTAGCCCGGAAAATAACCGATCGATCTTAATGCCACGGGCACCAAGAGGAACAGAATATCACCCGCCGAAACGGAACAGACACAGAGAATTGTTTCCGCCGATCCCGGAAGATAAATTAAATCATAGCAGCCCGTATTATCAGTGTAATCTTGGAATTACAGAAAAAACGATCGTGATAAATGGCCAGGAGCGGAAATATGCAATCTATGTGCCGGATGGAATGATCTCAAAGGGAGCAGGGATTTTTGTATTCCCGGAAAATGGGACGAACGCGGAAGCATTTATTCATTCTGAAAACTGGATCGCACTGGCGGAAAAATATCATACAGCTTTGGTAGTATTTGAAAGCAGCCAATGGGACAGAGAACAGATTGATAAAGAATTTGATTATGCGTGGGAGATCATCACATTAGAATTTGTGCAGCGGCTGACAGTCGATATCTGTGAATCCTATATGTATGTTATGGGATTCGGTGCCGGTGCGGAAATTGCCGCGGCATTTGCCCTGACGTACAGTGCGACGTTTGCAGCTTTTGCGGCTGATGGAAACTGTGCGGTAGATCCTGAATTGCTGGAGATACTCGGAAAACTTCCATCGGATGGAGATTTGACATTAAAGAAAACAGATATTGCGATTCCCGGATTCCTGATTGACCGAAGTGGAAAAGCAAAGGAAACATTCGAATATATGAGGACGATTCTTCGGGCTAAAGAAGAAGGTCTGGCAAATGCATATGGAGAAGTTTATCTGGAGCAGCCGGAGCGCGGACAGTATTATGTTAATGCACAGCCTGTTGCACAGGCATGGCTTGGAAATTCCGAGAGTGTGAGTGAGGTATCACGGGAAACACTTAATGAAGAAATGATAAAATTTGTCCTGCGGTTTTCACGCTGGGGCAGTTTTGGAAATAACTGTTTAAGGCCTATGAGAACGCAGGAGGAGATTGGGGTTGTACGAGTAGAACAAATCGTAGAAGGTCTGCCAAGATATTGGAATATCTATGTTCCGTCCGGATATCGATCTGGAGATGGAAAAAAGTATCCTCTCGTTGTGGCGATTCACGGCATGTCCTGCAATGCAGAATATTTTGAACGTACCAGTGACTGGTATCGCCTTGCGGAAGAGAGAGATTTCTTTGTATGCTTTGCGTCGGCATATCCTTATAATGACGGACTGGCAAAATTTCCGGTTCCGCACTGGGCGTTGGAATCAATGGGAGTTCCGCTTCATGATGAGGTGCCTTATTTTGAGAAAATGCTGGATTACATGGAAAAGACATATTCGATTGATCCATCCAGGATCTATGTGACAGGACATTCTAACGGTTCACATATGACGCAGGAACTGGCGCGGAGGATCCCGGAACGGTTTGCAGCTTTTGCACCAACCGGAGCAATGGACGGTTGGGCTCCACAGGTACGGCCATTGGAAGGCTGCGCACAGAGACCGGTATGGTTTATGCTTGGAGAATATGACATCGCTTCCGTATCGCTGGATCCGGGCACAATTGCGAGAGCAACACTTGAAAATTACTGCCACAGCAACGGAGTAGAACCGAGGTTTGAGAATTGGTACGATAATGGAAAATATCATACATTGGTAATGTATGATCAAAATCATGCTCCGATGGTGTGCTTTACAGTCATTCGAAGCTGCCCGCATACCTACACAGCAGAAATGGCGCAGCTTACGTGGGATCACTTTATGTGCCATTTCCGCAGAAATGAAGACGGAAGTATCCGCTATGACGGCTGAAACAGAAATATAACAGAGAAGGCAGGCTGACAGAGAATATAGAGGTGAAAGTGGATGGGCGACAGGTACATTTGGGGAGTGCAGCTTCTGGTAGAAGATGTGCCCGGTGCGAAAAGGTGGCTTTGTGAAAATTTGTTTTTTGTGGAAGAAGATCATAAAGGGATGATTTGTCTGCGTAATGGAAATTTCCGGTTGGTTTTAAGAGAAGACAAAGAACATCTTGCAGACAAATACGGGCCGGATGATATGTGTCTGGGATTCCGACATATTGCGTTGGAGACACATGACATCGAGGCGGCGATTGCATATTGCGAAAGCCGGGGATTAAATCTGCAGCTCGGAGAAAACGGAGGACCGCGGTATAGTGGAAAAGTATATGGAACAGGAATGAATTATTTCAACATTATATCGGGATATGGATTTACGATAGAGGTCAGCCAGAAGCTGCACAAAAAGATTCCGCCGAACAGGACACCGATCTGTGGTCTTGAACATGTGGGACTACAGGTTTCAGACCTGTCTGCTGCAATTCAATTTTATGAGAATCTGGGATTCACCGCGTGCTTTGATCCGGTTGTAAATCATGTGGACGGACATACGATTCTCTGCTGTATGGTTGCTGCCGGTGAGACGGTAATTGAGATTTATAAATTTCATGATTTACCGGAACTTTCTGTCCAGAGACATCCGGTAATTGAGAGGCTTATTCTCGGAGGAAATGACTACTTGTCCGGGACAGCTCTGGAGAGAGTAAAATTTATGGAGGAGAAGGCATGTACGATATAACAGCATTGGGTGAAATCCTGATTGATTTTACGTATCAGGGAATCGGCAGAAACGGACAAAAACTATTTGCACAGAATCCAGGTGGAGCGCCGGCGAATGCGTTGACATCAGCGGCTCGTTTTGGGGCAAAAACCGCATTTCTGGGAAAAGCCGGAACGGATATGCATGGACGGTTTTTAAAGGAGATTTTAGAGAAGGAACAGATCGATACGAGAGGCTTTATTCTGGATGAAAGATATTTTACAACGCTCGCGTTCGTGGATCTGTCACCGGAAGGAGAACGTACCTTCTCATTTGCGAGAAAGCCAGGGGCAGATACGCAGATCACAGAGAAAGAACTGGATATGGAAATTCTTGGGAACACGAAGATATTCCATGTTGGTTCTCTGTCTTTGACGTCGGAACCGGCACGCAGCACTACGTTTGCAGCAATAAAGGCAGCCAAGTCAGCAGGCGCAGTCATCTCTTATGATCCGAACTACAGAGCAACGTTGTGGGAGAATGTGGAAACAGCAAAGCGCGAAATGAAAAGTTTGATTCCATTTGTGGATGTAATGAAAATTTCGGATGAGGAAACAGAACTTCTAACAGATGAGAAGAAACCGGAGCAGGCTGCAAAAGTGCTGATGGAGAAGGGAGTAAAACTTGTAGCAGTTACCCTTGGAAAAGATGGCGCATATATAGCAAATGCAGAAGGCGGAAAGAGAGTTCCCGGATTTGAAAGTAATGTGGTAGATACGACCGGAGCTGGAGATGCATTTTGGGGAACATTTCTTTATAAACTCAGTCAGTCAAATGAATCTATCGAAAAAATTACATTAGATATGGCGGTAGAATATGCCGGATTTGCAAATGCAGCGGCATCACTATGTGTAGAAAATTTCGGTGGAATTCCATCGATGCCGTTGCTTGCAGATGTAGAGAAGCGAATGAAAATAAAATAAGATTGTTTGGTGCGGGAGTCTCTGAAATGTGGGACTCCCATTTTTATGCGATAAGAAAATAATGAAATAAAAACAGATGACCATTTTGCTGACGTCAGCAAAATGGTCATCGCTGGGAAGAAGACTTTTTTATTGTACAAATCAGCGTTACGACTGCGCACCCAAAGCAGTCGATCAGCACGTCTGTAAACCGTCCTGCGCGGCCAGGGACGAAGAACTGGTGGAATTCGTCGGTGCAGGCGTAGAGGAAGACGATGGCGAGAGCGGTGAGAAGACGGCGTTTCACGTTTAATGGCTGGTATGTAAAATGGAGTCCGAAACGGACAGCACAGTAAAATACAAGATATTCCGTCATGTGGGCGGTTTTTCGGACGGGGAAGCTCATGAGCTCGATGAGGTCAGCATACTGCGCCGGATTTCCGTGGAAAAAGCCGAGCTTTGTGCCGAGTAAAAGAATTAAGTGGCTTACGGTGTCGCTCATCTCCGTGGACTCCGCCGCCGGCTGGGCGGAAAACCAGAAGATGGCGGCGGCGATGCATGCTGCCGGAAGCCAGAAAAGCAGCTTTACGGCAGCGGGATAATCTTTTTTATGCTTCATATTTCCTTTTTCAGATATCATATGCATTACAGCGAAATCTCTCCTTTCGCTCTCGCTCTCCGGTCACGGATCGAGTGGATCACCGGAACCATGAAAATTGCTACAATTCCACCAGCAAATCCATTATTATATAAATTCATGCCACCATACACAATTCCGACATTCAGGGCGACAGAGGAGTGAAGAAAACCTGCGAGAAGCCCCATGAAGACTCCGAATTCCCCAGCAATCGGCGCCAGTGTTGTCGAAAATAAAAGTGCCAGGATCGGCGACGGAGAATTGATGGTCCAATGCTTTGTAAAGCTTGCGAAAAGCACACCGAACATGATCGGGGAGATGTTGCGGATATGTTTTCCTGTGGCGGAAAAGCCAACGATCGTAAAGATTCCGCCGATCGTCGGTCCGTTCAGTTCACCCCCGACTCCGAGAACAAAGATCGTGGCAAAGAGGCCGTTGATGGCCATATTGAGGATTGTTGCCGCGCCCCCGTTATCCCGGAGATAATCGGTTCCACCGATTCCGGAGCAGGACAGGATATTCCGGTAGGACGCGCTGACCTCCTTCCCTCCAAAGAGAAACGCCGCGAGGATCATGGCAGCAAAGAGACCGCAGAGGATAGCAAAGAGCAGCTGGTTGTTGCCTTCTGACCAGATCAGGCGAGACTCAGTGGTGATGCCGAAGGACTTCAGCACGGAGACCACGACGGTGGCGATGATCCCGGCGGAAAAACCTACGTTATACAGGGAGTAACCTTTGTGGGAATAATGAACATGGGTGGATAATGGCGGCAGCACAAAGCCAATCATGAGCCCGACGGAGAGGCTGATGAGAAGCCGCAGGAGATAGGGCAGATTCGAGATGTACATGATCTGCGTGATGATCGGGGACAGGCTGGTACCGTAAAAACCGATATAAACATAGCGTGACAGGTGCATTTTGTGATAGTGGGCATAGATATACACACCGAGCAGGATCGCCCAGATGTTTAAGAGGTTCTTTCCGAACAGGGAGAAGCCAAACATCAGGCAGCTGGACGTGATTGTATGTCCGTCCATGTCCATATCGAGGAAATAGATGGTCCAGATACATAAAAGTGTCAGCAGTCCGGCGTTGATAAAGGAAGTTCCGATGCCGCCGACCAGAAAATAGTCTGTGATCAGAAAGTCCGGCTCCCTGATCAGTGTCCAGAGTCCCGGAAGAATTTCCTTGATAGGCTGTAAAAACAGTCCGACGATCATGAAATAGAGGGGGATCAGGGACAGAAGACGGAACTTCTGGAGTCTTGTGAGGGGGGAATGTGTCATGTACGTGTCCTTTCTATCTTTTCTGGTAAATTGAGGTTCAGACTGGCGCAGGAAAATGCGCGCATGGTTTAGTATACCGTAAAATCGTAGGAATAGAAAGAGGTTTTGCTGATTGCAGAATAGAAACAAAAAGAGACCCAGACAAAATATGCTAGATCTCTTTTCCCGTACTGCTTAAAATACTCCGGCGGAAGATTCCCGAATGTCGAAATTACTGAATGAACAGCGTGTTCACATCAAGCTCATTCTCAATCATGCCGGACTCATACATGAAATCGGCTGTCTTCTGGAAACCTTCTTTGTCGGCGTCTGTGATCTCTGTGGAGAAGTCATAGAAACCGTACATTTCCTTTACCGCGTCAACATCAAGGTCAAGTGCTGCGGCAACAGTCTCCATGGTTGCCTCCTGGTTATCAGCCATGTAGGATGCGATCTCTTCCTGTGCAGCGTTTAATTTTTTAATGACATCCGGATGCTCGTCGTAGAACTTCTGGGTCGTTGCAACTGCGATCAGTGCGCTGATCAGGCCCTCGCCGTCTGCAACAAGGTGATAGCCCTGCTGTTCTGCATTGTAAGCAGTTGCGCCTGCGAGCAGGGCAACGTCAACGCTGCCGCCATCAAGACCTGCCTTTGCGTCAGGAATGCTCATGTTTACATAATTTACATCGTCAAGAGTCATGTCAGCCTGCGCAAGATAGGAGACAAGGAGCTCATGAAGGTTTGTGCCGGTCGGGCCTGCGATGGTCTTTCCTTTTAAACTCTCTGGAGTTGTGAGGGACTCATCCTTTGAGTACATGCAGAATGCCTTCGGGGAACGGCTGTACATGTTTAAGACCTTGATATCTGCGCCGTTTGCTGCGGACAGGATCACGGAAGTTGCGCCTACTGCGTAGAGAGCCTGAACATCACCGGAAGCGAGAGCCTGTGTCTGGTCAGCACCGGAAGTAAGCTCTGCGTACTCAACCGGAACGCCGAGTTCTTTCGCGAAGATTTCCTGGTCCTTCTCGATGATAGTCGGTACATTTAACGGGGACGTTACATAGGTAACGGTGAGTTTGTCGATGGATGTCTCAGCGTCAGCTGTAGCCTCGGCAGAAGTTTCAGCCTCAGCGGAAGTCTCAGCGGTTGTCTCGGTAGCAGAAGCAGCCTCAGTCTCTTTGCCCGCAGATCCGGAGCAGCCTGCAAGGGAAAATGTCATGCATGCCGCGAGTCCTAATGCGATCAGTTTTTTCATTTTGTTTTGTCCTCCTCATGTAAGTTGAAAAATAAGTGTATGATACGCCTAAGTTAATAGGCAGATATCCGAACTTAACGAAATGATAGGAATCCTTTAAATAAGGAAACCATTGTAACTATTCAGTACCTTCATAGTTACAAGCAAAAATCCATTCAAATCGGCTGCGCCGATGGGATTTTTGCTTTCCGGCTTATGTTTTCTTACGGTCAGCGCAGCAAGTGCGCAGACCTACCGAACAGTTACAAACCATCTATTAAAATTTTTTGTGGGACAGCTCATAACATTATGTTTATGCTTTGAATGTTATATCTGCTGGAAATAGCGTAAGAATAATATCATAAAAATTAGAATGTATTAAATTACATATAAAATATATTTAATTTATAAAATTCAGATTCTCAATGATATCTCTCTTGAGCGCAATAAACTCCTCATCCAGAAGATTTCTTTCCTTGGACGGCGCCTTCACCGGATAAACATGCTTCACAAGCCCTTTTTCGATCATCACGATCTGGTCACCGAGGATCAGTGCTTCGTCGATGCTGTGGGTCACGAACATGATGCTGGAATGTTCCTTCTGCTGAACGCGGAGAAGTTCCCTCTGCATCTGTTCCCTCGTGAAATAGTCGAGAGCCGCAAATGGTTCATCCATCAGGATGAAGGTCGGTTCATATGCCAGTGCCCGCGCGATAGCCGCGCGCTGTTGCATGCCGCCGGAAAGCTGTGATGGGTATGCCTTTTCAAAGCCGGACAGGTTCACCGTGGAGACGATGTCCTGGATCTTCTCCTGATCGACCTGATTTTTCTTCAAACCGAAAATAATATTGTTCCAGACATTGAGCCATGGCATGAGCCGCGGTTCCTGGAACACAAAGGCGGTCTTGTGGGCGCCGTCCCAGCGAACCTCACCGCTGTCGGCGGATTCCAGACCGCCGGTGAGCCGTAGCAGAGTCGTTTTTCCGCAGCCGCTCTGACCTAAGATCACGGTGATCTTTCCTTCCGGGATCTCGAGATCGACGCCGTTTAAGACAGGAAACGTCCGGCCGTCAACCTGATATGTTTTATGAATGTCTTTTAATCTAATTCCAGCCATTTTCACCGGCTCCTTTCAGAAAGATGCTGATGAGAAGACCGAAGATCCGGTCTGTCAGATAACCTGCGATGCCGATGGCGAAGATGCCGACGATGACCTTGTCGGTTCGGGACATCTGCTGGGCAAACAGGATCATGTGCCCCAGACCGGTGGACGCTGCGACCATCTCCGCACCGATGATAGCGCGCCAGCTGTAGCCCAGACCGATGCGCATTCCTACGAGAATGTCCGCCATGGCGTAGGGCAGCATGATGCGGAAAAATTTCTGGCGTTCTGTGTAGCCAAACATGGTTCCAACCTCCAGAAGCTTCCGGTCACAGCCCGTAAATCCCTTGACGATGTTTAAGTACATAGGGAAAAAGGAGGCCAGAACGATGATGACCGTCTTTGTAGTTTCGCCGATTCCGCACCATAAAATAAGTAGCGGGATCATGCTGAGCGGCGGTACGTTCTTGAAGAACTGCACCAGGTACTCATAGTAACCTGCGGAGGCCGGAATCATCGCCCGCAGCATGCCGAAGGCAAATGCCAGGATAAAGGCGATTACAAAGCCTTTTCCGACGCGCAGGAAGCTGATCCTTAAGTCACGGAAGAGTTCACCGCTTTGCAGCATTTTGCAGAAGCTCTGGAAGACCCGCCCCGGGGACGGGAGCACATAGGAACTTAAGATGCCCGCGCGGCAGACGATATACCAGACGGCGAAGACCGCCAGGATACCGATGAGCGGTGGGAAATATTTTTTAAACCTCTGATTCATCGCACTCCATCTCCTCTGTGACAGCCCTGAACACAGTACAAAAGCTCGATCAGTTTTGCGTTTTTCCAGTCATTTCCGGTCACATAGGATTCAATAGCCGGACGGCCGGATCGGCTGACAACGGAAAACGGCAGATCCTTAAAGAATCCCGGTGGAATCGGACTTGCGTCCGGCGCGGGTTCCATTGGCTCGCCAAGTGCAGCGAGAAAGCGGTTCCATGGTACGAAATGTGTGTCTTTTAATTCCAACTTATTTCCCATGTCGGCTAAGATCCGGCATGGAGTTGTGATGATCTTTTCACCGTCCGCGAGATCCGGACGTTCTGCCAGTTCTCTCGCACAGTGGATCAGAATCGGCTCAATATCCGCGATCTGGATCTCAGGCTGCAGGGAATGTACCAGAGATACCGCCTCCGGACATCTCGCGTCCGCAAAAGTTCCATCTGCATGTTCCAAAAGCTCCCGATACTTCCGAAGCACGATCTCGCCCCAGCTTTCCCGACAGACCACTCGCGTCAGGTCATGCTTTTCCAGCATCCTCTCCAGTGCCTCCACCGAGATCATCCTCTCCGATACTGGATTGATCCATAGATAAGTCAAAGTAAAACTCCTTTCAATTAGCTATAACTAACCAATATTATTCAGCATAGCAGATTAGTAGGGAAATGTCAATTGGGAATGGAGGTCTTTTATAGTTGAGGAGAATTTTAACTTGACAATTATAATACATAATGACATAATGACTATATAATAACATGTCAATAAATGCCAAGGAGGAAAGTGAATATGGCTCCTAAAACAATATTAAGCAATGAGGATCTTGGAAAAAAAATAAAAGTCAGGCGCAATGAACTTAGACTCACAATTGAAGAAGCGGCTTCGCGAGCGGGCGTAGGTGTAAAAACCTGGTGCCGCTATGAATCAGGAGGCTCTATTCGAAAAGATAAATGTAAAGGAATTTGTAAGGCTCTAAACTGGCGCAGTTTTCCTGACAATGCAGGCAGTGAGCCGGGGAAAAATTTGATTGAAGAATACAAGGGACATAAAGCATGGTCACAGTTTTTAGCAGATAACTATGGAGTTAAAGCAGCTGTGTCTTTTGCCGTAGGCAGTGATGTCCTGCTTGATTATATTGAACAGGATCTATCAGATCTTGCATCTATGCCTGTGGATTCTCATATTGGTCAATTAAACACATCGTTTATTAAGATGGATCTTCCTGCACAGTTTCTGATGAGATATACGTATGATTTTCTTTATCAAATGAAATGTACACTTGTTCATTTGCGCAGAAGTTTAAGTACTGGGAGAATGGTTAAAGCACATACAGTTATGGAAGAACTCATTATTTATTTATGTAATGAGGAAGCAATGGCGTTTATGGAAGTCAGCGATGAACGGGTAGCAACAGATAGTAAAAATTTGGGCTATTCAGAGGACTGGGTTTTTGACATGTTTGATGATGAAGATATTATTACTTTTTTATATTCCAATAGTAATTTAGAGGAAGATCATCCGTATTTTTTCACGCATTGGAATGAACAGCAATTTTATATGGATAATGAATAAGAGATAGTGTAAGATTTAGGGAGATAGTATGAATAAAAATGATACAATGAAATGGGAAGACATTTATAAAGTCTGGAAATGGGAAATGTGTAAATTTCCTGTTTTATCAGCTCAAAAGTACTGTTTAAAACAGAAATTTCTAAACCGCGATTTGGACCGTGTTACAGCTTCAACTGGATTGAAAAAGAAAGAGAGAAGGAATCTATTGAATCTGATGTAGCGGCCCTAACTTCAGGACGAATGGAAATTGAAGCAGGGTGGAGCAAAGGAACAATTAGAACGGCTGCCTTGTTATGTTCTTGTGAAAAGGAAGAAGAGTTTGCTGCTGTTTGGATTTGTGCATTTGTGCTTTCTTTGACGCGGGGAAGATCAGGCGGAGATGAGACTCATAGAAATGCATTTAACTTGGAATATGAGGTAGCTCCTGTGTTTGCGAGAAAATATGGCTATTGGCATTCAAATTCAAGAGAATTTTTCCCGGAATTTTATATTCCTATGGAATTGTTTTGGGAAGATAAAAAATTGTCAGTATCCGCTCTTGTAAAATTGGCAGCACTCAATGCAGCAGTGGTAATAGGAAATTATACTCCTGTTGAGTACAAAAAAATATAACCTGTTAAATATGAAAGCAGCTGAAGAAGGGAAAGCCAATAAAATTAAAATAGGAAGTGAAGGTATGGATATTAAAAGGCATGTTTACCAGAGATTACTCAAATGGAAAAATGACAATTGTCATACGACACTAGAGGTTAATGGTGCGAGGCAGGTAGGAAAGACGTATATCATTAACAAATTTGCAAATGAGAATTTTAGTCATAAAGTGTATATAAACTTATTTGAACTGAGCGGAGAACAGTTCCTTTCCTGTTATCAAAAGGCATGCGATTGGCAGCCGGGAGAGGGACCGCGCCCTCAAGCTCCGCTGCATGATGCATTTCGTCTGTTTGATGAAAATTTTTCAGACACAGAGGACACCGTTATTATCATAGATGAAATTCAAGAGTCAGCAGAAATTTATAACCGAATTCGTGAATTCACACGACAGTTTCGGTGCCGCTTTATTGTTACAGGCAGCTATCTTGGAAGAATCTATGAACCGGAATTTCGGTATTCAAGTGGGGATGTTACAAGTATTCAAATCTATACCTTATCATATGAAGAATTTCTGGAAGCAGCAGATACGGATCTATTTGAAAAATATAAGCTGCTTGGAAAAAAACTGGATTCAGTGACAGGGGCAGAATTAAAATCATGGTATGATATATATTGTCAAATTGGTGGTTATCCATCTGTTGTTCGTGAATACTTAAATTCAAAAAGTATAGAGCGAGCACGGAGTGAATTGATTAGAATCATTGATACCTTTATGAATGAATCAATTCGTTATTTTACAGATGTTCTTGACACTCAGGTATTTACGGATATTTTTCTTTCAATTTGCAGGATACTTGGCAGAGAAAAAAAGGGACTTGAAGAAGATAGTATCAGTGAAGAACTTCAAAAATTGGTAACAAGAGACTATTCCAGCAATATTAGCAAGGCAGTCTGCAACCGGGCAATTAGTTGGTTACGTTTTTGCGGCGTAATTGGATTTTGTGGGAAAATTATAGAAATGGACATTCTAAATTTTAAACCAGGATGCAGATGTTATTTTATGGATCTGGGATTAGCAAGTTATTATATGGCGCGAGTTGGGGCTGCACAAACAGAAATTGCAGGCATGCTGAGTGAAAACTTTGTATATATTAATTTGAAGAAGCGGCAGGATTTTCCAGAAGAAATTGCCTTTGAAATGCCAGCATTTGCGACTTTTAAGGGTGGAGAAGTAGATTTTGTGGTACAAGGTCTGAAGTCCTCCCGGAGATATGCAATAGAAGTGAAAACTGGAAAACACATTGGAAATACGGCAAAAAAAGTATTGGAATCGGGAAAAGCTGATTGTTTATTGTATTTGAAAGGTGATACGTTAGGGGGGCAGGAAGGAAAAATAGAGACCGTACCCATTTATCTTCTGGAAAAATTGAATTTTTAACTTGAAATCTTAGAAAGGCAGTGATATACTTTCAAACGTTGCTAAGCCCGCAAAAACCAAGGTCTTAAAGGGCTTTCGCCGATTCCCGGCGTAAGGTCATATACTTGCAGTATATGCCTTCCGCGGCATTCGTCAGATGTACATACGAGCATGTCCGCCTGACTCATTGCTGCGCGAAAATGAATCGAGTGTTCGTGACCTTCCACTCGTAAAACAAAACTAAAGGAGAAACTGAATATGAAAAACAACGCAACAAACAGCCCGGTACTGACACTTGTATACGGGGCGGCTATCGCGGCGATCTATGTGGTGCTGACGATGGTGTTCCTGCCGATCAGCTTTGGACCGATCCAGTTTCGGATCTCTGAGCTTCTCTGCGTACTTCCGTACTTTACCCCGGCGGCAATTCCGGGACTCTTTATCGGATGCCTGCTTGCCAACTTCCTTGGCGGCGCGGCGGCTCTCGATGTGATCTTTGGAAGTATTGCGACCCTGATCGGTGCGGTAGGTTCTTACCTGCTCCGGAAAAACCGCTATCTGGTATCTGTTCCGCCGATCCTCGCGAACATGATCATTGTTCCGTGGGTGCTCCGCTTCGCATACGGTTCTGAGGACATGATCTGGTTTTCCACGATCACAGTCGGAATCGGAGAGATCCTGGCTATCGGCCTTCTTGGTCAGATCCTGTTATCCGTTCTGATCCGGTATCAGCATGTGATTTTTGGAAAAGCTGCAGCGTAAAATTAGTGATCCCGTATCTGTTGGATGAAAAATCCAGTAGATGCGGGATTTTTTATGGAACAGGAAATTTCGAGAAATTCCCTGTTCCATAAAAAGGCACTAACGTGCCAAAGATGCGCACTCGCGCGAAGATGTAGATTGTCGCAAGTGACCGCGCGAGGGGCTGTGAAAAAACATAGCCTATAAAAAAGAAGGGCCAAATGATTTCTCATTTTTTCACACGCCCCTTTTATATAGAAAGTGCTGCGCAGAAAAGAAAAGATCTGCGTGAATTTCGCCGCATGTTAATTTTCCCTCGAGGATAGATTTTCTTTAATTTTTGTGATATCATGTGTAAAAGACTGTGTATATTTAAACACATATTTTATACGTGCTTAAATGTATACAGTGTAAAACATTTAAAATAGAGATCAAACATCCGAAAGGAGACAACGATGTATCATATCGATTTTAATAAACCAGAACACATTCACTTTATCGGAATCGGCGGAATCAGCATGAGCGGACTGGCTGAGATCCTGCTGGAGAGGGGATTTACAGTAAGCGGCTCCGATGCCCATGAATCCGAGCTCACCGATAAGCTCACCGCCCACGGCGCAAAGGTTGTCTACGGGCAGCGGGCGGAGAACATTACTGACGATATCGACGCTGTTGTATATACAGCGGCAGTCCACCCGGATAACCCGGAGTACGCGGCGGCAGCGGCGAAGAATCTGCCGATCCTTTCCAGAGCAGAGCTTCTCGGACAGCTCATGAAAAACTATGAGAAATCCATCGCCGTATCCGGTACCCACGGAAAGACAACGACGACCTCCATGCTGACGGAGATCCTTATGGACGAGAAGAAGAACCCGACGATCTCTGTCGGCGGAATGCTGGACTCTATCGGCGGCAACATCCGTGTCGGCGGTCCGGAGCTCTTCGTGACAGAGGCCTGTGAGTACACAAACAGCTTCCTGTCCTTCTTCCCGAACATGGAGATCATATTAAATATAGAAGCAGATCATCTCGATTTCTTCAAAGACATCGAAGATATCCGCCATTCTTTCCGCAAATTTGCGGAGCTTCTTCCGGAAAACGGCATCCTGATCATCAACAGCGATATCCGCGACTATAAGGAGATCTGCGACGGACTTCCGATCAAGGTGATCACCGTCGGAAGTGACCCGGCAAAGAGCCATTACAGCGCCGCGGACGTGACATTCAACGAGAACGCCTGCGCGACATACACACTTTTAGAAGACGGAAAAGCAATTGATACAATTACACTGGGCGTTCCGGGAATCCACAATGTATATAATTCCCTGGCGGCCATCGCGGCGGCTCATGAGCTGGGAATCCGCGGCGAGGGGGTCAGGAACGGACTCTTAAAATTTACGGGCACACACCGCAGATTCGAGAAAAAAGGCATGATCGGCGGCGTGACCGTCATTGATGACTACGCGCATCATCCGCAGGAGATCGCGGCAACTCTGGCAGCGGCGAAAAATTACCCACACCGTGAGATCTGGTGCGTCTTCCAGCCGCATACATATACGAGAACCAAGGCGCTGATGGAGGACTTTGCGAAGGCGTTATCCGTAGCGGACCATGTGGTCCTCGCTGACATTTACGCGGCTCGTGAGACGGACAATCTGGGAATCAGCTCCGGGACTTTGGCGGAAAAGATCGCGGCATTCGGTACGGATACCCACTATTTCCCGAGTTTCGATGCGATCGAGACATTTCTTCTTGAAAATTGTGTCAACGGCGACCTGTTGATAACTATGGGGGCCGGAGATATTGTAAAAGTGGGCGAAAAGCTCCTTGGACAGTAAGTTATCCACATTATCCACAGAGTTTTCAACAGAATCCTGTTGAATACCCTGTGGATTTTTTGATTTACATAACTGTAAATTTGAAAATGCCGGAAAGTAGGGAAAAATAAGGAAAAACGGGAATTTTTCGAGTTTCATTGATAATTATGTAACGCATTTATCCACGTTATCCACATTATCCACAATCAGCGCAGTGGATAATTCCGGCTATTTCATTTTTTGTGGGGGTATGTTATGATATTTCAAGATGAGAAGAGATAACGAGTGTGCCGGAAAGTGCGGTGCTGCCCGGAAAACTGAAAATGTGAGACGTAAGTGGCCGATGGAGAGAACGACCGATAGGGCAGAAGGCGGATATATCAGGCAGATTTGAAATGGAACGTGAACATAAAGGGTGAAAAAAGAATGGGTTTAGGCTACAAAAACAACATAAATGCGGCAGTGACCGCCGTTTCCAATACATTTATTGACGAATACATGGGGACAGCCAGCGGAGAATATGTAAAGGTGTACTTATATCTTCTGCGCCACGCCGGGGAAAGCGTGGAGATCCCGGATATCGCGGACGCTTTGAACCACACAGAGGCAGATGTCCGCCGTGCCTTGGCATACTGGGAGCGCGCCGGTGTGCTTGCACCGGAGAAAGAGGAAACGGTGGTGAGTGAATCTGCGGTTACGAGAGAAAACATGACAGACACCGGATACATGGCACCGGAATCACGGAGAAATTACGGGGATACTGATGTGGAGGGAAGAATGCCGGAAGAGACTATGGCGGACAACGGAAAACAGCCGCAGAGCAGCGACCGCGGCATGGCGAAGCAGCAATCCGGAACCCCGGATATCCCGGACGCCGGCAACAGCTACGACCGCATGAAGCGTCTGTCGGCAGATGAAGAATTCTCTGCTCTCCTCTACGCGGTCCAACAGTACCTCGGAAAGACGTTCAGCGCCATCGAGTGCGAGAAATTCGCCTATTTCTATGACGTTCTCCACATGTCCTGCGAGCTTCTGGAATACCTGGCGGAATACTGCGCTGAGGGCGGTCACACCAGCATCCGTTACATAGAAAAAGTGGCACTGAACTGGTATCAGGCCGGGATCCATACCCGCGACGAGGCGAGAGAGCACTCCACGAGATACTCAAAAGACACCTCCGCTGTCATGAAAGCCTTCGGCATCATGGGCCGGAACGCCGGAACCGCGGAGCAGGAGTTTATGCGCCGCTGGTTCAAGGAGTTCGGCTTCGACGCTGCGATCGTCACGGAGGCATGCAACAGGACGCTCACAGCCACGGGAGCGGCGAGCTTCCCATATGCCGACAAGATCCTCACAGGCTGGAAGGAAAACGGCGTGCGGACCTTACAGGACGTTGAGGCCTTAGATAAACTTCGTCAGGAGAAACAGGCGAAAAAATCCGGCGCGGCATCGAGACAGACCCGGAACACATCGACAAACCGGTTCAACAACTTTGAACAGCGGTCCTACAATTACGATGATTATGTCTGGGATGACATAAAGAACAGAAAATAACGGTCAGTCGGTCCGCACCTTGATGCATGGACCGCAAGAGTTACTGTGTACGGGGAATAAGTTCTCTGAATGGAACCTCGTAAAAAATGCAGGAAAAAAGGAGGCAGTGCGGATGGCACTCAGTAATTCCCAGTACGACGCGATCATGCGTGTCTACAATCAGAGACAGTTTCAGGACAAGCGCGAGCAGGATAAGCGGATCGCGGAAGTGTACGAGAAAGTCCCGCAGGTAGAGGCGCTGTCCGACGAGATCGCGGCGACTATGGCTCAGGCGGCGAGAAAGATTCTTGCCGGTGACCGTGCGGCGGCGGATCAGTTGAAAAAAGACGCGGAATTTTTAAAAGAGCAGAAAGCGGTCTACTTAAAACAGAACGGATACCCATCAAACTACCTGGAGCTCCAGTACGTCTGCCCGGACTGTAAGGATACGGGATACACGGACGGAAAAAAATGCCACTGCTTCAAGCACATGGAGATCGAGATCCTGTACGACCAGTCGAATATCCGCGAAGTTCTGGAACGGGAGAATTTCGACACACTTTCCATGGCATACTATGACAGAAATCATGTGGACGAAAAGACAGGGATGACCGTTTACGACTATATGTCCAGGGTGATCAGGGAATGTAGGGAATATGTGGAAAACTTCAAAAATGAGAAAGGAAGTATCCTGTTCACCGGAAATACTGGCTGTGGAAAGACATTTCTGAGCAACTGCATCGCGCGGGAGCTGATCCGAAGATATTTTTCTGTGGTCTATCTCACGGCAACGGATATGTTCGACATTCTGGCAGGAAGCCGTTTCAGTGGAGGCGATGACGATGAGGCGAAGGACCGGGCGTCCTATATTCTGGATTGTGACCTTCTGATCATCGACGACCTTGGAACTGAATTGATCAATACATTCACGGCATCCCAGATGTTTTACTGTGTTAATGAGCGGCTGAACCGAAATAAGGGAACGATCATCTCCACAAACCTGACACTTGGCGAGCTTCAGGACGTGTTCACGGAGCGCGTGACCTCAAGGATCATGAGCCGGTATAAGATCATACCACTGATCGGGGATGACATCCGTCTCGTGCGCAGAGGATTTATGCGCAGAGGATAATAAAAATGTGCCGGATGGCCGTAGAAAAAAGGAAAATCCTGTCGGAGACGGCTGGAAATCCGGTTGACGGAGCGGGTGGATGGTGTTATAAATGAAATGTATGTACGCTGCAAAAATGGGGAACCGGGTAAATGCCGTGAAGAACAGGCTGACCGGAGAGCAGCGGATAAAAATATCAAATAATGAGTAGAAAAAACAGGGAGGAACAGGAATGCTGTACGAAGAAAAGCAGATTGAGACAATACCGGTTGGACCATTAGGTCTGATTCCGCTGAAAAGCTGTGAGGATCTGGGTAAGAAGGTAGATGCCTGGCTGGTCGAGTGGAGAAAAGAAAGAGAGAGTGAGCACAAGACCACGATCGCTTTTGCTGGATACCAGAGAGATTCCTATATTATCGGCGCAAAGACTCCGCGTTTCGGCTCTGGTGAGGCAAAGGGAGAGCTGACAGAGTCTGTCCGCGGTGATGACCTCTATATTATGGTAGATGTCTGCAATTATAATATGACATACACGATGAACGGCTTAAAGAACCACATGTCTCCGGATGACCACTATCAGGACTTAAAGCGCGTGATCGCAGCCGTAGGCGGAAAGGGCAGAAGGATCAATGTGATCATGCCGTTCCTCTATGAGAGCCGCCAGCACAAGAGAACGGGTCGTGAGTCCTTAGACTGCGCGATGGCGCTCCGCGAGCTCGTCGACATGGGCGTTGAGAACATCATTACGTTCGATGCGCATGATCCGCGCGTCCAGAATGCGATCCCGTTAAAGGGCTTTGAGACGGTACAGCCGATCTACCAGTTTATCAAATACCTGTTAAAGAACGAGAAGGAGCTTGAGATCGACAGTGACCACATGATGGTCATCAGCCCGGATGAAGGCGGTATGGGACGCGCAGTCTTCTTCGCAAATGTTCTCGGACTGGATCTCGGTATGTTCTACAAGAGACGTGATTACACAAAGATCATCAACGGCCGCAACCCGATCGTTGCCCATGAGTTCCTCGGCGCAAGCGTGGAGGGCAAGGACGTGATCATCGTTGATGATATGATCTCCTCCGGCGAGAGCATGCTCGACACCGCAAAAGAGTTAAAGAGAATGAAGGCAAGAAAGGTCTTCATCTGCACGACATTCGGTCTCTTTACAGGCGGATTAAAGAAATTTGATGAGTACTACGAGAATGGCATCATCGACCGCGTCCTGACGACGAACCTTGTTTACCAGACACCGGAGCTGCTCTCAAAACCGTACTATATCAATGTTGACATGAGTAAGTACATTGCTCTTATCATCGACAACTTGAACCACGACGCATCCTTGAGCGATCTCTTAAACCCGACAGGAAGGATCAACCGCCTGTTGGCGAAGTACCGCGCCGGGGAGAGATAAGAATATTGGCAGTGAACGAACCGCAGTGAATTAGAAATTATGTGACCATATAAGAATGCCTGTCCTTTACCGGAAATTTTCCGGAGAAGGACAGGCACTTCTTTATTTCTGGGACTCTTGTGAAAGATTCAGCTTTCATCATAGTGACATTGCGATGAGATATGGTACTCTTTGATCCTATATTGCAGGCAGCGCCTTGAGATGCCAGGATATTCGGCTGTTTTGGCCCGATAACCGGAACAGTATTGGAAACAGGAGATGCTGAAAATCCCCTGGAAAATGAAGTGGGAAAAACTGCCAGGGGAAAAAACATTAGACTAATTCACGAATCACCCGTGCTACGAGTGTACGGGAAAGAAGGACTGGTTTTTGGGTCAGAGCCTGGATGCGCTCCTTCATTTCGATGGTGTATCCGATGCAGTCTAAAAGGATCAGATCTGTATCGGCGGGGATCTCCTTTGCGGCTGCAAAAACAGCGAGAGGATCACCGTATGGGGATACAGAGGTCACGTGGAGAGAGTCACAGCAGTCTTTCCATTTTCCGGGCATCTGTGCCTCCTGTTCCTTTGTAGGAATGATGACAGACAGATTTTTCACGCCGATGGCCGGGATCAGTCCCTTTAAGATATGGTCAGGGAAGATCAGGGGGACATTGGAGCGAAATTCAGCCGGAAATTCTCCGGTGCAGAGGAAAAGAATCAGGGAAACACCCTGCTGTTCGAGATCGTCAATGCAAAGCTGCAGGCGGGGAAGAATGTAGGATTCTCCGAATGTCGCTGAGGTTCCGTCTGTAAGTCTCGACACAAGGACATTTTCACCGGGACGCGGAACAAACTTTGCGATCTCTTCCTTTGAAAGTCCGTCCAGAGCTCCTGCCTGAATGATCTCAACCGAGTCTCCGAGGATGGGCTGGATCTCAGGAGTCAGGTCAACTCTGGGAGACTGGCCGACAGTAATCGCGCCGATTTTTTTCATAGTGATACCCCTTTCAGAATCATTGGTTTGAGGGCTGTCAGTGACAGTCCACATGTACATGTTACCTTTGTTCAGATATCATCAATATATCACATCTGCAGCCTCAAAGCCAGATAAACATTGGGCTTTCCATCTATCAATCCGCATCTTTCGTATATTTCTGTCTCTTCCGGACGAACGTTGACGGTGTCATTCCGAGGCTCTCTGCGGCCTCACGGACGTTTCCGTACTTTTCGTAGGCATGGTTGATATATTCCAGTTCCAGCTCTTCCATAGCGGTTTTTAAGTCCTTTACAGGGTCGAGGACTCTGGACTTTGTCTCCGGGCGATCTTCTACTGTGAATAAGTGGAGAGCATCGGGACCGATCTCATCCTCGTTGCTGATGATGACAGCCCGCTCAATAATGTTTCTGAGCTCACGGATATTTCCGGGCCAGCTGTAGTCCTGCATCATCTTGGCGGAAAGAGGGGAGAGGTATTTTTTAAAATCATATTTTCGGTTCAAAGTCTGTAAAAAGAGCTGCGCCAATGGAAGAATGTCATCCGGACGTTCCCTGAGCGGCGGGATATGGACCGGGAAGATCATCAGACGGTAATAGAGATCCTGGCGGAACGTCTTCTGTTTTACCATCTCCTCGAGATCACGGTTTGTAGCGGCAAGGACCCGGACATCCACTTTTACCGGCTTTCTTCCGCCGATCCGCTCAAATTCCTGCTCCTGTAAGACGCGCAGAAGTTTTACCTGCATATCGAGGGGCAGTTCTCCTACCTCGTCGAGGAAAATCGTTCCGGTGTTCGCCAGTTCGAACAGACCCATTTTTCCATTTTTGTCAGCTCCCGTGAATGCACCTTTTTCATATCCAAATAACTCACTTTCTACCAGATTGGCAGGGATCGCGCCACAGTTTACTTTGATAAACGGTTTATTTTTTCTGGCGCTGTGCTGATAAATATATTTCGCAAAGACTTCTTTTCCGACTCCGGTTTCACCGAACAGGATCACGGTTGTATCAAGGGGCGCTACCCGGTCGATCATGGACAGGACCTTTTCGGTTCTGGAGTCCTCCACCACCATACTGCATTGATTCCGGTGGCTCGTTCGGATTCTTAAAAGCTCTTCCCTCAGAAGATTTCCCTCGGTTTTCAGATGTGTGGCCTCTTCCTTCAGGTGGTAGAGCTCAGTGATGTCGCGCACGTTCGTGATCACCAGAACGATCTCATTCTTATTGTTAAAGATTGGACTGCTTGTGATAAGCGCCCGTTTTCCGGTCTTAAATTCCTGCTGGATCGTGATCGGCCGCTTCTGCTCCATCGCCATCAGCGTTCCGGAAGCGGAGATCGTTCCATTTTTTACAAGCTCCCTCATGTTGACGCCTAATACCTCGGACACCTTCAGTCCGGAGATCGTAAGATAGGAGCGGTTTACTTTCAGGGTAGTTGCCTGACCGTCCGTGATGTAGATCCCGTCAAAGGAATGCTCAATTACCGTGTCCAGCAATTCATTGCTGAACACTGCTTCATTTGTTTTTGTGTATCCCATATGTAATTCCCCTACCTAATTTGATCAGTATCGATTGGAAAATTCCAACCTTCATTGTACCATATTGTTAAATAAATATCTATACAGAAACTCATGGCAGTTCTTAAAAAAGTAACTGAGCATGTTCTTAGCATGGTCTTTACACTCCGAAAACCAGGTGTTGACTGATGCGTGTTTGAGGGTATGACAACACAAAACCGGCAGACCTGTGGGTGGTCTGCCGGGGAAAAGGGGGTATTGGAGGTTATTTCAATATTTCAACTATAAAAGGAGATTTTATTCTGTCTGTGTGTTTAATGCTTTTTCCGGAACCTCAACGCTCTTGAAATGTCCGTAGATCAGAACGTAGAGGATAACGCCGACTGCGAGTCCCCAGCTTGCGCCTTTGATCGCGAGAACAGCTGCCATAACACCGGCGAGTCCGCGCTCGGAATCTGTGTGGATCATGCTGAGTCCGATCTGGCAGCAGACAAAGCCCTGCACGATAAGAGTCAGAGACAAAGCTGCAGGAAGGATCGGCTGTACAAAAGATGCAACCGGAACAAGGGCAACACAGATAAAGGTGGACCAACGGAAGGTACCGACTCCGCTGAAAATGGAATCCATTGCTTTTCTGCCGTCTTTGTATCGCTCGGAAACTGCGGCTGTAACGGCTGCCCAGAGCGGACCGCAAAGGCTCGGATACGGGCAGATAAACGCCTGAATGATGTTTCTGATCGCGCTGATGATGTTGGAACGGTTCGCGTTGAAGTCGATGTGCTCATCGGTACGGACTTCCTCAGCGCTGCGGATCAGCTGCTCACTGGAAACGAAATCGCCGAATGCGATGATATAAACAGCGATGGCTGTCGGAATCGTGGAAATGATCTTTCCGATGCTCGGGAAACCGATCGCGAACGGGCTTAAGGTATTCCAGATGATTGCGAAATCCGGAATCTTGATAATTGAACCAAGAACCAGATTCGGTGCCGGAAGCTCACCGGATAGAGGTCCTACGATCACGGCTACGATGACCGCCGGCAGCATGCCGAAGTTGCCGACCATGTACCAGAGTTTATTTTTTGCCTTCATCTTCTTAAATAAAAGAGAGAAGAGAAGGAAGTATGCAAAGATGGAACCGACGAGAACGGTTACCGGATAAAGACCGGCACGTCCGCCTGCTTTGAATTCACCCATGATCGCAGAGAAGCCTGCGCCGAGGAGAATTCCGGATTTGATCGCATTCGGGATCGCACCGATGATCTTACTTGCAAGACCTGTGATTCCCATAAAGAGAAAGATCAGTCCGACAACAAGCTGCAAGGCGATCATGGTCTGTACACGCTCAGGTCCCTGCTCTGTGAGCGTTAAAAATGCAGTTACAAGGGGAATTGCCGGTGTGATCCATCCCGGTACAACTGGATCTCCTAATAAAGAGTGGAGATTGTAGAAGAAACCGTTGATGATGACCATGCTCCATGCGACTTCGTAAGGAACCCCTAAGAGCTCCTGGAGAACCGGGATCGCACCGAGACAGGTCGCACACATTAAGATCGCCTGGAGACATTCGGAAATTTCCCAGCGATAATGGATAAACGGGATCCGGATCTTAAATGGACCGGCCGGAATAAAGGGCTGTTCTTTGCCATTTTCACGATGTAAGGCCATATGTGTAACTCCTATCATACATTATGGAAGTGCAGTCCCGTACCGGAAGACGATCAGAAACTGAAAGGCCGGTACAGGACTGATGGTTCATCCTGCCGTATCCCGAGGGCACCGGACTAACGGCAGGGAGTTCGCCGTTTACTCATAGGAACAGTGGAACCGCTCCTCGTAAACTTTCTTTAATTCGTCGCGGAAATTCGGGTGGGCGATCTCGATCAGAGCATGCGCACGCTGTTTTAAGGTCTTTCCGGACAATTTTGCTATACCATATTCCGTGATGACGTAATCCACGTCATTTCTGGAGGTTGTAACGGCTGCGCCTTCGTCAAGCAGCGGAACAATCTTGGAAACGGTTCCCTTCGCGGCTGTGGACGGGAAGGCGAGAATGGAACGGCCATTCTTTGCCATGGCAGCACCGCGGACGAAATCCACCTGACCTCCGACACCGGAGATCTGGGTATATCCGATAGTCTCGGAAGCGGCCTGTCCCATCAGGTCGATCTGGACGCAGGAGTTGATGGAGACAATGTTGTCTTCCTTCATGACAACGACCGGATTGTTTACATAATCAACCGGATACATCTCAACATCCGGATTGTTGTTGACGAAATCGTAAAGTCTCTTTGTACCCATTAAGAAGTTTGCGACAAACTTGCCGACATGGGTCTTTTTCTTTGTGTTCGTGATAACACCTTTTTCAACCAGTTCCACAACGCCGTCGGAGAACATCTCAGAGTGGATGCCGAGGTCTTTCTTTTCTGTTAAGAAGAGAAGAACAGCGTCCGGAATTGCGCCGATCCCAAGCTGAAGGGTATCACCGTCATGGATCAGGGATGCGCAGTTTGCGCCGATGGCGCGCTCCACATCGCCGATCTTCGGCGGAGCGAGTTCAATGATCGGGGCATCATGCTCCACGATCGCGGCAATATTTGCGTCTGATGCATTGATGCAGCTGTCACCGCCGGTTCTCGGGAGCTCATGGTTTACCTGAACGATTACGCTTTTTGCGGCTCTTGCTGCAGGAAGTGTGTAGTCGATGGAAATTCCGAGACTCATGTTTCCATTTTCATCCGGCGGAGTAGCCTGAACGAGCGCTACATCGACCGGGAGACTTCCGTTTGTAAATAATGATGGAATGCGGTAGAAGAAGCACGGAGTATAGTCACCGCGGCCCTCTGCGACTGCTTTTCTTGTAGTGCCGCCAACGAAAAGAGCGTTGTGGCGGAAATGGGATTCCATTCCCGGCTGTGCATAACCGGCTTTTCCCATAGCGACCATGTGGACGATCTCTACATCGTGGTAGCTTTCCGCATTTGCAACCATTGCGTCTACCAGATAGGACGGCTCTGCGCAGGCATGGCCGATCACAACGCGGTTGCCGGATTTAATAAGCTCCACTGCCTTTTCGGCAGTGGTGAGCTTAGATTTATATTCGTTTTCCCAACTCATGGAAGATACCTCCCGTTATTATTCTGTGATTTTTGCGATATCTTTCGCAAGTTTCTTCTTCATTGCGAGGTTGCCCTGACGGGAGATCATGATTCTCTGTGCCTGTGGGGAACCTGCGCCGTGCATGGACTCTGTGCGGTATCCGACAGCGGCTGCGCCAAGAGTCAGGTTCTCGATGAGTCTCATGATGCGGAGACGGTTTTCTGTGGAAACAGCGTTTACACCGCGGAAATATTTGTCAACATACTTGCCCAGGAACGGATCCTTTAAGTCTTTCTCGGACGGTGCGGTAACCATAAGACCACCGGCGATATCCTCTGCAAGACGAGCGATCTCGTACGGGAATCTTGTAACATTCTGTTTGCAGACGTTTGCGAGAAGAAGGTCGATCAGGTAGTTGCCGGATTTTGTCGGACGGCCCTCTGCGGAGCATGCAATACCACAGCAGTAAAGTGTCTCATTTAAGTGAGTCATCTCGATGAGCTTGTCCTTGATATGGGATGCCTTCTGAGCACCGTTGAAGTCTGCGGCAACGGCAGCAGCACCGATCAGGACATCGCCGACACCAACCTTACATCCGCCGTAGGACTGTCTGTGGTAACCTGCGAAACGCTCAACCAGAACACCTGCGAACTCGTTCTCGCCGTTTAAGAAGATACGGTCATTCGGTACGAATACATCATCAAAGATTACGAGAGCCTCTGTTCCACCGAACTGGGAGTTTCCTACATCGATCTCGCTGCCTTCAAGCTTTCTTGTATCACAGGACTGACGGCCGACGATCATGAAGATGCCCTTTGCGTCTGTCGGAACTGCGAATGCAACTGCGTAGTCCTTGTCGTCCTCGCCCATCGCCTGTGTCGGCATTACGATAACCTCGTGAGAGTTTACGAAACCTGTCTGGTGAGCTTTCGCGCCGCGGACAACGATTCCGTCCGGTCTTCTCTCAACGACTCTTAAGTAAAGATCCGGATCTGCCTGTAAGTGCGGCGGAAGGGAACGGTCACCCTTCGGGTCTGTCATAGCGCCGTCAACGGTGTAGTCATGCTCCTGAACGTACTGGAGGAATTTCTTGAAGTTCTCATGGTAATGTGTTCCGTACTTTTCATCTGTCTCATAGGTTGTGCTGTAAACGGCGTTGAACGCGTCCATGCCGACACAGCGCTGGAAACAGGCTGCGGTCTTCTGTCCACAGAGTCTCTGCATTTTAACCTTCTTGATCAGGTCATCGGTGCTCTGATGGATATGTGTGAAACGGTTGATGGTCTCACCTGTAAGAATGGATTTTGCAGTCATTAAGTCTGCGTACTCCGGATCCTGAGCCAGATCGTAGGTTGCTTTTACAGAGTTTAAGGACGGACGGAGGATCGGATCGTCAACTGGATTTTCGATCTTCTTACCAAACATATAAACCTGAAGATTCAATTTTCTCATGCTCTCTACATACTGTTCGCCTGTCATTAATGCCATAACACATCTTCCCTTCGCAGCCATTTTCGTTGCGGCTGCATCCTTTCCTGATAAGTTTTTGTGAGTAGCTGCTATACATCCGAAGGACTTCTGGTTTGCAGGTCCTTTTTGGAATTCATAAGCTCTTGTGTTCCGTTTTCGGAACTGACCTACTATAAAGCAATCCATGTGCCAAAGTTACAAAAGCGGGAGGGAGATTTTTGGGAAATTTATTTTTTTCGGGAGATGGCCAGAAAGAATATATTAAGGAAGAAAAGAATGACAGGAAATAAAAATAAAAAAAGAAATGAAATATGATCGAACAGAATCCTGACGGAAGTAACCGGAGATCCGGGACCAGAACAGGGATTTTCTCCACGATTTCCGGAAAAATCTGTTGCATAAATGAAATAAATTGTCGCTTGTTGCAAAAACGCAACAGAAAGGCACCGGGATATGGAATGAGAATCACTGAGATAAAGAAAAATGGAATATGGCACGCGGATGAAAGGCCTGAAAACCGGGCAGTTCGTGGACGGACGATCCGGTTCCCTGAAAACCGGGGTGATTGGCATAAAAATTGCTCATAACTAAGGACAAAGAATTCGGAGCGCTGTGTGTGTTCCGGATTCGGAACAACGAAAAAGACCCCGGTCTTTCGAGGGCAGATCAGGAGGTATCACAATGATAGAAAGAATCGATGAAGTATTGGAAAAGAAGGTCCGTCCGGCGCTGTTATCCCATGAGGGCGACGTACAGATCGTAGAGTACGCGGATGGAGTTTTAAAGATCCGCCTGACCGGACACTGTTCCGGATGTCCGTCAGCGAGATTGACAACGGAGGAACTGATTGCGGCAGAGGTCCAGAAAGAGATTCCGGAGGTGAAGGAGGTTGTTCTCGTCAATGAGATCAGTCCGGAGCTTCTGGATTTCGCGAGAAAGCTTCTGAATCATAACCATGAAGCGCAGGAATGCATATGAGGATCGGCATCAAATACTGTGGCGGCTGCAATCCTGTATACAACAGGGGACGGCAGGTAAAACGCCTGCAGGAACAATATCCGGAACATGAGTTTGACTTTGCAGCCGGGGACATGAAAGAATGCGAGATCGGACTTGTTGTCTGCGGCTGCGTCCGGGCCTGTGCGTCAGTGGATGGGCTTACACCAAAGAAAAAGCTGTTTCTTCTCCCGACGGAGCGGAGCTTTTCTGAGGTAAAGACGTATCTGGAGCAGGACAGGGAAGCGAAAAAAAACGTGGAAGTTTGCGGCAGAAAAGACGCGATGCCGGGAGAAATGACAGACAGTAGAATCCATGTTCGCATCGGTGACACGGCAGAGGTTACAAAGACGTTCTTTAAGGATGACGTGGACAGGTTTGCGGCGCTCACCGGAGATTACAGCAGACTTCACACGGATGCGGAATTCGCGAAAAAAACGCCTTACGGAAAGCCGGTGGTTCACGGTGTTCTGGCGGCAAGCCTGATCTCAACGGTGATGGGCACGAAGCTTCCGGGTGAGGGGACTGTCTTTATCGAAGAGCAGGTGCGGTTTTTGAAGCCTGTTTTTTACGGGGATATGATCACCGCAAAGGTGACATTTACAGCCTGTAAGGAACGGGAGGACGGTTACATCGGGACGTTTTCCGGAGTGTGTGAAAACCAGGATCATGAGACGGTGGTATGGGCAGAATGCAGACAGTTCATGTCGAAGGAGCTGTTTTTATGTAATTAGGAAATTCCCTGTTACACAAAAGGCACAATCTTTTTGATGCAATGAGACAAGAGATATTTCATGGCAGAGATCAAAAATATAAAGAATCAAGCGAGGGCAAATACAATGACAAATCTTGAAAAATACAACAAAATCTTTATCGGAATGTTTCACAAGACAGAGGAGGAGCTTCCGGGCTTAAAGTACCGCGGAATTCCGCTCTGGGATTCGATCGGACATATGGATCTTGTAGGGGAGCTGGAAGAGGCGTTCGATATTCATATGGATACGCCGGATGTTCTGGATTTCACGTCCTATGAAAAGGGAAAAGAAGTTCTTGGACGATACGGGGTAACGATTGAATAATCCATATCCGGACCGGATCTTCCGGATCGTGGAACCGGTGACGGAGAGCAACTGCTATGTGATCCGGGAAGAGGACAAATGTATGATCATCGATCCGAACGATTTTACAGCGATTCGGGAGCTGCTGCAGAAATGGGGCCTGATGCCGGGGCTGGTCCTTCTGACCCATGAACATTGTGACCACATCGGCGGATTAAATGAACTCCGGAGGACATATCCGGTGACAGTGGCGGCAACGGAGGCCTGCAGCGCGGGAATCGGGAACCAGACGAGAAATATGTCCCGCATGATGGAGACATTTTTGTACTTTAAAAGCGGGGAAAAGAAACTTGTACATTATCCGCCGTTTCAGTGCCGGAAGGCGGATCTGACATTTACGGACCGGATCTGTTGCAAATTTGCAACAAGGCAGCTGGAGCTGATCCCGCTTCCGGGGCATACCCCCGGGAGTATGGTGATCCGATATGACGGATGTATCTTTTGCGGGGACTATCTTCTTCCTGGGGACAGGGTCGTTACGAGACTGCCGGGAGGAGATGGGGATGCATATGAAAAATACGCGAAACCCTGGCTGAAAACGATTCCGGATGGGACATGGATCTTTCCGGGACACGGAGAGCCGTTCCGGATGAACAGGGAGGTGAGGGAATTTCATGAATTATGAAGAGCTTTTAAAACGCGGCCCCTATGAGCTGGGAGCGGAGGAGAAGAAAAAAATCTACGCGGATATGCTCAGTGAGCTGACAGACAGCCACAGAAACCGGTGCCTGATCTATGACCGGTGCTGCAGTGCGCTGGGGGATGTGTCGGGAAGCCAACGGAGAGAAGAAGAAATTCCCATGGTTCCGGTATCCATGTTTAAGGAGATGGAGCTTCGAAGCGTTCCCACAGGAGCTGTGTTTAAGACGGTGGCCTCTTCTGGGACTACGGGACAGAAGACCTCAAAGATCGTTCTGGATGAGCGGACCGCAGCCTGGCAGCAGCAGACACTGCAGCGGATCATGGCCGATTTTATCGGGGAAAAGCGGATTCCGATGCTGATCATCGACGCGCCGAATGTCCTGCGGGACCGGGCGCTGTTTTCAGCGAGGGGAGCCGGGATTCTGGGATTTTCGATCTTCGGGTCAAAACGCTGTTACGCGCTGAAGGAAGATATGTCTCTGGATCTTGAGACTGTGGAGGCATTTCTTGAGAAGGCCGGTGACGGACCGGTCCTTGTGTTTGGGTTTACCTATATGGTCTGGAAATATTTTTATGAGCCGTTGAAAAGATCGGGTCACAGGCTTCATCTGGAACATGGTTTCCTGATCCATGGCGGCGGCTGGAAGAAGCTGACGAAGGAGGCGGTGTCCGCAGAGAAATTCCGGGACGGACTCCGGGAAGTCTGCGGGATTCTCGATGTGCGGAATTATTACGGAATGGCGGAGCAGACCGGCTGCATCTACATGGAATGTGAGTGCGGTCATCTGCATGTGAGCAGCTATTCGGATGTTCTGATCCGAAATATGGAAGACTTTTCCTGTTGCAAAAATGGAACAGAGGGCGTGATCCAGGTCCTGACACCGATGGCCTGGTCCTATCCGGGCCATTCGGTGCTGACGGAAGATAAGGGCATGATCGTTGGAGAGGATGACTGCCCATGCGGAAGAAAAGGAAAATATATTAAGATCACGGGCAGGATCCCAAAGGCGGAAATCCGGGGCTGCAGCGATACGTTTGAGACAGGAAAAGAGCTTCGTGGGGAGAATGAGGCGGTCACTCTTTTAGCAGGTGAGATGGAGATCACATCGGTACCGGAAATCCCGTTTGAGGAGACCACCATGGAGTTTCTATCGGCACTCTCAGAGCGGATCCGGGAACTTCCGAGAATGTTGTCCGGAGAGGAAATGCGTTCTCTCGGATTCTGGCTCAGGCGTTCCAACCTCGAAAGCTATAAAAAACGGTATGAAAACTGTGGTTTCCGGCTTGGGCTGGGACAAACATTTCATATTGCACCGTCGAATGTTCCGCTTCTGTTTGTATACACGATGGCGATCGGATTGCTGGCAGGAAATTCCTGCCGGGTGCGGGTGTCGGCGCGAAGAAACACGGAAAGCGAAAAGGTCTGTGAGCTGATCGATGAGCTTTTGGGACTGCCGGAATTTCAAGTTCTGAAACGACGGATCTCCATTGTCACATACGGGAGGGAAAACCGGGAGGCAACGGAGAAATTCAGCAGAGAGTGTGACGGCCGGGTGATCTGGGGCGGTGATATGACTGTGGAAGAGATCCGGAAGATTCCGATCGGCCCGTCAGCGTCGGAGGTCGTTTTTCCGGACCGCGCGTCCATAGCTGTGTTTGACGCGGATGCTGTTCTTGCCCTGTCGGAAGAGGGGCTGGCAGAGACGGCAATGCGTTTTTACAACGATACCTTCAGCATGGATCAGAACGCCTGCGCGTGTCCTCGGGCAGTATTCTGGAGGGAGAGCTGTCCAAAAACGGGAGAAGCGGCGGCCGGGCGATTCTGGCAGGCACTTGCCCAGACTGCGAAGCGGTATGGGCTCACAGAGCACAAGGTCAGCGTGAAATATGGTGATCTGTGGGAGCTGGCAGCAGGCGGGGCGCGGATCGTGAAGGTCAGAAAATTCGAGAACAGACTTTATGTCACGGAAATGAAGGATATCCCCGGAACAGCCTCGGAACAAAGGATGCGGTTTGGAAGCTTTCTGGAATATCATATGAAAAACGGAGAAGAATGGATCTCTGCCGTGTCCGAAAAAACACAGGCCCTGGTGTATTTCGGCGTGGAGAAGCAGGAACTCCGTGAATGTGTTCTGCATCACAGGCTTCGCGGTACCCATCAGATCGTCCCTGTGGGGCAGACACTATGGATGGATCTGGTTTGGGACGGAAAGGACATGATCCAACTTCTGTCCCGGACGATCCGGTAGGGCAGAAAGGAGGGCCGGATGAATTTTATTGAAAGAAATGATCAATTTTCAGAGAATCTGATGCTTGCGGATGATCAGGGAAACCGGATCACCTACGGAGAATTTGAGAAGATATATGAGGAACGATCGAAATTTCTGGAGGAGGGAAGGCTTGCGTTCCTGTATTGCAGGAATACCGTCGGAGCAGTTCTTTATTACAGGAGCTGTCTTAGGAATCATGTGGTTCCTCTGCTTTTAGAGCATCGAATGGACCGAGAGCTTTTAAGGACACTGATCGGGACCTATGAGCCGGATTATCTGATTGGAATGCCGGAGGACCTTACAGGAACGGATGGAACGGTACTGGAGGGCTCGGAGTGCTTTGGTTATCAGCTTGCAAAGCGGGATGCCAAACGGAAAACGGGGCTGAATCCGGAGCTTGCGCTTCTCCTTACGACCTCCGGCAGTACGGGAAGCCCGAAGCTTGTAAGACAGAGCCGGAAAAATGTTACGTCAAATGCGGAGTCGATCGCGGAATATCTGGAACTTGATCCGACAGAACGTCCGATCACAACGCTGCCGATGAACTACACGTATGGGCTTTCGATCATGAACAGCCATTTTCAGGTGGGAGCAGCTGTGCTGCTGACAGAGCATACGCTGTTTGAGCGGGAGTTCTGGGATTTTTTCCGGGAGCAGGGAGCAACTTCCTTTGGCGGCGTCCCTTACACCTATCAGATCCTGAAGCGACTTGATTTCTTTAAAATGGAGCTGCCGTCCTTACGGACGATGACGCAGGCAGGAGGCAAGCTTCCGGTGAACCTGCATCGGGAATTTGCGGAATATGCGATGTCCTCAGGACGAAAATTCATTGTCATGTACGGGCAGACAGAGGCGACGGCGAGAATGAGTTATCTTCCCGCAGAGGATGCCATCAGAAAATGCGGCAGCATGGGAATCGCGATCCCGGGCGGAAAATTCCGGATCATGGAGGATGGCCCGACAGAGATCAAAGAGCCGGATACGGTGGGGGAGCTTGTGTATAGCGGTCCGAATGTCACGATGGGATATGCGGAATGTGCGGCAGATCTTGAAAAGGGAGATGAGCGCGGAGGCATTCTGTTTACCGGAGACATGGCAAAGCGCGATGCAGAGGGATATTACTATATCACCGGACGGAAAAAACGGTTTTTGAAGATGTATGGAAAGCGCGTCAATATGGACGAGATCGAGCAGCTTCTTCGCGGCCGCTATGAGGGCGTGGAGCTCGCCTGTACCGGCGAGGATGACCGGATGCGGATCTATATGGAAGGAATGGATCCGGCATCCTGTGAGGAGGCAGCGGAGTTCCTGACAGAGAAAACAGGACTTTACCCGGGAGGTGTCCGGGTTCTTCCCATCGGCAAGGTACCGAAAAATGAGTCCGGAAAAACGATCTACAAAGAATTGGAGAAATTGCCATGGAATTCATGATTTACGA
Organism: Clostridium sp. AM34-11AC; assembly: GCF_003435375.1. Classification (GTDB taxonomy): domain Bacteria; phylum Bacillota; class Clostridia; order Lachnospirales; family Lachnospiraceae; genus Pilosibacter; species Pilosibacter fragilis. The sequence continues at coordinate 502,977 of NZ_QWGL01000001.1, read as the reverse complement.
GAAAAAAGACACAACAGCACTGATCACGATCAACCGTCCGAAGGCGTTAAACGCGTTCAATTCCCAGATGTTGGACGAGCTCACAGAGGCGCTGGAGATGGCGGAGAAGGATACAGGAGTCCGCTGCGTGATTCTCACGGCAGCAGGGGAGCGGGCATTTACGGCAGGTGGAGATATCAAGGAGGAAGTTCAGCTGAATGAAACAACAGCGGCAGAATTTTCAAGACGCGGGAAAAAGATGATCCGGTCAATTTTAAATCACAGAGTTCCGGTGATCTGCGCGGTCCGCGGCTATGCTCTCGGTGGTGGAATGGAGATGATCCTGGCGGCAGATATCACTGTGGCAGCCACGGACGCGAAGATCGGAATCCCGACGATCAAGCTCGGTGGGATTCCGGGATGGGGCAGTACAGTCCTTCTTCCGAGAACGGTTGGCGCTTCCAGAGCCAAGGAGCTTTTATATACGGGGCGCAGCCTCTCTGCGGAGGAAGCGCTGAAGCTTGGTGTTGTGGAGGATGTCGTTGAGCCGGATGAACTGTTAAAGAGAGCCTTTGAATTAGCGGATACGATCGCGGATATGGCACCGCTTGCAGTGGAAAATATGAAAAAGTCCATCAACACCGCTATGAGCGCCGGACTGGAGGAAAGCCTTGGAACAGAGACAGATATCTTCGCTTCCTGCTTTGGAACGCAGGATCATCTGGAAGCGACGACGGCGTTTCTCGAGAAGAGGGCACATGGGGAGTTTATGAGAAAATAGAGAAAACCCTGCCAAATTGAGAATGAGGAACCCTCCGGGAATCGCAAAATGCGGTGACCGGAGGGTTTCTTATGACTTGCCGCTTATCAGGTGGCGTATGTCAGGAGGTAAGATAAATTTAAGCAAAAACATTCATGATAACGAAGCCCCATACCGGCACAAAGATCATCATGATAACGGAGGTGATCCAGCCTGCAATTAAGAGGGTCTTCATGTTATTGGAGCGTGCAAATCCAAGGTGTGCTGCATAGTTTGCGGACGGATAAACGATGGATGTGATGCGGACTGCTGCAATCAGTACGATCGACCAGGCGGTCATCGGAATTCCCATGGAAGATGCGATGTCCCAGAAGGCACTCTGAATGATCTGCATCTGTGTCACAACGGCACCTTCAACACCAAATCCGCCAACGAAGGATGCAATTACCATTAACATGTATTTTCCATTGGAGCCAACAAGATGAAGAATCAGCTCTGACAGAGCTTCCCAGCCGCCGCCAAGAGTAATCGTATCGATCATGACACCAGTGAGCAGGAAGGAAAGGAACATTCCGCCCATTTTGCCCATGCCCTGACCAAACATTTTGATGGTTTTCTCAAACTTCTGGTCAATGAACAGACCAACAACGATACTGAGAAGTAAAATAACAAACATTACATATTTCATGTTGCTTCCGGTCATAAGCCCAAAAATAAGGCAGCCAATGAAGGTTACGAGGAATGCGATGCAGGCATTCTTCTGACGCGCTGTAGCATGAAATTCAGCTGGGATTTCGATCTCATCGTATTTTTCCCCGGCAGCTTTTGTCTTCTTCTGAATATAGAAGGAGAGGATCAGACAAACGATTGTCCATGCAATGGAGTACGGTAAAGCAGAGTAGAGCATGTAATCCTGATAGCTTAATCCACTGACACCGAGCGCAGCAGCAACTGCGGAACAGAAGGGTCCGATCGTAACACCGACAAGGCCGGCATTAAACATTAAGAAACAAACAGTTGTCGGAGTGAGTCCGGCAGCAGCAACAATTGGAAGAATGATCGGAGCAACAACTGCATTGCCTCCGTTTAAGGTTCCAATCAGACATACCATAATCAGAGAAACAAGATAACATGCAAAAATACCCTTTTTCTCACTATCGACACCGATTTTTTTCACAACAAAATTTACAATGACCTGATTGATTCCGGCAGCATCCATAACGACGCCAAGTCCGCTTCCGAACATGATGATCAATCCTACCTGGCCAAGCGTTCCCCCAAGGTTATCAACCAGAATTCCAGCAAATTCCTTTGGCCCCTGTCCCATGAGAATACATCCAAGGATCGCGGCAACACCAACACTTAAGGTGTAATTTTTTCCGCGCAGTGTAAGGATGAGAAAGAGAACCATAGGGATGAGTGCCAGAAGGGATGGTGCAGTAACTAATACTGGCATAGTACATTCTCCTTTTTAAATTTTTAGTGCAGTCAATACTGCTTTTGTTTAGGTGAAATTACAAGATGCAAATCACGATAGCAAATTGTCTGAAGCTCCGGATCTTCAAAATCTGTATCAATTTACCTGAAAACAGTATAAAACAAAAAGATATTTGTGTAAAATATATTCTTTGAATACAAGCATAGGCGATGCCTATCATAAATGGTAAATAAAGACCTTGAATTTTTAAGTTAAATTTTGTATATTAAACATAGATTCCAGCCGAAAGAATGAAAGATTTGCGTATGACTTTCATATGAGGACGCGATCATAAATATGTGGCATAGTTGTACATTGGATAAAATAGGAGGAAGCAGCAATGCGTCTTGAACAGCTTCGTTATATTATAGAAATTGCAGATACAGGATCTTTTACAATGGCAAGCGAACGGCTGTTTATTGCCCAGCCCAGTGTCAGTCAGGCGGTGACTGCGCTTGAAAAAGAATTAAATATGACTCTGTTTACAAGATACCGGACCGGCGCAGTGCCAACCCCGTTAGGATTGAAAGTCATTGCACATGCCAGAGAGGTGATAAAAAGTGTTGGAGAGATCGAGAAATTGTCCGTCGGTGATTATTCGAAGATAAATTCCAGAGTGACGATCGGTGCGATCCCAACTCTCAGCGCAGTGATACTTCCTAAGGTGATTCGACATTTCAGAGATGTATTTCCCAATGTCAGTCTGCGGATCCGTGAAGAGGGAACGGAACGCATCATTAAAGATTGTCTGTCGGGCGATGCAAATCTGGGGCTTGTATCCAGACATGGAAAGCGATCATTCGATGAAGAACTGACTTACCAGCATTTGATGGATGGAAGATTAATGGCATATGTTGGAAAACAGTCATCGTTGGCAAATCGAAAAAAGATCACGTTCCGGGAGCTTCTTCCGTTCCAGCTTTTTTTATTTGGAGATGAGTTTTCCCTTCATCGATATTGTTTGGAACAGATCAGCAGATATGGACAGCCCAATGTCATGTCAACAACCTATAATCCGGAGTCAATCAAGCGCTTTGTTATGCAGACAGAGGCAGTGGGGTTTGGGCCGGATATATCCCTAAAAGACGATATCTATGTAAAATCTGGTGCGATCTATCCGTTAGAGATCACAGATGCGGAGGAGATCAGTTTTGGATTATTGACAAACAGAAAAAGAAAACCGGATGTGGCAGTGGATGCATTTATTAAAGAAATTCAGCAGAGCAGATGAGCCCTGCTGTTTTTTTATGCAACAGGAAATTCCGGGGAATTCCCTGTTGCATAAAAAAACATTAACGTACCCAAGATGCGCATTTGCGTGAAGATGTAGATTGTTGCAAGCGACTACGCGAGACGCCTGAAAGTGGCAGACGCATTCCTTTCTATCTGCGATATAGGAGCTGCCTATGCTTTCATTAATATCCCATATTTTACAAGTATCTAAGAATCCATTAGAATGACATTAGATACAAAAAAGACATAAATCAGTCGAAGAAAAAATACAAAATGACGGAAAAGGAGAATGAATCATGGCAAGAAATCATTGGACGATTCTTGGGGAACTTGACCCGGAATTAAATGACAAAATTACTGCATGGAGAACTCAGCTGGTAAATGACAATACAAAGCTGGAGAGAAAATACCGTGAGCTGATCAATGTCGCAATGGCATGTATTTTAAAGCAGGAGCCGGTTATCCTTGCACATGCGAAGCTTGCATATCAGAATGGCGCAACAAAGGACGAGATCCTTGGAACAGTAGAACAGGTCCTTACGATGGGCGGTTTCCCATCATTCCGTATGGCAATGCTGACTTTGGATGAATTTTTCCATGAAGAGGAACAGAAGTAAATCATATTAAATCAGAGGAGGACAAAAGCATGAAACCATTATTTGTTGAAACAGATCCAAAATTCCATGAATTAATTGATACAGAAGCCGTTCTTGAGCCGGTTTCCGTCGGTCATAGAGTAACCGAGGGAATCATCTGGTGGCCGCAGAATAACTGCTTGATCTTTTCTGATATGGCAGCCGGAAAAGTATTTAAATGGGATCCGGAAACATTCGAGACGACAGTTATTAAATTCCCGAGTAATATTTCCAATGGTAACTTTATCGATACGGAAGGCAGAGTTGTTACATGTGAACATGCAACAAGCTCTATTACAAGAATGGAGCCAGATGGCCGTTATATGAAGACACTGGCATCTCATTATGATGGAAAGCAGTTAAACAGTCCAAACGATGTGATCGTTGATTCTCAAGGAAGAATCTGGTTTACTGATCCAATGTATGGAAGAACAAGTCCGGTTGCGGGCATTAAGCGTGACGGAGAAATGGGATTTCAGGGTGTATATTGCATCAAAGAGGATGGAACGCTTGTACTTGCGAGAAAAGATTTTGAGCAGCCGAACGGTTTATGTATGGAGATCGGTGAGAAGACTATGCTTGTGAACGATACTCCGAGACAGGAAATCCGCCGGTTTAAAGTAGAGGATGACTGCACATTGAGCGGTGGCGAGGTTATTTGCGAGGTCGGCGGACGCCCGGATGGAACAAAGATCGATAAGGATGGCAACATCTTTACAACAGCGACAGGAGATGTTTACATTTTCGATAAAAACGGAAAAAAACTTGGAGAGATCAATGTGCCGGGACAGTGTCGTAACTTCTGCTTCGGTGGTCCGGACAGAGATTATCTGTATTTTGCGTGCGAGACAATCTATCGTTTAAAGATCAAGACGCAGGGGGCAGAGTTTTTTAAATAAGAAATAGAGATCCTATCATTTGTATATTCTCAGATCCGCAGGGCACTTCGTTCTGAAAAACAGGCGGAGACGGAATGAGAAGACAAAAGGTCTGTTGTAGGCTGCCGGCGGAATCAGGAATTCCTGTCCGGCAGCCAGTTTTATACATAGAGTTCAAAAGCGTTCGCATCAAGGCGCGTGAAAGGAGAAAATATGCTGGAGATTGTTGTACGACCGGAATTATATCATTTCGATAAGGTGAAAGAGTTTGCAAACGAATTTTCAATCGGAGAGGGAGATCTCGTTATCACAAACGAGTATATTTATCAGCCATATTTTGGCGCGTTGAATTTAAAGTGTGATGTGCTTTATCAGGAAAGGTATGGAAAGGGCGAGCCTAATGACGAGATGGTGGAAGCAATGATCGCGGATATGCAGAAAATGGGCGAGCATAAAAGAGTCATTGGGATTGGAGGTGGAACAGTCCTTGACATCTCAAAAATTTTTGCATTAAAATATCTTCATCCCATCGAGAAATTATATGACCGGGAACTTCCGGTTGAAAAAAATAGAGAACTGATCCTTGTTCCGACAACATGCGGAACAGGATCTGAGGTGACAAATATTGCAATCCTTGCATTCCTGAAGAGAAATACAAAATTTGGTCTTGCAGATAATGCGATGTATGCAGATAAAGCGGTTTTGATTCCGGAATTTCTTGAAAACCTGCCGTATCCTGTCTTTGCAACCAGTTCTCTCGACGCTCTGGTGCACGCAGTAGAGTCCAGTCTCTCACCGAAAGCAACGCCATATACGAAATTGTTTGGATATAAGGCTATTGAAATGATCTTAAATGGATATCAGAAAATGTCCGAAGAGGGAAAAGAAGCAAGAATTCCGTTGCTGAGTGATTTCCTGATCGCATCGAATTATGCCGGGCTGGCATTTGGAACAGCAGGATGTGCAGCTGTTCATGCAATGAGTTATCCGCTTGGAGGAACCTTCCATGTTCCGCATGGCGAAGCGAACTATGCGATCTTTAAAGGAGTGATCGATAATTATCTTGAGATCAAAAAAGACGGCGCGATTGACGAACTGGCAGGCTATCTGGCAGATATTTTCTCCTGTGGAAAGGAGCAGGCATTTACAGAAATGTTCAAGCTTCTCGATCAGATTCTGGAGAGAAAATCGCTGAAATCCTATGGGGCAGACGATGAGATGCTGAAATGCTGGACAGAGGAAGTGATCACTGGACAGCAGCGGCTTATGAAGAATAATTTCGTATTTCTTGATGCAGAACGTGTTTTAAAGATTTATCGTGAATTGTATTAGAGGAGGTTACCATGGCAGAAAAAACAGTTACCATGCAGATTGCAGAATATTCCGTTCAGAATCATTGGGATAGCTTTACAGAAAAAGATATTCGAATGGCAAAGATCGCGTTCATTGACTGGTTTGTAGCGGCGCAGACCGGTGTGACAGAAAAAAGCGCAAAGCTGCTTATGAATATGGCTGAAGAGGAAAACATCAGTGGAGATTGCGTGATCATTGGTCAGGGACGGACGACCTCCGCAGTTCAGGCGGCATTGATCAATGGAATAGAATCTCACGCAATTGATTTTGATGATATCCATGATTTTCTCTCCCTGCACCTCTGCTCACCGGTTCTTCCGGCTGCGCTGGCGGCGGCGGAGTATAACAATGCGGATGGAAAAGCGCTGATCAATGGGGCAATTGTGGGCATGCAGATCATGGTCGCAATTTCTGCCGCAATCATGCCGGAACATTATAATCAGGGTCGTTGGCATGCGACCGGTACGATTGGTGTATTTGGAGCGGCAGCAGCAGCAGGTGCGATTCTTGGACTGACCCCGGAAGAAATGTGCAATGCTTTTGGAGTGTGTGCAGGCTTATGCAGCGGTATTCAGCTGAATTTTGGAACGATGGCAAAACCGATGGCTGCCGGAATGGCGGCAAAGAATGGACTTATGGCAGCTATTCTTGCAGGCAGAGGATTTACAGGCAGGGCTGATATTTTCGATACAGATTTTCTTGATAATATTTGTACGCGCAAAGCAGACATAGAAAAGTTATTAGAGCGGCTTTATGGTCCTTATGGCATCCATGAACTTCGCTTTAAACGTTACCCATGCGGCGCACCGACTCACAGTGGTATCATTAACTGCAAAAAGATTCTGGCAGAACATCCGCATGCGATTGAAGAGATCGAAAAGATCGTGTTTGAGCCGTATCCGCGGGCGATACGTCTGGTGGGAAATATGGACCCGCAGACAGGGCTTGAAGGAAAATTCAGCATTTCTTTTACCGCAGCAGCTCAGATCGTGTTTGGTCAGGTAACGATTGAAACATTTACAGATGAAAATGTGAAAAACCCGCAGGTACAGTATCTGTTAAAACGTATGGAACTTGTTGCAAATGATGAATTTACTCCGTCCCGGGGCGGAAAGGCAACCATCTACTTTAAGGATGGAACCCATTATTCCAATTCTACATATCTTCTTGGTCATGAGATTGATCTTGATGAGGTATTTGAGGATGTTACCGGAAAATTTAATGAGATCATGATCCCAAGAATTGGTGGGGAACATGCTGTGGCCATCTATGAAAGCCTGATGGAATTAGATACAAATTGTGATATCAGAAAGATGACGGCAAGACTTTAACTTGTGACGATATGAGGAAAGAAGGAAAATTATGGAAATAGAAGAAAAAAAGAAAATTGTAGAGGAAGTCTTGCAGTATCCGACCGGAAATATTTCGGATGCAATGGACAATCTTGGGATCAGGAGAGGAGCAATAGCTGGAGTTCATGCGCTTGATCCAAAGCAGAAAAAGGCGGCAGGTTTTGCGCTTACGATCCGTCAGGCACGTCGCAGCACGGCGTATGATGGGAAAAATCTGGCACGTCAGGGCGGGATCATTGATACGGAGACGAATCCGTATGATATGCTTATAATTGATATGGCAGGGATTCAGGATGTCTGCACGGGGGGAGCGCTTCTCGCACTCCGAGCGAAGTTGCGCGGCGTTTCCGGTGAATTGACCAATGGCTGTCTTCGGGATGCTGATGAAATTGCAGAGCTTGGTTTTCCGGTGTATTGTGCGGGAACATTTCCAGTAAAAAGCGCGCGTGATATCGAAACGATTGGTGTAAATGTGCCGGTTATGCTCGGAGGAGTTCAGATCATTCCGGGAGATCTGATCCTTATGGATCGCACGGGAGCAGTAGCAATTCCTGTTGATCGGATTGATGAAGTGCTTAAAGAAGCAGAAAGAATCAATGCGAGAGAAGCAAAAATGGAAGAACTGATCCGTCAGGGAATGTCGATCGTTGATGCGAGGAAAGTTAAATAAGATATGAAATAGAGCGGTGGCTTTCGATATGGAGCTTCCGCTTTTTTTATAGGCATTTTATAGGCAACACCTATGTCGACATGCATTTCCAATATTTTACTTTGGGACAGGTTATCGGTACAATATAATTATAAAAAGTGCATAAAAAATAGACAAAAAAAGAACGCAATTTATGCATAACGTCATGACGAAATATGGATACGGAAACTTGGAGATAATTCAAATGCAATATGGAATGCAGGAGGGAAAAATGAAAAAAAGATTAGCATCTATAGTACTTGCAACTGTGACAATGCTTACAGCATGCGGAGGAAACACATCTACAGCTTCAGGAACGGACACTCAGGTCGAAAAATCACAGACAATAGAACAGACATCAGGAAAAAAGAATAATTATACATTACTAACAGGGTCATCTGGAGCGCAGTATTTTACGTTTGGAACTGCCATGGCTAATGAGATCAACAATAAATCAGAGAAGATCAATATCACAGCATTAACTGCTAACGGAGTATCTGAAGTCATTAATATGGTACAGACGAATGAAGCGGACTTTGGATTTGTTACATATGATACTGGTTATATGGCGGCAACCAATCAGCGTGAATATGAAGGTGGAGCAAAATACGATAATATTCGTGTTGTGATGCTTGGGCACACAGGAGTAAAGACAATTGTTGTTTGGGCAGATTCCCCATATCAGACGATTGCAGATCTGAAAGGTGCACGTCTTGCAACGGCTTCCGGTACTTCAGCCCACGCACTTGACTCAGCTGCTTATGGGGCTTGGGGTGTGGAGATTCCGGAAAATGTTGCAACGATGGGATATGGAGAAATGGCTCAAGCAATCAAAGACGGAACGATCGATGTTGTGAACGCGCATGGACCGAATCCATCGTCTTACATTATGGAAATGATCAGCGCAAAACCAATCCGAATTTTGGGACAGACCGAAGAAACCTTAAAGACGATCCTTGATGCACATCCGGAATGGATCAGAGCAACAATTCCGGCAGGAACATATGAGGGTGTGGATGAAGATGTTCTTTCTTTTGGTAACTATAGCTGTATTATCTGCCGAAAAGATATTCCGGACGAGGATGTAAAAGAATTTCTGGATGTTGTATTCGGAATGGATCTGACAACCTTGTATTCTTATGGTGATAGTTGGGGATACAATAATGATAACTACGATGCAGCATATGAAAACAATGATGTTTTTCCGTTCCATACGGGTGCTGAGAGTTGGTTAAAAGAACATGATATGATCAAGTAAACATGGAAATTAAAAGTGCTGTAATCTTTTTCCTAAGGATCACAGCACTTTTAGAAAGAAAGTGAGGGAGAAAATGGGAGAAAAACAGAGCAAAGAAAAAAATCCGGCAGAAATCATCATAAATGTTCTATCCGCACTGCTTTCAGTATATTCGATATCATATGCATTTATGGGATATGATCTTTTGACAGGACGCAGCAGACATCTTTTAATGGCATTGCCGATGTGTTTTCTGTCGAAAGGAATCGTCCAAAAGAAAAAAGGACAGAAATTTAGAACAATATTGTATGTAATTTTAAGCCTGATCACTGCGTATGCAATGATCTATATTGATATGAACTCTACGCCGCTATCCAGAACACGATTAGGCATGTACATCACCTCCGATTACATAGCGGGATTTATCCTGATTGTGGCGACTTTGGTGGCAACCTGGTTAGAGTATGGACTTTCACTTACATGTGTTGTTGGCGTGTTTATCCTTTATATGCTTTTGGGGCAATATCTGCCATCGGGAATTTCTCATCCAGTATTGTCTTATAAGAGAATGATTGGTACGTTGAGTTTGTATACCGAAGGAATCATGGGAACTGCGCTTGGAGCAATTGTATCGACGGTAGGAGCGGTACTTGTGTTTGCTGGCTTTTTGGAGATTTCTGGTGCTTCAAAAGTGTTTATGAATCTGACAATTTTATTATTCGGTCGATTTACTGGTGGAGCTGCAAAAATTGCGGTAGTCTCGAGTTCGCTTTTTGGTACGATTTCCGGAAGTGCGGCTGCGAACGTGGCAGGAACGGGAATTATAACGATCCCACTGATGAGAAAGACAGGATTTGAGCCGCATTACGCTGGGGCAGTGGAGGCAACTGCGTCATCAGGGGGACAGATCATGCCGCCGATCATGGGTGCTGCAGCGTTTATTATTGCGGAGATGCTGAGCAAGCCGTATGTAGAGATCATGAAAGCAGCGATCATTCCTGCAGCAGTATTTTATCTATCCATATTTATTTCGGTAGATTTATATAGCCGGAGAAAAGGAATTAAAGGTGTAGATAAGGACCCGAATCTGCCTCCGTTAAGGGATCTTCTGTTTAAGAGTGGCTATCTGCTGTTTCCTATCGTACTTTTATTTGTTTTAGTAGCTGTATTCAATAAGTCTGCCCAGTGGTCAGCTTTAGTCAGCACATTTGCGATCATTGTTCTTTCCTGGCTGAACAAGGATACAAGAATCACTCCAAAAAAAATGTGGGAGGCTCTTGTATTCAGTGGAAAAGCAATTGTTCCGATCTCAGTTGTATGTGCATCTGCGGGACTGATCGTAGGAATTTTCAATGCAACAGGTTTGGGAATTACTCTTTCTTCTTATATTGTGAATATGGCAGGAAACAGTCTGATGCTGCTATGTGTTCTGGCGGCTGTTGCATCCTTGATTCTTGGAATGGGAATGCCGACGGTTGCATGTTATCTTCTTCTCGCTGCATTAGTTGCACCGGCGATGATCGAATTCGGAGTACTTCCGATTGCAGCACATATGTTTGTATTTTATTTTGGTATTATTTCAGCAATTACGCCGCCGGTTGCAATCGCGGCATTCGTAGGGGCAGGAATTGCAAAGTGCAGCCCAATGAAGGTTGGAATTACATCATGTATTCTTGCACTTCCGGTATTCTTTATCCCGTTTGTATTTGTGTATAATCCAGCGCTGCTAATGGTTGGAAATATGGGACAGATCCTTCAGGTATGCGCAACGACATTATTAGGAACATTCCTTTGTGCGATCGGAACACAGGGATATATTTTTGCACCATTAAAAATGCCGGTAAGAATTATAGCAATTGTTTGTGCAGTAGCAATGTTGATTCCGGAGACGATTACAGATGTAATCGGTATTGCTGGTCTGGTTGGAGTGATGGTAATTGGCCGGATGACTGCTAAAAAGCAGAAAAATTAACAGGGAGGAATTATATATGTTGGCATATCATTGGGAATTAATGGATGAAATGAGTCCAGAAATGCGGAGTGCATACTTAAAATTTACATCTATGGCAAATGAGGGGGAAATCATTCCGAAAAAATACCGGGAATTAATGGTTCTTGGAATGGCATGTGTACTCCGCTCGGCACCGGCAGTGAAAACTCACGCGCAGACGGCAGTAGAAAAGTATGGTGCCACAAAAGAGGAGATATTTATGGTACTTGCAACGGCAATGAGTCTTGGCGGAGTTCCAGCATATCGAGAGGCATGTATTGCATTGGAAGAATATTTGAAGACTTTATAAAAAGGAAGGACTATGAAAAATCTTTTAGAACTCAGTAAAAAAAATATTCCGAGTTATGGTATTTATATTACAATGCAGGACCCACAGCTCATAGAGATGGCGAAATGTGCAGGATATGACTTTGGCAGACTTGACGCGGAGCATGTGAACTTTTCGCCTCAGACGTTGGCGGAAATGTTTCGTATGGCAAGACTTCTGGATTTTCCGCTTCAGATCCGTGTGGGATCGAGAGAAAATATTGATCCGATTCTGGCGTTGGAACCGTCGGCAGTTATGTTTCCAGATGTACAGACAAAAAGTGATGCGGAAAGAATCGTAGAGCAGACAAAGTTTTATCCGGTGGGAAGCCGTGGAATGTATGCATTTACAGATGGAATACGTTTTGACGGTTATTCCAGAGAAAACTATATTGCAAACGCTAATAACTGGATGCATACGATCGTCCAGATCGAGAGTCGACAAGGACTTGACAACCTTGAAAGGATTCTGGAGATTCCTGGAGTGGATATGGTTTCTTCTGGAAAAGCAGATCTCTCTCAGGCATTGGGAATTCCGGGAGACACAAAGAATCCGCGGGTAAAAGAAGCGGAGGAATATATTGTCCGAACAGCAATTAGCTATGGAAAAGCTCCAACACTATATGTAGAATCAAAGGAACGAATTGAGGAACTGCATAATATGGGAGTAAATCTTTTTATTGTCGGTTTTGACTGTTCGTTATTGATGAATGCATTTAAAGAACGAAGAAAAATCTATATTTTATAAGAAACGGCACAGCCACAGTATTCTATCTAAGAATTATGTGGCTGTGTTTTTGAGGAAAGAGCCATTTTTTTAATAGAAATTTAGGATTTTCCGCTGTCCGGATGTGGTATGATATTGGCACAGAAAAGCTGATGTGCGTGGTCCATGTGTGTGTCAGCAGTCTGATTGATAAGATATAAGAAATATGCTATAATGAAATGCGGCTTACAGAGAGGAGACAGCTATGAGAAAGACGTATTTGTACATGACAGCAGTAGCAATGAGCGCAGCTTTGGCGGCCGGATGCCAGAAGGCAGAACCGGCGGAGACAACTGCGGCAGCAGAGACAGTGGCTGAGTCAACCGGAACAGGGATGGCGGAGAGTGAGTCTTCTGAAACCAGTGGAACAGCGGCGCAGGACGATGAGAGGCTTGCGGATTATCACCTGCTTCAGGGAATCGTGACGGGGACGAATGACGAAAAAGGAACGTTTACGCTCAAAGCAGATGATGGTGGAGAATATGTGATCACGACCGGAAATATCGGTGACGTGGAGACTGAGATCGCGGATGACAGTCTTGTTGTGATCGGATATATCGGTGTCGAGATCCATGACAATATGGATCTGGAGAAAGTCAATATGGTGATCGCGGCACCGGGAGATGATGACTGGACGATCGCATACGCAGAGGGAACGACGACGGCCAATGCGATGAGCACGTTTATGATGGTGACAGCAGATGGAACTGAGATGGGGTTCATGAAGGATGGCTGTCCGATGGATGAGGATGCTCTGGGCGGAGACAGCGGAGCGAAGATTGGCGTTGTATATATGGATTCCGAGGATGTAAGTTTCCCGCTGGAGATCAAGAAATTGCAGTAAAAAATATAAATATGGGAATTTTTCCCGGAAAATAGCTGGCTATAACGGTCTTCAGTTTAGCTGTCCGGGAATAGCAAAGTTTTTGAGAATTATAATATATCAAGAAAGAAAATGGGGTTTAAAAATGGCAGATTTATTTCACCGTGTAAGTATTCGTAAATTTAAAGATGAGGCTGTATCAAATGAAGATATCGGCTATATTCTGGAGGCAGCGATGGCAGCACCGTCCGCGAAGAATCAGCAGCCGTGGGAGTTTTATGTAGTAGAAAACCGTGAAGTTTTAAAACAGCTCGGAGAGTCCAGCCCGTTCTCCGCGCCGGCAGGAAAAGCACCGGTAGCGATCGTGACCGCATACCGTGAGGAGTGCGATCTACCGGAATTTGCACAGATCGATATGAGCATCATGATGGAAAACCTGTGGCTTGCAGCGGATGAGATCGGACTTGGCGGCGTATGGCTCGGCGTAGCTCCGAGAGAGGAACGGATGAAGGATGTAGAGAAGATCGTCGGAATCCCGGCGGGACAGCGTGCCTTCGGCATCTTTGCTCTTGGCTATCCGGATGAGGAGCGGACCCAGCAGGATCGGTTCGATCAGAGCAGGATCCATTATGTGAAATAAGATAGAAGAAGGAAAGAGACAGTGTGGAGAGATCCGTACTGTCTCTTTTGCTCATGTCAGAAAGAAAATGCCGGCGAGATGCTCAGATGATAAGTGGAAATGTAACCCATGCTACACTGTAGCAATTCATATAGAAAATTAAACTGGATTCCGATATCATGAAGGAAAAGAAAGAGACCGGGAGGAATGATCATGAAGAAAATTTTTGATTATGTCGATCAGAATTTTGATCGCATGATGGAGGAAATGAAGGAATTTTGTTCCCACCGCAGTGTAGCAGGGGACAAGACTGGATTGGAAGAGACAAGAAACTGGATCGACAAGAAGTTAAGTGCAGTGGGAATTCCGCACGAATTTCAGAAAGTGGAGAATGGAAATGCCTTAATTTCAGCTTCTGTTTCCGGGGAGGATGGAGATAAACATCCGTCTCTGTTATTCTATAATCACTACGATGTCGTGGAAGAGGGGAAACATGAGCTGTGGTCCAACGAGCCGTTTGGACCGGTGATCCGTGACGGTGTCCTTTATGGGAGAGGTGTGTCGGATAATAAAGGCCCTCTTCTCTCAAGAATTCAGGCGGTGGAAGCGATTCTTGCAGTGGAGGGTAAGCTGCCGATCAATGTAAAATTCCTGTTTGAGGGCGATGAGGAGACGAGCAGCCCGTCTTTATCAAAGTTTTCCAGAGAACAATCAGAAAAGTTTAAAGAATTATCGAAAGCAGACGTCTGCCTGTGGGAAAATGGGCGCCGCGATGAAGAAGGAAGACCATGGGCGAGATTCGGCGTCAGGGGAAGTGTGAGCTTTGAACTGTCGGTAGAAACTGCGAAAAAAGATGTTCATGCCAGAATGGGGACATATGTTCCAAGTGCATCCTGGCGGCTTGTATGGGCGCTTGCAAGTCTGAAAAGTGCGGATGAGAGAATCACGATCGAGGGGTTCTATGATGATGTCCTTCCGGTGACGAAAAAGGACGAAGAGATCTTAAATGCATTCCCATATAATGAAAAGATCCAGTTGGAAAAACTGGGACTGACCTCATTCCTGCGGGGAAGCAGTGGGCTGGAACTGAAAAAGCAGATCTATATGGAGCCATCCATGTCAGTCTGCGGTCTGGAAGCCGGTGAGCTTTACAATGGAGCCAGAGGAATCGTGCCGCACAAAGCATACGCGCGGATCGGATTTTATCTGGTTGCGAACCAGTCTCCGGATAAGGTGGAAGAACAGCTGAGGGAACACCTGAAAAAGCATGGTTTTGGAGATGTAAAAGTCGTACGCAGAGGTGGAAATACTCCGGTCCGTACCAGCGTGGATATTCCGTTAAAGAAATGGCTGGAACATTCCGCGGCGGAAGTTTATGACAAACCGATGGTGATCGAGCCGACAGCGCTTGGCAGTGGCCCGGCAATCTATTTCCACCGTGCATGGCCGGATATGCCGATCGTTGGCGTAGGACCAGGAAATACAAATGCAAACCATCATGCACCGAATGAAAATATGAAGCTGGATGACTACAAGGCATCCATAAAACATATGATCGCGCTGATGTACGAGATGGAGAAACAAGATAGAGAATAAGAAATAAAAGAACAGATCTGGTATTTACACATAATACCAGATCTGTTTTACTTTAGATATCAAAGGTGAGATCACGATCAATCCGTAATATGGATGCTGTTGAGTTCCACCCGTTTATTAATGACACGGAGAAAGTCTTCGCGGGCCAGTTCACTGATCAGGCGGCTCACCGTCACACGGTTTGTTCCTATAATAGAGGCAATCTCCTGATGTGTGTAATAATGGCTCAACGGATACCAGGTGCGGTCTTTGCTGGATGCCGGATCGGACAGGAGAACAAAGAAATTTTTCAAACGTTCTTTCACGCATTCGAGAGTTACACTTTCAAGTTCCCGCTGTAAGAATGCCCGCTTATTGCTCAGACTGCGGATGATGGCATCGCGAAACACCTTTTTTTCAATCAGAATATCATATGCATTGGCATCAATTTTATATAAAACAAGATCAGTCAGCGCAGAGGTATAACGCTCTGCGATCGAAAACATTTTTTTATTTGCAAACAGACTTTCCGTAAGAAACCATCCGGCACTGAGAATGTAGGAAATCTTTTCCTGCCCGGTCAGCCCAAACATGGAGTGGGAGGTTGAGCCACTTGCAATATAAGTGATTTCTGTAAGCTTTTGACCGGGTTTAATATAGTAGGTATTAGCAGGCACCTCAATGCGGTACCCATATGTTTTTACGAGCTCGGAAAGCTCGTCGTTGATATATGGTTCGAAATTTACGCAGTATTCTCGTTCCAAAGCCAAACACCTCCTTAAAATGCGGGGAATGCCGGGACTCCAGCTTAAAAATATGAAAGTGAAATACATCATACAGTTATGAAAAAGTTTATCATTATGCCTAAAAATTGTCAAGAAGTATAGCTTTATAGAGTAAAACAAGAAAAAATGTAACATTTATTACAATGTGACATTGTTTATAGCGAAATAGTAAGAAATTTTGCTATAGTTAAGCCACAAAAGAAAACCTGATCAGGCCCCTCGAGAAGTCAAGAAGAAAAGGAGTTGTATGTATGAGTCAGAAGAAAAAATTTCAAATTCCTCACGTATTTGTTATTCTGGTAATGATTGTCATTTTTGCAACAGCTATGACATATATCATCCCGGCAGGAGAATTTGCCAGAGTGAAGAATGAGGCAACAGGAAAAATGATCGTTGACGCGACCTCTTTCACATGGGTTGAACAATGTCCGGTAAGTTTCTTTAAAATTCCGAACTACATAGTGAAAGCATTGGCGGGCTCAAGTCTGATCTGGATGACGATCTTCAGCGCGGCTTCCATCGAAGTAATTCTTGCGACAGGCGCGTTCGACGCAGCAATCAATATTATGATCCACAAGTATAAAAGCAGTGAGAAGCTGCTGCTGATCGGAACAATCATCGTATTTGGTATTTACGGTATGCGCCAAAACCCGGTCAGTATGATTGGATTTATTCCGGTACTTGTCCTGTTCTGTCGTATGTGTGGATATGATGCGCTGGTTGCGGTGGCTATTGTTGTTCTTGCGGCAGGTGGCAGCCAGAGTATTGGACCGGTAGCTCCGGCAACAACAGCGATCGCGCAGGGATTCGCAGATCTCCCGATTTTCTCCGGAATCGGCTATCGTTTAGTGCTCTGCGCAGTGTTCCTTGCGCTGAATGCATACTTTATCGTTACGTATGCGATGAAGGTAAAGAAAGATCCGAAAAACAGTCTTGTATATGACTTAGAAGAAAATGCAAGAAAACAAGGACTGGATACAAGCGTAGATAAAAAAGCAACGATCACAGTACGTCAGATCCTTGTACTGATCGTATTTTTTGCAAGTGTCCTTGTTCAGGTCTACGGCGGCATCAAACTTGGCTGGGGCAATACGGAGACAGCAGTTGCGTTTGTATGGCTTGCAGTTGCCGGTGGAATTGTCGGCGGTATGATGCCAAGTGAGATTGCAAGACACTTTAGCAAGGGCGCAGCAAAGATGATGACAGCAGCCATCATGATTGGTATTGCGACAGCGATTTCCAAAGTACTTTCTGATGGAAAGATCATCGATACAATTGTACGCGCGATCGCAAATGTTCTGATGGCATGCCCGGCATTTATCCAGGGACCGATGATGTTTATCGCGAATGTTCTGATCAACGTATTTATTCCGTCCGGTTCCGGACAGGCTGCTGCCGTTATGCCGCTTATGGTTCCGGTTGCAGACCTGATCGGAATGACAAGACAGACCGTTGTTCTTGCGTTCAACTTTGGTGACGGACTTGGAAACTATATCATTCCAATGTCCTCAGCGCTGATGGCAAACCTTATGGCAGCAGGTGTATCCTATGGCACATGGATGAAATTCATGAAGAAAGTATTTGCAAGCTGGGTCGTTCTTGCATGCATTGCAATGATCGTAGCACAGATGATCCATTATGGACCGTTCTAATAGGCATCGGAGGTTAAGATGAGACAATTAAGGGAAAGTCTTCTTGAAGAATTAAACAGTAAAAATATGCTGGAGACGATTGGAACATTCAATCATCTATTCCGTTATAGCGGAACAGCAGAGGGAGAGGCAGCGGTTTCTTATCTGGAAGAAAAGCTTTCGGAGTATGGAATTCCGTTTGAGCATTGTGAGTATGATGGCTTTTTCAGCCTCCCAGTGCGGGCATTCGCGAAAGTTGACGGAGTGGAATATCCGTTAGTCGGAGATGTTTACAGTGCAGAAGCAGACAGCCTTCAGGGAACGTTGTATTATGACTCTCTCAGCGAGGAAAAAGGACTCACAAAGAATCAGGAAAAAGATCGTTTTGAGTCATTTCGCGACAAAATCGTTCTGACGTGGGAATCCAAGGGCGTTTTTGTGAGAAGGGCAATGGAGGCAGGAGCCAAAGCAGTACTGCATATCTGTGCAACAAAAGGTGACTATATTCATCACAGCAATATTGGGATGATATGGGGAACACCGGATTTTGATGAGGCTGCGTATATGAAATTCCTTCCGTCAGCGGGAATCAGACGTGCGGACGGAGAAGCGCTGATCGAAAAGATGGCAGCAGGAGAAATGGATGCTGAAGTCACGATTGAAATGGAGACAAAGATCCGCAGAAGTTCCATGGTGGCTGTTGATATCAAGGGAAAGAGTGACAGTTTTGTGCTTGTTTCCGGTCACTACGACTCCTGGTACGAGGGAATTACAGATAACGCGGTCAGCGATGCGATCCTTTTAGAGTATGCGAGAGTGCTTTATGCACATCGGTCGGAATTAAAGCGTGGAGTACGGATCGCATGGTGGTCCGGTCATTCAGATGGAAGATTCTCCGGATCCACATGGTATTGTGACAGCCATTACGCAGATCTCAGAAAGAACTGTGTGGCGCATGTGAATCTGGATCTGACCGGGTGCAAAAACTCAGAGCAGATCGTAGCACGGACAGCAGGTTCTGAGGGCATTTCCTATACAGCAGACCTAATCGAAAAGTACACGGGAAAGAGACCCGATGTGTATATTCCGATGATCCGTGGAGCAGATCAGTCTTTCTGGGGGGCCTATGTGCCGATCACGATCATGTTAAAATATGAACCGCTTCCGGAAAAACGCCTGTCAGACTGCCCAAGCGGCGGACCATGGTGGCATACCCCGAAAGATACGATCGATAAACTCGACGAGAAGATCATGATGCGTGATGCGAAGATCAACATGGAAATGCTGGATGATATTCAGAGCGCAAAGATGATTCCTGTAAATATTCCAGTCTTTTTAGAAGATTTGGATGGCAGATTAAAGAAGACATTGTCCGGATTGGCACCGGAGTTTGACACGACGGAGATCTGCGCTGAATGGAACAGAACGAAAGAGGCGTTGGAAAAGGCGGCCGAGCGCGCGGAAAGTATGGAGGACAGTGATCTCTTTCTGAAGGAGACAGTGGGAAAGCTGCTCCATATCGTTTACTGCAGAAAAGCACCGTATCTGCATGATTATGGTGATGGATTTGGGATCTTTGGAGCGATTGGACGCTGCAAGGGAATCACAAAGGATAATACGCCGTTAGATGTTTATGTAATGGCGGGAAGCGAGTATCTGCGAATGAAGAACCGGCTTTGCATGGGACTTAGGGAGATTCAGGAACAGGCAGAGCGGATCTGACAGCAGGTATGATAAAAAGACACGGAATAACAACGGAAATAGCAGGGAAACCTGCTTTTTCCCGTATAAGGAGACAGAATTAGAGGAAGGAGATTTGACCTATGGGAAAAGTTGTATCAGCAGAGGTGTTTTTGCTGCACAGAAAAACAATCGTATTGGCAACGGCTTATGGACGTCCGGCACAGATAAGAGGTCACGTGATCGTAAAGCTTACAGACGAGAATGGGCTCTGTGGCTGGGGCGAGGCGACTCCACTCCCGAAATTTACCGGCGAAACGCCGGAATTTGTACAGTATGTACTTGAGAAGGAACTTATATCGGAAATCATAGGAGTAGATGCGGCAGATCTGTGGGAAGCCAGAAATCGATGGAATCATAAGCTCCCGGAGCATGCAGCGGCCAAGATGGCGTTGGAGGCTGCTTTTTATGATCTTGCAGCGAAAGAGCGGAAGATTCCTCTTTACCAGATGTTCGGTGGGAAGCTGCGGGAGAAGGTTATGATCAACCGCCATCTTGGAATCATGGGAATTGATGAGGCGGTGGAAAAGGCGGTCCAGTATCGGGAACAAGGGTACCATAGCATAAAAATGAAGATTGGTACGGATGTTGAAGAAGATATCCGCCGGGTCTGCGCAGTCAGGGATGCTGTTGGATATGAAATGAAACTTCGCGTGGATGCCAATGCGGGATATAGCTATTCGGATGCATATAAGTTTATTCGAAAGACCTGTGATCTGGATTTGGAAATGTATGAACAGTTGCTTGATAAACATGATTTTAATGGGATAAAGCAGCTGAAACGGGATACCGGTGTTGTGATCGGAGTCGACGAAGCGATCAATACGGTCCAGGAGGCAGTCCGGTATGCATATGAGCGGGCGGCTGATGTGTTTGTTCTGAAGCTTGTCAAAACCGGAGGAATCCAAAATGCTGTTACGATTTCAGAAATTGCGGCATCCGCAGGAATTCGCTGTGTAGTGACCAGTACATACGATACACAGATCAATGGAGCTGTCTGCCTTCATCTTGCATCGTCCCTTCCGGTATCTACGATGTCCAATGATATCACCTGCTATGCGACCCAGCCGGATATGGCAGATACATGTCATGTGCTGAAGGATGGCTATTTGACGGTTGGAGATGAAGCCGGAATCGGGGTGCGAAGCCTGAAAGAGATGAAGATCGTCTGAGGTTGATTTTTTGACAAATCCCCCAAGTTGTCAATTGAGTGCCAGAAAGACAGTCCTGTCCGGTCGTCGCAGATATTTTCGGATGCCTGCATTCTGGTAGAAGGCGGAATTGAGGGAGCCTTGAAAAAATTAAAAAAATGATCCTGAAACAAAACCGGATCGGACGCGAAGGGCGTGTGAAGAATAAAGCTTCATTTTTCACACGCCCTTTTTGTGTAACAGAAAGTTTCGAGGAATTCCCTGCTACACAAAAGGCATTAACGTGCCGATGATGCGCATTTGCGGGCAGACGGATGCAAATTACAGATTTTTTCTGAAAAATTCTTCTGCGTTCCGGAACATGATGCCCTTTGCCAGCTCCTTTGACATTCCCTTTTCCAGGAAATATTCGTAGAGATCAGCAGCCTTTGCCGGAGTGTTCAGGTATGTAGGAAGTGTCGTACCGTCAAAGTCAGAGCCGAGAGCGATGTTTTCATAGGCACCGAGGCTGAAAAAGTGCTCGATGTGGCGGTAGAGGTCGTCGGGAGAATCGCCGATGCCTCCGTCGGTAATGAAACTCTTACAGTAGTTGAGGCCAATGAGGCAGTTCCGGCGGACCATCTCGCGGATCATGTCATCCGTCAGGTTCCGCTTGTGGGAACAGATGGAGCGTGCGTTGGAGTGGGTCGCAACGAACGGGCGGCGGGCGGTCTCAAAGAGGTCGGCGTAGCCGGTGTCGTTTAAATGGGAGACATCAACGAGGATCCCGCGGTCTTCCATTTCACGGACTGCCTGCCGTCCGAAGTCTGTCATTCCGTGAGTGGTGGTGTGGCCGGAACCGAGCTCATTTTCACCGTTCCAGGTGAGCGTCATGCAGCGGACTCCGTCATCTGCCAGCTTTTTTACGCGGGTGATATCACCGGCGAGAGCGGCTCCGCCCTCGATGGTCAGAAAAGCAGCCGTCTTTCCTGCATCCCATGCAGCTTGCATATCGGAAGCGGAGCGGCAGGGGGAGATGCGGTCATGAAATTTTTCCATCTGGCGGTTAAAATTGTCACGGTTTGTTTCGTAGTAATCGATGGCAGCCTGCCCGCGGTACTGATCCGGGATGAAGATGGCATAAAACTGTGCCCAGTGAACGTCAGACGGGATCGCGTTCAGGGAGAGCACACGGTCCGGATCATCAAGCGTGTCCGGGGTCAGCCCCTTATGGGTACAGTCTGTGAGCGTGTCGCAGTGCAGATCGATCAAAGCATAGGGATTCATGGGAAATTCCTCCTGAAAATATATTTTGAATTTATTGTAATGGAACCGTTCAGACGTTTCCGTCAATTCTGTCTCCGGATCTCGCCTTTTAGGATCATCGGGTAGCGGATCAGGGAATCGGAATCAAGCGCCTCTTTTTTCATATCCACCGCGGTGATCTGGTGGTTTTCGTAGGTCGTATAGTAGTAGGTTCCGGTCTCGGCACTGCAGCAGGAGGTGTAGATCGTGATCTCATATTTTCCTTCTGCAACCTCACAGCAGC
This sequence comes from Clostridium sp. AM34-11AC, assembly GCF_003435375.1. Taxonomy (GTDB): domain Bacteria; phylum Bacillota; class Clostridia; order Lachnospirales; family Lachnospiraceae; genus Pilosibacter; species Pilosibacter fragilis. The sequence goes on along the minus strand of NZ_QWGL01000001.1, from coordinate 480,450 downwards.
CGCGCTGCTGGTCCACAGAGCCTAAGATATGGAAGAACTGGCTGACGCTTTCTTCTTCGCTGTCACCGGAGATCGAGTTCGCGCGGGTGAATGCCACGCGGGCAAAGCGGGACTGGGAAGAGAGATCCCCCGGAAGACCGAGAGCGCCCATGCCGCGGCTGTAGGTGGCAAGCGGAAGCTCCGGAGAAAAATGATTTTCCGGCTGGCGCGGGGAAAGCCCGAGATAGTTATTTAAATGGAACATCTGCAGATCGAAGGGCGGATTGTTTGTGAGAACACCGGCAGGATCATCATGGACATGGAGTCCGTCGGCCATGGATTCCACAACGATCGCCTCGTTTTTATCGGCAATGATCCAGTGGAGACTTGCGGCAGGCATCTGCGGACTAAAAGGTGTTCCGACAAGATTCATACGGGCAAGTGCTTCGCGGACCTCCGGAATGGTTGCGCACCGGCTTAAGATCCAGGGGATAAATTCAAACTGGGCAACATTCTGCATTCCATCCACCGGCTCTGCATAGGCGGCGTTTCCGACAAAGTTGAGTCCTGCCATGCCGAGTCCCTTTTCGTTCATGGCATCATAATACAGAGGATAATTGTCTGCAATGTGCGCCATGCCGATGATGGCATAGTGGGATGTAAGCGTACCCATATGGCGGAACGGGATCGGGTAATTGCGGGGAGTGATCGTGATCTCCTCTCCGTAGGAAAATTCGTAGTCTAAGGTCCTTCCAAAATAAAAGCCCTTTGTCTTGTAAGTTGCTGCTGTACACATAAGACAGGAACCTCCTTAAAAATAGTAAATTCGCAGCGCGTTTATCTCATTCGGAGACCTGACTCCCACGGAGACAAATTTGCTGTTACTCACCACCTGAAAGAGGCGGGAGTCTTTTCGCCTGAGATAAATACGGATATAGTTTCTTCTGCATAAAAAAGATTATACCGCATTTTTTTGAAAAATTCATTAAAAAAGAGCTTTACAAAAACACTTTAGTATGGTAACATGATAACACGATGAAAACAGAGGGGTGAAACCGGACAGAAAAATGCGGCCGGTTTTCGGATATGACAAAAAGCTGGTCCGGGCAGCCGGATCAAGGACAGATAAGAGGAGGAAATAATGATGAAAAAGAGATTATTAAGCGCAGTTATGGCATCCGCAATGGTACTTTCCCTCGCAGCATGCGGCGGAGCAAAGACAGAGACAACAGCAGCAGAGACAACTGCCGAGAAAAAAGAGGAGACAACAACAGCAGATACGACAGCTGCGGAGACGGCAGAAGCAGCAGGAGGCACACTGATCGTCGGCTTCGATCAGGATTTCCCGCCAATGGGATTTGTTGGCGACAACGGCGAATACACAGGCTTTGACCTTGATCTCGCGAAAGAAGTCGCAAGCCGTCTCGGTCTCGAATACAAGGCACAGCCGGTCGCCTGGGACTCCAAGGATATGGAGCTTGAATCCGGCAACATCGACTGTATCTGGAACGGATTTACGATCACAGGCCGCGAGGATGATTATACCTGGACTACACCGTATATGGCAAACAAGCAGGTATTCGTTGTAGCGAACGATTCCGATATCAAGAGTCAGGCTGACCTTGCGGGAAAAGTCGTAGAAGTACAGGCCGATTCCTCCGCGGAGGCTGCGTTAAAGGAGAATCAGGATCTCGCAAATACATTCGGCCAGCTTTTAACGACACCGGATTATAATACCGCATTCATGGATCTCGAACAGGGCGCGGTTGACGCAGTCGCAATGGACGTTATTGTTGCAGGCTACCAGATCAAGCAGAGAAATGCAGATTTTAAGATCCTTGACGATTCCCTCTCCGAGGAAGAATATGGCGTTGGATTTAAGAAGGGCAACACAGAGTTAAGAGATAAAGTACAGGGAGCGTTAGAGGAGATGGCTGCCGACGGCACATTAGCAAAGATCTCTGATGAATGGTTCGGCGAGGACGTTACGACGATCGGAAAGTAAGCGCGTGTCGGAGTTGTAGAAATCTTGCGGGATATGGAAATGCTGTTTGACAGACATTCCCATATCGGCTAAAATAGTAAAAGAATTTTGATTACGGGAACCGGAAAACAGTTCCCGTAATTTGAGTTATTTATCTCAGTCGAGAAGACTCCCACCTCTTTAGATGGTGAATAATAGCAAATTTGTCTCAGTGGGAGTCAGGTCTCTGACTGAGATAAACGCTCCGCGAGGATGCGCAGTGATTCTGTATGGAATATGTCAGCTTTGCTGACCAGAATCACGCGCCAAGTCTCACGGACGTTCGACTTGAATATGAAGGAAAGCAGGTAAAGATCGTATGGGTAAAATGACAATCGGGCAGATGGTCGCACAGCTCGCCAGTGGTATGCTGATCAGTACGCAGATCTTCGTGATCACGCTGCTGTTTTCTCTTCCACTTGGACTTATTGTGGCGTTCGGACGCTTATCGAAAAATCGCGTGGTCAGCATGATCGTAAAATTTTACATCTCTATCATGCGCGGAACTCCGTTAATGCTGCAACTGATGGTCGTTTATTTCGGACCATACTATTTGTTTCATATTAAAGTCGGCAGCGGTTACCGCCTGACAGCGACCTTTATCGGCTTTGTGATCAACTACGCGGCATATTTTGCAGAGATCTACCGCAGCGGCATTCAGTCGATGCCGATCGGTCAGTATGAGGCGGCACAGATCCTTGGCTACACGAAAGCTCAGACCTTTTTCAAGATCATTCTGCCTCAGGTCATCAAGCGAATTTTGCCGTCGATCACAAACGAGGTGATCACACTTGTAAAGGATACGTCCCTGTCGTTCACCCTGAGTGTCGCTGAGATGTTCACGATCGCGAAAGCCCTGGCAGCATCCCAGACAAATATGATCCCGTTTGTCGCAGCCGGAATTTTCTACTATGTGTTCAACCTCATCGTGGCTGTCGTTATGGAGTGGATCGAGAAAAAGCTGGATTATTACCGGTAGGACTGGAGGTCTGTGGATCATGAATCTGTTAGAGTTAAATCATGTAGAAAAATCATTTGAGAACCTGTCTGTGCTGAAGGATATCTCCATCAGCATCGGCGAGGGCGAAATCGTATCCATCATCGGACCGTCCGGATCCGGGAAATCAACGCTGCTCAGGTGCGCGACAATGCTTGAGAAGATGGATGGCGGCGAGATCGTATATCTTGGGAAAAAAGCGGCATGGACGGACAAGGACGGACATGTGGCCTACGCGGATAAGAAGGACATGAAGGAGATCCAGAGCCAGTACGGCCTCGTGTTCCAGAATTTCAATCTTTTTCCGCATTATTCTGTGCTGAAGAATATCGTTGACGCGCCGATCCATGTGCAGAAGCGAGACAAGGAGACGGTATATCAGGAAGCGAGAGAGCTGTTAAAGAAGATGGGACTGGCGGACAAGGAAGATTATTATCCCTGCCAGTTATCCGGAGGACAGTGCCAGCGTGTGGCGATCGCGAGAGCTCTGGCGCTGAACCCGAAGATCCTGTTCTTCGATGAACCCACATCAGCTCTGGACCCAGAGCTGACAGCCGAGGTGTTAAAGGTGATCCGTTCTCTGGCAGATCTGAATATCGCCATGGTGATCGTTACCCATGAGATGGCGTTTGCAAGGGATATTTCCCACCGCGTGATCTTCATGGAGGGCGGCGTGATCGTCGAGGAGGGAACGCCGGAGAAGGTGTTCGCATCCGATAATGAGAGAATGAAGAGCTTTCTGGGACGATATGGGGAGATCCTGTAATTATGTTGACCTCTCTTGGGTTAATATTTTTAGTGGGACTTTCCGCCGCAGCAATCTGCGGGAGGCTGCGGCTGCCGCGTATTATTGGTATGCTGTTCACGGGAATTATTCTGGGACCGCATGTTTTAGGTCTTCTGGATGACAAGATCCTGTCGATCTCATCGGAACTCCGGCAGATGGCTCTTATTATTATTTTATTGAAATACCGCAAAACAGGAGGCAATTATGGATTTCGAAAAATTATGCGCAGAAAGATATTCTCTTAGAAAATATGCAGATCGCCCGGTGGAGGCAGAAAAGCTGGAAAAGGTGCTGGAGGCAGGTCACAATGCACCGACGGCTCACAATCTCCAGCCGCAGCGCATTCTTGTGATGCAGAGCAGAGAGGCATTGGAGAAAGCAGAGGAGTGCACCGCATGCAAGTTCCATGCACCGGTGATCCTTGTTGTCGCGTATGATCCGGCGAAGGCCTGGAACCGCGAGGGAGATATGAAGAACCACGGGGAGATCGATGCGACGATCGCGGCGATACAGATGATGCTTCAGGCGGCAGATCTCGGTCTCGGAACCTGCTATGTCGGCATGTTCAGCCAGGAGAAGCTTCATGAGCTGTTCCCGGAGATGAAGGGACTTGTTGCGACTGCGATGCTTCCGCTCGGATATCCGGCAGAGACGGCGCATCCGTCAAGACTTCACACCGACAGAATGCCGTTAGATGAGATGGTGATCCGTCTGTAAAAGCATATACATAGATTCAGACCTGCCAAAGTGGAAGAAAGCCACGGGCAGGTCTCTTCTTTTTTGAGAGTGTTCGCGACATAAAAACTTTTGTTCGTATAAAAAATACACAAAAAAACTTTTTTGTGGTAAAATATCGGACAGGAGGCAGCCTGAGATGACCGCTTCTGTTACTCAGTATTGAAAAACGGAGGAATGACAGATGGAATATAAGGTTTCCGAGAAGATTCAGAAGAAATTCGACACACTGACAAAGGATGCAAAGGTTCAGAAAGCTCTTCAGTTTATGGAAGATGACCAGAACGAGATCATCGACAGACAGATCGAGCTTACCCTGATCCCGGCACCGACGAACCATGAGCAGAAAAAAGCAGCGAGACTTCTTGAGATGTTTAAGGAGGAGGGACTTACAGACTGCCATATCGACGAGTACGGCAACTGCGTCGGCATCCGAAAAGGTACCGGCGGCGGAAAGACGGTTCTTGTAGAGGGTCATATGGACACAGTATTTCCGCTTGATACAAAGCTTGAGATCGTCCGTGAGGACGGCTTTATCAAATGCCCGGGAATCGTGGACGATACGAGAGGATGTGCGACCGTCCTGTCTACGATCCGCGCTTTAAATGCGGCAGGAATTGAGACAAAGGGCGATATTCAGTTTGTCGGAACGGTTCAGGAGGAAGGAACCGGTGCGTTAAAAGGAATGCAGTATTATGTAAACCACCATCCGGAGCTGGATGCCAGCATTTCCGTTGACGGCCCGGGATTTCAGGAGATCACCTATGAGGCGACCGGAATCCAGACATACGAGATCAACTTCCACGGCATCGGCGGACATGCCTGCGGAGCTTTCGCGAAGGTAGCAAACCCGATCCATGCGGCAGGACGTGCAATCGCGAAGATCTCCGAGATCCAGGTTCCGAAGGAGCCGATGACTACATTTGCGGTGACCACCATGCAGGCGGGAAGCTTCGAGGCTGTCCATGCGATCGTTCCGGTGGCACAGATCCGCTTCAACTTCCGTTCGAACTCTCAGGAAGAGCTTGAGAAGCTCCGTAAGAAGATCTTCGATGCCATCGATGAGGCATGCAGGGAGGAGACAGAGCGCTGGGGCATGGATACGATCACATACGATGTAAAACATATCTGTGATGTCAATGCCGGCCATCAGGATGCCCATGCGCCGATCGTAGAGGGCGCCATGGCGGCGGCAGAGTATCTTGGATGCGAGGAGCCGAAGCTTGGAAATGGTGGTTCCACAAACTGCAACCGTGCTCTCGAAGCAGGACTCCCGGCAGTGTGCCTCGGCATGGGCGCGGATTATGATATCCACGCGCATATGCTTTCCGAGCAGTTTAAGGTCGAGGGCGCATATAAGGGCTGCCAGCAGACATTGCTGCTTGCGCTGCTCTGCGCGGGCATGGATGATGTAGAGAGCATTATCGAGAAATAGCAGGATAAAAATGAAAGCTTAGCATGAAAACGGCACAGGCCTGTCAGGTAAATGGCGGGTGTGTGTCGTTTTTTGCTTGTCATGTGTCCGAATGCAGCAGCTGGCGGCAGGTTCTGCCGTTTTTGATCGACCGATCTGCATGGTGACACTTTTTATGAAAAGCCGCACATTTGCCGCAGAAAATCAAGGAAAAAGCAAGAAATAATCACCTTGACACTATGTAGTGCGTTGGATAAAATAGAGAATGACAGTTGGATTGTTCCGATCTGCAGTCGAAAGCGTGCTGCAAGCTTGCCTGCATAAACGCTTTTGAATGAAAAGCGGTATAAGGGCAACGCCCGGAGCTTCTTGGGCGCCGGAGGCGAACAAGAAGAGAGCAATCCGGTAACTGAAAATAAAAAAGGCAGGATGGAATCATGAAAAAATTAAGAATGCTTCTTCCGACAGGCGCTGTGATCGGCATGCTGGTGGTGGGAACAGCGTTTCCTGCGATGGCAGCGGCAGATAGCGATACGGCAAAATTTGTACGCGGCACTACGATCAATGCGGTGGATGTCTCCAAGCAGACGGCACAGCAGGCGAAAGGATATCTGGAAGGTTATTTCAACGAACACTACGAGATTAAAATACAGGACGCGGACGGCAACCTGGAAGTCTTAAAGGGAACCGATGTCGGTTACCACTTAAACGTTACCGGCAGTGTCGATGATATTTTAAAGGAGCAGAATGACACAGGAAGAAAGACGGGGCCCGGCTCTGACCAGTCCTATACTGTGACAGTGGCGGCAACGCTCGATGATGAGAAGCTTGCCGCGGCGCTTGCGAACCTGCACTGTGTGACGGCGGCCACACCGACCTCCGATGCCTGTATCTCTGCTTTCGAAGAGGGAAAGCCTTTTACGATCATCCCGGAGGTGCAGGGAAATGAGCTGGATATGGATAAAATGAAGGCTGCCGTTAAATCAGCACTTTTAAGCCAGAAAAAACAGATCCGGCTTGCAGACGAGGATTGCTATAAAAAGATCACCGTAAAATCTGATGACGCGAACCTGGTACAGCTCTGCACAACATTAAACGCATACAAGGATATCCAGATTACATATGTGTTTGGATCCAGCAGAGAAACCCTGGATGGTCTGGAACTGGCAAAATGGGTGACCGGGACGAACGGCACCGAGATCCAGGTAGACCGTGACAAGGCAGTAGCATATGTGAAGTCTTTAGCGGATAAGTATGACACTTACGGAAACCATAAGTATAAGACGACATCCGGCCGGGATGTTGTTGTATACGGAAAATATGGCTGGAAGATCAACCAGACAGCCGAGACAGACGCCCTCGTGGAGGCAGTAAAAGCGTGCCAGACAACGGAGCGCGAGCCGATCTACGAGAGCCGCGGCGCGACCCACGATGGTTATGATTTCGGACAGACTTATATCGAGGTGGATCTTGCCACACAGCATCTCTATTTCTATAAAGATGGAAAAGTGATCATCGACAGCCCGTTCGTATCCGGAAACGTGTCAAAGAACTACACGACACCTCCGGGACTCTTTGAGCTGTATTATAAACAAAAAGACCGTGTATTAAAGGGAGAAGATTATGCGACTCCTGTAAAATACTGGATGCCGTTCAACGGTGGGATCGGACTTCATGACGCGGACTGGAGAAGCAAGTTCGGCGGAACGATCTACCAGACAAACGGTTCCCACGGATGCATCAACCTGCCGCCGAAGGTAGCAGCACAGGTGTATGAGAACGCATATAAGGGAATTCCGATCATCTGCTGCAATTAAAGCGGGGACGGATCTCAAAAAGGATGAAAAGTAACTGTTCAGTATGGCTGCGCATTTACGAAAAATAATTATGGAAAGAATATTCATCAGAGGGACATATGCACCGGAAAAGGTGATAAAAGCCGCAGCATGAATACCGAAAGGGAAAGAAAAATGGATAAACAGCAGGTTTTAAATCAGTTAAGAAACGCAAAGGAGATCTATGTTATCATGTCTCTGTGCACAAAAATGCCGTATGTGGTATGTGACAAAGAGACATTCGATGACGAGGTTATGATCTACTTTAACGAGGAAGATATCAGACGCGAAGGTAAGCGCCTTATCGAGGAGAAGATCCCGGTACAGATCGCGAAGGTGGACGCGAACCAGATGCTTCACTTCTATGGAAATCTCTACACCATGGGTGTAAACTGCCTGATGGTCGACCAGTATATGGAGAGCGAGTGCCGGATCCAGCTTCCGGAGCTTGTAAGCCGTCCGGGCCAGAATAAGCCGGACGCGCCGGAAGATGAGAAGAAGACATGGATCGAGAACCCGAGTCTTCACCTGACAGCCCTGTACTTCATGCAGGAGCTCCGCAGACAGAAATTCGAGAAGATGCCGGATGAGTTAAAGGAGATGCAGGAGGAGATCCTTGCAGACTTTACCCGCGGAACATACATCACCGCATTTCAGGAAGGTGCGGGCGTTCCGTTATTAAAACAGAAAAACGGTGATGCGTACCAGCCGATCTTTACGGACATCATTGAGTTCGGAAAATTTAACTCGAAGAACCAGTTCAAGGCGATCGCGGTAACCGCAGATAAGATCCCGAGCATCCTCGTAAAAGAGGCAAAGGGAGTGGTTGTAAACCCATTTGGCGTTAATCTCCAGATGCCGATCACAAAGCGTACTGTTCCGAACCCGGAAGCTGCAGCACATGCGGATGCCCAGGCGGCAGTTCAGGCAACTCAGGTCGAGGTCAACGCGACTCATGAGAGAGCAGGCGCTGAGGGAGAGAACGAAACCGAGAATAAGACCGAGAATTAAAAAAAATCATGAAACTCCGGCGTGTCCGCATCACGGAAAACAGTGAGCAGGATACGGCGGAGTTTGTAATACTTCCCGGTCTCAGGGAGCAGGCCTGCAGACGTGGGATAAGGAGGTTGACAGCTTTGGAGAGTGACAGAAGGAAGATCGAAGAAACATATTTAAAGGCAGTGGATATCGGATATTCCTACCGCCTCGCAAAGAAGATGGAGGAATTTAAGAGCAATCCGGTCCTTGGCTACCGCACAGCGGGATCGAAGGCGGAATTTGATACCGGGGAATTCCTGAAGGCGGAGATGGAGCGGATCGGGCTCTCTGATATCCATAAAGATGAGATCTGTCTGGATTCCTGGGAGTTTGAGAAGGCGGTCATGCGGTTTACGGACCGAGACGGAGAAAAACATGAAATCCAGCTCGGCGCTTACCAGACAGAGTTTGTGACGGATGGCTGGAAAGAGTATCCACTTGTCTACGCCGGACGCGGAAAGGAAGCGGACTATGACGGCGTGGATGTGACAGGATGCCTTGTGATGGTGGATATCAATCAGCGAGATGAGTGGTGGATCAACTATCCGGTATATCAGGCCCGCTTAAAGGGCGCGGCGGCGGTGATCGCGGTTCAGGACAACGGCTATGGGGAGATCGACAGTGAGGCGTTAAATGCCCAGGATATCGCAGGACCGAAGGACGCCCCGGCGTTTTCCATGTCGAGAAAGGATGCGGAGATCCTGAAAGCGGCATTAAAGGAGACACCGCGGATCACGGTACAGTTTGACGCGAAATCCGTAGTGAAGGAAAATATGCCATCCTATAATGTCTGGGGAACCATTCCCGGAAGGTCGGAGGACATGATCCTGCTCAGCGGCCATTATGACTCTTATTTTGATGGATTTCAGGATGATAACTGCGCTATCGCGCTGATGTTTGGGATCGCCAGGACGTTTTTAGAGATTGGATATAAACCTGAGAAGACCATCGTTTTCTGCTGTATGGCGGCGGAGGAATGGGGGATCGAGAACTCCAAGTATGACTGGTCTACCGGTGCATGGCAGCAGGTATTTAAGCTTCGGCCGGAATGGCAGGGAAAGGTCATCGCGGACCTGAATTTCGAGCTCCCGGCCTACGCCCACAATCCCTGGGACGCGATCCGGTCCACCTACGAATATGAAGACTTCCTGACAGAATTTGTGAAAGAGTTTCCTGTGGACGCGAGAAAGGTCTACCCGGAAGGTCTCGGGGTCCAGTGCCCGATCGAGACGTGGTCAGATGATTTCTCCGTTGCGATCTCAGGAATTCCGTCCATGGTGAATGAATTTAGCAGCGCGGAGTTTATGGAGACCCATTATCACTCCCAGTTTGACAACGACGAGTATTACAACGCGGATGTGTTCCGGTTCCACCATGAGCTGTATGGACTTCTTGTCATGGCATTCGACCGGGTGAAAGTTGCGCCGGTGAATGTTGGAAGAACGCTCCAGGCGCTCCAGGAGAGCGTCAGACCGGTTACGGGACGGGAGGACGAGAAGAGTATCCGGGTTCTGCTGGAGCGGACGGCTGAGGCGAAGAAGATCGCGGATGAGGTGTACCGGAAGGTAAAAGAAATTAATGATGTGAAGAATGCTGATGCTGCATGCTGTATACATAAAGGTGGTCAAGAATCTCATATAGAAGAAAAATCCGAGGCCGATGGGGCGGATGAAGCGGAAAGTGCGACTGTTCAACGTGGCGAAAATGCAGCGGATACAGAAGCGAATGATAGAAACGCTGCGCTCCAGAAACAGCTTCTTTACTTATTCCGCAAATGCCAGGACTATTTTGTCCGCCTGAACTGGCACGATGAGGTCCTGTTCCCCCACGAGGCCGCCCAGAGCAATCTGCGCCATATCTGCGACGCGGTCCGAAGCCTGGAGAACAGGGATGTGCAGGGGGCCCTGGACGCCCTGTACCTGGTGGACAACAACCAGTACGCGTTCCAGTTCGATGATGAAGTGTACCACTACTTTACGGAATATGTCCTGAACCAGGACTGTGACCGATTACAGTGGGGTGCCGGACGGATCGTCCACCATGTGGATCTCTCGAAGGAGGTCAAGAGCCTCCAAAAGAAGATCGCGGAAGGCAGAAATGACGTGTCGGAGGAACTTGCCGCTCTCAGAAAAATGGAAGAAGAGCAGCTTGTCTGCTTTGACGATGATATACGATATATGACCCAGGCCGTGGATACGTTGACGGCGGGGTTAAAAAAAGCGAAAGAGGTGTTGGATTTTTAGTTATGGACAGCCAGATATTGTACCGGGTACAGAGAGAAGATCTGCCCAGGCTCCAGAAGATGCTGGTAGAATGTTTTGCCAGGGACCCGCTCTATGAGACTCTGATCCCGGATGCCGAGACGAGAAAACGGCTGATGCCGGAGCTTTTTGAGTGTGATCTGAATGAATTTTATGAGACATGTGAGATTTTTGCGGACAGCCCGGAGTTAAACGGACTGTTGGTCGTCTCCGATGAGGCGGAGGAGTATGATCCGGTCCGCTTTTACCTGACGGAGGCGTGGGCATCCTTGAAGACAGATGAGTATCTGATCAAGGAGGATAAGAGCTTAAAGACGCTGTGGAATTTTATCAGGGGACGTGATTACTTAAACTCCCACTGGACCGCCCAGCTCCACCAGGAGAACCGTTTACATATCATCTATCTCGCGGTGAGCCCGAATGTGCAGCACCACGGAGTTGCGGAGAAGCTTATGGATGACGCGATCCGCTATGCAGAGGAACATCGGATGATGATCTCGCTGGAGACACATAATGAGAAGAATGTGGCGTTTTATGCGCATTTTGGATTTAAGGTGTTTGGGATTGTCGAGAAGGGGATGGGACTAAAGCAGTATTGTTTAGTAAGAGAAATTTGACAATAGAGACTTAACTCAACATTTTGTACATAAAACAAGGACCTCAGCGATTGGCAGCCGCTGAGGTCCTTGTTTTATGGTATATATTGAGGAATAAATTTGCCCTTATTGGCAAATGGGGCAACGATATAAATTGAGATCAATTATCTCTGAACACGTCCGGATCCATCGCCGCCAGCTAATTTCTTAACTTCGTCTACGGAAACCATGTTCATGTCGCCTTCGATGGAGTGCTTTAAGCAGGAAGCAGCTACTGCGAACTCGATGATGCTCTGAGCATCCATGTCGCTTAAGCAAGCGTAGATCAGTCCGCCGCCGAAGCTGTCGCCGCCGCCTACACGGTCAACGATGTGCATTGCGTACTTCTTGCTGAAGTAGTAGTCCTTGCCATCGTATAACATAGCGGACCAGTTGTTATCGTTTGCGGAGATGGACTCACGAAGTGTGATAGCAACCTTCTGGAAACCGAAACGGTCAGCAAGCTGTTTTGCAACGTCCTTGTAACCCTCGTGGTTTACAGCACCCTTTGTAACGTCTGTGTTGGAAGCCTTGATACCGAATACATCGGAAGCATCCTCTTCGTTTGCGATGCAGACATCAACATATTTGCAGAGCTCACCCATAACCTCGCCTGCTTTTGCCTTTGTCCAGAGTTTGTTTCTGTAGTTTAAGTCGCAGGAAACAGTGATGCCGAGTTCTTTTGCTTTCTTACAAGCTTCAAGGCAGATAGCAGCAACAGTATCGTTTAATGCCGGTGTGATACCTGTGAAGTGGAACCAGTCAGCGCCCTCGAAGATCTTAGCCCAGTCGAAATCTTCCGGTGTAGCCTCGGAGATTGCGGAATGTGCACGGTCATAGATAACCTTGGACGGTCTCTGGGAAGCACCCTTCTCGAGGAAGTAGATACCTACACGGTCGCCGCCGCGTGTGATAGTGGAAGTATCAACGCCGTATCTTCTTAACTCGTTGACAGCAGCCTGACCGATCTCGTGCTTCGGAAGCTTTGTAACGAATGCAGCGTCAAAACCGTAGTTTGCAAGGGAAACAGCTACGTTAGCCTCGCCGCCGCCGTAAGTAGCGCCGAAGTTGTTAGCCTGAACGAAACGATAGTATCCCTCCGGAGCGAGACGGAGCATGATTTCACCAAATGTAATAACTCTCTTGGACATGAGGATTCTCCTTAAATTTTAATATAATTTATGATCAGATAATGTAGCGTGACGGGAAGTGCGAACTTCACTTTGTTTCGTTTGCACAGCGCGACGGGAACCGCGAACTCCGCTGCGCTACGTTTGCGTAGCGTAAACGGGAAGTGCGAACTCCACTTCGTTTCGTTTGCACAGCGTAACGGGAACCGCGAACTCCGCTGCGCTACGTTTGCGTAGCGTGACGGGAAGTGCGAACTCCACTTCGTTTCGTTTGCACAGCGTAAAAATTTCGGTCCCGAAATTTTTACTTATTTCTGTACAAGGTGTACTGCGAAGCCGCCGATCTCATCTGCGAGATAGATTGCTGTCATCTTGTCGCCTTTGAACTTAGCGGACTCTTCGTTGAACTTGTAGCCCATCATCTCAAGGTAGTTTTTAGCTCTTACTACAGAGTTTGTAGCAACGGCGATATGACCCTTGGAGCCAAGTCCCTTGGACTTCATAGCCTCAACAGCGGTTCCTGCGAATACGGAGCTGTTGCCGACTTTCTTTGTGAATCCGAACAGACCGTCGAATGCGTCAGCAGTTTTTTCAGCTTCTGTCTCGCTGTCGCAGTTGATTCCGATATGAGCAAGCTCAAAACCGAGCATTGTCTGAACAGCTTCCTTTGTGAGGTCGCGGATCTTATCGAACTCACCGGCAGCTACGAGGTCTTTCTTAACCATCCAGCTTCCGCCGCAAGCAAGGATCTTGTCAAATGCAAGGTAGGAGTTGATGTTCTTAGCGTTGATTCCGCCCGTCGGCATGAACTTCATCTGTGTGTACGGAGCTGCCATAGCTTTGATCATGTTGATTCCGCCAGCCTGCTCAGCCGGGAAGAATTTAACAACATCAAGGCCAAGGGAGATCGCCATCTCAACATCGCTCGGATTGGAAGTACCCGGAGTTACCGGAATTCCCTTATCTACACAGTATTTAACAACGGTCGGGTTTAAGCCCGGGCTTACGATGAATTTTGCGCCTGCGTTTACTGCACGGTCAACCTGCTCAGTTGTAAGAACAGTACCTGCGCCAACTAACATCTCCGGGAATTCTTTTGCCATAATACGGATGGACTCTTCTGCTGCAGCTGTACGGAATGTAACCTCAGCGCACGGAAGACCGCCCTCGCAAAGTGCCTTTGCAAGCGGTGCTGCATCCTTTGCATCGTCAAGTACAACAACTGGAACAATACCAATTTTCTGGATCTTCTCTAAAACTTCGTTCATGATTCCTGTCTCCTTTTTTGCTTTATAAATTTAGGAAATTCAGTTTTAGTCAATAATCAAGTCATATTGAGTTTTAATACCTGGTTTCATAATGCGGAACTAAGTTTCGCATTGCGGTATCATCTAAATTAGATTATACTCATGAGATTCGAATTGTCAATAGCGAAAAAGCCTAATTTTACTGGATTTTCTGAGTAAAACTGCCGAAAAACAAATCGCTTCATTTTATTATGGAAGTGTGGTAAACTATAAAAAGTAAAAAACAAGGGAACCATAAGAGCAGAAAATATTTCCTGTGAAAGACCGGGAACGGCTGCCGGAGATGAGCGGCAGTTAGAAAGGAAAAAACAATTATATGGATATACAGTTTCAGAAGCTGGGCGCCGAGAATTTTGCGGAACTCAGTAAGTATTATGGAAGACGCCACGACAATACATGTGACAGTGTGATGCTTGACAATTTTCTCTGGGCGGATTATTATCATGTCCACTTCTGCGAGAGAGATGGCAAGGCAGTTCTCTGGATTATGAAGATTTTAGGAAAGATGTACGCATCTCTTCCTGTGTGCGCCATCGAGGATATGCCCCACTACTTTAAAGAGATCGAACAATATTTCAACGAGAATCTTCATCTGCCGCTTGAGATCTACCTGGCGGACCAGGAGGCGGTGGATTATTTAAAGCTTCCGGCGGACCGCTACTCCGTAACGGAGCTTCCGGATGCAAAGGACTACCTTTACAGTGCGGAGGCGTTGAAGACATTGTCCGGAAAAGCACTTCATAAGAAGAAAAACAACCTGAACGCATTTAAGAAAGCATATGATGGAAGATATGAGTACCGGACGCTCTGCTGTTCGGACGGCTGCGAGATCTGGAAGTTTCTGGATCAATGGAGAGAGGGAAAAGGCCAGGAGGTCGAGGGACACTTGGATTATGAAGTGGAAGGAATCCACGAGATCTTAAGGAACTGCTCGATGCTGTCAGTCCGCATGGGAGGGATCTATGTGGATGACCGGTTGGAGGCGTTCTCCATCGGAAGCTATAATAATAAGGAAAAGATGGCGATCATCCACATCGAAAAGGCGAACCCGGAAATGCGAGGCCTTTACCAGATGATCAACCAACAGTTCCTGATCCATGAATTCCCGGAGGCGGAGATCGTAAACCGTGAGGATGATATGGGACTCCCGGGACTTCGTCAGGCAAAGATGTCCTATGCGCCGATGGATTTCGCAAGAAAGTATCGGATTAAACAGTTAGATTTTGAGGCACAGAGCGCGGAGTAAAGTATGATACGGTATTTGGAGACAGAAGAAAAGGGAAGATGCCTGGATCTCTGGAGAGAGGCGTTCCCGGAAGATTCCACGGAATTTTGCGATTATTATTTCAAGGAAAAAATGAAGGACAACAAGGTACTTGTCCGGGAGGAGAATGGCGAGATCGTGTCCATGATCCACCGGAATCCCTATAAGATCTATATGCGGGGAAGTGAGGCCGTATGCGATTATATCGTCGGCGTTTCCACCCTGGTTGCCGAGCGCCACAAGGGATACATGAGAAGTCTCATATTAGCCATGCTGCGGGATATGCAGGAAGAGCAGATGCCGTTTACGTTTCTGATGCCCGCAAGGGAGTCCCTGTACCGTCCCTACGATTTCCGGTATATTTATGATCAGCCGCGCTGGGTTCTCAAATATAATCCCCATATCCACAGAGAGCCCTGTAACCTGAAGACGCTGGGCGCAGATCTGGCGGAGTGGCAGACTGCCTGGTTAAAGAGACAATATGAGGTTTTCGCGATCCGTGATGAGGCATATTTACAGCGGATGGAGAAGGAGCTTGCCAGCGAAAATGGAACCTGCACACTGCTCTATGACGATGACTGGTTTATCGGAATGCAGAGTGAGTGGGGCTTAAAGGAACGGGAGATGCGTTATCTCTACACCGGAGAACATTACCGGAGCGAGGCGGGACGGAAGCCGGCGATCATGGCGCGTATCGTCTGCATGCCGGAGTTCGTAAAGACGATCCGGCTGGCGGAGAACTGTCCGCAGGATGAAGTGACGGTGGAGATCGGGATCAACGATCTCTTCGTACCGCAGAATCAGGGTGCATGGCTGTGGCAACTGACAAAGGAAGGCTCGAGGATGATCCAGGAATCCCGGTTTATCGCAAAGGGGAAAATGGAGGTCCTGACGATCTCGGAGCTTACCGAGTGGCTGTTCGGGTACCGGACACCGGCGCAGGTGGCGAAGATTCCGTATGGGGAGTATATTGAGCCGTTTCGCGGAGTGTTCTTAGATGAAGTTGTGTAAATGATATCAGGGTCAAACGGTGCATGATCCGCTGACAGCAAAGCAGAAAAGCGCATGATATCAGATATGAGATGACTCCCACCTCTTTAGGTGGCGAGCAGCAAGAATGCCGAGACGTTCTTGAATACAGAAAGGAGAGATCTGTCATGACAGAGCGGGAAACATTAAAAAAGTGGCTGGATGAGAGCAGCAATATCGTATTTTTCGGCGGTGCCGGCGTGTCCACGGAGAGCCATATTCCGGATTTCAGGAGTACGGACGGACTGTACAACCAGCAGTATGATTATCCGCCGGAGACGATCTTAAGCCATTCCTTCTATATGAGAAAGCCGGAGGAATTTTACCGATTCTACCGGAACAAGATGCTGTTTCCGAATGCGGAGCCGAACAGAGCTCATAAGGCACTTGCAAGGTTAGAGAAAATGGGAAAATTAAAGGCGGTCGTAACACAGAATATCGACGGACTGCATCAGAAAGCGGGCAGCAGGGAGGTTTTGGAGCTCCACGGTTCTGTCCTTCGGAATTACTGTACGCGCTGCGGAAAGTTCTATGGGCTGGATGCGATCTTAAATTCTACGGGAGTCCCGAAATGTACCTGCGGCGGAACGATCAAGCCGGATGTAGTCCTCTATGAGGAAGGTCTGGATCAGGAGACCATCGAAAAATCCGTGAAATATATCGCGAATGCGGATGTGCTGATCATCGGAGGGACGTCCCTCACGGTATATCCTGCAGCGGGGCTCATCGATTATTACCGGGGACATAAGTTGGTCCTCATCAATAAATCCGTGACACCGATGGATAACCGCGCGGATCTCGTGATCAGCGGGCCGATCGGTGAAGTGCTTGGGGACGCAGTCGGAGTGTGATTCCGGAAAGAATATCAGGGCTGGAAATAGCGGACTATGCCGGGATAAATGCGGAATACTGCAACAGGCGGAAATATGGGAGGCAGAAACTATGTATCAGGCAGCAGAGAATCGTTATGAGACTATGGAGTATAAACGCTGTGGAAGAAGCGGTTTAAAGCTTCCGCGGGTCGCGCTGGGATTATGGCAGAATTTCGGACTGGAAAAGACGATTACAGATCAGGAGGAGATCCTGTGCCATGCATTCGACCACGGGATCACACACTTTGATCTTGCGAACAACTACGGACATCCGGCAAACGGCCTTGCGGAGAAAAATTTCGGACAGGCATTAAAGGACTGCCTTGGTACATACCGGGATGAGCTTGTGATCTCCACAAAAGCCGGATATGATATGTGGCCGGGACCTTACGGAAACTGGGGTTCCAGAAAGTATTTGATGGCGAGCCTCGACCAGAGTTTGAAGCGCTTGGGACTGGATTACGTGGATATTTTCTACCACCACAGACCGGACCCGGAGACGCCGATCGAGGAGACGATGGGAGCACTGAGCGATATCGTCCGCAGCGGAAAAGCGCTTTATGTCGGACTTTCCAATTATAAAGAGGAAGAGACGAGAAAAGCAGTAAAGATCCTAAAGGAAAACGGAACGCCGTGCCTGATCCACCAGCCGCGCTATAATATGCTGGAGCGTTGGGTGGAAGACGGACTTCTCTCCGCGCTTGATGAAAACGGAGTGGGCTGTATCTGCTTTTCCCCGCTCGCTCAGGGCGCACTGACAGATAAATACCTGAAGGGGATTCCGGCAGGTTCCCGCGCATCCCGTGAGGGAACGACGGTGGCACAGCGGTATCTTTCTGATGAACAATTAGAAAAAATCAAACAATTAAACCAATTTGCGGAAGAACGTGGACAGACGCTGGCGCAGATGGCTATCGCCTGGATCTTACGCCGCCCGGAGGTGACAACGGTCCTGGTGGGCGCCAGCAGGGTTTCGCAGCTGGATAACAGTCTTGTGGCGCTTGAGTGCACGGGATTTTCGGAGAATGAGCTGAAAAGGATCGACGAGATTCTGGCATAAAAGAACTTAGAACAGGATCAACACGCAGAAAACGTATGAAGCGTGAAAATTTGTAAGAAATAAAAGATCGTTTGAGAAGACAGGTTTCAGGCAACAGGAGACATAGAGAATGGTATATGAAGTAGGCGATATCGTAAAATTAAAGAAACCGCATCCCTGCGGCAGTCAGGAATGGGAAATCCTGCGCGTGGGCGCGGACTTCCGCTTAAAATGCATGGGCTGCGGCCATATGGTCATGGTGACGAGACGGCTGGTGGAGAAGAATACCAGAGGACTCAGGAAACCGGATGGGACGGAAGTAAAATAAAGGAAACTTGAAAAACAAAAACCAGTCACATGGGATCCATTAGAGCGGAAAGCGTAATGGAAAACGTGTGGCTGGTTTTTGAGTTCGGAGGCAACTATAAAAGCGCACAGATCTTCGCCGCCGCATCCTGCGGCCCCCCAGTATTCGGGATATCGTACTTTGCATATTTCTTATATAACCCGCGTCGCATGAGATAGGTATTCTCGATTTCCTCTTTTGTGTGATTCTTAAATAACGGTCGTTCCGGGTGTAACGCAAGGTTCCGGTAGCAGTCCTCGAACGGGCGGTCGATATAGAAGATCGTGCCGCTCTTTTCGAGGATCTCCCCGTTCCGGTCAAAGGTCAGCATTCCGCCTCCGGTGGAGACCACGGACGGGCCGAGGCCGCATACCTGACGGGCGATCTCATGTTCATAGTCCCGGAACAAAGACTCCCCGCCTTCTGCGAAGATCTCCGGGATCGTCATCTTGTAATGTTCGATCAGCATCTGATCCGTATCGTAAAACGGGAGACCGAGCTGTTCGGAGAGAAGTTTTCCGATAGTGGTCTTTCCGCTGCTTGTGAAGCCGCATAAAATAATTGGATGTTCTGGTGTCATGTCTGGTTCCTCTCGAAAGGCCTGCGTATTCAGGCGAAAATATTCTGCGTTTTCTATCTTGCATCGGTTGATGGAAAATGAGCTGGATGTACCGGTTCGTAAATAAAAACATATTTAAAATATCATAAATATAGTAGAAACGCAATATTACTCCGACTTCAACAATGGATAATGCCCCAAAAACTGCTGCAGCGCCAGATTCCCGGAGGATCTTTTCCACGCCGCAATGATCTCAACGACCTCCTCTTCGCCGATCAGCGGGATAAACACAAGGTTTTCCGCATTTGTCAGCTTATGCGTTACATAGGAGGGAATAATGGAGATCCCTTCCTCGATGGATACCATCATGAGAATACTCTCCACATCGTTGGAACGGAAGAAGATGTCCGGATGATATCCGGCCTGTTCATACATCTCGTAGAAGCGGAGGTCACTGACGGAATCCCCGGTGCTGGACGGGGTCATGAACAGCAGGCGTTCGCCGTGGAGCTCTGACCGCTGAAGGGATTCCCGTCTGGAAAGTGGATGATTGCTGTAAACAGCGACCATCAGAGGACTGCGTTCAATGAGCCGGTATTCAATGGACTCGTTTTTCACAAGCTCCGTGCTGTCCCAGGTAAAAATAATATCATATTCGTCCTTCAATAGCCCTGCGGCGAGAAGATCGGTGTTCCGTCTGTAACAGGAGACAAGAATATTTGGATATTTATTATGGAAGAAACGCAGGGAGTTGGAAAAATTGCTTCGCTCAAAACCTTTTGTATATCCGATCCGCAGGGTTCCTACCATACCGGTTGAAACCTCCTGAATCCGGTTTACCGCCTGATCAATGCGGCCGAGGATCGACCTTGCATCACTTAAAAATGCGCTTCCGGCCGGAGTCAGGGAGATCGGGCGACTCGACCGGTCAAAGAGCGGGACGCCGAGGCTGTCTTCTAACGCGTGAATCTGCTGGGTGATGGCAGTCTGGGTAATATAAAACTGATCTGCGGCTTTTGTGAAGCTGCGGCATTCAGCGGCGGTTACGAAGTAGCGCAGCTGGTTTGTGTTCATAAGCTCCTCCTAAAAAATAGGAATAAATCGCCCCACTCTGTGGGAAGGATCGTTACTCTTCGTAAAACATAAGTTTTTCTTATGATATCATACAAAATGCGCGGTTGCAAATCCTTTTACCGGGCGGTATCATAAGACTACTGATGCTGGACTGCGGTACAAGGGCAGATATGTTCCAAACGGAACATGCTGTACCATACCGAATACAGTGAAGGCAGCAGGATAAGAGCTGCGGATAAGACAGGCGCGGGCCGCAGCCGTAAGAGGGGAGTTATGCTTATGAAACGAGAAAATTTTGGCTCACGTTTAGGCTTTTTACTGGTAAGCGCGGGCTGTGCGATCGGAATTGGAAATGTGTGGCGTTTCCCGTATGTAGCGGGACAGAACGGCGGCGGTGTGTTCGTCCTGTTCTATCTGCTGTTCCTGTTGTGTATGGGCGTCCCGGTTCTCACGATGGAGCTTGCGGTGGGACGTGCAGGACGAAAGAGCGCGGTCGGCGCGTATCGGGCACTGGAAAAGCCGGGCAGTAAATGGCATGTACACGGATGGTTCTGTATCCTTGGCTGTTACCTGTTAATGATGTATTACACAACCGTATCCGGCTGGATGCTCAGCTATTTTGTGAAGTTCGCGACGGGAACATTCACCGGAATGAATACGGATCAGGTCGCGGGAGTATTTGGGGATATGCTTGGCAATCCCGGAGAGATGGGATTCTGGATGGCTGTGACTGTTGTTGTCGGATTTTTTATCTGCAGCAGAGGTCTTCAGAATGGCCTTGAGAAGATCACAAAATGGATGATGGCGGCGCTGTTATTGCTGATCCTGGTGCTTGCGGGACACAGCCTGATCCTTCCGGGCGCGAAAGAGGGACTGAGCTTTTATCTTCTCCCGGATTTCAAACGCGCGTCGGAGGTCGGGCTCGGATCGGTGATCATGGCGGCCATGAACCAGTCCTTCTTTACATTAAGCCTTGGCATTGCGGCAATGGAGATCTTCGGGAGCTACATGTCCGAGGAACATACGCTTGCAGGTGAGGCGGTACGGATCTGCGGCCTTGATACGCTGGTAGCCCTTTCCGCCGGACTGATTATCTTCCCGGCATGCTTTTCCTTCGGCGTACAGCCGGATGCCGGTCCACAGCTGATCTTCATCACACTTCCGAACGTGTTTGCAAACATGGCAGGCGGACGGATCTGGGGCATGCTGTTCTTCTTATTTATGTCGGCGGCAAGCTTCTCAACCGTTATCGCCGTGTTTGAAAATCTGCTTTCCAGCTGCATGGATAACTTTGGATGGAGCAGAAGAAAGGCTTCCGTGATCAACTGCATTTTCGTCCTGATCGCCAGCCTGCCCTGTGTTCTGGGCTACAATGTATGGAGTAACCTCCACATCATCGGCGCGAGAGATGTTCTGGATTCTGAGGACTTCTTAGTCAGCAACCTGCTTTTACCGCTTGGATCCCTTGTTTATCTCTTATTCTGCGTGAGCAAGTGGGGATGGGGATATGATAAGTATCTCGCGGAGGCAAACAATGGAGCGGGACTTAAGATGCCGGGGGCGAACTGGGCGAAGATCTATTTTCGGTATGTTCTTCCGGTGCTGATTTTGGTGATCCTGATCCAGGGACTGATCGGATAACAGACTGACCAGTATGCACGAAATTCATCAAAAGACAGGAATTCATGAAAAACTTATCGGTTTAACGCGATATACACATAAAAACTTTAAAGTGTAAAAGCTTTTGTATTGAATATCGAAATAACCTGTGTTATAATAAGCATCGCAAATACAAAAAAGAGGAGAGTGCCACAATGAAAAAGATGATTGCACTGGGCATGGCCGCTATGATGTGCCTGTCCATGACTGCATGCAGTGTCTCCACATCTTCCAAGACCGAGACGACTGCAGCAGCAACAGAAGCAGCTGAGACAACTGCAGAAGCAGCAAAAGACAGCGAGACAACCGCAGAGGCTGCCGGCGATCTTGTTGCGACCGCAGATTATCCGACAAAACCGATCACAATGATCATTCCTTACGGTGCAGGCGGAACAACCGATACCTGGGGCAGAAAGCTTGCAGTTCTGCTTGAAAAATATTTAGGACAGCCGATCACCGTTACAAACCAGGGCGGCGCGTCCGGATCCATCGGAAGCCAGTTCGTAAAAGAGCAGCCGTCTGATGGTTACACACTTCTTGTGTGTGCAGAGACGATGGGAACCTACAGAACCATGAATATCTGCGACCTCGGATACGATGATTTCACCGTTATCTCTCCGTTAGTTGGTGATCCGAAGGTACTTGTAGTCGGAAAAGACTCCAAGTACAACACTCTTCAGGAGCTTCTTGATGCGATCAAGGAAAATCCGGGAAAGATCACAATGTCCCACTCCGGTCCTGGAGGAAGCGGACACAATCAGGGCCTTGTATTAAAAGAGCTCGGCTATGAAGTTGCTATGACAAGCTTTGACTCCGGTAACGACGCACTTCTCGGTGTTATCGGCGGACAGGTTGACTTCACAAACCCGAATATCTCCACCCTCGGCGGCTATATTGAGAGCGGCGATGTAAAACCGTTAGCAGTATTCTCCGATAAGAGAATGGACGCTTACCCGGATATCCCGGCGTTTACAGAGACAGTTCCGGAAGCTGAAAAGTACTTAAATATCCCGTACACACTCCTTTCCTTCGTTGTAAATAACGATACACCGCAGGAGGTCGTTGATGTATTAAAGGCAGCATCTGAGAAGGTATTCGCAGATCCGGAGTGGACCGACTTTGTAAAACAGAACGCAGCGGATCCGGTATATGACGAGTACAAAGATGACGCATCGATCCAGGCATTCTATGACAACTGGAAATCCGTAATCTGCTGGTTACAGTATGACAACGGTGTTGCCGAGAAGAGTCCGGAAGAGTTCGGCATCAAGAGAATTGGAGAATAATCAATGAAGAATAAGATTCATTCGCTGATCGTCGAAGGAATTGTATTTTGCGGGAGCGGCCTTGTGCTGCTCTCGTATTCTCTTTCATCCTACGCGAAAGGGTTTAACAAAAGCTGGGCACAGTCCCCGTACCTGTTTCCGCTGATCGTGGCGATCGCCATGATCGGTCTGTCCTTATGGATCGTCGGAGAGGGAGTTACGGCGATGAAAAAAGCTGCCGCAAATCCGGATGACAAGAAGCCGGAAAAGGCAGGAAAAACAGAAAAGAGGCGCTGGGTCGTGATCGCCCTGATCCTCTGTGCGATCTACTATGCGGCTCTCGCCTTCATTAAAATTCCGTATATCACCATCGGAATTTTATCTTTTGCGTATACATTTTCGACATTTGAGGTTGTGACGGTGGTATTCCTGATCGCCATGATGGTTTTCATGGGTGTCAGAAAAATTCCGGTCCTTGTCTTCGTGCCGATCGGAACCACCTTGTTCTTAAGCCTCGCATTCCGCACATTCTTACATGTGCTTCTGCCATAGAAAGGAGAAAGGAAAATGATGCAGATGTTATCCGTGGTCGATCCGCGGTTTATCCTTATGGTTCTCCTTGGTTCTGTGGCTGGTCTGTTCGTAGGAGCGATCCCGGGACTTTCCGTGTCCATGGCGACCGCGCTTCTCGTATCCATTACTTATACCTGGGAACATTCAGACGCCCTGGCGATGATCATGGGTGTCTATGTAGTCGGAGTCTTCTCCGGTGCGGTATCGGCGATCCTGATCAATATCCCCGGCGCGCCTTCATCGGTCGTAACGACACTGGACGGCTACCCGATGTCGAAAAAGGGTCAGTCCTACAAGGCACTCTTTACCGCAACGATCTACTCGTTTATCGGAAGCTTATTTGGTCTTCTGGCTCTGGGACTCTTAGCGGAGCCGGTATCCAGAGTTGCGATCAAATTTACAAAGATGGACTATTTCCTTCTGGCTCTCTTCGGACTTGCGACAGTCGGCTCCGTCAGCACGAAGAACTACGCGAAGGGTCTTATCAGCGTTATGATCGGTCTTGTGATCAGCATGATCGGACTGGATCCGCTGATGGGAACAAAGCGCCTGACCTTCGGAATCCAGAACCTCGCGGGCGGTGTCAGCACAGTCCCGGCACTTGTCGGCTTCTTCGGTTTCGCAGAAGTGCTCTCTGTTGTATACAACATGAAGCAGGAGCAGAATGTCCTTGCGATGGAAAAGGCGAAGGTCAGCCTGAAAGAGATCTTAAAAAGCTGGAAGCTTTCCTTATATACATCCACGATCGGTCTTTTAGTCGGCGCTCTTCCGGGAGCAGGCGGACCGGTGGCATCCTTTATCGCATATAATGAGGCGAAGCGTCTCGTAAAGAAGCCGGAGGTTCCCTTCGGCGAGGGCGCGGTGGAAGGAATCGTTGCCAGTGAGTCCTCCAACAACGCATGTATCGGCGGTGCACTGATCCCGATGCTGACGTTGGCGGTTCCGGGCGACGCAGTTACCGCGATCATCCTTTCCGTATTCTATGTCCATGGCTTACAGCCGGGTCCGTTATTTATCACCCAGAACAAAGAATCCTTCTACTCGATCGTAGTAGCGGGAATCATCGCGTGCTTTGCGCTTTTACTGTTAGGACTGATTGTTGCCCCGAGGATCTGTAAGGTCATTACGATTCCGAAGAACATCATGATCCCGGTGGTAACGAGCCTCTGTGTGATCGGTTCCTTCGCGTGCAACAACCGTCTGTTTGATGTGGGACTCATGTTCTTCTTCGGACTGATGGGATTCATGATGCGCCGGTTCGATTATCCGGTTGCCCCGCTGATCCTTGCGATGGTACTCGGAAAGATGATGGATTCCAACTTCCGTCAGGCTGTGTCTCTGGCATCGTCCTCCGACAACCCGTTTATGGCGATGTTCGGACATCCGATCACGATCGTTCTTTCGATTTGTACATTATTCGTCCTGCTTGGAAATATTCCGTGGACGAAGCCGTATATCGATAAAGTAAAAGGGATCTTTTCGAGAAAAACGGCGTAATTTCAGATAAAACTTCTGAAAAACAGGCCGGATCACCAAATTTCGACCGGCGCAGGATTTCTCACCGGAGTGAAAGCTGGTAAGAAATGAAAAAAGTATAAAAAGAGCAGGAAATCAGGCAAAAAGTGCTTGCATTTCCTGCTCTTTTTTGCTAAGATTATTACCTGTGACATGTAAAAAATCCTTGCTCCTGATACTGAAAATCGGGGGCCGGAAGACCAGAAGGAGGTTTATGAAACTATGAACAAATACGAGTTAGCAGTTGTTCTTAGCGCAAAACTTGAAGATGACGAGAGAGCAGCCGCACTTGAGAAAGTGAAAGGCTATATCACACGTTTCGGCGGCAATGTCGTTGATGTGGACGAATGGGGCAAGAAGAGACTTGCATACGAGATCCAGAAGAGCAAAGAGGGATTCTACTACTTCATCCACTTCGAGGGCGAGGCAAACTGCCCGAACGAGGTTGAGGCTCACATCCGTATTATGGAGCCGGTTGTTCGCTATCTTTGCGTAAGACAGGACGCTTAATAAAGAAAGAGTGAGAATATGAATAGAGTTATCCTTATGGGTAGATTAACCAGAGATCCGGAAGTGCGCTATTCCCAGGGCGAGCGCTCTATGGCAATCGCAAGATATACGCTTGCAGTTGACAGAAGAGGCAGAAGAAGCCAGGACGGCGATCAGGGTCAGACGGCCGATTTTATCAACATCGTAGCTTTTGATCGTGCCGGTGAATTTGCGGAGAAATATTTCCGTCAGGGCATGCGTGTACTGGTTTCCGGAAGAATCCAGACCGGAAGCTATGTAAATAAGGATGGCCAGAAGGTCTATACAACAGATATTATTGTAGATGACCAGGAATTCGCTGACAGCAAGGGTCAGGGCGGCGATAACAGCGGCTTTGGCGGCGGCAACAGCTACGGCGGCGGAAACCGCGGCGGCTATCAGCAGGGGACAAGACCTGCTCCGTCCAGTGCCATCGGCGATGGATTTATGAATATTCCGGATGGAGTCGAGGACGAAGGACTTCCATTCAACTAAATATCAGTCTGAGACAATACAGTGCGTTACTCCTAATTCGCTGTGAGTAGACTGAGTTTGCACGTGGCCGGACAAGCGTTGGACGGTTACAGACAACGAAACTAACAGGAGGTAATTTAAAATGGCATTCAATAAAGGTGACAAGTCCGATTCTTCCAGAGTAAGAAGAGGCGGCATGCATAGAAGAAAAAAAGTTTGCGTATTCTGCGGCGATAAGAACGGCGAGATCGATTACAAGGACGTAAACAAGTTAAAGAGATACGTATCCGAGAGAGGAAAAATCCTCCCGAGAAGAATCACAGGCAACTGCGCAAAGCACCAGAGAGCTTTAACAGTAGCTATCAAGAGAGCACGTCATATCGCTCTTATGCCGTACACATGTGAATAATTCCTTAGAATAAGGATTTTCACGGATAAAGTAAGGTTTTATCTAATTAATTTGAAGCATCATTCGAGGATTCCATATGAGAGATCATGTGGGATCCTTTTTTTGGCGTAGCAGAGAATTTCCTGTTACACAAAAAGGCACTACATGTCGATGATGTGCACCCGCGCGATGATCGCGCTGAACAGATGGAGTTATGACAGGTATTGACATTAAATCGAAATAAGAAAAAGAAATTTGTTTTTCCTGAAAGCTGGAAAAATATAAGAAGCTGCAATAAGGAACTGCATGAAAATTGCATTAAAAGATATTTAAGGATATTTATGTCTGAAAATTGACTTTTTTGCTGACACCCTTTATACTACGTAGAGGAAAAGTCAAAAAAAGAAACAGCAATGTGGAAGGGCAGTACACTATTCGAGAGGTCATTGAAAGGTCCAGAACATTATTCTGGACCCTTTTTTTAGCCTTCTGAGGAAATTCTATGGAGAAACAGTACACTGCTATGCCAGTCTCACATTGCTCTGCGGTTTGTGAAAAGGTATCGAAAGGGAGAAGGAAGGGGGAGCTAAAAATTTCAACCGCTCGTTATGGCTTGTTCTGAATAAGAAAATAAAGCCCACCGATATTCGGTGGCAGAATGGAGCATTTCAAATGATTCATGATGGATTTATCTATCTGGCCACTTTAATGCTGTTAGCAGCAATTCTGGTCAATCTTCCCGTGTACCTGCGGGGAAAAGGCGCACAGACCTTTTTTAAATTTGCACCGCCGATTGTTCTGATCTATTTAGGCATGATGCTTTTATGTACTATGAAAGTATGGGATCTGCAGGATACGTCAGCCATTTACGTATCGATCAAAAATCCGTTACTCTACGCAATGCTGTTTTTAATGCTGCTGCGTTGTGATCTGAAAAAGATCATTAAATTAGGACCGAAAATGCTGATCGGTTTCTTCTCAGCGAGTATTTCAATCGGTGTTGGTTTTGTAGTAAGCTATGGCATTTTCCATAAATTACTGGGTCCGGAAAGCTGGAAAGCACTTGCAGCACTGTGCGGAAGCTGGTTAGGCGGCGGCAGTAATATGCTGGCGATTCAGGCAATTCTGGATGTAAGTGAAGAAAGTCTGGCATATTCTCTGGTAATGGATTCGGTTTGTGCAGTAATCTATGTTATGTTCCTTCTGTGGGTGATCAACTTCTCTAAGGAATTCAACTCCTGGACAAAGGCAGATGTACGTCTGATCGATGAAGTAGGAGCATCTCTGGAAAAAGAGGCAAGGGAGGACAAGAGACCTCTTACCTGGAAAAACATGCTTCTTTTAATCGGCGTATCCTTCTTTATATCCTCTCTGTCCAAGGATGCCGGTGTTATGGTTGCGTCTGTTCTGCCTGTTTTTGATAAGGCAACCTGGACAGTTCTTCTTGTAACAGCTGTAGGTCTGATCGCAGCAATGACTCCTTTTGGAAAGATTAAGGGAACGGAAGAAGTTTCCAATATCATGCTTTACATTGTCATCGCGATGATCGCTTCCAGAGCAGATATTTCTGCTATGGGAAATGCACCGGTATGGCTGGCTGCCGGATTCCTGATCCTGCTGATCCATATAGCGGTTATGGTAATCCTTGCAAAGCTGATCCGACTGGATATCTTTACCTGTGCGGTTGCTTCTCTGGCGAATGTCGGAGGAACTGCGACAGCACCGGTACTTGCAGGTGCATACAGCAGCGCACTGGTTCCGATCGGTATCCTGATGGCTCTTCTTGGCAATATTATTGGAACACCGGGCGGCGCATTTGTAGGATACTTAATGAGCCTGATCGGGTAGAGAACAACAATTGAAACGGGTAGTACAAGAACTCCGCACGGGAAACTGTGCGGAGTTTGTTTTTAAAATTCCATCACTAGCCCCGCATGCAGCTTGAGAACGGATTCTCCTAACGTCTCTTTCAGGAGATCAAAGGCATGATCTCCGGTGCAGTGGCCGGTGTAGATTTCAGAAATACCGGTGGAGCGGATCCCTTCGGCGAGGGCAAGGATCTCTGCGTCGGTCTTATTGTAGAGGTGGAAGCCGCCGATCAGGGCTTTTACTTTTTTATCCGGGAAAGTCGCGGTGACCTCACGGATAATGGTATCGGCGCCGCCGTGGGAACAGCTGTTGAAGATCACAAGACCGTCCGGTGTGTCGAAGACAAGACTTTGCTCATGGGAGAAGGAATCCGGTCTCCAGCGCCGTTTTTCCTTCAGGTACATGTGCTCCCGGATTCCTTTTTTCTCCAGTCCCGGAGTTTTATGCGGGATCAGATAAACCCCGTCACACGGTGAAAAGTCCCCGGAGACGAGCTTGATCCGGTCCGGATACTTTTTTAGGATACCCTTTGGAATACCGATGTATTTCTTATAGTTCCAGACACCTTTGCAGCAGTTTTCTCCGGTGGTTTCCCTAAAGTAGAACGGTGCGGATGAATTTACCCTGAAAAATTCCGGGATTCCGTCTGCATGGTCGTAGTGCGCGTGGGAGAGAACTCCGAAATCCACGTCTTTCATGTTCAGTCCAAGCACATCAGCATTCTTCAGAAAAAGCCCGGATGCCCCGGCATCGAGAAGGATATGTTTCCCATGATATTCAATAAAAATGGATAATCCCCATTCACAGCCGAGATTTTCGGCGGGGATGTTGTCGCTGAGTACGGTTGCTTTCATAAATGAAAATCCTTTCGTAAAGTATTGATTGATAGTTGCCTTATAACTTTATTTTCTTCATTAAACACAAATGCGAACTTCCTGCAGGAAAGAGGTTTTGTATAACTTCGCGGCTTTACAAATTTCTTTTGCAATCTCTTTCTTATCGATCTTTTTCCTCATTAGATTTTTCCTATCAACGGTATTTGGGTAACAGAAACGCCGGACAACCAAAGTTATCCGACGCATTTTTTATGATTGCGAGTTTTATGCTGGCTGTCAGCCTCGATGCCTTGCCGAGTATCATAAAGTGCTGGTAATTACCCTCCCCAGCCGGAGTACAGCTTTCATGTGTCGCCACACGGAAACCTTTCTGGCTCATTTATATTATACTTAAATCCCGTCCTCTTATCAACTGATTTTGAAAATATCCAAGATTTTAACGGAAATGGCATGGAAGGTGTTACAGGAAAATCGCAGAAAGACCTCTTGAATATTTAAAGAAGAGATGTTATATTATAGATAAGAGAAGTGCCACCGATAGACGGCTTGGCCCTCGAAAATATGGATTAAAAAATAACCGCTAGTTTTGCGAGGACTGGGCGGTTATTTTTTTGCGTTTTTTTCGATGTATCAGAGGGTCACGCATGCCCTCTGCGAAGAGGGCCAAACCGCCTACCGTTATGGTGGCACCTATATTATTCTATCACAATTTCTTTGAGCTATAAAGTCTATTTTACGCTACTGGTGGTTTTAGAAGCCGTGCCACTGCTATACACGTCAGGAATTTCATAGACCGTAGTGCAATGTCCGCCCCAAGCGGATCATGGACAAATGCCTGTATCTATGGTATACTATCCCCAAAGTCGGTTCTGATACATGGAGAAATTCTGCCTGAATTTCTCCATGCATAAAAAGGCACTAACGTGTCAAATGCACACTCGCGCAAGAAGAGTCTATCGCAAGCGACTGCGCTCGGCGCGAGAATGTGTCAAGGCACATTCTTTTTATGGTCTTGCTATGCCCATTTTTAAAGGGCGGCGGATAGGAGATAAGAATGAAAGATGATAAAAAGGTCAGCCATATTCTGCAGCTTTACCTTCAATGGCCGGTATTTTTAACGGCACTGGTAATTCTTGCGGGAGCTGCGGTCAACCTGATCTCACGCAAGGCGGGATTCGTGATGCTTGCATTTACGGTGATCTACGCGGCGTGTGCCGGAACCCTGTATATGTACGGAAAGAAGCGGGCTCTCGGCAGTCTGGTGTCCTTTGCGTCGGCATACAGCTGGAGCCAGAAACAGCTTCTGGCGTCTCTGGAGCTGCCCTACGCGATCGCGGACACGGAGGGTAAGATCCTTTGGATGAACCGCGCCTTTGAGGCGGTGACCAAAGAAGAGAAGAGCGCAGGGAAAAGCCTGACAATGCTCTTCAAGGAGATCACAGTGGAATCCCTCGAGAAGATGGAAAATGCGATGGAAGTCCATGTGATCTATGGGGAATCGAAATACCGCGTGAGTATGAAATGCGTGACGATCCGCCCGGATGAGCTTGCCTCCGGAATCCCGGAGAAGCAGACGGAGAAGCAGATCCTTGCGGTATATCTCTATGATGAGACAGAGCTCTACAACTACAAGCAGGCGATCACAGACCAGAAGATGGTCGCGGGCCTGATCTATCTGGACAACTATGATGAGGCGTTGGAGAGCGTCGAGGAAGTCCGCAGATCGCTCTTAACGGCCCTGATCGATCGAAAGATCAACAAGTACATTTCTGCGGTCAACGGTATCGTAAAGAAGCTGGAGAAGGACAAATATTTCTTTGCGATCAAGCAGTGCTATATGCCGCGTCTGGAAAAAGAGCGGTTTGGACTGCTTGAGGAGGTAAAGACCGTCAATATCGGAAACGAGATGGCGGTGACCTTAAGTATCGGTATCGGAATGAACGGCGATACCTACAGCCAGAACTATGATTATGCCCGTACAGCAATCGATATGGCCCTCGGCCGCGGCGGTGATCAGGCGGTAGTAAAATGCGGCCAGAAGATCCAGTATTACGGCGGAAAGGCCCAGCAGTTAGAGAAAACGACCCGTGTCAAGGCCCGCGTCAAAGCCCATGCCCTCAGGGAGCTTCTTGAGACAAAGGACTGCCTTCTGATCATGGGACATAAGATCGGAGATATCGACTGCTTCGGCGCGGCGATCGGAATGTACCGGATCGCGTCTGCCCTGAACAAAAAAGCACATATCGTGATCAATGAAGTGACCTCCTCGGTGCGTCCGATGATGGAACGCTTTGAGACCGGCGATTATCCGAAGGACCTGTTCCTCACGGGAAGTGAGGCCGCGGATATCGTGGATAACAATACGGCGCTTGTCGTTGTTGACGTCAACCGCCCGAGTATCACAGAAGAACCGGACCTTTTAAAACTCGTGAAGACGATCGTTGTCATCGATCACCACCGTCAGTCCAGCGAGATCATCACAAACGCGACTCTGTCCTATGTAGAGCCTTACGCGTCATCTGCCTGTGAGCTGGTTGCGGAGATTTTACAGTATGTTGCTGACAGTATCCGGATCAAATCTCCGGAGGCGGACGCTATGTACGCGGGAATCGTGATCGATACGAACAACTTTACAAATCAGGCGGGCGTCCGCACCTTTGAGGCGGCGGCGTTCCTTAGAAGAAACGGAGCGGACGTGACGAGAGTACGGAAGCTGTTCCGTGACAGTATGGAGGACTACAAGGCGAGAGCCGAGGCAGTCCGTCAGGCAGAGGTCTATAAGAAATGCTTTGCCATCAGCGTGTGCCCGGCAGAGGGCGTGGAGAGCCCGACAGTAGTAGGCGCACAGGCTGCAAACGAGCTTCTTGACATTGTGGGAATGAAGGCATCTGTCGTTCTTACCCCATATGAAGGCAAGATCTATATCAGCGCGAGATCGATCGACGAGGTCAATGTCCAAGTCATGATGGAAAAGCTGGGCGGAGGCGGACACAGAACGATCGCAGGTGCGCAGCTCCCGGGTGCTACCGTTGAGGAGGCCAAGGAGAAGGTGAAAGGCGTCATCGATATGATGCTGGAGAAAGGAGAAATTTAAGATGGAAGTTGTATTATTAGAGGATGTGAAGGCACTTGGAAAAAAGGGTCAGGTCGTAAAGGTAAATGACGGATATGCGAGAAACTTTATCCTTCCGAGAAAGCTTGGTGTTGAGGCGACATCCAAGAACTTAAACGATTTAAAGCTCCAGAAAGCAAACGCGGAGAAGGTTGCGGCAGAGCAGCTTGCGGAGGCTAAGAAGCTTGCGGAAGAGATCGATAAGATGTCCGTAACCGTTTCGATCAAAGCCGGCGAGGGCGGACGCGCGTTCGGTTCCGTCTCCACAAAGGAGATCGCGAAGGCGGCGAAGGACCAGTTAAAGCTTGATATCGACAAGAAGAAGATGGTTCTGCCGGAGCCGATCAAGAGCATCGGAAGCTTTGAGGTTCCGATCAAGCTCCACAAGGAAGTAACAGCAAGACTCAGCGTGAAGGTCGTTGAGGCGTAAAGACTGAATGTCTGCCGCGTGTGCAATACGCGGACAGCATAGTTGAAATTCAGGGCAGGAAACCAGGTAGAGGTTCCGGCTTGCAAATAAGAAAGAAAACGGCTTCTGCAGAAATATATGCAGAAGCCGTGCGAAGTTATAGACACAGACGTACAGAGAGGAAATCGGACAGATGGAAGAAGCGTTAGTAAAAAGGGTTTTGCCGCACAGCGTTGAGGCGGAGCAGTCGGTGATCGGTTCCATGCTGATGGACAGGGATGCGATCATCGCGGCATCGGAGATCGTGGTCGCGGACGACTTTTATCAGCGTCAGTACGGGATCATGTTTGATACGATGGTGGAGCTGTTCAATGAGGGAAAACCGGTGGATCTGGTCACGCTTCAGGACAGACTGAAGGAAAAGGATGTCCCGCCGGAGGTGTGCAGTCTGGATTTTGTCCGCGATATCCTGGCGACGGTTCCGACTTCCGCGAATGTGCGCTCCTATGCCACGATCGTCCATGAAAAGGCGGTTCTCCGCCGCCTGATCAAAATCAACGAGGAGATCGCCAACAACTGTTATTCCGGAAAGGACAGCCTTGAAGTGATCCTGGCTGACACGGAAAAGCAGATCTTCAACCTGTTGGAAAGCCGCGCTTCCGGCGATTTCGTGCCGATCCGTCAGGTCGCGCTGAACGTCCTTGATAAGATCGAGCAGGCGACCCGCTCAAAATCCACGGTAACGGGTCTTCCTACCGGATTTATCGATCTCGATTACCGGATGTCCGGCCTCCAGCCTTCGGATCTGATCCTGATCGCTGCCCGCCCGTCTATGGGTAAGACGGCGTTCGTACTGAATATTACGGACTATATCGCGGTCCGGAGACAGAAGACCTGCCTGATCTTCAGTCTGGAGATGTCGAAGGAGCAGCTGGTAAACCGTATGCTGTCCAT
This sequence comes from Clostridium sp. AM34-11AC, assembly GCF_003435375.1. Taxonomy (GTDB): domain Bacteria; phylum Bacillota; class Clostridia; order Lachnospirales; family Lachnospiraceae; genus Pilosibacter; species Pilosibacter fragilis. The sequence goes on along the minus strand of NZ_QWGL01000001.1, from coordinate 446,544 downwards.
GGAGTCCAACGTGGATTCCCAGAAGCTCCGTACCGGTACCCTGACGGATGCGGACTGGGACGCTGTCGTGGAAGGAATCGGTACGATCGGAAGCTCCAAGCTTGTAATTGATGATACGCCGGGTATTTCCATCATGGAACTTCGTTCCAAATGCCGGAAGGTTAAGCTGGAACATGGTCTCGACCTCGTTATGATCGACTACCTGCAGTTAATGTCGGGCAGCGGAAAGAACGGAGACAACCGTCAGCAGGAGATCTCTGAGATCTCAAGATCTTTAAAGGCCATCGCGAGGGAGTTGAGCGTCCCGGTGATCGCCCTGTCCCAGCTTTCCCGTGCCTGTGAGACAAGAACGGATCACAGACCGATGCTTTCGGATCTTCGAGAGTCCGGAGCCATCGAGCAGGATGCCGACGTTGTGATGTTCCTGTACCGTGACGATTATTATAATAAGGATACGGATAACCCGAACACGGCGGAGGTTATTATCGCGAAACAGCGTAACGGCCCGATCGGAACCGTATATCTTGGCTGGAAACCGGAACTGACCCGGTTTGTGAATATTGCGAAGGAGCAGCAGTAAATGCATGGTCAAGCGCCTGCTTTCGAATGGAATTTGAAGGAATTTCATCGGAAGCGGGCGTTTTTGTCATATTGGGACATGGCTTCACATATATTATTAGCAATCTGATAACGGTTTTGCAGGCATGCGGCAGTCTGTGGACATGCTGAGAAACTGGATCAAACAGAGTCGAACAATCGTTGCGGTTCATGGCAGAAATTTCGAACTGTGACGAAAATCATGTGAAAGGAAGAGGACGACCATGTCAGAAACACATTATCTGATCTCCGATGCCTCGAAAAAGGTTGATGTGGAATCTCATGTACTTCGGTACTGGGAGGAGGAACTGGAGATGAACATCCCTCGCAACGAGATGGGACATCGGTATTATACGGATTTTCATATCCGTCTTTTTAAACAGATCAAGGAATTGAAGGAAAAGGGGTATCAGTTAAAGGCGATCAAGACAGCGCTGGCGAAAACGCTGGACGCGGAGGGGGAATCGGTGGCGCCCACGGATGTTCTTGAGGAGGATGTTATGACGGCATTGAAGGAATGTACGGAGCAGGAGAAGAGAGATCTGGAAAAGCTGGATCCGGGGGAAGCCGCGGAACTCATGAACCGGGAAAAAGCGGAGCAGTTCAGGGAGTTTCTTACCCAGATGATCGGACAGGCCATCGAGGAGAACAACGAGAAGCTGAGCCAGGATATCAGCCGGATGGTGAACGATAAAGTGTTAAAGGAGATCGATTACCTGATGCGGGTGGCAGATGAGCGGGACGAAGAGCGGTTCCGGCAGCTGGATGAGACGATCCGGCTTTATCAGAAGGAGAATAAAGGGAGGGCGGAAGCTGCGGCGGCGAAAGCGCCGTTTTTGCCGTCGATCTTCAGAAAGAGAAAGTTTGGGAGAAATGGGAATAAGCTTTGATGAGAGTAACAATGAGAACTCCTTTCGCGAAGATCCGGATTCTGGATCAGAATCCACAGAAATCAAAAAGCCGCTGTTCGAATAGAACAACGGCTTTTATGTATTGGTTTGCGTTTGTGATCAACCCTCGTTGATTGCGCCTGTCGGACAGACACCAGCACAAGTACCGCAGCTGATGCAAGTATCAGCGTCGATTACGTACTGTCCATCTCCCTGAGAAATAGCGTTTACCGGACATTCACCAGCACAAGTACCGCAGCTAACGCAGCTATCGTTAATTACATATGCCATAACAAAATACCTCCTTTGTTTATTTCTTTCATTCTATAATAAACGGTTAAATTATTCAAGGGGAAAATTGTGAAAAAATGTACCTAATGAGGAACAAAAATCCAGTAAACATGCGGTTAGACAGTCACAACTCGAGTTAGTCTATTCTTACCTTTGCAGACAAAACTTTGCAGACAAAAATCAACCCGCTGTCATTCAGCTGAAAGCATTTCATGATGGTCAACATAGGCGGACAGGCATTTTCTAAACTGGAAATACCATATCATACAGGAATGCATGATGGTTACTGTACGCGGGTAGGAATTTTCTGAACTGAAAATTCCGTATGATACCGTTATGACCGCGGATTTTGCCGATTCGGAATGCGAAGCATCGGCAAAATCCAGTTACAGTGCGCGGGCATGGAGTGCCCGTGTACTGTAACTGCATGATGCGGCTGTACCAGCAGATTTTGCAAAACCACCTTGCCAAGAAACGAAAAAAGTATTATACTCTCGATATGCTGGCAAATGCGGCGATATGTCCGTTATGCCGGAAACAATCGTAGAAAATTGCCCTCGGCAGATTTCGAAGGTGAAAGGAGGATTTATCATGCAGATTTCAAAAGAAATGCTCATTGGTGAGCTTCTTCAGGTTGATGAGAATATGGCTCAGATTTTAATGGGCGCTGGAATGCACTGCATCGGATGCCCGTCTTCTCAGATGGAGTCTCTGGAAGAGGCTTGCATGGTTCACGGAATTCCGGTAGAAAAACTTGTAAGTGTAATTAACGAGTATCTGGCTCAGAAGCAGCAGTAATGTATGTGACCGCTCGAGAGAGTTTTGGTTTGCTGACTGTGCGAAAGGTCGGAGAATGTAAGAAGGACTGCGGTCAGGGAGAATTTTCCCGGCTGCAGTCCTTTTTCCATTTTGACATATATGGAGCAATGTGCCATAAAAATTCTATATGTTGAAAAAACAAGGGGACATTTTGGAAACAGACTTTGCACATAAAAAAGCATCTGTATAAATCTGTGGAATGCAGCTTTTTACAGATGCTCTATTTAAATATTGATCAATTGGGAAGTCAGATTATAAGTTCTGCAGCACCTTAAGCGCGTCCTTCTTTACGATCACATCATAATGTTCCGCATAGTAAGCGCCGGACGCAGCGGCATCGCCTTTTAACCTTGTTCCGTATTCGGAGAGAGTATTGCAGACTCTGTTGAAGGAACTCTCACTGTCATTTTCCTTCTTGAGGATCAGGTAGAAGACCCCATTTTCCGGATTCTTGTAGAGAATACTGTTTCCCTTAAAAACAGCACCGGTCTGCCGTGCGGCTTCACAGACGAGGTCGAGGGAAGAAAACTGGTAGATCCTTGTAAACTGAGCCGGATTCTTCGTCTCTTCCTTTCCCTGCGGTCCATTTGCCGTTGCAGCTGGTGCCGCAGGAGCTTTTTCTCCCTCCGGCTTTAAAATTCCGCTCTGGGTCAGGATATTGATCAGGCCGTCAGCGCCTTCCAGCACTTCCGCGGTGAGATTTCCCCATCCGTTATCATTCTCGTCCTCTTCCGGTGAGAACTTGGAGAACCGGGTATCCAGTTCCTCTGGATCTTCCATCTTCGTAATGATCAGCATAACACTCTCGTTCGCCATCGGGATCGCCTCGACCATAAGCGGGATATCCTCGGCCTCGAAACCGACCTCATTTGCGGCGCGCTGGATCATCTCGCGGAAAAGATTACGGGCTTTCTCGCTTCCATAAGCCAGCTCGCCGAGATTCATATTCCGGACACTCAGGTCAAAGTTGCTGAGGGTGCAGCGGATCTGATTTTCATTGATACGTTCTATTTTCATAGGATCACTTCCTGTCTGGTTAAAATCAAAATATTCGCGGTATGCTGTAATTCCCATTATAAGAGGGCAGAAAACCGCATTTTTATATTTATAATATACTATATCCTATTCAGTTTTTGCAATCGTATGAGGGAAATTTATTAAAATTTAATCAGTTTGACATCTACAAGATGGTCTGAAGCGGGAGTGTGTATATTAGAATAGTCGCAAGAGGTTGTGTTGCCGGAAGGAGGTGTGACGGTTTATCGAGCGCGTTCTGTTTGGCAAGTATCGGTTGTGCAGAGAGCTGGGAAACGGGCGATCCGGTACTGTATATCTGGCGTATCACGTTGAGCTGGAAGAATACAGGGCGGTAAAAGTAGTCCCGAAATCCCTGGCGGATTATGATACTTTTAGAAAAGAAGCACTTTTTCTGAAAACACTGAGACATCCGGGAATCCCCATCGTCTACGATGTGGAGGAAGATACCGGATACAGTTATCTGATCGAAGAATATCTGGAAGGCGAATCTTTATATGCCCTGGTAAAACGCCTGGGCAGCTTGTCGGTTAAGGCGGCAGCTGATCTTGGAATACAGATCTGCCGTATCATTCAGTTTATGAATTCAGCAGAAAATCCTATTTTATATTTAGACTTGCAGCCCAAAAATCTGCTGGTGTGCAATGGAGTCCTTCGTCTGACGGATTTTGATCATGCACAATACGCGTCAGATGCCGCTGCGTTTGGTGAGCGGTACGGAACGATCGGTTTTGCGGCACCGGAACAGTACACGGGGGAACCACTGGACTGCCGGACGGACGTGTACGCGATCGGTGCGCTGCTCTACTTTATGAGCCGTGGGGATGCGCCGGGAAGTGTTCCGGAATACAGGAATGAACCGGAATACAGGATGTTTGACCGGATCATCCGCGGGTGTATGGAAAAGGAGAAAGAAGCGCGTTACCAGAGTGCGGATGAACTGCAGGAAACGCTGCAGGAGCTGCAAAATCAACTGAAGGAACAGGCAGCAGAATCTCGAATCGTTGTTTTTGCCGGGGCGGCAGCAGGGATCGGAACAACCCATGCGGCTCTCGGAATGTCTCATTTTCTGACCCGGAATGGGTGTCCGGCTTTATATCAGGAAGCTTATGATACGTCTGCGGTTCGCACACTTGCGAAAAATATGGGAATCAAAACGGACCGGACCGGCGTATATCGAATCGGATGCGGAAGCATCCGGCCTTATTATGGCGAGGCTGTGAAGCTGCCATATCTTTATTTTCCAGTAATCATAAAGGATGTGGGAGTGATCCGCCCGGAAGAGAAACTTCCGGAAGCAGATTTTTATGTTCTTGTATGCGGGGGAAAATGGTGGGAGATCGACAGGACTGTGAATGCGGCGAAGATCTTAAAAAGCCGTGGGAATGTGATCCTGCTCTTCAATCATATGGAGAAAAAAGCACGTCTGAAACTTCCAAAAGTTTTATCTGATATTCATTATTTCTTTCTTCCGTTCTTTTCAAATCCATTCAGAGAAGATAAAGCTGCCAACACCTGTTACCGGGATCTATGGAACGATGGTACAGGGGAAACCAGATGGAAAAGAAAAAAATTATCACAGAGAATCAGGAGAAGCGATGCAGAATGATCGGAATCGCTGGGAGCAATACCGGGGTGGGGTGCACCCATTTTTCGATCATGCTGACAAACTATCTCGCGGGATACCTCAGAAGGAAAGCCATACTGCTGGAATTTAATGAGTCGGGGGACTTAGAAAAGCTTGAATACGTCTGCACGGGGCAGATGGGACAGAAAAATCCATACAGGGTACTGGATGCGGATTATTATAAGTATGCAGGGCCGGAGGCTGTGAAGGAGGTGCTTCAGAGGGGATATGACGATATCCTGATCGATTTCGGATCGGTCAAAGATGGCGCAAACGAATTATATTGGAGATGCGATAAAAAGTTCCTGGTGGGTTCCTTTACGGAGTGGCAGCAGGAGAGTTTCCGGGAATTCGAGATGGAACAGAGAGCGAAACAGAAAAAAAGCTGGCAGAGTCTCGCGGTATTTGGAAGCGAGGAGACCAGAAGAGAATTCTCGAGAAGATTTCGGATCAATGCAGAACGGATTCCGTTTTCAGCGGATGCCTTCTCGGTCACGAAGGAGTGCGGGGAATTTTTTCAGCGTATCCTGTAAAAATGACATAAAAGGACGATTTCCCTAACCGTTATAAAGGGAAAAGCCTGATACTCAGAAATGTCACAATAAATGAGATCTGACCGGCTAAGAATACAGCAGCGGGGAAAAACATGTCACAGTATAACCTTCTTCAGTCATCGCGGAAAAGCCGGGAACAGAGGCATTTAGTAACTTAAAATCGACAGCGCAGAGGGAGAACGTTCAATGAAGAGCATCGATAAGACCGTGCATGCCATAGATATGCGGCACGAAGAAAAGAAAGGTGTATATGGGTATGGAAACAGCAAGTGGAACGTATGACTCGGAAAATCGAAGTGTCGAGGAGATGACGCGCTATCTGAATGGACTTAAGCGGTACACGGAAAAAGGGATCCCGATCTACATGGACGGAAAACTTTCCGGGCAGAGAGAATGGGAGAAACTGTTTGAAGTTCGTGAGGATGGAATGTTCTATATGGGAGATTATGTCCAGGCGGAAGGCGGCGGTCTGAAGGAGATACGGTTTGATAAGGTCTATCTGAGCGAAGCGGATATCATGGAGACGAAAGGTCGGAGGAGAAGAACGAGAAAATAAGGAAAGACGGAAGATACCGAATAGAATGGATCTGGCGGTACTGGATAGCAGTAAATCACACGGAAATGAACCAGGTTATATGTACGAAGTAATATAGATTCAACAGCTGGGGGATCGTTCTGCCAGATGATTCGTAAGACTGCTGACAACAATTCGTTACAAAAAGTTAACAGACAGACATTCTGCGTTGTGGTATACTTAAGCTATCTTGAAGATCCGGCAAAGTATACGATCTGTGTATACCTTGCCGGATCATCCGTAATAAATAACGATTCAGCATGCCGCCGGTGAGAGACGGAAATGAACGCAGAGTTCTGGGAACCGGCGTGCGGAAAGAGTGATAACGAATGAGAAAAGTAGTTCCTGTATTGGTTGCTGTCGGTCTGATCATCCTGATCGCCGTGGGATTTGTCGGTTTCCAGGTACTGGACCGGTATATGCCGACGAAAGAGCGGGCGGATCTCGCGGAAGTCTATGATGTGTCCGGGGATGAGACCGCGATCCTCTATAACTATGAGCGGCAGGAGCAGACAGGAATCTATGAAAATGGACAGACGTATCTGCCGGTCTCCTGGGTGAATGACCACATTAATGAGCGGTTCTACTGGGACAGCACGGAAGACCTTCTCGTGTACGCGCTCCCGGACCAGATCGTCTATGCGGACGCGGAAACAAAGGGGTCCAACGGCGCTCCGCTGCTTCTTGTAAAAGATGAGGAGGTCTATCTGACGCTGGGGTTGATCGCAAACTATACGGATGTGCAGATCCAGACCTTTGACTCCGGGGATGGAAGACGTGTCCTGATCAATGACTGGGGAACAAGAAATATCGCGCGGGTGAAAAAGGCTGGAAGTCTGAGAGTAAAAGGCGGCGTAAAGAGTAAGATCCTCACAGACCTCGCAAAGGACGATACGGTGACCGTTCTCGATACGATGGAGAAATGGTCCAAGGTCGCATCTTCCAACGGAAATATCGGATATGTGGAAAATAAGCGCCTGGCAGCCGCGGAGAGCCAGAAATTTTCCGGAAATTTCACAGCTCCTGTATACAAGAATACCAGCATGAGCGGAAAGATCGTTCTCGGCTGGCACCAGGTAACAAGCCAGGACGGAAACAATACCTTTGACAGTATTGTGGCAAAGACAAAAGGGATGAACGTGATCTCCCCGACATGGTTTTCCCTGACAGACAACAACGGAAGCTATAAGTCACTGGCGAGCAAAGATTATGTGGCGAAGGCCCATGCAAAGGGGCTCCAGGTGTGGGCGCTGATCGACAACTTCAGTGCCGATGTCCAGACGGAGACGCTGTTAGCATCCACCTCTACCCGCCGCAAGCTGATCGACAGCCTGATCGCGGATGCGGAAAAATATGACCTGGATGGCCTGAACCTTGATTTTGAGAGCCTGAAAACAGAGGCGGGCGTCCATTATATCGAATTTATCCGGGAATTATCGATCCCGTGCCGCCAGAAAGGCATTGTCCTGTCCGTGGACAACTATGTTCCGGCGAGATACAACAGCTTCTACAACCTGAAAGAACAGGGAACCGTTGTGGATTATGTGATTATGATGGGATATGATGAGCACTTTGCGGGCGGCGAGCCGGGCTCTGTGTCCTCTATCAGCTACGTGAAGAATGGAATCTCCGGAATGCTCGAGGATGTCCCGAAGGAGAAGCTGATCAATGCCGTTCCGTTCTACACGAGACTCTGGATCGAAGCCGGGGACGGATCCATCACCTCCAAGGCGATGGGAATCGCGGATGCGAAGAAGTGGGTAGACAATAACCAGGTGGAACTCACCTGGCAGGCGGATACCGCCCAATATTACGGTGAGAAACAGACAAATGACGGTGCCTGGTTCCTCTGGATGGAGGAGGAGCGGTCCTTGAAAGAAAAGATGAACGTGGTCCGTCAGAACGATCTGGCGGGAGTCGCGTGCTGGAAACTGGGGTTTGAGGATTCTGCCGCGTGGGATTCCATCCAGTGAAACTAAGATCATAATGGCGCTTTTACGCCGGACCTACCAGGTCACCATCTTGTCCAGCAGGAGTTTCTGTTCCTTGCTGGAACGTGTGAGATAGATGCGGGTGGTCTCGATGCTCTCATGCCCGAGAAGATCCGCCAATAGAGAGATATCGCTGCTGCGAGCCAGAAAATTCTTCGCGAATCGGTGGCGGAAAGAATGAGGGTACATGGTATCAGGATCGATGCCATACCGGACTGCATAGTGTTTTAATTGGGAATGGATGCCTCTGGTCGTCACGGGGCGTCCATTTTTTCCCACAAAAAGAAAGCCGGAGGTGATACCGCGGCGGTCACACCAGGCTTTTGCCTCCTGACAGAGGGAATCCGGGATGTAGATGCGGCGGATCTTCCCACCTTTGGAGTAGAGATCAAGATACCCGCAGGCTAAATGTTCCGCCTTGATCTGCACCAGCTCACTGACCCTGGCACCGGTGGTCACCAGAAAACGGACGATGAAATACCAGAAGTCGTGGTGTTCTGCTTTCAGGTTCCGTTGGAGCGTCTCACAGTCCTCGTTTGTGATGATGGAATCCTGGAAGGTGTCCCGGGAAATCTTTACCGAGCGAAGACGGAAGCCGGAGAGATCCGGGGAGAGCTCCGGCTGTTCTTCTTCCAGAAAAAGTAGAAAATGATTTACGGCGTAGATACGCTGATTGATCGTTGCAGGGCGGTAATTGGCAATTAAAAGACTCCGGTATTTTCGGAGAAGAGATTCAGTTGGAACGGGGTAGAGGGACAGAAGCTGTCTGATAGCCCTCCCATATGCATCTCCGGTATTTCCAGACATATTCTTTTTTCTTAAATATAATCTAAATGATTCTGCCAGGTTTTCCTGGTCTTTTGGAAGTTCTTTCATAGTGTATCCTTTGAATAATAACAGGGCAGCAGGAATTTTACCAGTTTACGATCTGATTGAAAAGGTTCTGTTGTTCGGTACTGCTTTTATGCAGATAAATGCGGGTAGTCTCAATACTCTCATGTCCGAGAATGTCGGACAGGAGCGCAATATCATCACATTTTTCTATAAAATTTTTGGCAAACAGATGCCGGAATGCATGGGGATGTACGACAGATGGATCCAGATTGTATCGAAGTGCAAAAACCTTAAGCTGATCCCGGATCCCGTTTGTGGTGATCGGATTTCCGAAACGGTTTAAAAATAAGCTGCCGCTGGTGCGCTTTTCGTTTTGAAGCCACAGCAGGCAGGTCTCCTGGACATTTTGCGGGAAGTAGATCCGCCGGATCTTATCACCTTTTGAGTACAGGTCCATCTGACCGCGGATCATATCTTCCACACGGATCTGGAGAAGTTCGCTGATCCGCACGCCAGTGGCGGTCATGATCCGCACGGCAAAGTAGTAGGTAGGCTTTCCGTCACGCAGAAGACATTTTTTCAGGTACTCATAGTCGGCCTGGCTGATCACATTTTCCAGAAATGGTTTCTGTTGAAGGCGGACCATAAGGACCCTGGAGTCAGGAAGCTCGAGAAATTCCATAAAACAGTTCATTGCGCGGATCCTCAAATTTACGGTGTTGGGCTTGTACCTGTCGATGAGATAGCATTTATAGAGCATCAGATTGTCATGTGTGACTTCGGGGTACAGGGAAAGAAAATGCCTGGCAGTATAGAGATAGGAACGGATCGTCTGGTAAGATTTTCCATTCCGGAGCAGCCACGCTTCGAACCTGGAGAGTTTTTGACGGGCCGTTTCAGAAAGACGGTCTGTGGGAAGAGCAGTTTTTCTCATAGTATTATCATACCTTTCTGTTTTTGAAAGTATTTTATCGCAGGAAACAAAAAGAGCAAGAGAAAACTGGAGAATACGTTGTTGATGGGGAAAGGAAGGAGGAAAAGCAAAAAATCCGTCGGAGACATGGGACATCTCCGACGGACGTTTATATAAGCTGTATATGATTGGAAATGAACAGACAATGCTTTTGGGAAATGTTCGGTGGCATTGCGCTGCCCGGAAGGAAATTGGGTTGCTTAGTTCTGGAAATCTACAATCGCGTTTCCCTTTTCATCATATCGAACAGCATCCTTATCAAGTGTCAGTGCGTCGATGGCATCAAGGTATGCCTTGATAGACGGGTACTGCGGCTTGTAGTTTGCGATGATCTCTTTTGCTGCCACAGCATTGTTGGAGAGCAGGGCATCTACGAGGAAGAGCTGAACCTTTGCGGCGTTCACGCACATGCGGTTCGGATCGGTGATCTGGAAGTCGATGCCGTGGAGTGTGCCGACAGCGCCGCCCGCGTTGATCTGCACGCCCGGCATTACGCAGGTGACATCGCCGAAATCGGAGGAACCGGTGCTCCAGCCGTTATAGTCGAAGACAACTTTCTTTCTTCCGCAAAGTGCCACGCAGCAGTCCTCAGCCAGCTTCATGAATGTCGGATCATGATACTCCGGAGCGTAACCAGGGCGGTCGCTCAGCTCAACGCCTGCGCCCATAGACAGTGCGGCACCGGTCAGTGCACGGTTTACCTTGATATTCTCGCGTTTGATCGCCTCTAAGGATTTTCCACGGACATAACTCTCGATCTTCATCTCATCCGGGATAATGTTTACGGCGCAGTTTGCGCCCATGAGGATCGGATGGAAGCGGATCGTATCTTTCTCCTGGAATGTCTCACGGAGGTCGTTGCATGCCTGGAGACCCAGCATAGCGGCATACTCCGCGTTGACTCCCATATGGGGAGCTCCGCCTGCATGGGCAGATTTTCCTTTGTAGCGGATATTTTTCGCTATACATCCGTTCATTCCGAGCAGTGCCTGAAAGTCAAGATCGGTATCGCCGTCCTCATTGACACCAGAGCCTTTTGTCATGCCGTGAACCATCATAGCCATGTCGACACCATCTAAGAGACCACGGTACATGAACTCGGTCTTACCGCCGTTGTACTTGATGATGCCTTTCTGGCGGAGTTCTTCACGGAATGCCAGCTGGATCATTTCCTCAGCCGGAACGACAACGAGGCGGATGGATCCGCAGAGACCGTCGAGGGCGTAGGGCTGTTTCAATACGGCTGCGATTCCTAAAAGTGCAGCGGACTGGGCGTTATGTCCGCAGCAGTGGGTCATTCCGTTTACGGATTCCGGATGGTTCGCGATGTCGAGGGCATCCAGCTCACCGAAGATCGCTACCTTCGGGCCTGGTTTTCCTGTCTCAACATCGGTGTAAAAGCCCGGAATGTTTCCGGCTTTGACGAGAGTGTATCCAAGTGCCTCGTATTTCTCTACGAGATAGTCGTGAGCCTGCCACTCGGTGTAGCCGGTCTGCGGATGAGCCCAGATCCAGCGCTCCGCGTCGAGGATGAGCTGTTTTGCGGTATCTACGTTGTTTACGATCAGCTGTTGCCTGTCAGTCATGGAAATACCTCCTGAAGTATGTAATATTGGACGGAACCAGACGCTGTACGGGAGCATCAGGTCAAGTCCGGTTCATCTTTAAAAGCTCGATCAGCGCGTCAGTGTGTTCCTTCGTTGTCGCCCAGCTTGTGGCGATCCGGATCACGGTATGGGAGTCATCATATTTCTCCCAGAAGCTGAATTCCGCCTGCTCCTCCAGGCGGTGCAGAACTTCGTTCTCCAGAATAATAAAGATCTGGTTTGTCGGAGTCTCGAGGAAGAACTGGTAACCGTTTTCCTTTAACGCCAATTTTATCGCGGCTGCGCAGGTGAGGGCAGACTCCCCGATATGAAGGTATAGATCATCCGTGAACAAAGTATCGAACTGGATCCCAAGAATGCGGCCCTTCGCGAAAAGTGCACCATGCTGCTTTACGATTGTAAAAAAGTGAGAAATCAGCGCTGGATCCGGGATTACAACCGCCTCGCCGAAGAACGCTCCGCACTTTGTTCCGCCGATATAGAAGACATCGCAAAGTCTCGCAAGATCCCTTAATGTCACGTCATTTTCCGGGGAAGCGAGAGCGTAGGCAAGTCTCGCACCATCCACATAGAGAGGGAGATGGTACTTACGGCATGCCTCGCTGAGGTCGGTCAGTTCTTCCAGGGAATACAGGGTTCCGTATTCCGTAGGCTGGGAGATATAGACCATACCCGGCATAACCATGTGCTCATGATTATCATCAGATAAAAAAGTATCCATATAAGAGGTGACCTGGGCGGCTGTGATCTTTCCATATGTATGGGGCAGCGGGAGCACTTTATGTCCGCCGAATTCGATGGCACCGGCCTCATGGACTGCGATGTGCCCGGTCTCCGCACAGAGAACGCCCTGATAGGAGCGGAGAAGCGCGTCGATCACGGTAGCGTTTGTCTGGGTGCCGCCCACGAGGAGATAGACTTCCGCGTTTGGAGCGCCGCAGGCTTTGCGGATCTTATCCCGGGCAGATTCGGAGAACTCATCGAGACCGTACCCGGAGGTCTGCATCATATTTGTGGAGAGCAGCTCATTCATGATAGCCGGATGGGCGCCTTCCATGTAATCGCAGACGAATTTCAGTTTTTCATTTGCCATGTTAGAAACCTGACCTTTCGTGTTGTCTGACTCTATTATACAGATGACATATTGATGTGTCAATGCAGGAAAGTATATGAAAAAATCTGAAAACACTGAGGGAAATATGGGGATTCAGCTGATGATGGCGATAAGAGCGGAAGCCAGAATCCAGAACTTTTTTTGGATTGAACGGAGATAGGAAAATCCGCACATAAACAGGTTCCCCATGAAATAGAGTATTATGAAGAGCGGATTTTCGGGGAAACAGAGCATGAAGCAGAAAGTGATAGAGCCGGTTCTCGGCATATGCCTGCTCGCCATGGTGGTCATGGCGGTGAAATATGGGAGTATTCGTGTGACGGGGAGCGGTGACGCCTACATAAAAGAGACACCGGTGGTGGTGGTCGATGCCGGACACGGCGGAACAGATCCCGGCAAGGTTGGAGTCGACGGGAGCCTGGAGAAAGATATCAACCTGGCTGTGGCGGAGCGGTTGAAAACGTACCTGGAACAGGATGATGTGAAGGTCATTATGACGCGGGAGACGGACACGGGACTTTATTCCGAAACGGACAGCCGGAAAAAGATGGCGGACATGAAGAAACGGTGTGAGATCATTGAGGAGAGCGGCGCGGACCTTGTGGTCAGCATCCACCAGAACAGCTATCACGAGGAATCCGTCTCTGGCGGACAGGTATTCTATTACCGGGATTCGTCAAAGGGAAAGGCGCTGGCGGAGATCCTGCAGGACCGGTTTGACTATGTTTTAGGGGACCAGAACCGGAGACTTCCGAAGGCGAATGCCAATTACTACCTCCTTCTGCATGTGAAATGCCCCATCGTGATCGTGGAGTGCGGATTCTTAAGCAACCGGAAGGAAGCAGCGCTTTTAAACAGCGGGGAGTACCAGGATAAGCTGGCATATACGATTCATATGGGGATCATAGAGTACCTGAATAAGAAGCAATGAGATAGGAAAATGTACAAATGAAGAGAAATAAAATCGTCATATTATACAAAAAAGGTCCACCTGTTTTTAACTATCCGATATGGCATTTAAAAGGTCAATATGCTATGATTCTTTTACCAATGGGGACGAAAAAAATGAAGGAGGGATACTTTGACGAAAGAAGATATGAAACAGATTTCAGACCTTATGGATGAAAAATTTATTGCATCGGAAGGCCGGATGCGAGCGGAGATTGTAGCATCGGAGGCGCGGACAGGAGAAAAGATCGATAGGGTGGAAAATAATCTGAGTGCAGAAATAAAGAAGAATCGTATCAGCATGACAAGGCATATGCAGGAGCTGAATGCCAAATGGGTTGAAACAAATGAAAAACTGGATCGTATGCTTGCAAGGATGGATGGAATGGATAAGAATATGAGCGCGATGCGGGCAGAAATGGACGCAGTGCCTAAGCGATTCGACGCGGTAGAGACAAATCTGGGCAGAAAAATTTCAGAATCGGAGGCAGTTACCCGGAGATATACGGAAAAACTGTTTTTCCAGGTGGCAGAAGGCAAAAAGAAACGTTCTGTACGTTCATCTGGGCTGGAAGGATAAAAGATCCGCCGGAGACACGAATATTCCGGCGGATCTTACTATCAGAATTACTCAAGTACAAGCGTACCGTCGCCCTCAGCACGGATCGCGGATTTGAAGAACTCCTCAAATGCTTTCTCCAGGTAGGCCATATCCTTGGAGCCTGCAGTCTCATACGGGGAATGCATAGCTAACTGCGGAAGTCCGACGTCTACCGTGTTTAAGGAAACCTGCGCGTTGGAGATATTTCCGAGAGTGGAGCCGCCGAGGATATCGGAACGGTTTAAGAATTCCTGGTACGGAACACCTGCGCGCTCGCAGAGGCAGCGCATAACAGCTGCGGAAACAGCGTCTGTTGTGTACTTCTGGTTTGCGCTGTGCTTGATTACGAGACCGCCGTTTAAGTAGGTGCGGTTTGTCGGGTCGGTCTTGTCAGCGTAGTTCGGATGTACGGCATGTCCGTTATCCGCGGATACCATGAAGCTGGAAGCGAGGGACGTGAGGTACTCTTCCTCTGTTCTTCCAAGGCTGCGGTTGATGCGGCGGAGAATGTCGTAAAGGAATGTGGAGCCGGCGCCCTGTTTTGTGCCGCTTCCTACTTCCTCGTTGTCAAATACGGCAACGACCGGGATGCAGCGGTCGCTCTCACTGTTTAAGAGAGCCATTGTGGACGTGAATGCGCACTGGAGATCATCAAGACGCGGAGCGGAGATAAACTCGCCGTCGCAGCCCCATACAGTACCTTCCATACGGTTGTAAAGGAAGAGGTCCATTCCTTTGATCTGGTCAACGGAAACGCCTGCCTCCTCAGCGATCATCTCTTTGAATGCCTTTCCGGAATTGCTCATGCGGTATAACGGAAGCATATCTTTCTGGATGTTGTACTTGTAACCGTCGTTTACTTCACGGTTCATGTGGATTGCGAGGTTCGGGATCATGAGAAGATCACGGTCAACGTTGATCAGTTTTGTTGTGAGACGGTTGCCGTCTTTTACGATGATGCGTCCTGCAACGGAGAGAGGTCTGTCGAACCACGGTGCGCAGAGCATTCCGCCGTACTTCTCAACATTTAATTTTACATACTGGTTCTCGATGTTCATCTCAGAAGACTCTTTGATCTTTAAGGTCGGGGAGTCGCTGTGGCTTGCCGCGATATGGAAGCCGGAATAATCCTTGCGGGATACCTTGAATGCGATGATCGCGGACTGGTTGCGGGTTACGAAATACTTTCCGCCCTCAGCGAGATTCCAGGTATTGCCCTCAGCGAGACGCTCGAAGCCTGCCTCGGTCAGGTAGTTTGCCAGTTCATGAACAGCATGGAAACCGGTCGGACTCTTTTTGATAAAAGAAAATAATTCCTCATTCAGATTCTGAATCATGTTTTTGTTACTCCTTTCGATAAATAACCCCTGTAAGTCATACTACATTATATAAAAAAAATGCAGATCAGGCAAGCTCGCGCTATGATGTGCGCAAGTGTTAAAATATGATTTCTGTTATAATTCTGACGTTTTTCTGAAATTTACGAAAAAGGTCTGGAAGAGGTACCTTTATTCTCGGTTTCATGTTAAAATATGGGCATGAGTAGCTGCGAAGGTATGGAACAGTTACAAATACGATCAATATGGTGAGAAGATCACTGGGAAAAGAGGGGAACTTATGGATTGGAAGAAGATCAGACAGGCAGTCCGCACGGTGCTGGCGGCTGTATTGATCTGCGCTGCATCGGTGGGAATCACCGGTGATCCGGCATATGCGGCGGATATGGGCGCAGTTTACGGAATTTATGAGCATGGAACCGGTTGGAGTGGGTATCATGGTGACAGCAAAACAGCGCGTGCTGGAACCGGAAGCTATGTGACGGCGATCCGCGCCAGCCTTCAGGGACAACCTGAGGGAATGAGCGGCACGCTTTCTTACCAGGTGAACTTAAGCGGAAGCGGATGGCTTTCCTGGCAGGAAAACATGACTCCGAATGGAAGCACCGAGACAGATATGCCGTTAGAAGCGGTCCGCATGGCATTTACCGGACAGCTTGCGGAGAATTATGATGTTTATTACTCTGTATATCAGAATGGCTCCTGGACAACTCCGGTGAAGAACGGGGAGACTGCGGGAACCGAAGGACAGGGACTCCGTGTGGATGGTCTCTGGGTAACGGTGACGGGAAAAGGTGCGGAGGTACCGGAAGGCCCGAATGGAAAGAGCGTTGACCCGACAAGACCGATGGTTGCCCTGACCTTTGATGACGGCCCGTCGAAGTATACGCCCCGGATCCTGGATTCCCTGGAAGCGAACGGCGGAAGAGCCACATTCTTCATGGTGGGCAACCGAGTTGCGTCCTATGCGTCTACCGTAAAGCGCATGGCAGATCTCGGATGCGAGACAGACAGCCATACCTGGGCACATACATATCTGACAGGAATGTCTGAGGGAGAGATATTACAGAGCTTAAATCAGACACGCGATGCCATTGTGGCAGCAGGCGGAAACGCGCCGAAAGGTGTCCGCCCGCCGGGAGGAAAGATCAATGATGCCAGTAAGGCGGTCCTCGCAAAGGCTGGAATGCCGTCCATCATCTGGTCCGTGGATACACTGGACTGGAAGACGAGAAACGCGCAGCACACCATCGACACAGTTCTCAGACAGGTGCAGGATGGAGATATCATCCTGATGCATGACCTCTATGAGCAGAGCGTCATTGCGGCAGAGACGCTGATTCCTGAACTCACGAGAAGAGGTTACCAGCTCGTGACAGTCAGCGAGATGGCAGAGCTCCGCGGTGGTATGGCGGCAGGACAGTCTTATGGACATTTCCGCTAAGAATAAAAAATATTGCAGTATGAAGCAAAATGTGATATTCTGTTAACGAACAAATAAATATCGTTCTTCGGGGCGGGGTGCGATTCCCCACCGGCGGTATAGTCCGCGACCTGCGAAAGCAGCTGATTTGGTGAGATTCCAAAACCGACAGTATAGTCTGGATGAGAGAAGAAATTGTATGACAGGAGTAGTTCATTCAAGCCCCGGACTTTTTCAATGGTCCGGGGTCTTTTTATTTACATGGACAGGGAATCATCCCCCGAGTCCGTGTGAGCCGGCAATCCTGCACAGCAATTCCTTGTAACAGAAGAACAACAAGTACAAGGAGGAACATTATGAACCAGAACAAAGTATTAAATGTCAGAAATCTCGTGCTGATCGCCATGTTCAGCGCACTCGCAGCCGTATTGGAGACGATCCAGGTGGCGGTTCCGTTTGCACCGCCGTTTTACAAGCTGGACTTCGCGGAGCTCCCGGTACTGATCGGCGGCTTTGCCATGGGACCGGCCCAGGCAGCTCTGATCGCGATCGTTAAGAACCTCTTAAAGCTGCTCTTAAACGGAACAAGCACTTACTATGTCGGCGAGCTCGGAAACATCATTGGAAGCTGCATGTTCTCCGTACCGGCTGCCCTGATCTACCGCAGACATAAAACGAAAAAGACCGCTATGGTCGCTCTCGCTGCCGGTGTCATCTGTGCTATCGTCGGCGCTGTATTCGTAAACTGCGCGATCACACTTCCGTTCTACGCAAAAGTTGCTTTCGGCGGAATCGAGAACATCATCGCAATGGGAACAAAGATCAACCCGGCAGTTACAAACCTGTATACATTCGCGATCTTCATGATCGTTCCGTTCAACCTTGTAAAATGCGGACTGAACGCGATCGTAACAGCACTTGTATATAAGCATGTCAGCGTGATCATCCATGCAGGGGTTCACAGAGAAAAGAAAACTGAAAATACGGCGGCATAACACCTGAAATGGGAGATTCCCCCGGGATAGAGACGGCGAAAGCCGTGTCTGCCTCGGGGGACTTACAATTTATGTGAGAAGTGAGCAAAAGCCTGCGCAGGCACAAAAGTGAGCGCTGGCAGGTGGCAGCAGTACTTGACGGATAACGACCGAAATGAGATAGTGAAGCGGCAATGACTTAAGAAACGGAGAAAATAAAATGGTAAGATATTATAATGAACTGACAAGACTGGAAATGGAACAGGTCGACAAGGACGAGACGGTGGTCATGATCCCAGTGGGAGCGTTGGAACAGCACGGAAACCAGTGTCCGCTGGGTACAGACGAGATCATCGCGGAGGGAACGGCGAGACGGATCAAAGAGGCCTTAGACCGGGAGATCCCGGACTATCCGATGCTGATCTTTCCGCTGATCCCGGTGGGACTCAGCACGGAACATGTGAACTTCTGCGGTTCTGTCACCTTAAAGCCGGATACCTTTTATCATGTTCTCTACGACATCTGCAAAGGCCTGGCGCATCACGGATTCAGGAAGATCGCAATCTTGAACTGCCACGGCGGAAACTCCCCGATCATCCAGGTCTTAAGCAGGGAGGTAAGAAGTGAGCTCGGAATCGCCGTATTTATCATCAACTGTGGCGCATTCTTCGGAAACCAGGCGGTAAAAGACACTGTGACACCTGGAAATATCTGGGATTTCCACGGCGGTGAGATGGAGACATCCATGGTTCTCGCGGAGCGCCCGGAGACAGTAAAGCTGGAGACCTCCGAGGCGGGAATCCCGAGAAAGTTCATGGGAAACAAGACATTCACCGTATATGGTCCGATCACTCTTGGCTGGGTTTCAGAAGAGTGGGAGACCGAGGACGGAAAGCCCATCGGAATCGGCGGCGATCCAAGCGGGGCGACGGCGGAGAAGGGCAACCAGATCTACGACAGCTTTGTGGAGTCGATCCTTTCAGGGCTGAAAGAGATCAGAAAGTGGAAAGACTAAGGCACTGTTTCAGAAAATAGTGAAAAAGTGCTGAGAAACCGGTGGACAGATCATTATTACAGCAATATTAAGAAGAACAGAAAAATTGAAATGAATGGAAACGATGCCGGAAAAGCCTGTAAATCCGCCGGAAATCTGTTGCAACCATAACTTTCATGTGCTAAACTGAATACGCAATTGAACAAAGTAAGGTGCTGCGGTTTTATGCAGCACCTTTATCATTACGCGGCAGGCCACAGCAATACCGCCGCATGAGCGTAAAAATGGGAAACCGTATAGAAGAAACACAGGTTTTCTGGACAATTGAGTAATAGAATCGAGAGTGAAGAACATGAATACAAAAGTAGTTCGTATCAAAGAGGAAGAGAAGACAAGAGAGACGCTGGAAAAGAATCCGGGGCTTTTAGAGGCGGCTGAGATCTTGAAAAACGGCGGTCTCGTGGCGTTCCCGACGGAGACCGTTTACGGCCTTGGTGCCAACGCGTTGAATGAGGAAGCGGCAAAGAAGATCTACGCGGCAAAAGGACGTCCGTCCGACAACCCGCTGATCGCCCATATTTCCTGTATGGAAGAACTTCCGGCGATCGTGAAGGAGATCCCGGAGGCGGGCCGGAAACTGGCTGAAAAGTACTGGCCGGGTCCGCTGACCATGATCTTCCCGAAAAAGGACATCGTACCTTACGGAACCACCGGCGGTCTTGATACCGTTGCGGTCCGTATGCCGGTGGATCCGGTGGCAAATTGCTTGATCCATCTCGCAGGTGTTCCGATCGCGGCACCGAGTGCCAACACTTCCGGAAGACCGAGCCCGACAAAGGCGGAACATGTCATCGAGGACATGGACGGAAAGATCGAGATGATCATCGACGGCGGCGCTGTGGGAATCGGCGTGGAATCCACTATCGTGGATGTATCCGGCGAGATCCCGACACTTCTCCGCCCGGGCGCGATCACCATTGAGATGCTGCGTGAGACGTTGGGCCAGGTGGATATCGATCCAGTGATCTTAGGACCGGTCAGCGGCGATATCAAGCCGAAGGCGCCGGGAATGAAGTACCGCCATTATGCCCCGAAGGCGGACATGACACTGGTGGAAGGCGACATGGACAAGGTCGTTGCCTACATCAATGAGCAGACAAAGAAAGCGGAAGCAGAGGGAAAGAAAGTCGGCATCATCTGCACCGAGGAGAGTCAGGACATGTACCAGGGCGGAAACCTCGAGGTGATCGGAAGCCGGGAACACGAGGAGACGGTGGCCCACAACTTGTTTGCAGTTCTGCGTGATTTCGATGCCAGAAAGGTTGACTGCATTTTCTCCGAGAGCTTTTCCAAAGACCAGCTCGGCCAGGCGATCATGAACCGCCTGTGCAAGGCAGCCGGATATCATATTGTGAACATATAAAATTGCAGGAAGGCCTGCGCTTGCTGCGGTGGCTGCAGTAAAGGCAAAAGTACGATCAATTAAAATGAGAAATGGATTTTACCCGTAACTGTGAGAGCGTTGGGCAGTTACATATATGAAATGGAGGACGATCTATGTCAGAAAAGAGAAACGGATACATTACCTGGGACGAGTATTTCATGGGAGTTGCAAAGCTTTCTGCCATGCGCTCCAAGGATCCGAACACACAGGTCGGCGCGTGCATCGTGAGCGAGGACAACAAGATCCTGTCCATGGGCTATAACGGATTCCCAAAGGGCTGTTCCGACGACGAGTTCCCGTGGGATAAGATGGACGAGGACCCGTATAATAGAAAATATTTCTATGTGACACACAGTGAGTTGAACGCGATCTTAAACTACCGCGGCGGCAGCCTGGAAGGCAGCAAGCTCTATGTAACACTGTTCCCGTGCAACGAGTGCGCGAAGGCGATCATCCAGGCGGGCATCCAGACCATCGTCTACGAGAGCGATAAGTACGCGAACGACGCGTCCACACGGGCATCCAAGAGAATGCTGAATGCGGCGGGTGTGCGCTATTACCAGTACAACCCGACAGGCCGTAAGATCGAGTACCGGGTATAACGGAGGAACGAATGAAATTTTTGCTGGCGGCGATCAACGCCAAATATATCCACTCGAATCCGGGTGTCTACAGTCTGCGCGCCTTTGCTAGGACGAAGATCCCGGGGGTGGATATCGAGATCGGAGAATACACCATCAATCACCAGATGGACTTAATTTTACAGGATATCTACAGGAGAAAGCCGGATTTTATCGGCTTTTCCTGTTATATATGGAATATTTCCTACATCATGGAGATCGTCCGTGACGTGAAGAAAGTATTGCCGGAGGTGGAGATCTGGCTCGGCGGACCGGAAGTGTCCTATGACGCGAAAAAAGTGCTGACCAGGGAGCCGGATGTCTGCGGCGTGATGCGCGGGGAAGGCGAGCTGACGTTTACGGAGCTTGTGAGGGCGTATCTGAAAAGGGAAGAACTGTGTGCAGCAAGCTTAGACTTAGATCACATTCCGGGAATTACCTACCGCGCTGAGAGCGGCGAGGTCGTGGAACGTGGTCCCCAGCGCCTTCTGAGCCTGGATGAGATCCCGTTCTACTATGACGATATGGCTGGATTCGAGAACAGGATCGTCTACTACGAGAGCAGCCGCGGCTGCCCGTTCTCCTGCAGCTACTGTCTGTCTTCCATCGATAAAACCGTGCGTTTCCGGAGTCTGGACCTGGTACTCCCGGAACTGCAGTTTTTCCTGGACCACAAGGTTCCACAGGTCAAGTTTGTGGACAGAACCTTCAACTGTAAGCGGGATCACACGTTAGGAATCTGGCGTTATCTCGTGGAACATGACAATGGGATCACAAACTTCCATTTCGAGGTCTCCGCGGATATCTTCGACGAGGAGGAACTGGAACTTATCGGAAAGATGCGCCCGGGGCTGATTCAGCTTGAGATCGGTGTCCAGTCCACAAACCCGGATACGATCAAGGAAATCCACAGACACATGGACCTTGTGAAACTAAAACAGGCGGTGGACCGGGTCTACGATTACCGGAACATCCATCAGCACCTGGATCTGATCGCGGGACTTCCCTATGAGAATTATGAGTCTTTCATGCGCTCCTTCGACGATGTCTACCGGATGCGTCCGGACCAGCTTCAGATGGGATTCTTAAAAGTATTGAAGGGCTCTTACATGGAAGAGCAGGTCGCGGCATATGATCTGAAATACCGGGGAATTCCGCCATACGAAGTCCTTTCCACGAAGTGGCTGCCCTACAGCGATGTGATCCGGCTGAAGGGCGTGGAGGACATGGTGGAGGTCTACTACAACAGCGGACAGTTCCCGGCAACCATGAAGCTGCTGGAAAAGAAATTTGCGCGTCCGTCGGAAATTTTTACGAGTCTGGCGGAATATTATGAGAAGAACGGACTGACAGGGATCAGTCACAGCAGGCTGGCAAGGTATGAGATCCTTTATAGATTTTTAGAGGAAAAAGAGGTTAAAGTGGAACAGAGCACGCCTGCGGCAGAAGAACCGGCAGGAATGGAGCAGAAAACCGGCGCGAAAGCTGCAGAAACAGCAGTAAAACTGACACTAGCTGACTTCCGCGACAGCCTGATGTACGACCTCTATGTCCGCGAAAATATCAAGAGCCGCCCGTCCTTTGCCAGTGACCAGTCCCCATACAAGAAAGAAGTGCGGGAATTCTTCATGGCGGAGGAAGAGAGTCCTCAGTGGCTTACGGACTATGCGGGATTTGATTCGAAGCAGATGGCGAAAATGGCTCATCTGGAACATATGGAAGATGGAACGTTTGTATTGTTTGATTATAAAAATCGGGATCCGTTGTCAGGAAACGCCAGAGCAGTCCGCTTCCGGTATGACTGGAAGGGAAGCCGGATGGTGCCAGCAAAACCAGCACGGATATGAAGAAAATTGTGCAGATATGTGATGATGCAGTGAAAGTAAAGATGGAGAACAGACATGGCAGATGAAATGATAAATTCTTATGTCGCCCTGGATCTTGAGACGACGGGCATCGGTGCCCGTCACGAAAAGATCACGGAGATCGGCATGGTGAAGGTGATCGACGGTGAGATGACGGACACTTACCACACTATGGTAAATCCGCACCGGGAGATCCCGAAGCGGATCGTGGAGCTGACGGGGATCACTGATGATATGGTGAAGGATGCACCGGGAATCGAGGAGATCCTGAATGAGGTCCTGGCCTTCACCGAAGACCTCCCGCTTCTCGGCCACCAGATCATTTTTGACTACGGCTTCCTCGTACAGGCCGCAGTGAACCAGAAACGGAAATTCGAGAAATACGGGGTCGATACACTGAAACTCTGCCGGTATCTGATGCCGGGGGAGGAAAAGAAGAATCTGAGTGCCGCGTGCGCGTACTTTGAGGTTACCCAGGATACGGCACACCGGGCACTTTCCGATGCCTATGCCGCCCACAATCTATACCAGGAACTGAAAAAAAGGTTTGGCAAAGAACGTCCGGAACTCTTCACTGCCAAAATGCTCCAATATAAGGCAAAAAAGGAACGGACGGCGTCGAAAAGGCAAAAAGAACACTTGCAGGATTTACTAAAATATCATAGAATAGACATAACTGTCGAGATCGATTACATGTCCGGAAATGAAATATCCCGGATGATCGACAAGATTATTTTCCAGTATGGAAGAATCCCGGAAAATACGAAAAAACAGGGATAGTTTTCCGGAACCCTGAGAAAATGAATATTAGTGAATATAGTTCGGAATGAGTTACAGCATATGGCAGCCAGGACTTTTTGATCTGGAATGCGGAACATCGGTAAAATCTGATGCAGTTTGCTCAGGGCATGGGCTGTAACCGGAATGGAAAGCAAGAAGAGGTGAATGTTGTGTTTAACATGAATGATAAAAAGACAAGAAAGATTTTCTCTACCATCGTAATCGTATTAGTTGTACTCGCAATGGTAGTGCCGATGATCCTCGGCTCCCTTCTTTCTATTTTTTAATCGTGACGGGCTGAAGCCCCAAAATCTATCAGGCATCAGGAAGATATCAGTGAGGAGAAAAGAATGAAGAAAAATGTGTGGATCGCAGGCATGACGGCGATTTTAAGCGCCGGACTTGTTTGGCTTGCCCCGGTTTTCACACTGGCAGATGAACGAATCCCGGACGGGGTCTCTGTTGGAGCCGTCAGTCTTTCCGGACTTACGGAAGAGGAAGCCGAAAAGCAGATTGAGAGTTATGTAAATGAAAAATTAAATCAGGATATCACGTTTGTGGTAAACGGCACGGAGGCGAAGTCCGACGCGCAGACCCTTGGCGTCGCCTGGGATAACCAGGATGAGGTAGCTGAGGCCATTCAGGGGACGGAGCTCAAGGGAAACCTTGTAAAGCGGTATATGAAAAAGAAAGACCTGGAGGTAAATCCGGTGAAGATCGAGCTGGATCTCTCCGTGGACCAGGATAAGGTATCTTCCTTTGTATCCGAGAAATGCGGTTCCGCGGTGGCGGGTGCCGTTGACGCGACGATCACAAGAAAAGACGGAAAATTTGAGATCACTCCTTCAAAAGAAGGTCTGGCTGTCGATATGGATGCGACAAAAGCGGCTCTCAACGAGGCGTTAAACAGCGAAAATACGGATGCGATCCGGGTGGAGGCGTCTGTGACCGTTAAAAAGCCGAAGGTGACAGAGGAAGATCTCGCGACGATCAAGGATGTTCTCGGAACATTCTCCACCAGCTTTGCGACAAGTGGTGCGTCCCGTTCCACAAACCTTGCGGTGGGTGCAGGAAAGATCAACGGACATGTGCTGATGCCGGGCGAAGTGCTCTCCGGATATGAGTGCATGCACCCGTTTACACTGGAAAATGGATACAAGACGGCAACTGCTTACGAAAATGGCAAGTCCGTTGACAGCATTGGAGGCGGTGTCTGCCAGATCTCAACGACACTCTACAACGCGTCCTTATACGCGGAGCTTGAGATCGTCCAGAGGCAGAACCACTCCATGTCCGTCAGCTATGTAAAGCCGTCCATGGACGCGGCGATCGCCGGAACTTATAAAGACCTTAAGGTAAAGAACCCGTATGACACCCCGATTTACATCGAGGGATATACCAAGGGAAAGACCCTGACCTTTACGATCTACGGAAAAGAGACGAGATCGTCGAACAGGACTCTGGCATTTGAGTCTGAGACGCTTTCCACGACGCCGTCCCCTACCCAGGAGATCCAGGACCCGAGTCTCCCGGCAGGCCAGCGCGTGAAGGTGGAATCCGGACATACGGGATTAAAATCGAAATTGTATAAGTGTGTCTATGTAGGTGGACAGTTACAGGAACGCACTTTATTGAATTCTGACACATACAACGCGTCAAAGACTGTTTACCGCGTAGGTACAGGAGTCGCGGCTCCGGCAGAGACAACACCTGTGGCCCCGGCAGCACCTGCGGAAACGGAAGCTGCGGCCCCGGCAGAGACAGCAGCGCCGGAGACACAGGAACCTGAAACCGCGGCCCCGGAGACAGCCGGACCGCAGCCGGGCGAGAACTACGGCCCGGGAATGAGTGCCCAGGCGGGAGAGAACGCGGCTTAGGCCGCATAGAAAAGAGACCGGAATCATGAGAAAAATTGAGCGCGAACCCAACGGAGCTGGGATCTTCAGACCGGGACAGGATCTGGTAGTTGCAGGAACTGTCGGAAAAAACGGTGTGAAGGCGGCTCTGTCGGCAAAAGAAAAAGAGATATCAGCCCGATTCCCGGAGTGGTTTGTCAAACGGATCCGGGAGCAGGCAGATAAAAAATCAGAGCTGACTCCGGAGATGCTGAACGCCTGCGGTGCAGGAGAATGGGAAGAGATTTCGGAGGGCGGCGTACTGGCCGCCCTTTGGGCCATATCGGGAGCTTACGAGCAGGGGATTTCCTTTGAACTGAGGAAGATCCCGGTGGCTCAGGAGACGATCGAGATCTGTGAACTCTTTGACCTGAATCCGTACAGACTTTCATCGGGGGAATGTCTCCTGATGGCAGTGGAAAACGGCGGGGATGCCGTGAAGCTCCTGAGTGAAGCCGGAATCCCGTCCGCAGTGATCGGTAAAGTCGAAAAAGGGATCGCCAGAAAAATGGTCGGGATCGGAACGACCGGATTTCTGGAACGACCGGCACCAGATGAGATCCGGAAGCTTACGGATGCAGCTTCTGGAAAAGAATGATAGATGCAATGAGGAGGAACAATTATGCGTGAAAAAATTTTGGCGATCATTGAAAAGAACAGCCGAATTGATTTAAAGGATCTGGCCGCCCTTCTGGGTGAGAGTGAAGCAGCCGTCGCGAATGAGATCGCGGAGATGGAAAAGGAGAACATTATCTGCGGTTATCACACGATGATCAACTGGGATAACACAGGTGATGAGAAAGTGATCGCTCTGATCGAGGTGAAGGTAACCCCGCAGAGAGGAATGGGCTTTGATAAGATCGCGGAGCGCATCTACCAGTACAGTGAGGTGACTTCTGTATATCTGATGTCCGGCGCCTTTGATTTTACCGTGATCATTGAGGGCAAAACGATGAGAGAGGTCGCGCAGTTCGTATCGGAGAAGCTGTCACCGATGGATTCGGTCCTCAGCACAGCGACACACTTTGTCCTCAAGAAATATAAAGATCATGGAACAGTTATGTGCGGTAAGGCAGAAGATGAAAGGATGATGATTACACCGTGAGAAACCCATTATCAGATAAAATCGTATCGATCCAGCCATCCGGAATCCGTAAATTTTTCGACATTGTGAGCGAGATGAAGGACGCGATCTCCCTTGGTGTCGGTGAGCCGGATTTTGATACTCCGTGGCACATCCGTGACGAGGGAATCTACTCTCTGGAAAAGGGCCGGACTTTTTATACCTCAAATGCAGGTTTAAAGGAATTAAAGATCGAGATCTGTAATTATTTAAAGAGACGTTTTGATGTAGAGTATGATTATAATAAGGAAGTTATGGTCACGGTCGGCGGCAGTGAAGCCATTGATATTGCTCTCCGTGCCATGTTAAATCCGGGGGATGAGGTTTTGATCCCTCAGCCGAGCTATGTTTCCTACACTCCGTGTACGGTTCTGGCTGACGGTGTGCCGGTTACGATCCAGCTCGAAGAAAAAGATAAATTCCGTCTTACAAAGGAAAAACTACTCGAGAAGATCACACCGAAAACGAAGGTTCTGATCCTTCCGTTCCCCAATAACCCAACCGGATCCATCATGGAGCCGGAGGATCTGGCGGAGATCGCGAAGATCTGTATCGAAAAAGACCTGTTTGTTATCTCCGACGAGATCTATTCAGAGCTTACTTATAAGGGACAGCACTGTACGATCGCCGCATTCCCGGGAATGAAGGAGCGCACCGTTCTGATCAACGGCTTTTCAAAATCTTATGCGATGACAGGATGGCGTCTTGGATATGCGTGTGCGCCGGAGCTGATCCTGAAACAGATGTTAAAGATCCACCAGTTTGCGATTATGTGTGCGCCGACGACAAGCCAGTACGCTGCGGTCGAGGCATTAAAAAACGGAGACAAAGATGTAGCTGAGATGCGGGGTGCATACGACCAGAGAAGACGTTATCTCGTGAAGGCACTCCGTGATATGGGCTTTGATTGTTATGAGCCGCAGGGCGCATTCTATGTATTCCCGAGCATCAAGAAATTTGGAATGACCTCCGATGAGTTTGCGTTAAAGCTTCTGGAGGAGGAGAAGGTTGCCGTTGTTCCGGGTACCGCATTCGGTGATTGCGGAGAGGGATATTTAAGAATTTCCTACGCGTATTCCCTGAATGATCTGAAACGTGCTCTTGAGAGGATGGAGCGGTTCGTGAAGAGACATCTGAACGACGCACAATAGATGAAATGCTGTGATTGCGCAGAGATCTGCCGGTCACAAAATATATAGTTTCCCCGGCTTGATCATGAAGATGGTCGGGCCGGGGTTTTATATGTCTGCACCTTATATTTCGTGAGAAAATCCGGATTGCTGACATTAGTTCTGAGTGATCGTGGAAATTGGAAAGCGGCAGACATGACAGGAGAAGATCAACAATGAATATCGTATTATACGAGCCGGAAATGCCGGCCAATACAGGAAATATCGGGCGCACCTGTGTGGCGACGAACACGAAGCTGCACCTGATCGAGCCGCTGGGATTTAAGCTCAGCGAGAAGCATTTAGTCCGAGCGGGACTGGATTACTGGGATAAGCTGGACGTAACAGTGTACAGCGATTATCAGGATTTTTTAAAGAGAAATCCGGGGGCGAAGATCTATATGGCGACCACGAAGGGCGAGCATGTATACACGGACGTTCCTTATGATCCGGATGCCTACATCATGTTCGGGCCGGAGAGCCGTGGGATCCCGGAGGAGATCCTGGTGGAAAACCGTGAAAACTGCATCAGGATCCCGATGTGGGGAGATATCCGGTCGCTGAATCTCTCGAATTCTGTTGCAATCGTGCTGTATGAGGCGTTACGGCAGAACGGATTTGAGAAGATGACGATGGAAGGACATCTGCATCATCTACACTGGAAAGAATAATTGAAAAATTAAAAAATGATAGAGCGCTTATTGTATACAAGATACGAAGCAGTTCCGCCGTGGATTTCCGGCATGTTTTTGAGACAGCTGTGGAAGAGATAAGCGTTTTATAAAAGGGGAAAGCGAGAAAACAACTATGATGAACGAAAAATGGGAAGAACAGTTCCGTGAACAGATCCATGAATTTGTTGGAACGATCGAGAAGTTCGATAAGGGAGAGATCGACCGCAAGGCGTACAAGGGAATCTCCGGTGGATTCGGAAGCTACGCGCAGCGCGACCCGTCAAAGCACATGCTGCGTCTCAGAATGGCAGGCGGAAACCTGACGGAAAAACGTCTGGAGTTTCTTACCGAGGCAGTGAGAGATTACGGTGTGGAGCTTATGAAGCTCACCACCTGTGAGACCGTGCAGCTCCACAACCTGAAAGCAGAGCAGGTTCCGGTCCTCATGGAGAAAGCTATCGCCAGCGAGATCTACAGCCGTGGCGGAGGCGGAGACAATCCGAGAAATATCATGATGAGCCCGCTCTCCGGTGTTCAGAAGGGCGAAGCATTCGATGTGAAGCCATATGCGGAGGCGGCGGCAGAGTACCTGCTCTCCATTGCCGGTGAGATCCATATGCCGAGAAAGCTGAAGGTCGCATTCTGCAACGGTGCTGACGATACCGTACACAGCGCGTTCCGCGATATGGGATTCATGGCGAACCTAGACGGAACATTCACGCTCCGCATCGCAGGTGGTCTTGGCGGCGGTTATAAGATGGGCGTTCTCGTGGACGAACATGTTCCGGCGACGGAGATCCTTTACTACATCCGTGCCATGATCGAGACATTCTGCCAGCACGGAAACTATGAGAATCGCGCGAAAGCCCGCACCCGCTTTATGCAGGAGACTCTGGGCGTTGACGGTTTAAAGGCAGCGTTCCTTGAGAACGTGGCGAAGATGAAAGAAAAAGGCGGCCTTGATCTTCATGTGACGGCAAAACCGGTGACGAAAAAAGGTTCCGGCGAGATCGTCGATAAGCGCGTAGTTGCGCAGAAGCAGACGGGTCTCTATGCGGTAGCTTACCATCCGATCGGCGGATGTCTTCCGGCAGGAAAACCTGCGGAGCTTCTTACTCTTGTAAGAGAGATTCCGGACGCGGAGTGCCGGATCGCTCCGCACGAGACGATCTATATCATCAATCTGACTGCTGATGAGGCGGAGAAAGTCCTTGAAGTGACAAACGACGGCGCCAAGAGCACTTTTGAGAACAGCGTAGCCTGTATCGGTGCTGCGATCTGCCAGCAGGGCGTAAGAGACAGCCAGGCGGCGCTCAGAGCGGCTGTGGAGGCTGTACGGGAGGCGAAAATCCCGGACGGCGCACTCCCGAGGATCTGTATTTCCGGATGCCCGTCCAGCTGTTCCGGACACCAGGCGGCCGCCCTCGGTTTCCAGGGTGCGGCAAAGACCGTTGACGGAAAGCCGGAGTCCGCGTTTAAGATGTTTGTGGGCGGAAGTGATAAGCTGGGTGCCGCAAAGTTCGGCGAGGCCGGAGCTGTGATCTTAGAGCGCGATCTGCCGAAATTTTTCGTGGAACTCGGAAAAGCCGTTGCCAGCCGGAACATGAACTGGGAGACATGGATCGCGGGGCATGAGGATGAATTTAAGGCGATTGTGGAAAAGTACGCTTAAGAGGAAATCATACGTGGAAAAGTGGGAAAATCCGGGAATGAAAGTAAGCAGCAGAGGCAGCGAAAGCTTTCGTTCAGAGCCCAAATCCATATAAGTAAAAGAGGACTTTTTTAAGAAAGTACGTAACTATTCAGTACCTTCATAGTTACGTGCAAAAATCCATTCCAGATCAGCTTCGCTGATGGGATTTTTGCCTTCCAGCCTATGTTTTCTTACGGTCAGCGCAGCAAGTGCGCAGACCTACTGAACAGTTACGAAAGTACTTCATATTTGAATAAGAACATAAAAACGGTCGACAGCGAAAAAACTGTCGGCCGTTTTGTATTTTCAAAAATGATTTTAGGGCAGATGCATCCTGAAAAAATATCTTTTACATCTCAATCAACTGAAACTCCACCTGTCTGGCCCGCAGCATCTGTGCTTCCCGGCGATGGCATGTGAAAATAATGATCTGGCCGCCATAGGCGGAGGCGAGCCATTCCAGTGCCGTCTTCAGGCGCTCATCATCATACTGTGTAAAGCTGTCATCGAAGATCAGCGGGAAGCCGGAGCCGGATCCCTGGAGAAGCTTTGCGGCGGCGAGACGCAGGGCGAGATAGACCTGGTCCATGGTTCCGCTGCTGACATTCTCGAGGGGAACCAGCTTTGCCTTCGTGTTTAAGAAGACATTCAGATTCTCGTCGATGCTCATGCTGTCATAGATCCCGCCGGTGATTCCGGTAATGTACTGGGACGCTTCTTTATTCAGGTAGAGTCCGAAGGAATCACGGATCGAGGAGGAGAGATCTGCCATAGTCTCATGGGCAAGATCAATGGCGACGATCTCATCGTGGATCCTGTCGTTTTCCGCCAGTGTCCGCTTCAACGCCTTCGCCTTATTCTTGCAGTTGCTCAAATGCTCTAATTTCTTCTCAAGCTCCCACTGTGTCCGCTGCTGTTTCTCGATCATTTCGCTGCAGCCGGCCTGTTTCGTCTGGAGATTGCTTAAATCTTCTAAGAACTTCCTGATCTCTGCCTCAGACTGGGCAACCATATCGCAGAGCTTTGAGAATTCGCCCATTCTCGCCTGGAACGCGTTCATGGCATCCTCAGACACTGCGGAATCTCCGAGATGTCTCGCGAGAAGCGCGCCAAGTTCAGAGGAAGTATTGTCGAACAATCTGTGGTACTCCTTATCTTTCTGGCGGATGAACAGGGAGATGATAAAGAAGATCACAGCCGCCGCGGCTGCCGCGCCGCAGACCGGAAGATAGGCGGTGAGGTTGAAATATCCAAGTGCCGCTGCAGCCCCCAGTCCTGCGATTCCGAGAACCGCTGTGAGACCGGAAAGAACCTTTCTGGACTTCTTGTTACACTCCCCGTTCAGAGTATTATATTCGCTGTAAAGCCTCTCCGCGTCGGAAGACATGGCATCCACGGATGCCCGGTCTGTAAAGCCGTTGTCAGACAGCACCTTTTTCCCATTTGCCAGTTTCTCGTCCAGATCCTTTTTCTGTGTCTGGGTGTTGTCGATCAGCCCCTTGACCTGGGTCCTCATATTCTGGTAGGCAGCGAGCTGGTTCTCGTACTCCGGACCGGCGATCTCCGCCTCCACACTCCGGATCTCCGCGAGAAGAGAGGTAAACTCCCGGCTCGCCTCCGGGATCAGACCCGCCTCGAGGGAACGTTTCTGGTTTCTCAAAAACGCAGTCGCTTTTGTGATATTTAAGGAAATATTGCCGGTGGTGTTCATGTTGGCAATATAATTCTTTAATTCCGTCACCATCCCGTCCTCGGTGGCACTCTTTAACTGACCAATACTGATGGTGTTGTTGTACATGGTCTCGGTGAGACCGTCAAGCAGGCTGGAGACAAATGCAGGTGTCGCCTCTTCCTCCAGTCCTTTCGTCTCATTGATGATCTTTAAAGACTTATTTTCCTTCCGGAACCGGCGCTCGATGCGGTAGATGGTTCCGTCCTTTTCCAGTCTCAGCCATCCTTCGTAGGTTCCGCTGTTCTCCCAGGGTTCGTACTTTGTATACAGATCATTCTTGGCTGCCCGTCCGCGCCCCCGCTCGATGCCGAAGAGCATGCCGCGGATAAATGTGTGAAGCGTGGATTTTCCGGCTTCGTTCTTTCCGTAGATAATGTTGATCCCGTCGTTGAAGGAGATGGTCCGGTCATGAAATTTTCCGAAACCGTCGATATGTAATTCGAGTAATCTCATGGCTGGCTCCTTTCATCTTTTGTCATAAGCAGGGCATGAATTCCATAGTAGAGGGCTTTCTTCTCCACCGGACTCATATCATTCTTCATGAGTGCCTGGATATAAAAGCCGATCATGTCACCTGGATGTTCCGCGAACAAGGCGTGGAAATCATACTGTGGCTCCGACTCGTCCAGGATCTCGATAATATTCCACTGACCGGAGAGAAAATCCAGATCAAAGCTGATATCCGGGTCCCGCATGCCGCGGATCCGGAAGCGGTAGATATTGTTGGCACCGCGCTTGCGGATCTCGTCGGCAATGATCTGGGAAAGTTCGGTATTCGTAGTCTGGGGTGTCACATTGACCACAAGAGGGATGTACTGGGCCTGGCAGACTTCCTTAAACTGAAGGGAGGTCACATGTCCGCTGGTGGTGTCGATTTCACCGATAAAATATCCGTGTGGTCCGGTCTCCGTCATGTCTAATGGTTCCGGGGAACCGGCATAGGCCATGCGGTTTTCAAGAAGGATTTCCGGCTTGTGGATATGTCCGAGAGCGATGTAGGAGAACGGGGATGCGGCCAGTGCATTCCGGTCAAAAGGAACATGTTTCGCGTCACCGCCGTGGAGCATGAGGATTCTGGTGCGTCTGGACGCCGGCAGGGAAATATTGTCAGCCTTCGCCTCAGTGATCTCGGCTGTGTGGTAGCTGAAACCGTAAACTTCCGTGTTCAGCTCCTCGAAATAGACGGAAGAGAGCTCCTCGCCCATCAGAAATGTGACGTTCGGGGCCCAGGTGAAGCTGAGAAGTGCAGAACTTTTCCGAATCCGGTCATGATTTCCGGCGATGATGACCACGCGGGTTCCCGGAATCGTGGAGAACAGGTAGTTGACCTCTTTGAGATCCCTCGCTAAGGGCTGGCGGTGGAATAAGTCACCAGAGATCAGAAGAAGGTCCGCGCGGGAGTCCCTGGCGTCCTCGATGATCCCCTGGAACGTCAGACGGATCGCCTGTTCCCTCTTTTTCCCCCAGGGCTTATCGCTGTCCGGGATCATGCCCCAGTGGATATCGGCGGTGTGAATAAATTTCATACATTCCTCCATGGTGTATGGATTGCAGATATACTGCGCTCCAGTATCGAAGTGGTGGACTGTGAAAGTCCGCAAAAACGTGTTTCTCAGGTTACCGCGGCAGTTCGGTCACCGGGGGATTGCTGCCGCGTAAATGTGAAAAGGAGCGCAACAGATCTCTGTGCGCTCCCTTGCGGCTGCCATGCATCGAAAGGACGCGGCGGGCTGCTGTTTCTTTATAATTCGCAGTTATTAACGGTACGCGGGAACGGAACTACGTCGCGGATATTGCCCATTCCTGTGAGGTACATTACGCAGCGCTCGAAGCCGAGACCGAAACCGGAGTGGCGGACACTGCCGTATTTTCTCAGATCGAGATAGAAACCGTAGTCTTCCGGCTTTAATCCGAGTTCGTTCATGCGGGCGAGGAGCTTTTCGTAATCGTCCTCACGCTGGCTTCCGCCGATGATCTCGCCGATGCCCGGAACGAGACAGTCCACAGCGGCAACGGTCTTTCCGTCCGGATTTAATTTCATGTAGAACGCCTTGATCTCCTTCGGGTAGTCGGTAACGAATACCGGTCTCTTGAAGATCTTTTCTGTCAGATAGCGCTCATGCTCTGTCTGGAGATCGCAGCCCCAGAATACCTTGTAATCGAACTCATCGTTGTGCTCTTCAAGGAGCTTTACAGCCTCTGTGTAGGTAACGTGGCCGAATTCGGAATTTAATACGTTGTTTAAGCGGTCGAGAAGTCCCTTGTCGACGAACTGGTTGAAGAAGTTCATCTCGGACGGAGCGTTCTCGAGAACGTAGCGGATCACGTACTTTAACATGCCTTCAGCGACAGCCATATTGTCATCGAGATCTGCGAATGCCATCTCCGGCTCGATCATCCAGAACTCAGCTGCATGACGGGTCGTGTTGGAATTCTCAGCACGGAAGGTCGGTCCGAAGGTATAAACATTGCGGAATGCCATTGCGTAGGTCTCAGCGTTTAACTGTCCGCTTACGGTAAGGCTTGTATGTTTTCCGAAGAAGTCCTTGCTGTAATCAACTGCGCCGTCCTCAGTCTTCGGAACGTTGTCAAGATCGAGAGTCGTTACCTGGAACATCTCACCGGCACCCTCACAGTCACTGGAGGTGATTAACGGAGTGTGGACATAGACGAAGCCCTGCTCCTGGAAGTACTGATGGATCGCGTAAGCGATCAGGGAACGCACACGGAATACAGCCTGGAATGTATTTGTACGTGCGCGGAGATGCGGAATCGTACGAAGATATTCGAAAGTGTGGCGTTTTTTCTGGAGCGGGTAGTCTGCGCTGGAAGCACCCTCAACGGTAACTTCTGTTGCCTGGATCTCAAACGGCTGCTTTGCCTCCGGAGTCGCAACGAGAGTACCTTTTACGACAATGGCAGCGCCTACATTTAATTTGGAAACCTCTGCGAAATTTGCCATTGTGTCATGGTAAACGATCTGTAAGGTATCGAAGCTTGTACCATCATTTAATACGATAAAGCCGAACGCCTTGGAATCACGGATGCTGCGGATCCAACCGCCGACCTGGATCTCCTGGTTTAAATATTTGTCACGCTCTTTAAAGAGCTCTTTCACTGTTGTCAACTGCATGATTCTTCCTTCTCCTTATATCTCTCTTCTTAGCTTAGATAAATGTGCAATCTGGTATTAGTATAGCGTATTTTTTATGGGGATTCAAGGTGAAATGGGCATAACACGGGGGTTTTCGGGAGTTTTTTAAAGGCTTCCCGAGCAGAAATTACAGAGTCCACCAAGATTTGTAAGTAAAATAGAAATAGAAAAATAAGTTTTTATAGAAAAATCTCGAAATATCGACTATAATAATAATAAAATAGCACACGGGAGGGCAAACGAATGAATATTTACGATCAGATCAAGACCATGAGCGATGAGATGGCGGGTGACCTTACAGCGCAGAGACGTGACTTTCATAAGTACGCGGAGCCGGGCTGGTTTGAGATGAGGACATCGTCCATTATTGCACGGAAACTGACAGAGCTTGGATATGAAGTGCTTGTCGGAGATCAGGTCTGCAAAAAGGATTCCAGAATGGGCGTTCCGTCTGAGGAAAAGTTAGAGGAACAGTATGAGCGTGCCGTTGCCCAGGGAGCGGATCCGGAGTTTGTTAAGTACACAAAGGGAGGAATGACCGGTGTGATCGGAATCCTGCGCTGCGGCGAAGGTCCGACGGTTGCCATGCGGTTTGATATCGATGCCCTCGGCGTATTTGAGGAGCATGATCCGAGCCACAGACCGGCGAAAGAGAGATTTAACTCTGTAAATGAAGGCTTCATGCATGCCTGCGGACATGATGGACATGCTACCATTGGTCTTGGTGTGGCGAAAGTCCTGATGTCTATTAAGGATCAGCTCCATGGAACCGTGAAACTGATCTTCCAGCCGGCGGAAGAGGGTGTCCGCGGCGCGAAATCCATCGTTGATAACGGACATCTTGACGGTGTGGATTACCTGATCGGCTCTCATGTGACGAATAAGAAAGAGGACGATCCGGCAGTGGTAATTCCGGGAAGCTATGGCTCTCTCGCAACGACAAAATATGATGTGATCTTCCACGGAAAATCTGCCCATGCGGGCGGATCACCGGAGGTTGGGCGGAATGTCATGCTGGCAGTCGGGACGGCGATCTTAAACCTTTATGCGATTCCGCGTCACTCCGGCGGCGTGTCCAGAGTAAATGTGGGAACTGTTGTTGCCGGAAGCGGACGGAATGTTATCGCGGACGAGGCGAAGATGGAGATCGAGGTTCGCGGTGAGACCACCGAGATCAACGAGTACATGAAAAATTACGCAGTGAACATTATCGAGAGCGCGGCAAAAATGCACGGATGCACCTGTGAGATGAAGCTTATGGGCGCGGCAAACTCCCTGGCGAGCAGTGAGGCGCTGATGGAGCGGGTGAAGAGAGTCTGCGAGGAAGATCTTCATCTGCCGGTTGCGAAGGAAATGAGCAGCAAAAACGGCGGCAGCGAGGATGTCTCCTATATGATGAACCGCGTCCAGGAACAGGGCGGACAGGCGACCTTCATGCGCGTCCTCACCCACGAAGCCGGTCCGGGTCACAGCCGCATCTTCGATATCGACGAGCAGGTTCTTCCGAATGCGGTGAAGATCTTCTGCGGTGTGGTTTATGACATTATGCACTAATGGGTGAGAAGTGCATGTGATAAAAAGCCAGATAAAAAGAGCTCCGGCCAGTTTTGCCGGAGCTCTTTTCAGAAATGCGAGAAGGCATTTTTATGCCATGATCTTACGGAACAGGTCTTTCAGGTCTTCTACGCTGGCATCCTTCGGATTGCCCGGTGCGCAGGCATCTGCGTGTGCGGACTCCGCAAGGAACGGAAGGTCTTCCTCTTTGATCGCCTCAAGGACAGACGGAATTCCGACATCCGCGGAGAGCTTCTTGACAGCGTCAACAGCAGCTTTCCGGTATTCGTCCTGAGACATGGAATCAACATTTGCAACGCCCATTGCACGCGCGATCTCACGATATTTTTCGCCGGTGCATTCCTGATTATATTCCATAACGATCGGAAGCATCATTGCGCAGGCAACACC
Source organism: Clostridium sp. AM34-11AC (assembly GCF_003435375.1). Classification (GTDB taxonomy): domain Bacteria; phylum Bacillota; class Clostridia; order Lachnospirales; family Lachnospiraceae; genus Pilosibacter; species Pilosibacter fragilis. The sequence continues at coordinate 409,247 of NZ_QWGL01000001.1, read as the reverse complement.
GTGCGGGGTATCATAGACAGCACCGAGTGTGTGTGCCATGGAGTGGGCGATACCAAGACCAACGTTGGAGAAGCCCATACCGGCAATGTACTGACCGAGAGCCATTCCCTCGCGGCCTTCCTTTGTGTTTGCTACAGCACCGCGCAGAGATTTTGAGATGATCTCGATGGCTTTCAGATGGAACATATCGGTCATTTCCCAGGCAGCCTTTGTTGTATAGCCTTCGATGGCATGGGTCAGGGCATCCATACCCGTAGAAGCGGTAAGTCCCTTCGGCATGGAGGACATCATATCAGGGTCAACGATCGCAATGATCGGCATGTCATGCGGGTCAACGCATACAAATTTACGTTTTCTCTCGATATCGGTGATAACATAGTTGATCGTAACCTCGGCAGCAGTACCGGCTGTTGTCGGAACGGCGATGATCGGAACACACGGTTTTTTCGTCGGTGCAACACCCTCAAGACTTCTTACATCCTCAAATTCCGGGTTTGCGATGATGATGCCGATCGCTTTGGAGGTATCCATGGAGGAGCCGCCGCCGATGGCGATCAGGTAGTCAGCGCCGGATGCCTTAAATGCTTCAACACCGTGCTGGACATTCTGGATCGTCGGGTTTGCTTTAATATCGGAGTAGAGCTCGTAGTCAAGACCGTTTGCGGTCAGAATGTCGGTTACTTTGGCGGTAACCTTGAATTTTACGAGATCCGGGTCGGAACATACGAACGCCTTTTTAAAGCCGTGGGCTTTCGCCTCGTTCGCGATCTCCTGAATCGCGCCTGCTCCGTGATAAGATGTCTGATTTAACATAATACGATTTGCCATGATAAAAAACTCCTTCCATGAATACTTGATCTCAAAAGCTTTCTGTGCCTTTGTTATTATATTAACAAATCCGAAGGGCAAAAAGAAAGTTACAGAAAAGGCCAAGTGTAACACTTTAAGGAAAATCGACATATTGCAAAAGAAAGATATGGAAAAATTGTGCAAAATAACAATAGATCAGGATAGCAGATGAAACTCAAGAAACAGATCCCGCAGCGCTGCCGGCATCGCGCGGACGAGAAGCCCGGCAAACTGGGACGGGGTCAGGTCCATGCCGCCGAGAACCCACTTTACGGTCATGGTGATCGAGCCCTGACAGTACATTTCCAGAAGAAAATGGATCTCAGGGCTGGCCGGTCTGCCGCTTTTTTCCCGGATCAGATTTTCATAAAAGGCGAGGATCAGCTTAAAATCATGCTCCCGCAGGGAATTCTGCCTGTCATAGCGGAATGCGGCGGCAAAAAACGCCTTTTCCTCCTGAATATATGTAAATTTTTTCTCCAGGCTGTCAAGGACCGTGGTCCCGCGCCCCATATGTTCAAAGGAGCGGGCGAGGAGCTTGTCGAAATACCAGTTGATCAGGTCATATTTATCAAGAAAATTCCGGTAAAAGGTCTGGCGGGTGACGCCGCAGCGCTCTGTGATCTGGCGGACAGTGATCGCATCGACCGGAGTTGTCTTCATGCATTCCTTCATGGCTGCGGCGAGACGGTATTTTGTTTTTTCCCCCTTCATGGCAGGCGTGCTGGATTCGATCATTAAAAGCTCCTTTCTCCGGTATCGCGACCGGTGCTATCGTATTCAGTAAATTCTATCATATTTTTCCCAAGGGAGAAAGTCTTTTTGAGCCGGTTAGCTCCTTCTTCGGATATCATCGGGAAGCGTTCAAAAAAACCCCGTATTATCCGCGATCGAGTCACGCGGATGATACGGAGTTTGTGTTATATCTGAATGAGCTTCAGATGGCTGATACCGAAGACAGACCGGTTTTTATGAGAGACCGATCACAACGGCAAGGATCACAGCGATGGATCCGAATGCAAACAGGACAGCCTGGAATTTGATCTGGAACTTTGCCCATTTGCCCCAGTCGAGCTTTGCCGCAGCCAACGCGCCTAAGAGGCAGCCGGAGGTTGGAACGATGAAGTTTGTGAAGGCGTCACCAAGCTGGTACGCAACAACAGCAACCTGTCTCTCGACACCGACAAGATCGGCGAGAGGAGCCATGATCGGCATGGTAAGGGCAGCCTGTCCGGAACCGGATACAACGAAGAAGTTGAATACGGACTGGAAGATATACATAAACCATGCGGAGATCACCGGCGGGAAATTCTGCATTCCGTTGCTGATGCTGTGAAGGATCGTATTTAAGACCGTACCATCGGTTGCACTTGTACCGCCGAGGATGATGATGATACCCTGTGCCATTCCGACACACATTGCAGCGCCTAAAAGATCGGCAGCACCGTGGTCGAAGGATTTTGCGATGTCATTTACTTTCATGTCGTTCAGCTTGAATACAACGCCGATGATACCGGAAACAAGACCCATCACGAAGAACTGGGAAGCGATCTCCGGGATATAGTAGCCCTCGCTTACAACGCCCCAGATCGTCCATACCATGCAGGCAGCGACCGTGAGAAGAACAAGCTTGTGGCCGAGAGTGAACGGCGGCATCTCTTTGCCGTTCTTTGCGAATTCTTTTCTGTATTCTTCATCAGACTCATACGCAACGGAGAGCTTCGGATCTTTCTTGATCTTTACTGCGTAGCGCATTGTGAAGACGATCGTAAGTCCTGTGAAGAAGATCCATAACGGGATACGGAACCATGCGCCGGACATGACCGGAACACCGGCAACACCCTGGGCGACAGCAAGACCGAACGGATTCTGCCAGGAAGAACCGAAGCCGATCTGTGTAGATACGTAGGAGCACATAATTCCGACAACTGCGTCATACCCCATTGCGATAAACATCGGTACGAGGATCATAACGAACGGAATTGCCTCCTCACCCATACCGAAGACTGCGCCTCCGAGGGAGAACAGGACTACAAGGATCGGGATCAGAAGGATCTCGCGTCCGTTTGTCAAAGCGATGACCCGCATAATGCCGCTTTCTATCGCTCCTGTCCGGAGAACGATACCGAAGGCACCGCCTACGACCAGAATGAAGGCGATGATTCCGACAGCGGTACCATTCTTATCGCCGACGGTCATGCCCTCGAATACATAGTTTAAAATTCCCTGGCCGCCAAAGTCTTCGGTTCCGAAGATCGGAGCTGCTTTGGTCACCTTGTTTCCGTTTTCATCCAGAATATACTGGAAGCTTTCCGGATCCAGAACGGTTCTTGTTTTTTCCACGCCGTTCTGCATATACGTGATTTCTTTTGTGTCGTATTTACCCAACGGGATAAATACGGTGAGCAGAGCCGCGAACAGAATGACACCAAAAATGATGATATAAGTGTGCGGCATCTGGAAGCCCTTTTTTTTCTCCATGGCTTATCCCCCCATAATTGTATTCTCTGCCTGTGAAATCTCCCGCACAGGTAGTGTATCTACTATATTAACATAAATTCTGTGATACGTCATTACTCTTTTCCTTTAATCCTACATATTAATAGTTGCTGTACAGGGGTAGGAATTTTCTGAACTGAAAATTCCGTACAATACAGTGGTGGCAGTGGATTTTGCCGATTCGGAATGCGAAGCATCGGCAAAATCAGTTACTGTTTGCGCAAGGCGTGAACAGTAACTATTAATAGGTTTATACAATTTCGAATCAGCATTTTTGGTACTTATGTAACCAATCAGGAACATAGGTATTGTATTGCGTATCATACAAAAAGAAAAAAATGTCAGAATATACACAAAATTGGGATTGAAAGGATGAAAAGTTTGTTCACATCTTCTAAAAAGTATGTTATAATAGAGTCACCATCTAAGAAACTAGTGTATGGGACAAAAAGAGCAGCAAGAGGTGATATCATGGTAAAAAAAGAGATGATAGCGATGCTGTTGGCAGGAGGACAGGGAAGCCGTCTCGGTGTGTTAACACAGAAAGTGGCAAAACCGGCCGTCTCCTTCGGCGGAAAGTACAGAATTATTGATTTCCCGCTCAGCAACTGCATCAACTCTGGTGTTGATACGGTGGGAGTATTGACCCAGTACCAGCCCTTACGTTTAAACGCGCACATTGGAATTGGTATTCCGTGGGATTTAGACCGCAACGTCGGCGGCGTTACGGTTCTTCCGCCTTACGAGAGAAGTAAAGGCAGCGACTGGTATACAGGAACCGCAAATGCGATCTACCAGAATCTGGAGTACATGGAGTCCTACAATCCGGAATACGTTCTGATCCTTTCCGGCGACCATATCTACAAAATGGATTATGAGGTCATGCTGGAATATCACAAAGCGAATAATGCGGATGTCACGATTGCCGCTATGCCGGTACCGATCGAGGAAGCAAGCCGTTTCGGAATCCTGATCACGGATGACAACAATAAGATCACGGAATTTGAGGAAAAACCGGCGAACCCGAGAAGCAACCTCGCTTCCATGGGTATCTACATCTTCAGCTGGAAGGCACTGAAGGAAGCGCTCATCAAGCTTTCCGAGGAGCCGGGCTGTGATTTCGGAAAACATGTGATCCCGTATTGCTTCGAGCAGGGCAAACGGATCTTTGCATATGAGTACAACGGTTACTGGAAAGATGTCGGAACTCTCGGCTCCTACTGGGAAGCAAATATGGAGCTCATCGACATTATCCCGGAATTCAACCTGTATGAGGAATACTGGAAGATCTATACAAAGAGTGACCGGATCCCGCCGCAGTATATTTCCGCGGACGCGAAGATCACAAAGTGTATCATCGGCGAAGGTTCCGAGATCTACGGAGAGGTAACGAACTCTGTGATCGGATCCGGCGTAACGATCGAGAAAGGCGCTGTAGTCAAAGACTCCATCATCATGCAGGACAGCGTGATCGGTGAAGGCGCGGTGGTAGAAAAGGCGATCGTGGCCGAGGACGTAAAGGTCGGCGCCGGGGCACATCTTGGTGTCGGTGAATATGCGCAGAGCAAATATGACCAGAAAGTATACCAGTTTGATCTTGTGACGATCGGCGAACACTCCGTGATCCCGGAGAACGTAAAGATCGGCAAGAATACAGCAATTTCAGGCGCGACGGCTGCGGAAGATTATCCGAATGGCGAGCTTGAGAGTGGCGGCTACATTATAAAGGCAGGTGGAATCGTATGAGAGCAATCGGTATTGTTTTAGCAGGCGGAAACAGCAAGCGGATGCGCGAACTTTCCAATAAGAGAGCGATCGCGGCGATGCCGATCGCGGGCAGTTTCCGAAGCGTGGATTTTGCGTTAAGCAATATGAGCAACTCTCATATCCAGAGCGTTGCCGTACTGACACAGTATAATTCCCGCTCCTTAAATGAACATTTAAGCTCTTCCAAATGGTGGGATTTCGGAAGAAAACAGGGCGGAATGTATGTATTCACTCCGACGATCACGGCGGAGCACAGCGACTGGTACCGCGGAACAGCAGACGCGCTCTACCAGAATCTGGATTTCTTAAAGAGAAGCCACGAACCATATGCAGTGATCGCTGCCGGAGACGGTATCTATAAGCTGGACTACAATAAGGTCCTGGAATATCATATCGAAAAGAAAGCCGATATCACGGTTGTCTGCAAGGACATGCCGGGCGATGTGGATGTGACCCGCTTCGGTATGGTGAAGACGAACGCGGACGGACGGATCGTTGAGTTTGAGGAGAAGCCAATGGTGGCTGATTCCCATACGATCTCCTGTGGTATCTATGTTGTCCGCCGCCGTCAGCTCATCGAACTTATCGAGCGCTGCGCGAACGAGGACAGGTATGACTTCGTACAGGACATCCTGGTGCGCTACAAAGGTATCAAGCGGATCTATGCGTACAAGTTAAATACATACTGGAGCAACATCGCTTCTGTCGATGCTTACTACCAGACAAATATGGACTTCTTAAAACCGGAAGTCCGCAATTACTTCTTCAAAGAGTATCCGGATATCTACTCCAAGGTGGATGATCTTCCGCCTGCAAAATACAATCCGGGCGCAGTTGTGAAGAACAGCCTGGTATCCAGCGGCTGTATCTTAAACGGAACGGTAGAGAATTCAGTTCTGTTTAAGAAGGTCTATATCGGAAACAATTGTATCATCAAGAATTCGATCATCTTAAATGACGTGTATATTGGGGATAATACCGTTATTGAGAACTGCATCGTTGAGAGCCGTGATACGATCCGCGCGAATACGACGTATATCGGAAAGCCGGACGATGTGAAGATCGTGATTGAGAAGAACGAGAGATATACCCTGTAAAAAGGGTGCCGCAGTTCGGAGACGGGATATTCCGGACGGTGCGGCAAAGGCAGAAAGACAGGCATTCAAATATTGACTGGCCAGTGATTACATAAAATCTGCGGGGAGCGCAGATGGGGGAGGTTATTATGCAGGTAACAGATGTACGTGTGAGAAGAATTGAGAAAGAGGGAAAGATGAAGGCGATCGTGTCCATCACACTGGACAACGAGTTTGTGATCCACGATATCAAGGTCATTGAAGGGGAGAAAGGCCTGTTTATCGCGATGCCGAGCAGAAAAGCTGCTGACGGCGAATACCGCGATATCGCCCATCCGATCAATTCCGGAACACGGGACATGATCCAGAGAGTGATCCTCGACAAGTACGAGACAACCACACTGGAGGAAGCGCAGGCAGTTTAGTTCTCCGGGAAACTTGTCCGGAGTGATTTCCTGACGCAGGTCCTGCAAAAAAATATAGCCGCAGAGAGCGGCTTGTGAATGGGGAAATAGAAAGTCCGCCGAATCGAAAGGTTTGGCGGACTTTTTTGCGAATTAGAATCGACGAAGTGTATGCAGGAACCGGTGTCGCGCTGCATTTGAGTTGAGCAGAATGATAAAAAAGACCTCCAGAAACCGGTATGATTCCGGAACTGGAGGTCGTAGATTTTTATGATTTCTTATACGATTACATAAGTCCCGGGATCAGAAGCGGAACATATACGATCATAAAGAATACGATGATCAGTCCGATCAGGTACGGGATAACAGATTTGGAGATCCGCTCGATCGGAAGTCCCGTGATACCGGAAGCAACGAACAGGTTGATGGCAACCGGCGGTGTGATCATACCGATGGCGATACCAACTACGAAGAGGATTCCAAAATGTACGGTGCTGATGCCCATGGCCTTGACAAGCGGCAGGAACACCGGGGAAAGAATGATGATCGCGGAGGAGGTCTCCATGAAGACTCCTGCGAGCAGGATGATCAGGGAAATCAGGAACATGATCACATACTTGTTTGTGGAGATTCCCAATACTCCGCTTGCGATGGCTTCCGGGATCTTGTAGTTTGCGAGAACCCAGCCAAACGGACCGCTGCATGCGATGATGATCATGATAACAGCGGATGTCTTTGCACTTCCCTTCATGATCTCAACGAGACCCTTGAAATCAAGGTCGCGGTAGATAAAGAAGGAGACGAAGATCGCGTAGATAACCGCTACGGCAGCCGCCTCAGACGGTGTGAAGTAACCGGAGAAGATTCCGCCGAGGATGATCAGCGGCATTAAGATTCCCCAGATCGCTTCCTTGAAGGTGTGGAGCACGTTTCCGACAGAGAACGCTTTTCCCTTCGGGTAGTTGAACTTGCGCGCCTGATAGAGGGAGATCGCAACGAGGATCACGCCCATTAAAATTCCCGGGATAAATCCGTTTTTGAAAAGTGTGTTTACGCTGTCCTCAGAGATAACGGCGTATAATACCATCGGAACGGACGGCGGGATAACGACACCGATGGTTCCGGCAGCTGCGATCAGGGCAGCGGCGGAATCTTCACGGTATCCACGTTTCTTTAACTCCGGGATCAGTGTTGCACCGACAGCGGCTGTTGTGGCGGCACCGGAACCAGAGATCGCCGCGAAGAACATGCCTGCGAGGACGGATACGATGGAAAGACCACCCTTTAACATACCAAGTAAGGACTCGGCGAACTCAACGAGCACCTTGGAAACTTTTCCCTTTGCGAGAAGGTCGCCGGCAAAGATAAAGAAGGGGACTGCGATCAGGGAGAAAGAGTCGGTGCTGGCGAACATACGCTGCACGAGGATCAGGAGCTTTACATCGCCTTTTAAGAGGACGAGGAGAGCTGCCGCCGCGATCGCGAATGCGACCGGAACGCCGATCAGAAGCAGAACGATAAAGGAAATGAATAATAATGCTGCCATGTTATGCCTCCTCCTTTCCAAATAAAAGTCCAAGAACCGCGTCAACCGCGTGTACGAGCATGAATCCGCATCCTACCGGAATGCAGAGGTAAATATATTTCATGGGAAGACGCATCGCTGCAGACAGCTGGTTTCCCTGTTTTCCGAAGTATTTCATACCATAGATGATCACGACAACAAAAAGAACTGTGCAGACCACATGGACGAGAAGTTTTAAGACTTTGCTTAATGCGGCCGGAACCATATCCTGAACGAATGTGATGGAGATATGGCCGCTGTGCTTGTATACACAGCTTGCGCCTAAAAATGAGGACCAGACTAAAAGGTAACGGGTCGCTTCCTCACTCCAGGAGAGTGCGGTGAATGCCATACGGCAGACGATCTGTGCGCCGGTGATAACGACCATGGCGCCGAGCATGACAACGATGATGTAGGAACAGATGGTGTCCAGAATATCGCTGAGTTTGTGAAATCCCTTAACGAAAGCCAACGGTGTTTCCTCCTTTGAAAACCGAAACAATTACATGGAAAGTGCTAAAGCGGTTCTGATTTACAGTACGCGAGTAGGAATTTTCTGAACTGAAAATTCCATACAATACATCAGTGGTAACAGTTCCGGCTGCCCGGGTTTCCCTGGGCAGCCGAAGAACCTGCTTTAAAAATCCCATTGCCGGGGCAATGTTAACGGATTTTAGCACCGAACTTTAAAATCAAACAGCTGCGAAATTACTTTAATGCGTCCTGGATTCTTTTGATGTAATCAGCGTAATCCGGGTAAGCGTCATATACGCTCTGAACAGCTGCACGGAAGCTGTCTACATCCGGGTTCTCGACGACTTCCATACCATGATCCTTGATCTCCTGGAGCTGGTCAGCTTCCTGATCTGCAACCCACTGGCGCTCGTACTCAGCAGCTTCCTGTGCGGATTCCTCGAAGATCCTCTGAACATCTTCCGGTAAGGACTTGAAGAGGTCGTTGCTCATTGTGATGATCGCTGTGGAGTAGGAATGACGGTCAAGGGTTACATACTTCTGGGACTCCCAGAGCTTGTAGGAGTAGATAACGTTGATCGGGTTCTCCTCGCCATCGATGGTGCCCTGCTGAAGAGCTGTTAAAGCGTCGGACCATGCCATCGGAACCGCGTTTACATCAAGAGCCTTGAAGGTAGCTGTGTAAACGTCGTTCTCCATGACACGGAGCTTTAAGCCTGCAACGTCAGCCGCGTTTGTGATCGGCTTCTTGCTGTTTGTGATGTTACGGAAACCACGCTCTGCGTATGCGAGACCCTTTAAGTCAGCATCCTCAAGTGTTCCAAGGAGCTCTTTACCGATCTCACCGTCGAGGACTTTGTAAGCTTCCTCGTTGTTTGCGAACAGGAACGGCATATCGAGAACACCCATAGCGCTGGAGAAGTTTACGAACGGACCGCTTGTGATGATACCCATATCAAGAGTACCCATCTGCATGCTCTCAAGCATGGTGCGCTCGTCGCCGAGAGCTCCGTTCGGATGGATCTCGATCTCGTAGGCGCCGTTTGTGCGCTCTTTTACGAGCTCAGCGAATTTCTCAGCACATACCTGGAAACTGTCCTGCTCGTTTACGGTCGTACCAAGCTTTATTACGGTTGCGTCTGTGTTTGAAGTCGCTTCCTTGCTCTCAGCAGCGGAAGAATCAGCGGCAGCGGCTGTTGTCTCAGCGGAAGCAGCAGTTGTCTCTGTGGAATTGCTGGAAGAGCCACAGCCTGCCATGGAAAGAACCATAGCGCCTGCCATAACGGCGGATAACAATTTTGCACTTTTTTTCATAATGACCTCCTGAAGTCTTTTAAGAATAGATTGATGATAAGTATATATCTTAACTGCCCCTCGCAGATAAGAAACTAAGGAATTGATGGTGGTGTTGGCAAAGTGTGCGAAAGGAGATTGCTCCGCACGGTGTGCGAAAGGAGATTGCTCCGCACTGCGTGCTCCCGCAATCTCAGCCGGCATTCGTAATCCGGGCTTTCGCCCTGCTTACTCATGCTGGCTTGGTTGTCAGATGTACAGACAGCTCTGCGTGCAAGCACGCGGTCTGTCTGTCCGCCTGACAACACTTTCGGGGCAAAAAAAAACTCCTGTCTCTTATTTTTAAGAGACAGAAGCGAAACTTCTGCGGTACCACTCTTATTGCTGTCAAAAAACAGCCTCTCGATCCCGTCGTTTTTCAAATATGAAAAATTAACAGGCAACACGTTAACGGGTGTAAACCGAACCAGCCTACTTGGAACACTTTCAGTGGTTAGCTCCGGGAGGATTGTCTGTAACGCGGTGTCTGCAGCTTTTCACCAGCCAGCTGCTCTCTGAAAGACCTTCGTTAAGAGCGTTCCCATCATCGCAAGGAATATTTAAAACTGCCCTTTATTATAGTCACAGATTTTCAAAAGTCAAGAGAATTTAAAAAAATAAATCGCGTATTGTGAGAAAAATATGATATGATAGATCGTATAGTAAATTTATTTCATAGGAGATATTCCAACAGGTTATTATAGAGAATGGAGGAGGAGAATGAAACCGACCGTCAGTATAATTGTTCCTGTCTACAATGCGGAAAAATTTCTGAACCGCTGTGTGGACAGTATTCTCGGACAGGAATATAGAGATTTTGAACTGATCCTCGTAGATGATGGGAGCAGAGATATGTCAGGCTCGATCTGTGATGCGTATGCGAAGACGGATGAGCGTGTGGTGGTGATCCACAAAGAAAATTCCGGGGTTTCAGATACGAGAAATCAGGGAATTGAAAGGGCAAAGGGAACATATCTCCAGTTTGTGGACAGTGATGACTGGCTGACGCCGGATGCGACAAAGCTTATGGTCCGGGCGGCAGAGGAACATGGCTGTGATATGGTGATCTCCGATTTTTACCGCGTCGTTGGGGATATGGTATCCAGAAAAGGGGACATCGAGTCAGACTGCGTGATCGACCGGGAGGAATTCGCGTCGTTTATGATGGAGAATCCGGCGGATTATTACTATGGAGTGCTGTGGAATAAGCTGTACCGGCGCGATCTCGTAAACCGCTTCGGGATCCGGATGGATGCGGAGATCAGCTGGTGTGAGGATTTCATGTTCAATCTGGAGTATGTCCGCTATGCAGAGACATTCTATGCGCTGCGGACACCGGTGTACTATTATGTAAAGACAAAAGGTTCGCTGGTGAACCAGAAGATCAGCATCACGAAGACTGTGAAGATGAAGCTTATGATGTTTGAGTACTACAACAACTTTTATAAGCATGTGTTGGACGAAGAGGATTATGAGAAAAACCGGCTTCAGGTGTACCATTTTCTGGTGGATGCAGCGAAGGACGGCTTTGTTTTCCCGGCATCGATCCCCGGAAACCGGAAGCTCGGAGAGGAGCGGAGCAGTGCGCTGCAGGAGGTGATCTCCGATGATGGGATCATTGTGGATAAATACCGGGACCGGAAACTTCTGGAGAGATATCTGGAGTCGGCGGCATTGAAGCATGATATGACAATGGAGGAACTTTCTCTGCTTTTATATCTGAAGGATGCAAGCCATGAGCTGAGCAGAAAGAATCTTGCGGATCTTATGGATCTTAGCCGCGGAGACCTTGCGGTGGCGGTCCAGCGGCTGTCCGCGAAAAAGATGGTGGAGATAACGGAGCTTCCGAGAAGGCGGGGAACAGAACGAAAGATCCGACTGGAACTTCTTCCGGCATCAGAAGTTGTGATCCCGGATCTTGAGGCGGCGGAGAACGATTACTATCAGGCGAAGTTTGGAAATTTTACAGAGGAAGAGATCAGACAGTATACGCTGCTGGCACGGAAAGTGCGGGAGAACGAGAGGAGTATTTTGCAGCGGGGATAGGAGAAGGCGCATTCGCGAGAAGCTGCGGACTGCGTCAGGCGGTCGTATTGGTGTGGAAATACAACGGATAAACATCAAAAATATGGAGATAAAGATGGAAAAAGAAAAAACTTGCAAAATCGTATTCAGTGACATCGACGGCACGCTGCTGACGTCGGACGGACAGATCACGGAGGGGACGAAGGAGATGATCCTGAATCTTGAGAATAAGGGGATCCCGTTTATCCTGACTTCCGCGCGGTCACCGGAAGGCGTGCGGGTCATTAAGAGAATGCTGGGGAACCACGCGCCGATCATTGCGTTCTGCGGTGGACTGATCCTCGACAACGACGGACATGAGATCTATAGTAAGATGATTCCGTTAAAACGGGCACTGGAACTGAAGGCGATGCTGGATAAGGATTTTCCGGCTGTTGCCTGCAATACCTTCGGCGGCGAGAAGTGGATCGTGGATGACCGGGACGATTGGAGAGAGCAGCGGGAAGAGAAAATCGTGGGATTTCCGGCTGAAATTGGATCTATTAAAGATACATTTGAAACAGAAGGCGGAATTCATAAATTTCTCCTCATGGGAGATCCGGACGTGATGACAAAGCTGGCGGCGGTTCTGGCAAGAGATTTCTCTGATCTTCAGTCCGCGGCATCCAACCCGGAATATCTGGAGATCACGGCAGCGGGCGTGGAAAAGTCGGAAGGTTTGAAGACGCTCTGTGGAAAACTCGGAATTTCACCGGAAGAGGCAGCGGCCTTCGGTGACGGCGAGAGCGATCTTTCCATGATGCATGCGGCAGGATTTGGCGCGGCAATGGGAAATGCGCCGGAGAATGTGCGGAGACGGGCACCGATGGTGATCGGGAAGAATGATGAGGAAGGGCTGCTGAAGAGACTGAAGGAGATATTTAAGGACTGAGAAAAATTGAAGAAATAATTAAAAAAACAGACCCATTTGATACAAATCCAGAAATCAAATGAGCCTGTTTTTTAACCGAATCAAGTAAGTCCCCTGCTTCAATTGCGAAAAGCAATAAGCAGTGGGTGGGGACTTGCTTGTATCAGGAGGAGTGCAAGCTCCTTCTGATAAACTGCGGAGCAGTTATTCGGTTATGAGCAAGTAGCGAAGCGGATTGCGAATATCCGCTTGACTTACCAATATCCGAGCTACAGAAGATGTTTCAAAAACTCAACCGTATTACTTCTGTTTCTTCACCGCATTCCTCACCGCATCCGTTGTCCACTGACAAAGCTCAGCGATCTTGAAATCCTGATACCGTCTCATAGTCGTGAGGATCCTGTCCCCGATGGGCTTGATATAGCTGTCGTCAATGACATCCAGACCGATCATGATTGCCAGTGTGTTGAGCACCGGGGCTGCGGTACAGTCCGCATCCTGACCTTCCATGGCGATGATGTGGCAGGTCTCCTTAAAGTCCATATTTCCGAACCAGAGGGCAATAACTTCGGCGGCTGCGTTCGGATAGGCGTGAATCCAGTTGTACTCTTTGTAGCGCTCCTCGCAGGCTGTCCATACCGGCTCCCAAGAAGAATTTTCCTTGCAGAGATCCAGCGCATGCTTTACGACTGCGTAGTATTCGCTCTTATGCGGGATCATGTCCACCGCTTTTTCAACAACGGTCCGGATATGGTCCTCCGTGAAAGCGAGGGAGGTGAGCAGGGCGTTGAAGATCCCGCCCAGCATGCCATTGTTGGAGTGGGAGACGATCGAATCGTCCGCGGCGAGTCTCGCGGCGAGTTTCGGGTTTCCGGGTGCTAACATTCCGTGAAGCGGGGTGCGCATCTGCGCTCCGATCCAGTCGTAAAAGTAGTTGTTTGTTGTGCCGCTCTCCGGCGGAAGAAGCCCGCGGCGGAGATTTTCGATGGCCGTCTTCTCGGCGGAATATCCGTCGGAGATCAGCTCCAGCCATTTGTAGGCAACGTCGGCAGGCGTGATGTCATAGCCTTTTTCGATGAATCCGTCGAGATAGGCGATCTCGTAGGTGATATCATCGTTGTATGTCTCCGGGCGGCGGAGATATCCGTAGACCTCGCCGAAGCGTTTACGGATCTGTTCTGTCGTATAACCTTCGATCTGGGTTCCAAGGCAGCCGCCGATGAGCTGTCCCATCCATCCTGCGGTGACTTTCTTTGCAAAGTCATCGGAAAAGACGTCATAGGGCGCTGCAGGGCCGAAATCAGCCTCTTTTTCTACATCCGCGAAGGTGCGGTAGGTGTTGTAGCTCCAGTAAGGGGAGGCGGGATCCTTCGGCGCTTCATTCAGTGCGTGGAAGATCTTCGCGGTAGCCACCTGAATCGCGGCTCCGTCCTTTTCCTCGGACGCCTTCAGGCCTTCCTCCATGAATTTCTCAGCTTCCGTCACATCATATCCCCGGTTGTGCATGCTCTGCACCGCGGCGATCACCACGTCGCAGGGCGCTTTGGATCCCGGAACCTTATTGTCCCAGTCGTGGAAAAGCTGTTTGTCGGAGGCGCGGCCGGCTTCCGTGTAGGCCATCCAGTCCGCCTCATTGTCGTCGTGAAGCTCCGGCGGAACCGCGTCCGCCGTCAGCTTATGTTCAAATTCCCATGCTTTCATAAAGAATCTCCTTCATTTCAGCTGTAAATACCACTTCCTGTCTCTGCTCAGGATAAGAAACAGGGCAGAGATCGGAAGAAAACACATTGTCAAAATGGATCATACAGAAGCTTTGCCTATATTTATAACAGCTCGGAATTTCGAAATAATTCCATCAATTCTTCTTCTTTCCCGACATACTTCTCTTCGAATAAATTCCGATCGCGATCATCGTAACCACGTAAGGAATCGTCTGAATAAGCTGGGATGGCAGATTTAACATCTGAAGCCGTACGGCCAGTGAATCTGCCATACCGAAGATCAGTACCGAGCAGGCGATCTTCCATGGAATACCGAGACCCATAGATTCCGCCGCCATTCCGATCCATCCGCGTCCGGCGATCATGTCTCTTGAGAAGAAGGAAACATAACCCATGGACATGTATGCTCCGCCGATCCCGGCGAGACAGCCGGCGACGAGAAGGGCGATGTACTTATATTTCATGACGTTTAAGCCTACGGATTTTGCGGCATTCTCATTCTCACCGACAGCGCGGATCCGCAGCCCGACGGTAGTCTTCCAGAAAAAGACCGTGAGGACGATCACCAGGATCAGCCCGAGATAAGTCAGAACATTATGTCCGGAGATAATGGCACCGAGAACCGGGATATCTTTGATAAGCGGAATCTTGATCTCCGGCATCACCGGACTCTTTAAACTCTGGGTGGAACCTTTATTTCCGGTCAGATAATAGGTCGTAAAGACTGTGAGACCGCCGGACAAAGTATTTAACGCAATTCCGGCGAGCACCGGGTTTGTATTCAGGATCAGCGTAAAGTATCCAAACACGAAAGCCAGCACCACGCCGACTGCCATTGCGAATATCACGCCGCCCAGAGCACTGTGGGTAAAGTAACCGCCGACAGGTCCCGCAAGGGCACAGCTTAACATGATTCCCTCAGTTCCGATGGGATCGATGCCGCCTTTCACGAAGACCATGCAGGCCATGGCCGCGAACAGGATCGGAGTCATCACACGGATCGAGGTAAAGAGGAAGTCAGGGGAAAGAATCACACTCCAGATATTCATGCCTGTACCTCCTTTTTCGCTGCAGCTTCGAATTCTTTTGTCTCTTTGATGATGAGTTTCTTCTTATATCCGCTGAGGATCGCGGTGGCGGAGATCAGAAGGACCATAACTGCCTGAATGATGTTTACGATCTCAAACGGGATATCGGAATTTCTGGACATGATATCCGCGCCGATCCGCAGGTAAGATAAAAACAGCGCTGCAAACGGGACATACTGTACCTTCCGTCTGGCGACGATGGCGATCAGAACACCGTCCCAGCCATAGCCCGGAAGTGCGGAATACTGGAAGCGCTGGTACATGCCGAAAAGCTCCGCAGCGCCGCCGAGTCCCGCCAGCATACCACCCAGAATCTGGGTCAGGATGATCATGAGGCCGGAGTTGATGCCCGCGTAGTTTGCCATATTGAAGTTTTCGCCCACAAGGTTTGCCTTAAAGCCGAAGGGTGTCCGGTTTACGATGACCCAGATCACAAGGACAGTCACAAGGGCGATGATCGTACCGGAGTTGATACGCGTGCCGGTGATGATCTTGCTTAAAGCGCATCTTTCCGGAAATTTGTAGGAATAGTTGGAGTTCTGGGTCGGATCATAGAAGAAGGTGGTGATGATCCAGAGCCCGACGTACAGGCAGGTGTAATTGAGCATCAGGGAAGTTACAAGCTCATTGGATCCGGTCTTTACTTTCATGATGCCCGGGATAAAGCAGATAAATCCGCCTGCGACCGCCGCAGCCGCCATGGCCACGATCAGTGCCGTTTTTCCGGAAAGTCCAAGTCCCAGGGAAGCCGCACAGGCAGCAACGGCGCCGATAAAGAACGCGCCTTCCATGGACAGATTGAAAAGCCCCGGTTTGAAGAGGATGATGACCGCAAGTCCTGTAAACATTAACGGTGTCATACCTTCGATGACGTTTCCGAAACGGCGGACGGAGGTCAGCGGTCCGAAAATAAAGTCTCCGAGAGCGGAGAGGGGCTGGCTGCTGATCAGGAGAATGATCGCGAAGACGATGATCAGGGAGATCAGGATGGCAATCATGGTCCGCAGCATTTCTACATAAGATGATAGAGGTTTTTTCTGTTTCATGATTCCGATACCTCCTGATGTTTCAGCCCGAGCATGTAGTTTCCGAGCTCGAACTCATCTACTTTTTTCGCGTCCTCGAAGTAGGCGGCAGCCTGTCCGCCGCACATGACGAGAATGCTGTCGGAGAGCTCCATGATCTCGTTTAAGTCCGCGGAGATCAGGATAACGCCCTTTCCGGCATCGCGCTGTTCAATGATCTTTTTCCAGATAAACTCGTTGGCACCCACATCGATGCCCCGGGTCGGCTGGTTGGCGATCAGAAGCTTCGGGTCAGAGGAAAATTCCCTTGCGACTACGACCTTCTGCATATTTCCGCCGGACAGCATACCGATCGGCTGATCGTCATTCTGGCAGAGGACGCCGAAGTCGCTGATAAGTTTATCTGCCCGTTCATGGATATTTTTATAATTGAGAAGTCCGTGTTTTTTTAACAGCGGGCTGTCGATGATGTCTGCGATCATGTTGCCCCAGAGGCTGATGTTTCCGGCCGCTCCGGTTTTGATACGGTCCTCGGGGATATAGGAAATTCCGTCATCGCGGATCGCGCGGATGGATTTTCCAAGGATTTCTTTCCCGTCAAAGAGGATACTGCCTTTGACACCGGAGTAGAAACCGAAGATCGCCTCGGCGAGTTCATTCTGTCCGTTTCCCTCAACTCCCGCGATACCTAAGATCTGGCCCTTTTTCAGTGAAAAGGAGACATGGTCCAGGAGCTTTCGTCCTTCTTTATTTTCATAGGTCAGATCAGTGACTTTTAAGAGCGTGTCACCGAATTCTGCCGGCTTTTTATTCATTTTCAGGATGACATCGCGGCCCACCATGAAGCGGGAGATATCTTCTTCTGTCGCGTTGGCGACCGGGATCGATCCCACTGTCCGTCCGGCACGGAGGACTGTGATATTGTCGCAGATCTGCATGACTTCGCGGATCTTGTGGGAGATGAAGATGATCGTGTGATCATTTTTCTTTAGTAAAAGAAGCTGTTCAAAGAGTTCGTCTGTCTCCTGTGGCGTCAAAACTGCGGTCGGCTCATCTAAGATCAGGAGCTTCGCCCCGCGGAGCAGGACTTTTAAGATCTCGACCTTCTGTTTCTGGCTGACGGAGAGTTCTCCAACGACAGCCATCGGATCGATCTTTAAATTGTACTTTTTGGCGGTTTCCTCCACCGCCCGGATCGCTTTTTCCTTGTCGATCATGATCCCGTTTTTCGGTTCCATGCCGAGGATCACGTTCTCATATACCCGCAGGGAATCCACGAGCATGAAGTGCTGATGCACCATTCCGATTCCGAGACGGATCGTGTCAGCGGCACTTTTTGGCTGGATCTTGTTTCCCTCGAAGATGATATCGCCCTCAGTGGCGTCCTCGTCACCGAACAGGATCTTCATCAGGGTACTTTTTCCGGCACCGTTCTCACCCATCAGGGCATGGATCTCGCCTTCCCGGACAGAAAAGCTGACGTCCCTGTTGGCCATGACACCGTTGGGGTAGATCTTTGTGATATGTTCCATTTTCAGGATCTCTTTGCCCATACGGATCCTCCTTTCTTATAAAAGCCAAGGGGACTTGTTGACAAGTCCCCTGATGTACTCGATATTCTGGGAAAATCAATGGCCTTGGAAAGATTCCCCAGATGGTTTACATAAAATATCGCAGCAGGTTTTGAGTGGATCTGCCGGATAAAGTTACGGAGCTACAGAATCAATAAGAGCCTGAACTTCGTTCTGGTCAGCATCGCCGAGAGCAGTCGGGATCTCGATCTTTCCGTCGAGAACTTCCTGTTTCTTCTCCTCGATCGTTTTTTTGATCTCGTCCGGAACGTTCTTCTGGAAGTACTCGTTGTCAGCAAGACCTGCACCGTTTTCCTTTAAACCAAGGAATTCACATTTGCCGTAAGGAACCGTTCCCTCTTCTTCCATCTCAGCCATTCTCACGAGGGAATCGCCGACGTTCTTTAATACGGAAGAAAGGATCACGTTTGCCTTTGCCTCATCGGAACCGGAGAACAGCATTGCCTGGTCAGAGTCAACGCCGATGATGTATTTGCCCATCTCAGCAGCAGCCTCTACGCAGCCAAGTCCGGCCTGCTCAGCAGCCGGGAAGATAATATCAACGCCCTGATTGTACTGGGCGATAGCTGTCTCTTTACCCTTTGCGGTATCATCCCAGGAACCGATGTAGGAAACGTATACCTTGATATCCGGGTCAACAGATTTTGCGCCTGCGATGTATCCAACAAGGAAGTCAGTGATGATCGGGTGCTCGGAACCGCCGACGAAACCGATCTTCTTGTCTTCATTTGCATTTGGCATGTCTTTGGATTCTGTTACAAGTGCTGCGAGAACGCCGGCAAGGTAGCTGCCCTCGTTCTGTTTGTAGCTGATGGCGTAAAGGTTCGGCCACTTGCCCTCTTCCATATCAGAGTCGAACATAACGAATTTCTGATCCGGGAATTCTTCCGCAACCTGCTCGATGACCTCAGCGGAGGAAGATCCGTTGGAAATGATAACATCGTATTTTCCTTCCTCAGCGAGATCCTGGAATGTCGGCTCCCACTTTGTCTGGTCACGGCCGATCTCGATAACCTTTATCTCGCAGCCAAGATCGGAAGCGATCTTTTCCATACCTGCGTTTGCAGAATCGTTGAAGGATTTATCACCTAACTGTCCTGTACATACGAATACAAAGGACGGCTTCTTTGTGTCTGTCTCAGCAGCAGATGTCTCAGCACCAGCTTTTGCGCTTTCAGCGGCAGCGCTTGTAGCAGCAGTATCAGTTTTTCCTCCGCACGCAGTGAGCAGCAGTCCGGCTGCTAAGAATAATGCGGTAGCTTTCATGGTCTTTTTCATGGTTTCCTCCTGTTTTTCGGCTTGTCCTCCGGAGAATATGACCTCCGGAGAACAGATTTGATTTTTTTCATGGGTATACTATACCAAAGTTGTGCAAATTAGACAATGAATATAGGGAAAAAAGTGAAAAATCGTTAAGAAAATAACAATGACGGCGGTTGTGCCACGCAATGGCCGATGATATAATGGGAATGTGTGACAAAGAACACAGGCAGTATGTGCAATATGGAAGACAGGATGGTAAGGCTATGAAGGGGAAGATTTTAACAGGCGTGGGTCTGCTGCTGATCGCGGCGGCTCTTCTTCTTACTGTTTATAATATAAGAGAATCAGACCGGGCCGGATCAGAATCAGAGGAGATGGTGGTCCGGATGGAGTCTCTGACAGCCGATCTGCCGGAGCGGCTGGAGACGGAGAAAAAGGAACTTGTGCCGGAATATGTGAAGAATCCGGAAATGGAAATGCCGACTGTGGAGGTAAACGGACAGGAATGTGTGGGGATGATCGAGATTCCGGCGCTGGGGCTCAAGCTTCCGGTCATCAGCGAGTGGAGCGACGCGAAGCTCAAGAAAGCACCGTGCCGCTACAGTGGTTCTGCGTACTTAAAGAATATGATCATCGCCGGACACAATTACCGCACCCACTTTTCCGGCATCAAGCGCCTGAATCCAGGTGATTCCGTAGTATTCACAGATGCGGACGGAAATGTATTTTCCTATGAAGTGGCGGAGATCGAGACGGTTGGCGGCTATGACATCGAAAAGATGGAAGCCGGGGACTGGGATCTGACACTGTTTACCTGCACGAATAAGGGGAAAGCGCGGGCGGCGGTGAGATGCAGGGAGATTGAGGAGTGAGAGAAATGTGTAAGGCGATGGAAGACCTGAGAAATGAGAGCTATGCGGAAGGACGTGAAGAAGGGCGTGAAAGCCAGGCTAAGGACACGGCGGTTCGAATGAGCGAAAAGGGAAATTCGGTTGAAGAGATTGCTGAAATCGTTGGATTCAGTACAGACAAGGTTAAGAAGTGGTTTGTAACAGAAGGATAAAAGAGTGGATGATACTTTTTGAGAAAGGCATTTTTACTTAAAATGCTCTTAGGGAAACAAAGGGTCTGTGTACGGAAACAGGGAAAGCACCTTCGGAGAAGGTAGGCTTTCCCTGTTTTTTTTCGGTTATACATCTGGAAGAAACGACCGGCGGCAGGCTTCGCAGATCAAATATTATTTTTTGTAGAAACAATTTCCGCCAACAATTTTATAGGAAGAATAACTGCCGGTTGAGGCGCGTTTGGCGGCTTTGAAGAAGAGGTAGTCGCCGATATTGTTGGAACCGGCCAGTGCATCTTTGGTGGCCTTTATGCAGGACTTGGACGGACCTTTTGCAAGGTATTTGTCCAGAAGGCCAGAGGACGCGCCGGGGAACTGGCCATCGGCGTAGATCACGTCGGAGATCGTTTTGCCCCATTTTCCGGATTTTACACGGTTTACAATACAGCTTGCTACAGCGAGCTTATCTTCATAGGAATCGTCACCGGCCTCCATGGCCACGCAGGCTGCCATCAGGTAGATCTCATCTTCGGTGGCGGAGATTACATAGGACGGTGCCGCAGAGGTTTCGTTTCCGGATGCGCTCAGCGCCGCGGACTCTTCCTTTGCGTCGACAGCGGCAGCAGGAACCGGGCCGATGGAGGCATATTGACTGGAAATATAGCCGTTTGTGTCGGCGGAGAGCTGGACCTTTGTCCAGCCGTCGGATTCACTTAAGACAGGGAAGGAATCCCCTTCGGCTGCCTGTTTTAAGATTGCGGAATCTGTGGACGGAGTCTCGCGGACGTTCAAGGTCGTTGCGGTAATCTTCGCGGATAGAAGACCGAGTTCCTTCGCCAATGGCTCGATATCTGTCCCAAAGAGCAGATATTTGTCACTCATCCATCCCTCAATTTTTCCGGAACGGACCTTCGTCCAGCCATCTTTCTTCTCTAATACGGTTCCGCCCGCTCCACGGTAGCACTTTCCGACGATCTCACCCGCGGTAGATGGCTTCGTCCGCATATTTAACGGTTCACTTGTCACATTTGCCACGGCGAGATTGTCATAGGCGGATGCAGCGAAAGACGGAATAGCCGAGAGTGTAACGGAAAGGAACAGGACAGATGCGGCGGCAGCCGCTTTTAAAAGAAGCTTCTTTGAAAAGTCAGGAATCAGATTCTGTAATGTTATCATGCAAAATTTCCTCATATCAGTTGAATGTCCCGGTTATATTGCGGGAATTGTTTCGAATATTACAAAATTGTTACGAAGAAATTATAGCAAAAATGGAGAAATTTGTCAAATCAGCATTCCCATTGATATTTCCTGAGGTCCACATGCATCGCGTCTTTCAGCTCCACGCCTTCCTGCTGCAGCAGAAAAGCCTGTTCCGGCCAGCCGGGGACGAGGCGGCCGGCGTGATTTACGACGCGGTGGCAGGGGAACTCTCCGTAGTCTGAGGCGTGGGAGAGGACCCGGGCCACGAGGCGGGAGTTTTTGTTCCTGCCGATGAGGCGGGCGATCTGGCCGTAGGTGGCGACGGTTCCCTCGGGAATCTCCCCGACTACGGACAGGACCTCGTATGCGAAATCTTCAGTAAAACGGGCGGATGGTGCCATGTTACTGCACCTCCTTCTGCTCCTCCCACATCTTCACCGGCATGCCGTTGACTTCCACGTTGTCCTCAACGGCAATTACAAGGCAGCGGCGTCCACCGATGAACTTGGTTTCTACGAGATCGAGACGGTCCGGGTTGACCTTAATATCCACATCCGGTGTCTTCACGGCAAATTTTCCGGTTCCGGTGATCGCCGGAACGAGGATCGCGGTGTTCTCCCCGGCGGCTTCCTCGTAGACTTTATCGAAGTGCTCCAGGCGCTCCGGCTCCACGCCGCTCTTTTCCAAAAGATCTTTGACTTCCGGCTTTGTGAGCGTTAACGGAATCTCATCCTCTTTATGTTCCTCCGCAAGCTCCGTGAGATTCTCATGGATCTGGCGGACAATCTCATAGTCGCACTCTTCGCCGAGAGTATCCGTCAGGATCTCCTGGAACGCTTCTTTCTGGGACTTGAAGGAGATCGGTGTCGGCGCGCCGAGGCAGGCGTCAATGAACTCGGAGTGAAGCTCCTCCGGATTTCTGGAGAAATACAGGACACCGTGGATATCGCTGCTGCGGTCGTTGAAGGCCGGGAACAGGAATCCAGTCATCGGAGTCTGTACCCACCAGTCCCGGGGGCGCTCCTCGATGGCGTTGGTCGCCTCATTGTAGGAGAGACCCGGCTCGGAGAGCTTTACCGGGCAGATGCAGCAGAGGATGTGGTTGTAGACTTCCTCGGATGCGTCGAACATTTCCTCATTGTCGGACGCTTTTCCCGGCACATCGTAGGCGCTGTGGATCAAGATAATATAGTAGTTTTCGCCGTACTCGTAATTTTCGATTACCTTATTATAAAAGGTATCCACGGTCTCATCGTCGGCGAGCTTCTCATCGCGGAGTTTCATGAGAAGCTCGTGGGCGCTGTCCGGACCTTCTTCGTGGATCGAGTACTCCAGGTTGTGGAGATTCTTTCCGATTCCGCCGGACAGGGATTTCTTGAAGATCTCATAATATTTGAAGATCTCCTCCTCGGACAGGGCAAAGAACGCCTCCTTCAGGGTCGTCTTGATCTGCTTTTCCGCATCGACATAACATCCGCAGATGCGGGTGATGGCGTTGTTGTCCTTCTTAAACTGTTTCTTAATTTCTGAAATTTCACGTTTATTCATAATGCGTATCCTTTTCAAACAAATACCAGCCATAAAGTATCATCCGTTTAACTGTAAAAGCAATAGAAAATGAAAGTATGGCTGGATAGAAAATCATGTTACAGTTCAGCCATGCGCTGGTTTGAATGAGAAAGTGTGTTGCAAGCTTGCTTGCATAAGCACTTTTTCATCCAAATCAGCATATGGTGGAACCACCAAGCTTCTTGTTTTCATGAATATGAAAACAAGAAGATGTAATGGCTGAACTGTAACAAAATCATTAATGATCGATAGAGCTTGATTGACAGTGCTGCGTTGCTACTGTGCCGCGTACAGGAGAATAACAGGCAGCCGACAAAAATATGTAGCTGTGGAGATATCTACTTATTTAATATCTTCTCCGCATAATACATCGCCGCCACATGCACCGCCTGCACGAGTCCGCCTTCCGCCATAAGCTTTTTCGTCTCCTCGGCAGACATCACAACGATCTCCAGGTCCTCGGTGGCGTCCAGATGCTGGCTGCTGACTTTTTTGCAGTCCCTGATCAGGTAACAGTGGGCGAAGTTGCTGATACAGGCCGCATTCGGCGCGACCTTACAGAGAAATACGGGCTCGCTTCCGGCGTACCCGGTCTCCTCGAAAAGCTCTCTCGCGGCCCCGGCACCCGGATCGGAATCTGTCGGCTCCATGCAGCCCGCCGGAAGTTCTAAAAGGATCTGTCTCGTTCCATGGCGGTACTGGCGCACGAAAACGAAGTCCCCGTCAACGGTGACGGCGACCACGACAACAAAATCCGGAACATCATTTACATAAAACGGAGAGATCTTCGTGCCATCCGGCAGTGCGCAGTCATCGGCGTGGAGATCGATCCAGCGGTCCTTTACGATCGTCCTGGATCCGTTGCAGATCCACGGTTTAATAGACATAACCTTTTCCTCCTAAATCAGGACAAATATAACCTAAAATCCAGCCTGCGCAAGAGGACAGACCAATTTAACGAATTGCCGAACCGGCAAAATGCCCAGGCAGACAAAAGATGATGGAGAACAGAGTGCCATACTGCGATCAGTCTCACTATAAAGCGATTAAACTCTCATCATCCGGCACATAAATATTTCCGCTGTAATAGCGTTTTCCCTCACTCTTATAAAGCCGTTCCCGACCGGCAACATTGCTGTCCTCCGTGTGCCAGAGCACGAGGTTCGGGATCCCCAGGGACTCCGCCAGTTCACAGGCATCCTTCACGGTGCTGTGGTGCTTCTCGTACGGCTTCCAGATATCCCGCTCCGCATAGAGGCAGAATGCCTCGTGGAGTAGCCAGTCGCTGCCGCGGACATACTTCTCACAGACCGGATTGTACGGTTCATCCCCGGCGCAGGTGAGCTTTCTTCCATTATTTAATGTCAGCGTGAATCCGAACTGTTTTAACTTCGTGGAGTGGATATCGAAGAATGTCACGTCGTAGCTTAAAATATGGCGGGTCTCGCCGTCCTTCACTTCCTCTAAATGGATCCGGTTGCCGATCATGTTGTAAAATTTATCCTGGATCGTCAGGCGGCAGAGCGTCCTGATCGTCTCGATAAGTTCTGAATGGCAGTAGATATAGGCATCTCCGACATACTGGTCCTTTTTCATCTTTGTGGCGATCATGCGGACCATCCAGACGATGCCTAAAACATGGTCCGTGTGGGCGTGGGTCACAAAAATGTGGTGGATGTGCTCTAACGGAACCTGCATGTTGTCCAGGATCTTTAAGATCCCGTTTCCGCCGCCGGCGTCCACCATGAAATATTCATCCCCGTCTCTGAGGGCGAAGCATGTATTGTAAAGATTTGTGACCGTCGCGTTTCCGGTCCCAAAAACGTAGAGAAGTTCGCTGTTCATAAGAAAAATCTCCCTTCTGAAGAGTACATTGACTGCGCAGAATCTGCTTCCTGGGCAATCCAAAGTGGGTTACTGTACACGGGTAGGAATTTTCTGAACTGAAAATTCCGTACAATACAGTGGTGGTAGTGGATTTTGCCGATTCGGAATGCGAAGCATCGGCAAAATCAGTTACTGTTTGCGCAAAGCGTGAACAGTAACCAAAGTGAAGGTCCGGTCCCCGGTGTCATCCATTCTTTTGTTGAGTTTTGAATATGAATATGTTACTATAAAATAAATGGAAAAGCAATTCCCAGGCGGTTAAATTTTTAACCGGCAAAGCGGAAAGATCCCGCGAAAAACTCAGCAAAAATGTGGGGAAAACGGGACCAGGAACGGCAGGAGAAAATTTACGCGCCCGGAAAAACGCAGGGAGGAAAACAGAGACAATGAGAGATTTGGACTACCTGAAGCTGCTTGCAAAAGAGTATCCGACAGTGAAAGCGGCATCCAGTGAGATCATCAACCTGATGGCGATCCGCGGACTTCCGAAGGGAACCGAGTATTTCTTCAGCGATCTGCACGGCGAATATGAAGCGTTCATTCATCTGCTCCGCAGCGCATCCGGTATCATCCGTGAAAAAATATCGGAGACCTTCGGCTACGTGATCTCAGACGAGGAGGAGATCGCTTTAGCGAATCTGATCTACTATCCGGAACGGAACATCCGCCGGATCCAGAAAGAGGGGAAATTTACAGAAGACTGGCAGAGAATTACGATCTACCGCCTGGTACGCATCTGTAAGGAAGTATCCTCAAAATTTACAAGATCGAAAGTGCGAAAAAAAATGCCCCCGGCATTCGCATATATCATCGACGAGCTCCTTCATGTGGACTACAACGATGACAACAAGAAAGTTTATTATGATGAAATCATCCACTCCATCATCGACATCGAGATGGGTGACCAGTTCATCATGGCACTCTGCAATCTGATCCAGAACCTGACCGTGGACAGCCTGCATATCATCGGTGATATCTTCGACCGCGGACCGCGTGCGGACATTATCATGGACGAGCTCATGCACTTCCACGATGTAGATATCCAGTGGGGCAACCACGATATCTCCTGGATGGGCGCAGCCACAGGCAATCTGGCCTGCATCTGCAATGTGCTCCGGATCGCGATCCGCTACAACGGATTCGACGTTCTTGAGGACGGTTACGGAATCAATCTCCGCCCGCTGTCCATGTTTGCGGCGAAGGTCTACCGGGATGACCCGTGTGAGCGGTTCCTTCCGAAGATTCTGGATGAAAATATCTATGATGCGGTAGACCCGGGACTTGCGGCGAAGATGCACAAGGCGATCACAGTGATCCAGTTCAAGGTGGAAGGCCAGATCACGAAGCGCCACCCGGATTACCAGATCAATGACCGGATCCATCTGGAACATATCAATTTTGAGAAGGGAACCGTAAATATCCACGGAAAAGACTACAAGATGCTGGATATGAACTTCCCGACGATCGACCCGAAGGACCCGTTAAAGCTCACGAAGGAAGAGCAGGAGCTGATCAACAGCCTGGCACTTTCCTTCCGCCACAGCGAGACGCTTCACCGCCATATCCGCTTTGTGTATTCCCACGGCGCGATGTACAAGCGGTGCAACTCGAACCTTTTATATCACGGCTGCATCCCGATGAAAGAGGATGGAACCTTCGAGGAACTGAAGCTCAAGGGGATCATCTACTCCGGAAAACGTCTGCTTGACTATCTCGAGGACGTGGTGAAGATGGCATACTTCCTGCCGGATGACGATCCGACGAAGGACTGGTACCGCGATTTTATGTGGTATTTATGGTGCGGACCGAAGTCCCCGGTATACGGAAAGGACAATATGGCGACCTTCGAGAATTACTTTGTCGCTGACAAGGCAGCCGCGAAGGAAAACATGAACCCGTATTATAAACTGTGCGAAAAAGAGGAATTCTGTAATAAAATCCTCAAGGAATTCGGACTTCCGATCGAAGGCTCCCACATCATCAACGGCCATGTCCCGGTTAAATTAAAGGACGGCGAGAGTCCGATCAAGGGAAATGGAAAGCTCTTCGTTATTGACGGCGGTCTTTCCAAGTCTTACCAGCCGAAGACGGGAATCGCGGGCTACACCCTGATCTTCAATTCCCACCACCTTGCCCTGGCGGAGCACAAGCCTTTTGACCGGAACCATGAAAACACGCCGAAAGTCATGATCGTAGAGAAGATGAAAAAGCGTGTGATGGTTGCGGATACGGATACAGGAAAAGAGCTTGCGGCGAAGATCGCGGACCTCAAGGAGCTCGTGGCAGTGTACCGCGGCGGCATCATTAAAGAAAAACTGGAGTAAAATTACATGAACAAGGACGAATTTTTAAGACGCCTGGAGGAAGCACTCTCGGGTGAGGTCCCGGCGTCGGTCATCCGCGACAACCTGAATTATTACGCGGATTATCTTTCCCAGGAGTTGGGAAAAGGCCGTACCATGGATGAAATTATTGAGGAGATCGGCGAGCCGAATATCGTGGCCCGAACGATCATCGATTCCGCTGAGGCGGCGGGAGAGACTGGAGACGGTTATGGAAGTTTTGAGGACGCGTCCCCGCGGGGCGATGACAGAAGAAGCACTTACAGCCAGGAAAGTTATCAGAACGGCTCCACGCCGAATATCCATTATTTCGATCTGAATAAGTGGTACTGGAAATTAGCCCTTGTTGTGCTCTTGTTCCTTGTGATCTCTGTTGTGTTCAGCATTATGGGCAGCGTGTTTTACCTGCTGATCCGGTTCTCCGGACCTATCTTAATGTGCCTTATTATTTATTGGCTTGTTAAGAACTTCCGGGGCAGGTAATAAAACAGATGTTAATAGGAAGAAATGAACAGGCGACCGTGAATGTGAGCTGCAGATACGGACACAGAAAATGGCGGATCAGTTCATGGATTTAAAGACGAAAATGTCCGAAAAACCCTGATTTTACTGAAAAAATCAACAGATTACAGGATGTTACAATTGAAATAAGTTATGTAAACATGTGCGGCGCTCTCAGTATGGAACGCCGCATTTTTGCCACATTGTTGGCGGTTTTTGCCTAAATTATTAAGAGTTTATGAATTCCTTTGTTTTTATTGACAAAAGGAGCCTTAGGAAATATAATTTGTTTGTAACAAAACGTAATATATTTGTAACAAACATTACAAACCATTAAAGTTTAATAATAAGAGGATTTCAATGACAAATAAACTTTTCAGAACTTTAAAAATCACCTGCTTATGTATGGCCTTAACAGCAGCCCTTCCGATCGTTTCCTTCGCGGACGAGACAACGGCATCTGTAAAAGAGGACAAGATGGTCGTAAGAATCATCCACTTCGATGAAAACGGAAACCCGTTGGAAGAGGACAAGCAGACAGCGACAGAAGAAACAGAGAGTTCTGAAGAGACGACAGATAAAGAAGAAGCAAATGCTGATGAGGCAGACTCCGATGAGGAGGAAGCGGCTGAGTCAGAAGCCGACGAGGCAGAACTTGAGGCAGCTATCGAAGTTGAGAATGATCTCCGTTCCGAAATTGTTACATATGCGCTCCAGTTCGTAGGAAACCGCTACAAATACGGCGGAACAAACCCGAATACTGGTGTTGACTGTTCTGGATTTACCTCCTATGTAATGCGTCACGCAGCAGAAGTGGAACTTCCGCATTCTTCCGGCGGACAGTCTCGTATGGGCCGCCAGGTAAGCAGCTCCGAGATGCGCCCGGGCGATATTATCTGCTACGGATCCGGAAAGAGGATCAACCATGTTGCTCTCTACATCGGAAACGGACAGATCGTACATGCCTCCACAGAGAGAACCGGAATCAAGGTTTCCAGATGGAACTACCGCACACCGGTGAGAATCGTAAATGTACTTGGCGATTAACCTGAAAATTGGATAAAGGATAAAAGGGATTAAAAAAGTGCTCTTTACAGCAGATCGTTAGGATTGCTGCAGAGAGCATTTTTTTACTGCGATACATTCGAAAGAGGTCGTCAGCAGCAGATTTATACTATCTTCTCTGACGGTTCCCAGCATGAAGAATAAGCTTAAACACTCCTGCCTGTTCCAAGGTTTTCGCCACGAGGAAGAAGATCAGGGAGTCCACCGGCCACTGGATCAGGTTCTTGATGGCGCGGGCTGGCAGAATTGCTAAAAATCCCTTTCCGTTTAAGAGCGTCAACCAGTAAGTGCCGAGGACGATGTTGCAGAGAACGATCACCACGAGCTTTGCCGTGAGGATCCGCGGCAGGGAAAGGTTCTTTTTATAGAAGAACAGGCCGTAGATAAACGCCGCAAGCATCGCGTTGAACGTAAAGCCCGGCATAAATCCGCCGTCCGGCTTTAACATAAACTTGATCACATCCATAGCGCCGCCGAATAATCCGCCGACGACCGGGCCGAACAGATAATCCACCAGCATATTTGGGATGGAACCGAAGCCGATCTTTAAGTTTGGTGTGATTTTAAAGGAGTAGTATCCAAGTACAACGGACAGCGCGCCGAACATGGCGCAGGTAGTGATAGTGGTGACCTTCTTGAATTCACGGGATGATTCAAAGATCCTGGAAAAGAGGTCGTTCGAGCTTTTTTGCATAAAAAAATACCTCCTTTGCAGATTCTCGGACCACAACAGGAGATAATATACGGAGCTATCTTCTGATGCAGCGGGATGCGATATGTGCACCGCGGGAAATTCCCTTCGTCCTGCCAGCAACTCCCTGTCTGGCGGGCACTTGACGCGCACACGTCTACTCTGCATGTTTGTTTGATTTTCAGGGCGGTCAGCGCCTCTGATGCAATTACAGTATCATGAATGGTGCGGAATGTAAAGGGTGAAATAAGGAAAAAACGGAAGAAAGGCGAAAATCAGACGGAACATGTACCCGGAAAACGCAGGCGGGACGAAACTATACGGCCGAAATGCTTTTTTGACGAAAGAATGTGGAAAAAATTTCCGTAATTTCGGTATTTTGATATATATACTTTTTGAAAACACTGATTTATAATACAGCAAGTTCGTTTGAAACATGTAGACCATGGGAAACGTATGGCAGAGAGTCAGGAAGATTCAACCGGAACCATGATTTATAGAATATAAAAACCGAGGTAACTGTTCAGTAGGTCTGCGCACTTGCTGCGCTGACCGTAAGAAAACATAGGCTGGAAGGCAAAAATCCCATCAGCGCAGCTGATCTGGAATGGATTTTTGCGCGTAACTATGAAGGTACTGAATAGTTACAAACCGAGTAAAATGACACAGGAGAGTTACATATGCAGAAAAGTGAGGTAAAGGATCTGACAGTCGGATCGCCAATGAAGCTGATCTTAAGCTTTGCGGTTCCGATGCTGCTGGGATTTCTTTTTCAGCAGTTTTATAACATGGTAGACACGATCATTGTCGGAAAATGCCTGGGGGTATCGTCCCTGGCGGCAGTTGGTTCGACGGGTTCCATCAACTTTATGATCATCGGTTTCTGTACCGGTGCCTGCAGCGGATTTGCGATCCCGGTGGCGCAGAAGTTCGGCGCGGGTGATTATACGGGAATGAGGAAGTTCGTGGCGAACGCCGGATGGCTCTCAGCGGTGTTTGCGGTGGTCATGACGACGATCGTCGGACTGCTCTGCATGAACATTTTGCAGTGGATGAACACGCCGGAGGACATTATCCAGGGCGCCTATGATTACATTTTTGTGATCTTCCTTGGAATCCCGGTCACATACCTCTATAATATGCTGGCGGGCATCATCCGAAGTCTGGGAGACAGCAAGACACCGGTCTACTTCCTGCTCCTGTCCTCCCTCATGAACATCGGTCTCGACTTTTTTACGATCCTGGTCCTTGGCATGGGTGTGGGCGGACCGGCTCTGGCTACGGTAATCTCGCAGGGAATTTCGGCAGTGCTCTGTCTGATCTACATGATCCGGCACTATCCGATCCTTCATATGAAAGACGGAGAGTGGAAGCCGGACGGACGCATGCTCGGCACACTCTGCGGCATGGGGATTCCTATGGGACTTCAGTATTCCATCACGGCCATCGGCAGCGTTGTGCTCCAGACTGCGGTAAATTCTCTGGGTTCTATGGCGGTTGCGGCCGTTTCTACGGGAAGCAAGGTCAGCATGTTCTTCTGCTGTCCGTTTGATGCTCTGGGTGGAACCATGGCGACCTACGCGGGACAGAACGTGGGAGCGAAGAAGCTGGACCGCGTGAAAGAGGGACTGAAGGCGGCGAGTCTGATCGGAATCATTTACTCCGTGATCGCATTTGTGATCCTGTTCTTCGGTGGAAAGTATATCGCGCTGCTCTTCATGGACGCGAACCAGACGGAGATCATCGGGCGCGTGGCGATGTTCCTTATCGGAAACAGCATGTTCTACATACCGCTTACCTTTGTGAATGTGGTGCGTTTTACGATCCAGGGAATGGGATTCTCCACATTCGCGATCCTCGCGGGTGTCTGCGAGATGGCGGCGCGATCTCTCGTGGGCTTCTGCCTCGTTCCGGTATTCGGCTTCCTTCCGGCATGCTTTGCAAGCCCGTTAGCGTGGATCTTCGCGGATGCTTTCCTGATCCCGGCGTTCTTCCACTGTATGAAAAAATTAAAAGTTCTTTTCGGGGAAGCTGCATAATCGTTCGGGAACGGACCATACTAGAGGATGCAGCGGCGGAAAATGTCCGCGGCTTGAAAACCACTCTAGGAGGTACGAAAAAATGGCAAGAAACAGCTATGATATGGACGACAACATGAAGAGCAGCGAGTCTGAGACCTACGATAAGACAAAGAATCAGAGCAGAAACAGCCAGAACCGTTCTGAAAACAGCAGCCAGAATCGCACAAGAAACAGTTCCAGGGACTCTATGGATAATGGCAGAAACTGCAAGAGATAAAAAGATGTGGATGTGAAGACAGCACACATTCGCAGAATATGATGAAAGCGGCGGCAGGAGCAGAACCTGCCGCTGTTTTTATGTAACAGGGAATTCCTGGGAAATCCCTGTTACATAAAAAGGCACTAACACGCCAAAGATGCGCACTCGCGCGAGGATGCAGATTGTCGCAAGCGACCGCGCGAGGTGCGAGAATGTGCCAAGGCACATTTTTTGTGTGTAATAGTGTACATAGAACCTGTCCGGACCGCCCGGCATACCTTACATTAAGGATATGTTTCAGGAGAAGGTATATGTTTCGGACGATTTCGGTGCAGCAGTTGGAGTATCTTCTGGACGGGGAGCGGACATTCACCTTGTTGGATGTGCGGGAGCAGAGGGAATATGAGGCAGGACATCTCCTGGGGGCTGTGAACCTGCCTTATGAGCGGCTGGATGAAGTGGAGGCGGAGATTCCGAAAGACCGCCCTGTGGTTATCTATTGCGCCTACGGGGGTCAGAGCCTTCTGGCAGCGAGAGAACTTGCGGGGCGCGGGTATGACACGGTGAATGTGCTTGGAGGCCTTTATTATTATAGAGGAAAATATTATGTGACGTGTAAAGAGTAGCACATTCTTGCACCGAACGCGGTTATCAGTGATAAGCTGCATCCGGGAGCCAGGCTTATTGTATAAGCAGTTCGGAAAAAATGCGGAATGTAGGTCTGTTTTGAGGTTCGGCAGGGATTGACATGGACGCTGCAAACCCTTAAAATTAAATGGAATATGACCATTTGGCGTAAGTCATGGATGGCGTGAAACTATGAAAATACAGTAACTGCTAAGATACCAGGCAGTTACATGACACATCAGAACGGAGAAAATCAGATTGAATACATTTGAATTAATCGTCCCATGCCATTTCGGCCTGGAGGCAGTCATGAAAAAGGAGATCCTGGATCTCGGATATGAGGTCAGCCAGGTGGAGGATGGCCGTGTGACGTTTATCGGCGATGCGGAGGCGATCTGCCGCGCCAATATTTTCCTCAGAACGACAGAGCGCGTGCTCTTAAAAGTCGGCAGCTTCCACGCGGAGACCTTCGAGGACCTGTTCCAGGGAACCCGCGCGATCCCGTGGGAGGAATATCTCCCGAAGGACGCGAAATTCTGGGTCGCAAAGGCGTCCTCCATCAAGAGCAAGCTTTTCAGCCCGTCTGACATCCAGTCCATCATGAAAAAAGCCATGGTGGAGCGGATGAAAAAGGCGTACGGGATTGAGTGGTTCCCGGAAAACGGCGCGAGCTTCCCGCTCCGCGTTTTCCTTCACAAGGACACGGTGACAGTGGCTCTCGACACCACCGGCGAGTCCCTGCATAAGCGCGGCTACCGCACACTGACGAGTAAAGCACCGATCACGGAGACGCTGGCGGCGGCTCTCATCATGCTGACCCCGTGGAAGAGCGACCGGATTCTCGTGGACCCGTTCTGCGGAAGCGGCACCTTCCCCATCGAGGCGGCGATGATCGCGGCAAATATGGCACCGGGAATGAATCGTGAGTTCCTGTCCGAGGACTGGAAGCACCTGATCCCCAGAAAATGCTGGTATGACGCCATGGACGAGGCGAACGATCTCGTGGACCTCTCCGTCCAGACGGATATTCAAGGATATGATATCGACGGTGATATCGTCCGTGCGGCGAGAGCGAACGCGAAGGCAGCAGGAGTGGATGAGCTGATCCATTTCCAGCAGAGATCCGTCAGCGACCTGAGCCACCCGAAAAAGTACGGCTTCCTGATCACGAACCCGCCGTACGGTGAGCGAATTGAAGATAAAAAGAACCTGCCGGAGTTATATAAGACCATCGGCGAGCGCTTCGCGGCGCTGGATTCCTGGTCTGCCTATATCATTACGGCTTACGAAGACACCGAGCGGTATTTCGGTCGCAAGGCGGATAAGAATCGGAAGATCTACAATGGTATGATGAAGACCTACTTCTACCAGTTCTTAGGACCGAAACCGCCGAGAAAGCGTGAGGACAGAAGAGAAGAGAGATAACAGACCGGCAGCAGACACATAGAGATGACAAAAAAGCCGATTGCAGGCAGAAACGCAGGTAAGCGGATATGAGAAGTCGAAGAAGAAAAGGGCGCAGAAACAGAGACGGTCTGTGGATCTGCGGGATCGCGGTGCTGGCAGCCGGGGCTGTCTTTACAGCGAGGACAGAGATCCTGGATCTGGTAACCACAGAGATCGCCTTTGTGCTGGATCCGAAACAGGAAGGCGGAGAGAAAGAATCTGACCAGGATATTGCGGAGCGTGTGGAAAGCACGGACGGGGGTAAGGAAACGCTGACAGATGGCGGCGTGGATCTGGCAGAAACAGATGAAGCGGGAGCTGATCCTGACCAGAAGAATACAGATGCAGGAACGGAGGCTTCCGGCAGCGGAAATTCGGATCCGGAAGCCATAGAACTCCCCTCATCCTATGACATCCGTGAGCATCGGACCGTCTCCGTCTCCGACCAGGGAGATCTTGGCACATGCTGGGCGTTCGCGGCGTTAAAGGCGGTGGAGACCTCTATGCCGGAGTCCATGGCGGTGCCGCTCTCGGCGGACCACATGTCGATCCACAACAGTTTTGGGATCAGTCAGAATTCCGGCGGCGATTACAGTATGGCGATGGCGTATCTTTTAGCCTGGCAGGGACCTGTCTCCGAGGAGGATGATCCCTATGGGGACAGCACTTCGCCGGACGGCCTTGCACCTGTCTGCCACGTCCAGGAGATCCGGATCCTGCCGGAACGGAATTACGACGCGGTAAAACGGGCGGTGTATTTATATGGCGGTGTCCAGACGTCCCTCTACCTCCCGTCAGAAAACCGGGTGAGTGATGAGGATGTCTGCTACAAAGGCAGCGAAGAACCGAACCATGACGCGGTGATCATCGGATGGGATGACAACTATCCGAAAGAAAAATTTGCATCGAACCCGGAATCGGACGGAGCGTTCCTCTGCGTGAACAGCTGGGGAGAGAACTTCGGAGACGGCGGCTTTTTCCATGTGTCCTACGAGGACAGCTGGATCGCGGAGAGCGGAATCTCCTACTGCGGCATCGGACCGGCGGACAATTTCGACAGGAATTACCAGAGCGACCTCTGCGGCTGGACCGGGCAGATGGGATTCGGCGAGCCGGAGGCCTGGATGGCGAACGCGTATACAGCGGAGTCAGACGAGACGCTGGAGGCGGTGGGCTTCTACGCTACGGCACCGGACACGGAGTATGAAGTGTATGTGTTTGACGGGGACAGCTTCCGTGAACATGTGGAAAATAATGTGAAATTCCAGACGGACAGTGGAAAAGTCCTGGCATCCGGGACACTGCCGGATACGGGATTTTATACAGT
This sequence comes from Clostridium sp. AM34-11AC, assembly GCF_003435375.1. Lineage (GTDB taxonomy): Bacteria > Bacillota > Clostridia > Lachnospirales > Lachnospiraceae > Pilosibacter > Pilosibacter fragilis. Next base: position 373,660 of record NZ_QWGL01000001.1, on the reverse strand, counting down.
GAACCTGGCAAAGTCCCAGGAACTGGATGCAGGCGAAATGTTCGTTGTGGCGGTAAGGATCCGCACGCCTGGGACGACGCAGCCGGTGGCGGTGGAGTATGCTGGGGGCGGACGGACCGGAAATATTGACATAGGCGACGGCGAGGGGTATATTAGTTTCGACGGCTCTTTGTGGGAACGGACGGAGACATCCAAGAGATGCAACGTGTGCCTGAAGGCCTACAGCCGGAAAATTGGAAAGTGAGAGATACATGGAACATAAAATTGTTTTTGCAACATCAAATGCCGGAAAAATGCGGGAGATCCGCGAGATTTTAAAAGACCTCGGGGCGGAGATCCTGTCCATGAAGGAAGCCGGTGTGGATATTGATATTGTTGAGGATGGAGATACATTCGCGGCAAATGCGTTAATTAAGGCAAAAGCCGTGTGGGAGAAGACAGGCGGGATCGTTCTGGCAGATGACTCCGGTCTTGTGATCGATGCGTTGAACGGGGAGCCGGGCGTTTACTCCGCGCGCTACATGGGAGAGAAGACTTCCTATGAAATTAAAAACTGGAACCTGATCCACCGCCTTGATGGTGTTCCGGAGAAAAAGCGCACGGCGCGTTTCGTCTGCGTGATCGCGGCAGTTCTCCCGGATGGAAGAACCCTGACAGCGGAGGGAACCATGGAGGGTGTGATCGCCCATGAACCGGCTGGCGCAGGCGGATTCGGCTATGACCCGATCCTGATGCTGCCGGAGTACGGAAAGACATCGGCGGAGATCACCATGGATGAGAAGAATGCCATCAGTCACCGCGGAAAAGCGCTTCGGGCGATGAAGAAACGTCTTGCAGAAGAGATCGGAGAATAAAGTATGAAAATTCTGATCGTGAGCGATACCCACAGAAGAGATGGAAATCTCAGGGAAATTATTGAGAAACAGTCCCCGTTCGATATGCTGATCCACCTGGGCGATACCGAGGGCAGCGAGGCATATTTTAAGGAATGGGTAAATAATGATAACTGCGTGATCCGCGTGGTGCGCGGAAATAATGACTTCTTCTCCCAGACAGACAGGGAGAAGGAGATCTCGATCGGAAAATACCGGGCATTTCTGACCCATGGCCATATGTACGGCGTATCTTTCGAGCTGGAGACGATCAAGGAAGAGGCGAGAGCCAGAAAAGCCGATATCGTCATGTTCGGACATACCCACAAGCCGCATCTGGAGTACTGTGAGGACGGGCTTGTTGTATTGAACCCGGGAAGTCTCTCCTATCCGAGACAGGACGGAAGAAAGCCGTCCTACATGCTGATGGAGCTTGATCGGAACGGTGAGGCACATTATACGGTCTGTTATGTGGATCAGGACAGGGATATTCCGTCGGGACTTTACTAGGCGGGACCGGAAATAATTGGCACAAAACAGATAAAATCAGAAAGCAGTTTTCGAAGAATAAATTCGGAACTGCTTTTTGTATGAAATCAGATAGCTGCCTGCGCAGAAAGTGCGTATGCAGCCAATTGTAGAAGAAATGCCGCCGGAACAGAGATAGTGGAGGATTCAGCCTCGAATAAAGCCTCGAATAAATAAAAAAAGTGGTTGACAATCCAACCTATCTACGGTATAATTTTAAACGCATTTAGTGAACTTTTGTTTTTAAATGCTTTGCGAAATCCCCGGGGTGTGGCTCAGCTTGGCTAGAGCGCCTGGTTTGGGACCAGGAAGTCGCAGGTTCGAATCCTGTCACCCCGATTTTTATCGAAAAAAAGATAAAAAACTTGTTGACAAATGAGTGGATATGAGATATAATCTACTGGTCAGCGAAAAAAAGAAAAATTTTCCTGCGGGTGTAGTTCAATGGTAGAACACCAGCCTTCCAAGCTGGATACGTGGGTTCGATTCCCATCACCCGCTTTGCTTTTGCGAAAAAGCATAATGAGTCTGTAGCTCAGTTGGATAGAGCAACGGCCTTCTAAGCCGTGGGTCGGGGGTTCGAATCCCTTCAGGCTCATTTGAAATCAAGTGTGATTTCGAATTTTATATTATGGTGGGTATAGCGCAGCTGGTTAGCGCGCCAGATTGTGGCTCTGGAGGCCCAGGGTTCGAATCCCTGTATCCACCTGTATTTCCCTGGGAAGCAGTTCCCGGGGCTTTTTTGTATTTTATGAAAGGTTAGATTTGAAGGAAGATCTGGACGTGTGCGCGGATGCGGTGGAACATTGTCGGGAAAGCATTCTGAAGATGATTCAGGAAATAGAAAATGAACTCAACGAAAATGAAGAAAGCTGAATTTCCATAATAGAAATTCAGCCTTTTTCCGCTGGGCCAGCGGGATTCGAACCCTCGAGTGCAGGAGTCAAAGTCCTGTGCCTTACCGCTTGGCGATGGCCCATTGCCATAACATTAGTATTCTATCATAAGACTGAAAAAAAAACAAGCAGAGGATTGGCAACTTGCCATCTGGTTTGCCATATGCTGATCTGGATGAGAAAGCGCATGGCAGAACTGTAACTATGGTTTGACAGGAAAGGAATATAGCAATGACAGAGGAAAAAACAGCAAAGGTTGTGGAAAACACAGAAAAAAACGGATCAGTCTGTTTAAAATCGAGAGGTGAGCTGGCGAGAGAATTGTTCCGGGAAGGTTACAACTGCTCTCAGGCGGTGACACTGGCGTTTGCGGATGAACTGGAGACGCGCGGAATCAGCAGAGAGATGGCGGCAGGCCTGGCGTCCTCGTTTGGCGGCGGCCTCGGAAGACTTCGGGAGGTATGTGGCTGTGTCAGCGGAATGGCACTGGTCTGTGGGGCTCTGGAAGGCTATACAGACCCGAAAGCGGCGGCGGAGAAGCGGGATCACTATAAAAGGATTCAGAAGCTTGTAACGACGTTTAAAGACGAGAACGGCAGCTATATCTGCAGGGAACTTTTATCGGGGATCAATTCGGATACAACTCCGGTTCCGGAGGCGAGAACGGAGAGCTACTATAAAAAGCGCCCATGTGCAGAGCTTGCAGCCTGTGCAGCGGATATTCTGGAGAGACACTTGGAAGAACTACAGAAATAGAATTGAATTTCCGATCTTGAGAAGAAAAGAACTCATCTCTGAGGTATCATTATGGCAACAAAAAATGACCCGCCGCAAAAGCGACGGGTCATTCTGCCGTTATATTTTACACAATAAGCTTTGTAAGCTGCTATACTCTGAATTAGAGGATTCCAGCCGGAAGAGCAACGCCTACGCCCGGTCCGAACGGAAGTCCGATCATCATCCAGATAACAACTACGATGATCCATGCGATCTGAAGAACGATGGACATCGGGATCATATTGGAGATCAGAGTACCGATCTTGAGATCCGGAACGTACTTTGTCTGAGCAACACTTAAGATCATCCAGATATATGCGGACATCGGTGTCCAGCAGTTGAACGGGGAGTCACCAATTCTGTAAAGTAACTGTGTGAAGCCCGGATGATAACCGAGGAGCATGAACATCGGAACGAAGATCGGAGCGAAAATAGCCCACTTCGCGGAACCGGAGGATACGAAGATGTTGACGAAGGAGCAGAGAAGGATGAAAGCTACACAGAGCGGAATGCCTGTGAAGCCAGCAGCCTCGAGTCCGTCAGCACCTGCGATCGCAAGGAGTGTACCAAGCTTTGTCCAGTTGAATAAGCCCTGGAACTGTCCACAGAAGAAGCAGAACAGAACGTAGGAACCCATACCGGCCATCTGCTTTGACATTGCCTTGTTGACATCAACAGCGTTCTTGAATGTGCCTGCAGTGAAGCCGTATGCAAGACCGCAGAGGCAGAACAGAACGAACAGGATCGGGATCAGGCCCTTTAAGAGCGGGGATCCGATAAACGCACCGTTCTCGCCGGAAAGAAGACCGGTGAAGAATCCGATTGCAATGATGATGATGTAGATAATCGCGGTAAGAGCTGCAGCATTAAGACCTTTCTTCTGCTGCGGAGTAACTTCTTCAAGTTTTGCTTCTCCGGCACCCTCGTATTTTCCGAAACGCGGCTCGATCATATGTACGGAACAGAATCCGATAACTGCTGCACAGAGGAAGGTGGAGAAGATCATGAAGAACCAGTTACAGGTCGGGTCAACCTGGAATGTTGTATCCGGGATGAATGCCTTGATCGCATCGTTTGTAAGCCCCTGTAACAGAGTATCAGTACCGGCAACCATCAGGTTTGCTGTGAAACCGGCCTGAGCACCTGCGTAACCAACCATCATACCAACTACCGGGTGCTTGCCTACGCCCATGTAAACGATGGCAGCCATCGGCGGGATAACGACCATAGCGGTATCGGAAGCGATGTTACCAACGGTACCAACGAATGCGATTACGTACGGGATCATAGCTGCAGGAACGTTCTTTAAGGAACTGTTCAGCATGGAGATCAGCATTCCGGACTCCTCACAGAGACCAATACCGAGTGTCATGGTGATAACCAGACCTAACGGAGCGAAGCCTGTGAAGTTCTTTACCATGTTGCCTAAGATCCAGTCAACGCCGTCTTTGGAGAACAGGTTCGCAGATGTTACGACCTCTCCGGAAGCCGGGTTTGTAAGGGCAACGCCCATTACACTGAAGATGCAGCCGATGATGGCTGTGATAAGGAAGAGCCAGCAGAACAGAATCGCTGGCGGCGGCAATTTGTTACAAACTTTTTCGATACCATCAATCAGTTTGTCCACGCCGGTTTTCTTAGCGGTAGTGTTTTCACTCATTTGAAAAACCTCCTGTAAACTTAATTTACGGGACCTAAACCCCCGAGATCCCGCTTGCATGGATATTATACTATAAATGGTTCGAAAAAGCTATATGTTTTTTATAAAGTGTTTATAATTTTTATTTTTAGATTAGAAAACTGAAAAAAAAGCCGGAGATTTCGCCAAATGGAATGATAAATATTTGGTAAAAATGCACAAATCAGGAAATGGCGATTATGAGAAGATTATTGCGTTTATAGTGGTTTCATGTTAAGATAAAGTATCGTGCATGAAACGTGATGACAGATAATAAAGGAATCCTGCCTGACGGATTCAAAAAAGACTGTCAGTGGCAGCAAGTGCCAATGTGCGGTTAATTGAATACCTGGGAGGATATAATATGTTTGGTGGAAACTTTCAGACATGGAAACTTCATTCGGCGCAGGACTATTTTATGTTCTTTGCCTACATTTTGGCCGGTGTGATGGTGTTTTGGCTGATCGCGAAACACATGAACAAACAGCGGAATCACGAAAAGGCTGTAGAAAAGGTCTCCGCGCGGCTGAAAAAGATCTGCGGAAAGCCCGGTGAGGTTTTAAAGAACGCGACTTTAAATCTGCCGGAAGGAAAAATGACGTTTGACGCGGTCCTTATGGATAAGAGAGGCGTTTACCTTGTAAGAACTTACGGCTGGGGAATTAAGATATACGGAACTCCGGACGGAGCAATGTGGCGGCGAGAAGACGCAAAGAGAAAAGAGGAGTTTGAAAATCCGCTTCTGGAGCTGAAAAAAGGCGCGGCGGAGATCACAAAGGTGATGGAAGAAAACGGAGTTCAGAACCTGAAGGTGATGCCGATGGTCGTATTTGCGGACAACTTCCAGACTCCGGAGCTGTATCTCGGATATGGTTCTTTCTCCACAACGTATCAGGAATTAAAGAACTGGTATAAAAAACAGTCGGGCGTAAAAGAAGTCCAGTACGATTACGATAAGGTTTCTTCTATTATAAAAGAACTTGCAAAATAAGGAAACGGAAGATGAAGAAAACGGGCAGTTCCGGAATGGAGCTGCCCGTTTTTTGATAAATCTGTTATGTACTGCCGAAAGTTTTAAATGATACCAACCGGAAGAGCAGAACCAACACCCGGTCCGATCGGAAGACCGATAAGATACCAGATGATGAAGAAGATCACCCAGATCACTTCAAGGATAACAGCGATCGGAAGAAGGTTGGAAATAAGAGTACCGATCTTTATATCCTTCATGTACTTTGTCTGTGCGGTTGCAAGAATCATCCAGATATACGCAGACATCGGAGTAACTGCGTTTGTCGGGGAATCGCCAAGTCTGTAAAGTAACTGTGTAAAGCCCGGATGGTAGCCAAGGAGCATGAACATCGGAACGAAGATCGGTGCGAAGATCGCCCATTTTGCGGAACCGGAGGACATGAAAATGTTTACACAGGTTACAACAAGGATAAAACAGATAAATAATGGGATTCCGGTAAAGCCTGCGGACTGAATAAGATCAGCACCGCCGATCGCAAGGAGTGTACCAAGCTTTGTCCAGTTGAATAAGCCCTGGAACTGTCCGCAGAAGAAACAGAAGGAAACGTAGGAGCCCATTGCTGCCATCTGCTTGTTCATTGCTTTACTGATGTCGCCGGATTTTTTGAATTTACCGGAAGCGAAGCCATATGCGATCGCACAAACGGAGAAGAATACAAACAGGATCGGGATCAGACCCTTTAAGAGCGGAGATCCAACGAAGGCACCGTTCTCAGCGGCTAACGGACCGGTAAAGAAGCCGATTACGAGGAGAATGATATACACGATGGCTGTGATTGCAGCGGCACGGAGTCCTTTGCTTTCTTCGCTTGTCAGCTTTTCAATCTTTTCATCAGTATTGCCTTCGTATTTTCCGAAACGCGGCTCTACAACCTTTGTACAAACAAAACCGATCACGATTGAGCAGAGGAATGTAGAAGCAATCATGAAGAACCAGTTACAGGTAACATCTACCTGGAAAGTTGTATCCGGTAAAAAGCCCTTGATTGCATCGTTTGTAAGCCCCTGAAGCAGGGAGTCGGTACCGGCAACCATCAAGTTTGCGGTAAAGCCGGCGTTCGCGCCTGCGTATCCACAGATCATACCAACGACCGGATGTTTTCCTGCACCGATATAGAGGAGTGCAGCAAGCGGAGGAACGATGATGTTTGCGGTATCGGAAGCAATATTTCCAATCGTACCGACGAATGCGATGAGGTACGGAATAAGAGCCGGAGGAACATCGCTCAGACATCCCTTTAAGAGGGACATTATCAGTCCGGACTCCTCACAGAGACCGATACCGAGTGTCATGGTGATTACCAGACCAAGCGGTGCGAAACCAGTAAAGTTCTTTACCATATTATTAAGGAACCAGTCAAGTCCGTCTGCCGAGAAGAAGTTCTGGGAAACAACGGCCTCTCCGGATGCCGGGTTGATCAGGCTTACACCGGCTACGGTTGCGATCGTACCGATGATCGCTGTGAAAAGGAAGAGCCAGCAGAACAGGATTACCGGATCGGGAAGTTTGTTACATACGTTTTCGACTACGGTCAATGCCTTGTCGAGCCAGGTCTGCTTTGTTGCAGTATTGGTGTTTTCGCTCATACAGAAACCTCCTGTGATAGTAAAAGTACGAAATAACTGAAAAAACAGGAAGATTTCCAGCAATTTCGCCGATGAAGTAAAAAGTTAATTCTTTGCTAAGAATGAAAAATATTAACTTTTTATAAAACGATTATATATCTTTTGTAAATAACTGTCCACACCTTTTTTTATTTAGTCAAATGTTTTTACAGCTCATATTATTAATACAATTCAAATAAATTAGAAAATTCAGACAAAAACAAAATGGATCCAGAGAGATCCGGTCAGGAAACCGGATAAAGCTGAGGTATTTTCTTGCGGAGATGGCAGATCCATGTTAAGATGATTGAGTAAGATTTGCGATGCAGGGCCCGGAAAAGAGGTCTTTGCAGCAGGAAAAACAGGAGGGGTTAGCAGATGATTAACGAAAAGAGACTGCTCGACACATTCATTGGCTACGCGATGATCGACAGCGAGACAAAGAATGAGAAAGCGATGGGGGAAAAGTTAGTTGAGGATCTGAAGGCACTCGGTCTGGAAGTAAAGACCGATAAGGCCGGAGAGGGGTTCGGATCCAACGGATTTAACGTATGCGCATATCTTCCGGGAACGATTCCGGGTGAGCCGACTATTATGTGTGCGCACATGGATACCGTGACTCCGGGTAACGGGATCAAACCGTTGATCGATGACGGAATTATCCATACAGACGGATCTACGATCCTTTCCGGTGATGACAAGTCCGGAATCGCGGCGATCATGGAGGCTGTCAAGGTGATCAAAGAGCAGAATCTTCCGTGCCGCAACACAGAGATCTTATTCACCATCGGTGAAGAGGGCGGAATGAACGGCGTTAAAAATATGGATCTGTCCATGATCAAAGGCAAAGAGGCAATGGTATTCGATGCCAGCGGTGATGTTGGAAAGATCTTAACCTGCGGACCTGGCCAGATCAAGATCTTCGCGACGATCATCGGACGTTCCTCCCATGCAGGACTTGCTCCGGAAGAGGGAATCAGTGCGATTCAGGTAGCGGCAAAGGGAATCGCAAAGATGAACCTGCTCCGCATTGATGAGGAGACGACCTGCAATATCGGTACCTTAAAGGCTGAGTACGCAACCAATATCGTTCCGGAAAAGGCTGAGTTCGTGGCAGAGGTGAGAAGCCGCAACCTCGATAAATTAAACGCGCAGGCTGCCCATATGCAGAAATGTTTACAGGATGCCTGTGACGAGATGGGCGCAAAGCTTGAGATCGAGTTAAAGACAAACTATGTAAGCTTCAATGTTGCGAACGACGATCCGATGGTACAGAGAGTGTTCGAGTCCTGCAAGCGCATCGGCTGCGAACCGATGACTGCAAAGGGCGGCGGCGGAAGCGACGCGAACGTAATGGCCCTTCACGGAATCAAGCCGATCGTTCTCTCTACCGGTATGACGAAGGTACATACTACGGGCGAGACGCTGAAGATCGAGAACCTCAATAAGTGCGCGGAGCTTGTTCTGGATCTGATGACACACTAATGAATAATAGAATAAGATTTGCGGAATATATAAAAAGAAGGCAAATAGATTACAGGGCAGCCGATAAAAGGGCTGCTCTGTTTTTTATGTAACAGGAAATTCCGAGGAATTTCCTGTTACATAAAAAGGCACTGACGTGCCAAAGATGCGCACTCGCGCGAAGATGTAGACTGTCGCAAGCGACCGCGCGAGGCGCGAGAATGTGCCAAGGCACATTCTTTTTTAGTTTAACAGGAGATTACGATGGAACGACCAGATAAAAAAGGCACTAACGTGCCCTAAGATGCGCATTCGCGTGAAGATGCAGATTGTAGCAAATACCTGTGCTGGGTGAGAGGACACGTCGATTGATTTTCAGACATGAAAAAACTCCGGTTCTGGCATACCGGAGTTTTTTCACACAAATACTAAAAAAGGGGGATGTATGAGTATCGAATATATGTCAATTCCGGATCCTTGTGGATCCGAGAATTATGTTTAGTCGAGTCCGGCATAAATGTGCGCGCATTTCATTTACCTGCCGGCCCCATTTTTATATATACCTGATCAGGCGCTACACGCCTCGTCTTTCGTTTTTATAAAACGCTTCGTGATGTTTTTGCTGATTGGTATCTTTTATGATACAAAGTATACAGGAAGAATGTGACGGAAGTATGGAGAAACTCTAAAAGGAAAATAAAATAAGTGGAGATTTTCTAACGAAAAAATAACCATTTCTTTAGAATTTGTTTATTGTCATGAAAAAGGAGCCGTGGTATAGTTCTGATGCAGTATAACAGGTGGCTGTATGCCGGAAAATCCCCTGAGTACCCGGGGAGATGTCTGCGGGGCAGATACCGGAAAAGCAGATGATTCCTGGAGCACATATAAAAGAAGAATCCGGGAGCACATATAAGATCAGAGGAGGAACTTTTAATCATGAAGAAACACGTTTTACTGTCGGCGGCGCTCTGCATGACAGCGGTGATGGCGACCGCATGCGGATCAAAACATACACAGACACAGGAAAACGCAGCAGAGACAACGACAGAAGCTGCCGATGCGGAAACGAAAGCGGCGGACACGACAAAACCGGATCTTTCCAATGTGGATCCGAAGATGGCGGAAGGTCCGGGAGCGTTCGAGACAGATGAGAGCTCTGAAGGTGTACAGGTGGAGGAGATCTCTGGTGAGGAGCTGGCGAAGCTCCAGAGTGAGGTGGCTGCAAAGCTTGAAAAAACGGATTACAAGTCTTACGCAAAGGAGCTTGTCGAGATCGTGAAGAATAAGGATATGGAAGGCCTTGCGGACCATATTGATTTTCCGGTGTTTATCTCCTGTGTGAAGACAAACGGCGGAATGGTGGATACAAAGGAAGATTTCATGAAACTGGACCCGGCGGAGATCTTTTCCGATGAGATGGAGGCAGCGATCGGAAAGGTGGATGTTGATACCCTTGAACCGGTTATGGCAGGAATCGTTCTGGGCGACGGTGTTCCGAATATCATCCTCGGCATTACCGTGGACGGAGAACTTGCGATCACAGGAATGAATTACTGAAAATCATGGGCGGACCGATGGATCCTCTACATAAGAAAATAAAGTCTGAAGAAAAAATGAAGGGACATGGAAGTGACTGTGTCTCTTTTTTCTATATATAAATATAGAAGAAATATGAATCAGATCTGGATTTACCCGGAAAATCATTCGGCGATTTTTGGACAATCATCCAACTGTGTCCAAATATAGCAAATTATTGACAAAAGAATTCATGAAATATCTGTAAAGTCGATGCGTAGAAATGGACAAATCCGCAAATATTTAGTATAATGGCGGTATGCGTTACGCGGTAAGTGAGGTGGGAGAAAATGCGTCAGAAAAAAAACGGACTTGAAAACCTGGTGCTGATCACCCAGCTCGGACTCAATGTTGTGACACCGGTCCTTATCTGTGTGCTTCTCGGAAGCTGGATCGATAAAAAGACCGGACTTCATACCGTTCTGATCTTCCTGATCCTGGGTGTTCTCTCGGGTGGCCTGAGTGCATATAAGATGGCGAAGCATATCATAGACAGAGAGAAAGAAGACGAAGACAGGGAAAAGAAAGAGCAGGTAAAGCAGTGGGAGAGCCGTTTCGGAACCGGAGACGGGACCGATAAGCCGGGAAGATGGCGGTGAACGCCCGGATCGATCAAAGACCCGGCGGCGATGAAGGGCTGGACGGACCGAAAGCCGGGATTCCCTGAACGAAAGCGAAGCATGAGACAGCAGGTGGCTGTCTCTCGAAGCGGACAGCTATGACAGCAGAAAGGGTGAAGCAGCAGTGAGTGATAAGACAAAGAGACAGGTAGTGGGAATGAGCATCGGGATTCTGATCCATAATATGATCTTGCTTCTCATCTGCCTTATTTTTTTCCGAACCGTTCCGGTGATCGCCGGAGTGCTGATCGGAGCCGCGGCGGCGGAGGTACTGCTCATCAGTATCGCGAGATCCACGGAACTCTGTGTGGAATCGGCTGATGGGGCGTACAGCAGCAAAAAGATGGTGATCCATTCGCTGATCCGCAGCCTGTGCGCGGTAATACTGGTGTGCCTTTTATGGAAATTTACGACGATCAACCTTTTAGCAGTCGTTCTCGGCGCACTGGGCTTGAAGACCGGAGCTTATGTGTATCCGGTACTTCAGAAACGAACCGACCGTATGGCCTGAGCTTCAGGCCTGACGGATAGAGCCTTATACGCTGCTGTTTTGGAACAGACAGCAGTCTTTCAAGAGTCTTAAGGAAAGGAGGAAAAAGAATGAGTGGTGGCAGTGGTGCTGATTTCATGATCCACGGGATCGTGAAATACCATCTCTTCGGTCATGAACTCTGGCTGACGACAACAACGGTTGGAATGACGATCGTTACGATCGTTCTGCTGATTCTGGTGATAGCCGCGAACCGTGCTCTAAAACATGCGACGGATGTACCTGGAACATTCCAGAATATCATCGAATTCGGTATGGAAATGCTGGAAAATATGACCACGGGGATTCTTGGCAGTTCAGCGAACCGGTTTGCGAACTATATCGGAACGATTTTTCTGTTTATTTTGTTCTGCAACCTGAGTGGTCTGTTCGGCCTGAGAACGGTTACTGCCGACTTTGGTGTTACGTTCCTTCTTGGTCTGGTCACGTTTGCGATCGTACAGTATCAGGGAATCAAAAATCATGGTGTCGGACACTTTACGGGACTGTTTCAACCTCTCCCGGTGCTGTTCCCGATCAATCTGATCGGTGAATTTGCGAATCCGATCTCGATCTCCCTTCGTCTGTTCGCGAACATGCTGTCCGGAGTTATTATCATGGGTCTCTGGTACGGAATGATGCCGGTCTTATTAAAAATCGGTATTCCGGCCGCACTTCATGTGTACTGCGACCTGTTTTCCGGGTGCATCCAGACATACGTATTCTGCATGCTGACTATGGTCTATGTAAATGATAAACTGTAGGAACGCAGGGCGGAACAGGGAAGGCAGGACCCCATCGACGCAGTCGATCGGAAAGGATTTTGCCTGTAGCTGTGAATGACAGCTATAAAATTTTTTTTACAGGAGGTTTTATCTATGAATATTACAGGACAGGATTTGATCCATGCTTGCTCAGCAATCGGCGCCGGTATCGCGATGATCGCCGGTATCGGACCTGGTGTCGGACAGGGTATCGCCGCTGGTTTCGGCGCATCTGCAGTCGGCCGCAACCCGGGCGCGAAATCTGATATTACATCGACCATGCTTCTTGGACAGGCCGTTGCCGAGACGACCGGTCTTTATGGTCTTGTTGTTGCCATTATCCTTATGTTCGTTAAGCCGTTCGGTTGATCCGGATATGGGAACAGAAAAAAACTTCCGGGTATGCGCGGAAGTTTGTAAAGGAGGCGAGATGAGACCTTGGAACGGTTAATAAATTTTGACCCTCAATGGATCAACGACATTGTGATCACGGGAATCAATATTTTTATCCTGTTCTTTGTAATGTCGTATTTCCTCTTTAATCCGGCGCGTGAAGTACTGGAAAAAAGAAGAAAGCGGATCGCGGGCGATCTGGAAACGGCAAAGACGAGCCGCGAAGACGCGCTCACGCTGAAAGCAGAGTATGAGGATAAAATAAAGTCCATCGACAAAGAGGCGCAGGAAATTCTCGACGCAGCGAGAAAAAAAGCGAAAAAGCAGGAAGCTGATATCTTATCGGAAGCGAGAGAGGAAGCAAACCGCATCGTTGACCGGGCAAACCGGGAGATCGAGCTGGAGAAGAAGAAAGCGCTTGAGGACATGAAGACGGAGATCGTTTCCATTGCGTCCCTGATGGCAGAGAAGGCGGTTGCCGCTTCCATGGATGTAAAGATCCAGGATTCCCTGATCGAGGAGACTTTAAAGGAAATGGGTGAGAGCACATGGCAAAGTTAGTGTCAAAGGTCTACGGCGACGCGCTGTTTGAAGCTGCCATGGAGCGGGATATGCTGTCGCCCGTATATGAGGAAGTACAGTCACTGCAGACGATCCTCATGGAGAATGCAGACCTTGTACAATTTTTGAACCATCCGCAGATCATAAAAGAAGAGAAGTTAAAGGTTGTGGAAAATATCTTTAAAGGAAGAGTTTCCGATGACCTGATGGGATTTCTTGAGACCGTGATCGAAAAGGGACGGCAGAAGGAGCTCCCGAAGATCCTCGACTATTTTGTGAATCGTGTAAAGGAATATAAAAAGATCGGTATCGTAACTGTCACAAGTGCGGTGGAACTCTCCGCGGAGCAGAAGGCCCATACGGAGGCGAAGCTTTTGGAGACAACAGCTTTTGTGAGTCTGGAGGTTACCTATAGCGTTGATCCTGCGATCCTCGGAGGACTCGTGATCAGGATCGGTGACCGCGTGGTGGACAGCAGCATCAAGACAAGACTCGGGGAGATCCGGAGAGACTTAATGAAGCTGCAGCTGGCGTGATCCCGGCGGATCCGGGACCGGAGACAGCAGTCCGGCAGCAGAAATAATACTGAACAGTTACGTGATGAAATGGAAAAAGAAAGAAGGTGCAGACCTCAAATGAATTTAAAACCAGAAGAGATCAGCTCGGTCATCAAGGAGCAGATCGAAAGATATTCGACGAAGCTGGAAGTCTCTGACGTGGGTACTGTCATCCAGGTAGCGGACGGCATTACACGAATCCACGGTCTTGAGAATGCCATGCAGGGAGAACTTCTGGAATTTCCGGGAGAGGTTTACGGCATGGTGTTAAACCTTGAGGAGGACAACGTCGGAGCGGTTCTGCTCGGTGATTCCTCAAGCATCAGTGAGGGAGACACCGTAAAGACGACAGGACGTGTCGTTGAGGTTCCTGTGGGCGATGCCCTGACAGGACGTGTCGTGAATGCCTTAGGACAGCCTATCGATGGAAAAGGTCCGATCCTTACGGATAAATTCAGAAAGATCGAGCGTGTTGCCCACGGTGTTATCGAGAGAAAATCCGTAGATACCCCGCTTCAGACAGGTATCAAGGCGATCGATGCCATGGTTCCGATCGGACGCGGACAGCGTGAGCTTATTATCGGCGACCGTCAGACTGGTAAGACGGCGATCGCGATCGATACGATTATTAACCAGAAGGGACAGGGAGTTCACTGTATTTATGTTGCAATTGGACAGAAAGCATCAACAGTTGCGACAATCGTGAAAACTCTTGAGGAGTTCGGTGCGATGGATTACACGACGCTTGTCGTATCAACAGCTTCCGACCTTGCCCCGTTACAGTATATTGCCCCGTATTCCGGCTGCGCAATCGGTGAAGAGTGGATGGAGAACGGCGAGGATGTTCTTGTCGTTTACGATGACTTAAGTAAGCATGCGGCGGCATACCGTACCCTGTCCCTGCTTCTTAAGAGACCGCCGGGACGTGAGGCATATCCGGGCGATGTTTTCTATCTGCATTCCAGACTGTTAGAGCGTGCGTCCAGACTTTCCGATGACCTTGGCGGCGGTTCCCTTACCGCACTTCCGATCATCGAGACGCAGGCGGGTGACGTATCGGCCTACATTCCGACAAACGTCATCTCCATCACAGACGGACAGATCTACTTAGAGACCGAGATGTTCAACTCCGGTTTCCGCCCGGCGATCAATGCGGGTCTTTCTGTATCCCGAGTTGGCGGCGCGGCACAGATCAAGGCGATGAAGAAGATCGCTGCCCCGATCCGTGTGGAGCTTGCCCAGTACCGCGAGCTCGCTTCCTTCGCCCAGTTCGGTTCCGAACTTGATGCCAGCACGAAGGAACAGCTAGCCCAGGGCGAACGCATCCGTGAAGTTTTAAAGCAGCCGCAGTATCAGCCGATGCCGGTCGAGTATCAGGTCATCATTATCTATGCGGCGACAAAGAAATATCTCCTCGATATTCCGACAAATCAGGTTCTTGATTTCGAGAAGGAACTGTTTAAGTTTATCGATACAAAGTATCCGGAGATCCCGGCAAGCATCCGCGAGGCGAAGCAGCTGACACCGGAGACTGAAGAATTGCTGAAAAAAGCTATTGAAGAGTGCAAGGCAGCAAGATAAGGCAGGTGATGTATCATGGCAACCATGAGAGATATTAAACGAAGGAAATCCAGTATTGAGAGTACCGAGCAGATTACCAAAGCCATGAAACTTGTTGCCACTGTAAAACTCCAGAAATCCAGAACGAAGGCGGAAAATTCGAGATTGTACTTCAATCTGATGTACCAGACGATCCAGGAGATGCTGAAGAAATCCACCGGGATCCGGCACCGCTATCTAAAGAGCGGGGATTCGAAGAAAAAGGCAGTTGTCGTCGTTTCTTCCAATCGCGGACTTGCCGGCGGATATAACTCCAACATCATCCGTCTCGTGACGGAGAGCGGGATCCCGAAAGAGGACGCCCTCATCTTCGCGATCGGACGGAAAGGACGCGACGGACTCGCAAGGAAAGGCTATGAGATCAAAGCGGATTACTCCGATGTGATCGACGAGCCGCTCTACTCCGACGCGCAGCAGATCTCAAAAGAGCTTTTAGCCATGTTTGAGAAGAATGAGATCGGAGAGATTTATCTGGCGTACACGGCGTTCAAAAATACCGTAAGCCAGATCCCGACGTTCTTAAAGCTTCTGCCGGTGGATCTTGCGGCAGCAGGGCCAAAGGGAGAAGTAAAAGAAGAAAAGCCGGATCTTCTCATTATGAACTATGAGCCGGACGAGGACGAAGTTCTGGACGCAATTATTCCGAAGTATGTGAGCAGCCTGATCTACGGGGCATTCTTAGAGGCCGTTGCCAGTGAGAACGGTGCGCGAATGACCGCAATGGATTCGGCGACGAACAACGCGGAAGAGATGATCGGAAAACTGTCGTTGCAGTACAACCGTGCGCGTCAGGGATCCATCACTCAGGAGTTGACAGAGATCATCGCGGGCGCGAATGCCATCGATGGTTAAAAAGAAATATGAGTAATTATTTGGCAGACTTGCGTACTTGCGGTGCTGGAGGTAATAGACAGCATACAGGAGACAGAAATCAGTCGGCATGATGTGCTGGGATAGATTTTTACCGCTGGCCTGAGTGGCTGAATAGTTATGATAGAGACAAGGAGAAGTGAGATGGCAGAGAAAAACATTGGTAAAATTACTCAGGTCATCAGTGCCGTTCTGGATATCAAATTTCCCCAGGGCGGGCTGCCTGAGATCAATGACGCCATTGAGATCACCACAAAGGATGGCGGGATCCTCACGGTTGAGGTTGCCCAGCATCTCGGTGATGATACGGTAAGATGCATCGCTCTCGGTCCCACCGACGGTCTTGTCCGCGGCATGGATGCCGTAGCGACCGGCGGACCGATCATGGTGCCGGTCGGTGAGCAGACACTTGGAAGAATTTTCAATGTTCTGGGACAGCCGATCGACAATAAAGAAGCTCCGAAAACGGAGAAAAAGCTTCCGATCCACCGTAAAGCCCCGAGCTTTGAGGAACAGTCCACAGAGACAGAGATCCTTGAGACAGGTATCAAGGTCGTTGACCTCCTCTGCCCGTACCAGAAAGGTGGAAAGATCGGTCTGTTCGGCGGTGCCGGTGTAGGTAAGACCGTCCTGATTCAGGAGCTGATCCGAAATATTGCGACAGAGCATGGCGGATATTCCGTATTTACAGGCGTTGGTGAGCGTACCCGTGAGGGAAATGACCTTTACTATGAGATGTCCGATTCGGGCGTTATCAATAAGACGACCATGGTGTTCGGCCAGATGAACGAACCGCCGGGATCCCGTATGCGTGTGGGCCTTACCGGTCTTACCATGGCAGAGTATTTCCGTGACGAAGGCGGAAAAGATGTGCTGTTATTCATCGACAATATCTTCCGTTTCAGTCAGGCTGGTTCCGAGGTATCAGCGCTGCTCGGACGTATGCCGTCAGCCGTAGGTTACCAGCCGACCTTACAGACAGAGATGGGTGCTCTCCAGGAGCGGATCACCTCCACAAAGAACGGTTCCATCACATCTGTACAGGCAGTTTACGTTCCGGCCGATGACTTAACAGACCCGGCTCCGGCAAATACCTTTACCCATCTGGACGCGACGACCGTACTCAGCCGTTCCATCGTAGAGCTTGGTATTTACCCGGCTGTAGATCCGCTTGAGTCTACGTCCCGTATCCTTGATCCGCGTATTGTTGGTGAGGAGCATTATAAGGTTGCCCGCGGCGTACAGGAAGTGCTGCAGAGATATAAGGAGCTTCAGGATATTATCGCAATGCTCGGTATGGATGAGCTTTCCGAGGAAGATAAGCTTACCGTATCCCGTGCGAGAAAGATTCAGAGATTCTTATCCCAGCCGTTCTTCGTAGCCGGACAGTTTACCGGTCTGGAAGGCCGCTATGTTCCGCTTTCCGAGACGATCCAGGGCTTCAAGGAGATCCTCGAAGGCAAACATGACGATATTCCGGAGAATCTGTTCCTCAACGCAGGAAATATTGATGATGTTCTCGCCCGCGTGAAATAGGGGGTGTGGACATGGCGGAAATGATGAGACTTCAGATCGTTACGCCGGATGAGGCGTTTTTCGACGGAGAGGTTTCGATGGTGGAGCTCAACACGGCAGACGGGGAAGCCGGAATCTATCCGAAGCATATCCCGATGGTCGTCGCGGTTGCACCGGGCGTTCTTAAGATCCACGGGGCAGACGGCGTGAAAAAAGCGGCGCTGCTTTCCGGATTTTTACAGATCCTGCCGGAGAAGGTAACGATCCTCGCGGAATCCTGCGAGTGGCCGGAAAACATCGATGGCAAGAGAGCCAATGAAGCCAGGATCCGCGCAGAGAGACGTCTGGCGGAAAAGAATCCACAGACCGATATTGACCGCGCTGAAGCCGCTTTGAAGCGGGCTCTGGTGAGACTGTCGCTGGTGGATGGAAACTAAAGATAGAACTGTGAAACGCAGTGGAAAATAAAACAGCATGGCGGGAAGAACGCTTGTAAGCAGGACTTACAGGAGACTTTCCGGCATGCTGTTTTATTTTATGATGTTGGAGACAAAGGTATTTTGGCGCGGAGCTTATTTTTTCCGTCTGGAAAGCAGCGGCTCACTTACTCCATCGAGTCCCACAAGCGCGAAGATCGCCGCGAGGACTCTCTGAGATCCCTTATAGGCGTCTTTGCTGTCATACCACTCGTCGACGGAATGGCAGGCACCGCCTTTTCCGCCTCCGCCGACGCAGATCGCAGGAATCCCGAGGCTGATCGGGATATTTGCATCGGTACTTCCTGCGCTTTCGAATTCTACATCTTCGCCGCATGCCTGGAACGCAGAGGCTGTGGCGTTCACGATCTCACAGTCCTTCGGCTGGCTTCCTGCCGGACGGTTTCCGATCTGTTTTACTTCCACAGTGATACGTCCGTTGTGATCGAAGCTGTCCTTAGATTCTTCGTAGGAACGCTCGGTTTCCCAACGGTTATTTTCATCCTCAACTGCACGTTTGATGCACTCCTGAAGCTTTGCATCAAGCTCTTCAAGCTCCTTTAAGCCGTTGGAACGGATATCGACAAGCATGGAGCACTCATACGCGATGGCATTGATGGAGGTTCCGCCGTTTACGACACCGACGGAGAAGGTAGTCTTCGGTTCTCTCGGGGTGCGGAGCTCAGAGATATAGGAGATGGCGCGCCCCATGGCAAAGATTGGGTTTACAAGACCGAAGGCGCCGAAGGAATGTCCCCCCGGTCCGCGGAAAGTTACCTCGTAGCGGTGGCTTCCGGTGCCGCCGTGGCAGATCAGGCAGCCTGCACCGTCAACGGAGATAAAACCGTCAACCTTGTCGGCGTTTTTCGAGAAGAAGTGGCGCATGCCGCGGAGGTCTCCGAGACCTTCCTCGCCGACGTTGCCGCCGATAATGATATCTCCAACTGGTTTTAAGCCGGATTCTTTGATGGCTCTTGCCAGCGTAAGGATCTCAGCCAGTCCGCGGGTATCATCGCCGATTCCGGGTGCGTAGATCTTTGTTCCTTCGCGTTTCACCGGGAGCGGAGTTTCCGGCGGGAATACAGTGTCCAGATGAGCGGAGACATAGAGAGTCGGACCATTACCGGTTCCATGGATATGGGCGTACACGTTGTGGACCTCGTCCATCACCGGATCGAGACCTGCCTCGGTCAGAAGCTCTTTAAAACGGATCGCGCGCTTCTCCTCAAATGGGCTGAAGGAGGAGATCTGAACAAGCTCGATCTGCTGGTCGATGGTGTGCTCTTCATCCTGTTTCAGGTATTCGAAGGCGTGAGCCATCTTGTCGGACGTTATAAGTGTCTGAATCGCTTCTTTCATGTGGGAACCATCCTTTCTTCTGTTTGATATGGCATATCATAGCGCAAAAAATTTAATTTGTAAATACGATTTGGATGATGTATAATATTGCCGCAGATTATTTTGAACAAACAAATACATGATAAAAACACTGTTTTTTGATTAGTTTGAACTTTATGACTATTTAAAGAAATACATTGGATCAATATTGTATAATATCGTGTAATTGTAAGTTTTAAGAAAGGAAAACAATGACAGAAAGAAAAACAAAAATATGCCTGATATCGCCGACTGAAAATTTGGCAAAGCGTGCCAGAGCCCTGATCACGCGTCAGGGAATGAACATCAGAGTAGAGGTTGCAGATCTGGAGTCAGCCGTTTCGCTGGCAAAGAGGTTGTCGGAACAGGATGATTATCTGTTTATCAGCCGACGTGGGACGAGAGATCTCCTGTGTAAAAGTCTGAATATCCACGTTGTGAACATTCCAAGTGAAGCATCGGACTATATTCCGGCGATCCAGCAGCTGCGAAATGAACAGGGTCTCATTGCATTCTTTTCATTTGAAGAAGAGATCAGCAATGAACTGCGTACCATCTGCTATTTATTGAATCTCAGAATGAGACATTACTGCTTTTCAGACAGTCTGAGCTGCCAAAGTGCAGTTCAGCGGGCGATAGCTGATGGAGCTGTCTGGGGGTTAGGAGGCGTTGTATCGGAGCGTTTTGCAAAAATGTATGGATTGCCTTACATCCGTGTGGAAAGCTCAGACGCATCTATTTTACATGCGTTGGAGACCGCGATGCAGCTTTATACCGCGCAGCAGGAGAATGCCAGACAGCAGGAGCAGCTCCAGATCCAATTGGAACGTTACCAGAATATTCTGGACTATACTCATGATGCAATCATTGCAGTGGATGAAACCGGACGGATCAGTGTGACAAATCAGATCGCAGAACAGATGCTCCGGCCGGCCCGCCCTCCGTTTGCAGGTCGATTGATCGAGGACGTACTGGCAAATACACAGTTAACAAGTGTTCTGAAAAGCGGAGAAGCAGAGATTGGACAAATGATGAACATTCATGGGACGCTCGTTTCTACGAATCGAGTTCCCATCCGGGTGGGAGGAAAGATCAAAGGCGTTGTGGCGACGTTTCAGGATATCAAAACACTTCAGAAAGCTGAGCGGAATATCCGTATTAAGCTGCATGAAAAAGGGTTGATAGCCAAATATTGTTTTTCGGATATTTTGGGACATTCCCCTGCGATTGTGGAAGCAAAACGTCTATCGGAAAAGTATGCGGATTCGAACCTGACGGTCATGCTTTACGGAGAGACAGGAACCGGAAAAGAGATGTTTGCGCAGAGCATCCATAATGCAAGTCCAAGGCGTAAAGGACCTTTTGTTGCGATCAACTGTACGGCACTGAACCGGAATTTGTTAGAATCAGAACTGTTTGGCTATGCAGACAGCTCCTTTACCGGCGCACGGAAAGGAGGAAAAGCGGGACTGTTTGAGACGGCTCATGGCGGGACGATCTTTCTGGATGAGATTGGAGAATTGCCATTGGAGTTTCAGGCACCGCTACTTCGTGTTTTACAGGAAAAGGAAGTACGGCGTGTCGGGGACGATACGGTAATCCCTGTGGATATCCGTGTTGTTGCAGCCACCAACCGCAATTTGCTCCAGCTGGTGGAAGCAGGAAAATTCCGAATGGATCTGTATTACCGGTTGAATGTTCTGAGCGTTGTCGTTCCTCCGCTTCGGAATCGGGAGGAAGATTATCAGGAGATTGCCGGTCGTATTTACGATCGATTGATGCCGGAGCGTTCGAAAGAGGAGGAGCAGGCATTTTTCAATATTTTAAGGAGATGTCAGGATTATCCATGGCCGGGAAATGTCCGGGAGTTGAATAATCTGGTAGAACGCGTGTCATTATTACTACATCAGGGAGTTCCGGAAAAGGAGGTATTTCAAGCGTTTTACAATGAATGGCAGAAAGAAGAAATCCTATTACCTGAAGAGAAGCAGGTTGAGACAGCTGGGGCGATCATTGATCGGGAAGCTGTGCTGACCGCATTGCGGAGGAACGGCGGAAATGCTTCCCGTACCGCAAAAGAGCTTGGAATCAGCCGCAGTACCCTGTATCGCCGGTTGAAATAATCGATGGAATGTCACAAAAGTGTCTCAAAGTGTATCAATGTGTTTTAAATAAGACACACTGTATCAAAAAGCTGCGACAGAAATCTGTAATGCCAGAAAAGAAAAAATGAAAAAAGAAGCGTTGCGTATAGAAGGACCTCTGCAAATTTGCAGAGGTTTTTTGTGTGTTTTGCATAATTTTATTCAGGCCTTACTTGGCAAAATGACGAATGCAAATTATTTTCTGACTGCATAAGTAAAAATTGGCACGGAGATTGCTGTATAGTAAGGCAGAAGCGAACGATCGTAGCAAGAATTTAAAAGTTCCTGTTTTATAAGGCCATGTAAAACAGAACAGAAATAGGAGGAAATAAAAAATGAGTAATAGTATTGCACTCATATCGCTGATCATTTTGATCGCGTGTATCGCAATTGGTTTCGTATTAAAGAAAAACGTAGGATTGATTGCGATTCTTGCAGCAGCTATCTTTGGTTCAGTTGCCGGTTATTCTGATTCTGCGATCATCAAGGGATTCAGTTCCAGTACCTTTATCATGCTGCTGGGAGTTTCTTTACTCTGTACCATCGCGACCAATAACGGTACGTTGGAGCTGGCAGCAAAAAAATTCCTGCGCCTGACCGGTGGTCACGTACTCTTTGCTCCAATCATTATGTACCTGATCGGATATATCGTCGCAGCGATCGGTCCTGGCTGTGTTCCGGCACTTGGAATTGCAGCGGCATTGAGCCTGCCGCTCGGAAAAAGCACCGGTTACAATTCGGTGATGCTGGCAGCGATCGGTCAGATCGGATCTATGGCAGGACGATTTTCACCGATCACGCCGGAAAGCGTTCTGATCTATAATCTTGCCAGCGAACAGGGAATTACAGGATATCAGGAGCACACATTGATTTACGCCACAGTAACCACGATCATTTTATCCGTCATTATTTTCCTGGTTTTTAAAGGCTTTCAGATCAAAGAACCGCAGAGCAAGGAAAAAGAGATCCTCTCTGGTTTTACTCAGAAACAGATCCTCACATTAGCCGGTTTTGTAGCTATGATTGTTGCCAGTGCATTTTTCAAACGGAATGTCGGTCTGATCTCATTTGCAGTGGCAGTTGTCCTGTTGCTTGCGAATGTGGCGGATGAAAAGGTTGTAATAAAAGGAGTTCCGTGGTCCACATTATTGATGGTTACCGGTATCGGAATGCTGATGAACATTGTTTCCGATGTTGGCGGTGTTGATCTGATGTCCAACGGTCTGGCATCGATCATGACACCGAAGACAGCAGTAGCGATCCAGGGATTGTCAGCAGGAATCCTTTCCTGGTTTAGTTCAGCTATTGGTGTTGTGTGGCCGACCATGGTGCCGACCGTTGGATCGATCGCAGCACAGGTTGGTGTCAAACCGGATGGACTTATTACAATTATGTGCCTGACTGCTTCGTTTGCAGGTTTCAGCCCAGCATCTACCGGAGGAAGCCTGATCATGGCAGCGAACGCAACCGATCCGGATTTCACAAAAGAAAAAGAGAATAAGCTTTTCATTCAGATGTTTGGTTTATCCGGATTACTTCTGTTTCTGACCGTTCTTGCCGGACTGCTTGGAGTATATAACATTTTATAAGGCAGCAGAAAAAATTTGAACCCGTAAATATATGACAATAGAGAGAATCTACAGAAGGACGAGGTGTACTTTATGAGTAAAGATCTTTTAGATGGCGTAATTGTTCTTGACCTGACCCGTGTTTTAGCCGGTCCTTACAGTGGCATGATGCTGGCAGACATGGGAGCAACTGTGATTAAGCTGGAAAATCCAAAGGGCGGCGATGATACCCGTAAAATGGGGCCGTTCATTAATAATAACAGTGTTTACTATGCAAACTTCAACCGCAGCAAGCTGGGCTGCACCCTGAACCTCAAGGATCCGGAAGGAAAAGAAATTTTCAAGGAATTAGTAAAGAAGGCTGATATTGTAATTGAAAACTATCGTCCGGGTACGATGGAGAAGCTGGGTCTTGGATATGATGTCCTGAAAGAAATAAATCCGGGCATCATTTACGGAGCCGTTTCCGGATTCGGTCATACAGGCCCTTACAGCAAGCGTGCAGGCTATGATATCGTAGGTCAGGCAATGGGCGGTCTGATGAGCACGACCGGATGGCCGGATGGTCCGGCGACCCGTGTCGGAACTCCGATGGGTGATGTGCTTGGCGGATTAAATATGACGATCGGTATTTTAGCGGCATTGGTCAATAAGCAGAAGACAGGACTTGGAGAGAAGGTTGATGTGGCACTGGTCGATTCTGTTGCATCGGCAATGGAAAATATCACCATGATCTATCAGGCTACAGGCCGCATTCCGCAGAGAATCGGTAACCGTTATGAATCCACCTATCCGTACGATGTATTCCCGGCAAAGGATGGAGATGTCGTAATTGCGGCAGGAAATAATAAGCTGTACGGACTGCTCTGCGATGTCATGAAGCAGCCGGAGCTTAAGACAGATCCGCGTTTTACCGAGATCAAGGACCGTGTTCAGAACCATGCAGCGATGCGTGAGATCATCTGTGCATGGACAAAGAATTATACCATTGATGAGATCGATCGATTACTGAATGATGCGGGCTGCCCGGCATGCCCGGTCAACACCATTGACCGTCTGGTAAAGGATCCTCAGATTGCCGGAGCACGAGAGATGTTCCCGGAGATCGACCAGCCAGGAATCGGCAAATTACAGATCACTGCAGTTCCTCAGCATCTGACAAGAACAAAGGCATATCCGCGTAAGGCTGCGCCGCTGCTTGGAGAGGACAATGAGAAGATCTACGGCGAATTCCTTGGACTTGATGCTGCGAAGCTGAATGAGCTGAAGGCAAATGGCACGATCTAAAGGCAGCGTGAGAGATTACAGAAAGAGAGGATTTGAACTATGAGCAAAATTGAAGTGATCGAAGTTGGTCCGCGCGATGGATTTCAAAGTGTGAAATGCGCACCGCCGATTGCCACAGAATTAAAACTGGAAGTCATTGATAAAATGGTGGCTGCCGGTGTTAAACATATAGAATATACATCGTTTGTAAGCCCAAAGGCGATCCCGCAGCTTGCAGATGCAAAGACAGTTACAGAGGCTGTGCTGAAAAAATATCCGGATTTGGATCTGCTTGCCCTTGTACCGAATCTGCGCGGTGCACAGAATGCTTATGAGCTTGGGTTAAGAAAGGTCTGCTATGTCGTATCCCTGAGCAAGAGCCATAACAAAGCGAACATCAACCGTACCCATGAGCAGTCATTAGAGGCTTATAAAGAGATCCGTACCGCTTACCCGGATCTGGATGTTGTAGTGGATCTTGCAACAACATTTGGCTGCCCGTTCGAAGGAAAATATGATGATCCGGAGGCAGTTGTAAAATTCCTGAAGGATTACGAAGATGCCGGCATGACGACCTGCTGCCTGTGTGATACGATCGGAATCGCAGATCCTGCACAGGTCAAGGCTGTGATCAATGCTTTAAAGGCTGCATATCCGACCTTAAATATACAGGTACATTTCCACGATACCCGCGGACTTGGAATGGTCAATACCATGGCAGCGATCGAGTGCGGGATCACAAATGTTCAGTCTGCACTTGGCGGCTTAGGCGGCTGTCCGTTCGCTCCGGGTGCATCCGGAAATCTGTCTACAGAGGATATGATCTGGATGTTAAACGAGATGGGATATGAGACCGGTGTCAATTTCTCAAGGATACTGGCAGCGGCGAAATATCAGGTGGATCATATTCCTGGAAATTATAGCGGACATCATATCCATATTGAACAGGAAACCCCGTGTAAATATTAAAGTCATTTCGACCATATCAAAAAACGCTCTGAGCTTTCATTTTGAAGCCCAGGGCGTTTTTACATTACAAAAAGGATTTGTTTTCAAAAAAACTTACTGATCATTTGTAAACTTCATCTTATCAAAAATATAGAAAATCAGGCTTAAGATCATGCCGACAACACATGCAAGGACCATACCTGTGAGCTGCACATTGCCGAAATTCACCTTGATCCCGGAGAGGCCGGTTACAAAGATCACGGCAGTCAGGGCCTGGTTTCTGTTTTTGCCGTAGTCGACCTTGGAGTCGACCAGAATACGGAGACCGGAGGTTCCGATCATACCGTAGAGCAGGAAGGAGATTCCGCCGATGACCGGTCCCGGGATCGTCTGGATCAGGGTCGATAATTTCCCGATAAAGGAGCAGATGATGGAGATCACGGCTGCTCCGGCGATGACCTGAACACTGTAAACCTTTGTGACAGCCATAACGCCGATGTTCTCACCGTAGGTGGTCGTCGGTACGGAACCGATGAGTCCGGAGACCATGGTGGAGAAGTTGTCACCGAAGATGCTGCGGTGAAGTCCCGGATCCTTTAAGAGGTCGCGGCCGACGATCTTACTTGTTACAACTTGATGACCGATATGCTCGGAGGTGATGACCAGGATGACCGGCATGATGATCATGATCGCTTCCATATTAAATTTTGGAGCGGTGAAGTTCGGGATCGCAAAGATCGGGGCAGCGGCAACCGCAGAGAAATCAACGCTCCCACATGCAACGGCAGCGACATATCCGGCAATCACGGCGATCAGGATCGGGATAACAGATAAAAATCCCCGGAACAGGACAGAACCGAAAACGGCAAAGCCAAGTGTTACGAGGAACACGATCAGATTCTTCGGATCAATGGTCTCGTCCAAGAGTCCCGCATTGCTTGCCGCGCTGGAAGAGAGCTCCAATCCGATCAGGGCTACGACCGGCCCCATGGCAGCAGGCGGGAGAACGACGTCGATCCATTTATATCCGATCTTATAAATGATGAATGCGAGGATACATCCGACGAAACCGACGGCAACGAATCCGCCGAGGGCATATTCATAACCGAATTTTGCGATCACGATGCCGGCCGGGGCGAGAAATGCGAAACTGGAACCGAGATAGGCGGGAGCTTTTCCCTTTGTGATAAAGATAAACATGAGAGTTCCGACACCGTTCATGAAAAGAACGATCGCGGGATTGATTCCGAATAAGAACGGAACGAGAACGGATGCGCCGAACATGGCGAACATGTGCTGGATGCTCAGGGGGATCAGAAGGTTAAAGGGAACCTTTTCGTCCACCTGAATGATCTTATGGCTTTCCATACGGGACCTCCTTGAGAATAATTGGTTTTTTAGTACTTGCGCCTGCGCCGGACGTTCCCGGTTTCAGGCATTTTTTCTATTCTATCACATTCCTGTTATTTGTCCAGAAAAAATCAGGGGGAAATTGCAGGAAAGGATATGAAGTTAACGAATTTCTGGGCTTCCGCTCTTGACAAAGCTTTGGAATCTCCATATAATGACCCATATAGCCGCGTTAAAGCATGCGGTATATAATGGAAAAGCGATGAAGGGAACAAGTAGGAAAATGACCTGCTCCGCACAGAAAGCTGCCGGTGGATGAGAGGCGCGCGGACTTCTTTTTCTGAATACATCCCGGAGCTGCACACCGAAAGCGTGAACGGAGATATCCGGAGAATGTGAGTAGGCTGTGACGGAACTGGTACCCGTTAGAAATGCCGGGGTCTTTTATGATGAGGACTCCATGAGCCGGAGCGTGTGAGCGTTTCGGGAACATCAGGTGGTAACACGAGCGTATGCCTCGTCCTTTTGGGAAACAAGGGACGGGGCTTTTTTGTACCTGCAAGGAGAATGTTCAGTGCCGGAGTTGCCGGACTGGACTGAGACTGAAAGAGTCAGGCAGCAGGAGAAAGAACGCTTCGTCCGGATAGCAGGTCTTCATATAAAGACCAACACAGGCGGAAGAAACGAATATCCGCAGAAAATTACAGAAAAGGAGTAGACAAAATGGGAGTTTACGAAGAGTTACAGGCCCGCGGCTTGATCGCGCAGGTCACAAACGAAGAAGAGATCCGCAAAATGGTCAATGAAGGAAAAGCCGTATTCTACATCGGCTTTGACCCGACTGCGGACAGCCTTCATGTGGGACATTTCATGGCACTCTGCTTAATGAAACGTTTGCAGATGGCTGGAAACAAGCCGATCGCGCTGATCGGCGGCGGCACCGGAATGGTCGGAGATCCGTCCGGACGTACCGATATGAGAACTATGATGACGGTTGAGACAATTCAGCACAACTGTGACTGCTTTAAGAAGCAGATGAGCCGTTTCATCGACTTCTCCGAAGGAAAAGCCATGATGGTAAACAACGCTGAGTGGCTCATGAACTTAAATTACATTGATTTCTTAAGAGAGATCGGACCGCACTTTTCCGTCAACAACATGCTCCGCGCGGAGTGCTACAAGCAGAGAATGGAGAAGGGCTTAAGCTTCTTAGAGTTCAACT
Source organism: Clostridium sp. AM34-11AC (assembly GCF_003435375.1). Taxonomy (GTDB): domain Bacteria; phylum Bacillota; class Clostridia; order Lachnospirales; family Lachnospiraceae; genus Pilosibacter; species Pilosibacter fragilis. Next base: position 345,450 of record NZ_QWGL01000001.1, on the reverse strand, counting down.
ACATGTTAATGCAGAGCTACGACTTCTACGAGCTGTTCCAGAGATACGGCTGCAACATGCAGTTCGGCGGCGATGACCAGTGGAGCAACATGCTCGGCGGTACAGAGCTGATCAGAAGAAAACTCGGCAAGGACGCTCATGCAATGACGATCACACTGCTCTTAAACTCTGAGGGCAAGAAGATGGGTAAGACCCAGTCCGGCGCTGTATGGCTTGATCCGAATAAGACAACTCCGTTTGAGTTCTACCAGTACTGGAGAAACGTCGGCGACGCAGATGTATTAAAGTGCCTGCGCATGCTCACATTCCTTCCGCTTGAGCAGATCGATGAGATGGACAAATGGGAAGGCAGCCAGTTAAATCAGGCGAAGGAGATCCTTGCATACGAGCTTACAAGCCTTGTTCACGGCGAGGAGGAAGCAAAGAAAGCACAGGAGAGCGCACGTGCATTATTCGCAGGCGGCGCTGCGGCAGAAATGCCGACAGCAGAACTTTCCGACGCAGATCTTTCTGATGGTTCGATCGACCTCCTTTCCATCGTACAGAAATCCGGCCTCTGCGCGTCACGTTCTGAGGCGAGAAGAAACGTAGAACAGGGCGGCGTTTCCGTAGACGGTGAGATCGTGAAGGATATTAAGTCTGTATACACGAAAGAGCAGCTTTCCGGTGAAGGAATCGTTGTAAAGCGCGGTAAGAAGAACTTCAGACGCGTTGTAGTTAAATAGTTACTTTTCATAGGGAGGAATTTTCTGAACTGACAATTCCGTATGATACCGTTATGACTGCGGATTTTGCCGATTCGGAATGCGAAGCATCGGCAAAATCCTATTACAGTGCGCGGGCATGGAGTGCCCGTGTACTGTAACGTTAAATAAAAAATAAGCTGCGCAGGGGACTGGAATTAGTTCCCTGCGCATGCTAATATAGAGATGTCTGGAAACAGACATTTTCAGATCGTGACTGTGAAGATATGAGCAGTTATTGAAAATCCAAAACTGAAGAGACGGACAAACTGCGCTGTCGGTAAATGACGAAGCGGTTCCGCCGGAATGGAGAAAACATGGATATTTTAAACGAAGCTAAGAAAAATTTCGACTACATGGTAAGAATCAGAAGACATATGCACGAGTATCCGGAAAACAGCGGTGTTGAGTACGAGACAGTAAAATATATTGCCTCTGAGCTCGATGCGCTGGGAATCGAGTATGTAGTCGTTCCGGAAGGTGGTATTATCGGACAGATCCACGGCGGAAAACCTGGAAAAACCGTTCTTCTTCGTGCCGATATGGACGCACTTCCGATCAAGGAGAGCAAGACAAACCTCACAAAGGAAAAGGTCTGCATCTCTAAGAACGATGGAATCTCCCACGCCTGCGGACATGACGCCCACACAGCGATGCTTCTCGCTGAGGCAAAGATCTTAAACGAGAATAAGGAAGACTTAAACGGCAATATCGTCCTCCTCTTTGAGCGCGGCGAGGAAGCTGGCGGAAATATCAGAAATTTACTTCCGTATGCCGTTGAGACAATGAAATTAAAGATCGATACCTGTATGGCAACACATGTAAAATGGGATGTTCCGACAGGAACGATCTCCGCGGAGCCGGGCGCGGTATTCTCCGGTGCATACGGATTTATCATCAAGCTTCATGGCCAGGCCGGTCACGGATCCCGTCCGGATCTTGCCCACAGTGTTTTAGACTGTTTCAACAATATCTATAACCATATCAATATGATCCGCATGAAATATGTGGCTCCGACGGATATCCTGACCTGCTCCGTTGGTTTCGTAAACTGCGGAACCGTCCGCAACATTATTCCGGACGAGCTGACCTTCGGCGGTACGATCCGTACCTTCAATGTTGACGGTGCAGGCGCTCCGTTTGTAAAACAGATGATGGATGTAGTTGAGAAAGAGTGCGAGCTCTGCCAGTGTACATATGAAATTCTTCATATGCCGGATCCACTGTTCGAATGCCAGAACAACGCAGTCTGCAGCGAGATCGCGAAGAACGCAGTAAGAAAATATATCGGTGAGGATGCTGTTACGGTTGCACAGCCGTGGATGGCATCTGAGAGCATGCAGGCATGCTTAAAGCTCTGGCCGGGTATCATCACCTTCACAGGTATCCAGAGCGAGGAGGCCGGAACCGGTGCAAACCATCACACACCGGAATTCGATGTGGATGAGCGCGGCATGATCTACGGTGTTGCAGCAGCACTTGGATATGTGAAAGATTTCTTAAACTACGACAAGGAGATTCCGTTCAAGCCGTTCGAGGGAACCTTAAAGAATCTGGTTGAGAGAAACCTGTAGAAGTTGCAGAAATAGTAAAAAATTATCCATTAATGGATAAAAAGGCCGAATAGCAATAAAAAGACCGGTTTATCAAGAAGAAATTTGATATGCCGGTCTTTTTGCGTACATACGTGGGTACTGAGTTAAAGCCTGTGTTTGTACGAGAGATTGGCAATTGTCAAGCGGATATTCGCAATCCGCTTCGCTGCTTGCTCATAACCGAATAACTGCTCCGCAGTTTATCAGAAGGAGCTTGCACTCCTCCTGATACAAGCAAGTCCCCACCCACTGCTTATTGCTTTTCGCAATTGAAGCTAGGACTTACTTGATTCGGTTAAAAAGACAGGGGAAATAAAAGCTGATAATAAGCCCCGTGTTCCGGCACAGCGCGGTTTCCGGCGGTAATGGATCCGCCAAGATAGTGGATGCCGGTCCATACAATCGAAAGACCAATTCCATTTTTTCCACCATTACCCTTATAAAAACGTTCAAAAATATGAGGGAGATCTTTCTCCGGGAATCCCGGACCATCATCCTGTATCAGAAGGATCAGCGAGTTACCATCTGTACTCATACGGATCAGAATCTCGTGATCGGCATATCGCAGACAATTTGAAAGAATATTTTGTATCACCCGCTTCAACAATTCCGGATCCGTGTGGATCATTAGTGGGCGTTCAGCTTCAAGATGTATCACGCAGTCCTTTCGGATCGTACTCATGATATCCACACACTCATCAAGAAACTCCATTACTTCCAGATCTGTCGGATGAAGGTCAAATGTGTGACTGTCCATTTTTGAGAGAGAAAGAATGCTTTCTACAAGGTCAGTCATGCGCAGACTTTCAGAAAGAATGATACTGGCAGCTTTCTGATGATCCTTTATGACATTGGAAACGATTCCCTGGGAATACCCGGTGATAGACGCAAGCGGCGTTTTCAGATCATGGGAAGCGTTTTGAAAAAACTGTCTTTTTTCTTCCTCGGATCTTCGGATCGTTTCTTCCATCTGGTTATAGGATCGTTTTAAAGATTCCAGTTCATTTAAAGAATAGGAATCATGGATCTGTGCGTCTGTTTCTCCATTGATCCTCTGGATTTGGAGACAAAGATGCCGGAGCGGGACAGAGATGGTTCTTGCAATTCCCCATACTAAAAAAGATGATAAAAACACAGAAGCGATTAAAATCGCAAGATACAATTTCCATGTATAATTCCAGAAAACAGATGAATCCGGAATTTGGACAACAGAAACAAAATACTTTGCCCGCACAGGTGTACTGGACGGAAACACATACATACTGATGTACCAGAAGTCTTCAGAAAGTAAAATCCGGGACGTTTTTCCGGAAATCAGTTCACCTGACTGGATCATCCGGCGGCACTGTTCCTCCAAAGCAGATATCGGATAAATATTCCGGTCATTACTGGATTTAGGGAAGACAAGTTTTTGCTTGGAATTAAAAATCAGAAATATACCATTATAAGGCTGATCTCTGAGCTGCAGCCGGACAGAACGAAGCAAAGCTTTTGAAGATTCGCGCGTATTTTCCTTAGAATCTGAAGAAGTGTAAGCCGGGTCAGTGCTCAAACGATCCGACTCCGACTGAACCATCCTGATCAGATGCTCTGTTTCTTTCCTGGCAGTGTACTGTACATACCAGCGGGAAGAAAGGAAAAAGGTGATTCCGACTCCGAAAGTCATCATAAAAATCACGAGAAAAACTGCAGAAAATAAACGTGTCTGGATACTCTTTCCAATCATATTGATTCGATCCCTTCTGGCCTTCGTTCGCCCATTCGATAACCAAAGCCCCATACCGTCTCGATCAGGGCAGTAGATCCGAACGAAAGTAGTTTTTTTCGAAGTCGTTTAATAAAATCCTCCGGCATATCTGCTTCCGGATCAGGACCTTGAAAATGCCAGACCTGTTCGGCTAATTCTTTTTTAGAAACAGCGTTATCTGCCCGTTGTATCATATACAGCAGAAAATCAAATTCTGTCGGTGTTACATTGAGATCATGTTCCTGAATTGTGACTCTGTGGCTGACAGGAAAAAGAACCAGATTTCCACATACAAACCGAGTGACAGGATCGGTCATGCCGGCATCGTAAAAGTGTGGATCAGACCGGCGGAATAATGCCTTTACCCGCGCAACGAACTCTAATGGAAGAAAGGGCTTTGTAATATAGTCATCGCTTCCGAGAGTGATTCCCATAACACGGTCGAGCGGCGTATCTTTGGCAGATACAAAAATAATGGGAACGTGGCTTTGACGACGGAAATAGGTACATAGACTGAGACCGTCGATTCCGGGCATCATGATATCGAGGATCAGCATATCGGGTTCTTTTGCGGAAAAGGCCTGACAGGCTTCCTGACCATCTTTAAACGTCTCTACTGTAAAGCCTTCATTTTCAAGAAATAGCTGCATCATTGTACGGATATTTGACTCATCATCTACTACATAGATCAGTTTTGACATGATAAATTACCTCGTTTGTATTTATGTTTTCATATTAACATGAAAGTTTAAAACCGTAAATGATTGCCACATTCTTGCCACACAGGTGAACTGGTAATGCACATAGGGATAACGGTATGATAAACACATAAAATAATTTACTGATGGAGGTAACAAGATGAAGAAGAGTTTAAAAATTTTATGCGCGGCGTTATCGCTTACTGCAATCATGTCCTTCTCTGCGTTTGCGGCTGAGACAAGAAAAGAATATAGGGCGGAAGCGGAACCGATCCGTACTGAGATGAAAGTGATGGAGGAGCAGATGGATGTTCTCAGGGAATCCAATAAAACTATCAAGGAACATTTCAAGAATATTCATCTGAACAAAAAGGAGACAGGAGAGCTTCCGGTTGACAAGGAAGTGTGGAAAGAGGCAAAAACACTTCATGGGAAAATAAAAACGATCCGTGAGGAAAACGGGGATTCCCAGGTAAAGAATCTTCGCGCAGAAGCGAAGGCGGCTGCCGAGAACAAAGATTTTGACACAGCAATCCTAAAATTAAAAGAAGCAGAAAAAGAAAAGGAAAAACGTCTGGAAATGCTGAAAGAGATCAATAGCATTTGGAAACAGATTGATGATCTTCTTTCTTCCGGGCAATAAGTGGAGGAAACAAGATTGAAAAGAATTTATTTGGGCCTGGCAGCTTCTGTGCTTCTGGCGGTCAGCAGTTTCCCATCATATGCCGGACAGTGGAAGCAGGACATGGCAGGATGGAAATATGAGAACGATGATCAGACATTTCTTCAGGATCAGTGGTTTCGGGACGATGACGGTAAATGGTATTACTTTGAATCGGATGGTTACATGAGCGCAAACTGCATGACGCCGGATGGATATGTCACGGGCGCAGATGGTGCCTGGATCGAAGGACTCGGGCAGAGCAAAGATCAGGCGGTACTTCCGTGGCAGTACCAGACTTTTTTTGGGAAAAGGTCTGGATGTCACATGGTCAGAATTTCAGAAGCAGACCAGAACATACAGCATTAAGCAGGTACAGGAATTTAAGAAAGCCGGGGTCAGCCATGTCAGAATTCGGGTACAGGATGATATCAGCACCGAGCTTCTGGCATTGCTGGATATGCAGATCACTGATTGCCTGAAAAACGGAATTATTCCTGTTATTGCATATCAGGCGCATGAGTTTAAAACAAATCCAACAAAGGAAAATATGGATCATGTGACGGAATGGTGGAGCCAGATCGCAGAACATTTTAAAGATGCTTCACATCTGGTGGCCTTTGATCTGATGATTGAATCTTCGGATGCGATCAATAAATTGCCGGATACGTTGAATGAAATGTATGAACAGACGGTTGCGGCAATCAGAAAAACAAATCCGGACAGAATCATTATGATCTCTCCACGACTGCGGTCAGACCCTAATTATTTGTCAGAGCTGAAAATTCCAAGTGCACACAATGGATATCTTATGGCAGAATGGCACTTTTACGCATCCGGGCCGGATAAGGCAAATGAAAAGAAGCTGTGGACTACGGGAACGGATGCTGAGAAGAAGCTGATTACAGATAAGATCCAGACGGCGCTTGCATGGCAGCAGCAGACGGGGATTCCGACATGGGTTGGAGCCTGGATGCCGGGAAACTATAATAAAGGAAATACATATAGTGTAGAAGAACAGACAGTATTTGCAGGATTTATGACGAAAGCATTGAGTGATGCAGGAATTCCGTTTGCGGTAAATGCAGATACAAAGTATTATAATGCGGAAGAGAATACATGGATCTCGTCCATGCAGCCGGTTTTTAAAACGATATTCCAATAAAAGAAGAAGCTATTACGAGCAGCGGAATGCTATCCGCTGCTCTTAGTGTATGTGATGCAATAGATAGCTCATAAAAAGTATTATTTTACTCCCATTTCGGAAAAGTGTTCCCCTTACTTAAAATTCTAAGTAATATGCATATTTACACATGGGTTTATTGAACCTGAACTTACCTAACGGTTCTTCAAACTTGGATTTATACTCGATATATCAATCTGTTAAATCTCTATTTAATAATTTCTTATACAAGACATCCATTCCAAAAGCACCCACAGGAGCAGCAGTAACAATTGCCATAACGGCAACTGATAAAACGATTTTCCCACATGCAAGACCTGCTGCAAGTGGCACAGAACCAATTGCTGCCTGTACAGTGGCTTTGGGTAGATAGGCAATCATACAGAAAAGACGCTCTTTCCATGTCAAAGGTGTGCCGACTAAACAAAGAGCAACACCCGCAGAACGGAAAATAAGGGCGAGGAAGATCATCAATATCGCCGCAATGCCAGCGTTCAGTGTATAACGAATATCCACCGCCGCACCGACCAGCACAAACAGGAGCACTTCCGCCGCCAGCCAGAGTTTTCCGAATTTTTCAGACAATCGTTTTGATACAAAGGTAACACTTTTGATTTTGAGAACGCAAGCCATGCTTACTACAGCCAACAGACCGGAGACAGATATACTCTCCTTCAACCATGTTTCAATCGCCATGAGCAGGAACGATACGCCCAAAACAACGATTACTTTCATGCTGTTTCGGACGCAGTGGTTATGTGTGTAGGCAGTTTCAAAAAACAAACTGAGCAGATACCCGGTGATTGCGCCCAAGGCAATGCCGAGGACGATGGAAACCGGGATATTGATAAAATCCATCAAATTTGCATGACCGCCCTGTGCCATGCCGAGAAAGGTAGAGAACAGCACAATAACGAAAATATCGTCGCAGGACGCCCCTACCAGAATAAGCTGGGGAATACTTTTGTCTGTGCCGTATTTTGAGTCCATCAACTGAACCATGCGTGGCACAACGACTGCCGGAGAAACTGCGCCGAGGACAGCGCCCATGACAGCGGCCTCTATTCTGGTAACGCCTAAAATGCCAGGCGCAAACAGAAAGAACGCTAATATTTCACAGCTTGCCGGGACACAGGACATCATAATGGCGGGTCGTCCTACCCTTTTCAAATCAGCCAGATTGAGGGATAGCCCTGCTTTGAGCAGAATGATGATAAGAGCCATTTGCCGTAGGTCAGCGGAAATGGACAGGATAGAGGGATCGAGCAGGTCAAGGACATAAGGTCCCAGCACAATACCCGTAATCAGCATACCAATAATGCGGGGCAGCTTGAGCCGTTGACAAATTGCAGCCATGAACAGACCAACAAGAAAAATGAAAGCCAGTGATGTTAACATAAAATTCTCCTCCTTTGGACGCAAAAAAGCTGATGCCTTTCTGCGAACAGATAATCGCAGAAGTCATCAGCTTAAAAAGCGGTTTAGGTTTCCCAAGGGAGAACTTCATTCCCTTTAACGGTTTCAATAATACCTCTGACTTCTTATCATGTCAAGTTATTTTGGAAATTATCATCATTGTCACTTTGATTCACAAATCATACTACAAATTCTGATTAGTCTCCTTTTATAACGGTTGCATCATCTCAAGAATGATTCCATCCGGGTCTCTGAAATAAAACGCTCTGCTTTTCCCAAATCCATCTGCTCTGAAATCGAAATACTTCCAACCATATTTTCCCTCTCCAATAATTTCTTTATTTCATCAAACTGGAATTTGCCCGCATTACAGAATCCATTTTAAACAGATTGGATAAATGTCTATCACAAAATGTTCCTGAATCAGATCTGTACTCGGATGCGATTCTGAAATATCAATCTTCACATTTTCTATTTCTTTTGATAATTCACTTGGAGCGGAACCAATTACTATATACTGGCATATACAATACTCCAGCATCCCATGCTCATCAGGCTCTAATGGGCTTGTTTCAAATGGCTTTTCAATATCTATTCCTATGCTGTCCAAAAACTCTGCTACCTTAGGATATGCATCTTTTACTTGCAAATAATAATTCTTACAGTAATTACAGTCGCACAAATCCTCTTGCTTAATATCCTTATAATACTTTTTTGTCTGCTCTACATTTATCGCCATTATCATTCACCAGTTTCCGACCAATCGAGTTGTTTGTATTTATGAAATCCACCAATTTCCATCAGGACCTTTGTTCAAACAACCTACCTCTTCGGAAATTTTATTACCTGCAAAATCTTTTACTATGATTTTGTCGTAATATTTATAATCATCTGTTGCACAGTTGTTTTCGTCATCCCAACCTTCTTCTATCCAAGCTTCAATATAGACCTTGCCATCCTCTATAAAAATCACCGATTCATTGTGCTTTAATGGGAAGAAAAATTCCGTTGGATAATAACATCGAAATCCTTCTCCAGCTTCCTGACTTATGATATATAGTGGATTACCTACAATATGCAAATTATATGGATTCAAATCATCGAGGTTTAATTCTGCAACTTTTTCCAGTATTTTCTCTGGTAAATAGCGATATAAAGAAATTCTTTTCTTGTTATAATCACACTGCAAAAAATATATGAATTTTTCTACATATACCGGATCTCCATAAACAATATTATTCTGCTTTTCAAATGGAGTGTATACCTTCCCTTTTTCGAAATCATAGATAAGTACAACCGATCCTCTACTAATTCCTTCCTTTGCTAACTCGACTAAATCATAGAAATCTATCGTATCACTCTTGGAATAGCCATATCTATCTTGCCCATATATTTTTTCAACATAACTGCCATCAACTTTATCAAATCGCTTTATCATAGATACCTCCTCCAACTCCCCGTTTGTATGGGTTCGATAAATTGGGAGTTGCCTTTGCTCGTTTGCTTCCAAAGCACAATTACCTTCTTGCAATTTGGACAATACCAGCCTCCGTCAAGGTCATGTGCTTTTATTGAGTCCTTACTTCAAAAAACATTTTACCAAAATGCTTTAGCTCTGTTTCTTCTGCCTTTCGAGGATATAAGTTATCAGCTCGACAACCTGGAAGTTATTCATTTAATTCAGCCTCAATCTCTTCAATGGTAGGCATACTACCTCTGAACTCTTCTGGTATAAGTTTTGATAATTCATAACTAGAAATACCAAGTGGCTGGCTAGTTGATTCTAATGCATACTGGGCTTCTACTTTATCCATATCTTTACAAATCAGAAGTCCCAAAGTAGGATTATCAGCTTCTGTTTTCATCTGATGATTAACAGCTACAACATAAGTTCCCAATTGACCTGCATAGGAAGAATCAAATTTTCCTGTCTTTATTTCTACAACTACATAGCAATGCCTTTGAGTATTGTAAAATAACATGTCTATAAATTTTTCAGTATCTCCTACCTCAATTCTCACTTCCCTGCCCATATAAGCAAAGCCAGTACCTAACTCCATAAGAAAATTATTAACTTTCTCTATAAGCGCATCCTTTAGTTCCTTTTCATCATACCTTTCACGCAAAGTCAAAAAATCAAAATTGTATGGATCCTTCGTAATTGCTTGCGCTAAATCGCTCTGTTCTATCGGAAGTGTATTAGAAAAGTTAGTTATTGCTTTGCCCTGGCGTTCATACAAATCCGTTCCTAAGAAGTTTAGTAAAACATTTCTTGACCAATTGTTTTCAATAGTCTTTCTGATATAAAACAATGCCTTTGCAGAATTTCCTCTGCATTTATCAAGTATTATTTTGTTATGTCCCCATGGAATTCTAAAAATGATTTGTAAATCATCCCCAACTTGGGGACGATTTGCATCTGCAATCAATTCATCCTCAACCTGAGGACAAAATACTGCATCAGAATACATCTCATAAAAGTATCTCATATATTTCAAATTAGTTGGAGAAAATGATTTCACATCTGGCAAAATGGATTTCAAATCATCACTCACCGTTTTATAGAATCCCATTCCATATCCGAACTGTTCACTCATAGATGAAATACCCTTACCAAGCTTCCAATAAAACCTTAGCATCTCATCATTTATCTTCATAGAAGCTCTGATTTGGCTTTTTCTAAAATCAGTAGATATTCCGGTAATCCACTCTTTATATTCATTATCAGCCTTAATCAATTCACTCATATATAACCCTTTCTAATGTGTCAGTTCGACAACTTCCGAGTTGTCGCTGAGTTTCAATCTCACCGAAAGATTGGAAGTTATCTATTTGCATAATCAATCAAAATCTTTTTACAACTACTACAACGATAAGCTTCACAATGAGGGATTCCTCCTGAACTTTTACTCAATTCCAAATCGTCCGATTTTTTTGTATGAAAAACTTTTGTCTGATTATCAATTGTAAAAGTAATGTCTCGTGAGCTCATCAGGTATCCTCTCATCATTTCTTCACCACGATATGGACATTTCATGCTGATTTACCCCCCTATAAATACTAGTTTTTATATATTTGATTGTAAAATAGATGTCTGCTGTTTGCATTGTATATTTATAAACTCATTTCCCATGGGTACACAATTCCGAAAAGGGAGTTATTTTACAAATCTAAAGAGTGTTTTTTGTGAAAAATCATGCATAATTTCATTTGTCTAAACAGGATATATTCACCAAAACATTAATCTAACATTAATCTTTTTGTAAATGAATCATCCCACGCTCCAGTGATTTCAAGATAAGCCTGCAGATATTCGACATTTTCGCCATTGATCTTGCAGTTTAAGAGGTGACGAGTAATTAAATAACCGGTAGTGGTATGGCGCTGTACTTCACCTACGATCTTTGGCGCTTCAAGTCCGGAATAATCATTTTCAATCATGGCTTTGACGGGAAAGCTGATGTAGCGGCTGCCGGGTCTGTTTTCCCATATGAGATCCGAGCGGGAATAAGAACTGTTTTCAGATACAATGAGTCCTTTACGTCCAGAAATTTCTGAGTTGGTATCTTTACACCAGACGTAATATGAAGGATCGGATACGTATTGCCGGATCCGTTCTTTTTCACGGAAATCCCACGAGATGACGTGATGAAAGTCCGGAGTCTCAAGGATAAAGGGATTGACGAGCAGTCTCAGCAACCGATAATAGTTCCTCTTCAGACTTTGCGATCTTAGCAGCATCTGTTGATATTCTTCAATCTTTTTGTTGAGTTCCCGTTCCTGATTTTCCAGAAACTGATCATATTCAGATAATTCCAGAGAAGAAAATGCACGGATGTCTTTAACCGGTACTCCAAGATTCCGATAATACAGGATATCAGCTATGTCGATTAAATCCGTATTGGTATAGGTTCGGTAGTGATTACTCTTTTTGCTGACATGAAAGAGGTTCTCCTTTTCCCAAAAACGAAGAGTTGAAGGGGTAATGTTCAATATTTCGGATATTTCTCCGATGGTAAGATTTTTTTTGCCCATTTTTAGAACTCCGGTGAATGTGGATAATGATCAAAAAGCAACTATTATTATTATAACAATTTCACACTTGACATTCAAGTAACTTTAAGGATTTAAATATAAGAAAAGGCAATGCTGAAGGGACTGAATGTGTATTATAGTGTGGTGCTGCAAGGTGATGGATAAGCATTCAGAAAACATGCAGTGTTGCTACAAAGATTATAAACTAAGGAGGTACTTATGAGAACTTTAAAGGAAAGGATCAAAAACTTTAAGATGCCGCATACATATGTGATACTTGTCACTATTATGTTCATCGTGCTGATTCTTACACACATCATTCCTGCCGGATCTTATGAGCGTGTAGAGGATGCGGTTACAGGAAAGATGGTCGTTGTGCCTGACTCTTACGCGTATGTAGATGCTGAGGCGCCGGGGCTGTTTGGTCTGTTTCAGGCTCTGGAAGCTGGTTATGTGGACGCTGCTGATATTATGTTCCTCATTATTTTTGCGTATGGTTTTGTTTATGTTTTAACCAAAAATGGAACGATGGATGCTGCGCTGGGAACTTTAGTACGGAAGATTGGCAATTGTGTCCAGCTATTGATTCCGATCACAATGCTGATTCTTGGTTTAATGGCATCTACTATGGGTATTTATGAGGAAGTCTATGGACTGTTTCCGGTTTTCGTAGGAATCTTTGTTGCCCTGGGTTATGATGCTGTCGTAGGTGGCGCAGTTATCTTTTTGGGCGTATCGATCGGATATGCCGCAGGCACCACGAATCCTTATACCATCGCTATTGCACAGGATATTGCAGGTGTTGAACTTTACTCAGGCATGGGATTCCGCTGGCTCATTTTTGCTGTCACAGAGATCATTGCCATTGCTTATGTGATGTACTATGCCCGCAAAGTCAAAAAAAATCCGACCAAATCTGTGGTTTATGGCACTGAGCTGGATGCAGTCAAGGCAAAATCTTTGAATGAATTACAGACAGCATCTATGAATATCCGTCAGGGGTTATGTTTAGTCCTTTTCTTTGGAGTCATTATATTTTTATTCTATGCTATTTTGAATCTGGGCTGGTATGTAGATGAAATATCAGCATTTTTCTTAATGGCAATGGTGGTTGCAGGTATTATCAGCGGTTATTCTGCAACTGAGATCTGTAAGACATTTATTGAGTCTACTAAGAGCATGGTTTCTTCTATGTTAATTGTCGGATTTACCAGAGGAATCTTGATTTTAATGAAAGAGGGCATGATCACAGATACGATCGTATACGGCCTGGTGAGCCTGCTTAAAAATACAAGTACATACCTCTCTGCCTACGGAATGATCATAATTGAGAACATTGTAAAACTCTTTATCAATGGTTCAACAAGTGCGGCAACGATTACAATGCCGATTTTGGCACCAACAGCCGAGCTGGTTGGTATGAGCCGTTCAATTGCCGTATTGGCATACCAGTTGGGACACAGCTTCGCAGATATATTCTGGCCGACTTCCTGCGCTCTTTGTTGTGGTCTGATGGGAGTGCCGATTAACAAATGGTATAAATTTATTACACCGTTGTTTGGCATCCTGTTTATTATGGAGTTTGTATTTATGACGGCTGCTGTAATGATTGGTTATTAACAGATCCCATATATCCCATATATAGGAATAAAAAATATTATATTTAGAGGTAGCACGGATGCTTATTAAAAACGGATATTTGTTTACTACTTGTACAAATGATTTTGAAAAATTGGATATTCGTATCGAAAATACGAAAATAACGGAAGTGGATTTCAATATTTCTCCAAAAGAAAATGAAGAAGTGATAGATGCGGCGGGAAAATATATAACGCCAGGTTTCATTGATGCTCACAGTCATATTTGTATCAGCGAAGAAGGTATGGGAGAAGTGGGTGATGATTGTTGCGATTACTCGGATGCGATTACCCCTCAGTTAGAAGTGCTGGACGGTCTGTATCCTTTTGACAGAGCGGTGGAACGATCTGTCCGGGCAGGAGTGACCTGTGCCTGTGTTTGTCCGGGCAGTGATGGTGTTATCGGAGGTGTTGCTTCGGTTATCCGGTTAACGGGTAAGATTGCAGATGAGATGATCGTGACCCGCAAGGCTGCTGTGAAAGGCAGCCTTGGAGAAAACCCGAAGGCAGCTAAGCATGGATTCGCCTCACGCATGGGTACTGCTTATCACTTACGTAAGTGTCTGGAAGATACGAAGGAATATCTTTTTGAGAAGGAAGAAGCGGAAAAGAATGGTGATCATTTCCGATGCGATCCCGGCAAGGAAAATATGGCTATGGTTCTGAGGAAAGAAATACCGTTGCATATTCACGCTCACCGTTCAGATGATATCTGTACAGCGATCCGTATTGCCAAGGAGTACGATATCAGGATTGTTATAGTTCATTGCACGGATGGGATTGACATTGCTGAACATATAGCAGCCAGCGGTTTTCCTGCGATTGTCGGTCCAAGCATGAACCCGTGCAGCAAGCAGGAGGTTTGGAATAAGAGCTTTGAGACTGCCGGCATCCTCAATAGGGCAGGTGTTAAAGTCTGCATCACTGCCGATCATGATGTAACACCGCTGTATTATTTGCCTATTTATGCTGCTATGGCTGTTCGCTTTGGCATGGATGATGCGGAAGCATTGCGCGCAGTAACATCATATCCTGCAGAGATTTTGGGTATCGATGATCGAAAAGGTGCGCTTGTCAGCGGAAAAGATGCGGATCTCGTTATCTGGAGTCATCATCCATTTGATATTCATGCGAAAGCAGAACATGTTTTTATTGAAGGAAAACAGGAATGTTAAAAAAACAAAGGAACTTGACTGAAAAGTGTAAAAAGTCATTTATCGGGTGGAAATTACCTCATACATATGTAATTTTAACGATTATTTTACTGGTCGTAGTAGGATTGACGTATATCATTCCCGGAGGAGAATATGATCGGGTAATTGATCCTGCGAATGGAAAAACGATCGTATTACCTGACAGTTTCCATTTTGTTGAAGGAAACCGCCCAGACTTCTTTGATATTTTTCTTTCGGTGTCTCGTGGCTATGTAAGTGCTGCAGATATCTTGTTTCTTATTGTTTTTGCATATGGCTTTGTTTATGTATTGAAAGACAACGGCACACTGGATGCTGCGGTGTCTGCGCTGCTTAAATTAATGGGGAAACGTACCGAATTGTTGATACCTGTGGGAATGCTGTTGTTTGGCCTGCTCGGATCAACATTGGGTATATTTGAAGAAACCTATGGTCTTGTGCCGTTGTTTGCAAGCATAATGCTGGCATTAGGCTATGACAATCTTGTAGGAGGTGCCGTTGTTTATATTGGCGTAGCTACCGGATTTGCGGCAGCTATGACAAATCCGTTTTCAGTAGGAATTGCCCAGACCATCGCTGATGTACCGCTGAATTCCGGTGTTGCCTATCGCGCCGTGATTTTTGCAGTATTTGAAATGGTATCTATTTGGTATGTGATGCGCTATGCCAGAAAAGTAAAGCAGAATCCTGAACTTTCAGTTTTATATGGTTGTGATGAAGTGGAACAATCGGACAAAAAGCAGTATGATAAAGAGGTGAACTTTACATTTCGCCGCAAATTGTGTACGATTTTGTTTTTTGCTACGATAGGGATCCTGCTTTACGGAACGAGCATGCTTGGATGGTATATCGATGAGATATCTTCATTATTTTTAGCAATGATGGTAGTGGCGGGAGTCGTGGGAGGAAGCAGTCTGAATGAGATCTGTCTTACTTTTATTGAGTCAACTAAGAGCGTAGTATCCTCGATCCTTGTGATTGGATTTACCCGGGGTATTCTTATTGTCATGAAAGAAGCACTTATTTCCGATACAATAGTTTACTACCTTTCTTCTCTTCTGGATATCGGGAATCCCGTCATTTCTGCTATTGGAATGTTGTTTTTACAGAGCATCATTAATATTTTCATTAATGGTTCTTCCAGTCAGGCTACGATCACTATGCCAATTATAGCACCTGTAGCTGACATTGTAGGCGTAAGCCGCCAGACAGCGGTATTGGCATATTGTTTTGGTGACGGCTTTTCGGACATGTTCTGGCCAACGAACTGTTCATTGGAATGCGGTCTGATGGGAATCCCGCTTGAGCGATGGTATAAATTTATTACACCTCTGTTTTTGATCATGACGATCCTACAGGTATTTTTTATAGCATTGTCGGTTTACGTTTATTGATGTTCCCTGTGAGCAGGCGGGCAGGGAAAGCTCCGGGCTGTTTAACCGCCTGATATCTTTTTTATAGTAAATTATCTGAACAAAGCCGCCTTTTTTTAGCGGAATCTTAACCTCTCAAAACATACTTTTCTCACAATTCCCATGTTATACTAAACATAATTCGCCGGTTACAGGATCGTGGCGCTGCAAGCCCACAGATCCTGTAACGGCATCCCCTGTTCGTGAAATACCTGGCGGAGAGAACACGAATGTGGAAAAAAACCAAGTAACCGGACGGAGCTTAGAATGTCCGTCTCACAAACACAGGAGAGTGAAAATTTGGGAATGACAAAAAAACTGCGGGAGAAGTGGAATGAGGCGCTGCAGGCGGTACTGCCGATCATTGCGATCGTGCTGGTACTCTGCTTTGTGATCGCGCCCATCTCCTCCAGCATCCTGCTCTGTTTCCTTTTAGGAGCAGTCCTTTTGCTCGCGGGAATGATGCTTTTTACACTTGGCGCAGAGCTTGCCATGTCACCGATGGGCGAGCGAGTGGGAACGTGCCTGACGAAGAGCCGGAAGCTTCCGGTGGTGATCGGGCTGTCCTTTCTCTTAGGCTTCATCATTACGATCTCGGAGCCGGATCTTCAGGTTCTGGCGAATCAGGTTCCGGCTGTGCCGAACATGACGCTGATCTTGTCCGTTGCATGCGGAGTCGGCGCATTTCTTGTCGTGGCATTGCTGCGAATGCTGTTCTCCGTGGCACTTCCGCCGTTGCTGCTTGCCTTTTACGGCGTGGTGTTTGCACTGGCGATGTTCGTGCCGAAGGATTTTTTAAGTGTGGCCTTTGACTCCGGCGGCGTTACGACGGGACCGATGACGGTGCCGTTTATCATGGCACTCGGTGTCGGAATCTCTGCAACGCGAAGCGACCGCCACGCGGCGGACGACAGCTTCGGTCTTGTGGCGCTCTGCTCCATCGGACCGATCCTCGCAGTCATGATCTTAAGCATGATCTTCAAGGCGGACAGCAGCTCCTACACACCGCCGGTGATTCCGGAGATCGGTGATTCAAAAGAACTGTTCCTGCTCTTTGCAAGGGAACTTCCGGCCTACATGAAGGAGATCGCGGTTTCCTTACTGCCTATTATCTTATTTTTCATGATTTTCCAGATTTTCATGTTAAAATTAACAACAAGAAAATTAAAGAAGATCGCAATCGGTCTCGCCTATACATACGCGGGGCTGGTACTTTTTCTTACGGGAGTGAACGTGGGCTTCATGCCGGCGGGAAATTATCTCGGACAGGTGCTTGCGAAGTCCGCCCACCCGCTGTTCCTTGTTCCCATCGCAATGATCATGGGATACTTCATCGTAAAGGCAGAGCCGGCCGTGTATGTTCTCAACAAACAGGTTGAGGAGATCACGGACGGAGCAATCTCCTCGAAGGCCATGGGAATGGGACTTTCCCTGGGTGTTGCGGTTTCTCTCGGACTTGCGATGGTGCGGGTACTCACAGGGATCTCGATTCTGTGGTTTCTCATTCCGGGATACGCGATCGCGTTGGGAATCTCGTTTTTTGTGCCGAAGATCTACACCGCGATCGCCTTCGACTCCGGCGGCGTGGCATCGGGACCGATGACGGCAGCGTTTCTGCTTCCGATGGCACAGGGAGCCTGCTCCGCTCTTGGAGGAAACATCGTCACAGATGCCTTCGGTGTGGTCGCGATGGTTGCCATGACACCGCTTATCACGATCCAGGTCATGGGTCTGGCTTCGAGGATAAGAGCGAAGCGCGGAGTGCAGGAAGGAATGTCCGCAGCTCATGGACAGTCCGGGGCATACGCGGCGTTTGAGCTGCTGGATGATGACGCGATTATTGAATTGTAGGAGGTTTTATGAGCGAATTATACTTGATGGCGACGATCAGCGACCGGAACCAGAGCCGGAGATTCCTCGCCTTCTATAAAGAATATGGGATTTCCGTCACATTCCTGACGTTAGGCCGGGGAACCGCGGCGTCGGAGGTGTTGGACGCCTTCGGGTTAGAGGCATCGGAAAAGGCCGTCCAGTTTGCAGTAGTGACGGCGGCAGAATGGAAAAAGGTAAAAAAGGGCCTGGAACAGGAGATCAAGATCGATATTCCGGGAACGGGGATCGCCTTTGTGACTCCCCTGAGCAGCATCGGCGGAAAGCGGCAGCTTCGCTTTTTGACTGAGGACCGTGGATTTGAGAAAGAGGAGGAAAGCAGCTTGAAAAGAACAGACTACGAGCTTCTTGTGGTGATCGCAAATCAGGGCTATACGGATGTGATCATGGACGCGGCGCGAAAGGCCAACGCTACCGGCGGAACCGTGATCCATGCGAAGGGAACGGGAATGGAGAAGGCGGAAAAGTTTTTAGGCGTTTCCCTTGCTCAGGAGAAAGAGATGATCTTTATGGTCACGAAGACAAAGGATAAAAACGGCATCATGCAGAGCATCATGAAGGAAGCCGGGATCGGAAGCAAGGCGGGGGCGATCGTCTTCTCTCTGCCGGTGACGGAAACAGCGGGGATGCGTCTGATCGAGAAGAATGAGGATGCTTAAGATCTTTCGCGCTGACCGCAGCAGATCACAGGCCTGAACGAACGGAACGGTGCCATTAGTTACTTTTCATGGGTAGGAATTTTCTGAACTGAAAATTCCGTATGATACCGTTATGACCGCGGATTTTGCCGATTCGGAATGCGAAGCATGGGCAAAATCCAGTTACAGTGCGCGGGCATGGAGTGCCCGTGTACTGTAACTGCCATTAAAAAAACACCGCGGAAACGTCCCGAAACCATTGACACTGCATATAGAGTATTGTACAATCATTCGTAAATCTTCGACCGGTCCAAACACAGAGCGGAGCGTGCGAGGAGACAAATCATGGACGAAGCCCCGGAAGAAACCGGGAAGCGTCAAATTTATAAAGATTTAGGAGTTGATTTTTTTGGATTCAGGGCAAGCCCTGCAGGGACTGATCGTAATTGGACTTCTGGCGTTATCCGCGTTTTTCTCATCGGCGGAGACGGCAATGATGACGGTAAATAAGATCCGTGTGCGGAATCTCGCGGAGGCGGGACTCAGTCATGCCGTTGTGCTGGAGAAGATCTTAAGCAATCAGCCCAAAATGCTTAGCGCAATTTTAATAGGAAACAATATTGTCAATATTTCAGCGTCTTCTCTGATGACTGTGCTGGTCACAGACGTGCTTGGAAATAAATATGTCGGTATCGGAACCGGTGTTTTGACGCTGTTAGTCCTGATCTTTGGTGAGATCACACCGAAGACTTCCGCGACGATCTATTCCGAGACCCTGTCACTCAAGTTCGCGAAACCGATCTATTTGATCATGCAGGTTCTGACCCCGCTGATCGTGGTCGTTGATGTCCTCTCCAAGGGCGTTTTAAAGATGATCCATGTGGATCCGAACAAGAAACAGGACGCGATCACAGAGGATGAGCTCCGCACGATCGTGGAGGTCAGCCACGAAGAGGGTGTGATCGAGTCAGACGAGAAGAAGATGATCTACAACGTGTTCGATTTTGGGGATTCTGTCGCGAAGGACATTATGGTTCCGCGTATCGATATGACATTCCTCGATGTGAATGCCAGCTATCAGGAGATCATGGATATTTTCCGACAGGAGAAGTATACGAGATATCCAGTCTATGAGGAGACGACGGACAATGTCATTGGCATCGTGAATATCAAGGACCTGTTCCTGATCCCGAAAGACAAGGAATTTAAGCTGCGGGATTACCTGCGTGAGCCGTATTACACCTACGAGTTTAAAAAGACGACGGAGCTTATGGTGGAACTTCGAAAGACCATGAACAGCGTTGCCATCGTCCTTGATGAGTATGGCGCGACGGCCGGGCTTATCACATTGGAGGATATGCTTGAGGAGATCGTCGGAGAGATCCGCGACGAGTACGATGCGGATGAGGAAGACAGCATCAGGAAGATCAATCCGAAGGAATATGTGATCGAGGGTGCCATGAAACTTGATGATCTCGACGACCAGCTTGGTCTGGATCTCAAGTCAGAAGATTACGACTCCGTCGGTGGCTATATTATCGGCCTTTTAGACCATCTCCCGCAGGCAGGGGAGGAAGTCACAAGCGGAAATCTCCGGTTTGTGGTGGATACGGTGGAGAGAAACAGGATTGACAAGGTGCATCTGTATATTCTGGATGCGCCGCAGAAGAGCGAAGAAAGTGAGCAGGAGAGCAAACCCGAACGGTGAAATTCCTGAACCGCGATAAAATTAGCGAAAAATGTACAGCTTTCGGTCTTGACAATTTTTTTCAAACCAATTAATATGAATCTATCCAAAAGGGGAGTAGTTGAAATGCACTGTCAACAATCGCGGCGGAAACGTCTGGTGGTGCATACCGGTAAAATGGTAACGAGACTTTTTGCAGAGAGAAATTTCTGCAGAAAGTCTTTTTTTGTTGCTCTGAGGATCCGAGAGCGATCCGATATGGCGGCAAAAAAAGACGGTCTGTAAAATTTCATGGAATCCATTGGCAGGGAAAGAGAAAAACCTGCGCATACTATTTTCAAGGAGGAGTTTTTATGGACTTTTTATGGAGTGGATTACTATCGATCACCTGGCAGCAGGTCGTCATGTATGTGGTAGGGCTTTTACTGATCTACCTGGCAATCGAGAAAAATTATGAGCCGGCCCTTCTTCTGCCGATGGGCTTCGGTGCGATCCTTGTGAATCTCCCGGCCAGCGGTGTGTTAAACCAGTTTATGGAGGGCGCCGGTGAGACTCACGGAATCATCCAGTGGCTGTTTGAATCCGGCATTGAGGCATCGGAGGCTTTCCCGCTGCTGCTCTTTATCGGTATCGGAGCCATGATCGACTTTGGACCGCTGCTTTCGAATCCGAAGATGTTCCTTTTCGGTGCGGCGTCCCAGTTCGGTATCTTTTTTACGATCTTTATGGCATCACTTCTCGGCTTTGATATCAAGGACGCTGCCTCTATCGGAATCATCGGAGCGGCAGATGGTCCGACTTCGATTCTGGTATCTCAGGTGTTGAAGTCAAACTACATCGGAGCGATTGCGGTGGCGGCATATTCCTATATGGCACTTGTGCCGATCATCCAGCCGATGGCGATTAAAGCGGTTACGACAAAGAAAGAACGCATGATCCGCATGCCGTATGAGCCGGGAAAAGTAAGCCGGTTCACAAGAATCGCTTTTCCGATCATTGTAACATTTGTCGCAGGACTTGTCGCTCCGGCGTCGGTTGCTCTTGTAGGATTCCTGATGTTCGGAAATCTGATCCGTGAATGCGGCTGCTTAAACAGCCTTTCCGAAACAGCACAGACGACACTCGCAAACCTGATCACACTTGTTCTCGGAATCACGATTTCTTTCTCCATGAAAGCGGATCAGTTCGTAAGCTTACAGACACTGATGATCATGGGACTTGGACTTTTCGCTTTTATTTTTGACTCCATCGGCGGCGTCATGTTTGCGAAATTCTTAAATCTGTTCAGCAGGAACAAAGTGAACCCGATGGTCGGAGCAGCAGGAATCTCCGCATTCCCGATGTCTGCCCGTGTCATTGAGAAGATGGGGATCGCGGAGGACAGAACAAACCATCTTCTGATGCATGCCATCGGAGCTAATGTTTCCGGTCAGGTCGCATCCGCAGTTGCCGGCGGAATCATCCTTGGATTCTTTATGTAGGAGGTCTGGACTATGAATGTAAATACAATGCTTGCTTTGGGAATCATGTGGAAGGGAATGCTTGGAATCTTCGTTGTGATGGGGATCCTGGCGCTCGTTGTTTATCTCCTCACGAAGGTGGGAGACCGTTAGCTCACCATCCCGCCCGCCATTCCGCTCAATGTGCACATGGCGAGGACAGAGAGAAGTCTTTTGGTGTCTTCCGTGACACCGTCCTTCTGGGCGAGGGACATGAGATATAAAAACAGAAAATAGAGAGTTCCGAGGACCAGGCCCCAGAAAAAGCGCCTGGTCCTCATTGTTTTTCCGGCGATCATGCCGCCAAAAAAGCAGGAGAGGACATAGACTGCGCAGACGGCGAGATTGACCTGATTTTCCGGGAGACGGAACTTAAAGAGGGCGAAGGACAGTACCATCAGAAGAATTCCGGAGAGGATATAAGTTGCGATCAGGGCGCGTACCATGCGCCATACCGGGTTTGTCTGCATGAGAAAACTCCTTTCTTGAAGGATGTACTCCAGGAGTCTTTCCGGGACTCATAAAACCAGGTACAGAAAGATTCTGAGAGGACATCATGATGTGGACATTTGCTTTATACAGGATATGTGGGGAAAGGCCATGCATATGCATTGCGCGGCTGATCTTGTAAGCGGTGAATCTGTTTGGCTGAAAAAAACGCCCCGGATATTTTTTCTTTGCGGCTGCCGGATACAATTTGGAAGCTGCCTGCGGCATGTTATGCGGACAAAAAGTGGATATTTGTACCGGATTTTCCTGCATCACGGCAATAAAATCCGTTGCATAATAGAAAATCGTATGGTATAATTTCATTTAAATTCGGGGTATTATGCCCACGATAAGAGAACAGGAGGAAATGATACCATGAAGCATGTAAAGACTTTAAGTTCCAACACTTTAAAGAACAGCATGAAGAAGGGCGGCTGCGGCGAATGCCAGACATCCTGCCAGTCTGCATGCAAGACATCCTGCACAGTAGGAAACCAGAGCTGTGAAAACAGCAACCGCTAATGCGGGGCTTCGAATAAACGGAAGTTTTTAAAGAGACCCCTACGGTCGTATGATTGTAGGGGCTATTTCTTGTCTGATCAAAGAATCTGCCGGTGACGGGTTTCCCGGACAGCGATGCCGGGAAAGCCGCCACTGACAGACCACAAAGGGCAGGTAAGAAAGAAGTCAGGAGACCATCAGATCGTGACTGTAATCGGGAAGAGACGGAACAGTCACCTGAAAATTAAGACAGTAGGAGAAAGTTAGCTTTGATACATCAGTATATAAATAATGGATACCATATTGTTTTGGACGTAAACAGTGGATCGGTTCATTCCGTGGATGCGCTGCTCTACGATGCCGTGGAGGTTCTCGCGAAGATCGTCCCGGATATGGAAAAACCGATGCCTCTCACGGATGACCAGAAAAAAGCAGTGAGAGAAGCACTGGTCTGTAAGTACTCTGCAGAAGATATTGAGGATGCGCTCTCCGATATTCAGGAGCTCA
Organism: Clostridium sp. AM34-11AC; assembly: GCF_003435375.1. Lineage (GTDB taxonomy): Bacteria > Bacillota > Clostridia > Lachnospirales > Lachnospiraceae > Pilosibacter > Pilosibacter fragilis. The sequence goes on along the minus strand of NZ_QWGL01000001.1, from coordinate 321,919 downwards.
TCGACGCGGAGGAGCTGTTCGCTGCGGATATTTACAAAGACTATGTGATCGATTTCAAGAAACGTCAGACGGTCGTGAAGGCACTCTGCCTTCATATTGCCCATGACTGCAACCTTGCCTGCAAGTACTGCTTCGCAGAGGAAGGCGAGTACCATGGACGCCGCGCCCTCATGAGCTTTGAGGTCGGAAAGAAGGCACTGGATTTCCTGATCGCAAACTCCGGAAACCGCATCAACCTTGAGGTTGATTTCTTTGGCGGCGAGCCGCTTATGAACTGGAACGTTGTAAAACAGCTTGTGGAATACGGACGTTCCCAGGAGAAGGAGCACAATAAGAAATTCCGCTTTACACTGACAACAAACGGCGTACTCTTAAACGATGAGATCATGGAGTTCTGCAACAGGGAAATGAGCAACGTGGTCTTAAGCCTTGACGGACGTCCGGAGGTCAACGACCGGATGCGTCCGTTCAGAAACGGTAAGGGAAGCTATGAACTTATTGTTCCGAAATTCCAGAAATTCGCGAAATCACGCGGCGAGAAGGATTATTTCGTCCGTGGAACCTTCACAAGAAACAACCTGGATTTCGGAAACGATGTCCTCCACTATGCGGACCTCGGCTTTGAGAAGCTTTCCATGGAGCCGGTAGTTGCAGCTCCGGAAGAGCCGTACTCCATCCGTGAGGAAGACCTTCCGCAGATTATGGATGAGTATGACAGACTCGCAAAAGAGTTTGTAAAGCGTCAGAAAGAGGGAAGAGGATTCAAATTCTTCCACTTCATGCTTGATTTAAGCCAGGGACCGTGTGTTGCGAAACGTCTGTCCGGCTGCGGTTCAGGAACCGAGTATCTTGCAGTGACTCCGTGGGGAGACTTATATCCGTGCCATCAGTTCGTTGGAAATGAAGAGTTCCTGCTTGGAAACGTGGATACCGGCGTGGTCAACACGAAGGTGCGCGATGAATTCAAACTCTGCAATGTATACGCGAAAGAAAAATGCAAAAACTGCTTTGCGAGATTCTACTGCAGCGGCGGATGCGCGGCAAATTCCTTTAACTTCCACGGCAGTATTACGGATGCCTACGATATCGGCTGCGAGATGCAGAAAAAACGTATCGAGTGCGCGATCATGATCCGCGCTGCTTTAGCGGAGGACGAGGAAAACAACTAAATTGATCATAGCGGTCAGGGGGCGGAAAGCCCTGGACTGTTATTGTAAGGATGACGGAGGCGGTGCTTACGGCGGACTCCGGAATCAAGAGGGACAAAAAGCTTTTTCGACCTCGAAATCATATCAAGAAGGAGATTTTATCATGAAGAGCAACAAAGGAAAGGGACTGCTCGGCCTCCTGGGACTGCTCGTTGTACTCGGTATCTTCGGATTTTTCGGCTATGATACTCTTCAGAAGAGTAAGCTGGTCACCGATGAGAACGGAGTAACTTCCCAGAATGGCGGAATCAAGCTCGGTCTGGATCTGGCAGGCGGCGTCAGCATTACCTACCAGGCGAAGGAAGAAAATCCGAGCGCCGAGGATATGTCCGATACCCAGTACAAGCTGCAGCAGAGAGTACAAAACTACAGCTCTGAGGCAGAGGTTTATCAGGAAGGCGGAAACCGTATCAATGTTGATATTCCGGGTGTCACAGACGCGAACAAGATCCTGGAAGAGCTCGGTAAGCCGGGATCCTTACAGTTCTATGATGAGAACTGGAACGTTGTACTGGAAGGAACCGATGTAGCTTCTGCGAAAGCTGTGATCTATAAAGACCAGCAGACAGGAAACAATAACTATGAAGTAGCGCTTACATTTACGGATGAAGGTACTAAGAAATTCGCAGATGTGACAGCAGCGAACGTCGGCAAGAAGATCGCGATCGTTTACGATAACGTGATGTACTCCAACCCGACCGTACAGCAGGCGATCACAGGAGGACAGGCCTCTATCTCCGGCATGACTTCCTATGAAGAGGCTGAGAATCTTGCGTCCACGATCCGTATCGGTTCCCTTTCCCTGGAACTGGAGGAACTCCGTTCCAACGTGGTAGGCGCGAAACTTGGTCAGGAAGCGATCACGACAAGCTTAAAGGCCGGCGCGATCGGTTTCGGAATCGTATGCGTATTCATGATCGTAGTTTACCTCATCCCGGGTCTTGCGGCATCCCTTGCACTCTGCCTCTATGTGGCATTGATGCTGATCCTGCTCGCGGCCTTTGAGGTTACATTAACACTTCCGGGTATTGCCGGTATCATCCTTTCCATCGGTATGGCGGTTGATGCGAACGTCATCATCTTCACCCGTATCAAGGAGGAGATCGGTCTCGGAAAGACCGTTCATTCCGCAATCAAGACAGGTTTTGCGAAAGCGTTATCCGCCATCGTCGATGGTAACGTGACAACACTGATCGCAGCGGCTGTTCTTTACTGGAGAGGCTCCGGTACAGTTAAGGGCTTCGCTACAACACTTGCCCTTGGTATCGTTCTTTCCATGTTCACAGCACTTTTCGTTACAAAGTTCACACTGAACACCCTGTATAACCTTGGATTCCAGGATCAGAAGTTCTACGGCATCAGAAAAGAGAAGAAGGCGCTCAATTTCCTCGGAAAGAGAAATATCTGCTTTATCATCTCTGCTGTTATGATCCTCGCAGGCGTTGCGGGAATGGTAATGAACAAGTCTTCCATCGGAAACGCGTTCAATTACTCCCTTGACTTCCAGGGCGGTACCTCCACAAGCGTGACCTTTAATGAGGACATGTCTCTGGAGAGAATCTCAAGCGAGGTTGTTCCGGTAGTTGAATCCATCACAAACAGTGCGGATACGCAGACACAGAAGGTTGCGGGAACAAACGAGGTGATCATCAAGACAAGAACCTTAAGCGTGGAAGAACGTCAGGCATTAGACGAGGCACTTGTTGAGAACTTCGGCGTTGATGAGTCCAAGATCACTGCAGAGAGCATCTCTGGTGCGGTAAGTGCTGAGATGAAGCGCGACGCGGTTATGGCTACAGCGATCGCTACTGTATTTATGCTTCTCTATATCTGGGTACGATTCAAGGATATCCGCTTCGCTGCAAGTGCTGTTTTAGCTCTGGTCCATGACGTATTGGTTGTAGTTGCATGCTACGCCCTCGCAAAGTGGTCCGTTGGCTCCACAGCGATCGCCTGCCTGCTTACCATCGTCGGATACTCCATCAACGCGACGATCGTTATCTTCGACCGTATCCGTGAGAACATCAAGCTCATGGGACCGAAGGCATCCACCGTTGATATCGTAAATACAAGTATCACCCAGACCTTCACACGAAGCATCAATACATCCTTGACGACCTTTGTCATGGTATTTGTTCTGTTCATCATGGGCGTATCTTCCATCCGTGAGTTCGCACTCCCGTTAATGGCAGGTATCATCTGTGGTACCTACTCTTCCGTATGCCTGACAGGCGCTATGTGGTATGTAATGACCACAAAGAAGCAGAAGAAGGATGCGGTTGAAAAACAGGCAAAGAAGGATGCTGAGAAGGCAGCAAAGGAAGCGAAGAAATCCGGAAAATAATTTTCGGGACTAATTTATAAGGCAAGAAAAATATGAAATATAAGATTCTGGCAAAAGACGGACGTGCCAAACGGGCTGACGTAGAGACAGTCCACGGCACGATCCATACGCCGGTATTCATGAATGTAGGAACTGTCGCCGCGATCAAAGGCGCTGTGTCCACCGATGACCTTCGCGGGATCGGGACACAGGTGGAGCTTTCCAACACCTACCATCTTCATGTCCGGACCGGCGACAAGCTGATTAAAGAGCTCGGCGGGCTCCACAGGTTTATGAACTGGGACCGTCCGATCCTCACCGATTCCGGCGGCTTTCAGGTATTTTCCCTCGCCGGACTCAGAAAGATCAAAGAAGAAGGCGTGTACTTCAACTCCCATATCGATGGTCATAAGATTTTCATGGGACCGGAGGAGAGCATGCAGATCCAGTCAAACCTTGGCTCCACGATCGCGATGGCATTCGATGAGTGCGCTCCGCATCCGTGTACCAGAGAATACATGGAGAATTCTGTCGCGAGAACTACAAGGTGGCTGGCGAGATGCCAGGCGGAGATGGCGAGATTAAATTCCCTGCCGGATACCGTCAATAAGGAACAGCTTCTGTTCGGCATCAATCAGGGCGGAACCTTCGAGGATATCCGGATCGCGCATGCGGATACGATCTCGAAGATGAACTGCGACGGCTACGCGGTCGGCGGACTTGCGGTCGGTGAGAGTCACGAGGAGATGTACCGCATCCTCGATGCGGTGGTTCCGCATCTGCCGGAAGAGAAACCGACTTACCTGATGGGTGTCGGAACCCCGGCGAACATCCTTGAAGCGGTGGACCGCGGCGTCGATTTCTTCGACTGCGTTTACCCGACAAGAAATGGCCGTCATGGTCATGTATATACAAACCACGGAAAGATCAACCTGTTTAATGAGCAGTTTTCAAAGGATATGCGCCCCATCGAAGAGGGATGCCAGTGTCCGGCCTGCCGCTCATACAGCAGGGCCTATATCCGCCATCTCCTGAAGGCAAAAGAGATGCTTGGAATGCGCTTATGCGTGCTCCACAATCTTTACTTCTACAACACAATGATGACGGAGATCAGGGAAGCTATCGAGAACCACTGCTACGCCGAGTACAAAGAGAAAAAGTTGGAGGGCGTGACAGGGAACTATAAAGACAAGGTATAAGAAAAGGAGGTGCAACGGATATGACTAACAGCCCGGCATTTTGGATTGGATATATTGTTTTAATCTTTGCTTTCATGTACTTCATTGCGATCAGACCGCAGCAGAAGGAAAAGAAAAAAATGCAGGAACTGATGGCAAGCATCGCAGTCGGTGACAGCGTGCTGACATCCAGCGGATTCTACGGAGTGATCATTGATATGACAGACGATACCGTTATCGTTGAGTTTGGCAACAATAAGAACTGCCGTATCCCGATGCAGAAACAGGCGATCGTTCAGGTTGAAAAACCGGAGGCGTAAGACCTGAAAAACAGAAAAGAAAGAGGTTCATTTCCGATTATGTGGAGATGAACCTCTTTTTTATGTAACAGGAAATTCTGAGGAATTCCCTGTTACATAAAAAGGCACTAACGTGCCAAAGACGCGCACTCGTGCGAAGATGTAGATTGTCGCAAGCGACTGCGCGAGGCGCGAGAATGTGCCAAGGCACATTCTTTTTTGGGTGAGCCGGGAAGAAACTTCCTGTTTTTACTGCGGCGTTGCATTTCTTCCTTCGTCCTCGAAGTACTTTTTCAATTCTTCAAATTCCCGCGCATACTTCGGGGAAACTGCGGTTGGGTTGGAGTGGATCCTTTCTTTGCGGAAACGGCGGCGTTCCTTTCGGAGTGCAGCGAGGCGGGATTCCCGTTCCTTTAACATCTCGGCAAGCTGTTCCGCAGATTTCCCGCGGAGCGCTTCCAGATGGATTCCGGTAAGGTCCTTCAGACTGTCGAGCTTTCCTCCGGCCTTTGCCTTTAATTCCTCAAGGCTGACATTGGAGAGATCGCGGATGGAATCTGCGGCAGCTCCGGCTTTTTCCTGGATCAGGGACATACCGGCAGCCGGTTTTTCCTTGATGGATTTGAACTTTGTACCGGCTTTTTCCCGGAATTCTTCTATACTCATTCCGGTGAGAGCGGCAGCCTGAACTCTCTTTGCCTCGATCTGATCCAGCAGTTCTTCTTTGGCGGCCTGCAAGCGGTCTTCGGCATTCATCTTGAGGAGCGCGCGCTGTACCTGAAGATTGTCAAGTTCCGCACGGAGCTTCTGCATAGCTTCCAGGGACTTTCCGAAGGCAAGTGCTTCCTTCGTACAGATGATGGAATCGTAAACAAAGAGTACCGTCACAAAAAACACAAAAAACAGATCCCAGTAGAGCGGCATTGCGAGGACAGCCCGCTCGATGGGCTTGTGGATCAGGTGCGTCATAAAGATCGTCAGAAATCCCCAGGCGATGGAGGAGCTGAGACAGATATAACCGTGGAGATTAAAGGGCTGGTTGCTGTAATCCCAGTAGCGGACTTTGAAAAGCCGCTCCATCACATATCCAGTCACGTACTCCAGAGCCGTGGCACCGATAACGCCGGAGATATAGGTGAGGATCAGGCTGTCCTGAAACGGGAGAGATACCCATAACATCATGACTGCGCCGCTTCCGTATAACGGCAGCATCGGTAGCCGCAGAAAGCCTCGGTTCACGAATCGCTTCTGTTTTAAGGAAACATAGGTGGACTCGAAGATCCATCCAAAGAAACAGTATAGATAAAAAAACGTAAGCCATTGATACCAGGTGTAAGTATACATAAGTCTCCTCTCGGTTGTAAATTCAGTTTATCCATATCATACGACAGGAACAGGGAAATAACAAGGTGTAACGAAAGAACAGGCCTGGAAAAAGAAAACAGATGTGAAAACAGCCGCCTGGATATGACCGGGGCGGCTGTTTTGTCAATTGATTTATTGTAAAAATATCTGGTTGTCTGCTGTATTCTTAACACGGACGGTCAGGCATTGGAAAAATTACTGAAGGGTTTTATAAACCTCAAAGCTTGGCTTCTTATTTCCGTTCACATCGATGAGACCGAACGCATAATGCGCACCCAGAAGTCCCTGCTCATCCTTCATGCGGTTCAACAGGAATGCCTCAACGTATGGATTTGCCTTTGCGGTCTCATAAGCTTCCTTAATGCACTGGGCCTGGAGATCGAGGCACTGACCGCCGTGGACCGGGGAATCAGAAGTGAATCCCTGCTCGGAGAGGATCAGGTGGCGGACCTTTCCGGACGGGGAAAGCATGTCGGCCTGCTGCATATAATCGGTCAGAATATGAAGATTCTTCAGGTTGATGATATAAGTATCTGCTTTTTCCAGTGTATATTTGTCATCGGAGAAGACCGGATCCTCGAAGGTCTCCGGATATGCGTGCCATGCGATACCGTAGTCGGTATCTTTCAGGCGGCTGTTTAACCGCGGGATCATGTCCATAGCGCCGTACTTGAAGCCCTCGACCTGTCCGCAGTTCCAGCGGAAGTCGAACGGAATATAGACGTTTGCCAGCTTGTTGGAACCTTTGATGGTGTCGTACCAGGTGCGGAATCCGGTCGCGTAGTTGGAACAGTAGGTGTCAATATCCATCTGCCCGATATAGTTCCACGCCTGTCCATCATTGATCTCATTGCCGATGACCCAGTTGGAGACACAATCCCTGAATGCCTCTGTGACGCGCTTCGCGGCCTCTCTTGTGGCCTGGACGCCGGCATCGTTTAAGGTGTTGAACGCGTAGTATCTTGCGCCGGTTGGCTGGGATACCGGAAGAAGAGACGGGCTGTAGCTCGCTGCTGCCCAGTCGTTTAAGACGATCAGCGTCACAGTGACGCCTGCCTGGTCAAGCTTTGTGTAGAGATCCTGGCAGACAGACAACTGGCTGCTGAATGCCCAGGACATCGGAAAATTTAAAACGACCTGAGAAGCACCGACCTCGAGAACGTCCGGGATCTGGGCATGTTCATTGATCAGAACGCCCTTGATGGACTTTGGAGTCTGGTAGTGGTCGGCGTAGGCCGGAACGGCAATGGAAAAGCAGAGCGCTGCGGACAGCGCGGCAGCTGCGATGCGCTTCAGTGAATTCATAAGATTTCCCCTTTGTGGAATGAGCCATTTTTTGCGGAGCATTGATTCCTGAAAATAATTCCTCCGCACTGTTGGCAATGTTCATATATTTACTATACCGTGAGGCGGAATAGAAGTCAATGGAAAGGGACGTAAAACTGGTGAAAAGGGGAAAATGCCGGAATTTGAAATTGAAACAATTATGTCCGGAAATAAAAGTTAAAAACAAGGATATAGGAAAAAAGAACTTTGGCAAGCTGGCAGAGCAAAAAATAGGGACCGCAGCCGTTCCTGCAGTCCCTAAGGGGAGTATGGAAAGTATCAATTTTTTAGGGGGACCTGCCAGAGTTGCCTCCGACAGGTATGAGTATGAAAAAGCTTTGTGTGTTCAAGTGTAACACTTGAAACAAAGGCAGGTTATCCTTTCGGATAACGTAATTATATTATATAGACAAAATGTGTCTAAACTGTGAGTAAAAAATTAAAAGAAAGTAAAATTACTTAACGAATAATGAAGAGCCGTATCGAAATATGGCGAAAATTGGCACAGAGACAGACAACAAATCCTGCGCCGAGGATTTCCCGGAGATCTGCCGCATTTTTGCCGAAGTTTGGCAGGAAATTTGAACATAAATTGTCCATAAATATCTGATATACTATATAATAAATTGGTATCAGAGAGGCCAAAAGCTTTTGATCCCAACATCTTGAGATAAGAGAAAAAGAAAACGGGGAGGTTCACAATGAAGAAAGAAAAAATGATATTAGTACCCGCAGCGTTTCTTATGACAGCAATGCTGGCATTTCCGGTTATGGCATCGGAAAGGATCGAGGAGGTCACGATCGATATCAGTGCAGTCCTGACAGATTCCGACAACCTTGAAGTTGAGGCGGAAGTGTCGGATGACGGCTGTTATGTGGATGAGGTGACAGTCACAAATACACCGAGCGGAGACTGGAACGACAGCACAAAGCCGAAGGTAAAAGTTACTCTTGGCGCGGAGAGCGGATATACTTTCTCCACCGGACTCGGTAGATCCGATGTATATCTCGGAAATGATGATCAGACGGTGACATCTGTTTCGAGAAGTACTTCAAAGCTGTCTGTCTATGTGACACTCCCGAAGATCGAAGATATCGACACGGACTATGATTCTGATGATGATTTGGAAGTATATGATCTTTTCTGGGATGACAGCTACGGTGGAGTTGCATGCTGGGAGGGATCTGATTCCGCAAAGAAATATCAGGTTCGTTTATATAGGGACGGAAGCGCAGTGGGCTCCACATATACGACAACGAATGATTACTACAACTTCTGTGGTTCCTTCGCAAAAAGTGGAAGTTATACATTTAAGGTAAAAGCGATCCGGGGAAACAACGAGACCAGCTGGCAGGAGTCTGACTCCAAAGATGTAAACAGCAGCGAGGCATCCGCAATCTACGCGAACCGCACAGCAGCAGCGAAGTATTACGGCAGCGGTTCCTCAGGATCAAACAATCAGACAAGCTCCAGCTCCTCCAGCACCGCAGACGGCGCATGGCTCCGCGACGGCAACGGCTGGTGGTGGTGCAACCCGGATAAGACTTACCCAGTGGCGAACTGGAAGCTGATCAACAACGTATGGTATTATTTCAACCAGTCCGGATATATGACAGAGAACCAGTGGGTAATGAACAACAACCGGTGGTATTACTGCGGAGTGTCCGGCGCGCTGGTCAAGAGCCAGTGGGTACAGACGAACGGCGCATGGTACTACTGCGGAGCTGACGGCGCGATGCTCACGAGCCAGATGATCGGCGGACAGTATTATGTTGATAAAAATGGCGTCTGGGTGCAGTAGAATAAAAATTTCAAAAACCCCTTTAAAAACAAAGGTCTTTCGTATATAATAAAAACTGATATTTCGCGCCCTGAATAAAGCAGGGTTTTCTGATAGAGAGATAAGCGAGGCACATCCCACCGATGGGATGTGGAAATGGATTCAGGAGATTTTCAGTTAGAGAGACAGGAGGAAGACGACAATGATGATGTCCAACGACATTGGAATTGACTTAGGTACCGCCAGCATCCTTGTATACATTAAGGGAAAAGGCGTTGTTTTAAAGGAGCCGTCCGTAGTAGCACTGGACAGAGAGACGAATAAAGTAATTACCTTCGGTGAGGAGGCGCGTCTGATGATCGGACGTACTCCGGGTAATATCGTTGCGGTAAGACCGCTCCGTAAAGGTGTAATTTCCGATTATACCGTAACCGAAAAAATGTTAAAATATTTCATTAACAAAGCGGTCGGAAAGAGAACCTTAAGAAAACCGCGTATCGCTGTCTGCATCCCGAGCGGAGCGACAGAGGTTGAGAGAAAGGCCGTTGAGGATGCAACTTATCAGGCAGGTGCCCGTGAGGTCTGCATTATCGAGGAGCCGGTTGCGGCAGCTATCGGTGCAGGAATCGATATCTCCAAGGCATGCGGAAACATGATCGTAGATATCGGAGGCGGTACTGCGGATATCGCAGTGATCTCTCTCGGAGGTACTGTAGTAAGTACTTCTATTAAGACTGCCGGAGATGACTTCGATGAAGCTCTCGTCCGCTATATGAGAAAGAAACATAACCTCCTGATCGGTGAGAGAACCGCTGAGGAGATCAAGATCAATATCGGTGCGGCTTACCGCCGTCCGGAGCTTGTGACGATGGAAGTCCGCGGAAGAAACCTTGTGACAGGTCTCCCGAAGACCATCGTTGTCACATCTGACGAGACACTCGAGGCGTTAAGAGAGCCGGCGATGCAGATCGTAGACGCTGTACACAATGTATTGGAGCGTACACCACCGGAGCTAGCGGCTGATATTTTTGACCGCGGAATTGTTCTTACCGGCGGCGGATCCCTGATCTCCGGACTTGACGCCTTGATCGAGGAGAAGACCGGAATCACGACAATGATCGCGGAGGAGCCGCTTACAGCGGTTGCGATCGGAACCGGTAAGTTTATCGAGTTCGCACACGGCGGAAAAGGCGCAGAAAAATAAAAAATGGCAACTGTAACAGGCTATGTGGAAAGAATCAAATACCGCAACGAGGATAACGGTTACTCGGTCTTAAGCGTGGCGGACGGGGGAGAAGAATATATCCTCGTCGGCACATTTCCCTACATCAGTGAGGGAGAGCGGATCGAGGCGACGGGCCGGATGGTGGAACACTCCATCTACGGTGAACAGCTTGCGGTGGAGAGCTATGAGATAAAAGCTCCCGAGGACACACTGGCAATTGAACGGTATCTCGGCTCCGGTGCTATCAAAGGCATCGGAGCTGCTTTAGCTAAAAGGATCGTAAAGAAGTTCAAGGCGGACACCTTTCGGATCATGGAGGAGGAGCCGGAACGTCTCGCAGAGGTAAAGGGTGTCAGCGAGCGCATGGCGATGGAGATCAGCAGTCAGGTGGAGGAAAAACGGGATATGCGCCAGGCCATGGTCTTCCTTCAGCAGTACGGGATTTCCATGAACCTTGCGGTGAAGATCTACCAGCATTACGGTCCGAAGATGTACTCGGTCATCCAGGAAAATCCTTATCAGCTCGCGGATGATATCCAGGGCGTAGGCTTTAAGATCGCGGATGAGATCGCGGCGAAAGTCGGTATCTTTACGGATTCCGATTACCGGATCCGCAGTGGACTCTTCTATGCACTGCTCCAGGCGACGGGAAATGGCCATACATATCTGCCGGAGGAGGAGCTGTTTGCCAACGCATCGGCACTCTTAAATGTGGAACCGGAGCACATGGAAAAACATCTGGTGGATCTCCAGATGGAGAAGAAGCTGGTGGTGAAGGAAAAGGACGGAAAGCGGATCGTCTATCCGGCACAGTTCTACTATATGGAACTCAATACAGCGAGAATGCTGCATGACCTGAATCTCCACTCGAAGATCGATGAGGATGACGTGAAAAATCGCCTGAAAAAGATCACGGAGGCGGAGAAGATCGAGCTGGACGAGCTCCAGGAGCAGGCAGTTCTGGAGGCGGTGGGCAATGGTCTCCTTATCATCACCGGAGGTCCGGGAACCGGTAAGACGACAACCATCAACACGATCATCCACTATTTTGACCAGGAAGATATGGAGATCCTTCTGGCGGCCCCGACGGGGCGTGCGGCAAAGCGCATGACGGAGGCGACCGGATATGAGGCAAAGACGATCCATCGCCTTCTGGAGCTGACCGGAGCGCCTGTCGCGGATCCGAAAAACAACGGCAATTCTGGCGAGAACCGGCTGGAGGGCATGCATTTTGAGCGGAACGAGGAAAATCCTCTCGACGCGGATGTGATCATCATCGATGAGATGTCGATGGTCGACATCAGCCTGATCCACTCACTCTTAAAGGCAGTAAATGTGGGGACGAGGCTGATCCTTGTGGGAGATGTGAACCAGCTTCCGAGCGTCGGACCGGGAAATGTCCTGCGGGATATGATCGCGTCTGAGGCGTTCCCTGTGGTGAAACTTACAAAGATCTTCCGCCAGGCGGCCCAGAGTGACATTATTGTCAATGCCCATAAGATCAATGACGGCGAGGTGGTTCCCTTAAATAAGAAGAGCCGTGATTTCCTTTTTATTCGCCGTGACTATCCGGCGGACATCGTGAAGGATATGATGGTCCTTGTACAGGATAAGCTGCCGAACTACGTCCATGCGGAGATGTCGGATATCCAGATCATGACGCCGATGCGGAAAGGCGCTCTCGGAGTTGAAGCATTAAATAAGCAGCTCCAGGAGAAGTTTAACCCGCCTGCGCCGAATAAGCAGGAGAAAGAGTCCGGCGGGACGATCTTCCGCGTGGGCGATAAGGTCATGCAGATCAAGAACAATTACCAGATCGAGTGGGAGGTCCGCAACCGTTACGGAATCCCGGTGGATAAGGGTGAAGGCGTTTTCAACGGGGATACGGGGATCATCCGCTCCATCAACAGCTTCGCGGAGACGATGGAGGTGGAGTTTGATGAGCGCCGGATGGTGGAGTACAGTTTTAAGCAGCTGGAGGAGCTGGAACTTGCCTATGCGATCACGATCCACAAGTCCCAGGGAAGCGAGTATCCGGCAGTGGTGATCCCGGTCCATTCCGGTCCGAGGATGCTGATGACGAGAAACCTGATCTATACAGCGGTCACGAGAGCAAAATCGTGTGTCTGCCTGGTCGGGATCCCGGAGGTGTTCCAGGCGATGGTGGACAATGAGGTGGAGCAGAAACGGTACTCAGGGCTGAAGGACCGGATTCTGGAGATTGATACATCTATGATGCAGAAATAGACCTGCACTATTTGTTCTAATATTTATATTTAACATGAAATTTAATAAAATTCTTGATGTCCTATATCCCCGCCGCTGTCCGGTATGCGGGGATATCACTGGCAGTTCCGGGCGGATGATCTGTCCGGACTGCCTTCATAAACTATCGTTTGTAAGATCACCGGTATGTAAAAAATGCGGAAAAGAGATTGAAGACGGGAGTCTGGAGTTCTGCCCGGACTGCATGCGCCATCCGCGTGCCTTTGAGTACGGGATCGCCTTATTAAATTACGATGAGGCGGCGAGGCATTCCATGGCGCAGATCAAGTACAATAATAAGAGAGAGTACCTGGATTTTTACGGGACAGCTCTGGCGGCACGGTACGGACGGACAATCCGCCGGATGCAGGCAGATGCCCTGGTCCCGGTGCCGGTCCATGCCACGAGGAAAAAGACCCGGGGATTCAATCAGGCAGAGATCCTGGCCCGGGTCATCGGAAAGAAGCTTGAGATTCCGGTGATGCCGGAAATGCTGGTGAGAAATAAGAAGACGCTGCCGCAGAAGGATCTCTCGGCGGCAGAGCGGCTTAAGAACCTTTCCGGTGCCTTCGCGGCGGGGGAGATCCCGGAGGGGATCAGGAGCGTGATCCTTGTGGATGATATTTATACAACAGGCAGTACCATCGAGGCGTGCGCGAGAGCCCTGCGGGCATCGGGAATCAGCCGGGTCTATTTTGTTGTGATCTGCATGACCGGGGGCAGATAGGACAGGAAAAAAGTGATATGCATACAGGTTATAGAATGAGAGAGACTGCATAAATATGCAAAAATACATGCATAAACACTTGCTTTTTGTATAGGCCTGTGGTATAGTGGGTCTCATCGAAAAAGTTGCAAATCCGTATTGGGTTAGAGGAGGAACATATTATGAAAAAGGCGATTGCATTATGTTTAACTGCTGCGATGGCAGCATCACTTCTTACAGGCTGCGGCGGCAAGACTACAGAGACAACGGCAGCAGCAGAGAACAAGACAGAGACAACAGCAGGTGAGGCTGCGGCAGAAAAGAAAGATGAGGCAGCTGGGGTTGTTAAGGTGATCGAATATGATCTTACAGATGAGCAGTATGCATTCGGCGTGGATAAAGACCAGCCGGAGCTGCTTGAGCAGGTAAATGCATTTATCGCAAAGATCCAGGAGGACGGAACCTTCAATGAGATCTGTGATAAATATTTCAGTGACGGCGAGCCGGCTGCAGTAGAATCCGCAGAGTATGATGCTTCTAAGGATCAGCTGGTTGTTGCGACAAACGCGTCCTTTGAGCCGTTTGAGTATGTTGACGGCGACAGCTACAAGGGAATCGATATGGAAATCGCAGCTTTGTTCGCACAGGAGCTTGGCAAGGAGCTTGTAATTGAAAACATGGACTTTGATGCAGTATGCTTATCTGTTGGTCAGCACAAATGCGACATCGCAATGGCCGGCTTAACGATCAACGAGGAGAGAGAAGAATATGTAACTTTCTCCGATCCGTATTATAAAGCATCCCAGAGACTGGTTACACTGGCAGATGATACGGCTTTTGATGACTGTAAGGATGCAGCTTCCGTAGAAGAGGTTCTTAAGGGCTTAAGCGCGAGCGACAAGATTGGCGGACAGCAGGGAACCACAGCACAGTACTTTGTTGAGGGCAGTGATGACTGGGGCTTTGAAGGACTTCCGGCAGAGTGGGTACCGTATAAGAGTGCATCTCTTGCAGTTCAGGATATGATCAACGGCAACGTGAAGTACGTGATCATTGATGCGGCTCCGGCGGAAAGCATCACAAAGGCGATCAACGCAATGCAGTAAAAATATTGGAAACACCGGTCAGAAAAGCGGGGGCAAGATACGGTTCGCTCCCGCTTTTTGACTGTACTGGAACATGGCAGGAAACGCTGTGTTTTTGCTATCTGGAGGTATTATGGGAAACTTCGGGAACAAATGGAACAAGTTTGTACAGATATTTATTGAGAAAAACGGTTACGTCAAAGTTGTGCAGGGTCTGCAGAATACGCTTCTGATCGCGGTAGTCGGCATGCTCATCGGTGTTTTGATCGGTACCATCATCGCGACGGTCCGCGTCCTGCCGAAATATAAGACACTTCCGCGGGCGCTGAACGCGGTCTGCAGCTTCTACGTAGGTCTCTTCCGCGGAACCCCGATGGTTGTGCAGCTTCTGATCTTCTACTACGTTATGCTGCCCCTTATGGGGATCAAGCTGCCGGGTGTCCGTGTTGCCATGGTGGTCTTTGGATTGAACAGCGGCGCGTATATTTCCGAGATCATGCGAAGCGGTATCCAGTCCGTTGATCCGGGACAGCTTGAGGCGGGACGTGCAGTTGGTCTTGGCTTTGGTCCTGCGATGATCCGGATCGTAATCCCGCAGGCAGTGAAAAATATTCTTCCGACTCTGGGCAATGAGTTTATTGCCCTGATCAAGGAAACCTCCGTTGTCAGCTTCGTCGGCGCGGCGGATCTTTACGTTGCCTTCAACTATATCGGAAGCAACAGCTACGAGTTCATGGTCCCGTATCTTGTCATGGCGGCGATCTACATCGTTCTCGTGCTGGTGATCTCAATTCTTGTAAAACTGATGGAAAGGAGCCTGAAGAAGAGTGATAGACGTCATTGATCTGAAAAAAACATTTGGTGATCTGGAAGTCCTGAAGGGAATCAATGTGACCATCAATAAAGGTGACATCGTTGTAGTCATCGGTCCGTCCGGCTCCGGAAAAAGTACATTTTTAAGATGCCTGAACTGTATGGAGGATCCGACCTCCGGCAGCATCATTTTTAACGGCGTAGATATCGCCGATATGCGCGTGGACATCAATATCCACCGCCGCCATATGGGCATGGTATTCCAGCACTTCAACCTGTTCAACAATATGACTGTGATCGAGAATATCATGATGGCGCCGGTCTATGTGCGCTGTAAAGAGTTAAAGAAGGCAAAGAGAAAAGGAACGCTGGCGCCTGATGCGCCGAAGACAAAGGCGGAGATCAAGGCACAGGCAAGAGAGGAAGCCCTTGAGCTGTTACGCCGCATCGGTCTTGAGGATAAAGCAGACGTTTACCCGTCCACTCTTTCCGGCGGACAGAAGCAGCGTGTGGCCATCGTCCGCGCTCTGGCGATGAAGCCGGATGTGATCCTCTTCGATGAACCGACGAGTGCTCTCGATCCGGAGATGGTAGGTGAGGTACTGGATCTCATGAAGGAGCTTGCAAACGAAGGAATGACCATGGTCGTTGTAACCCACGAGATGGGCTTTGCGAGAGAGGTTGCAAACCGCGTGCTGTTTATGGATCAGGGAAAAATTCTCGAAGAAGCTCCACCGGAAGAATTCTTCGCGCATCCGAAGAATGAGAGAACAAAGGAATTTTTATCGAAGGTCCTGTAAATATTAGATAATGAAAAGCTTCTTGTTGCCTGAAAGATGGAAACGAGAGGCTTTTTTTATTTACGCGACAACTGATCAAAGTCCGCTCTTGCGCAAAATCTTGTTCTCAATAGTGCCCCTTCTCCTTGGCGTGCCAACTACACAGCAGCAGGGAACTTTCAGAAAGCAGTGCCTGGATACAGGGATCTGGTTCCTCTTGGCTCGCAGGTGAATGCGTTGGAAAAAAGATGATGCTTGTCTGAGCGAAGCGAGTTGCATCATCTTTTTTTCGTCCCTAGCAGTCGCCCGCAAGCCTAGAGGAACCTTCCCTGAATCCCACAAGCACTGCTTTCTGAAAGTTCCCTGCCCCGCCAATCAACTAAAACTCCACGAAAACTCTTATTTCTCAAGGAAATGCTTGACGCGCCGCAATTCTTATGTTACAATATTCGGGCGAATGGAAGATATAGGTCTTTTTTTTATGCTCAAAAAACGATAGCAATGAATAGAGAAAAGGCCGCCTTACAAAGAATTTAAACGGAGGTGGAAGTCGTGCGCACTAAGATTACACTGGCATGCACAGAATGCAAACAGCGCAACTACAACATGACGAAGGATAAGAAGACTCATCCGGACCGCATGGAGACAAAGAAGTACTGCAGATTCTGCAAGAGACATACGATGCACAAAGAAACTAAGTAATCCGGTTTGCAAGAAGGACGTGAATTTATGGGAGAAACGGCAAGTAATGAGAAAGCCCCTAAAACGGACTTTATCAAAGGCTTAAAAGCTGAATTCAATAAGATCATCTGGCCGGATAAGGATACGCTTACGAAAGAGACCGTTGTAGTAGTCGTATCAACAGTAATTCTGGGGATTGTTATCGCAGCCCTTGACCTGATCATCAAATTTGGTCTCAATATTGTACTTGGTTAAGGATGAGGTGAAGATATGTCAGAAGCACAATGGTATGTTGTACACACTTATTCCGGATATGAGAATAAGGTAAAGGTTGACATTGAGAAAACAATCGAAAACAGAGGTCTTCAGGATCAGATCTTAGAGGTCTCCGTCCCGCTGGAAGAAGTCATCGAGCTTAAAAACGGTGCTCAGAAGCAGGTCGAGCGTAAGATGTTCCCGGGCTATGTGCTGATTCATATGATCATGAATGACGACACATGGTACGTTGTACGGAACACCAGAGGTGTGACCGGATTCGTAGGACCGGGATCCAAGCCGGTGCCGCTTTCAGAAGAAGAGATGATGAGCCTTGGCTTTAAGGCACCGGATGTCGTTGTAGATTTCGCCGTCGGAGATACCGTCGTTGTTACGGCCGGCGCATGGAAGGATACCGTCGGTGTCATTAGAACCGTCAATGAGTCCAAGCAGTCCATTACAATCAACGTCGAAATGTTCGGCCGTGAAACACCGGTGGAACTGAGCTTTTCTGAAATCAAGAAGATGTGACCGTAAACGGACAAAAGTCCTGACCGGTCGTCCGTACCTTTTTAGGAAAACGGACTTTGTGCCCGCGTGGGAGGGAAATCCCCGACATTACCACATTATTTAGGAGGTGCCTAATTATGGCAAAGAAAGTTACAGGTTATATTAAATTACAGATTCCTGCCGGCAAGGCAACACCGGCTCCGCCAGTTGGACCGGCTCTTGGACAGCACGGTGTAAACATCGTACAGTTCACAAAGGAGTTCAACGCTAAGACTGCTGATCAGGGCGATATGATCATCCCGGTTGTTATCACAGTTTATGCTGACAGAAGCTTCAGCTTCATCACAAAGACTCCGCCGGCTGCTGTATTATTAAAGAAGGCTGCAAAGATCAAATCCGGTTCTGCAACACCGAACAAAACAAAGGTAGCTACTCTTACAAGAGCAGAAGTACAGAAGATCGCTGAGCTCAAGATGCCAGACTTAAACGCTGCAAGCATCGAGGCTGCAACAAGCATGATCGCTGGTACTGCTCGTTCCATGGGTATCACCGTAACAGACTGATCGTAAGCGACTGAATGGAGGATGGACCTCCATATACAGCAACAATCACGTGGGAGGGAGGACTCCCGACACTACCACAGGAGGTTTTTTATAATGAAAAGAGGAAAAAGATACGTAGAAGCGGCAAAAGCTATCGACCGCGCTACTCTTTATGATACAGCAGATGCAATCGCATTAGTTAAAAAGTCTGCTGTTGCTAAATTTGATGAAACAATCGAGGCTCACTTAAGAACAGGCTGTGATGGCCGTCATGCTGATCAGCAGATCCGTGGTGCAGTAGTTCTGCCGCACGGAACAGGTAAGACTGTTCGTATCCTTGTATTCGCTAAAGGACCGAAGGCTGATGAGGCTCAGGCTGCAGGCGCTGACTTCGTTGGAGCAGAGGATTTAATCCCGAAGATCCAGAACGAAGGCTGGTTAGATTTCGATGTAGTTGTTGCTACACCGGATATGATGGGCGTTGTTGGACGTCTTGGTCGTGTACTTGGACCGAAGGGCTTAATGCCGAACCCGAAGGCTGGTACCGTAACAATGGACGTTACAAAAGCTATCAAAGAGATCAAAGCTGGTAAGATTGAGTACAGACTCGATAAGACAAACATCATTCACGTGCCAGTAGGTAAGGCTTCTTTCACAGAAGAACAGTTAGCGGACAACTTCCAGACGCTTATGGATGCAATCAACAAAGCAAAACCGAGCACAGTAAAGGGCGCTTACTTAAAGAGCGTTACTCTTACTTCCACAATGGGCCCGGGCGTTAAGTTAAACGTAGCTAAGTTAACAAACTAGTCGATTGTGTCATTTTAACTGTCAGACATTGATCTGGTTCTGCGCCCCAGCGGCGTACAACCGGATTGACCGTCTGGCAGTATTTTAATGCAAAAAACTAAAAAAGTGATTGACAATCCAAATATATTATGATAAACTATTTGGGTATTGAATGCCGAAGACAGCAGGTGCCGTAAGGCGTAAGGTAAAAACACCTGCCGAGGGACGTACAAAACTCACACAGAATTTTGTAAACCTCTCGGTCTGCGGACAGAGAGGTTTTTCTGATAAGCGAAAAAATGCTGTGACGGCGAATCCAATACTAAATAAAACAGGAGGTAAACCATTCATGGCAAAAGTTGAATTAAAGCAGCCGGTAGTTGCTGAGATCGCTGAAGTCCTCAACGGAGCAAAGTCTGCTGTAGTCGTTGACTACCGTGGATTAACTGTTGAGCAGGATACTGCTCTTCGTAAACAGTTAAGAGAAGCTGGTGTTTCTTATAAAGTATATAAGAACACAATGATCCGCTTCGCTGCAAAGGGAACTGAGTTCGAAGCACTTGAGCCGCATCTTGAAGGACCGACAGCACTTGCTGTTTCTAAAGAAGATGCAACAGCTCCGGCCAGAGTATTAGCTGAGTTCGCAAAGAAAGCTGACAAGCTTGAATTAAAAGGCGGCGTTGTAGAGGGAACATACTACGATGCAGCAGGTATCGGTGTGATCGCAAGCATCCCGTCCAGAGAGGTTCTTCTTGGAAGACTTCTTGGAAGCATGCAGTCCCCGATCACAAACTTCGCACGCGTTCTCAACCAGATCGCAGAGAAGAACGGCGAAGGCGCAGAAGCTCCGGCAGAGGCTTAATCCTCATCCCGGTCCTGCAGGCGGAAACACGCATCGCGTGATCCCGTCAAAGGCAGCATAGATGCTGTATAAAAGTTGTGAAAAACAAACGTGAAATATAAATTATTATGGAGGTAAATTATAATGGCAAAGTTAACAACCGCTGAGTTTATCGAAGCTATCAAGGAATTATCCGTATTAGAGTTAAACGAATTAGTAAAGGCTTGTGAGGAAGAGTTCGGTGTATCCGCAGCAGCAGGCGTAGTAGTTGCAGCAGCAGGCGCTGGCGCAGCAGCAGAGGAAGAGAAGACTGAGTTCGACGTTGAGCTTACAGAAGTAGGCCCGAACAAGGTTAAAGTTATCAAAGTTGTTCGTGAAGTAACAGGTCTTGGCCTCAAGGAAGCTAAGGACGTTGTAGACGGCGCTCCGAAGGTTCTTAAGCAGGGTGCATCCAAAGACGAAGCTAACGACATCAAGACAAAACTTGAGGCTGAAGGCGCTAAGATTACTCTTAAGTAATCAACTTTGTAACTGTTCAGTAGGTCTGCGCACTTGCTGCGCTGACCGTAAGAAAACCTAGGCTAAAAGGCAAAAATCCATCGGCGTAGCCGATTTGGAATGGATTTTTGCATGTAACTGTGAAGGTACTGAACAGTTACTCAACTTTTATACTTTGAATGTTTTGATCCGCAGGAAGATGACTTCCTGCGGATTTTTTCATGTAACAGGAAATTCCGAGGAATTCCCCGTTACATAAAAAGGCACTGACGTGCCAAAGATGCACACTCGCGCAAAGATGTAGATTGTCGCAAGCGGCCGCGCGAGGCGCGAGAATGTGCTAAGGCACATTCTTTTCATTTTGGGGCGATTGTAAGTAATTTGGCGGTGGAAAGACAGGCGCTTATGTGTTAAAATGGATAGCATGAAAATGGCATTGCCTGCCCATTATGCGTATCAATGATCGGGCGGGACAAAAAGGAGAAAGAAATGATTGAAGAATTAGTAAAGAGATACCCGGTTCTGGAATCCGTAAAGGGGCAGATCGAGGATGCATACAAGATCTTGGAGACATGCTATGAGGACGGAGGAAAGCTTCTGATCGCCGGAAACGGCGGAAGTGCCGCAGACTCTGACCATATCGTCGGAGAGCTGATGAAAGGTTTTGTAAAGCGTCGCCCGGTATCTGCGGAACTCGCCGAGGCGTTAAAGCAGACAGACCCGGAGAGAGGGGAAGAACTGGCGAAAAAGCTTCAGGGCGGGCTCCCGGCCATCGCCCTCACAAACCATGCGGCTCTCTCCTCAGCATTCGCAAACGACGTGGATGGAATGCTCTCTTACGCACAGCAGTTAAACGGCTACGGAAAAGCAGGGGATGTGTTCCTCGGAATCAGCACCTCCGGAAACTCTGAGAATGTGATGTATGCCGCTGTGACCGCAAAGGCAAAGGGACTTAAAGTTGTCGGTCTTACGGGAAAGACAGGCGGAAAGCTCGCAAAGCTCGCAGATGTCACTATTATCGTGCCGGAGCAGGAGACCTATAAGATCCAGGAACTCCACCTGCCGATCTACCATGCGCTCTGCCTGATGCTGGAAGACAGATTTTATGCGGAATAGTACCGATATGATAATACATGTCTGCATGATGTTGAAAAATCCTATGAATGCCTGCGGACGATATCCGGATGTGCGAATGGGCAGACAGCAGGAATCATGCCGGAGAAGAACCGCAACCGGGGGAAAATTATGAAGAGACGGGAATGTGCCTCGTTAATTATTCTGGCATTGGCGGCGGTACCCGCACTGTTAGTTGCCATCGGACAGGTTTATGTGACAGGCGTAGACGGGATCAGGCTCAGAAGAACGGAGACCATCGACCTTCTGACGGAGATCGCAGTGCTGTTCTTTTTATATCTGTTCACGATCTGGAAAATTGAATCGAACCGGATCCGGACAGGTGCGGTACTTCTCATCACAGCCGGATTTCTCTGGATCCATCAGGCATTCACGGCGATGATCCTGTCAGGCGCGTATGTGCTGGTGCTTTTGATGCTCGGCGCACGGATCCGCAGAGGGATGGACCGTGAGCACAGATGGAGGGAGTACCATGTGATCACAGGGCTGGCGGACTTCCTTCTTGGAAGTGGATTTATGATATGCCTGTTCTGCCTGGGATCCCTGTTTTTCGGATGTGGGATCACAAGCTTCCGGTTTCTCACAGTGGTCATCGCTGGACTTCTGGCTGGGTACCGGATGATGGAATTGAGGGCGGCGGGAGATAGCGGAATGCCGTGGAAACGCGTGCCGCAGAGAACCAAGATCTCCCTGGAGATGTCCATCTGTATCGCGCTCATGTTCGCCATGATCCTTTTGCAGGCGGGACGAATGAATATCTGTGCCGACTACGATTCCCTCCATTACGGACTGCGGAATGAGTATGTTCTGGACAACGGCGGCGGAATCTATGAAAATCTCGGAATGGTCAATGTGGTGTACACCTATTCGAAAGGCCTTGAGACATTGCTTTTACCGATCTCCGGGCTGCCGTCCTACGGATTTTTCCTGAGCTTCCAGATTTGGATGACTGTCGGCACTCTGATCGCGGCGGGACAGATCGTGGAGCTGTTTGTCGGAAGAAGGTATGCGGTGAGATGCATGACACTTCTCTCCTGCATTCCGGGAATCATGAACATGTCCATCACGGCAAAAACGGATTCCATGACGGTGTTTATGCAGCTTGTGATGCTGCTGTTTCTTCTGCTCTATATCCGCAGACAGAGGAGCGCGTATCTCGTGCTGGCGGTGGACGCCTACCTGATGACGCTTGTGTTAAAGCCAACGGCACTTGTATTTTCAACGGTGGCCGCTGGAACGGCGGGGCTTTATATCCTGCTCACGAGACAGCTGAAATTTCGACTGAAGGGAAGTTTTCTTCCTTCCTGTATTTATATGATCCCGATGTGGCTTCTCATCTGGTACCGGACATGGCTGCATACGGGACTTCCGCTGACATCCGTGTTTAACTCGATCTGGGCGGCCCTCGGATTTACCGTGAGGTACCCGTACCGGTTTGAAAGTTTGCCGTCGAACGGCGGATCCATGATCTCAATCGAGGGACTAAAGCACATTTTAAAGAGAATTTATGGTGTCCTCATGGCCCCTGTGGGCGAGGACATGGCCCATGTGCGGATCGCCTGGAGCACACCGCTGCTTCTGCTCTTTCTTCTTCTCGTCTGTCTGCCGGTGCTGGCGGATGTGAGAAGATCGAGACGGAAAGAGAAAAATACCGTGATCTGCCTGGCATTGGTATTTGTGACGAATGGACTCATGAGTCTTGTGGCACTTTACCTGTTATGGCAGGTGGACGGCAACTATTTCCTGCTTCTCTATGCGCTGTCAGCGATCATGGCGGTGATTGTGGTAGGAAAATTAAAGAGCGGTTTCCTGCGCGGATCCATATGCAGGATGCTGGTACCGTTTATTCTCTTTAATGTGACCATCACGGCGGTCAGCAACTGGGGCGGAACCCTGGGACTGACACCGGTGAAGTTCATCCACAAGGGATATTATGATCATATGGAAGAGTCCCATGAACTGCTTGCTTTCTACGGAAATGAGAAGATATGGGATATCCTGGCGGAGAACCCGAGAAACCGCGTCGTCGTATTCGGTGAGCAGCCGGAAATGCTGAGGTTCCCGTGCAGCACTCAGAGTTACACAGACATTGAGGGAAGCGGTGGAAACTTTAATCTCTCATCCAGCCCGGAGGCGCTGGCGGACTTCTTTACATTCGCGGGAGTAGATTACATCTATCTCGGAAGCGGATACTTAAAGCCTGGAACGGATGGATTCCGGAACGTGACAGGTCTCTTAAAACAGGGGTATCTTATGGATCTCCTGTATGAAAACGGAAACGGGCTTGCGGTATTCTCGTCTGATCCGAAGAACCTCACCGAGGAGGAGAGTGAGGCGCTTTTAGCGGAGTTTACTGAAAAATACTGGCCCGGAGAACAGCAGTAAGGGGATAAGACATGAATTTACAGGAGAAGATCCTGGAAGCGTGGAAGAGATGGAGCCCGGAGCTTCTGATCTTTGCAATCTTTCTGGGATTTGGATTTTGGATCAACCGGGGAGTGGAATTAAAGGGACTTTACATGGATGACCTGTATCTCTGGTCCTGCTACGGGAACCAGTCATTTACGGAGTATGTATTCCCAATGGGCAGCAGCCGCTTCCGCTTCCTGTTTTATCTGGCGTCCTGGCTGGAGCTTTTCTTCATCGGGGGACATGTGGAATGGATGGTTCCATTCAACATCATCCTGAACGCGGGAATCGCATACAGCATTTACAGGATGGCGGTGTCATTCAGCGACGGGCGAAGGATCATAAGCTTCGCTGTGGGGCTTCTCTACCTGTCATCCAGAATGGCATATTATCAGATCGGTCAGTTTTACGGTCTGATGGAGAGTTTGGCGCTCTGGGCAGCGCTGGGGATACTGTGGTTTCTGTACCGGTATGTGAATGAGAAAAAAACAGGGGTCTTTCTCATGGCAAACCTCCTGTATTTCGTGGTCAGCTTCATTCATGAACGGTATATGGCGCTTCTTCCGTTATTGCTTCTGGCAGTGGTCTTCGGATTTGGAAAGGGACTGGCGCCGGAGACTGTGACAGCGGAGACAGGGAGAAATAGTGAACCGAACCGCGCCGCGGAGCCGAGACGAAGCCGAAGAAGAGGACAGAGCCGCGGGGCGCAGAATAAAAAAGAGGCGGCGGCCCGCACAGCAGCGGCTGAGGAGAAGGTTGGTTTCCATCTCCCGAAGTTCCTGCTTTTCGTGATCACGCTTTTCGTGTTCGGCGCGATCCAGATGATCCGCCTTTACACTATCGGAACGCTTTCACCGGCGGGAACCGGCGGAACTGACGTGGCAGATACTTTTAAGTTCACGGACGCCATTGGACAGGCACTGAACCAGGTGGGACTCGTGTTTGGGAGAAACTCCGGACCGCTCCACCTCTGTATCGAACCGTTTGCGGACAGCCCGGATAGAATCAAAAATCTAATCCTGGCGGCGGAGGCAATTCTGGGTGTCGGCGTTCTGGCGGCTGTGATCGGTATGATCCGGGCGCGGGATGAGATCGTCTGCCATTTAAAGAACGCGGTGCTGTTCCTTGTGTTTATCACACTCTGCATCGGCAGCTCCAGCGTGACGATCCGTGTGGAGATGCGCTGGGTCTATGTGGCCTATGCGGCGGCGCTTCTGTTCTTTGCCTACCTGTCACGGGTGATGGGGAAGGCGGGGATCCTGGTGCTGTTGTACGGCTGCCTGATCTTCCCGGTGGAGACATATTACCGGGACAACTGGGACAACCTGTATCTGTGGGCGCCCCAGAGCCAGTATAATTCCCTGGCGGAGAAGACATACGGAACATACGGGGACGATATCTTCGACAAGGAGATCTACATCATCGGGAAGGATTTTGAGATCAGTGATTTTAATGCTGAAACATTCCTGAAAGTATATGCAAAAGATAAAACAAATGTTCCGAAGCTCCAGTTTATCGACAGTGACATGGATCTCAAAGAGATCACGGATGACATGGTGATCCTGTGTGAGGATCCGGAGCACAACGCATACAACGATGTGACGGAGATCGTGAAGAGGCAGAGGTTCGACACGCCTTTCGGCAGCTATTCGGACGGATGGATCGATGAGCACGCGAAGATCGTTCTGACAAACGGTGAGAGCAGCAAGCTGACCTTAAAGTGCTACTACCCGGGCAGGCTTACAGGCGGTGAGACCTGTAAGATCAAGGTGAACGGACGGCAGATGGCTGATCTTGTATTTACGGACAACACGATGTACTACGAGATCCCGGCTGCGCCGTATCAGAGATTTACCGTGGAATTTTCCTGCAACTTCTATGTGAAAGGGGCGAAGGAACACCGCGGGGAGGAAAATCTGGCGATGGTCGTGAAGGTGGTAGACCAGTAAAAGAGGCAGGTCCGCAGAAATTTTTGCGGACCAACGGGAAAACGCAGGAATGAAATTTTCTGCAAAAGGGCAGCAGGAGAAGGCTGCGACAGTAAAAAAGGAGAATCAGAAGAATGAATGGACAGCAGTGGGCTCCAATGTGCGCGGGCTTTGCCGTTGCTGTGGTCCTGTTCCTTGTACTCGGGTATTTCCTGAGGAAGAGGGACATGACTGCCCATCTTGCTCCCGTAAAGCGGGAACTCAAGAAGGAAAAGCAATGGCTGCGGCGCGGGGAGTATAATGCGGCTATGGTAAAGGGCCGCCAGAATCTGGAACTGTTTCTGAAGCTGGTGGCGGAATTTAATGGGATCGAGCTCGACAATTCTGCCCAGGCGATGGCGAACGCCAAGAGCGGTCCGGATGGAAGAGGACAGCGCGAAACTTACCGGATGAACGGGAGAAAGCGTCAGAGAGTCATGACATTCCAGCAGTTTGGATGGTGGCTCGACGAGAATGGGTATCTGGACCGGGTCGGAAAGTGGGAATTGAACGAGATCCGCGTGATCGGAAACAAGGCGGTTCATGAGAACTATGTTTCTAAGGAAGATGCCTGGAATCAGTACAATTATATGGAAGATGTTCTGCGGATCGTCGCTGACCACCACGCAAACCGGCGGAAACAGAGAGGACCGGCGGTTAAAAAGAGCCAGACGGGGTGCCATGGGGCGAGCGTGAAGAAGACGTCCGTGGCACAGATGAAAGGACGCGGACAGGGGCAGTCAAAGAGTGGAGGACAGAGTCAGGCAGGAAAAAGCCAGGCGAAGAACAGCGGACAGGGACATGCCCGGAAGCGTGAAGGCGGAAAGCAGACCAGTGGCGGGAACGCGAGGCAGGACGCAAAGGTAAGCGGCAATCAGAGAGTGGTTCAGAAGACCGAGGGAAAGAAAACGGCGGAACAGAAAAGCACTGAGAATAAGCAGACATTGAGAAAGCCGCAGAACGGCAGCAATGGGAAGGCAGCTGGAAAGAATGAGACGTCGGAGAGAACTCAGCAGAAGAGAGAAGTAAAAACAGCGGTCAATAAAGCCCAGCAGAGCAGGGAAGTAAAGATTGTAGAGAAGACCGCAGAGAATGCCCAGCCGGAGAAGCTGAGTTCTTCCGCGAAGAGGCGTCAGAGAAGAAAGCGCGCGAAAGCAGCCAGAGAGCAGGCTGAGGCAGCAGGAATGGTTCGCGAGACTGCACCGCAGAGTAAGGCAGCAAAGCCGACAGAAAAAATAGCAGAGCCGACAGAAAAAACGGTAAAGCCGACAGAAAAACGCACTGTGTGTCATGGGAAAGAGACAGATCGCCAACCGCGCCAGGTACAGCCCCAGACTTCCATGAGGATCGTGACACTCAGTCAGCCAACCGGCGGATGGACAGCGGGAACTGATAAGAAAGAGACAGTGAAGTCAGAAAAGTCAAAGAAGAACACAGCACCGCAATTGAAGCGGAAGAGTGGAGAAGCGGAAAAGCGGACGCAGGGGAATATTGCAGCAAGGCAGACACAGAATGAAGGCGCAGCAGATCCGACAGCGAGACGCCGCCGCAGACCGAAAAGAAGACCGGCAGCGGAACATGCAGGAAATAACGTAGGAAGAACCGCAGCAGGCGGAGGAGATCATGAAGAATAAGAAAAGCTATGTCTATATCGGACTTCCAGTTCTGGGGATGATTTTTTATCTGGCATATATCAGGCGCTCCGCCATTGACATGGTGTATTCCGATTATATCCGGCTCATCAATTCCTATCTGCCGGACGTGTGGAACCCGGATAAGTTTTTTGTGGCGGATCTGCTCACAAGAATTCCGGTGAACTTCTTAGAGCGCGGACTGAATGTCATGATCTTTGGATACAGCGTCACTGTGGACCGGATCATGGGCATCCTCGGATTTGGACTCTCCGCCCTGGTCATCGGCCGGTACAGCAGGAAAAAGGAACTCTGCCCGGTCTGGTACGCGGCGATGATGATCGTTATGTTCAGCCTTAATAAGTGGGAGATGCTGTACAACGGAACCGGATGGGCGCATTTCCTGGCATTCGGATTGTTTTTCTGGAATTATGCCCTGCTGGATCAGGTGTACGAAAAGGGATTCCGAAACGCGAAGAAATCGGAGCTTGTACTTCTCTTTGTACTGCCGTTTGTGATCACCATAGGGGCGGCGGGACCGTACTGCGCGATCTACACGGTAACGATCGTGATGGCGTACCTGTTTATTTACGTGCGCGATATTGTAATTGCAAAGAGTTTATCTGGAAAATATCAGGCAAAGGCCGACAGACAGAATTTAAGCAGCACGGATAGGAAAAACGTATCGGGCAAAGGCAGGGAAAACGCTGGCGTGATCGGTGTAATTTCAGATGATCTTGCCGGAATCGGAACCGCCCGCGTGATCGCCCTGATCGCAGTGGCAGTCATTCCGTTTCTCATTTACCTCTGGAGCAACTCCCAGGCGGTTTACGAGTATTCGGGGGCGGTAAATGTGCCGCTCTTTACGGCTTTCCGACAGGATCCGAAATTTTTTATTAAATTTCTTCTTAAGTCTTTTTCTTCCATGGTTTTTGGAGTAGAATTGATTGACAGGAGCTTTGCAGGGATTCCGGGGAAGGTCTGGTGCGCGGTCGGTGTGATCGTCCTGTTTGCGTATTTCTTTGCGCTGTGGATGAATTTTTATTACCGGATCGAGAAACAGACGATCCTGCCGCTGATGCTCCTGGCAGGCGGTGGTATGAACCACCTGATGGTGCTTGTGAGCCGGTATATCTTTATGCCGAATGACAAGTATGGGATGAGTTCCCGGTATGCGCTGCAGTATCAGATCGGTGTGATCGGAATCTTTCTTACGTTCGCTCTGGCTGCGAAGTGCGGATTCTGTAAAAAGGAAGAATGCAGGGAAAGCAGAGGCACAGAGCCGAAAGGGGCACAGCATATCAGCAGGACTGAAAAGGATCCTTTGCCAAAGCTGGTAAAGAGATTATCGATCGCCCTCGCCGCCATGTTCCTCATCGGAAACGTGATGACGACGGCGGAGGAATTCTGCTTCGGAAAGTACCGGAAAGAACATAACCGGGACGAAGTAAAACAGATCTTATTAAATTTTGAAAACGAGTCAGACAAAACACTGGAGGACGCGCTGGAGTATCACAAACCGGGATGCCGGGAAGCACTTACGGTCCTCAAAGAAAACGGTTGGAATATATGGAGGTAAACCTATGAAAGTAGTAATCCTGGCAGGAGGATTCGGAACAAGGATCAGCGAGGAGAGTCATTTAAAACCAAAGCCGATGATCGAGATCGGTGAGAAGCCGATCATGTGGCATATCATGAAATATTATTCCCAGTTCGGGTATAACGAATTTATTATCTGTCTGGGATACAAACAGTATGTGGTAAAGGAGTTCTTTGCGGATTACTTCCTTCACACATCTGATGTGACCTTCGATCTTGCGAACAACAGCATGAAGGTCCACAACAACTATGCGGAGCCGTGGAAGGTGACTCTGATCGACACAGGACTCAACACCATGACCGGCGGACGCGTAAAGAGGATCAAAGAGTATGTGGGAAATGAGCCGTTTATGCTGACCTACGGCGACGGTCTCGCAAACATCGACTTAAAGGCACTGGAAGAGTTCCACAGAAGCCATGGAAAGCTCGCAACCATCACGGCAGTCAATATCGGACAGCGCTTCGGTGTCCTCGACCTCGAGGATAACGGAAAGATCAATTCCTTCCGCGAGAAGAATGACGATGACGGCAGCCTGATCAACGGCGGTTACATGGTATTAAATCCGGGCGTATTCGACTACATTGAGGGTGATTCCACCGTATTCGAGCAGGCACCGTTAAGAAACCTCGCAAAGGACGGCGAGCTCATGGCATACCGCCACGAGGGATTCTGGAAGTGCATGGATACCCAGCGCGAGAAACAGCAGTTAGAGGCGATGTGGCAGTCAGGAAACGCGCCGTGGAAGATCTGGGAATAGGTTCACACGCCTGCTTTTCGGAAGCCGCTGTGAGGATCGCAGAAAACGGCTGCGCGGAGAGCAAAAATCCGTAAATGGAGATACGAAAATGAATTTGGAAGAAGTATTTAGCTTTTATAAAGGAAAGAAGGTCCTCGTAACCGGACATACCGGCTTTAAGGGAACCTGGCTTTCCAGGATCCTTGTAAACGCGGGGGCGGAGGTCACAGGATATTCCTTAAACCCGCCGACAGACCCGGCACTGTTCAACATGGCAGGTCTTGAGGGTAAGATGAATTCTGTCATCGGTGACATCAGGGACCTCGCCCATTTAAAGCAGGTATTCGAGGATACAAAACCGGAGATCGTCTTACATCTGGCGGCACAGCCTATCGTGCGGGACTCCTATAAGGATCCGGTCTACACCTACGAGACGAACGTCATTGGCACCGTCAATATTTTGGAGTGTGTCCGCCTGAATCCGTGCGTGAAGTCTTTCTTAAACGTGACGACGGATAAGGTCTACGAGAACAGGGAGTGGGAGTACGGCTACCGCGAGGTGGACCGCCTGGACGGCTATGATCCGTATTCCAACAGCAAATCATGTTCCGAGCTTGTGACACACAGCTACAGGAAGTCCTTCTTTGCGGACGGGCACTGCGCGATCTCAACCTGCCGTGCGGGAAATGTCATCGGCGGCGGCGACTTCGCGAATGACCGTATCGTTCCGGACTGCGTCCGCGCGGCGATGGCGAAAAAGCCGATCGTTGTCCGCAATCCGCATTCTACCCGCCCGTACCAGCATGTGCTGGAGCCGTTAGCGGCATATCTCATGGTTGCGAAGGCCCAGTATGAGGACGGAAAATACGCCGGATACTACAACGTGGGACCGGATGACAAGGACTGCGTGACCACGGGTGAGCTTGTGGACATGTTCTGCAGCGCCTGGGGAAATGGACTTTCCTGGGAAAACAAGAGCGACGGAGGTCCTCACGAGGCAAACTTCTTAAAACTCGACTGCTCCAAGTTGAAGACCACATTTGGATGGCATCCGCGTTATGGCGTGAAGGAAGCCATCGGACTCACCGTTGAGTGGTGCCAGGAGTATGAGAAGAACGGCGATGTTGTGGCTGTCATGGACAGACAGATCAAGGAGATGTTCCAGTAGAACAGAAGAAAATCGTCCACTATTTGAAAAAGACAGGAAACCTGGAGGTGCGTGCAGAAACTTCCCGGCAAATGAAACATTGTATACAGCAGGAACGAGTTCAGAAATTGGTCTGCTGTATCATCAGGAAAGGAAAAAGTTATGTTTGAAAACAAGACAGAGGCGGAGGCAAGAAAAGAGATCCTTGACCTCGTAGCCGAATATGCCGATAAATTCCATAACCAGAAAAAGGAATTCCATGAGGGAGACCGTATTCCGTACGCGTCCCGTGTGTACGACAGCAGGGAGATGGTAAACCTTGTGGACAGCTCCCTGGAGTTCTGGCTTACATCCGGACGTTACACGGATGAGTTCGAGAAAAAACTCGCGGAGTACCTTCGTGTGCGCTACTGCGCCCTCGTAAACTCCGGTTCCTCCGCAAATCTGATCGCATTCATGACACTTACATCCCCGCTTCTCGGCGGGCGCCGTGTAAAGCGCGGGGACGAGATCATCACTGTTGCGGCAGGTTTCCCGACCACCGTAACTCCAGCGATCCAGTATGGCGCTGTCCCGGTGTTCGTTGACGTGACGATCCCGCAGTACAATATCGATGTCACGAAGTTAGAGGCGGCACTTTCCGATAAGACAAAGGCAGTCATGATCGCCCATACACTCGGAAACCCGTTCGATTTAAAGGCAGTGAAGGAATTCTGTGAGAAACATAACCTGTGGCTCGTTGAGGACAACTGCGACGCGTTAGGCTCCAGATACACCATCAACGGTGAGGAGAAATTCACCGGAACCGTAGGCGATATCGGAACATCCAGCTTCTATCCGCCGCACCACATGACCATGGGTGAGGGCGGAGCCGTTTACACGGACAATCCGCTGTTAAACAAGATCATCCGTTCCTTCCGCGACTGGGGCCGTGACTGTGTCTGCCCGTCCGGACATGACAACCTCTGCGGACACCGCTTTGACAGACAGTACGGTGAGCTTCCGCTTGGCTATGACCACAAATATGTATATTCCCATTTCGGATATAACCTGAAAGCCACAGACCTCCAGGCAGCCATCGGATGTGCCCAGCTCGAGAAATTCCCGACCTTCGTGGAGCGCAGACGCCACAACTTCGACCGCCTGAGAGCAGCTCTCGCTGAGACAGAGGACCGTCTGATCCTTCCGGTACCGGCTGAGAATTCCAGACCAAGCTGGTTCGGCTTCCTGATCACATGTAAAGAGGGAACTGACAGAAATAAACTCGTCCAGTACATCGAGAGCAAAGGCATCCAGACGAGAATGCTGTTTGCCGGAAACCTCATTAAGCATCCGTGCTTCGACGAGATGAGAGCAGAGAAAAAGGGCTACCGCGTAGTAGGAACCCTGGAAAATACGGACCGGATCATGAGTGACACCTTCTGGGTTGGCGTTTATCCGGGAATGACAGACGAAAAGATCGACTATATGGCAAAAGTGATTAAAGAGGGGCTGTTACAGTGAGCGGAGAAAAATCCTTTGACCTGACGAAAGTCCATGAGGTCAACTTAAAGCTTTTAAAGGAGATCGACCGGATCTGTAGAAAGTACAAGATCAAGTACGCACTGGATTCCGGCACGCTTCTGGGCGCGGTGCGCCACGGCGGCTTCATCCCGTGGGATGACGATGTGGACGTCATGTTCACGAGAAAGAACTACGAGATGTTCGCGAAGGTCGTAAGACGGGAGCTGCCGGAGGACATGTCCTTTGTGGAGCCGAACGAGTACCATGGCGGAAAGGCGTTCTACGACTTTATCTCCCGTGTGACCTACAATAAAAGCCAGAAGTTCGAGGACTCCGGAAAGATGGAGTTCTATGACGATAAGATCAGCCGCCTGAACGTGGACCTATTCATCGTAGACGGACTTCCGGAGGGAAAGCTCGCGAAGAAGCTCACAAAGCTCTCCCACTGCGTTCTCTACGGATTTGCCCTGGGACACCGGTATGAGATCGATTACAGCGATTACAAGGGCGTTATGAAGCTTTTTGTGGCAGTTCTCGCGACCATCGGAAAGCTGATCCCATTCCCGGTGATCTGGAAGCTGTGGAATGCCCTGTGCCATATGGACAGCAGGAAAGAGCGCCCGTTATATTTCTACACGGGTTACGCGCCGAACTGGTTCTATGTGGAGATGAAGAGAGAGTGGGACGATGAGGTCGTTGAGATGCCTTTTGAGGACACAAGGTTCTACGCTCCGGCCGGCTGGGATGAGCTTCTGACGCAGCTTTACGGCGACTACATGAAGCTTCCGCCGGAGGAAAAACAGATTCCGGAACATTCCGATATGGAGATCAAAATTTATGACTAAACTGCTTTCGGTCGTTGTATCGGTATACAACGAGGAGCTGGCGCTAAGAGAATTCTATGCAGAGACAGGGAAGATCCTGAAAAGGCTGCCGGGAAACTGGGACTATGAGTTCCTGTTCGTGAATGACGGCAGCAGGGATCAGTCCCTTTCGATCCTAAAGGAGTTCGCGGCGTCGGACGAAAAAGTGAAGATCGTCAATTTTTCCAGGAACTTCGGGCATGAGGCGGCGATGATCGCAGGGCTGGACTATGCGGGCGGTGACGGTATCGTCTGCATGGACGCGGACCTGCAGCATCCGCCGGAGTGCCTGCCGGAGATCGTGGAAAAATTTGACGAGGGATATGAAGTGATCAGCATGGTCCGCACGAGGAATAAGACGGCGGGGCTGGTGAAGAATGTCACATCCGCGGCATTCTACAAGCTGATCAACCATCTCTCCGATGTGAAGTTTGAGGCCAACGCCTCGGACTTTTTTGCGGTGAGCAAAAACGCGGCGGAGGTTCTCAGGAACAACTACCGGGAGAAGGTCCGCTTCCTGCGGGGCTATGTCCAGAGCATCGGTTTTGAGAAGACCACCATCGAGTACGAGGCGAGACCGCGTTTTGCAGGGGAGAGCAAGTACAGCTTAAAGAGTCTGTTCAAATTTTCCATCAACACGATCCTGTGCTTTTCTGATCTGCCGTTAAAGCTTGGAATCTATTCCGGTGTGATCACAGCGCTTTTCGGACTGATCATGGTGATCTATACCGTCTATACCTGGAAAATCTATGGGGCGCCGAACGGCTATGCGACCATCGTGGTACTGATCTCGTTTATGTTTTCCGTGTTGTTTGTGATCGTGGGGATCATCGGCGAGTATATCGCGATCCTGTTTGCGGAGATCAAGGACAGGCCGGTGTATATCGTGAAAGATACTGCTAATGTCAAAAAAAACCGAAGCAAAGATACAGATGGACAGGATGTCCGGTAGGTTCTATGCATGGAAAATGATCCTGGCAGGAACTTTTTCAGCTGTGATCGGCGGACTCCCACCGGAACCACTGGAAAAACATTACAAAATCATGAATTATTTGTGTAAATTTGAGAAAAGGACTTCAAAAATAAAAGGGAATCGTATATAATACGTGAGTATGCCGATTTCCCGGAAAATTCTATTTAGCATAATGGGAGATCCGTTGAATTCAGAGGAGGAATTTTATCATGAAATTATTAAAGAGAATGGCTGTGCTGTCTTTAGTAGTTCTTGCCCTTGGCGGATGTACAAAGAGCAGCATTTCAACAGATGCACCGGTATCCGGAAGTGAAGAAGTGGATCCGGCAAAAATGGAGACGGATGACGACGAGACACTTCCGAGAGACCAGAACTTCCTTGTAGAGGATGAGACTGTAGAGACGACGATGTACGACTGGGAGCAGGCACAGAGCGAGTGCGACGGACTGTTCAACGACACATCTGCATTCCCGCAGTCTGTAAAGATGGAGTTCACTTATGATGAGTCCGCATTAAACATCGGTCTCACATGGACAGTAAAGAACGACACAACAAACGATGACGCTATGGAATATGCTGTGACAATGGTTAAGCAGTTCAACGATATCATCGCTGCACAGAGCATGGATCTTGAGAATTCCAGCACTGATTCCTTCGGAACACTCTGGAACCAGTTCTCCCTTGATGTAAAAGTTGTTACTGAGGGAGGAAAGGCACTTGTAGATAAGAGCTACAAGGCCGGAGAGAAGATCGACCTCAAGAGCAACGAGACTGCTGCAGAAGGTCCGGAGGACGTTGCAGACGATTCACCGAAGAAGCTTGACGAGACAAAGGCTTCCAAGTAATTAGTTGGAATAATTTTAACAGAATAAATAATTAAGACAATATAATGGCAGAATGCTTTTCAATGTGATCCAGAAAGCGTCCTGCCATTTTTTGTTGTCATATTTTCTTATGGTCTGCACAGACCTGCTGAACAGTAACAAACGCCGCACTATTCTTAACGGCAGAATAAATGCGGCGTTTATATATGGATTCAGTTTTAAATTTCAGACCTGCGTTTATTGACGCGGCTTATTTTGCACACTGCTTCACGAAGTACTCAAACATCGGAAGAGAGTCGGCACATTCCTTCGGGTTTGTAACCGGGCCGGTCATGCGCTCCGGGTGCCACTGTACGGACCAGATCGGAAGAGTCTCGTGCTGCACAGCCTCTGTGAAAGTGTGTCCGTTGGACTCGCCCCATGCGATGGCCTGGAGACCTTCGCCGAGCTTGTCGAGGGCCTGGTGGTGGTAGCTGTTTACTTCCATGGACTCGCCGTAAAGGTTTCCTAAGATGGAATCTTTCTTGAGCGTCACCTGATGGCAGACACCCTTGGAGTGATCACCGCCGAGCTGTGTCGGGATATCCTGGGTGAGAGTACCGCCGAAGTATACGTTTAAGATCTGGATTCCGCGGCAGATGCCCCAGATCGGTTTCCTGCGGTCAACGAAGGCCTTGATGATCTTGTATTCCAGATCGTCGCGCTGTGGGTCTGTGATGACGAAGTCAAACATCTTTTCCTGACCGTAGAGCTTTGGTTCAACGTCTTTACCGCCGCTTAAGAGAAGTCCGTCAGCGAGATCCGCGTACTCCTCAGCACAGTCGTTGTTGACTGCAAGGATCGGGATGCCGCCTGCGCGGCGGATATTCTCAGCATAGTTCTGGTTTAATGCCCATGTCGGTGTTCCGTTGGCTGCTGCGCCGGTTCCTCCGGTCAGTAAGATCAATGGTTTCATAATGTAATTCTCCTTTTCCATTTCTGCCGTCTGCCTGTCCCCGTAGTGAAATCTGACGGAATGGATCCGGCTGTCTCTCATACAGACAGAGCGGAAGTTGATAGATGGCAGCTGTTTAAAAAGTGAAACAGCTATGATAGTATATGATAATTCTGCAGCACAGGGCAGAAATCATCCGTTTTAAGCGATATGCCCCGGAAAGCGAAGCCTCCCGGGATCCGTGTCTGGCATCAGATGATGCAGGTCATCCCACATCAAGCCCGCTGTGGTAGGAATAGTTTCCAAGCTCTGCCAACAGCGCGGACATATCCGGCGGCCCGGATGGGACATTCGCGATCAGGAACGCATTAAGGTAATAGTAGACTGCATTGCATTTCTTCAAGGTCTGATGGTACAGATCTGGGAATGACGTCGTCGAGGCGATGGAATTATCCCATGGATTCGTCCAGACCTCATGGTCCAGGTTCAGGATATCGCGGACCTGGGCGGAAAGCTTATCCGTCACAAGCTTTTTAGAAGCGATCGGATGCTTGAGGAAGATTGATTCCAGAGAACCGATCACATGGGTCTTATGTCCCTCGGGATCGGACAGGATCCGGCTTCCGAAACGGATCGCGAAGATCGAGCGGGCAACCATTCCGTCTGTGACCTGGAAGTTGTTTTTCTCTGTGATCTGGTAGTAGGTGCGGTTGATGCACCGGCTGAGATATCTGGAGATAAACTGGCTCTCCTGGGCGTTTAAACAGAGGGAAGCGGTCTGGTTGAATTCGGACGGCTTTTTGTGCTTGAACTTCCAGAGCAGGATCGCGTCGATATCGTTTTCCAGGGCGGCATGGAGTCCATGACACTCGGTCTTTTTCTTATCGGTGCGGTACTTGATCCGCCCGTAGACGAAGGGGTGGCAGATCGAATCAGAGATATAGTGGCACATGAATCCTGCGAGGAATGCCGCCGCCTCCTCTTTCTGCTGTCTCGAGTGGATCTCGGTGAGCTCTAGGAGGCTGTTCTTAAAAAAGTCGTTTACCTGATACTCATGCATATGGGAGCCGACGTTGCGGTAGTCCCTGTGACGGAGGATCGGGATATTATAAAAGAAGATATCAGGTCCCTGGAGACCAAGCTGGTAGAGCCAGCGGTATTTGGATATCACATGTTTCAGGTAGTTGTTCGGAAGGTCATTGTAGGCCTTTACACCGAACAGGTAGTGAGTCGTAAATCCGGGCACAAGAATCATCTCCTTTGAAAGAAAATGCCAAGGTCCTGCTCCGGCGCGGACTTTGGCTTTCTGCTTGTGCAAATAAAAGCTGCCATGGGCAGACACAGTGTTTATTATAGCATAGATGTGTGGAAATGGGAATAAAACGTAGTAAGAAATAGAAAAGGTAAAAACGCGGCGGGCGGCGGTAATGCGCGGCGGGATAGAAAATGAGGCCGTCAGGCTGCAGGGCGTGATATGGAATGAATATGATTGGGGAGATCCATGATATTGTCTGGGGACCATGGACACCGGTACTGTTTTTGATGGTGGGGACCGTATACAGTGTGCGGATCCGGTTCTTTCAGCTCAGGAAGATCCCATGCTGGTGGAACGCGACGATCGGGAACCTTCTCAGGGACAGGAAGAGTCATCAGGGATCCTTCCGGTCGGCATGTACGGCGCTGGCGGCAACCATAGGAACCGGGAATATCACGGGGGTGGCGGCGGCTGTGATCGCCGGAGGACCAGGTGCGGTGTTCTGGATGTGGGTGTCCGCCTTCCTCGGAATGGCGACGGCTTACGGGGAGACAGTTCTCGGGATCCGGTACCGG
Organism: Clostridium sp. AM34-11AC; assembly: GCF_003435375.1. Taxonomy (GTDB): domain Bacteria; phylum Bacillota; class Clostridia; order Lachnospirales; family Lachnospiraceae; genus Pilosibacter; species Pilosibacter fragilis. The sequence goes on along the minus strand of NZ_QWGL01000001.1, from coordinate 283,899 downwards.
GAAAAAGGACAGGACGGCGGATGGATGGCGGGACCGATGATGTATCTCGAAAAGCGGCTGGGCTGTCCCAGGGCGGCAGTCCTCTACGGATTTTTCTGTATTCCGGCGGCTTTCGGCATGGGAAGCATGGTGCAGGCAAACGCGATCTCGGAGACGGTGTCCTATGTGTACGGAATCCCAGAGGCTGCAGTGGGGATGATCCTTGTGGTCCTTGCGGGTATCGTGCTGGCAGGCGGCGGACGGCGGATCTTTCTCGCGGCGGAGCGGCTTGTTCCATTGTCTGCGGGGCTTTATACGGCAGCAGCGCTGGCAGTGATCATTCTGTATGCCGGGAATGTGCCGGGAGTGATCCTGGGAATTCTGGTGGATGCATTTTCCTTCCGCAGCGCTGTTGGCGGAGTCGCGGGTTACGGGATCTCCCGATGCGTCAGCTATGGGATCGCCAGAGGTGTCTTTTCCAATGAGGCGGGGCTCGGGAGTCTTGCAGTGTTAAACGGGAGCGCGGAGATGGCATCGGAGGAGCTTCAGGGGCAGTGGGCGATCTTTGAGGTATTTTTTGATACCATCGTGAGCTGTACGCTGACAGCGCTTGTGATCCTCTGCGTGGCGGGCAGCGGGACGGCCTCAGAGTTCGGGGCGGAGAACGGAGCATCGCTCACAAGTCTCTGCTTTTTTACAGCGCTTGGGAGTCCCGGCGGGTATGCGGTGGCGGTCTGCGTGGTGCTGTTCGCGTTCTCCACGATCATCGCATGGTACTATATGGGGCGGCAGGCGGCGGAGTATCTTGGCGGGAAGATCTCGGGAAAGATCCCGGCAGTCTATGCGGTGGGATATCTTCTGGCGGCGTTTCTCGGGTGTCTCGGGGCGATGGAGACGGTGTGGGAGGTCTCGGACATCTTTAATGGACTGATGGCGGTGCCGAACCTGGCGGCGCTGGTGCTGCTGGCGGGGGAGATCTATGCGCCGGGGGAAAAGCGGGATCCATAGCTGCTGCCTCACGCCGGAGAGGGGTGTGCGATACGTCTTACGGCGGTACAAAATTGCCCTTTTTCGTGTTCATATCTTGTTCAAAAAGTCTTCAAAATTCTTTTACACAATTCACACGATTTCTTCATGTTTTATGGATATCATATAACCATAAACAGAAAGACATCTGATATAGATGCTGCTTATAAGATTTTTTTCATAATACTCGAGCTGATAAGTGATTATCAGCTCTCCTCCCTTTTTCAAATAATTATTTTGTTGAAGAAAAGCACTCGGCGGGGTGCTTTTTTTCATGTATATAAGGAGAGATGCCGGATGGAAGAGAAAGTTTATGAATATTTAAAGAGACTCGTATCGGTTCCTGGGATTTCGGATACGGATGAAGAGCGGAAGACGGCGGAGGCAATTAGGGAGATCCTTGCGGAGCAGCCGTATTTTCGGGCATACCCGGAAAACTTCGGTACGGTGGAGATCCCTGGGGACGCGAGAAAGCGTCCGTTGGTTTACGGGCTGGTGCGCGGAAATAGGAAATCCGGACGGACGATCATTCTGACGGGACATGCAGGATGGATGGAAATGTACTGTTTTTGTCGGTTCCGGATGAGGAGTCTTATTCCGTCGGCATGCGCGGCGCAGCTGGATTTCTTGCGGATCTTCGGGAGCGGGAAAAGCTTTCCTACGACCTTCTGATCGATCTGGAACCCATGGGCCGGGACGAGAAGGGACAGGAAGCAATGTGTAAAAACCGCAGAACTTCAGGCGGAAGCTGATGGAAGTACAGATACTGCAGACCCGGCATCGGAAAAATATGCGGACAGCGACAGTGAAGAAGATGCAGAAAAGAACGAAGCGCGGCAGAAATTTACAGTGCTCTCTTTCGCGGAACTCTCCGGACAATGCAGCGAAAAGGATGCGGATGGTTTTGAATGCTTTATGGCGGAATTGAAGGTCCGCACAGAAGCGCGGATCCGCAGCGGAGAGACAAATTACCCCCAGGCGACTATCGACATGATGACGGAGGTCCTGGACTGGTCCGGACTCACAGAGCCGGTGATGGTCATCAGCTTCGCCCCGCCGCTCTACCCGGCATACCACAGCGATCAGATGACCGGAAAAGAGGGCGCCGGAAGCTGGCAGTTCAGAAAGATCAAGAAAGCGTCTGAGGCAGCCGGATGCATGGTGAAGAAAGTCCACTACTTTACAGGAATCTCCGACCTCAGCTACTGCGGCACCTGCGGGGATATGGACTTTTCCGGCTACGCCGCCGAGACTCCGCTCTGGGGCGGCGGCTACCAGGTAGACTTTGAAGAGATCGGAAAGCTGAATATCCCAGCCGTTCTCATGGGCCCATGGGGAAAAGACATCCACAGGAGAACAGAGCGGGTGAACAGGAAGAGCCTGCTTGTGGAGCTGCCGGAGATTTTACATGCATTGATAGAAGACCAATCTTAAAAGAGTAATGAAATCGACCAGCAGTATGCGGATATCGCTTCAATAGAACAGAAGGAAAGATCGCTTATCGGATGCCATTTTTTCTACAGGAAAATGTCCTAAAAAAGTAAGAGAAAAGATAAAACGCTGCAATGTTTTTCTGTTATACTCCTTAATATAAAAGACGTGTTTTCGTATGGTTCACAGTCAACGCAGGAAATACGCATATCTGCAGGCATGTTTTGGAGTGTGAAACCATACCATTCAGGGATAAGGAGGAATCCAGTATGAAGAAAAGAACATTGGCGGCGGCAGGTTTGGCGATGATAATGGCAGTTTCTCTTGCGGGATGCAGCACGACGGTGTCTGTGCCGGATACCGTGAAGGTCGAAAATGTGGGAGACAGCTCGGACGGAAAGATCACCATGGACAGCAGCGAGACGGTGAAGATCGTGCCGGATATGGCGAAGATCGTGTTTGCGGTGAGATCTGAGGCGAAGGCTGCAGATGAGTGCCAGCAGAAGAATACGGAGAGCTTAAATTCCCTGACCGAATACCTGAAAGGACAGGGGATCGATGAAAAGTCCATCACGACCTCCGGATATTACCTGAACCCGCGGTATGACTGGAGCAGCAACACGAGGAAGCTCATTGGATACGAGATGCAGACCGAGGTGACCGTCTCCGATGTTGCGGTGGACCAGGTCGGCACGCTGCTCTCCAACGGTGTCGGAAACGGGGCGAATGAGATCTATTCCGTGTCTTACTATTCCAGCGGATATGATGACGCGTATGCGGAGGCGTTAAAGAAAGCAGTTGATCTTGCCCGGACGAAGGCGGAGGCACTTGCGGAGGCCAGCGGACGGACACTCGGATATGTGGTGAGTATTGAAGAGTATTCGGACAGCCAGTACGGCAGATATGTGGACGGCGGCGTGAACCTGAAAAAGGAAAGCGCTGTAATGGAGGCAGCCGGGGCAGAGGACACCGCGGCAGATATGAACGTGATGCCGGGAGAGATGGAAGTCAGCGCGAATATTAAGATCGTGTTCTCCATGGGAGACTAGGTAATTCACAGGGCATGGACCGGAAAACAGTGGACATCCAGGACCATGCCCTGTATAATATAGGGTACGATCAAGTGGCTGTCCAGTATCCTGGCAGTCATGTAAATTACTGTTCAGGCGGTAAAAGCCCACAGTTAAAAAGGAGAAAGACAATGGCAGAAAAGAAAAATCCGGTCATTACCATCGAAATGACAAACGGCGATATCATCAAAGCTGAGCTTTACCCGGACGTTGCTCCGAATACGGTAAACAACTTTTTAAGTCTTGTAAATAAGGGATTCTATAACGGACTGATCTTCCACCGCGTGATCAAGGGATTCATGATCCAGGGCGGATGCCCGGACGGCAACGGAATGGGCGGCCCGGGATACTGCATCAAGGGCGAGTTCTCCCACAACGGCTTCCAGAACGATCTGGCGCATACCGAGGGCGTTCTCTCCATGGCCCGCGCGATGAACCCGAACTCCGCAGGCTCCCAGTTCTTCATCATGCACAAGGACGCTCCATACTTAAATGGTGAGTACGCAGCGTTTGGTCAGGTCATCGACGGTATGGACATCGTCAACAAGATCGCTGAGGTCCGCACCGATTACAGCGACCGTCCGATGAAGGAGCAGAAGATCAAATCTATCACAGCAGAGACCTTCGGCGTAGAGTATCCGGAACCGGAGAAGTGCCGATAAAAATGGCAGTTGGATTCCAGACATGGAAAAGTACTGTTTTTGAGCTGTCATGCATTCGGAAGAAGCTGCCGGAGGAGATTCGGCAGGTGTGCAGGCGGAGCAGGAACAACTGCCGCAAATATAAAAAAGGAGACGTGCTATGCAGGAGACCCGTTATGCAGTTGTAGACGGTGAGAAAATTCCTGTCCTGCTCTCCGATGAAAACGAGGCTCTCCTGGCGGCAAAGGCTGCCGGGAGGGCCATTGTTGGCTTATGGAGAGAAGACACACAGGGGAATGAGTGGTGCGCGGCGGACACATTGATCGCGGATGTGGAGGATGCGGACGAAGAGTTTTTGGGGCGGATCGCGAGAAGGCATCTTGGGCTGCCGTGGGCGATCTGCGAGACGGAGCGGCTTAAGATCCGGGAGATCGCGGAAGGCGATTATGAGGAGATCGTGGAGAACCATGTGGATGCCGACCTGGATACGGTGGAGAAGGTAGCCGGTTACACAAAGCACCATTATGAGGTGTTTGAGTTTGGATTCTGGGCGGTCGAGGAAAAGAAGAGCGGAAATCTCACCGGTGTTGTGGGGTTCCGGATCCCGCAGGATGACGGCATCGGGGATGTGGATTATTATGTCCTGTCCCTGGATGATGAGAATATCCTGGATGACACGCTGGAGCTGGGCTACCATATTTTCCCGGAATACCGGAGAAAAGGATACGCGAAAGAGGCATGCCGGGCGGCGATCGAATACGCTGAGGAAGAGTTTGGAACTGTCCAGTTTATCGTCAGGATCGGGAAGGAAAACATCGTGTCAAAGAAGGTCGCGGAAAGCCTGGGATTCGTGCGGACGGAATAAAGGTTTATTGAGGAAAAAAGTCATTAATTCCGCAAGATTTCTCTTGTCAAATGGTGTATCAATCATGTATATTAAACATTGTATACAAACAACACAAATACAATTTGATGATACCAGGGTAACAAGCTTAAAGGTTCGGCTCAAGCCTGCCTGCAGGAGAAGCTTTAAATTTGTTCCTGGGAATGCGAAGCATTCCGATGGTAGGACTCGCGTGTAGAAAATATAGAAGGTGATAACATGAAAGACCATTTAGACCTCAAAGCGTATGCCAAGATCAACCTTGGCCTGGATGTGGTCCGGAAGAGAGAGGATGGGTACCACGAGGTCCGCATGATCATGCAGACCGTGAACCTGTACGACCGGATCGAGATGGACCGGACCGAAGACGGCGTGATCAGGACGGAGACGAATCTCCCGTTCGTTCCGGACGGGGAGGGAAACCTTGCGTGGCGCGCGGCGAAGCTGCTTCTCGATGAAAAGGGGATCAAGGACGGCGTGACTATAAAGATCCGCAAATATATTCCTGTTGCGGCCGGCATGGCCGGAGGCAGTACCGATGCGGCAGCCGTTTTAGTCGGTGTGAACCGGATGTTTGATCTTGGATTCACGAAAAAAGAGCTTATGGAGCGGGGTGTAAAGCTCGGCGCGGATGTTCCGTACTGTATCATGCGTGGAACGGCCCTGTCGGAAGGAATCGGTGAGATCCTGACAGAGCTCCCGGTGCCTCCGCAGTGCCATCTCGTGATCGCGAAGCCGCAGATCTCCGTGTCAACGAAAGCGGTATACGGAAAACTGCGCGTGAATGAGCTTGCACCGGAGGAACACCCGGATATCGACGGCATGATGGCGGCGATCAAAAATGGTGACCTGGACGGTGTGATCGAACGTCTTGGAAATGTCCTGGAGACCGTGACGGTCCCGGATCATCCGGAGATCGCGGAAATCAAGGAAATAATGATGGAGAACGGCGCCTGCGGCTCCCTGATGAGCGGCAGCGGGCCGACGGTATTCGGTATATACAAGGATAGGGAACTGGCAGAAAAGGCCTGTCAGGCCCTCAGGGAAGCGGACGGCGGACGTCTGACCCGTCAGGTGTACCTGACTGAATTCTACAACCGGAAGAAAGCCAGATAGAGGAGAGAGACACGATGACGAATCATTTTGAAGTAAATATGGATGAATATCTGCCATTACGGGATGTTGTGTTCAAGACCCTGCGCCAGGCAATTTTAAAAGGAGAGCTGGAGCCGGGCGAACGCCTGATGGAGATCCAGCTTGCGGAGCGGCTTGGCGTGAGCCGTACCCCGATCCGTGAGGCGATCCGTAAACTGGAGCTCGAGGGCCTGGTCCTCATGATACCGAGAAAGGGCGCGGAGGTTGCGAAGATCTCTGAGAGCAACCTGCGGGATGTTCTGGAGGTGCGCCGTTCCTTAGAGGAGCTTGCCATCGACCTTGCATGCCAGAGAATCACCGCGGAAGAGCTGGAATCATTAAATAAAGCGGAAGTTGATTTCAAGGCAGCCATCGGGAACGGGGACGCGATGCAGATCGCCCAGACTGACGAGCAGTTCCATGAGATCATCTACAACAGCACGAAGAACCAGAAGCTGGTCCAGATCTTAAACAATTTAAGAGAGCAGATGTACCGCTACCGCCTGGAATACATTAAGGACGCGGACAAGCGCCAGATCCTTATGGTGGAGCATGAACATATTTTAAAGGCACTGACGCTGCGCCATATCCAGGAGGCGAAGATGGCTGTGCGGGAACACATCGACAATCAGGAGATCACGATTCTCAAGAATCTGAAGGAGCAGGAAAATGACATTCAAAGAAAAGTACCAGGCAGGAGAAATTGAATTTGAAGCCATCGATGACTATGTGGATGAGTGGAACAACAGCGATGACGAGAGAACGCTGGCGAAATTCCTCGGTCTCAACGCGGACGAAGAGGACGCGTGGATCGATGACGGGGATGAAGCGCTGAAGGAGATGCTGGACGCCGGAAAACAGTAGCTTTGGTATGCCCGTAGCTTAAGGTCACAGATATGGGAAAAGGTTACGGGCAAACGGATAGGAAGAAAGGAGAGTCTTCATGACAACAGTTACACTTGGAAAGACCGGGATCACGGTGAACAAGAATGGATTCGGCGCGCTTCCGATCCAGAGAATCACGAAGGAAGAGGCCGCAAAGCTTTTGAGAAAGGCATATGACGGCGGAATTACATATTTCGATACGGCGAGAGCATACTCTGACAGTGAGGAAAAGATCGGATATGCCTTAAGTGATGTCAGAAACCATATCTATCTGGCGACAAAGACAGCGGCAACGACGGCAGAAGGCTTCTGGAAGGATCTCGAGACCAGCCTTCGTCTTTTAAAGACGGACTGTATCGATGTATACCAGTTCCACAACCCGGCAGTCTGTCCGAAGCCGGGCGATGAATCCGGCCTCTATGACGCTGCTTTAAAGGCAAGGGAACAGGGAAAGATCCGGTTCATCAGCATCACGAATCATCGCCTTGCGGTTGCAAACGAGGCGGTGGATTCCGGTCTGTACGCGACGTTACAGTTCCCGTTCTGCTATCTCTGCAGCGAGAAGGATCTGGAGCTTGTGGAAAAGTGCAAAAAGGCAGATATGGGCTTTATTGCCATGAAGGCATTGTCCGGCGGCCTGATCAACAATTCAAGAGCCGCTTACGCGTTTCAGGCACAGTACGACAGCGTACTTCCGATCTGGGGTGTCCAGAAGGAACATGAGCTTGACGAATTTTTAAGCTATATCGACAATCCGCCGGTGATGGACGACGAGATCCGCACCCTGATCGAGAATGACAGAAAACAGTTATTCGGAAGCTTCTGCCGTGCCTGCGGCTACTGTATGCCATGTCCGGCCGGGATCGAGATCAACACCTGCGCGAGAATGTCCCTGCTTCTCAGAAGATCCCCGTCCCACCTCCAGCTCACACCGGAGGTACAGGCGAAGATGATGAAGATCAAGGACTGCATCCACTGCGGCCACTGCATGAGCAAGTGCCCGTATGGTCTGAATACGCCGGAGCTGCTGCAGAGAAACCTGAAGGATTATGAGGAGGTTCTTGCGGGTAAGGAGATCCTGCCGGGGAATTTCTAAGGATAGGAAATAGATAGACTTGGCGAAAAGAGGATGGGTGGCTGTCCTCTTTTTGCATATGATGAAAGCGGAGCATGCAAATTTTGCACATCGATATTCGGCAATATGCAAAAGTGCTTTTTGATAAATTCCATTTTTCAAATTTGCTCATTTATAGTAGCAAAATTAAAAAACTTAACAAAGTATATTTATTGACAAAATATAACATCTAAAACGTGCAAAATAACGGTGGAGTTATGCAAAATCACAATTGTATGGGCAAAATAAAAAAATAAATAGATATAATAAAAAGACAATGCAAATTGCTATAAAACTTTGTGACAAATTACCAATACAAAAAAGGCGGCAGCTAAAAACATAAGACTTGAAAAAAACATAAGAATTATATATTATATAGAGTGTATAGATAATGATAAAAATACGAAAATTGTAACCCCTTCCATCAAGGGATATTAACGGTATGTATTTTTTGAAGAAAATTATATCGGCCACACAGGAGGATGAACATTTATGATGGACTTGTATGGGAATGGATTATTACTTGGAGAAAAAACCCTGGACAGCTTATGGATGAGACAGAACCTGACTATGAACAACATTGCAAATGTTGATACGCCAGGTTTTAAGTCACAATATATGACCTTTGAGAATGAACTGGCACAGAAGATCCGGTCTGCTCTTACTGTGAAGAAGGCTTCTATGAAAAATGTGGCAAGAGGGATTGAAAATATGAGACCGTCTGTCCATACAACCTTAAATGAATCAACCAGACTGGATGAGAATAATGTGGATATGGATCAGGAACAGGTTGAATTGGCAAGAACAGCTTATGAATACCAGTTTATGATCAGTTCTGTAAGTAGCGACCTTTCACGTCTGCGCAGCGCAGCTAAAAACTTTTAAATCATACAAATTATACAGTTAAGGAGAAAATATAAAATGATTGAACAGGTGAATGGGTTTATTACCCCTATGAAAGGGTGGGATGCTGTTGAAAAGAATGATAAAAAAATAACAGGAACAGAAAATGGCACAAAATCTGTGTTCCAGTCAGTGCTTGAAGATACAGTGCAAAATGTTTATGACACACAGAAGGATGTAGAACAGAAACAGTATCTTCTGGCAACGGGGCAGTTAGAAGATGCCCACAGTCTTCCAATCGCCCAGGCAAAAGCAGAACTGAGCCTGGAAGTTATGATCTCTCTTAGAAATAAAGCAATGGAAGCGTATAACGAAATTTTAAAGATGAGTGTTTAATACTGCTGGCCATGGAATGGAACAGTAGATTTTTAATATTTGCTATATATGGAAATGCAAAGGATGAATGGAACAGTGCAGAATCTAAAAGAAGCATGGCAGAAGATGCCAGGGAAAACAAAAAAAATGATCGCAGTCATTGCAGCGGGGACGATTATCCTGGCGGCAGCCGGACTTCTGGTCCTGAATATAGGCACGAAAAAAGGATACAGTACCTTGTTTACAGGAATGAGCTCGGATGATGCCCAGGCAGTTGTAAGTCTTCTTCAGGATGAAGGTGTTGATTACAGATACAATGACAAAAACGGCTCTGTCCAGGTAATGTCAGATACAGTAGATAAGACCAGGGCTGAATTGCTAAGCAAAGGATATCCTAAAAGCGGCTTTACTTATGATATGTACCGTAATAATGCGGGAATCATGAGCACTGAAAAGGATAAGGAAAAATATACATTGTATGAACTTCAGGATCGTCTTGGTGCCCAGATCGGATTATTTGAAGGGGTACGTGATGCAAAAGTGACCATAGCAGAAGGCGGAACCCAGAAATATGCACTGGATGATACACAGCAGACAGATGCATCAGCCTCTGTTGTGGTGACAATGGATCCCGGACAGGATCTGACAGATACAAAGGCAGCTGCTATCAAGAACCTGATCGCAAGAGCTGTAAAGGGAATGAATTTTACCAATGTTTCTGTATTTGATGCTGCTACCATGATGGAAGTCGGCGGTGAAGATGAGGCAGGTAATACTGCCGGTACAGGAAAAGATGTAGCAGAGCTTACCAGTCAGGTAGAAAAAAGTATAGCAGGAAATGTGCGCCGGGTCCTGGAATTAATGTATGGACAGGGAAAAGTTGCAGTTTCTGTAAAAGGCACACTGAATATGCAGAAGCTGATCCAGGAAACAGTCCAGTATACCACTCCGGATAAGGTTGACCAGAATGATAAAACAGGACTGCTGGAAAAAGAAGAAACAGCAGGGGAGAATACGGGAAGTACGTCTTCGGGAAATGGAGGCGTAGCAGGCGCAGATGCTAATGCAGATACACCCCGTTATACGGGCCAGACAGGCACACAGGCAGGTTCAGATACATATTCCAACAACAGCGCAATAAGAGAGTGGCTGTATAATTCCACAAAAGAACAGCGTCAGATCGATCCTGGTGTTCTGGAAAATACAACAGTAGGCGTTACTATTGATACAGATGATACATCTATTGCAGACGCAGATCTGGTCAGTCTTGTAGCTAATTCAGCAGGTATTACCCAGGAGGACGCTCCTTCAAAGATCACGGTTATAAGAGCCCTTTCAGCAGCCAGTAAAAACACAGATGCAGTGCCGGTAACAGCACCGGCACAGAAAGCAAAGCTTCCATTGCCTCTTTTGATCGCCATAGGGGCAGGTGGGCTGCTTCTTGTATTGCTGATTGCTTTGCTGATACTCAGCAGGCAGCATTTGAAAGCGTCAGAAGAAGAAAGACAGGCACTGTTGGAACAGATACCGGATGGAGGTGCGATTACTGAAAATTCTCAAAATGCCATTGCCGCCGACAATAAAACTAAAAATGATGGGAATATATCCTTGTTAACTGAAGAGGAACAGTCGGCGCTTCAGGGACAGGACGATGAACTTAAGAAAAATGAAGAAATTTTAAATCTGAAAATGCAGCACAGTCTGAAATTAAAACAGGAGATCGGTTCCTTTGTGGATGAAAATCCGCAGATCGCAGCAAAACTGATCCAGAATTGGCTGCTTACTGGTGGAGGAAACGATGGCAGAAATAGAGGGAAGTAAGATAACAGATATTACCGGGGGATCCGAACTGGATAAAATGGATGCGCGGGCGAAAGCAGCAGTGGTAGTTGTGTCTTTAGGAGCAGACCGCGCTTCCCAGATTTATAAATATCTCAGTGAACAGGAAATCGAAGACCTGACTTATGAGGTAGCAAAGCTTGGAAAAACAAATAATGCCCAGGTGGAGAATGCATTAGATGAGTTTTATAAAATGTGCCTTACCCACAAGATGATGACAGATGGAGGTCTGGATTATGCCAGAAGTGTACTGGAAAAAGCTTTTGGAGAAACCACAGCCAGAAATCTTCTGGAAAAAGTATCCAAGACTCTCCAGTCCAAGCCATTTAACTTTTTTACAAAGGGAGATCCCAAATCCCTTCTTGCCCTGCTCCAGCATGAGCGGCCCCAGGTGATCGCTCTGATCATGGCTTATATGGATCCTCAGCAGGCGGCCCAGATACTGGAACAGCTTCCAAATGAAAAAAGGATACCGGTACTGGAAGGCATGGCAAATATGAGCCGTGTATCTCCTGAGGCAATAGCTATTGTGGAAGAGGAAATGAAGAGGAAATTCGCTACGATCATTACCAGTGAGGATAATATGAACCTGGGCGGTATTGATTATGTGGCAGATGTGATGAACCATGTTGACCGAGGAAACGAGAAACAGATCTTTGATGAAATGGATAAAGATAATCCGGAACTGTCAAAAAGCATCAGGGACAAGATGTTCATGTTCGAGAATATCATCGATATGGATCCAAGATCTGTACAGCGTTTTATCAGGGATTGCGATTCCAAGGATATTGTATATGCATTAAAGACTGCATCAGAGGATATGAAGAACGTATTCTTTGCAAATATGTCCAAGCGTATGGCAGAAACAGTCAAGGGAGACCTGGAGATCACTACCAATGTAAGGCTTAAGGAAGTGGAAGAGGCACAGCAGCGTATTGTTAATCTGATCCGTAAACTGGAAGATGCAGGAGAAGTAATAATCAATAAGGGAGGAGATGACGATAACATTGTTGTCTGATCAGGATACAGGCTTTGAAAATAAAGCCAGAGTCCGGAAGCTTCCCTTACAGGTATTTACGGCACCGGATGCACAGAAACCAGAAACAGAAAAGCAGAATAAAAAAGAAACGGAAGCTTCTTTAAATGCGGGCAATGATACATGCAATGGTCTGGAATGCAGTCAGGAACAAATAGAGCTGGTGCTTAGGGAAAAAGAAAAAATATTAGAAGAAGCCCGGAAAGAAGCGGCAGCCATTGAACAGGAAGCAAACGAAAAGGCAGAACAGATCTCTGAGGAAGCCCAGATGAAAGGATTTGAAGAAGGCAGACAAAAAGGCTATGAAGAGGGACTGATTAGGGCAGAAGAGGAAAATGAGGCGAAACATCGTGAAAATCAGCGGTTTTTTAAAGAAAGCCTGGAAAAAGCCTTAATAGAGATCAACAAAGAAAAAGAAAAATGCCTCAGAGAATATCTGGAAGAATTAAAAGATATTGCTGTGGCAGTGGCTGAAAAAGTGATCCATATCAGCCTGAGATCCAGCGGTTCTGTTATAAGCAGGATGATAGAAGCTGAAACAGAAAAACTGCAGAAAATGGACTGGGTCAAGATCTATATGGAAAAAGAAGACTATGAGACCATGGTTCAGGCAGATGGACATCTGGCAGAGAAACTGTCACGGCTCTCTGACAACGTCAAATTTATAGTAATGGAGGACGGAAAATGCGGAAGCTGTATCATCGAAATGCCGGACGGGATTATAGATATGAGTGTAGATACCCAGCTTGAAAATATACACAGACTTGTAGACAACGCCAATACATAAAGATTTTATGGATACATAAAGTACACAGAGGTGAAAACCATGTATGAAAATCTCCTGAAGTTAATACAGCAGGCAGAAACAGCAGACCGCATTGGAAAAATTGAAAATGTAGTGGGAATGTCAATGGAAGCTTCCGGAGGCAGATCCGGTATTGGTGATATTGTTATGATCTACAATGAAGCTGAGAACTGTCAGGTTCCTGCGGAAGTGGTAGGATTCAAAAATGGCAAAATACAGCTGATGACCTATGAAAATATCAGCGGGATCACAGCGGGAAGTTTTGTCCGCAATACCGGATGCCGTTTGCAGATACCGGTGGGAGACTTCCTGAAAGGCCGTATCATCAACGCGCTGGGGCATCCCATTGACGAAAAAGGAGAGTTTCCCCCAGGGAAGCTTTATACAGTAGACAGTGCCTATATCAACCCCCTTAACCGTCCTCCTATCAGGGAACATCTGGAATTTGGGATTAAGGCCATTGATGGTTTAAATACCATTGGAAAAGGTCAGAGAATGGGGATTTTTGCAGGCTCCGGTGTTGGAAAAAGTACATTGATGGGAATGATCGCCCGGAATGTAAAAACAGATATCAATGTGATCGCCCTGGTAGGAGAGCGAGGCAGGGAGGTTCTGGAATTTGTTAAAAAGGATCTGGGAGAAGAGGGCATGAAACGTTCTGTCCTTATTGTAGCCACATCAGACCAGCCGGCAATGCTGCGTATGAAATGTCCCTTGGTTGCAACAACGATCGCTGAATATTTCAGGGATCAGGGAGCAGATGTGCTGCTGATGATGGATTCTCTTACCAGATATGCCATGGCACAGAGGGAGATCGGTCTTGCTATTGGAGAACCGCCTATAGCCAGAGGTTATACACCTTCTATTTATGCAGAATTTCCAAGGCTTCTGGAAAGAAGCGGGAATTTTGCAAAAGGTTCCATTACCGGGATTTATACGGTACTGGTGGAGGGAGACGATACCAATGAGCCGGTGGCTGATACAGTCAGAGGTATTTTGGATGGTCATATTGTTTTAAGCAGGCAGCTGGCTAATGCAAACCATTTTCCGGCTATTGATATCAGTGCGAGTATTTCACGTCTTATGAATGATATAGCCGGGGAAGAACACAGGAAAGCAGCTTCAAGGTTCAGGAACATGTTAAGTCTTTATCAGAAAAATGCAGACCTGATCTCCATTGGCGCTTACAAAAAAGGTGCAAACAGTGCTCTGGATGAAGCAGTTGACCGCATAGGTGATATGAATAAATTTCTGGAACAGGAAACAAATGAAAATATCCCTTATGAGGAAAGCATAAGGAGAATGGAAAAAATCGTGGGTTAGCAGTTATAGGAGATGATACTTAAGATGAAGAGATTTAAATACAGTCTTGAAAATGTACTTCATTATAAGGAACAGATTCTGGACAGCATTAAGGCAGAACATGGTACACTTCTGGCACAGATCCGGAAAAAAGAAGCAGAGATACAGGAACTGGAGAACAAGCTGGTATCTGCCCAGAATAAGATGGATGATTTGAAAAAACAGGATGTACAGATAAAAGATATTTGTCTTTATGGTATGTATATCAGTGAAATGGAAAATCAGATCCGGAAAAAACAGGAACAGTTAAAGCTTTTACAGCAGCAAGAAGAAAAGAAAAAAGTACAGGTGATCGCTGCAAAGATAGATACGTCCCGTTATGAAAAGTTAAAGGACAGGCGGCAGAGTGAGTATGAAAAAGCTGCTAAAAAGGCACAGGAGCTGTTTATAGAAGAATTTGCTTCAAGAACAGCCAGATATTCTCAAAACAGGGAGGTAATCTAGGTTGAGCAGGATTGAAAATACCGGTCAGATAAAAACAGGATATTCTGTGAAGTCAGGTACGAACCCAGAAGAAAAAGTGGAGAATGGGTCAGATTTTGCATCGATGCTGACAAAATACCAGAAAAAAGCAGCCCAGAATGACGAAACAAAAAAAGCAGAAACAGGGGAAACAAAAAATAAAGAAACACAGCCAGAAGAAACCAAAAACAGGGGAAATGAAAAACAGGTTAATGGCAGGCAGTCCGGAGAAAACGTAAAAACAGATGAAATAAAAGCAGAAATAAAAGTAACAGACATACAGGACGGAAAGAACAGCCAGGATGGAGAAAAAGAGCAGGAGCAGGAACTGGCAGCTGCCTATGTTTCTGAAGCCTGCTACAGGACCTTTGTACAGATAACAGCAGAAAATAGTAAAACGCCTGCTGTTTACAACAATGAAATAAATGGAATACAAGATCTGGCTGTACAGACAACGGTGGAAACAGGAATGGAGGACCAGTCGGCAGCGGTCAGTACCATACAGAAGACCGAAGCCCCCCACACAGAAACAGCTGTCCATGCAGATGACTTAAAGCTCCAGAACAGACCGGCACAGACAGAAGCTGCAGGACGGACCGGAGAAGCCGGGCAGTCAAAGCAAACTGCCAAAATGAACCGGGAAGAAGAAATACCAGACCAGAAGGAACATATTTCCGGAAAGGAAATGACAGCCCTGGCATCGCCCGGTTATACAGGAACTGTTGAAAGTTCAGCTGGCACAGCAGCAAAACCAGCTGCTGTTGATACAGGACCGGCAGACCGGCTGCCAACAGCCCAGGATACATTGACAGAGGATCTGGGAAACTACCTGGATACAAAGATCAGTGAAAAAAAAGGAAAGCTGGAGCTTTCCCTGGAGCCGGAAAGGCTTGGAAAGCTGACTATCCGGCTGGAGTATGAAAAAGGAAAAACAGAGGTCACTATTTTTTCAACCAGTGCAAAAACACTGGAGATATTAAGCAAAGAAGCAGGGCATCTGGCACAGATCCTGGAAGAAAAAACAGGAACCCCTACCGTTATTTACACACCGGAACAGACTGAAAACAGGCAAAACATGGATCAGGATCCCGGTCATGGCAGAAACGGCAGGCAGGATCAAAAAGAGCAGCGCCAGAAGCAGGATGACAGCTTTGCCCAACAGCTAAGGCTGGGACTGGCCTAGAAGGAGGATTAAAGTGATATGGCAGATCAAATAACAGTCAGCAGCACTGCAAACCCGTATCAGGCAGGTGTTTACAGTGCCGGATCCAACAGCAAGAACACGATGGATGTAAACAGCTTTATCAAGCTGTTAGCAGCACAGCTTTCCAATCAGGATATGACAAGCCCTATGGATAACAGCGAAATGATGTCCCAGATGACAAATATGGCAATGGTCCAGTCACTTACTGCCATGACAGAGTCATTAAATACATCAGCTGCTGTTACAACTCAGACATATGCAGGCAGCCTGATCGGTCAGGAGATAACAGTGGCGGTTACGGATCCTGATACCGGGGCAGCAAATGGCGTGAAATATGGGAAGGTAATTTCTGTTGATTTTACCCAGGGAGATCCGGTGGTACGTCTGGAAGGTGATGATACCAGCTATAAGATGTCCAGTGTCCTGGGAGTAGGAAAGCTTCCAGAGAAAGCAGGTGAAAAAGATCCTGACAGAGGATCTGAAAAAACAGATAAGATCACAGAACAGTTAGCAAATGCAGATCTGAAAGACACAGGATCTGAAGATACAGAAACAGAAGAAATGTAAAAAGGAGCAAAAGAATATGTTAAGAGCAATGGATTCAGCAGTATCAGGTCTTCGGGCGCATCAGAACAAACTGGACGTCATCGGCAACAATATTGCAAACGTAAATACATTTGGTTTTAAGTCCCAGAGCTACAGCTTTAAAGAGGCGATGTACCAGACTTCCACCACCTCCACAAAGGGAAGCGAGAATGCCGGTGGTGTAAATGCAGCCCAGTATGGATATGGTTCCATGATGGGTTCCATCAGTACGGATATGAGTGCCTCTACACCAACCTATGTAGGTGGTCTTAATGCAAGTGTAGACGGAGAAGGCTTCTTTATTACATTCCCAAAGAGCACAGAAACGGTTACAGTAGCGGATATGAAGAAAACGGACTTTGATTATACCAGAGTTGGTCAGTTCAATATTGACGGAAATGGATATCTTACAGATGCCAACGGAAATTTTGTTTATGGTTTCCGTCCGGATGAGGTAGATAAGCCAACGAGATTTGATGGAGATCTTGTAGCCATCAAGGTTCCTAGTGATGTAACAGGCAATGATTTTGGTGATGATCCGCTGCAGCTGACAAATGTAAAGATTAACAGTCTGGGAGAGATTTCAGGTACAGTAAAGTCAACGGATCCGGATAAGGATGGAAAAACCGTCAGCATCGGTAAGGTTGCCATTGCCACCTTCCAGAATCCGGAGGGCTTAAGCAAAAAGGGTTCTTTTTACTATGGGGCAGCAGAAAGCGATAACAGTGGTAATGCTTCCGCTACGATCCCAGGAGGAAGCACCTCTTCTTTAATGACCGGATATCTGGAGGCTTCCAATGTGGATCTTGCAAAGGAATTTTCTGATATGATCACAACACAGAGAGGCTTTCAGGCCAATTCAAAGATCATCACAGTCAGTGATGAGATCCTGTCTGATCTGATCAACATGAAGCGGTAAGGAATATGATCTGTGTAGAACGACTTAACGGAGAGATTTTATATCTGAACTGGCTTCAGGTTGAATTGATCGAACAGATTCCGGAAACAAAGATCCGTATGATGAATGGAGATTACTATCTGGTAAAAGACAGTGTAGAAAGCATCAAAGATCAGGTGACCGGGTTCTTTCAAAGGTGTGTCAGCATAAAAAAAGAGATGCAGATTTAGGAGGAAAAGCAGGTGGATCCTACAACATTACTAGGTATAATCCTGGGTTTTGCTTTAATTGTAAACGGAATCAGTTTTGCCAAGATTGGTAACTTTATTAATATCCCCAGTATGGTCATTGTAATTGGTGGGACTCTGTCAGCAACTTTGTCCAGCTATCCATTAGGGATATTAAAGGATATCCCAAAGCATTTTGCAGTACTTATAAGGGGAAACCGCTATAATATCCCCAAATTGATCGAACAGCTTGTAGATCTGGGAACCATAGCAAGGCAGAGCGGCCTTCTGGCGTTGGAGGATAAAGCGGCGGAGATCAAGGATACTTTCTTTAAGCAGAGTGTCCTGATGATCGTAGATGCAAACGATCCGGACAAAGTAAGGCTGGTTCTGGAAAGAGAACTGGATAATATGATGGTCCGTCACGACCAGGCGGCAGGTCTTTATGAAAAAGCTGCATCTTATGCACCGTCCTTTGGTATGATAGGTACCCTGATCGGTTTGATCAACATGCTGAAGGGAATGAATATGGATGCAGGCGGTTCATCTACTATCGGCAGTGACATGTCAGTAGCATTGATCACAACCTTTTACGGCTGTATTCTTGCAAATGTTATTTTTAATCCGATCGCAAAGAAACTGAGGATCCGTCAGGATGAGGAAGAACTGTATTGTTCTACTATCATTGAAGGGATCATTGCCATACAGGCAGGAGAAAATCCAAAATACCTGAGGGAACATCTTCTTGCATCGATTAAACAGTCACAGCAGCGGAAGATCCTTGCAAAAGCAGAAGCTGGAGATTTTCAGGGGAAGGAACAGGAAGATAAATGAGTAAGAAAAATCGCCCCACAGACAGCGGCGGCAACTGGATGGATACTTATGGAGACATGGTAACATTGCTGCTTACATTTTTTATCATGCTGTATTCCATGTCTAACCTGGACGCACAGAAATGGACTATTTTTGTGAAAAGCATCCCAAGCATACAGAACCAGGGATCAGAGAATATTACCATTAATTCCCAGATGTCAGATACCCCAGAGGTGGATAGCAAAGGCCAGGAGATCGGCCAGGAGATTGCCCAGGAAGCTCTTCAGGCAGAAGATGTAAATGAGCTGTATCTTACGATCGCTGAAAGCCTGAATCAGGCGGGTGTAAAGGAGGCTACGGTCATCAGGGGAGATGATTATACTTATGTTTCTTTTGCAAATAATGTGTTTTTCGGTGCAGACAGCTCCGTGCTTACACGGGAAGGACAGGCAGTCCTCTATACATTTGCAAAAGCCATAGCTCCTGCAGCAGGTGGGATTGAACAGGTTAATATCATGTCCCACACTGCGAAAGTAACAGATAATTCACAGATCAATCCACAGATTATACGAAAAGACCGTATCCTTTCGGCGATGAGATCTGCAGAAGTATGTATTTATCTTCAGCAGCAGAATGTAATAAAGCCGGAGAAGCTGGTGGATATAAGTTATGGTGAATATCGCCCTATAGCAGATAATTCCACAGAAGAAGGAAGGATAAAAAACCGCAGGATTGAATTTTTGCTTTTAGATAATGGGGCAAAAGAAAGAGACCTGAATGAGTATTATAAAGAGTTTAAGAGCGGTGAATATGCGAATACTACAGTAGTAACAGTAGGAGAGTCACAAAGCTCTTCCCAGGGTGGTGAAACCGTACCGGCAGATACAGAGGCACCGGTAGATACCGGTGCAGCAGATGCAGGTGCAGCAGATGCAGGTGCAGAAGATGCAGGTGCAGAAGATGCAGGTGCAGAAGATGCAGGGTCTGTGGAGAAAATGCAAAATACCAGTGAATAAGAGAGGTCAGGAAGAATGGCAGATGTTTTATCACAAAGCCAGATAGATGCACTTTTAAAATCCATGAGTGCGGATGCACCAGCACAGGAAAAGAAAACCGAATCTGTACAGCCTCTGTCACCAGAAGAAAAGAACTATATTAAATACGACTTTTTCAGCCCGAGGAAATTCACAAAAGAAAAAATGAAGATCCTCAGGAGTGTATTTGAGAATTATGCACGTATTCTTACTTCCCAGATCAACGGTATTTTCCGCGTGATGACGGACATAACGGTGCTGGATGTACAGGAAAGAAGGTATTACGAATACGTAAATGCCCTTCACGAAAACGACTGCATGACAATGATAGACGCATCAATAGCAGGAGAAGAAAAAATGAGTGTTCCACTGATGCTGTTTGTAACTCCGGGTATGGTGATTACACTGATCAACCATATGCTGGGGGGCGAAGATGTTGTAGCAGTAGAGGATGATTACCGGTATTCCGACGTGGAACGTGCTTTGTACAAGCGGATTGTAGAATATATGACAGGTACCTTAAAGGATGGATTTTCGAATTATGTGAGCATTGTTTTTTCCGTAGAACATGTAGAAGAAAATCCAACCATGGTCCAGGATGTAGGTCTGGATGAAACAGTAGCCATTATCATTTTAAATGTGGACATATCTGGACAGGCACAGGAAAAAGTAAAGATCTGCCTTCCGGGCAATCTTCTTACGGTGATCTTTCACAGTATTGACAACCGCAAGCACCTGGCAAGAGGATTTTCTTATCAGGATAATAAAGAGAAGATCATGGATAATATCCGTTACTCCAAACTGCCTATTACAGGACAGCTTGGCACGGTACAGCTGGATCTGAAAGGACTTTATCAGATCCAGGTAGGAGATGTGATCGATCTTGGAAAGCCAAAAGACAGTCCGGTCAGACTTTTTGTAGGACGTCAGCCTTGGTTTACAGGACAAATGGGATGTTATAAGAAAAATGTGGCTGTGAAGATTGAAAAATGCATTGCGTCACAAATAGAAGAAAAGAAAACGGATATAATGCCGCAGAAGGAAGAAGATCCTGATAACAGTGACGGATCTGTAAAAGAACAAGGATAAATACGCTCCGGAATACGGGAGTATAAATAAGAATGAAGGAAGAAGAGGAATAAGAAATGGCTAAGATAATGCTGGTAGACGATGCTGCTTTTATGAGGATGATGATCAAGAAAGCTCTCAGTTCAAGTGGATATAACGATTTTATCGAGGCACAGGATGGGGCAGAAGCAGTAAAAAAATACAGTGAGGAAAAACCGGACATGGTAATTATGGATATCACCATGCCAAATATGGACGGGCTTCAGGCTTTGAAAAAAATTCGTGAAGGTGATCCAAATGCCAAAGTTGTTATGTGTACAGCAATGGGACAGGAAAGCATGGTTGTAGATGCGATCAAATCAGGTGCCCGTGATTTTGTGGTGAAGCCTTTTGATGCACAGAGAATTGTAAAAACTGTAAATGACATTTTAGGAAAATGATCCATAAGGAGGGAACTGTTATGGCATTTTTAGGTTCATTCGATATAAGCGCTTCTGGAATGAGCGCACAGCGTGTCAGGATGGATATTGCGGCAGAAAACATAGCAAATATGGACACAACGCGGACAGAGTCAGGTGGTCCATACCGAAGGAAAAATGTACTTCTTGAAAGCTATTCAGATACGTCTTTTGCCCAGGCAATGGAAAATGCAGCACGGGGAAAAGGAATAACCAGCCGTCATGCAGGAGTAAGAGTTTCTGGCATTGTGGAAGATGACAGAGAAGCTAAGAAAGTTTACAATCCGGATCATCCGGATGCGGATGCAGACGGCTATGTGACTATGCCAAATGTGGATGTGCTGAAGGAAACGGTAGACAGCATGTCAGCGACCCGGTCTTATGAAGCAAATGTAACAGCATTAAACGCAATTAAGCTGATGGCTCAGAAAGCACTGGAAATCGGTAAGTAGAAAACAGGAGGAAAATAAGAATGGGTGCACTCAGCTTTAATGAGATGGAAATAGATGCTCTTGGGGAGATGATGAATATCAGCCTTGGAGCATCAGCGACAGCAATGTCTACCCTTTTGGGATCTACCGTTCACATCACGACTCCAAAGGTAAAGATCCTTACAAGGGATCAGTTTGAGTTTAAAAAGCTGGAACCGGCAGTAGGAGTAGAAATCGCTTATGTAGAGGGCCTGGAAGGAAGCAATATTATGATGTTCAGCAGAAATGACGTGCGCATCATAGTAGGAACCCTTCTGGGCGAAGAGGTACCAGATGATAAATTTGAACTGGATGAGATCAACAGAAGTGCTATTTGTGAGGTAATGAACCAGATGATGGGTGCTTCAGCAACGGCACTTTCAGAATTTTTGAAATTTACAGTTAATATATCCACACCAGTTTCTTTTGAGATCACAGACGCAGAAAGCTTTAAAAACAAGTATTTTCCGGAAGCAATTCCTATGGTGGTCATTTCCTTTACCCTTGAGATCGAAGGAAAGCTGAAAAGTGAGTTTTTAAATATTATGCCGGAAAAGCTTGCCAAAAGGCTTTTGGAACCATTTGAGATATCCCTGGAAGAAGCAGCAGAGGTTCAGACAGAAAATAAGGAGTCAGGATCAAAGGCAGCAGAAGAAACTGCAGAGAAGGTAATAGAAGAGGCAGCAGAGAAAGAAAAAACGCAGCCTGATCCAGAACCAGCACCTACACCGCAGCCAGCACCGGCCCCGCAGCCAGCACCGGCCCCGCAGCCAGCACCGGTCCCACAGCCAGCATCTACACCGCAGCCAGTACCTACACCGCAGCCAGCACCTACATCGCAGCCGGTATATTCCCAGATTCCAGCTGGTATTTCTGCAGATATGAATCCGGCTATTTTACAGCTTTTGAATCAGATGCAGCAGTCACAGGTGCAGATGATGCAGCTGATGCAGGATATGGAAAAACGGGAACAGGAAGGGAAAAAGGAATCCAGGGAACCTGCCCTGATCCGGCCGGCCAATGCGCCTGGTCTTGAATCTTCTGGAAGTGAAAATGGAGAAGAAAGCGCCAACCAGGAAATGCTCATGAAGGTGCCGTTGGAGATATCAGTGGAAATAGGACGCACTAAGAAATTGGTAAAGGATATTCTGGAGTTTACCCAGGGATCTCTTGTAGTCCTGGACAAAATGGCAGGAGAACAGGCAGACCTGTATGTAAATGGACAGTGTGTTGCCAGGGGAGATATTGTAGTAGTAGAGGATAATTTTGGTATCCGTATTACCGATATTGTAACCAGGGATATCAATCCGGAGAGCCCTTAATATGATAACAGATATTGTTTCTACAACAGGTATGCTGCTTGCTTTTGTAGTCATTTTGTTTTTGGCATGGCAGGCAAGCCGGTACCTGGGGAAAAACGCCCCTTATGGAAATAAAGGGGGAAAGATGCGGATACTGGAACAACTAAAAGTAGGAAATGATCAGTACATTATTCTTCTTAAACTGGATGAAAACCAATATCTGCTTGGGACTAGTCAGACGGGGATCCAGGTTCTGGAACGGTTTAAGGAGGAGAAAACGAATGAATGAGCTGATTACAGGCTTAAATGGAGGAAATGTTCCTGCGCTGGATATTATCATGCTGCTTACCTTTGCAGCATTGCTTCCTTCCATTGTGGTTATGATGAGTTCCTTTATGCGTATTATAATCATACTTTCTTTTACGAGAAATGCAATGGGAGTCCAGCAGACGCCGCCTAATATGGTATTAACAGGCATGGCACTTTTTTTGTCGCTGTATATTATGAGTCCGGTTATAGGTCAGATCAATACGGTTGCCTACGAGCCCTATAAAAATGGGGAGATCACACAGCAGGAGGCAGTAAGCCGCATGGCAGATCCACTGAAGCAATTCATGCTTCGCAATACAGAGAAGGATACGCTGGATCATTTTGTACAGATGTCAAAACAGGAAGTTAAGAAAGATGTGAAAGAATATCCTCTTACTGTTGTTGTACCAGCTTTTATGACCAGCGAATTAAAAAAAGGGTTTCTTGCAGGATTTCTGATTTATCTTCCATTTCTGCTTATAGATATAGTGGTGTCTACCACCCTTATGTCCATGGGTATGGTAATGCTTCCGCCAACTATGGTCTCTCTTCCCTTTAAGTTACTTTTATTTATTACAGTAAATGGCTGGGAACTTTTATTTTCCAGTCTGGTACAAAGCTTCCGGTAGGAAAGAGGTGGGAATATGACAGAAGTGCAGATCCTGGATATCATGTATGAAGCATTCCAGCTGGCAATGAAGCTGTCGCTGCCATTTCTGTTGATCAGTATGATCGTAGGTGTGGTCATTGCTGTTTTTCAGGCAGCCACACAGATCAATGAACAGACAATGACATTTGTCCCCAAGCTGCTGGCTATTATGGTGCTTTTAGGTTTTTTAGGAAGTTCTATGCTGGTCATGCTTCAGGAATTTTTTCAATACATAGTGGAATTGATCGCAAAGGGGTAAAGAAGATCTATGTTTATCACATTTTCAATGGCAGTGATGCGTATGAGCGGAGCCATCGGATTCAATCCCCTTTTTGGAAAAAGTAATTTTCCTGTAAAAATAAGGGCATATTTTATTTTTGCCCTGTCACTGCTCCTGTATCTGTCTGCAGACCAGACCCAGATGGCATATCCGGGATCAATGGCAGAATACATCCTGATGCTTGCGGGAGAGCTTTTTCTTGGGGCAGTGTTAGCCTTTGCAATGGAACTGGCATTCCTTACGATCCGGTTTGCTTCTTCCATTATGGATTATTCAATGGGACTTAGCATGGCTCAGGTTTATGATCCCCAGTATGGAACCCAGTCAACGGTCAGTTCCGGTATTTATTATGCATTTATGGTACTGATCTTTTTTGCCAGCAACAGTCATTTGCGGCTGTTAGCATTGTTTTACCAGTCGGTACAGCTGATCCCTTTTGGAAAAGTGACATTTAATCCCATGCTGGTCCATGTGATCACAGATGGATTCTGCCAGGGGATCCTTACTGGTATGCAGTTTGCATTTCCAATGATAGCAATTGAGCTTGTATCAGAACTGGCAATGGGGATTCTGATGCGTATCATTCCCCAGATCAATGTTTTTACGGTAAATTTCCAGGTAAAGATCATAATGGGGCTTTTGATGATGCTGCTGCTGTTTTCGCCAATGGCAGATTATATAGATACCATCTTTACATATATGTATCAGATGATGTGGAAGCTTTTAAGCAATATGAAACCAGTCTGAAAGGAGTGTCATAGAAGATGGGACAGAGTGGCCAGGAGAAAACCGAACAGCCTACCGCCAAAAAGCGGCGGGATGCCAGAAAAGAAGGAAATATCTTCCAAAGCAGGGATGTAGCTACCGTAGTGATCTTGGCTGGCATATTTTTCGGGATCCGCATATGGCTTCCTTTTATATATGGACAGATGAAAAATTATATGACCTGGGTCATAGATGGAGCAGCCCGGTCCTCAGAAGATATGCTTTCAGCCAGCCTTGTTTTTGTTACACTGTCTGTGTTTTTAAAATGTGCGCTTCCTCTGTTGCTTTTAGCCCTTTTACTTGGAATTGTGGCGCATGGAGTACAAACACGTTTTAATGTATCCTTTAAATCCATCCGGCCAAAATGGAACAGGCTTAATCCTCTTTCAGGCATAAAACGTCTGTTTTCCATGAAAAATGCAGTAGAGTTGGTGAAAAACTCCATCAAGATAACACTGCTGCTGGTATTGCTTTACAACATACTGAAGCAGGATCTGCAGCCCATGGCATCAATGATCGATATGAGTCCTGCAGCATCTGCGGCTTATATGATGAAAATGATCTTTGATCTGCTGATACGTGTATGTATTGCCTTTATGGTCATTGCCTTTGGCGATTATCTGTATCAGCGCTGGGAATATGAAAAAGAGCTTCGCATGACAAAGCAGGAAGTAAAAGATGAGTATAAACAGACAGAAGGTAATCCTGAGATTAAAAACAGGATCAAAAGCCTGCAGCGTCAGATGGCATCCAGCAGGATGATGCAGAAGGTTCCCCAGGCAGATGTGATCATACGAAATCCTACCCATGTGGCCATTGCTTTAAAATATGATCCTGATCATGACAATGCTCCGGTAGTACTTGCCAAGGGATTAGATGAACTGGCGTTAAGAATCGTAAAGGTGGGGGAAGAAAACAATGTTTATACCATTGAAAATAAACCACTTGCACGGGCTATGTACAATTCCTGTGAACTGGACAGGCCGATCCCCTCAGAATTTTATACGGCAGTAGCAGAAATCCTGGTATATCTGTATAAACAGGATAACGGGAAAAATAAAGATAAAAAATAATAGTTGGAGATTAATGGACGAATGAAACGGTTATTGAGTTACTCAGTGGTTATGTTTGTGATCACGATCATATTGCTTTTGATCATTCCCCTTCCGGCGGGACTGGTGGATGTGGCGATCATATTGAATATGTCCCTTTCCATGATGATCCTGGTAATAACCATGACCATTCGGGAGCCATTGGAATTCTCCATATTCCCCTCTCTTTTGCTTATTACCACGCTGTTCCGTCTGGGTATCAATGTTTCAACCACGAGAAATATCCTTTCTCAGGGAGGTTCATCAGGCCGTGTCATTGCTGCCTTTGGTGATTTCGTTTTAAGAGGAAACGTAGTAGTAGGTCTGATCATCTTCCTGATCATCGTGTTGATGCAGTTTATTGTTATCACAAAAGGTGCAGAACGAGTGGCAGAGGTGGCAGCCAGATTTAATCTGGATGCCATGCCGGGAAAACAGATGGCTATTGATGCAGACCTTAGTTCTGGCCTGATCAATGAAACACAGGCAAAGGAACGGCGTGCCAAGGTTCAGAGAGAAGCAGATTTTTATGGCGCAATGGATGGTGCGACTAAGATCGTAAAGGGTGATGCAGTTATGTCACTTATCACAACTGCCATCAATCTGATCGGCGGCAGCATCATCGGTATTGTACAGTCCGGCAGCAGCATCTCAGCCGTGCTGAGTACCTATTCCATTGCGACAGTAGGTGATGGTCTGGTATCCCAGATACCGGCTCTTCTTATTTCTACTGCAACAGGAATGATCGTTACAAGAGCTGTTTCAGAAGGCAGCTTAAATGAAGATGTATCAAAGCAGTTTCTGGCCCAGCCTCATGCTATGATCGTTAGTGGTGCAGCAGTGGCGGTCATGGCTGTGATACCTGGAATGCCGGCAGTAAGGACTCTGGTTGTGGCTGCATGTCTTATGGGAAGCGGATTTTATCTTTCCGGAAAGATAAAAAAAGAGCCACAGGCATTGTCACAAATGGCAATGGCTCCTTCTACCCAGCTTCAGGATTCCCCACAGGCTCAGGCAGCTGCTGCAAAAGAGGAAGTAAGTGAGGAAGAATATTTTAAAGATGTAAATAATGTATACAGCCTTCTTACACTGGAGCCAGTGGAGATCGAGTTTGGTTATAGTCTGATCCCTCTGGCAGATGAGTCAGTAGGCGGAAGGCTGATCAGCAGGATCGTTATATTCCGCCGCCAATATGCCCAGGATATGGGATTTGTGATCCCATCCATCCGGCTCCGGGACAGTTCTTCCCTGGGACCAAGTCAGTATAGTATTCGGATAAAAGGAGAAGAAATTGCAGGAGGAGAGATCCTGATTGATTATTTCCTTGCTCTGGAACCAGAGGAGGTGGAAGAAGAAATTGAAGGTATTGAGGCCATTGAACCGGCATACGGTATACCCAGCAGGTGGATCAAGCCTGAAAACAGAGATCGGGCTGAATTATATGGTTATACGGTCATTGATCCTCTGTCTGTATTGCTCATGCATCTTTCAGAAGTCATCCGGCAGCATTCATACGAACTGCTTACAAGACAGGAAGTGGTAAGGCTTACGGAAAATCTGAAAAAAACAGCTCCTGAGCTGGTGGAAGAGGCAATACCACAGATGATCAGCTACAGTTATTTCCAGAGAGTTCTTACAAACCTTCTAAAAGAAGGAATTCCGGTCCGTGACCTGGAGACCATTGTAGAGAATCTGATGCAGACAGCCTCAGAAACAGGTCTTCCTCCAAGAGAGCTGGACCAGACAGTAGAAAAGATCAGGACAGCTCTTAAACGTACCATTACCCGCATGTACTGTACAGATGGATGCATGAAAGTCATCACACTGGATGCCCAGCTGGAACGGGAAATGGTCGCATCCTTGTCAAAAGGGGAAAATGGCTTATATCTGGCATTAAACCCGGAAATGCTCCAGCATGTGATCCGGCAGCTGGCAGAGCAGATAAAAAAGTTCAGTGGTTTATCACAGAATCCGGTGATCCTGACTTCACAGGTTATGAGGATCCATTTTTACCATCTGGTAGAACCCTTTTATCCTAATATCAGGGTGCTTTCATTTAATGAGATCGCAAATAATGTGCAGATCCAGTCAATTGGAAATATAAGTACAATGAAAAAAGGATCATAAGTGTACGGTCAAATGATATAAACAGCAGATAACAGGAGTGAGTAAAGTTATGGAAGATAAGCAGGAAAAGGCAGAGAAGGAGTTATTTGCGCTTTATAAAAAAACGAAAGATCCGGAAATAAAGAAAGAGATCACAATGCAGTATCTGTACATAGCCAGAACCACGGCAACGAAACTATATGATCTTTATTCTACCACCATGCAGATGGAAGATGCAGTGAATGAAGGTGTGGTGGCGATCATAAAAGGGATCGATATGTATGATCCGGATAAAAACATTAAGTTTTCCACTTACATTACAACGCGGGTAAGAGGAGCAATGCTGGATTATGTAAGAAAACAGGAGTGGATGCCCCGGGGATTTTACAAGCAGTTGGGGATTATAGAATCTGCATGCGAGGACATGAAGCGTGAATTAGGAAGAACACCAACAGTTGATGAACTGGCAAAGCATCTTGGAATAGAAAAAAAACGCTGCCAGAGGATCATTTCCATGAAAAACAGGAGAAATATCCAGTCTCTTGATTTTTTACTGGAAAACCAGAATACATCCAATGGACTCCAGATCACAAACAACGATACCCAGGTACAGCCTGAGGAGGCATGCTTGTGGGAAGAGGATATGCGGGTGCTGGCAGAAGGCATAGCCCAGCTAAATGAAAAAGAGCAAAAAACACTGGCACTGCATTATATGGAAGGGTTGAAAATGGAACAGGTGGGCCGGGTCATAGGTGTCAGCCAGCCCAGAGCATCCCAGATCCACACGATCGCCTTGCGTAAGCTGCGCCATTTTATAGAAACAAAAAATGGAAAGGGGATAAAGTCAGATGTATCAGGGATTTTATAATCTGGCGTCAGGCATGCTGACCCAGAGCAGGAACTTAAATACCATCAGCAATAATATGGTGAATATCCAGACTCCTGGATATAAAAACGAAACAATGGTAAGCAGTACTTTCAAAGAAGAAATGCTTTATCGTACAGGACAGTATAGCAAAGAAAATCCAACCCAGCTGGCAACTGTTTCAAAAATAAAGACAGCAAAGCAGGTTTATACCAATTATGACCAGGGCGGTCTGGAACAGACAGATGGGATCTATGACTTTGCCTTAAATGGAAATGGCTTTTTCTGCATCCAGACATCACAGGGCATCCGGTATACAAGGAATGGTTCATTTTCAGTAGATAAAGATGGATATCTGGTTTTAAACCAGGCAGGAAGAGTCTTAAACAAAGAAGGACAGCCTGTCCAGATCAAAAATGAGAACTTTACAGTTGATTCCAAAGGACACATTACTGCTGCTATTACAAAACAGTCTGATGGTGAAGAAAGCGGCAGCCAGGAAGTTACCATAGAGGATTATGGAACTTTGAAAGTAGTGGATTTTCCAGATCAGGGGCAGCTTCATGCAGAGGATAATGGACTTTTCTCTACTGCACAGGCAGAAACAACGCCTGCAGATACAACTGTTCAATGGAAAATGCTGGAAAAATCCAATGTAGACATGGTGGAGCAGATGACAGCTATGATGTCATCCCAGAGAGCGCTTCAAAGCGCAGCCCAGTCACTGAAAATGTATGATCAGATCATGAGTAAGTCTGTGTCAGATGTCGGTAAGCTGTAAGGAGGATAAAGAAATGAATATGTCATTTTATACAGGAGCAGCAGGAGCCGGACAGTTTACAAAAAAACTGTCAGTTGTATCCAATAACCTGGCCAATATCAACAATACAGGCTTTAAACCTAAAACAGCGGCTTTTTCTGAACTGATCCACTATAATCTTAATGATTCTGAAAATGCCCAGACAGAGCTGCAGACAGGTTCAGGAGCCAGAGTGGAGCGTACCTGGACGGATTTTAGTACAGCCGGTGCTACTCAGACCGGAAAAGAATATGATTATGCAATTATGGAGCCTAATGCATTTTTTATGATACAGGATCCTGCGTCAGGTGAGATCACCTATACAAGAAACGGTCATTTTCACAGGGGAGAACGTGAAGATGGATTTTATCTTACAACAGAAGATGGAAAGCTGGTGCTGGACCAGAACCGGCAGCCTCTTAAGCTGGAAGTAACAGATGTAGAAAAGCTGCAGGAGGAATCAGAGTCAGAAGACGATGACTACGATACAGATGATACAGACAGCACAGAGGATGATACTGACCTTCCTAAGGTAAGTGTATACACATTTTCAAACCCCAGCCGTCTCTTAAGCGTAGGAGATAATGAATATAAAGCACAGGATGGAATGGAAGCTTCTTTAAAATCAGATGCGGTCCTGCAAAAAGGGGCACTGGAGAATTCAGGCACCGATATGGCAAAAGAAATGGTCCATGTGATCGAATGTCAGAGAGCCTTTTCTTATGCTGTAAAAATGATCACTACATCAGATGATATAGAGGGAACGATCAATTCACTGAGAGGATAAGGTAAAAAATGGAAATAAAGCGATATGAAGATATGGACCTGCAGGCTCTGGATGTAATGCGGGAGATCGGCAGTATCGGTACTAGTCATGCAGCAACTGCTCTTTCCAAGCTTCTGCAGAAAGAAGTCCGGATCTCGATCCCATCTGTGAATATCCTTGGATACAATGATGCCATGAACCGGATCGGTGATGCGGAGGAGCTTGTTGCAGCAGCCCTTGTAAAAATGTCAGGTGATATTGAGGGGTTGATGCTGTTCCTTTTCGACCTGGATTTTGCAAATGAGGTATTGGAAAAACTGCTTGGAAGCCGTTATAAGTCCTTTCTGGATATGGACGAAATGGCCAGATCAGCACTGGTAGAAGTAGGAAACATCATTATCTGTTCTTATATAAATGCTTTTTCACAACTTGTAAATGTAGAGGTGGAACTGTCTGTTCCAAGTGCTACCATCAACATGCTGGGTGGGATCTTAATGGTACCTATTGCTGAGTATGGATATGAAACAGATAAACTGATGTATTGCAATGCAGATTTTGTGATCGGCGGAAAAGCACTTTCTGACTGGCTGCTCATGCTGCCGGACATTCGTTCTCTAAACGATATTTTAGAGAGGTTGGGAGTTTCATAATGATCGGAGGCACAGAATTAAAAGTAGGAATCGGTGATATGAAGTTTTCACGAGGGGAAGGAAGGATCATAACCTATGCTTTGGGTTCCTGTATCGGGATAACCTTTTATGATCCGGTTACCCGTCTGGGAGCACTTCTGCACATCATGCTTCCGGCACAGTTTGAAGGAAAGGATTCCAATCCATTTAAATTTGCAGACAGCGGCATCAGGGAAACCCTCAGAAAGCTGAAAATATTCGGTATGGTAAAAAGCCGGATGGTAGTTAAGATTGCAGGGGGAGCCAAGATGTTTGAGATCAGCGGAAACAGCAGCTTTGGAAATATCGGGCAGAGAAATGCAGAAAGTGTAAAAAAAGTCATGGCCCAGGAAGGAATCTGTATCGCAGCAGAGGATACAGGAGGAAATTATGCCCGTACCATGCTTTTAGATCTTGCAACAGGCGATGTGATCGTGCGTACAGTGGGACGACCGGAACGCCATCTATAGCCAGGGCTTTCATTTATGGTGGTGTCACCATCTGTGGCATGCCTGTTTACAGAAAAAAGGAGAGAAGATCATGGTCAAAAATGAAAAAGAAGGGATTCTTTTAGAATCAGGAACAAACGAGATTGAAGTAATGAAATTCACAGTTATGGGTGAATTTTATGGCATTAATGTGGCAAAAGTCCAGGAGATCATCATGAGTGAAAAGGTAAAACCGATGCCTCATGCAAACCCGGCAGTAGAAGGCATCTTTAAACCAAGGGATGAGCTGATCACAGTGATCAACCTGGCAAAATATCTTACAGGAGATGACCGGGAAAATGGGCCAAGAGATCTGTTTATCGTAACAAATTTTAATAAAATGACGGTCGCTTTCCGGGTAGACAGCATCGAAGGTATCAGCAGGATTTCATGGAAAGATATACAGAAGCCAGATAAGACCATTGCAAATGGAGATGACAGTGTTGCTACCGGTATTGCCCAGTGCGGAAAAGAGCTGGTGATCATCCTGGATTTTGAAAAGATCGTGGCAGAGATCGCACCGGAAACAACTATACAGGTGGCAGATGTAGATAAGATGGGAGACCGCCCTATCTGCAACAGTCCTATTGTGATCGCGGAAGATTCCATTCTTTTAAGTAAAATGATCGATGATTCCCTGGAAAGAGCCGGATTTACCAATGTAAAGAATTTTTCCAATGGCCAGGAGGCATGGGATTACCTTTCACAAATACATAATGATTCTGATCTGTATGATAAGGTCAATCTGGTCATTACAGATATCGAAATGCCGGAAATGGATGGCCACAGGCTTACAAAGCTGATCAAGGATGACGAACATTTAAAGAAGATCCCGGTTATCATCTTCTCTTCCCTGATCAATGAGCAGATGAGGCAGAAGGGGAAAGAATTAGGTGCAGACGAACAGCTTTCCAAGCCGGAGATCGGGCATCTGATCACAGTAATGGATGAACTGCTTGCCCGTTTTAAAAAACAGTACAGTCAGCAGTAAGGAGGACTCTAAGGATGGAAAAATATGTATTAACACAGGATCTTGTAACAGGAAATGAACTGATCGACAGTGAGCACAGGAAGATTTTTGACAAAGTCAATACCCTTCTGGATGCATGCTCAAAGGGAAAGGGAAGAGAAAATCTCTCAAGTCTGGGAGAATTTCTTGTTGAATATGTAACGAAACACTTTTCAGATGAGGAGGATCTCCAGAAGCAGTCAAAATATCCGGAATATACAGAACATCATAAATTTCATGAATGGTATAAACAGAAACTGGGGGATGCCATTATAAAAATGGAGCAGGAAGGTCCGACGATCAATTCCCTGGGCGAGATCAACTATATGGTAAGCGTGCTGGTTAAGCATATCCGGGCAACAGACCGCAAGCTGGCCCAGTGGATCCAGAATGGGACCAAAAATGAAGATACAGCTTCTAAAGCGGCAACAGGATCAGCAGTATCAGGGAAAACTTCCTATATGGATACCGTTTCAAAAGATGAAAGTACAGAAAATCTGGATATCCGCCAGATCCTGGATATAAAAGAACTTCAGCGGATCCAGGATCTGTTTTTAACGGTCACAGGCATGACAGCAGCAGTAGTGGATATGAAAGGAAAATACATTACGAGAGGAAACTCCTTTACCAGCTTTTACAGCAGGTATACCAATGGAAAACATAATGAGCTGCGAGAGTTTACCCAGGATCTTACAGTAGGAGGATTCCGTGCAGGTACAGTGATCGGCGGTATCGTCCTTGGAGATTACCCGGATGATTCAGCCCCAAGCCAGGAAGTAGTAAGTGCCGGTGGACAGCTTTTAGCTGAGATGCTGAATCTGTGGGCTAATGCCCTTTATTACCGGAAGAGCAATGCAGACAGCGTAGAAGCATTTGCAAAAGAGGAAAAGAAAGTACGGGATGCAGTAGGACAGATCAAGTATAAGGCAAAGGGACTGGAGCAGACGGCTACGATGGAAAAAATGCTTTCCCTGAATGCAGCCATTGAAGCAGGCCGTGCCGGAAAAGCAGGTGTAGGCTTTGGTGTTGTAGCAGATGAGATCGGCCGTATGGCAAATGAGTCAGCCGCTGTATATCAGGAGATCCAGGAACTGGTAAAACAGGTAGAGGAATCTATGGAACGCCTTGGAGAATAATACAGGGAGATCTTTCAGAAAATATTGTATGCAGAAGAGAGGATAAAAGGAGATACATAAAATGGTCATTACGGTTTCAAATCAAAAAGGCGGTGTGGGAAAGACCACAACATCAGCAGCGCTGGCTGCAGGATTTTCGATGGCAGGTAAAAAGGTTCTGTGTATAGACCTGGATCCCCAGGGAAATCTTGGATTCTGCCTTGGTCTGGATACCGAAGGAGGATCTACTATACTGGATGTATTAAAAGGAGATGTATCCATACAAAAGGCGATCAGCCGCACAGAAGGGATCGATATCCTTCCTTCTGATATTACATTAAGCAGCAGTGGTCTGGAGTATAATCCGGGAGAAGAAAAAGAATCTATTTTAAAAAATGTTTTAAAACCAGTTATGGATTTTTATGACTATATTGTGATCGATACACCCCCTGCCTTAAATCTTCTCACAGTTAACGCATATGCAGTTTCTGATTATCTTATTATACCAATGGCATCGGATATCCTCAGTCTGGTTGGTCTGTCACAGTTAAAGGAAACAGTAGAATCTGTCCGCATACAGATCAATCCCGGCCTTAAGATCATGGGTATCCTGCTAAACCGCTTTAATCCAAGAACATGTCTTTGCAGGGATGTATTGGAAATGGCCGGGCAGCTGGCCGGGCAGCTGGAAACCCGGGTATTTGACACAAAAATAAGGTCCGGAGTGGCGATTGCGGAAGCACCGGCCCATGGAGAAAGTATTTTTGAGTACAGTCCGAGAGCATCAGCTGTAAAGGATTATGGAAAGTTTTTAGATGAGGTAGAAAAGATCATAGGTTTCAGGGAGAAATAATATGGCAAAAAAAACAAATAAAACCTCACATGTGCTGAACCTTATCACAGGTTCACAGCCGCCAGTTGCGTCTTCTGGCGAAACACAGCCGCCTTCTTCAGCTTCCGGTGAAACACAGCAGGAAGGATCAGCTGCTGAAGAACCGGTAAGAGTGCCTTCCGCTAATGTGACTGTAGTCGATCCAAGAGAAGAAGGAAAGCTGGCAGAAGAGATCCAGAAGAATCTGATCCAGGAGCTGGAAAAAGAACAGACAGAAGAGCAGGCAGAACAGCCCGGGGAGCAGGAAGAACAGCCGGAAGAACAGTCGGAAGAACAGCCGGAAGAACAGCCGGAAGAACAGCCGGAAGAACAGACAGAAGAACAGACAGAAGAACAGACAGAGCAGCCCAAAACAAACGCAGGGACACCTGTACAGAAAGAACCGGAACAACAGGAAGAGCAGAAGCAGGAAGATGGTCCAAGTTACCGGGTCGTAAATATCATGGAGGAGATCCTTACTCCGGAACTGATCCTTGACGCACTGAAAAGTAATGATACCTGTACCTGCAGCCGCTGTCAGGCAGATGTGAAAGCGCTGATGCTTACCAGGCTGCCGCCCAAATATATTGTAGCAGATAATACGACAGTCCCGATGCTGCTAACCTTTTACCGCAATAAATTCCGTGTGGCTGTTTTAAGTCAGTCCATGAGAGCCTGTATGGAAGTAAAAGAACATCCACGCCATATCTTATAAATTTTCATGCTGCGCCGAAATATTTATATAGAATCTATAGAATCACAGGGATAAAGTATACAGAAGCGGCGCATTTTATGTACTCCGCGACATCACATGACTGAAAGGAGCAGCAGATATGTCAAGTGTATCAAGAACAAGCAGCAGTCTTGGAAATACAGCTTTAAGAGGATATGGCGGTTTAGCTTCCGGTATTGACAGGGATGCACTGATCGAACAGATGACAGCAAGAACAACATCCAAGATCACAGCCAAGAAGCAGGCTATGACAAAACTGGAATGGAAGCGGGATGCATATCGTTCTATCAGCAATAAGATCATAGATCTTCAGGACAATTACCTTAGCTATTCAGCAACAAAGAGCTTAAAAAACAGTGATTTCTTTGCAAAAAACCAGGTCAGTGTACAGGGAGATCCTGACTATACAAAATATATATCAGCGACAGGAAACGCAGACACTGCATCCAGAGTGTCAGTTCTGGGAGTAAACAAATTAGCAACATCTGCCACATTGATCTCCGGCGAAAAGAAAACAGAAAATGAAAAAGATTCAGCTATTACCTTAGGCGGCATCAGCGCGTCTGATTTTGAAAATAAAGAAGTAAAGACCTCCAATCTTTCCGGAACGAAGCTGACATTTGGAACCTACAGTATTACAGATAAGCAGTTTACAACGGAAGCAACCTTTACGTTCCCCACCAGTTATGAAAAAAAGCTGGACAATGGAAAAACAGAGACAGTTACCATTGATTATACGGCTAGTTCTGACAAGATAGTAGAACAGCTGAATGAAGCCCTTGATTCCCAGGGATTTCTCGGAAAAGATGGAAAGAGCGGCATTAAATTTACACTGAATGGTGATCAGATCCAGATCAGTCAGACAGACAGTATTACCGATAAAGGAAAAAGCTATGTGATCAGGGGAACATCATCTGCTTTAAAGAGTCTTGGCTTTAATTCCGGCAACATGAATCAGGATGAAATAGATAACGGCATTTCACTTAAGGAATTTAACGACCATACATCTTCATTTGAGGCTGCAGCTATAACAAAGCAGCCCCTTTCCGGCTATCTTAAGGGAAAATCAATCTCTGTTTCTTATGGCGGACAGACAAAGAATATTGAACTGATCGGCGATAAGGAAGAGATAAAAGATTTTAAAGCTTTTAAGGATAGCTTACAGAATAAGCTGGATAAAGCCTTCGGTTCAGGAAAGGTTACTGTAGGTGAGGGTCAAAATGGCAGCCTGACGTTTACTGCAAAAGACAACAAACAGACATTACAGATATCCGCAGACTCAAAGGAACTCCAGAATGCCCTGGGTATCACATCTACCCAGTCAAATAAGATCAGTACAGGAAGCAGCCTGTGGGAGAACAGGGTCAAACTGGGACTGGGAAAATACAATACAAAAGAGGAATTAAACGACGCATTAAAAAACTTTACAGTCAATGGTGCAAAAATAGATAATATCACTGCAGATACCACAGTAGACGGACTGCTTACTGCGATCAATAATAATAAAGATGCGGGAGTAACTGCCATCTATCTGGGCAGTGAAAATAAATTTGTTCTTTCTTCCAATGAAAAAGGTGAGGGCCGTAAGATCACCCTTGGTGCAGATCCAAAAGATACTACTGATGCAGCAAATCTCATTTTCGGCGGGGTTAGCACAGATGGCACAGATGGTGAGATGAGTATTCTCTATAATGGGGTACAGACCACCATTACCAGCAGCAGCAATACCTTCTCCATTGACGGTCTGGATATTAGAGCCACGAATACATTTAATACAGGCTCGGCAACTGCTGAAGGAGGCGTCAGCTTTACTGCATCAGCAGATACAGAAAAGGTAACGGAGACTGTAAAGAAATTCATTGAAGCTTATAATGCCATGATCGATGAGGTCCGCACCCAGGCAACAACCAAGCCGGACAGTAATTATAAGCCTCTGACAGATGATCAGAAAAATGAAATGAATGAAACCTCCATTAAAAACTGGGAGGATAAGGCAAAAGAGGGTATTCTGTACAACAGCAGCGCTTTAAAAGATCTGGACAATGCTACCCAGGGCATTTTCTCTTCAATGATGATAAACGGTGTTTCTTATGACGATCTTGAAAAGATCGGAATTTCCTTCTCAGATGATTACACAGCAGGTGGAAAGATCGTATTTGATGAAGAAAAGTTTAAAACTGCCATGGACAGTGATCCGGAAAAGGTATCAGACCTGTTCACAGGCACGCATGGTATTGTAAACACCATAGACAGTACTCTTTCTACTTATGCCACCAGATATGCAAGCAAGAATGGAAATTCCTATGGTGTGCTTATTGAAGAGGCAGGATCTGAAAAACTAAGCCTGACCCTGACTAACAACAGTATTTATAAAGAATTAAAGGATATGCAGGAAACCATCACAAACCTGCAGTCCCAGCTGTCAACTGAGCAGGACCGTTATATCAGTCAGTTTACGCAGATGGAAAGGCTGATCAATCAGATGAATTCACAGTCCAGCTACCTGTCACAGTTAGGTGGCTGATGGGGGTAAGAAAGCATGTATGAAAAGTTTAAGCAGTACAAGGAAAGTACGATCTATTCTATGAGCAATCTGGAGTTGTTGCTTTTATTGTATGATGAAGCAGTGAAACGTCTGAAAATGGCACAGATCGCACTTGAGGATAAAAAATATGAGACTTTTGAAGAATGTCTCGAAAAAACAGGACGGATCGTCCGGTATTTAATACAGATACTGGATATGCAGTATCCCATCAGCAAGGATCTGAAACGTATCTATGAGTACCTGATCTATGATATCAGCCGTGTTAAAGCAGGAAGGGAACGCAGGGCAGAAGAGATTCCAAGGATCAGCCACATACTTTCTGAATTAAGAGATGCATTTAACCAGGCAGGAAAGATTTCCGGCGATCAGCATATTGTGAGAGAACGAAGTGTTTTCGGTTAAAGGAGAATATATGAGCGCAGACTTGGAAACAATTTTGATATATCTTCAAAGGAGATATAATATATTAAGAGAAGTTTGTAGTCTGACGGAAGAACTGGCGGAGGCAGTGGAGCGCGGCGACACAGTCTCCGCTTCTCTTCTTTTAGATATGAGGGGAGAACAGCTGCAGCGCCATGCAGACTGTGAAGAACAGATCATCCTGCAGACTGCGGGAAACAGCCTTCGGGACCGGTATCTACGAGATCTGGCTAAAGGTCCATTAATGAATGTAAAAAGCTGTTTTAAAGGAAAGACAGAGCGCGAAAAAATGCTGGAGAAGCGTATTGAGGATCTGCGTTGCCGCACAGAAAAGCTTTTAGATAAGATACGCAGGATCGATGGGGGACTTAACAGAAGAATATCAAAAAACAGGTGAAGTTAAATGGAAAATCAAAACTTTTATGAAGGCCGCATACTGGTAAATATGGCTGCATCTGTTATGCGCCAGGATGATTTAAAGCCGCTTCATGGAAATCTGGACTGGGAAAGGCTGTTCCGGGTTGCAGATTATAACAAAATTTCAAACCTGATCTATCTTGCAATCCTTGGAAATAATGAAAAAATGCCGGAACGGTGGAAAACACGCTTTTATGAGCGCTACAGCGATATTCTGAAATTCAACGAAAGCTGCACAGAAGGAGAACGGGAGATACTGGTCCTTCTGGAATTAAAAAAAATCCCGGTACTCGTCCTTTCCTCCAGCAGCCGCAGACAGCTGTATCCAAGGGAGGAAATGGCAGGGGAAAGCTCTCTGAAGCTTTTTTTTCTTGACCCGGAAGATTATCTTTTTGCAAAAGGCTATCTGGTCAATATAGGCTACGAAACGGATACTCTCTATCCGGGAGTGGGTGAAAAGATGCGTATACCAGGTCGCTTTTCTGTGGAGATCTATCATACCTTTCCTTTTAAAACCCAGGTATACCAGAGGGGGATGGAAAAGCTGCTCCAGCGTGCTTTCCTGAAAGAAAATGGTAACTACATTTATGAATGGAATGCCATAGACCAGCTAGTCTATCTGATGATCCAGTCTGCTTACCTATATGTAACAGGACATCTGCAGATACGCCATCTGACAGACTTATATGTATTTTACAGAAAAGCAGCAGAAGAAGACCAGTTTCAGGAGCTTGAGAACCGGCTAAAGGAATTTAAAGTAAATATACTGGCGCAGAAGCTTCTGCATTTAAGCTATATGTGGTTTGGAACACGGGAAGAATGTGCCAGCATGGAGACAGAGGAAGAAGAACTCCAGGTATTTGATATACTGGAGAAAAATGTATTCTACGGCATGACAGGGAAATTTGGGCCGGAAACAGATGAACAGGCGCTGGATCTTAGATCAGACATATTAAAAGAAGAAGAGCGGGAAAACCGCATGGAAAAAAGAGCATTATTTTACCGGCGTCTGAGAGAGTTTTTTTCTCTCGTACGCCGGCAGCTGAAAGAGCTATATGATATTTTGTATAGCAGATAAGAGTCATTTTATCAGTATTCACCCGTTTGCGGGTCATTAAGCTTATGGTCTATTTCTTCATATAAGAATTCAGTCCTTTTTCAATAGAGCGCAGTGAATCTGTATCAGGTAATAAGGCATCCAGGTTGCTGCGTTCTGCTTCTGTCAATTCTTCCCGCAAAATAGAAATATGCTTCGGGGCATTTATAGCCAGGCTGACAGATCCATTGTCGCAGTCAAGTACAGTGATGCGTATGTCATTCCCGATCAGGATACTGTCATTTTTTTTACGTTTCAGTATCAGCATGGCTATTTATCTCCTTTTTTAGTGTCCTGTTCCTTTATCTCTTTACTAAGAAGAGAACGTAAGGTATGGCGGTAATCATAGTCAGCGTTGGATAAGATCACCTGGATCCCTTTGCGGGTATCCGGATTAATGGCAAGAGGACATTTCAAGTTGACGGTTCCATCCAGATAATCCTTCTTTACAGCACATATGACATAATAGGATAATTCATCACTGGAATTTACTTCCAGAAAGGATAATTCTTCCGGTAGAAGAACCGGTGAATAAGAAGGAAAGAGTGCTGCTGCATCGATGAGAAAAAAGGCTACATAAGGTTCGTCTACAGACTGCAATATCAGCAGGGAACTGTCATCTTCCTCCATAGAGAGGGGAAGATAGTCATGGTACTGGGAAAAACCAAATAAACCATCTGGAAATACAACCAGTTCATCTTTTGTATAATCAATTTCGCCGTAATATTTTGTATCAATCTTCATGATTGCATAAGCCTCCGGGGGTCAGTTTTTATATGGTAACATTAAGAGCAGGGGAATCCGGCTCTTTTTTTGGTGGAACATAATTGGGGGTGCCGGTATACACAAACTCTACTTTTGGATAAGAGGTTATGATGGTCATTTCCAGGGCTGGTACGTATTCCAGATTGCCAGATGCCACACGAAATTCAAATTCACCTCTCTGAAGGGTATACAGCCCATTATTGTCAGGGCTGCCAGAAAATGGATCACAAAAGCTGTTTCCTGATCCAGAGACGTTTGCTGTGCCATGTACTCTTTGGACAGTATCCCGGAGATCAAAAGCTTGTCTGATATCCTGGATACAGGTCATGCTTTCCGGAGAACTGATCCCGTAATTTTGAGCCTGACGTACTTTCAGGCGGTATTGGGAAATCGCCTGATGCTGTCTTGCTGCCAGCTGGTCCTTTGAAACCAGACTGGCATTTTGACGGAAATGGACAGATTCAAAAGGTTTAAAATTTGCTTCAATCACAGGTTTCATACATTTTCACCTTCTTCTGACCTGAAAATAGAAAGTTATTTTTTGCTTGTTTTTTGTAAACAATGTACCGGTATCATTTTATAAAATCAAAAAGAGATGACTGCATCAGGTTTGACCCCATTTTTAAAGCAGCAGAATAGGAGTACTGGTAAGAGTACATTTCTGTGATGGCTTCATAAGGATCAGCTCCGAGAATGTCTTTGTATTCCTCTGTCAGGTTGTCACTTAAAGTATCAAGACGGGTTTTTGTAGTTTCTACCAGGGAATATTTATTGCCAAGGTCGCTGTAAACGGTGCTGATGGTATGCTCTGTATTAGCTGCATCTTTAAGTACACTGCCCATAGTATCTGTAAATTGATCAACGGTCGTAGTATCATTGATATAATTATCACAGGCCATAACCGAACGGCTGAGAAGTGCCACAGGAGTGGTTTCCAGGGCAGCTTTGATCGCCTTCTTTGCATCATCATCAGACATGGCATTTAAAGAATCCGAGGTAAGCCCTGTAAGCATATTCAGTCCTCCGGTATAGGTATCTAAAAGAGACTGACGGTTGGAAATATCGCCATAGCCGATATCTACCCGCCCCTGTTCTCTCATGGCTGTAAGAAGGCTGTTCAGGTCATCATCACTTAAATGATAGCTGTAAGTATTTTTGCCCTTATCATAAGCCATGGTCATATTGACCGTCTTTGTGGTACCGTCTGAATACTTATGGGTATAAGTAAGGGTTTTTCCATCTCCGCTTAAAGAAAACGGAGCTGTTGTAATATCATTTCCGCCGTAAATATAAAAATCCTGATACTGGCTGTTCAGATTGCTGACCATGCTCTGCACATCCTGAAGAAGAGCATCTCTTTTTGTCTGGACAGAGGTCTTTGAACTGTTGTGGGAGGAATCCAGCACATACTGCATGGAAGTCTTGCTGTTGCTTAAAGTTTTCTGGATATCCCTTGCGCCCTGCTCCTGCTGGTACAGACGGTTTTTAATATCACCTAAAATAGAACTTTTACTCTTTGCATCCTGATATAAATGATCCATTTTCTTTCCCTGATAATAAGCAAGAGGATTATCAGCAGCTGTTTCATAAGCAGCGCCGGTAGAAACCTTGTTCATGCTTTTGTTCAGATTGCTTTGAAGATCATTTAAAGAAGAAGTATACCTGCGGTAAACAGATGAACGTACAACTCTCATAATTTATTAATCCTCCTTATATTTATGCACCAGTATTACTGATCAGGGTATTCAACACTTCATCAAGGGCAGTCATCAGACGGGAAGCAGCATTATAGGCTGAAACGTAGGCCATCATATTGGTTGCTTCTTCATCCAGGCTGACACCGGAAAGAGAGTCTCTGGAGTCCTGGATACTGTTTAAAACAGTTGTGCCCGTCTTTAATGCGGTCTGGTTGGAGCTGGAATCAGATGCCAGCTGGGTGGAAAGGTTATTCATATAATCAGCAAATGTTTTCCCGTTCAATTTCTTGGTATCCTTCATAGCTGCGATCATATCAAGGATTGTATCTGTGCGGTTGGTGCCGTCTGTAGAAATATGGATCGTTCCACTGGTCCAGCCTTTGCTGATACCGATATTTCCGGCTGTTATACCAGTTGTTGAGTCATCGGTGGAATTAGATAAA
This sequence comes from Clostridium sp. AM34-11AC, assembly GCF_003435375.1. Classification (GTDB taxonomy): domain Bacteria; phylum Bacillota; class Clostridia; order Lachnospirales; family Lachnospiraceae; genus Pilosibacter; species Pilosibacter fragilis. The sequence goes on along the minus strand of NZ_QWGL01000001.1, from coordinate 241,059 downwards.
AGATTCTGATCCGTGTGGTTTTTGCCATTGTTGATGTCATTCATGGATTTTGCGAAAGTGGAAGCTAACTGATCCAGTTTTCCTGAGTAATACTGGTATCCACGGACATCATCCACAGCAGTAGATCCATTTATCACATTGCCGGTACCTGTTTTCTGGAGCATATCCAGGCTTGCCTGAAGAGAGCCGCCTTCAAAATGGATCCCTTTTAACTCTGCGTATACATCTGCAGCTGCCTGTCCATTCCCTTTATAGCTGGGGGCTTTTTCAAACTTGATGGAAATGTTTGCAGGATCAGAAATAGAAGCAGCTGTCTGGTGATCGCCTTTTAACACACTTAACTGACCGTAGTTTTTTGTGAGACCGTCAGCACCAAGGTCAGATCCATTTACCAGGATCAGCTTCTGGCTCTTTCCCTGGGCATCAATATAATTCATGCTCACTTCCAGGTCATCAGGCCAATCCTTCTTGCCTATTACAGCACCATTTGCATCATAGTCATAGGCGTTATTCCCGGAATGGGCATCATCCTTGTAATATCTGGTTTCAACAGGAATATAACCGGAAAGCTCATCCAGAAGAAGATTTCGTTCATCCTGGAGTTCCAGAGAAGGATGACCGGCAACCTGGTTACGTTTGATCTGCACGTTCAGGTCGCCGATCTGGCGGAGGATGTCATTGATCTTCTGCACATCGCCCTGTTCACTGCTGCCTTCCCCTGTGAGCCTTTGAAATTCATTCTGTTCGGCCTGTGTGATCTGTCTGGATGCCTGGTTAAAAAGATTACATACAGACTGCATTTTAGTTCGCAGCTCACTTTCATAGATGGGATCGGATACCTTTGCAGGATCCTGCATGCTTGTAAGGGTAGACTGGACATCATCAAATGCCTGACGGATGCCGGAAATGGTTGTTTCGTCCAGTACCTTTGACAGGGAATTAAGGGCAGTCTGTAAACGATTGGTATAGCTGCAGTCAGCAGACTGGCTGCGGTATTGGATATCCAGATAAGGATCTCTGATCTGTGAGACCCGGTCCATACTTACCCCAAAGCCCACTGCAGTTTCATTCCCATTAGAATAATGGGAAACAGGATTCGTATAATTAAGGCTGGATGCCTCTAACTGCTGCCTGGTATATCCGGCAGTATTCATATTTGACAAATTCTGTCCTGTAATATCCAGACGTTTCTGGTTGGCCTGGAGAGCGGACAGAGCGGTATTAAAACCGGAAAAAGTTGCTCTTACCATAAAGTATTATTACCTCCGAAATATAAATATCCTGCAGTCCCCACAGTTTTATCAGACATATTTGTCATAAACATGAGGATCGCTCTGCTTCGCACCGGCAAGGCGCTGTTCTAACTGCTTCATGCGGATCCGGATCAGACGGTCTGTGCCACCTTTTACTTTTTTCAGCTTTTCAGCCTGGATGGATAACCGTTCCAAGATCGGAGAGAGAAGTGCCACAGCCTCCTCGCTGTCCTCCTGCATCAAAATCTGGCGGAAAGTAAGCCCCTCAAGACCCGACCTGCGAAGAAGATCACTTCGTTTTTTATCTAGTCCGCGCAGCTGCAGTAAAAGCATGTTTTCATCATTTAAAAGAGATTCCAGCTGGTCAGGATGATCAGCTGAAACAACGGTTAGTTTATCAGCCTCAACCCGGCATAGCTGTTCTAATACAGTACACAGCTGTTCTAATACCGGGATCAGGCTTTCAGGCGCCCTCATAGATTATACATGGCCCTTGCAATGGCCATGGGATCCGGTTCGTAGGTTCCTTCCTCAACCTGTTTTTTCAGTTGGGCAACCTTTTCAACGGAAACGCCTTTCTCGCGGCAGACATCTTCTGTAATGCTGTGGGCCAGAGAGCGTGCGAAAAGTGTTTCATCAGCCGAAATACCTTCGGTGTATTCAAAACTGGCTCGGTCAAGATCAGCCGGTTTTGCAGAAATATTATCAGACAAAGCAATATTGCTTTGTCTCATTGATACATGTTCCATGTGTATTTGCTCCTGGATAAAATTTTGAATTTTCATACAATTACTCCTCACCTTAAAATAAAACGGCAGGACCACAAAAGTATCCTGTGATTTTCACATGCTTACTGAATCTATATCTATGTAAATTATCGCCTTTTTTCTTGAAAATATAAGAAAAATAATAATTATAAAAAACGGGAAAACGCCGATTAAATATACATATGGAAGCATGCAGGTAATTCGGTATCAGAGGGGTCAAAATCTTTTGACCCCAACATCATAATATATAGAATCAAAAAGAAAAGGGATAAAACATGTCTAATATATTACAGGTAACAGATCCTTCTACATATATAGATAATAGAAATGTCCATACAGGCCAGGAGCAGCAAAGCGCCCTGAACAGTTCCCAGATCCAGAATCCTTCTGACCCATCTCGTGTAGTGCGGGCAGATGGACAGAAAAGCGGTACCGCTGGTGACCAGGAAAATGAAAGTGGCTTCAGCGTTCGCAATTATAATGGAAATTATACTGACTTTCTTCAGAAGCTGGGGCAGGAAAATGAAATAAAGGATTCCCTGAGCCGGATCCTGTTCCGGGATGGAGCCTTTATCGCTAAAGGTGATGAAGGTCTGGGTAAAATGGTGCAGCAGCTGCTGGATTCTGCCAGTTTTGAAGATTCTGGCCAGCTGCTGGATTTTTTAAAAATGCAGGGACAGACTAAATTTTCCGGTACTTTCTTTGAAAACCTGAGAACTCTTTTGCAGCAGGAAGGAAACAGAGGCCTGCAGGAAACAGCCCTCAAATTCCTTCAGGTATTCAACAATTATTCCAGCGGTGAGCATCTTTTAGAACAGATGCAGGAACTGACAGATGAAATAAAAGGAATGCTTTACACCTCTGCAAGACAGGAATACGCATCAATTCTGGATCAGCTGGACTGGAAGGCAGAAAATGGGGAAACAAAGGAAAATTCCCAGGTTCTGTTTCAGAAGCTGGTCCCCTTTCTTTCAAGATATATTTCCCGTACCCATGATTATGGCAATGTAAGAAGCAGCGTGATCCAGCTGATCCTTTATGGGGCACGTTATGAAAACGGAAGCAGCACCCTTCTCAGAAGCCTTTTTGAACAAATGGCAGCTAATAGGGATTTTAAACGTTTTTTTGAAACAGAGCCTGAAGAACTGTATGCTGTACTTACCGGTTCAAAAGGAAAAAAAGGAAATATTTATGGAGATATTTTTGGCTCACTTGTGGAAAGAGGGGCCAAAGGAGAAGCCGGGCTGGAACATGTACAGGATTTTTATCAGCTGATGCGAGGGATGCTGGTAAACGAAAGCGTATATATGTCTGTGAATCATTTTGTCCTTCCTTTTCAATATCAGGGAAAAGAGGCAGTATCTGAATTTTGGATCGATCCGGACGCGGAGAAAAAAGAAGAAGAAAAAGATGGAGGCAGGAAAATACGCCTTCTGGTGGACTTTGAGATCAGGGGATTGGGAGATTTCCAGCTTCTGGCAGATCTCCAGGATCATAAAATATCCATGGAGCTGGGAGTTCCTAAAAATCTTTCTGCCGGAGCCGGAGAGATACAGGCAAAGCTTCAGGAAATATGTACCAGAAACGGGATGCGCGTGAAAATGATGCAGGTGCAGGAACGGAAAGCTCATTACCGTCTGCTGGATGTTTTTCCAAAGATAAGAAAAAAGGAGAATGGTATTAATGTCAGCGTTTGAGCGGTTATTAGAGCAAAAGGCAGTTGCGCTTCAATATTCGCCGGAAAAGGACACTGCCCCGGTAATCGTTGCTTCCGGAATGGGATATATGGCAGAAAAGATCACGGAAGCAGCCAGAAAGTCAGGGGTTCCGGTTTATGAGGATGATTCTCTTGCGACTCTTTTAAGCAGATTACAGCTGGGAGCGGCTGTGCCGGAAGAATTATATCAGGCGATCATAGAGATCTATATTTACTTTTTAGGATATGTGCCATCACCGGAGGAAAAAGAAAATGAAGAAAAAGTCGAAAATACCTGACAGAAGATCCAGACACGGACGGGAAATGCTTCTGCTCCTTCTTTCGGGAGTCTTGCTGTTCCAATGGGGAAAGATAGATGCTTTTGCGGCGGCAAAAGAGATTAAAACAGTAAATATCCGTGTTACATCCAAGCTGGAAGTAGGCAGCAAGCTTCCGGATATAAAACTGGAAACGACCACGGTTTCAGATGGAGAAGTGGCAGTAGATACAAGTGGAGGTAAATACAGCGTTTCCGAGGCCGAATGGACGGATAAAAGCTCCAATGAACTGAAAGCTGCTGAAGAGCCTCAGATGAAAGTCACCCTGGAACCGGAAGATGTCAGTGAAGATTATTTTGTTTCCAGCTATAAAAAAGCGGATGTAAAGATCAGTGGGGGCACATTTGTGTCTGCCAGACGAGATGGAGATGAACTGGTAGTTACCCTGCGGGTAAAAGGGATCAAAGGAGACTATGCTGCTCCGGAAGATGCCTGGTGGAATGAAAAAAGCCTGGGACAGGCTAAATGGGAAAAGCCGGATAACACATCCGGTTATTACGAAGTGCAGCTTTACAGAGGAAAAACGAAAGTTTACAGCGTCTCCCAGACCAGTGCAACTCAGTATAATTTTTATCCATATATGACAAAAACAGGAGAGTATACCTTTAAGGTACGCACAGTACCGGGAACGGATTCCAAAAAAAAATATGGTGGAAAAAGCGAATGGATAGAATCCGGGGAGCTTTCCATTACAGACCGGTATGTATCAGATGGTAAAGGACAGCAATCAAAAAATCCTTCCGCAAAGCGCGGAACCACAGATAAAGTAGGCTGGGTAAAAAAAGGCAATATATGGAATTACAGATTTCCGGATGGCTCTATATGCCGGGGTACATGGCAGTCGGTCAACGGATACTGGTATTATTTTGATGTCAATGGCACGATGCTCACCGGCTGGCAGAAGATGGCAAATGACCGGTATTACCTGTATGATACCGGGGAAATGGCAGCCGGATGGGCAAAGATCAATGGACAGTGGTATTATTTCTGGCCATTAACGGAAAATGGGCATACACAGGGAACCATGGCTTATGGAGGCTGGAAGATCATAGGGGCGGATTATTACTTTTTCAGGGAAGACGGCTCCTTATATACCGGCTGGCTGGAACAGAATGGTTCCTGGTATTACCTAAACACACTTGACAACAGCCTTCAGGGAACCATGTTTACCGGCTGGCTGATCCGGGAAGGGAAAACTTATTTCCTGGATGCTGACGGAGTTATGGCTACCGGCTGGTATCAGGTTGACGGGAATTGGTATTATTTTTGGCCGGATTCAGGTGAAATGGCAAAAAACCAGTATATCAATGGATTTTATGTTAATGAGGACGGGATCTGGTACAGGTAAAGATATGTGAGGAATGGAAATGAAAATGATCAGAAAAATACTCCTTTGTGCCGGAACAGGACTGCTGCTTAGCACAGGAAGCTTACAGTCTGTGCCAGGGGGAATCTTTCATATGGATACAGCTTATGGGGCAGAGAGCAGCATCATCGAGACCATGAGTATTAAATTTAACACCACTTTTGGAGATCCGGAGGAAATACCACAGCCCCAGATCACCATCAGCGGATCAGGGGTATCCATTGGGGATATTTATTACAAAACAGAATATGAAAACTGGAAACCTGGTAAAAAGGTACGGATGGAGATCACTGTGGATGCTGCACAGGGAAAGTATTTCCCTGTGTCCCTTGGACGATCCAAATGCCGTGTGACCGGGGCTGATTTTGTATCGGCGAAAGCCCTGGATAATACCACCATGCAGGTAAAAGTGAACTATACGCCGGTCACTGTTCTGGGTGACACAGCTTTAGCAGGCTGGAGCTCACATGACTCAGAAAAGGCAGTGTGGAAGAAGGTAGACTATGCTCCGGGCTATACCCTGACTTTATATGGAAATGATAAAGTGGTGAAACGGATGACAGTTACAGGTAACTCTGTCAGCTTAAAGGAGTACATGACAGATCCGGACAAGATCTACTATTATCAGGTAAAAGCGGTTCCGGTTACGGCAGAACAGAAAAAATACTTAAAAGAAGGGGAATTTATTACATCACAGGAACAGGATATAGATGACAGTGCGGAAGAGGAGAAAGAAAAAGAACATGCAGCATGCGGTACTGGTCCAGGCGTAGCAGGTTCTCTAAAGGGAGACAACTTTGTTATGCCGGATGGGACTCTGGCAGTCAATACCTGGAAGCTGGTGGGAGGTATATGGTACTACTTTAATGCGGAAGGAAACCGAACCAGGGGCTGGTTCCAGTATGGTGGAAAATGGTATTATTTCGACGGAAATGGATATATGAAGACTGGCTGGGTGAACACAGGAAACGGAACATGGTATTACTTAAACCCGGATGGGGATATGAAGACCGGCTGGGTGAACACAGGAAACGGAAAGTGGTATTACTTAAACCCTGATGGAAGTATGAAGACCGGCTGGGTGAACACAGGAAATGGAACATGGTATTACTTAAACCCAGATGGGGATATGAAGATCGGCTGGCTGTATGATAAAAATATCTGGTATTATTTAAATAACGATGGATCTATGGCAGTAAACCGTTCTCAGGACGGCTGGTACCTTGGAGCAGACGGCGCAGGCCGAAAGGAGTAAGAAATATGAGTTTAGCACCGATAACAGGAGATGGGGGAAAGTTAGCTGCACAGGCAGCGGATCAGACACAGAAGACAACACCGGTCCAGGAATTTCAGGGGATACTGAAAAATGGGCTGAATGCCATAAAAGAAGATATGGATTCTATTTTCGAAGAAGCTTCTGCTTTATATCAGATCCCTTCTAAACTTCTCAGGGCGGTGGCAAAGGCAGAGTCAGGGTTTAATCCAAAGGCTGTATCCAAAGCAGGGGCTATGGGCGTGATGCAGCTGATGCCGGGAACAGCCCGTTCTCTTGGAGTAAGCGATCCTTACAATGCCAGACAAAATATCCTTGGAGGGGCAAAATACTTAAAACAAAATCTGGACCGGTTCGGAGGAGACGTAAGCCTTGCACTGGCAGCTTATAACGCAGGTCCGAACAGTGTGACCAAATACGGAGGCATCCCACCATATAAAGAAACCCAGAATTATGTAAAAAAGATCATGGCGGATTATACGGGAAACAATACGATCCTGGCAGGACGTACGGTGAGTACCGGAACATATGGGAAAACATCCGGCAGTACAGCAGTGAGCAGTCTTATAGGAAGTGGCCTTACAGGAAGCAGCCTGACAGCAGGCAGTCTTTTAGGCAGCTTTGTGGGAAATACAGATCTGTCCGGCACTGGCAGCCTTGGTACACTTCTGGCAGCAGGAAAGGGAGAGAACCTTTCCGGGGAAGACTGGTCTAATATGGTGCAGATCCTCCGTCTTCAGATGATGATGAATATGGGTAAGGATACGGGTACGCTGATCTGACAGACAGATACCGGATTGCCGTGCGCTTTGCACTCCCGCAATTTCGGCCTTTTGACCCTGGTATCAATAAAATGAGGCATTTTGCCGATAATAAAAACAAATGGTTATTTGATGATATTCATAGAAGATACAAAGGAAGGTGAAACATCATGCAGGTGCAGAATAACATAGCATCCATAAATGCTGCCAGAAATCAGGGGATCGAAACAGGAAAGCTGAAAAAGTCCCTTGAAAAGCTGTCTTCCGGCTTTCGGATCGTCCGTGCAGGAGATGATGCAGCTGGACTGGCGATCTCGGAAGGTATGCGCAGCAGGATCAACAGCCTGAACCAGGCGATGAGAAACATTGATGACGGCATCGGACTTACCAATGTAGGAGATGGCGCTTTGACGGAGGTTCATTCCATGCTCCAGAGACTGAAGACTCTGGCTTTAAAATCTGCAAATGGAACTTATGATCAATCCAACAGGGAAACCTTGAACATGGAAAAAGACCATATCCTTGAGGAGATTGACAGGATTGGTTCTACCACTAAATTTGGAGAAATCTCCCTGTTTTCCAGGGCAGATGCCAATACAAATACAGATCCACCGCTTTGGCAGCCGCCAGAGCTGGACGATACGATCCCGCTCCAGATCGGCGGTTCTGCTCAGGCTGGAGAAGTTCTGGATGTAGAACGCTATTATATAGGAAGCAGGGAACTACAGCTGGATCAGACAGATTTTTCCGATGTAGAAAAGGGACATAAATCTGTGGGATACATTGAAAACGCGATAGAGGCTGTTTCTAAAGTCAGGGCATCCTTTGGAGCTGCTTATATGCATCTGGATCACACCCACAATAATTTAAGCGTTACAAGTGAAAACATGCAGGCGGCAGAAAGCCAGATCCGTGATACCAATATGGCAGAGGAGATCACGAAATACACCAGCAGTAACATCGTCCTACAGTCCTCTAATATGATGCTTACAAATGCAAATAATCTCCCTCAGACCATACTTGAACTTTTAAAATAAAAATGAAAGAAATAATGAAAAACAGGCTTATGTTTTTTTAACATAAGACGATATATATATATAGAAAGAAAATTCTGCTGTTCCAGAAAGGGCCCTTGGGACAATAGAAGACAGAGGAAAGGAGTCCACTGCCATATTTTCTTTTATAAAAGGAGGAATTCATTATGGTAATTCAGCATAATATTGCAGCGATCAATTCTTACAGAAACTTAAGTAGCAACCAGAGTGCACTGAGCAAAAACTTAGAGAAGCTGTCTTCCGGTTACAAGATCAACCGTGCAGGCGATGACGCAGCAGGTCTGGCTATTTCCGAGACCATGCGTTCCCAGATCAATGGTTTAAACCAGGCTGTAAACAACGCAAACGATGCGATCGGTCTGATCCAGACAGCAGAAGGTGCTATGACAGAGACCCACTCCATGCTTCAGCGTATGAAGACTCTGACTACCCAGGCAGCAAATGGTACTTATACCGCAACTGCAAGAGGTAACATCAAGGCAGAGATTGATGCACTGAGCGCCGAGATTACCCGTATCGCTTCTACTACAGAGTTTAACGGTGAGAAACCATTAGCTCCTGCGAACAAGGGTGCGAACCTGACATTCTTCATCGGTGCTTCTTCAGATAAAACCAACCAGATGACAGTTGCTCAGCAGACTATGACAGCAAAAGCATTAACTGTTCATGATCTTAAGGTTGATTCTACAGAGAACGCACTCAAGTCAATGAAAACTGTAGATAATGCAATTGATGCAGTTTCTAAATACCGTGCGAGCCTCGGTGCTGCCCAGAACCGTCTGGAGCATACGGTAAACAACCTGAAGGTTACTTCTGAGAACATTACCTCTGCGGAAAGCCGTATCCGTGATACAGATATGGCAGATGAGATCACAGCTTATACAAAGAACAACATTCTTTTACAGGCTGCTCAGTCTATGCTTTCCCAGTCCAATGCTATGCCTCAGGGTGTATTAAGCATGCTGCAGTAATCTTGAAATTGATTCTGCATCTTTTAGGGGATCTGCTTTGCGCAGATCCTCTTTTTTTAAATATGTCGTAACTATTCAGTACCTTCATAGTTACGTGCAAAAATCCATTCCAGATCAGCTTCGCTGATGGGATTTTTGCCTTCCAGCCTATGTTTTCTTACGGTCAGCGCAGCAAGTGCGCAGACCTACTGAACAGTTACAATATGTCCTTTAGAACTTAAAAAGAAGGTAACAGATGATGAAAAAAACCATATCACAGTGTATGATCGTGAAAAATGAAGAAAAAAATATCCGCCGCGCCCTTTCCTGGGGGAAGGATATCATGTGTGAACAGATTGTAGTAGATACAGGAAGCAGTGACCGTACTGTGGAGATTGCCAGGGAAATGGGGGCAAAGATATTTTTCTTTCCATGGATCAATGATTTTGCTGCTGCCAAAAATTTCGCCATTGACCAGGCAAAAGGAGACTGGATCGCCTTTCTTGATGCAGATGAAAGCTTTACACCGGAGGATACAAAGAAGATACCGGAGATATTGGAATATGTGGGAGATGATGTAGACGGCCTTCTTACAGGGATCGTAGATCTGGATGAAAACAACCATATTACAAGCGGCGGAACCATGATCCGATTTTTTGTAAACCGGCCGGACCTGCGCTATGTAGGAAAAATACATGAACACCTGGTCAGAAAAGGAAGATCCGGACTGCATCTGACAGATGCTACAGAGCAGCTGGCTTTTCTCCATACCGGTTACCAGGAACAGGAGAAGAAGGATAAGTCCAAATTTGAAAGGAATCGGAACATCATCCTGGAGATCTTAAAACAGGAGCCTGAAAACTGTGATTATCTTGGATATCTGGGAGATACCTATTCTTCAGACGGAAAAAATGAAGAAGCAAGGGATGCATACAAAAAGGCGGTGGCAGCCATGCCGGAAAAACTGGGGGTATATGATCAGCGAAGTTCTTATACCTATACAAACCTGTTAAGGGTCTCCCAGTGCCTGAACGCACCGGAAGCCGAGGTGGAAGCTATTTACAAAGAAGCAGTGGAAAAGCTTCCGAAAGAGCCTGATTTTGACTGTGTTATGGGGGACTGGTACTGGAGAAAGGGGCAATATGAAAAAGCGGTACAGATGTATGAACTGGCTATAGCAAAGCTGGAAACCTATGGAACAGTGAACAGGGGGATCATTACCACCTCCATGCTGATCCAGATGTATGAGTGTCTGGGAGAAGGCTGCAGAAAGCTGGGAGATTACCAGAAAGCGGTCCGCTATTGTGTGATCGTACTGAATACTGACCACAAAGATATGAATGCGCTGCTGACTCTGATCAACTGTTTTGCAGAGAGCAATGTCAGCGCAGAAGAGGTAGTCCAGTTTTTAGGGAAGATTTATGATTATTCTGATATAAAAGACAAGGTGATCCTTCTGCGGGTGGCTATGGCAATGGGCAGAAAGGATCTGGAGCGGATGTTCAGGGGAATCCTCCTTCCTCAGGAGAGGGAAGAGTTTGATGCAGCCATGGAAACGGCCCAGAGCGGGGCACCGCTGTCATAGACTTTTTTCAACTCTCCCATGAGAAGAGGAAGCTCCCATTCACAGGTGCTGTTAGCAAAGCTGTTAGGATCTGCGATAGAAACATTTCCGTCAGGAAGGAGCTTTGTGATCAGGACAAAGTGACCGTTTTGCGTCAGGCTTCCCTTACCCATAAGGGCGACCAGGATATGACCGGAAGAAAGAAGGGAAGCTGCGTTCTGGGGCGAATGGTCTGTTACAGATTCTACCTGAAAGCCATATGCAGTAAGGACAGATGGGATCAGACTGTGATAGGAGCCGCTCTGGGGGGCATAATAGCCATTGGCAGAAGACCAGTCTGCGATCGTTACCGGGGTAATGGCTTCTCCGTCATTTGTGAAGCTGGAGATGAGCATGGCTGCAGCAGTAGGACCACATCCATACTGCTGCATGGGATCTGAACCGCCGTAGAGATAACTGCTCCAGCGGGTATCTCCCTGATTATAGTAGTACATCGGTCCCATACTGGTATCCAGGATGGCAGCATCATAAGAATTGCCATCTGATCCCGGCTTTGCCTCCATATGCAGGTTTTCTGCTTTTCCAAGGATCACAGGAGATGTATTTGCAGTCACAGAAGATGTATCTGGGATCCCCTGTGTCCTGGAAGTATCCTCTGAAAGCTCTGTTTGTTTTTGGATTTTTGGTTCTGGCTGGGTCTGCTTTTTAAGAAAGTCTTCCAGTTCATGAAATTTCTGGCCACTGGCAGTCTGTACAAAGGAAATAGCGGATCGTGCGTCTTTTATGATCTGGGAAGAAAAGCCTGGGCAAAAATAAAAGCTCAGGCTGGCAGTGATCACCGAAACTGTACCGGTAATGGAAAGCTGGATCATCGTTTTCGCAAGTTGGAACTGTTTCAAGGTTTTATTTATCTGTTTTTTTTGATTCTTTAAAGTTCTATCTTTCATTTTTATCCATTTATTTCTTATCCGTTAACGAAGGGATACACGGGCCAGGACAGTCTGACCAATGGTATTTAAAGGACACTGCTGGCATACAGCGCCAATCTTATGTGCCTCCATAGGCATGCCGTAGACAACACAGCTGTTCTTGTCCTGTCCGATGGTATAGGCGCCGTTTTTGCGCATGCGCAAAAGACCGGCAGCTCCATCTGCTCCCATTCCTGTGAGAAGAACGCCGATGGCGTGTTCCCGCACATGTAATGCAACTGAGTCAAAAAGCACATCCACGGAAGGTCTGTGTCCGTTTACCTTTTCTCCTTCCTGTACACTGACTGCATAGGAGTTTCCAAGAGGTACCACACGCATCTGCAGACCTCCGGGAGCTAAAAGCATGAGACCTTTGCGGATCCGGTCCCCGTTTTTCGCCTCCCGTACTTCCATTTTGCAGATCCTGTTTAAGCGCTCTGCATACATGGCTGTAAAACCGGCAGGCATGTGCTGGGTGATCACAACTCCGGGAGTATCTGCAGGAAAATTCTTTACTACCTCGAGAATGGCTTCTGTACCTCCGGTAGATGCCCCGATAGCGATCACGGTTTCAGGGGAAGCACCCAGAGGAATCTTTGGTTTCTGCAGGAAAGTATTTCTGGCAGGAGGTAAAGAAGAAACCTTGCGGATACCACCTGCCTGAGGGTCTGCAGGAGCAGAAGGAAGGTGTACGTGGGAAGCAGCCGCTACCATGAGTTTGGAACGGAGCATAGAAAGAAAGATCTCTTTAGACAGTCCATTGGTTTCATCCGGTTTCCGTACAAAATCCACAGCTCCGGCTTCCAGGGCATCAAAAACCCTCAGGTTCAGGGAAGATACCAGGATCACCGGGATAGGGTGGACGGGAAGCAGCTGCTTTAAAAAATCAATGCCTGACATTCCCGGCATTTCAATATCCAGGGTAAGCATATCCGGCTGCAGCAGCGGGATCTTTTCCTGGGCGTCAAGGGCATTTACTGCATATCCTACAACCTGGAAGCGGTCATCCTCAGAGAGAGAATGGATCAGCCAGGTGCGGAACAAGGGTGAATCATCCACCACCATTAATTTTAATTTATGATCCATGATCATAATGCCTCCTTAATAAGATAGCTGTAACAACGTATGAGATAACCTACGGGATCAGATCTTTCGGTAAATAGCCGGTTCAATATAGGAAAACGGGCAGCTTTCCTTATCCAGGCTTTCAGAATGTCCGATAAATAAGTAGCCTCCCGGAGCGGTAGCATCATAAAAGCGCCTTACCAGTGCCGCCTTCGTAGGACGGTCAAAATAGATCATCACGTTTCTGCAGAAGATCAGGTCAAACTTTTTGCGGAAATGGATGGGATCCATCAGGTTAAAGGAACGAAAGATCACATTTTTCCTTAAAGCATCTGAAACAGTATAGGTTTTATCTCCTATGGGAACAAAATAGCGTTCCTGCCAGGAAGGCGGAAGCTCTTTTAAGCTTTCAAGGGAATATCTGGGATCCATGGCAGAATCCAGAACACGCTGGGAAATGTCCGTAGCAAGGATACGGGTATCCCAGCTTCCGGGAATAGCGGAAAAATATTCTTTCAGATACATAGAAATGTTATAAGGTTCTTCACCGGAGGAGCAGCCGGCACTCCAGATCGCAATAGAACGGTCCCGGGAATGCTTGTTTGCAAGCTCAGGAAGAATCTGCTTCTGGAGAAAGTCAAAATGTTCTTTTTCCCGCATAAAATAGGTATAGTTGGTAGTCAGCTTGTTTAACATAACAGAAACCATCTCAGGATCTTTACCTGAGATGATCTCATCTATGTATTCTGTAAAACTATGAAACCCTTTCTGCTGCAGCATATTAGTAAGACGGCTGGTGATCAGCTGTTTTTTGTGGCTCAGATTGATACCATAGTGCTGTTGGATATAAGTGTAAAGACGGTTAAAATCCCCGTCACTTAATGTAAGCATTGTATGACCTCCTTAGGAATCGGATGTACTCTCGGAGTCTTTCCTGCACCTGCCTTTGCGGCTGACAAAAAATCTTCTCGCAAAATCAAGTACAAAAAGATTCCGGGAGTACATTAAGAGCTGACCAGGGACTTGCAGTCAAAAGACATAAGCACAGTCCCATTTTCAAGTGTGATCATACCATCTAACAGCTTCTGTCTGCGTTTGATAGGGATCGGACGTACATCCTGAAGATCAATATCGATCACCTGCTGCACAGAATCCACAACGATGCATACAGGAAGATCGTCTACATTTAAAACGATAAAGCAGGTCTTACTGTTATATTCCAAAGCAGGCTTGCCCATATAGAGCCGTATATCTACTACCGGAAGGATCTGACCACGCAGATTGATGATTCCCTTAATATAATCAGGTACCAGTGGAAGATGAGTGATCGCACAGTCATTGATGATCTCCGTTACGTTATTGATACTTAAAAACAGAGTCATGTCTCCCGACTCAAAGGTAAGACAGCGTTCAACGGACTGGTTTTCAGCCGGTACGTCTGTCCGGATATTTGTTTCTGTTACTTCAGCCATTTTAAAACCTCCTGTTTACGCATTCTCTACAGCTATGGAATATAAGCTGAGGATATCCAGAATGATGCTGATATTGCCATCACCCATAATGGTACAGCCGGTGATGCCGTGGTCTTTCAGGTTAAATTCACTGAGAAAAGCAGGAAGCGGCTTTACTACCACCTGCTGCTCGCCGATCAGATCATCTACAAACAGGCAGTAAGAACGGTCATTTGCTTCCACCCATAAAAGGATACCGTCTTCCATCTGGGTAACCTCAGTTGGAAGGTGATAGAAGGAATGGAGGCGGACGATAGGATAAAAATGGTCAACACGTTCTACCATTTCATTGCCATATTCATCTTTGATCACCTGATCTGCTTTTACCTTAAAGGACTGACGGATATTGGCGATCGGTATAGTAAAAATAGAATCACCTACCGTTACTTTCATTCCATCTACAATAGCCAGAGTCAGCGGGATCTTCATGGAAATCGTAGTTCCTTCACCGTAGGTACTGGATACAGAAACGATACCGCCTAAGGATTCTACATTTTTCTTTACAACATCCATTCCAACACCACGACCGGAATATTCAGTTACCTCTGTATTGGTGGAAAATCCGGGAAGCATGATCAGCCCCAGGATCTCCTTCTGGCTGTATTCAGAATCAGGCTTGGTCAGCATGTTCTTTGACCGGGCTTTTTCAAGAATCTTCTGGGGATCCATGCCATATCCGTCATCTTTAATGGAGATAACAACCTCACTGCTGGTATGGGAAGCGGAAAGTACGATCTCGCCCTGGGGATCCTTACCGGCAGCAATACGTTCCTGGGCTGTTTCTTCAATCCCATGATCCATGCTGTTACGCACGATATGCATGATAGGATCCTGTATATTGTCTACGATCGTCTTATCTACCTCTGTATCTTCACCTACAATGGTCAGACGGACGTCTTTTCCCAGGCTCTGCTTCATATCACGCACAATACGGTTCATTTTCTGGAATACGCCGGAAATCGGGACCATGCGTAAAGACATGGCAATATCCTGCAGATCATTGGTGAGCTTACGCAGCTGACGTGCAGATTTCATAAAATTATCCCTGTTGTCCCTTGGCAGCAGGTTTAATTCAGGGGAAGATGTGACCATGGATTCAGTGATCACGATCTCACCAACAATATCCATCAGGCTGTCCAGCTTCATCAGGTTGACGCTGATCAGATTCTGCTTGACCGGGGCATGGGAAAGCATAGGAGCTGCTTTCCCGGCAGCTGTATCTGTGGATGCAGGTGCTGGTGCCGTGGGTTTGGAAACAGATGCCTTTTTTTCCTCAGCTTTTGCAGGAGGAGCGGCTTTTGGGACATTTACAAGCTCATAAGATCGGATGTGGTTCTGGGTTTTTAAAATCCCTTCAGCCTTAGAAGCGTCTTCACTGGAGTCAAAAGCAAGGAAAAAGCCATTTTCTGCGATCTTCTGTGAAGTATCCGAATCTGTTTCCATATCACTGGGATAGAAACGAAAAGTCACTTCACATTCCCTTACTGCATTTACGATCATATAAGCCCGCAGATTCTCCATTCCCACGCCTTCTTCCAGAAAAACATGGAAAAAGCAGGCTGCATCCTTATCATCAGGGAGAGAAGCAGGAGCTGCAGCACCAGGAGCTGCAGCACCAGAAGCTGCAGCACCAGAAGCTGCAGCACCAGAAGCTGCAGCACCAGAAGCTGCTGCACCAGAAGCTGCAGCACCAGAAGCTGCTGCACCAGAAGCTGCAGCACCAGAAGCTGCTGCACCAGAAGCTGCAGGTGCAGCCTGTGAAGCTTCCGGCTGTGCAGGTGCAGCGCCGCTGATCTTCTTCAAAAAAGAATTGATCTCATTGGAGAACGCATCAATATCAGTAGAAAGAGGTACTCCCTGTTCTACTTTCTCGATTTCGCTTCTTAAATAATCCTCTGAACGGAACATCAGGTTGAAAAGCTCTTTCTTATGTTCAGGATCCAGAGTTTCGATTCCTTTATCACGGATATAAAAAAATACATCTTCAATATGATGGGCGATCGTGGAGATCGAATTAAATTCCATCATTGCAGAAGAGCCTTTGATCGTATGCATGATACGGAAGATCTCATTTACGTCATCGGTGGAAAAATCACCGTTTTTCTCATCAGCAACCAGCATTTCGTCTAACTGGTCTAAAAGATTGTTTTCTTCATAAAGGTATGTATCCAGAATACTGCTGTCCATACCACTGCTCATATTGTACACCGCCTTTTTTCATAATAATCAGAATAGTATTTCTTTTAACTTTATCGGCGGTGGTTGAAAATGGATAAGGGGATTTCAAAAAAGAAACAGTAAGTTGATACAACAGTTATAAAAAAAAAGAAAACGCCGATAAAATTATCAGAGATAGGATATCTGATCATTTTTGGAGGAAACCGTAAAAATGGCGATCAAAAGAAAAGAAAAAAGAAGGCTTTTGCAGACAGCGGCCCTCTTAATGCGGGCAAATGAAAGAGTGTTCATGGGATTCGGCCAGAATACAGAAGAAGTGATGATTGATGCTCTTTCACAATCTCAGGAAACAGCACTTTTGTTGGGAACAGAGCTGGAAAATGTGGGAAAAGCAGATCTGGTCCCCCTTCTGGAAGTATATTGTGAAGATCTTTATGAGATGAGTCAGAATCTTCACAGTAAAAAACAGATTGCAAGGCGGTATAAAAAAATAAAGAAAGAATTGAAACTTTTATATGAACGTATGGAGAATGATATGGAAACAGACCGTCTCTGTTTTGTCTTTCTTCCATATAAAGTGTCTATGTGGGATTCTATGGAAACCGTCTGGAAAGCGGCAGATAAGGATCCGGATTGCGATGCCTATGTTGTACCGATCCCCTATTTTGATAAAGACCAGGACGGGAATCTGGCAGTAGAACACTACGAGGGAGATCAGTATCCATCAGATGTTCCTATTACAGATTACCGCACATTCCGCCTGGAAGATAAGAAACCGGATGCGGTGTTTATCCACAATCCCTATGACCAGAACAATAGATTGACCAGCGTCCATCCTGATTTTTATAGCAGCAGATTGAAGAAATATGCAGATCAGCTTGTATATCTGCCTTATTATACCACACCAAGTACTGGAAACGTAGAATCTGCGAAACGCCAGGCGAGAAGCACCGGGTTTGTCATTGAGCCGGGAACTATTAATGCAGACTGCTTTGTTACAGCAACAGAGCAGGAAAGAGAACTGTTTATCAATATTTTGTGTTCCGGACTCAAAGGAGTTCCAACAGAGCAATGGGAAGAGAAGGTACAGAACTTTGGATCACCAAAGATTGAACGAGCCCGAAGTACGAAAAGACAGGACAGTTCTCTTCCAGAAAAATGGAGGGAATGTCTTTACAGACCTGACGGAGCTAGGAAAAAGACTGTATTTTATAGTCTGTCTGTAGAGGCACTTCTGACCCAGCCAGATATGATGCAGAAGATAGAAGCGGTACTTCAATATTTTAGAAACAGAAAAGATCTCGCTTTATGGCTTCGTCCTCATCCACTGTATGAACAGACACTGGAGGTGATGCGGCCCCAGTTTTTACGGAAATATAGAGAACTTCTGGCTTCTTATGAAGAAGAAGGCTGGGGAATCCTGGACAGCGGATACGATCTTGATCTTGCCATTGCTTCCTGTGACTGCTATTACGGAGATTACAGCTCTGTAGCCCAGTTGTTCTGGGAAACAGGAAAACCGGTTTTATATCAGGATTCCCTGGTAAGAGAAAAGGAATGTAAGATACCATGCTGGCCGGGAGCTTTTTGGGAAGATGAAAAAGAAGTGTGGTTTGTTCACGGAAAAGTAAACCTGCTGTTTCATTATGATAAACAAATGGACAGACTTTCCTGCATAGGAAAGATTCCGGGAGAATTGGCATTTAAGGGAGACCTGTTCCGTTCTGTTGTACGGGTAGAAGACAGACTGTATCTTGTCCCATATTTTGCCAGAAACCTGGCCATTTACCATATAGATAAGGATCAGTTTGAGTCCGTACAGATCCGTGATGCAGAGCATTTTATAGAACAGCCGTTATTCCTGAAAGGCTTTCAGAGAGGTAATGTACTATATTGTATGCCTGCATGGTACAACAGCATCCTTTGCATAGATCTTACTTCCGGACATATAACCTATACAATGGTGGACAAGAATAAAGTACGTGGTATTCCGGGGGTATTTGGCGGGGCTGTTTCTATAGGCAGAAACATTTTATGTCCGCAGACTTATAAAAAACGATGGCTGATCCTGAACACGGATACAGGAAAAGTATCCTGGTGCAGTTTTGCAGATCCGGAAAGGGAAATCACTTCGGTTACAGTTTGTGGTGATACTCTGGTATTTTTCGATGCCAGAACAGGATGCATCCTGAAAGAAACCAGAGAAGAGGGAAAAATAGAAGAGCTTTTATATATTGACAGCAACGAAATACAGCTATATGCAGTATCCGAAAATGAAGTGATCGCAGATGATCTGGGATCAGGAACCTATTTAAAGTTTTGTCTGGATGGAACAGTGGTTTGGAGAAAGGAACGGAAAGAAGAAAAGACCGTATTAGGCAGCAGATTTAGGAAAGTTACAGAAGGAGAAAAAAACTGTGATATCCGTTTTACAGAGCAGGAATATCAGGAATGGAATTCTCCGTCAGCAGCAATTTATAAGGATATCCTTCCCACAGATCTGTATTATGTAGAGGAGGAAAATGAAGTCCTCACGCTGGACAAATGGCTTTCTCTCTGTGACCGGATCCAGATGCCAGTACCAGATGATAGACACAGCGGAGAAATGATCAAGGACTATGTAAAAAGCAAGCTTGCAAATGGATGAAAAGAGAAAAATCATGCAAAGTTATTTTGAAAGTGCATTGCCCTATCTTGAGGTTTTTTATCAGCCGATCTACAATTTAAATGAAAAGAAACTGAATGTTGCAGAAGCACTTTTACGATATGATGATGGCCACCATCAGAATATTGAACAGGTGATCCGCAAAGCAGAGGAAATGGGCTATGTCAGCTGTTTTGATCTGTGGGTTTTAAATAAAGTGTTAGAACAGCTGCCAGAGCTGAAAAAAAGAAACATTGAAAGAATAAATGTAAATCTGTCCCCGGTCACATGCTCCAGCGTGGAATCAGAAAAGAAAATCTTTGCCATGCTAGATCAATGTACATCAGATATATCTGCTATATGTTTTGAAATCACAGAAAGTAATCAATTACAGAATATGCAGCAAGTCATTAAGCTGGCAGAAAATTTGATAAAAAGAGGATGCCTCATAGCTATTGATGATTTTGGAAAAGAAGAGTCAAATCTCCTGCGGCTTATGCAGATACCGTTTTCTGTGTTGAAAATAGACAAGGCAGTTACATGGACTATAGATACAACAAGTTTTTCAAAAGACCTTATTTCGGAGATCATATATTTTTTGCACAAATATGGGATCCAGATCACGGCTGAGGGGATAGAAAACCAGCTCCAGGCGAAAGAACTTTCGGATATGGGCTGTGATTTCCTTCAGGGTTATCTGATCTCGAAGCCAGTATCGTTTGAAGATTTTTGTGCATTTATAGATGCTCATAATAAAAAAGAGTCTGCAGGATGGAAAGAAACACTGGAAGAAGCAGGAAAAAAGAACCATAGAAAAGAAAAATGAAAAACCAAATATCCCTTATGATTTTTCGCTACTTGCCGAATAATAAAAGTAGGGATTAAATTCCACAATATTCCACGAAAGAAATAACAAAGAGAGGGAAGGAACATGAAGAACCGTAATATGAAGCAAAAAATCACGATTGCTTTTGGAGCAGTAGTCATCTGTTTTTTTGTAACAGTTGGCGCGCTGTTTTATGGAATGATCAACATCAGCACACAGTATAACCAGTTCTATAAAAATAACCACGAAGCGATCGTACGTGTAGACAAGGTAAAAATCTATATGCTGGCAACAATCCAGAATCTGACGCAGGCTATGATTGATGATGACCCCACCGCCACAAAAACATATCTTTCAAACGTTGATTCGTATAGAGACGGCCTTGCGGAGAACGCAGGCTGGTTCATGGAGCGTTATAATGGAGATATGACACTGGTAAACCAGTTTCATACACAGCTTCAGGTAACTTCTGAGGTCACAAACAAGATCTTAGAGTATCTGTCCACTGGTTCTGACCGTGCGAAAGAGCAGGCAAGGCTCACGTTTATCGATGAGTTTGACCCGGAAGTGTCCAAGCTGGAAGGAATTCTGGATCAGTTTAGCGATCAGGTGACAGACCTTGTTGGTAATGATTACAATTCTTCCATGAAGACCAGAACCATCCTGTTTATTGTAGGGATCATAATTGTTATCGTTGCACTGATCCTTACCGTTATTATGGCAACGATCCTGATACGTTCCGTAGTAGAGCCGGTAAAACAGTTGCAGGAAGCTATGGAAAAAATGAGACGCGGTAATATGGATATTGATATCGAGTACAAGGCAGAAGATGAGCTTGGAAGGCTTTCCGATGATTTGCGGTCTGTAGCAGCGTTCCTGAACGCGGTAGTGGCAGATGAGACAAATATCCTTACAGAGATGAGCCGCGGAAACTTTAATGTTTATTCTTCTATGTCAAAGGATTATGTAGGAAGCTTTGTTGCGATCTATAACTCTATGGTTCTTCTGAGAGATAATTTAAGCAGTACGCTTTCGAGTGTTACCCAGTCAGCTGATCAGGTGGCAGCAGGCTCCGATCAGGTATCCTCCGGAGCACAGGCATTATCCCAGGGTGCTACCGAGCAGGCTTCTTCCGTGGAAGAACTGGCAGCGACCATTAATGAGATTTCCAATAATGTTGAAAAAAATGCTGAAAATGCAAAGGCAGCCAGCGACATGGCTGATAATGTAAGAGAACAGGCAGGAGAAAGCAGACAGCGTATGCAGGAGATGCTTTCTGCCATGACGGACATCAGCAACAGCTCCAGTGAGATTGGAAAGATCATCAAGACGATTGAGGATATTGCATTCCAGACTAATATTCTTGCTTTGAACGCAGCCGTAGAAGCAGCCCGTGCAGGAGCAGCAGGAAAAGGATTTGCAGTAGTAGCAGACGAGGTTCGTAATCTTGCAGGAAAATCAGCAGAAGCTTCAAAGAATACTTCTGCTCTCATTGAAGGTTCTCTTCACGCAGTTGACCGTGGTACTAAGATCGCAAATGAAACAGCCAAGGCATTGCAGCAGCTGACCGAAGGCGTTCAGGGAGTAGCACAGACCATTGAGGAGATCTCTTCTGCCAGCGAGTCACAGGCAGTTTCAGTAAAACAGGTAAATGAAGGCATCAGCCAGATCTCCAGCGTTGTACAGAGCAATTCTGCAACTGCAGAAGAAAGCGCTGCAGCCAGTGAGGAACTTTCCAGCCAGGCACAGATCTTAAAGGATTTGGTAGGTAAATTCACATTGAAGGATGGTTCTGCGGATCCTGTATCACATACAGCACAGTCAGGCAAGACAACAGGAGAAACAGGAGAAAAAGAACCGTCATCCCCTATCTCTTATGAGGATAATGACAAATACTAAGGCTGTGGTTAAAAAAGAATAGATAGTGTGTATGAGCCCACAGCAGATTTTATTTTCTGTTGTGGGCTTGATTAAAGTTGGAAAGGAAACTGAAAAATAGCAGAGCCAAGAAAATTATCACCGAAAGAATTCAGGACGATGCATCTGTTAGAGCTGGATATGCTGGAGGAATTGGACCGGGTATGTAGAAAATATGATATTAAATACTGTATTACCTATTCCAGTAGAAAAACGGCAGCCACATGCTCCTGTATCAAGTTTTGACTTTAATGTAAAAAGCAAAAATGTAAAAGAAAAAAAGCAAAATAATAAATGAATCTGTGAGAACACAGCCAATACGGAAACGGGAAATGGTCATACTATTCTGATATCGCCAATTGGATTTTAAAACGAACTGAAATAAAAAGTAACCTGTCAACAAAGATTCATGCATTGTTTGTGCCGAAGGCAGGAGCGATACAAGGAGGACATGTCGCGACGGCATGTTTAAATTAATGAAAATAGCAGTTTTATCAGATATACATGGTAATATGGAAGCTTTTCGCGAAGTTGTAAAATATCTGGAAAAAGAACAGATAAAAAAAGTGCTCATTCTTGGAGATATTATTGATTATGGTCCTCACTCAAATGAGGTGATTACCTGCTTAATGGATCTTCCATGGGAAATAATCGGTAATATTCGTGGAAATCATGAGGAAGCAATCATAGAACAAAAATATGACATGTTTTCTTCTGAAAGAGGGAAAAGATGTGCAGAGAATACGCGAAAATTGCTGAATGCACAAAGTTGGCATTATTTGAATACCATAATGGATTCAACAGCATTAACAGAGGTAGTTATAGAAGGAAAAAAATGCTTAGCAGTTCATGGAAGCCTTAAAGATCATTTGTGGACAGCTATCAGACCTGGGCAGGATTTAAGAGAATATAAAAAATATGACTATGTTTTTTCTGGACATTCCCATTTACCGCATATATTTGGTGAATATTATTATGTAGATAATATAGAATACAGAAATAAGAAACGTACAATGTTTATTAATCCAGGGTCTGTCGGACAGCCAAGGAATCATAATCCCAGAGCACAATTTGTACTATGGGATACAGAAACAGATGAATTTAAGATGTGTGCAGTTGATTATGATATAGAAAGAGAGCAGAAAGCATTTTCTGATAAAATAGATTCTTTTTATAAAAAAAGGTTATTAACAGGAGTATGATGATAATGAAAAACTTGTATGTGATCAGTGGAGTAACTGGAATGACAGGAAATGAATTGGCAAGACAGCTTGTCAGAATGGGACATAAGGTGATAGGTTTTGATAATTTTTTTGCGTCTTCTCTTCATACAGTAGAAGACATAGTCAATAATTCACTTTTTACGTTTTATCAATACGATATTAATGATAATGCCCAGATGGACAGCCTGAAACAAGAAATACAAAAAGAAAAGGGTCAATATGGTTTACTTGTATACATAAACTGTGCTGCAGTGGTACATACGGAACATTTTTATCATGTAAATCGCACGTTTACAACCAATGTACTGGGAATGAAGATGTTTCTTGACCAGGCGATAGAGAATGGTGCAGATATTTATATAAATTGTTCAACGTCTGAAGTATATTCTATGCAGTCATGGACACCGGATGGAGTGAAAGAGTCGGATTTTATTACTATGTCTGATGCAGAACACAGTCAGAGAACGAGCTATGCTACTGGAAAACTTATGACAGAATTTTTTATAAAAGATGCTGTGGATGAAGGTAAGATTAAAGGATGTTCGATTCGCTTTGCTAATGTTTACAGCAAAAATGAATTGTATCCAAAACATATTATCCCTTATATTCTTCACCAGTTAAAGGATACAGGAAAGGTGCAGCTTTTAGAAAATAGTAAGAAAAATATGAGAACATTTCTTTACAATGAAGATTCTTGCAGGGCTGTGATTGCATTGATTGATTCACCGGAGGCTTTGGATGGTTCTATTTATAATGTGGCAACGGATGAGGAAATATCCATTGTAAATCTGGTAAAAATGTGTGGGGATAAAATGGGGAAGAAAGATCCACAGATTGTATTTAAAGGATTTAGAAAGTCAGATCCGGAAAGGAGACTGTTAAATACAGATAAAATCCGGGAAAGAACCGGATGGATGCCGAAAGTAACACTTGAACAAGGTATTGAAGAGTGTGTAAAGGAATTAAACAAATGAAAGTTTTAATCATAACGGTGGCGGGCATGTCTACACGATTCAGCCGGTCAGTAGGTAAGCCGGTCATTAAGTGTTTATATCATAATAAGTCATTAAAAGACAGCTTGTTGTATATTTTGTTAGAACGCAGCAGAGAATTTGACTATTTTATTATAGTGGGTGGATACAGATATAAAGAGTTATGCGAAACAATCAGGGCATCATTTAAAAAGTTTTCAGATAGGATTCTTTTGATTGAAAATCCATATTATTCAACCTATGGTTCAGGATATAGTCTTTATTTAGGACTGCAAAAAGCCTTTGAAACAGGGGCAGATGAGATCGTTTTTGCAGAAGGAGATTTATATTTTAATGAAGACGATTACCAAAGGGTGTGTAGTGCCGATAAAAGTGTGGTTACTGTTAATAGAAATCCAATCCTGGCAGACAAATCAGTTGCGCTGTATTTTGATATTGATGGTGAAATCCGATACATATATGATACAGGACACAATGAATTACTCATAAAAGAGCCCTTTTTTGCGATTTATAATTCTGGACAGGTCTGGAAATTTTCAGATAAAGAAATAGCAAAAAAAGTATTTAGCAAAATAGATAAAGAAGAATGGAAAGGAACTAATCTGATTTTTGTTGAAAAATATTTTCGTACTATTGGGAGAGACAAGTATGAACTGATTACCTTGGGAAATTGGGTTAACTGCAATACATTAGATGACTTCAACCAAATTCAGGAGTATTAAAAGATGAAAACAATCAATGAAAAGCTGGAAAAATTGAAAAATGAATTGAAAAACAGGAAAGTCAGAATTATGATCATTGGCCTGGGAAGTGTAGGAAATTATTTGCTGGATTATCTGGTTTCTATGGCGGATGAGAATATGGAAATCTGCGTGGTTGGAAGAAATGAAGAAAAAATGAACTCGGATGTAAATATCGTTAAGGTTGCGTCGTTGATCAGAGGACAAAACAAATGTCAGGTAAAAATAAATGCTACTGTTGATTTAAACGATATAAAAACGATTGAGCATGCTATAGAGTGTTTTGTACCGGATATCATTGTCAATAGCAGCCGTGCTTACTCAGGGTTGAAATATGGAAGCATTTCGTGGAAAACAGTGCGGGCTTATGGAATCTGGTCTCCTTTATCTATACGATATACAAAAAATATCATGGAGGCTTATGAAAGAACTGGTTCAGATGCGATTGTTATTAATACATCTTATTCAGATGTGGTGATACCATGGTTGAAATCGGCAGGTAAGGCATATCCGGACTTTGGAAGTGGTAACATCAATCATCTGGTATACCGATTTAAGCTTGCGGCAGGCAATATTCTCTCGATTAGAGACTTTTGGAATATAGATATTACATTTGCAGTTGCCCATTTTCATGATGTATGTATTAGTAAAGAAGGTCATACAGAGGGAGTACCAATGCTGATCGACATGAGATACCATGACAGTCCACTACCTTTGGGGATTGATAAAATCATATCCAATTGCAATATCCCTATGCCAGTTGATGCTAAAAGAAATATGATGAATGCTTCCAGTAATTTTGAAATTATTCAGGCAATCCTTGGGGCGGTAAGAACTGGAAAAAAGACAAAACTTCATTGTCCTGGGGTATTTGGTGAGATAGGTGGATACCCGGTTATTATTGATGGAAGTGGTGAATCTCCACGAGCGTATATAGATGAAACTGTTTTTTCTTTGGAAGAAATGAGGAAAAAAAACAAAGAATCTATTTATTTAGACGGAATAGAGAATGTCCAGGATGGTGTTCTTGTTTATACAAATGAATTGTTACAAAAAGTAAAAAAAGTTTTTGACGTGAATCTTACAAAACAGGTTTCTTTTGATGAAATAGATAATACAGCAGAGTTTATTATCAGGGAAATAATAGAAAAAAACAAATAAAACGAACAAATTAGAGGAGATTCAAATATGGGCATTGTATATACATGCTTTACAACAGATGTGATCCATGCAGGGCATTTAAATATCATCCATGAGGCACAAAAATATGGAGACGTAGTGGTTGGTGTTATGACAGATAAGGCATTAGTACAGTTTGACCGTTTTCCCACAATTTCTTTTTATGAAAGAAAAAAAATGGTGCAAGAAATTGCTGGTGTGTCAGAAGTAGTCGAACAGGATTCAATTATGTATGATACGGTCATTAGGAAAATAAAGCCGGATTATGTTATACATGGAGATAATTGGTGTAAAGGACCTATGAAAGCAATCCGCGAAAATGCAAAAAAAGCAGTGGAAGCTTACGGTGGTAAGATCATTGATATTCCATATACATATGATCCACAGATTAAAGAACTCAGTAGGAAAATGAGGGCAAGACTTGCTATGCCAGAGTACAGACGGAAGCGATTAAAGCAGTTACTTGGCATTAGACCGATTGTAAAGGCACTGGAAGTTCATAATGGAATTACAGGTCTTATTGCAGAGAAAACAGTGGTTGAGCATGAGGGAAGATTGGATCAATTTGATGCCATGTGGATTTCTTCTCTTTGTGATTCCACAGCTAAAGGGAAACCTGATATTGAGCTTGTTGATATGACAAGCCGGTTTAGAACAATTGATGATGTTACAGAGGTAACAACAAAACCTATCATTTTTGATGGAGATACAGGTGGGCTGACAGAACATTTTGTATATACAGTGAGGTCTCTTGAGAAAATGGGAGTTTCAGCTGTGATCATTGAAGATAAAACGGGGCTTAAGAAAAATTCGCTGTTTGGGACAGATGTGGCACAGACCCAGGATAGTATAGAACATTTCAGCCAGAAGATACGCGCAGGAAAAAATGCCCAGCTTACAGATGATTTCATGATCATTGCAAGAATTGAAAGTCTTATTCTGGAACGCGGAATGGAAGATGCTTTAAAGCGTGCAACTGCTTTTGTTAAAGCAGGTGCAGATGGAATTATGATTCATAGCAGAAAAAAAGATCCAGCGGAGATACTGGAATTTTGTGATAAGTTCAGGATGGTAAATACGGAAACACCTTTAGTAGTGGTTCCCTCCTCTTTCAATACGATTACGGAAGAGGAACTGGCAGTTCATGGGGTGAACCTTGTGATTTATGCGAATCAGTTGACTCGCAGTGCATTTCCTGCCATGCAGGATACAGCAAGAGAAATATTGAAATATCATAGAGCGAAAGAAGTGGATGACCGACTACTTCCGATTAAGGATATTATTACATTAATCGATACACTATAACAAGTGTGGAAAGAGAGTAAGGAGTGCAAAGAGCTTATGAAAGCAGAAAAGCTAGTACAGATTATAGGATCAGATTTTTATACAGGCGTGCCGGATTCACAATTAAAAGCACTTTGTGATTACCTGATGGCAACATATGGAATCAATGAGAACCATCATATAATAGCGGCAAATGAAGGAAATTGTACAGCTTTAGCAGCTGGTTACTATCTGTCCACAGGTAAGATACCTGTAGTATACATGCAGAATTCAGGAGAAGGAAATATTATTAATCCTGTTGCATCGTTGTTAAATGATAAGGTCTATGCGATACCCATGATATTTATTATAGGCTGGAGAGGTGAACCGGGAATACATGATGAACCTCAACATATTTATCAGGGAGAGATTACTTTAAAACTTCTCGAAGATATGGGGATAGAAGCTTTTGTAATCCGCAAAGAAACAACGGATAAAGAAGTAGAGCAGCAGATGGAATGCTTTAGGAAAAAATTGGCAGTTGGAAAAGATGTAGCTTTTGTAGTCAGTAAAGGAGCTATTTCTACGGATACAAAGATTTCATACAAAAATCATAACAAAATGCTGCGAGAAGATGTTATTCGGCTTATTGTAAAAAATTCTAAAAAAGATCCAATTATTTCAACTACCGGGAAGGCATCCAGAGAACTTTTTGAAATAAGGACAGCAAATGAACAGGGGCACCAGTATGATTTTCTGACAGTAGGATCAATGGGGCATACGTCTTCTATTGCCCTGGGTATAGCACTAAATGAGCCAGATACAAAGATATGGTGTATTGATGGTGATGGTTCAGCTCTTATGCATATGGGAGCTATGGCGATAATAGGTTCTACTGCCCCCGCAAATATGATCCATGTAATCATTAACAATGAAGCGCATGAAACAGTTGGAGGCATGCCAACAGCGGCTTCTGTTAATTTTACAAAAGTTGCGAAAGCCTGTGGTTATCCACATGCAGTTTGTGTTGATACATTTGATGATTTGGAAAGAGAACTTAAGAAAGCAAGAAAACGAAAAAAGTTGAGTTTAATAGAGGTGAAGTGTGCTATTGGATCAAGACAAAATCTGGGTAGACCAACAACAACAGCTATTGAAAATAAGGAAAAGTTCATGGAGTATCTGAAAACATTAAATGAATATCAATTAATAACCACCTCTTTGAAAAGAGATTAATTTGTGAAGCGGATATTTTATTTTTTTGAGCGGGGATAATTTTCGTTGCGATTGGTCTGGCGAATCGGGAACTTCTGATCATCAAACAGAATAAATGCAGAAGATATGTCATCTGGCTGGAAACGGATATCGACCTTTGCGGAGATGAATTGCATGGGAACATCATAGCAGACGCCATCAATCGTAACTGTGGAGTCCTTACGGACTTTTCTGGTAATCCGGTTATAAAAACAGCCATCTAGCCATTGTCTGGACTCTGGCTTGCCTTTGCTAGCCCCATCACGGACATGGGTATGCAACAAAAGGATTCCAAGGGATACGCAGGACAGGTCTCCATTCCGGGCGGAACTGAGCCATAAAGGTGTCAAAGAGAAATTTAGATGAAGTTTTTATACGGATTAGCTTGCAAAGTAGTGAGTTTTTTCTTATCATCATAGAGTACATATTGGAATTTGCCGGAAAGAACTTTATGGCAATAAGAAAATGCAAAGAGCTGTTGGAACAGCAGTATGGTAATTACATGGAACTCCCCCCCAAAAAAAGAACAAGTTCCTCACCACTTTGTGTGTGATTTTAAAATTTAAAAGGAGACAAATAAAACATGAAAAAAAGAATTGGAATAGTTAGTTATAACATCTATTGTAACTTCACAAATTATGGCTCTGCACTTCAATCATGGGCACTTTGTCAGTCTATAAAAAAGATTGCTGGGAATATAGTTGAGCCTGTCCTTGTTGATTATTGCCCTGAGGTTTTAGCTGATAAAGACCCATTGAATCCAGTTGCCAATATGTGGGATAAAGATGAGGAATCTCGTAAGATGTGTGAGCTTACACTGCCCGCTATTCAGGAAAATTATTATAAGTTTGATAAATTCTATCATAAGCGTTTTGAACGCACGTGTAAGAAATACACGGCTCAAAATTTTAATGATATTTCTATGGATGAAAACATTACAGGCTTCGTATGTGGAAGTGATACGATCTTTTGCATTGATGAGTTTGGAGGCTTCGATGATGGATATTTCGCAAATTATGATTGTATGAAAAAGAATAGCGTTGCGTATGCCGCAAGTTTTGCAGATTCACATTTTGAGCAGGACGATTATCAAAAGTTGAACGAAAGGCTGAAAAATTTTAATGCGATTGGCTTAAGAGAAAATCAAATGATACCATATGTCACTTCTCATGTAGATGTTCCAGTTCAAAGGGTAATTGATCCAACATTATTGCTGACAAGTAATGAGTACGACAAAATAGCGGACGAACGGCTGGAAAATGAGAAGTATCTGTTACTTTACTCGCGTAGATATAATCCTCATATGGAGGCTTATGCAGAGAAGCTTGCAGCAGAAAATGGCTGGAAGATCGTTGAAATTAGTTTGCGCGCAAAAAATGCTGAAAAAACTAATCGCCGAATGTTCTATGAGGCAGGGGTTGAAGAGTTTTTGTCCCTTACGAAATATGCAGAATGTGTTGTGACAAATTCGTTCCATGGAGCGATATTTGCTGTTCAATACAGTAAGCCGTTCTACGTATTCTCCAGAGAACTGTGTGATACTAAAATAAAAGAGCTTCTTGCCCTGTTTGGCTTGACTGACCATTTGCTGGTAAGTGGAGCGGAAGATAAGGGTAATTTGAACGATATAAATTATGAAGTAGTTCATAGTCGCATAGCAGAAGCTAGAAAAAAATCTCTTGAGTTCTTGCACATGGAATTGACTTCCTGCTTTTAATGGTGGTGTGAGATATGGCGGGATACTTGACAGACAAAGATAAGGGAAAGTGTTACGGCTGTGAAGCCTGTGTTCAGATTTGCCCTAAAAGTGCATTGAAGATGGAAGAGGACGATGAAGGATTTCGTTATCCGATTCTTAATAAAGACTTGTGTGTAAAATGTAATTTGTGCCACCAAGTCTGTCTTTATGAGAATATGCCAGTGCGATATGGCAAGGACAAGTATGTTTTTGGTGGATATATCAAAGATGAAGAAGTACGTTTTGAAAGCACTAGCGGCGGTGCATTTTCAGCTATTGTCGATACTTTTTGCGATGACAATTATGTGATTTTTGGTGCAGAAAGTAAGGGGCTTTTAGTTTGGCACAGTTATATTACCGACAAGAAAAATTTGGCTAAGTTTAGAAAATCAAAATATTCCCAAAGCAAAATGGGTAAATCATATCAGCAGGCTAAAGATTTTTTGAATTCCGGAAAGAAAGTGCTTTTTTCTGGAACGCCATGTCAAATTTCTGGATTAAAGGCGTTTTTGCGTAATACGAATCAGGATAACTTATTAACCGTGGAGGTTATTTGCGAAGGCGTCCCGAGTCCCCTTTATATTCGGAAATATGAGCAATCACTAAAAAAGAAATTCGGTGCTTTAATCGAAAGCATTGACTACAGGTATAAGGGCCACTCTTTTCTCGGACATCACAAATGGGACTTCGAGATAATGAGGACCACAGTTATGATGAACGATAATAAGAAAAAAGTAATTGAAAAAGACCGTTGGTTTAACCCATTTTGGTATATTTGGTTGAAGCATCTTATGAGCCGACCTTCATGCTATGAATGCCTCTTTGCGACAACGGAACGGACAGCCGATATATCTCTCGGCGACCTATGGGGAGTACATATTTATTGTATGGAATTATATGGTAAAAATGGTGGTTCTTCTCTGGCAATTGCAAATACTGAAAAGGGAAAATCTGTATTGAAAAAAGCTGAAGGTTCGATGTATGGGCATGAGTTGAGATTTGAAGATGCTTTAAGGTATCAAGGTCCAATGCGTAAACATATTGAAATGAACCCTAAGCGAGAACAATTTATGCAGGATCTGAAAAGTGAAATGGATATTGAAGATATTAACAGAAAATGGGCAGATAAGCCATCGCTAAAACTATTATGGCAGAAATACGTTTGGGGTAATCGTCAGAAAGCTTTTGTGTGGTCTATAAGGAATAGAAAGTAACATATAAAGGAGATCAGTACAATGTATTATCTAAACCAAAAGATAGAAAATCTGGTTAGAATTTTTGACCAG
The DNA here is from genome assembly GCF_003435375.1 of Clostridium sp. AM34-11AC. Classification (GTDB taxonomy): domain Bacteria; phylum Bacillota; class Clostridia; order Lachnospirales; family Lachnospiraceae; genus Pilosibacter; species Pilosibacter fragilis. Next base: position 209,252 of record NZ_QWGL01000001.1, on the reverse strand, counting down.
AATGAACGGAAGAGCTATCTTTAAAGCATTTACAAAGAAAGATGGCCGGAAGCATGGGAAGATTTGTAAACCCAGACAGCAGTGCGTTTCAGGTTGCTCTTAACTCCAGAATATATGTGGATAAGACTGGCTTGATCGAGTATACAAATAGCGTTCTCGATACAACGAATGCCTATATCTGCAATAGCCGGCCGCGTCGGTTCGGAAAGTCTTATGCAGCAAACATGCTGGCGGCATATTACAGCAAGGGTACGGATTCCGAGCAGATGTTTTCAGGATTGAGGATAAGCAAAGATGCCGATTTCAAGAAGCATCTTAATAAATACGATGTGATCCATATTGATATTCAGTGGTTTTTAGCAAACTGTGATGATGCGGATAAAGTGGTCTCTTTTATAACAAAAAGTGTTCTGGATGAACTTCGTGGCATTTATCCAGATGCGCTGCCACAAGAGGTAGTGACTCTTCCGGATGCGCTTTCACGGGTAAAGGAACGTACTGGACAGAAATTTGTTGTTATCATAGATGAATGGGATGTTATTATCCGAGATGGAGCAATTATAGAAAACATTCAGGATGAATACCTTAATTTTTTAAGGGGAATGTTTAAAGGTGTAGAACCAACGAAGTACATCCAGCTGGCATATCTTACGGGAATTCTGCCGATTAAGAAAGAAAGGGCCCAGTCCGCAGTAAATAACCTGGATGAGTTTACAATGCTGCAGGCAGATGAATTGGCTCCATACATCGGTTTTACCGAAAACGAGGTAAAAGGACTCTGTGAAAAATACAACAGGGATTTTGATAAAGTCAAAAAATGGTATGATGGGTATCTGCTTGATGGATATCAAGTGTATAATCCCAAAGCTGTTGTAAGTGTAATGACAAAAGGACGATTTAGAAGCTATTGGTCTGAGACCGGTTCGTATGAGGTAGTTGTACCACTCATCTGCATGAATTATGATGGGCTGAAGAATGCGATTATCGAGATGCTTTCAGGTTCAGAAGTTAAAGTTGATACAGCAACTTTCAAAAATGATCCGGCTGAGATACAAAATCGTGACGATGTGATCACCTACTTGATTCACCTTGGTTATCTAGGATACAATGAGGATAGTGAATCAGCATTTGTTCCGAATGAGGAGATCAGACAGGAACTAATCACAGCTGTGAGAAGCAGTAATTGGGATGAACTGATTGCATTTCAGCAAGAATCGAGAAAACTTCTTACAGCTACACTGTCAATGGATGAAAAACAGGTTGCTGCTGAAATCGATAAGTTTCATTCACAGTATGCATCAATGATCCAGTATAACGATGAAAATTCGTTGAGCAGCATAATCACTATTGCTTATCTGGGAGCAATGCAGGATTGAGAAATACGAGAAGGATTGATTCTGCTTGGAGCTGATCACACCTTCCGGCTATATCTGAGCACATTTCCGGTCTAACTACCACTGCCAGCCGTTTGCCATAGGCTCCTCCCACTACTTTCAGGTGGTGGGAGGAGCCTTGTAAATCTTTAGTTATTACCCCTGACTCTCAATATATTTTTGTATGGTAGCTGACGATACTTCTCCGATGCTACAAGCAAAATATCCGTCTGACCAAAATATCTTTTTCTTCCAATACTGTTTAGACAGAAGCGAACCATATTTGTGCCATAAATAATACGTTGTTTCTTGATTTACAATTTTGACAATATCGCAAACCCTATCTGTTGTATCGTAACTTAATAAGAAATGTATATGGTCTTTGTCGGTTTCTATAGCAATAATTTCGTAGCCATAAGTATTAGCAATATCGAAAATCTTTTGTTTAACATCATCAGCGATAGAACCTTTGAGTAATTGTTTACGATTGCAAGTGTACAGATCTGTTCACAGTTACAAAGAAGCTATCTTGTGATATAAGCCTTCAACAGCTCAAAGGTATTGTGAACTCCGTCCATATGGGAGCGTTCGTAATTATGGGAAGCATAGACTCCAGGACCGATGAGACCGTGGCGGATATCATATCCGGCGCGCAGGGTAGTCTCCACATCGGAGCCATAATGCGGATAAACATCAATGGCATAATCCAGCTTCTTCTCCTTTGCAAGGTTGGAAAGAGCCGTGATCAGATCATAGTTATAAGGACCACCGGAATCTTTGGCACAGATCGAAACCATCCGTTCGGTGCAGCCAAGGTCGCTGCCGACACAGCCCATATCGACAGAAATCATCTCCTCTGTATCATCCGGTACGACACTTCCGCCGTGCCCTACTTCTTCATATACTGTAAATAATAAAGAAACCTTGCGGTTCAGCTTCCAGGCATCTTCACGTACGGCTCTGGCGAGACCCAGCAGGATAGCGGCAGAAAGCTTGTCATCCAGAAAACGGCTCTTGATGTATCCGCTTTCTGTCACAACCGTGCGTGGGTCCATGGCGATGATGTCACCGGTCTGGATCCCAAGTGCCAGAGTATCCTGATCGGAAGTGACATTTTCATCCAGCAGGATCTCCATATTTTCTTCGATCAGCTCGGTTTTCTGATCAGCCACGTGGGAAGAAGGCTCCTTGTTCAGTACTACACCGGTGTAAACTCTGCCATCACGAGTGTGAATGGTGCAGTTCTCGCCGTCCGCTGTGGACCACTGATGACCTCCGATGGTTGTGGGCCGCAGACGTCCGTTTTCCTTGATGGAGCGAACCATAGCCCCCAATGTATCAACATGGGCTGCCAGTACCAGAGGAGAGCCGGAACCACCCAGGGTAACGAATACGTTCCCCTTATTGCTGCGCTCCGGGGAATACCCCAGAGAAGATAATTCGGACAACAGGTAATCAGTCACTTTTGCTGTAAAGCTGGACGGACTCGGGATAGAAGTTAAGGTGTATAACTGCTCTTTGATAAAATTCATATGAGAGTTCATGTTTACATTCCTCCTGAAGGATATTTCTGATTACTATTGTAGCGAACCGGAGAAGAAAGGTCAACAAAGGATCTGACGAAAAGAAGGACGCTCCAGCTCACCGACAACCGATGACGATCAGAAAATGAGGTCTGCAAATCGGGAAAGTTTCTTTACAGGAAATTTTGCATATGAAAAGTTTCGTATCGCTTTACAAACTACCGGGTTCTCCGATATAATTGCATTGAGAAATCGAGGGATAAGAGGAATGGATAGTTTAAGGAAACAATATGAGTGAATTTACCTGTAATAGGATATCAAACAAGAAGGAGAGACTAGGTTGTTGCGAACAAAAAAGGCATTATTTCAGGGCGCTCTGCTGATTGCCGGTATAGTCATGCTGTGCGTCGGCGTGATGCGAGGAGAGGCGGATACCGTGTTAAGTAAGGCGATCAGGCTGTGTTTGGAGTGTGTAGGAATTGGATAACAGAAAACATATCATATCAAAGATACTGAGCCGGTTTCGCGGCTGGATCCAGGCAGCGGCGGCGCTTCTTACGAACCCTCACCTGCCGAATTTTTTCAAAGGCGGGATCTATCAGGGAAAGGAAAAGGCAGTCTGCGTGCCGGGGCTGAACTGCTATTCCTGTCCGGCGGCAGCCGGGGCATGTCCGATCGGTTCCTTTCAGGCGGTGGTCGGCTCATCGAAATTCAGCTTTTCCTATTATATAACAGGATTTCTGATCCTGGTTGGTGTCCTTTTAGGGCGCTTTATATGCGGATTTTTGTGCCCCTTTGGCTGGCTGCAGGATCTTCTTCACAAAATTCCGGGAAAAAAGCTGTCCACGGAAAGGCTTAAGCCTCTGACTTATCTTAAATATGCCGTGCTGTTTTTTACCGTGATCGCACTGCCGGCGCTTGTTGTAAATGATGTGGGAATGGGTGACCCATTCTTTTGCAAGTATCTCTGCCCGCAGGGAGTTTTAGAGGGGGCAATTCCTTTGTCAGCCGTTAATCCGGGGATCCGGTCGGCATTGGGACAGCTGTTTACCGGAAAGCTTATGATCCTGATCGGAGTTTTCGTTCTAAGTGTGCTGTTTTATCGGCCGTTCTGCAAATGGCTCTGTCCCCTCGGTGCGTTTTATGCGCTGATGAACAAGGTATCCCTGCTTGGGATCAAAGTGGATGAACACAGATGCATCTCCTGCGGAGCATGCAGAAGAGTCTGTCAGATGGATGTCGATGTCACAAGCTCACCCAATCACACGGAATGTATCCGGTGCGGGAAGTGTATCAATGCCTGTCCCACGGATGCCGTCAGCTTTTGCTACGGCTTTGCGTCCGACTCAAATAGAAATGGAGAAAAGAAATGAAACGATCAAATATGACAGCGATCCTGCTCATCGTTGTGTTGGCATTTGGCCTCACAGCGTGCGGGGGAGCAAAGAATAACAAGGAAACTGCCTCCGGGCAGACGTCAGAGAGCGGAACGTCACTGTCCGCGGAGCCGGGAGATGACAAAGAAGCAGCAGACCTGTATCAAAAGCTGATGCAGAAGGAGGAGGACATCCAGTCAGCCAATGCAGAGCTCTGGGAAAAGCTGTTCCTGACGATCGATAAGGACCAGGTGGTAAGCGGAGACAATAATAATTACGGCGATTTTCTTCGGAAGGCGATCGAAGCTGCAAAGGATCAATTTACAGCAGATGAGTTGAAAATTCTGAATGACGGAGCCGGACAGATCCGGGAGATCGAGGAAAAACTGATGGCTCTGGAGGAGAAATATCCGGATTGCGTCAAGATGCCGGGGGAAGGTGAGAGTGCTGCGGCAGGAAATGCTGAGAGCGGTCAGGAAAAGTTCCCGGACTTTCAGGGAAAGGATCTCGATGGCAAGGAGGTAAACAGCAGTGAACTCTTTTCCGGCAATACCGTAACCGTCGTGAATTTCTGGTTTACGACCTGCAAGCCCTGTGTCGGAGAGCTTGCGGATCTGGATGCGCTGAATCAGGAGCTGGCGCAAAAGGGCGGTGCGGTCGTAGGAATCAATGCATTTACGCTGGACGGCGATGAGGGTGCGATTGCCGAGGCGAAGGAGATCCTGTCAAAAAAGGGAGCATCCTATCAGAATCTCTGGTTTGACTCCGACAGCGATGCCGGCCGTTTTACCGCCGGACTGTATGCATTCCCAACGACCTATGTTGTTGATCAGAACGGGAACATCGTGGGACAGCCGATCGTAGGCGCGGTCACATCCCCGGAGCAGACGAAGGCGCTTAATGCCCTGATCGAGCAGGCGCTTGCCACTTGTAAAAGAAATCCCCGCCCCGTATAATAAAAGTCAGGGAATGGAACCATGATTTCCAGGAAAACATTTGAATGGAAAAGGTGAAAAAGGTGCAGACAGACCAGAAAACAGGCGCACAGGCGGCGGACCCGATGACGGGGGCAGAGGCTCTGGATCCCGTCTATCGGCGGCGCTGTCTTCTGGGCAGTTTATCTGGCGTTTCTGCATTTTGTGGATAATGAATATCTGGGATTTTTCGTGGTTGCGATTTTGATCACGATCTACTCGGAGATCTGGGCGAGAGTTCTGAAGACACCGGCGACGACGATTTTGATGCCGACGGTCATCCCACTGATTCCGGGAGGATCCCTGTACTATGCGATGGACGCGGCGCTCCGCCATGATGCTCCGGAGTTCATCCTGAAGGCCCAGAAAGCCATCGGGCTTGCGGTCGCGCTTGTGGCCGGAATCATGATCGTTACGTCATTGAGGCGGCCGATCGAGGCGCTGGTGCACATAGTAGCTAAGAAAAAATATTGACGAACAAATGTTTGCAATATATAATGAATTTATGGGAAAGCAGAATACATAAAAGGCGGCCTGCCCTCCATAAAAGGAGGGGCTTCCCCCTCCGGACGAAAGAAAGGAGGGCGATGCCAATGTATGTTACATATTCGGACTTGATCCAGATAGGTATCTTCATTGTAGCTCTCGTAGGATTGTGTTACACAATTTTCGGGAAAAGAAAATAGCCGCCACTACCCCAATAGTGACGGCTGTTACATTGTAACAAGCTAGTTATAAAGGGTAGGCCGTGTGTATCTGACTTTCCCTTTTTGTATCTATAGTCTATCATATTCGAAAAGTGAATTCAAGTACTATTTCCCTTCAGTTGTCACCGACAACCCCGGCGTTACTGCTTACGCTTTGCGTAAACAGTAACGGGATTTTGCCGATGCTTCGCATCCTAAATCGGCAAAATCCGCATCCAGGACATTATATTATGGTATTTTCGGTGCCGAAAATACCTACTTGGAATAGCGGTTGCATATTTTCATGAATATGGCGACATTTTAATGCCGCCGGTCCGGACGAGAGAGCAGATGTGATTACTTTTTATGGGCAGGAATTTTCTGAACTGAAAACCCCGTACAATATAGTAGTGGCCGCAGATGTACTGGAATTCGTACAGGGATTGACAGAATGGATTTCCTATATTATGATGCTGAAATATGGTGGGACAAGTATTGGAAATGAGAGCGTGACTGAACCCAGCCGCGCGCGAGCTGATGAAAAGAGGAGAGCAGAATGGCTGAAACCGGTGAGGAGACATATTATATTGTAGGAGAATCAAGAACGAATGTGGATAACGCGATCACAAAGGTGTATGGAAGCTTTTTTATCGCGTTTGAGGTGATCCCATCAACAGGAGAGATCATACAGACAGACTGTTCGAGAACGCTGGAGCTGACAAATGATTTTATACGAAAGCTTTTTCTGCATAAGCACCTGGAAACGGATGCGAAGGTGATCGAGGAGGCGATCCGGCGCCGATATCATGGTTCTTCCTGGAAAGCGCTGATCGTTGCCTATCGGGACGCGTTAAAGCATTATCAGCGCGCGATGGCCGCCGAAGCAGAGGAAAAGGGGAAAAAAGGTGACAACTGAAAAGAATGAAGAGATGACAAGCGAAGAAGTCCTGACCTGCGCGATCAATATCGGGGAGCAGCTCCTCGTGAGCGGGGCGGAGATCAGCCGTGTGGAGGATACGATCCGGAGGATCTGCAATGCCTACGGGATCCGGCAGAGCCATATTTTCTCGATCGCGTCGTGTATCATCGTGACGCTGGAGACGAAGGAGCGGAAGTGGATCACGCAGACGCGAAGAATTTTAAGTTACGGGACGGATATGTGGAAGCTGGACCGGCTGAATGACCTTTCGAGGCGGATCTGCGCGACGCAGCCGTCCTTTGAGGTGATCGACCGGGAGTACGAAAAAATATTGAAGGGGCCGACCTATTCCCCGGCGGTGCAGTGCGGGATCTATGCAATGACAGCCGGGGCGTTTGCCATTTTCTTTGGAGGAAATCTGTGGGATGGATTTGCGTCCCTGTTTGTCGGGGCGCTAATCCGCGTGACCTTATATGCGCTCTCCGCGATCAAGCTGAAGGCGATCTTCTCCAATATCCTCTGCTCTCTGATCTCCGGTATGGCATGTATTCTTGTCTGCTATCTCGGGATCGGACAGCATGTCGAGATGATCATGATCGGGAATATCATGCTCCTGATCCCGGGAGTCCTGATGACGAACTCATTCCGGGATTTCATCAGCGGGGACATGATCAGCGGACTTCTGCATTTTTCGGAGGCGATGATCACAGCCATCTGTGTGGCAGCCGGGTTTATTCTTTCTAAAATACTTCTTGGAGGGATGTTATGAGTCAGGATGTTCTTTCAATCATCGCATCGTTTTTCGGGTCGTTTGGATTTGCGATCATTTACAACATCCGCGGGCGCAGAGTCTTGATCCCGGCGATCGGCGGGGCAGTTTTCTGGGCAGTGTATCTTGTATTTTTACATTTTGTGAATAATGAATATCTGGGATTTTTCGTTGTGGCGATCCTGATCACGATCTACTCGGAGATCTGGGCGAGGATCTTAAAGACACCGGCAACGACGGTCCTGATGCCGACGGTCATCCCGCTGATCCCGGGAGGTTCCCTGTACTATGCGATGGACGCGGCTCTCCGGCGTGACATGCCGCAGTTTATCGTAAAGGGGCAGGCGGCGATCGGACTTGCGATCGCGCTTGCGGCGGGGATCATGGTCGTGACGTCGTTGAGGAGGCCGATCGAGGCGCTGGTGCACATAGTAGCTAAGAAATAATATTGACGAACAAATGTTCGTAATATATAATAGTGATGTGGGAAAGCAGAATACATGAAAGGCGGCCTGCCCTCCGGTTTCGGAGGGACTAACCCTCCAGACGAAAGAAAGGAGGGCGATGCCAATGTACGTTACATATTTGGACTTGATCCAGATAGGTATCTTCATTGTCGCTCTCGTTGGATTGTGTTACACAATCTTCGGGAAAAGAAAATAGCCGCCACTACTGCAATAGTGACGGCTGTTACAATGTAACAAACTAAACTATGAAGGGTAGGCCACATGTATCTGACTTTCCCTTTTGTATTTATAGTGTAGCATATTCGGAAATTGAATTCAAGTCTTTATTTATTTTCCGTCGTCACCGACATTCCAGGTATAATCTTCCCTTCAGCAGCCTTCTTAAACATCTCCTCCATCGTATGCCAGCCCAGCACCGCGCACTTGACCCGCGCCGGCATATGGGACACATCCTGTAAGATGGAAGCTTCCTCCAGAGGTTCCAGTTCATCGCCCTTTGCAGTTCCTTTGATCATCTCAAGAAACAGGTTTGCGAGGCGCAGCGCCTCATCCTTTTTCTTACCAATGATCAAATCTAACATCATATCCGCGGAGGCCTGGGAGATCGCGCAGCCGTCTCCGACGAAAGCTCCGTCGACGATCTCATCGTTCTCGACCTTTAATTTCAGCCAGATATCATCACCGCAGCTCGGGTTTACGCCCTCTAAGACGAGGTTTGCGTCCGGAAGCTCATGCTTGTGAGTCGGATGAAGATTGTGTTCAATTAAAATTTCATTATAAAATGTATTACTCATATCCCATTTTTCTCCTTAATCCGCCAAGACTCTCAAGGAACGCACGGATCTCCTCCTCTGTATTGTAGAACGCGAGGCTCACACGCGTCGTGGAGGTGGTTCCAAGGTACTGTAACAGCGGCTGTGCGCAGTGGTGACCGGCGCGGACACAGATATTGTCAGCGTTTAAGATCTCTGCCACATCATGGGGGTGGACGCCATCCACAGCGAAGGACAGGATTCCGTGATGGTTGTCCGGATCGCTGCTCCCGAGAACACGGATTCCGGGAATATTCATCATGCCCTCGTAGGCGATTCTCGTGAGCCTGTTCTCCTGTGCCTCGATTGCGTCGAAACCGATATTTTTCATGTAGCGGACTGCCTCAGCCAGCGCGTAAGCGCCTCCGGCATTGACGGTTCCCGCCTCGAACTTATGCGGAACCTCTGCCCAGACAGCGCCCTCTCTTGTGACAGATTCGATCATCTCGCCGCCGGTGAGGAAGGGTGGAAGCTTCTCAAGAAGCTCTTTCTTTCCGTAAAGAGCGCCGATTCCCATTGGAGCCAGCATTTTGTGACCGGAGAAAGAAAGGAAATCCACACCCAGATCCTGCACGTCAACAGCGATATGCGGAACACTCTGGGCACCATCACCGACCAGGATCACACCGTGGCGGTGGCAGATCTCAGCGAATGTCTTTAAATCATTCCTGCATCCGAGAACATTGGAGATCTGCGTGATCGCGGCGATCTTCGTGCGGTCGTTGATCATGCTCTCCAGACGCTCAGCCGGGATCGTTCCGTCCATGTCGCATTCTAAATATTTTACCGTCACGCCGTAACGCTTTGCGGCCTGCTGCCACGGAAGAATGTTGCTGTGATGCTCCATGATGCTGACAATGATCTCATCGCCCGGCTTTAACAGGTACTCAGAGAGGGTGCAGGCCGCAAGATTCAGGCTCTCTGTGGCGTTTCTCGTAAACACGATCTCCTCCGGACATGACGCGTGAAGGAAGTCAGCGACCGTCTTTCTCGCGTCCTCATAACATTCCGTTGCCTCTTCACTTAACTCGTAGAGACCGCGGAACGGGTTTGCGTTATATTTCTCATAAAACCGCTTTTCCGCATCCAGAACACATGCGGGCTTCTGGGAAGTCGCCGCATTGTCCAGATAGATGATATCACGGTTTTTTAACAGCGGGAAATCTTCCCGGATCTTATTTACATCCATTGGAACCCTCGCTTTCTAAGTAGGAGGCAACGTCTGCCTTCGTCTTCTCATCAGGTACGAAACGGAGAACCGCGTCGATCCTTGCTTTCGCCATCATTTTGTAGATCTCGGCGAGAGCCATGCCGCGGCTTTCCAGATAGAATACAAGGTCCTCATCCAGCTTTCCGATGGTGGCACCATGGTTTCCTTCCACATCCTCCTCGGCGCAGAGGATCAGCGGGATCGTCTGGTTGACCACATCATCGTCGAGAAGAAGAACGTCCTCTTTCTCGTTCCCGACAGCCCCCGCAGCGCCCTTCTTAAAGTCGATGGTCCCGCGGAACAGCTTTCTCGCGTTTTCATGGAGTACGCCGTCGGTCCTGATCTCACTGACGGATTTCTTTCCCTCGTGGAGTGCCACGTAGTTCATATCGAGCACGCAGCCATCGGCAACTGTGTAGGCAATATCTGCTGTAAAATTACTCTTTTTGCCGATAAGTTCAGCCTTACAGCCGTTGTAGACCCGGTCACCGCCAAGGAATAAGTGGATCACGGAGAGTTTCGCACCGTCAGCAACCTTCGCCCCGATATCGTTCAAAACGGTCTTCGCGTTTTTGTTGCGGATGATCTGGACGAGAGTCACCTTCGCGTCTTTTTCCAGAATCAATTTCGTCTGCACGGCGGAAAGCCCGGTGTGTTCAGACTGGGAGACGGCAGCAGGATTTTCTCCGGCTGTGGTGCCGGTTCCATCAGGAGCGCCGTTTCGTTCAGCCGCCATATCCATGATAACGGTCATATTGCTTCCTTCTTTTGCCAGAATTCCAAAGGTGTTCAGGCTGTGCTCAAAAGCACCGTAGGCAAATCTGATCCGCGCCGGTTCCCCGTAGACATCGCTGTCAGCAGAGAGCAGTACTGCACCCGCGGAACTTTCCTTTACCAGCACATCCATATCGGATCCCATGCCGCCAGCGACATCCTTAAAACGGTCCGGAAGCCCGGCCGGGCAGACAGTTTTTTTGATCCCTTCCGGGATCTCAAGGTTTCCTTCATGCGCTCCGGAGACAGAAATCCCGGAGACCGCAGTCTCATTCATTTTCAGCCAGTTCCATGTCTTAGAAGGGAGCTGGTTGATCTTCATGTTCTCCATCATCCAATACTTCCTTTCATTTCCAGATGGATCAGATTGTTCATTTCCACCGCGTATTCAAGCGGAAGCTCCTTCGAGACATTGTCGGCGAAGCCGCTGACGATCAGGGCTCTCGCGTCCTCCTCGGAGATTCCGCGGGACATCAGATAGAAGACGGCGTCATCACTGATGCGGCCGATCTTTGCCTCATGTCCGACATCGGCGTCCTTTGTGCGGATATCCATCGCCGGGATCGTGTCGGAACGGGAGATATCGTCGAGCATCAGGGACTGACAGGAGACAGCGGATTTGCTGCCCTTTGCCTTTGCGGATACGACAACGGAGCTTCGGAAAGTGCTGATCCCGCCGTCCTTGGAGATCGATCTCGTATTTACATAGGAAGAAGTCTTCGGAGCGTTGTGGACCACCTTACATCCGGTATCGAGGTTCTGTCCCTTACCGGCGAATGTGATCCCGGTGAATTCGGATCTTGCGCCCTCACCGTTTAACACGCTCATCGGGTAGAGGTAAGAAACATGGGAACCGAAGGAACCGGATACCCACTCGATGACTCCGCCTTCCTCGACCTTCGCACGCTTTGTGTTTAAATTGTACATATTTTTCGACCAGTTCTCTATCGTAGAGTAGCGGAGCTTCGCATTCTTTCCAATGAAAAGCTCGACACAGCCGGCATGGAGATTTGCCACGTTGTACTTCGGAGCGGAACATCCTTCGATGAAATGTAAGGACGCGCCCTCATCGACGATGATCAGGGTGTGCTCAAATTGTCCGGCACCTGCGGCATTTAAACGGAAGTAGGACTGCAGCGGGATCTCAACGGAAACTCCCTTCGGAACATAGACGAAGGAACCGCCGGACCAGACAGCGCCGTGCAGGGCTGCGAACTTATGGTCGTGGGGTGTCACGAGCTTCATAAAGTGGTCCTTTACCATATCGGCATACTCGCCGGTCAGGGCACTCTCCATATCGGTGTAGATAACGCCCTGCTCCGCGACCTCCTTGCGGACATTGTGGTAGACGAGCTCGGAGTCGTACTGGGCGCCCACGCCTGCGAGGGAGGTGCGCTCCGCCTGCGGGATCCCGAGCTTTTCAAAGGTATCCTTGATCTCCTCCGGGACCTCGGACCAGTCCCCTTTCATCTTTGTGTTGGCACGGACGTAGGTCGCGATGTTGTCCATGTTTAAGCCTTCGATGGACGGGCCCCAGTCCGGAACCTTCATTTCATGATATACTTTTAAGGAATTTAACCGGAAATCATGCATCCACTCCGGGTCATGTTTCTCCTCGGAGATCTTTTCCACAATGTCCTCGGTGAGACCGTTTTTAATACGGTAAGCGTCCTTCTCGTCATTGCGGAAGTCGTACATGTTGCGGTCAACGTCCTCAACATACGTCTTTTCCTTCATTAATCGTTCTCTCCCTTCTCATTTGCGGAAGCGATAAACTGCTCGAAGCCGTTCTCATTGATCTCATCGACGAGAGAACCATCGCCCTCGGCAACCAGGCGGCCGTCTACGAGAACATGGGTCTTGTCCACATGGAGAGATTCGAGAATTCTGGTGCTGTGGGTGATGATGAGAAGGGCGCCGTCCTTGCTCTTCTGGTACTCCTCGATTCCCTTGGAAACGGTGCGGACCGCGTCGACATCGAGACCGGAGTCTGTCTCATCGAGGATCGCTAAGGACGGATTTAAGAGGAGAAGCTGTAAGATCTCCGCTTTCTTTTTCTCACCGCCGGAGAAGCCGACGTTCAGATCACGGAAACCATAGGACGGATCCATATCGAGAACCCCCATCGCTTTCTGGAGTTCTTTATTGAAATCCCAGATGCGGACATTCTTTCCGGTTCTCGCGGAGAGAGCGCTGCGGATGAAGTTGGAGAGGGAGATTCCCGGAACTTCAAGCGGATTCTGGAAGGAGAGGAACATGCCGAGCTTTGCACGCTTGTCAGCGGCTTCTTTCGTGATGTTCTCGCCTCCGAAGAAGATCTCACCGTCTGTCACATGATAGTTCGGGTTCCCCATCAGGGTGCAGCCGAGTGTGGATTTTCCGGCACCGTTCGGTCCCATGAGAACATGGGTCTCGCCTTTGTTGATCGTTAAGTTGATCCCGTGAAGAATGGATTTGTCTTCCACATCCACGGAGAGATTTTTTACATTTAATAATGGTTCTGACATATCGGATTCCTCCATGTATTTTATATAAGGTAAAAATGTAGGTTTCAGCAATTTCCGGACAGATATGAACCGGCACCGGAGCTGATCTCCGGGATACGTTCCGTCTGCCGGGACTAAACCTAGTCGCTTACTAGGTGATGCAATGATATTATACCTGTATTGAGAAAAATATGCAAGAAGCAATTCCTACAAACATGCTATGAATTGGTATTTATTCCTGTACAATCCGATATTTCCGGGAAAATCTGCAGGATTCATGAAACTGCAACAATCGGAAAACAATTCTGAAACATGGGCATGGTAGGCTGAGCAAAACAGCGGAAATCACAGACGGGATCGGACCGGAGGCAGGAGTTTCTATACAGAAATTTTGCAAACCTTACGAAAATATAAAATCATTATAAACTGGAAAAACAGATATTGACAGAATGACAGGGTGTCACTATAATGTTGACAGGTTGTCACTTTTACAAAAGAAGGGAAATGTCAGAAATACGTTTTGTGATTTCGACAGAAGGGAGATGGAATTATGCCGACCGAGCGGTTTCTGCGGCTTCCGAAAGAGAAAATTGAAGCAATTCGAATCGCAGCGGCAAAGGAGTTTATAAGAGTGCCTCTGGAGGAGGCGTCGATCAACCGGATCGTTCACGACGCGAATATATCAAGAGGAAGTTTTTATACATATTTTGAAGATAAGCAGGATCTGTTGAAGTGGCTGATCTACGCCCAGGCAGAACAGCATTTTAACAACTATATCGAGCGGCTCCGGGAAAACGGAGGCGACCTTTGGGATATGCTTGAGAATGTGTTCGACCGCGGACTGGATCTTATGGAGCGGGCAGGTCTGATCAATATTTTTCAGAATCTGATCAAGAGCGCAAAGTTCATGGATATTTTCAGGGGTGATCCGGAGTATGACCCGCAGGTATGCCGGGAGAATCAGAGCTTTATGAAGCTATTATATGAAAATATCGATCAGGACAAAGAGCCGATCAGCAGGGAGGCTTTAAATGAGCTGATCGAAATGCATATGGTTGTATTTATGATGTCGCTCAAGCGCTTTTTCCGTGACGGGGAGAAGAAAGAGGAAGCTTCTGAGTATTACAAACGCCATATCCGTATGCTCCACTATGGCATATGTGCATATAGATCAGACAGCAGGGAAGAGGAGCAGCGGTAAGGAATAGAAAAGCTGCCCGCGAAACAGAACATGCGGACCGGAAGAAAGAAAAGAATCCGCAGGAGAGATCAAAAAGCAACAGGTTGCAGAAAATGAGGAGGAACCATGAAGAAAGCAGGTAAGATCGTAATCGGACTTGTATGCGTCGGCGCATTTGGAGTCCTGATGTTCACAAGATTTACGAAAAAAGAAGAGCCGATCGAGGCCGTTCCGAACCCGACCGTCGTCGTCCAGACACCGGAGACAGGAAATATTGAACTTTCCACAGGACTGACAGGTACCGTGGAACCGGCAGATCAGGTATACATTATCCCGAAGGGAAGCGGAGAAGTACTGGAGGTTTATGTAAATCAGGGCGATACCGTACAGAAGGGACAGAAGCTGTTCCGCATCGACAACAAGCAGTTAGACGCGGCAAGGATCACGTTAAATACGACTCAGGTATCCTTAAATGATGCCCAGACATCTGTAAACAGGATGAAGGCGCTCTACGAGAGCGGGGATATTTCCGCTCAGGCCTACGAGCAGGCGGTAAGCGGTCTGTCCATGGCGAAGCTCCAGTATGATTCCGCAAAATTAAACTATGATACCCAGAGCGAGAACACGGTCGTTACCGCGCCGATCGCCGGTGTCTTAGAGCAGTTTGGCGTGCAGGTGCATGATATGTCTGCGGGCGGTTCTGTCGCAGGTGTTGTATCCGGTGCAGGCGGAAAAACACTGACCTTCAACGTGTCGGAGCGTGTCATGAAGGGATTAAATATCGGTGATCCTGTGACGGTGGAGAAGAACGGAACGGATTACAGCGGCGCGATCTCCGAGATCGGCAGCATGGTGGACGCGTCCACAGGACTTTTCAAGGTGAAAGCGACCTTGGGGGACGCGGACGGACTTGCCAGCGGAACGATGGTAAAGGTTTATGTGACAGCGGAGAAGGCGGACAACGTCATGGTCGTTCCGGCAGACTGTGTGAACTACAGCAATGGAGACGCTTACGTGTATACATATGATGCCGCGACATCAACGGCGAAAAAGACTCCGGTGGAAGACGGACTCATCGATTCTGACAAGATTCAGATCGTTTCCGGACTTTCCTACGACGACGAGGTCATCACAAGCTGGTCCAAGGAGCTTTATGACGGCGCCGCTGTGAATATTCAGGGCAGTGATGATGGCGAGGAAACGGAAGCCGACAGCGAGGAGAGCTCTGAAGGAGATACAGACAGTAGTGAGACAACAGCAGAAGAGACTACAGAAGCCGCGGAAACGGCAGCAAAATAAGGAGGCACAAGGAACATGGGACTTACCAAAAAGGTCTTAAAACGGCCGGTCACAACTGTTCTTGTTGTGCTCTGCCTGATCGTATTCGGTCTCAGCTCGATCTTTTCATCCCAGCTTGAGCTGATCCCGGAAATGGAGATGCCGATGCTGATCGTCAGCGCGGTCTACCCGGGAGCAAGCCCGGATGACGTGGATCAGCTTGTGATCAGTAAGATAGAGGATGAGATCGGAACGCTTTCCGGTGTCGATTCCGTCACCAGCATGTCTTCGGAAAACTTCGGAATGGTCCTGGTCCAGTATGACTATGACCAGGATATCGATAAAGCTTACGATGACTTAAAGAAAAAGCTGGATGGGATCAAGTCGGATCTCCCGGATGATGTCGATACCCCGACGATCATCGAGATGGATATCAACAGTACGCCGTCCATCACCCTCGCGGTCAACAATGACAGCGTGGATAACCTCTATAACTATGTAAATGACGATATCGTTCCAGAGATCGAAAAACTGACTTCCGTAGCCAGTGTCGACGTATCCGGTGGTCAGGAGGCCTATATCAAGGCGGAGCTGATCCCGGAAAAATTAAGCCAGTATCATGTGAACATGAATACCATCATTGCGGCTTTAAAGTCTGCGGACTTTTCCATGCCGATCGGAAGTACCTCCGTCGGAAACAAGGATCTTTCCGTGACATCCGGAACATCCTTTGACACGATGGAGCTTTTAAAGAAGATCCCGATCACACTGGGCAACGGAAATATCATCTATATGGAAGATGTTGCCAATATCTACAATACCGTTGAGGCAAAGGACAGTATCGGACGTTACGACGGCAAAGACACGATGACGATCGGTGTCAAGAAAAATCAGGACAGCGACCACATTACCGTTTCCAAGGCAGTCCAGGAGACAATGCAAACGTTAAAAGCACAGGATCCGTCTCTGGAGTACGTCGTTGTCAATGATTACAGTGATCAGATCAGCAATTCCTTAAAGAGCGTATTCCAGACCATGATCATGGCAGTCATTATTGCGATGTTCATCATCTGGCTGTTCTTCGGGGATATCAAGGCATCCCTGATCGTCGGAACCTCCATCCCGGTATCAATTTTAGCGGCCCTCATCCTCATGAAGACCATGGGCTTTACGTTAAACGTCATCACCCTGTCGAGTCTGGTTCTCGGCGTCGGAATGATGGTTGATAACTCAATCGTAGTTCTGGAAAGCTGCTTCCGCTTTACGGATAAGGGCGGTGGCTTTGTTGAAACGAGAAAAGCCGCAATCGATGGTACTGCAGCTGTGCTGGAATCCATTATCGGCGGTACCGTTACGACCTGTGTCGTATTTATCCCGTTAGCTCTGATCTCCGGAATGAGCGGACAGATGTTCAAGCCGTTAGGCTTCACAATCGTATTCTGTATGATTGCGTCCCTGATTTCCGCGATGACGCTTGTACCGCTCTGTTACGTGTACTACCGTCCGAAGGAGAAGGAAAATACCCCGGCCTCCGGCATCATGAGAGCTCTGCAGAATGGATACCGTTCCCTGATGGAGAAGCTTTTAAAGAAAAAAGCGATGGTCATGGGAACCGCCGTTGTGCTTGTGATCTTCTCCCTGTTCCTTGCGACAAAGTTAAAGACAGAGCTTATGCCGGCAGATGATCAGGGAACGATCGCAGTGACGATTGAGACCCAGCCGGGTCTTAAGATCGAGGAGGTCGATAAGATCCTCCAGAGAGCAGAGAACTATGTGACTCAGGATCCGGATCTTGATTCCTACATGCTCTCCTACGGAAGTTCCGGACTTTCCATGAATATGGGCGGAAGCGGAGCGACCCTGACGGCATATTTAAAGGATGACAGAGGCAGAAAGACGGATCAGGTGCTCAAGGAATGGAAACGCGATATGCAGAAATGGTCGGATTGTTCGGTCAGTCTGGAAAGCCAGAGCTCTCTGGGTAGTGGGATGTCCATGGGAAATGCGGAGGATCTCGAATATATTCTTGTCAGCACACAGTACGATGACTTAAAGAAAGCATCGGATGAGATCGTTTCCGAGCTCCAGAAACGCCCGGATGCGACAAACATCCACTCTTCCCTTGAAAACAGTGCTCCCCTTGTAAAGATCAATGTGGATCCGGTCAAGGCGGCAGCGGAGGGACTTTCCCCGACCGCCGTTGCTTCCCAGGTATACATGATGGTCAGCGGAACGACGGCAACGACCCTGAATGTTGACGGAAATGATATCGATGTAAAGGTTGAGTACGCGGATGATGAGTACGATACGATCGATAAGCTCCAGGGAATCGTTCTTCCGACAGCGACCGGCGGATCCGTAGCCCTTATGGATATCGCGGATATCGGCTTCAAGGACAGCCCGCAGAGTATCACAAAGAGTGATAAGCAGTATCAGGTGACGATCACCGGTACGCTGACAGAGGGAGCGGACAGCACCACGAAGGATAAGATCCAGAAGGAGGTCATCGATAAGTACTTATCCGGCACGATCTCCATGCAGGAAAACACATCCACAAAGATGATGAACGAAGAGTTTGCGTCCCTGGGACAGGCGATCGCCACAGCCGTATTCCTTGTATTTGTTGTAATGGCTGCACAGTTCGAGTCACCGAAGTTCTCCATCATGGTGATGACGACGATCCCGTTCGCCCTGATCGGTTCCTTCCTGTTCTTATGGTTAGTGGACTGCCCGATCAGCATGACCTCCCTGTTAGGCTTCTTAATGTTAGTCGGAACGGTAGTAAACAACGGTATTTTGTACGTCGATACGGCGAACCAGTACCGGGCAACGATGAACTTTAAGGAGGCGGTCATTGAAGCCGGCGCGACCCGTATGCGCCCGATGTTCATGACAACACTCACGACGATCGTGGCAATGATCCCGATGGCGGCGGCTTACGGAAATGCCGGTAAGACGATGCAGGGACTCGCACTCGTGGATGTCGGTGGACTGATCGTCTCTACAGCGATGGCACTTCTTGTTCTTCCGGTCTTCTATGTGATCATGAGCGGAAAGAATACGGATAAGGAAGAAATCGTTGACGTAGATTAAGCTTTGAACATTGAAAGCGGATCCCTGCAGAGTCTGCAAGAGACGGCCGCTGCCCGGTCGGGAGGCGGTCAGCCGGAATGCGGAACGCTCTGCGGGGCTTCCTGCTTTTGGAGGCGGAAGCCGGGGTGAATAAAATTGCCACCGGATTGCCGTATTTGGAAAGAAAATGTAAGAGAAATGTTATTGCGTTTCTGCGATGAAATCGTTATGCTCATAGATGGAGGGAAACCTATGAGACAGAATCAATGGAAAAAGGCAGGTCTGACCGTGCTCTCAGCCGTTTTTATGGGAAGTCTTTCCCTGGCGGCAGCGGGTACCGGAATTCCTGCGTTAGCTGCGACGAAGGATGTCGCGGTCACAGAATATGACGAAGCAGCGCTTGAAAAGTTTAAGGACAATACCCTGGAATACTGGGAGCTCCCGGGACTGATCGAGAGGTATAATACGGATTATCAGAACCAGCTGCAGAAGTATTATTACAATCCGGGCGGATCCACGGGCCTTACAAAGGACCAGATGTCAGCGCTGGCGGCGGATCTCCGCGCGGAGGCGGATGAGCTGGAGAATGACGCGGATGATCTGAAAAATGACAGCTCAACCCGCAGCGAATATAAAGAATATAGGACAAACATGCATGCCCTGCGCGCTTATGCGCAGCAGCTGGAAGATACCGCAAATGGAAAAAAGAACGGCGGCTCAGCACTCCGCGGACTTCGTATCGCGAGAAATGAGAAGACAAAAACCGCAAGGGAAGCGATGCGCACTTATGAGACATTAAAGGATCAGTATGATATTGCTGTCTTAAATCAGGAGATCGCAAAGCAGAATTATGAGGCGGCACTGAAGAAAAAAGATCTCGGAATGATGTCAACGGAAGATGTTCTGACCGTAGAAGATGCCTTAAATTCCGCAAACGGAAGTGCGCTTCAGGCGGCATCCAGTCTAAACAGCCAGAAGCAGACGCTGATCACGATGTTAGGCTGGGAGTACAACGCGGACCCTGAGATTACAAAGGTTCCGGAACCGGATCTTACGGTGATCGATTCCTTCGATCCGAAGAAGGACGAGGCGAAGGCCATCGAGATGAACTATACGCTGTATGATACAAGAATGGCAAAGGCCAGTTCCTCCGGCGGAGCAGTAAAGAAAGCCAGAAATATCAAGGACCAGGAAGATTCTATCCGTTCTTCCCTGGATCTTATGTACCAGGACGTAAAGCAGAAACAGAAAGCCTACGAGGCATCTGAGACGCTTTACGGAGCCGCAAAGGCCGACAAGGCAGCTGCTGACAGGAAAAATGCCCTCGGAATGATGAGCCGCCAGGAATACCTCCAGGCGGAGTCCGCATGGCTTTCCAGTGAGGCATCCCACACAGCGGCAAAGCTCGACCTTACAGGAGCAATCGAAAACTATCAGTGGGCGCTTGAGGGACTTCTCGATATCGGTTCCTCATCGCAGAGCTAAAGGAGAATCAGAATGAAAAGAAATTTGACAGGACGTGTGATTCCGGCAGCACTTGCGCTTGCGCTTGCGGCAGCGCCTGTGAACGCTTTCGCAGCGACGAAGGCGGTTCAGGCGACCGGTGTTGCGGATGAGAACGGATTTATATCCCAGCCGGGAAATGAGTACGATGACGCGACGATGAAGAAGCTCGCGGATAACATGCTGGAATATGACGAGATCGGGAAGCTTGTTGAGGTCTACAGCCAGACGTTTAAGACAGTGAAAGAGACATATTCCGATAAGAAGGACGCAGCAAAGGATGTCGTGAAGCTGAAATCAAAATTACTGGATAGTTCGGGAGAGCTTGCGGATACGGCAAGTACACTGAAAGGCTCTCTTGACGCAGCCAAAGAGATGATCGGTAAAGTTCCGGCAATGACTCCGACAAACTACGCACAGCTCTATTACAGTTCAGAACTCATGGACTACCAGGCAGACGCAATTGCGCTGCAGGGCGACAGCCTGGAACAGGTATCCCCGGAGCAGATGCATATCAAGCTTGTGGACAGCACCCGCGCGGCGCTGACCGCCGGCGCCCAGAGCGCCATGATCGGCTACAAGCAGTTAAAGCTCAACGAGGAGAGCTTAGAGAGCGGACTCACACTCTTAGAGGCAGTCTACCAGTCCACCCAGAACCAGGCAGCCAACGGTCTTGCGACCCAGAGCCAGGTCCTTTCCGCGAGACAGCAGCTGGAGTCCACCCAGGCAACGAAACTGACACTGACATCCAGTGAGCAGAAGCTCCGTCAGACTCTCTGCACGATGCTCGGATGGAAGTATGACGCAAAGCCGGAGATCAAGGATGTCCCGGCAGCTGATCTTACAAGGATCGACGGAATGAACCCGGAGAAGGACAAACAGGCGGCGCAGGACAACAACTTTACGATCCGATACAACGTGCTGGACCTCGACAACAAGGACGCAGGCTCCGTCGAGTACCAGAACTTACAGCGCACGATCAAGCAGGAGAAGGAAGAAGTCGCGTCCTCCCTCGTAAACCTTTACAACGACGTTCTCCAGAAGAGAAACGAGCTCCAGACAGCAAAGGCAGCTTACGAGCTGGAAAAGACGAAGATGGAGACTGCCGAGAGAAAATGGCAGTTAGGAACCATCGGACGCCTTGAGTATATGCAGCAGCAGAACTCCTTAAAGACAAAGGAGATCGCGGTGAAGACCGGAGACCTCTCATTGTTCCAGGCAATGGAGACCTATGACTGGGCTGTCAAGGGAAACTTAAGTCTTAGTCAGTAAGCTGCGGATGCGCTGAAAATAGTTCAGCAATCCGAAAACGGACTTTCACAGTGGGCAGGGAAGATGTTCCCTGCTCACTTTTTTTACTTGCGGTTTTGTCTGTATTGTCAGGGCTGGCTGCAGGGGGGATAGCTGTATGAGATGTGTCCTCGCCTGTGACCGCTGGGCTGGTGCTTTTCAGAAAACAGGCAGGTCTCGCCTTTAAAAGCGCCTGAAAATCTTCCTCCGGAATCAGATCTTTCAGCGTTTCCTTTGATTTTTCCGACATCGATGCATGAATGCTGTCCGTGTAGCATAGGGATGGGTACAGAACACACCAGAAATTGTGCCCGGCACCGTTCCCGATGGTCACCCGGACGGCTTCATACATCCCGGCGGGAAATGTCATGTCCCCGTAGGTGCGCACCGGAAACCTGCAGGTCTCGATCCCCACATGTACAGCGTAATCATACCCGAAGCTGTGGATAAAGTCTTCTGCTGCGGCTTCCAGTGTGGAAGATTCAGACAGGATATATGCTTTCAGCTCCTCTTTTCCGGCGATCTGACCCGCGGCGGCCCCGTCCCGGATCTTTTCCAGAAGAAGATCCTTCACCCGAAGCTTTAACGCCTGGTCTTTGGCGGAATCACTGTTCGCGAGAACATGGAACCGCAGGATCTTTGGGGCAATATCCGCCGCCAGAGCCTCGTCCCGCGCCCGGATGCCGGACATGGAAAGAAGAAAACAGATCAAAAAACACAGGAAAGAGAGACTGAGCTTACAGGTTCGTTTCATAGATACACCTTCTTTGCTTTTTACTTTTTATGTCAGAGGCAAATGTTATTTCCTGTTTGTAATTATTACCAGTTGTGCTATAATCTAAACGATAACATGTCAAAACAGCCCGTCCAGTGCCAGTGCATCGGGGGAAATGATTCGGGTGCACAGTGGTCCTGTAAGGAATCTGCCGGCTTTGCTGACCGGGATCACGCGCCAAATCTCACGGACGTTCGACTTGAATAGAAAATCAGAGAGGAATCAAAAAAAACATCATGGAAAAGAAAAATATCGTTGTCCTGTTTGGCGGACAGTCATCTGAGCATGTAGTATCCTGTATGTCTGTACAGAATGTGGCAGCAAATATCAATGAGGAGAAATATAATGTGATCCTCGTCGGGATCACGGAGGACGGACACTGGGTAAAGGTGGACTCCTTAAGCCAGGTCAAAGATGATACCTGGAGAGAGTCAAAAACTGGGGCGGTGCTGTCTCCGGACGCAAAGGAGAAATGCCTGATCGTCACAGAGAACGGATCTTTTGAGAAGATTCCGGTGGATGTGGTATTCCCGGTCCTTCACGGTCTCTACGGTGAGGACGGAACCGTACAGGGAATCCTTGAGCTTGCGAAGGTCCCGTACGTCGGCTGCGGCGTTCTCGCTTCCGCGGTATCGATGGATAAGCTTTCCACAAAGCGCATGGTAAGCGGACTCGGCATCTGTCAGGCAGCTTACGTTTCCGTTATGAAAGCGGAATTAAAGGATATGGATGCGGTTATCGCGAAAATCGAAAAAGAGATCCCATATCCGGTATTTGTAAAGCCGTCTAACGCCGGTTCCTCCAGAGGTGTTACAAGAGCAGACAACCGAGAAGAGCTGATTACCGGTTTAAGGGAAGCAGCTGACAATGACCGCCGTATCCTCGTAGAGGAGATGATCGTGGGCCGTGAGATTGAGTGCGGCGTATTCGGTGACGGTGATTCCACGAAAGCCTCCGGCGTGGGTGAGATCCTTGCTGCGGCTGAGTTCTATGATTTCGACGCGAAATACTACAATGCGGAGTCCAAGACCGTCGTTGACCCGGAGCTTCCTGACGGAGCCACAGAGCGTGTCCGTGAGGATGCCGTTAAGATCTTCAACGCGGTGGACGGCTACGGCTTATCCCGCGTGGATTTCTTTGTAAAGGCCGACGGAACGGTCGTATTCAATGAGATCAACACACTTCCGGGCTTCACCGCCATCAGCATGTATCCGATGTTGTGGGAGGCAAGAGGTGTAGACAAGAGACAGCTGATCGACGATCTGATCGATCACGCGTTTCGGAGATATGAGAGATAAAAATGTTCACAGCGGTCCGTGCCTGAAGCCGTGCGGACCGTTCAAAATGATATATCAGGGGAGATTTACATGACAAAGGATATTTTAGTCCGTGTCCGGGGGGTACAGACGATCGGTGAGGAAGAGGACACGGTCGAGATGATCACCCCGGGGACGTATTATGTGAAAAACGGCAAGCAGTATCTGATCTATGATGAGTCGCTTGACGAGACGGGCACACCGACCCACAATACGGTGAAAGTGATGGAGAACCGGATCGAGGTCATGAAACGCGGACTTGTGGAGAGCCACATGATCTTTGAACCCGGAAGACGGACGACAGCAAACTACCGGACGCCGATGGGACTGTTCCTGATGGGGATCACGACTTCCCTGCTTGAAGTTGAGGAGGACGAAGAGTCCATTCTTCTAAGAATCAAATATTCCATGGAGATGAACGGGGAATACGCATTTGACTGCAGTACAGAAATTCTGGCATCGTCGAAAAAGGATGAAGTGCTGGGAATTTCAATATAGAGAAAAGTCTTGATATGGGGATGTTGAAAGGGTTACACAAATACGCATTTCCTGACAGCTCAGGGAGATGACAAAAAAGAAAGGACGCAGCTGGCCTGTAGATCGTATTCGGAGAAATAGCGGTCGAAAGAACAGCTGTGAGAGGACAAACGATGTATGGAGAGTTTTTTAGTCGCGGTTAATGCGGTCATCCCGTTCTTCTGTTATCTGGCGCTCGGATATACGATGAAGATCAGAGGAGTTGTGAAAGAGGAATTTTTACAGAAGCTGAACCAGATGGTCTTCCGGGTATTTTATCCGTTTATGACCTTCTACAATATTTATAAAGCCGATGCCGAGTCGCTTCCGAGACCATTGCTTTTGATCTTCACGGGTGCAAGTATCCTGATCGTGGAAGCGCTCCTGATCGTGATCATTCCGAAGATCGTAAAGGAAAACCCCAGAAGAGGCGTTATCATCCAGGCGATTTTCCGAAGCAACTTTGTTCTGTTCGGACTGCCGCTCACGATCGCGGTATTCGGAGATTCAGCGGCATCGATCGCGGCTATGATGGTTACGGTCGTTGTGTCGATCTACAATACCACGTCGGTATTTATTCTTGAGATGTTCAACGGAGAGGGAAAATCGGATATTAAGAAGACACTGAAGGCAGTAGTAGCAAATCCGCTCCTGCAGGGTGCCATTGTGGGTCTGATCTTCTTCTTCCTCGGGATCAAGCTTCCGGGAAGTCTTGTGACCCCGATCGCAGCGTTCTCCAATATGACTTCTCCGTTAGCGATCTATGTGCTCGGTGGAACCTTACAGTTTAAGGCAATCCGGAAAAACCTCAAATATCTGGTTCCAACGCTTACCTGCAAGCTGTTTATCCTTCCGGCGATCATTATCGCGATCGCTTACGCCTTTGGACTTCGTAGACTTGAGCTGTTCCTTCTGATCGCTGTCTACGCGACACCGGTTGCAGCCGCATCCTACCCGATGGCGCAGAATATGGGCGGTGACGGAGAGCTTGCCGGACAGTTTGTCGTGATCAGTACGGCGGTGTCCATGTTTACACTGTTCTTATGGATCTTCTTTATGAAGTCTGTAGGATTGATTTAAAATCAAATAAAAAAGCCCTGTCTTCTGGATGAAACTAAATTCATCAGAAGAGGGGGCTTTTTTATTTTGTCTTTTTCTTGTCGATTCAGTCTTTTTTGAAAATTCCTTTGATACGCTGACCGATCGTTTTCTTCTTCGGAAGCGGGATCAGTCCTCCACGCGGAACGGACTTGATCGCTGTGATGTAAAGACCGCTGATCTCAACCTTGACCTCAGTCTTTAACGGGAGCTGAAGGAAAACCTTTTCATCGGCAATCATGGTCATGATCTTTGTACCGATTTTTGCTTTAACTACCGGAACCTTCATCCACTTTGCATACCATGGAGTCTGCTCATAAACGATCGGCGGGAGTCCGGCTTCCTTTATTTTCAACTTTTTCTTGTCGATCGCCATCAGACTCACAGTCTGCTTAGCGGCATCGATCGCGCTCTGCTGTTCTACCTGGCGCTTTTCCATCTTACGTCCGAGGAAGTAAAGCACAGCGAGGACAACGACAAGGATCAGGAGAATGACAAGAATGACATTTGCTACGATACTCCAGTTCATGTGGATACCTCCAGTGTGTTCACGTTCGCCCTGTATCACAGGGCATTACCTGTAAATTATACCATCGCAGGTATAAAAGCGCAAGCTTAATTTGATTCAGCAGAAAGCCAGCAAAAAGCCATGTCCAAAAAACTCCGAAGCCGGAAGCGGCTGTGAAGAGCAACATAAATAGAGGAGAAAATTTGATATAATTAAAACGGAAAATTTACTTTACACACAAAAGAATAAAAAGGTTGCGCATTATGGAATAAAATAGTATAATTATAGATAACTGGTTGCGTATTGTGCAAAAAATCAGAATAACTCGAATATGCAAGTTCGAGGGCCGCTTTTAGAAAAAATGAAAAAAGCAGTGCGGACAACAGCCGGAAATCATGTACAGGAAAGGTGATATGGAGATGGGAAAACAGACAGCTTGGGAAGAAATTGATAAGAAATCCAGCGAGATCTTTACCGCCAGCGACGAGATCTGGGGCTGCGCGGAGACTGCCTTCACGGAAGACAAGTCGATGAAGATCCTCTGCGATGTTCTGAAAGCAGAAGGTTTTACAGTTGAGACAGGTCTTGCGGATGTAAAGACGGCATTTAAGGGCACGTTTGGTTCCGGAAAACCTGTGATCGGTATCTTAGGCGAGTTCGATGCCCTGTCCGGACTGGATCAGGAAGCGGGAGCTACCGAGAAGATCGTTGTGCATGATGGCGCCAGCGGACACGGCTGCGGACATAACATGCTCGGCACAGCGTCCCTCTCCGCGGCGATCGGAATCAAAAAATATCTGGAAGAAAGCGGAAAACCGGGAACCGTGATCTATTTTGGCTGCCCGGGTGAGGAAGGCGGATCCGGAAAGGCATTTATGGCGAAAGGCGGAGTGTTCGCAAACCTTGATGCCGCGATCACATGGCATCCGGGAGATTTAACGCAGGCCGACACGGGAAGCTCCCTCGCAAACTATCAGGTAGCGTATAAATTCTATGGAAAGAGCGCCCACGCAGGCGGCGCACCGCATCTTGGACGAAGCGCCCTTGACGCGCTGGAACTTATGAACATGGGTGTCCAGTTCTTAAGAGAGCATGTGGTTCCGGAAGCGAGAATCCACTATGCGATCACAAACACCGGCGGATACTCCCCGAACGTTGTACAGCCGTACGCGGAAGTTCTGTATCTGATCCGTGCCCCGAAGAACAGTCAGGTGGAGGAGATCTATCAGCGTGTCAACAAGATCGCTGAGGGTGCTGCCCATATGACAGAGACCCGCGTGGAGATCGATTTCGTAAAGGGCTGCTCGAACCTTATGAGCAACAAGGTGATCGCGAAGGAACTCTGGGACAACCTTGTGGAGCTTGGCGCTCCGGAGTACACGGAAGAGGAGATGAAGTTTGCCAAAGCCATCAGTGAGGGCGTTGGCGACAGCCGTTTTGAGTCCTTAGAGAAGATCGCAAAGAACTGCAAGGACAAAGCAGCTAAGGCGGAAGTCCTTTCCCATAAGGGCGAGAGCATGTACCGCTTTGTCGCTCCGTTCAACCCGGACGGAATCATGTCCTTCGGTTCCACGGACGTCGGTGATGTGAGCTGGAACTGTCCGACTGCTCAGGCCTACGTTGCTACATGGGCGGCTGGAACACCGGGCCACTCCTGGCAGGTTGTTTCCCAGGGCAAGAGCGGACTGGCACACAAGGGACTGATCTACGCGGCGAAGGCAATGGCAGGCGCAGCGATCGATATGTATGAGGATCCGGAGATCATCGCAAAGGCGAAAGCGGAGATGGAGGAAGAGCTGGATGGCGACACCTATCACTGCCCGATCCCGGACGGATGCAAGCCGAGAGCGATTGGAATGAAGATGTAAAAAATTGATGGATGCGATTGAGCGTGAATAGATCTTTCCGGCGAACGTGAAAGGAATGACGCATTGTAATCGTACATAAAAAGTGGGGAGAAGTTCCGTAAAATGGAACTTCTCCCCGTTTTTTATTTCAAGGAAGATCCTGATCAGATCCGTTTCAGCTCATACTGTCTTGTGCCGAGACCGATCTTTTCCGCCTGATCGAGAGTCGCCTGCCATTCGATATTTGGGTTGGAATCCTTGAAGTGATCATGGTGGCAGTGCCATCCCGGCTGGGAGAGATGTTCTCCAAGCTGGCTATTGGCGATTGGAGCTGCCTTCAGACAGGCATCCGCGCAGGCCTGGTCCAGAGCGACCGGATCGAAGCTCGCGAACATTCCGATATCCGGAAGGATCGGGGCATCATTTTCGCCGTGGCAGTCACAGTTCGGGCTGATATCCTGCACAAGGGAAATATGGAAGCACGGGCGGTCATAACAGACAGCCTGCGCGTACTCTGCCATCTTGCGGTCTAAAAGCTCGTTGGCATTGTAGTTCGGGTTGTAGATAGCATCAAAGCTGCAGGCACCGATACAGCGGCCGCAACCTTTGCACTTGTCATAATCGATGACGGCTTTCTTATTTACATATGTAATAGCATCGCTTCCGCACTCCTTCGCACAGCGTCTGCAGCCGCGGCAGAGCTTCTCACGGACGGACGGCTTTCCGCTTGCATGCTGCTGCATTTTTCCGGCACGGCTTCCGCAGCCCATACCGATGTTTTTGATGGCACCACCGAAACCGGTGGATTCATGACCTTTGAAATGGGTCAGGCTGATAAAGACGTCGGCGTCCATAACCGCGTGGCCGATGAAGGCCGTCTTGCAGTATTCTCCGTTTACGACCGGAACCTCCACCTCGTCAGTTCCGCGAAGACCGTCACCGATGATGATCTGGCAGCCGGTGGAGATCGGGTTGAAGCCGTTGAGGTTTGCACAGTCTAAGTGATCCAGGGCATTTTTTCTGCTGCCCGGATACAGGGTGTTGCAGTCGGTCAGAAACGGCATGCCGCCCTGTTCCTTACAGAGATCCGCAACGGCTTTCGCGTAGTTCGGACGAAGGAAAGCGAGGTTTCCGAGCTCACCGAAATGCATTTTGATCGCGACGAATTTTCCGTCCATGTCAATGTTTTTGATTCCTGCAGCAACGCAGAGCTTTTTCAGCTTGTCCAACTGGCTGGTTCCAACCGAACACCGGAAATCGGTAAAATAAACCGTTGATTTTTCCATGCTTATAAAGTCCTCCTTTAATAAATGATTCGCAACGCTCCATTACCGTAAAGTCTGCGTTTTACTGCGGCGAGTACGGCCGGCGCGACCAGTGCGGTCAGCGCGCAGCCTGCTGAACCGTTACGATCTTTCTAATAAAAGTATCACCGTAAGTCTTAAATTAGTCAAGGATAAATTTTGCGGAATTTTTTTAGGATAAATTTTGCAGAAATTTTTATATTGTGGTATAGTAAACGGGAATCGGTGTGTGCCGATGCATACCAGAAACAAAAAAGGAAGCTGTGAAGAACAGTTATAAAAGGTGATTGTATGAACATAAGAAAACTGGCAAGACCAGCGGCAGCGCTTTTGGCCGCCGCAGCCCTGATGGCGGGGATCCCTGAACTTCGGATGGAAGCGCAGGCGGCATTTCCGGAATACTTAAAATCCGTGACCTACTTCGGCGATGCCTGGCCGATCAACTACTGGGGAACTGAAGATGATAACATGGGGGCAAATTTTGCCCGCATCAAGGCGGACGGCTTCAACAGCATCATTCTCGTGATCCCGTGGAGAGAGTTTCAGCCTGGGGATATGGGAAATATGTACAATGAGGCTGCTTTCGCCAAGCTCGATCAGGTCATGAAGTGCGCGGATGATCACGGACTTATGGTGACGCTGCGGATCGGTTACTGCTGGGATTACAGCGGTGAAGCGTCCCTTCCGGAGCGATATGCCGGTGTGGTGCAGGACGGAAGCAATGACAGGAAGATGTGGATAGATTACTGTAAGACGATCTATGACCGGGTATCCGACTACGGGAACTTTCAGGGTGGATTTATTACCTGGGAGGACTTCTGGGACTATACGTCAAACATGGACCGGGATCTCACTAGAGCCCTCAGTATCCGTCTGGCATCCAGATGCGGATATCAGGATTACCTGAAGGCCCACTACTCCCTTGCGGAGGTCGGCGCGGTCTACGGAAAGACATTCCAGGATTATTCCGAGATCTGGATCCCGGAGAGAAAGCGCCCGGAGGCGAAGCTGTTTTTTGAGTTCTATGACAGCTTTTTAAATAAGCTCCTCTCCGAGAGTCAGGAAGTGTTCCCGGGACTATCCATGGAAATCCGGTCCGACGGCGACCCGATCTACCAGCTGGACGGAAGCCATACCTACTATTCCCACTCCGCCACGTATCCGTGTGCCGATGCAGAGTACTCCGCTCTTATGTACAGCGTGTCCCTCGGACAGCAGAACGTAGGAGACCATATTTCCGCGGAAACAGCGCTGGCATCCATGCAGAACAGCATGAACGGTCTGGTGGAAAAGAGCGGAAAGAAGTATTTTATGGAGCAGTTCCTCTATGCGGATTCCACAGAGGCATTCTCCTACAATACCCAGATCGAGGAGTCCCAGGTGGCGGACTTTGTGAAGAATACCGCTCCGATCTTAAAGGATACTACCTGCGGCTACGGTCTCTGGGTATACCGGAATTATGTAAATGATTGTGTATACAATGGCCAGTTCGCTCTGGGACTCACGGGGTGGGATACTACCGGAAATGTTGAGAAAACGGAACATGACGGGTCGAAGGCAGTCACCCTGTCAAAAGACAGTGTGCTCAGCCAGAATGTCCATGGGCGTCTTGGAAAAAGGGACAAGATCTATGTAAAATTCTGGGCGGCACCGAAGAACGGTGCAGCGAAGGTCACCTTCCAGATCGGTGACGCTAAAAAGTCGGTCCAGGTGACGGAAGCGGGAAATTATGAGTGTTCCATCCCGTGGCAGGAAAACTACAATCTCTCGATCACGACAGACCGCAGCGTGACACTGGACAATATTAAAATGTATTCTCACGAGCAGTACGGCAGGATCTATGACACAGACGGCAACGAGCAGGATCTTGCGGCGGCGTTCCGGGAGTTAAATGCGGCACTGGATCAGACACAGACTTTGGAGCCTGTTCCGGCAGCCGATTCCAGTAAATAAAATTTCTGTAAAAAAAACATAAAGAAATTTGAAATTCCTACTTGCGGAATTGCTCAGACTACGATATAATCTCCGGGATAGTTTGACAGGGATCGAGAAAAACCTGTCAGTGTTCCGGAGATTTTTATGCGGGCAATGAGTCTAAGCCTGTGTCTGCATATCGGGAATGTTTTGGAGAGCCGCCCCAAAGCTTATGTTTCCGGGTGTGTTGCGCGGTTAAAAAAGGAGGATTACATGGAGAAAAAGAAAAGTTCACTCGCTGTCAGAATGAGTATTTCCCTCGTCTGCGGTCTGGTAGCAGGTCTTCTGTTAATGTTCTTAAGAGAAAACCTCAACAGCACAGGCAAGGAAGCCGTATGGGCAACGATCAACAGCATCCTGTTCCAGGACATCACAGCTGCAGGCGCTGAAAAGGCACTCGGTATCTTCTATATTATCGGTCAGTTATTTATCCGTTCTTTACAGCTTGTCATCGTACCGATGGTATTCACATCCATCACACTTGCGATCGGACAGATTTCCGATACAAGAACTCTCGGCAGAATTTCCGTAAAAACGATCGCAGGTTTCCTGATCTGCTCTTTCTTCGCATTACTTATGGCGTGCGTAGTCGGAATCATGATCTACAATGCCGGTGTGTTCAATATTCAGGTGGAGGGTCTTGAAGGTTCTGCCGGATCTACCGGTTCCAACCCGTTAAATGTGATCCTTAACATTGTTCCGTCCAATATCACAGCGGTATTCAGTACAAACACTTCCGTTCTCGCGATCGTGTTCTTAGCGGTTTCCCTCGGTCTCTGCATGAAGGCAGTCGGCGACGAGAAGAGCGCAACATTAAAGAAGCTCATCACAGAAGTAAACGATATCGTTGTTGTATTCTTAAACTACGTTGTTACAAAGTTCGGTCCGTTCGCGATCTTCGTTCTCCTTGCAAGAACATTCGCGACATACGGAATCAACCACTTAAAACCGGCTCTGGCATACGTTGTCGTAACCGTTATCCTGCTTCTCTTATTCCTCTTCGTAGGATACCCGATCTTTGTAGCAGTTACAACAAAGCAGAATCCGGTGAAGTTTGCAAAGAAGATCTTCCGTGTAGCAGTATTCGGATTCTCCACTTCCTCCAGTGCGGCTGCTCTTCCGCTTAACGTGAAGACAACTACAGAGGAGCTCGGTGTTGATGAGAAGATCGCTTCCTTCGTACTTCCGCTCGGCATGACCATCAACATGAATGGTACCGCGATCATGCAGGTCGTTGCGACTCTGTTCATCGCAGGCTGCGCAGGATACGATGTAACCCTGTCCCAGCTCATCGTGATCGCTCTCTTAGCCCTGATCGCATCCGCCGGTACACCGGCAGCTCCGGGCGCAGGCGCGATCATCCTGTTCACAATCCTTTCTGGCCTTGGCTACATCAACGACGGTGCACTCTTAGCATACAGCCTGATCCTTGCGATCAACCGCCCGATCGAGATGTTAGTAACGGCGCTTAACGTTGTCGGTGACTCCGCAACCGCGATCTACGTTGCGAAATCCGAGGGAATGTTAAACGAGGATATCTACAATTCATAAGGAAAATACCGGCCTGGTTTACGGTCGGTGTGCAAAGCTCCGGAAGACCTGAGGGAAGAAGCCCAGGTCTTCCGGAGTTTTTTTATGTAACAGGAAATCCCGGGGAATTCCAAAGATGTGCACTCACGCGAAGATGTAGATTGTCGCAAGCGACCGCGCTTCACATTTTCTGAACAAATAAACAGAAAAATATGATATGATAAAAACATGTGAAAGAGGCAGACAAGAACATCCAGTCTGCGGGGACAGGGGGAGCTTTATGACAGGAACCATGTTTTTCAACATGCTTTTAAATATCGGACTGCTGGTGCTTCTGGCAACGCTGCTCACCAATATGGCATCGGTGCGGAAGCTGTTCCGGGGAGAGAATAGCACGATCGCCCAGAAGATGGCGCTGGCAGTGATCTTCGGCGCCATCAGCATCGTGTCGACCTACACAGGGACAAAGACCGGCGGGGCCATCGTCAATACCCGCGTCATCGGCGTCCTGACCGCGGGGATCATGGGAGGACCGTTTGTCGGAATGATGACGGCACTCATCGCCGGAGCCCACCGGTTCCTGTTTGATATCGGCGGCTTTACAGCAGCCTCCTGCGCGGTCTCAACGCTGGTGGAAGGCGTGCTGGGAAGTCTGGTCTATAAAAAGTACAAGACAGGAGAGATGGACAGCGTCGATCTGTTTTTCCTGACTGCAGAGGCGGAGATCCTGCAGATGGTGATCATTCTGATGATCTCGAAGCCTCTCGGCGCGGCCATGGAGCTTGTGGGAAAGATTGCCGTCCCGATGATTGTCATGAATTCTGTGGGAATGGTGCTCTTTTTCAAGACCTTTGATATGGTGTATATGCGCGAGGACAGTCTGTTTGCGGAGCGGATGCGTCTTTCCATGGGAATCGCGGACAAGAGTCTCGTCTATCTGAGAAAAGGTTTCGGAAAGCGGGAAAATATGGAAGCTGTGACCGATATCATTTTTGGTGAGATCCCATGTCAGGCGGTGATCATAACGGATGAAAAGGAAGTTCTGGCGGTGAGCTCCCTGATCGATGACAGCCGTTTCCGCCGGGAAAAGTTTCTGGAACATCTGACAGGACCGGCAAAAGGAATGAAAGCAGAATGTATCTGGGAGGAAGATCTCGATGAGGAGATACGGCCGCTGTTTCACTCCCTCGTGACGGTGACAGTTCCGGTCATGACCGGAGATGAGAAGATCGGAAGTCTGTCCATTGTCGTGAAAAAGAGACGCCGTGTGGAACGGAGCATCGGGGATTTTCTGGAGGAACTTGCGAAGATGTTTTCCACACAGTTAGGAGTCTACAATGTGGAATATCAGAAGAAATTGCGGAAAAAAGCGGAGTTTAAGGCGCTGCAGTCCCAGGTAAACCCGCATTTTCTCTACAACGCGCTGAATACGATCTCCTGTATCTGTGATGAGGACGCGGGAAAGGCCAGTGACCTGATCTTAACATTAGCGTCCTACTACCGTCAGACTCTGGAGAATGACCAGTACATGCTGGATATCGATACGGAGATCAATCATGTCCGGACGTATCTGGAGATCGAGGAGGCGAGATTTGAGGAAAAGCTCCGGGTGGAGATCAACGTGGAAGACGGTCTCTCCTGTCAGGTTCCGTCCTTTATCCTGCAGCCCATCGTGGAGAACGCTGTCCGGTATGGAAACAGCGCGGACGGGGTGCGCAGAGTAGAGATCTCGGCAAAACGGATGCAGAGCGGGACCGGGGAGGAGCTGGTGCGGATCGGGGTCAGGGACCATGGAAAAGGTTTTGAACCGGAAGAGGCAGAGAGGATCCTGACCGGAAACAAGACCGGCAGTGTGGGATTAAAAAATGTGAATGAACGTTTGAAGAGTACATACGGAAAGCGTTATGGGCTGGAGATCCGGAATACGGATGACGGGGCGGAGGTTTCGTTCTGTATTCCGTATCAGGCAGAGAGCTGACAGGAAAATACTGTGACCGGACGTAACTATTCAGTACCTTCATAGTTACGTGCAAAAATCCATTCCAGATCAGCTTCGCTGATGGGATTTTTGCCTTCCAGCCTATGTTTTCTTACGGTCAGCGCAGCAAGTGCGCAGACCTACTGAACAGTTACGACCGGACTATTTTATACATTGGGGAAACTATGAGAGACAGGGGGAGATGTTTTGAAGATCGCAGTGATCGATGATGAGAGACCGGCAAGAAAAATGCTGATCCGCAGGGTAAAGGAAGTGCTTCCGGCCTGTGAGATCACGGAAGCGGAGAGTGGAGCGGATGCCTTAAAGATGTTTAATGAGGCGGATTCGTTTGATCTGATCTTTGTGGATATGGAACTCGGGGACATGGAGGGGACGACGCTGGCAGCCACGGCAAAAAGACTATTTCCCGGGGCGAAGATCGTCTTCGCTACTGCCTATTCCCAGTATGCCGCGAAAGCGTACGAGATGGAGATCGATGATTATATTTTAAAACCGTTCGATCCGGAGCGGGTCCACCATGTTGTGAAAAAATGCATTGGGGAAGGAAAACTTGATCCTGCGTGGCAAATGGAGGAGCAGGAGGGAAAAACGGAACCGGCAGCAGCAGAAAAACAGGGAGCAGAGCAGGAAAACACAGGTATGGAAGAGAGGCGCGAAGCAGCGGTATTCGGCAAGATCCCTGTGACGGCCAGCCGCGGAATCCTGTTTCTGGAGATCGCCCAGATCGTGTATGCGGAGACCGACGGACACGGATGTGTGGTCCACACCACATCGAGATCCTATGAGGTCAACCAGCTTTTGGGAGAACTTGAGAAAAAGCTGGCGGACTTCGGATTCTTCCGGATCCATAAGAGTTATCTCATAAATCTGTCATTTATTTCGGAACTTTTTGCAGGCAGCGGAAACGGACTTTCCGTACATATGAAGGGGTATGAGAGCCGGGAACTCCCGGTGGGAAGAGAAAAACTGAAAACATTAAAACAGCTGCTGAAGATCAGCTGACAGAAAGAGAAGCTGCGGCACTCCGTTCATGGCGAAAGGAGTGCCGTTTGTGCAGATAACCATGCTGTTCATGCAGGCCATCTTTAAATATTGTGCAAAATATACTATAATATATTTGCTTAAAGAAAAAGAACTAAGCATAATGTATATTCAAGGAGGGATTTGTATGATTAGTTTTCTCGTCTGTCTGGCACTTTTAATCGGAGGTTACTTTGTCTACGGCAACCTCGTAAATAACATTTTCAGTCCGGATGACAGAGAGACACCGGCAGTCAGAATCAACGATGGTGTCGACTACGTAGTCATGCCCCAATGGAAACTCTTTCTGATCCAGCTTCTGAATATCGCTGGTCTGGGCCCGATCTTCGGAGCCATGCAGGGTGCATTGTGGGGACCGATCGTATTTCTGTGGATCACCTTCGGTACGATCTTTGCCGGCGGTGTTCATGACTTCTTCTCCGGCATGATGTCCGAGAGAAATGATGGTGCTTCGATCTCAGAGGTATGCGGAATCTACCTCGGCGGCCTGATGCAGAACGTGATGCGTGTATTCAGTGTTGTACTTCTTGTCATGGTCGGTACTGTTTTCGCAGTTGGTCCGGCCGGTCTGATCGTAACCCTGTTCAGCAACGGCGGAGCACAGGGCCTTGTCGTAAACAAAGAGATGTGGCTCTGGATCATTCTGGCTTACTACTTTATCGCAACCTTTATATCTATCGACAAGATCATCGGTAAGATCTATCCGATCTTTGGTATCTGCCTGATTATCATGGCACTCGGTGTTGCTTTTGGTATCTTCACAAAACCGGAATATGTGATCCCGGAGATCTGGAGCAATTTCAGAAACATGCATCCGAGCGGAA
This sequence comes from Clostridium sp. AM34-11AC, assembly GCF_003435375.1. Classification (GTDB taxonomy): domain Bacteria; phylum Bacillota; class Clostridia; order Lachnospirales; family Lachnospiraceae; genus Pilosibacter; species Pilosibacter fragilis. The sequence goes on along the minus strand of NZ_QWGL01000001.1, from coordinate 172,828 downwards.
CACCGGTATGGAGCTTCATGTTCATCACCGTTGCCTGCGGCGCGATCTCCGGTTTCCACGCAACACAGTCACCTCTTATGGCGCGTTGTATGAAATCTGAGAAACAGGGTCATTTCGTATTCTACGGCGCAATGGTATGCGAAGGTATTATCGCCCTGATCTGGGCAGCAGCAGGATGCTCTCTCTACGAAGTGACAGGTGGTTTAAACACAGGTCTCGCAGAGATCATGAAGAACGGTCAGTCCGCAGCCATCTATGATGTCTGCCAGAAGACCATGGGCGGTGTTGGCATTGCTCTTGCTATGTTAGGTGTTATCGCCTGCCCGATCACTTCCGGTGATACAGCATTCAGAAGCGCACGTTTAACACTTGCTGACTGGTTCAAGGTTGACCAGAAGAACTGGAAGAACCGTCTGCTTCTCTGCGTACCGTTACTTGGAATCGGCGCTATCGTTGGACATATGGATTACAGCATCGTATGGAGATACTTCAGCTGGACAAACCAGACATTGGCTATGATCGTTCTCTGGACAGCAAGCATGTACCTCTACAAGGCAAAGAAGAACTACTGGCTCACAGCAGTTCCGGCAACCTTCATGAGCGCTGTTTCTATGACATATTTCTTCTGTGCAAAAGAGTGCTTAAACCTCGGTACTGCAGTTGCGTACCCGGTAGGTATCGTACTTGCGGTCGTATTCCTTGGAATCTTCATCCGCGCAACGAAGAAACAGACAGCATAATGTAAGATTATAATGACACGAAAGACAGGCTGCAAAGCTGGGAGTGTCTGACTGCAGATGATGCAGAAAGTATAAGCTGCCCCGGTGAAAGGCTGAGGGCAGCTTATACTGGTTATTCAGTATTTGGGAGGCGAGAGTTATGTTCTTAAAACCGGCAAAACTTGGAGAAAAAGAGATTCCGGAGAGTATTCTTTCAGAGGACAAAAAGCACTGTAAGAAGATCGGTCCCTGCGGAATCGGAAAAGAGGCTCTGTACCTCAACAGCTTTTATCTGGAGCGGCGCTTCTACATCCCGGTATCTTCCGTCTCCCGTGTCTTTAAGCGCGTGGCGATGAGCAAAGGCGGATTTACCGGAAAAGGCCTGTTTGCCACCATGCCGTACCTGGTGGTTGTCTATGAGGACGGTAAGGAAAAACAGTGCAACTTTAAATATGAGGATCAGGTGGACGCTTTCGTGGCATCCGTGAAGGAACGGTTCCCGCAGATAAAGACCGTGAGTGAAGCGGCGGAAAAGCGCCTTGCGGAAGCTGAAAAAAAGCAGGCGGAGAAACGTCTCATTCCTCTCTCAGAGCAGGCGAAGGAGACGGTAAATGTTCTGGAGCAGGCAAAAGCAGCCCTCACGAAGCGTCTGTCCCTGTTCACAGAGCTCACCAATGCGGCAAAGAAAAAGAGAACGTATGAGAAGACAAAGCCGTTTTACAAATGGCTTGCCTTATTCATGGTAGTCATGGGGGCGGCGGCGCTTGCATACGGCGTATTCTCCTTTATGAACCATGATGCGTTTGCCGTATACTTTGTCCTCTTTGGAATGGCGGCGATCTTTCTGTTCTCTGGAGCGAATGTCATGCCGACGAGTACGAATAATCGGAAAGCCATCGAAAAACGTCTTGCAGCGGCGGAAAAAGCCGTTACGGGGTATGTGGACAGCCTCCATCTCGGACTTCCGGTTCCGGCCTGTTACCTTCATCCGGTGACTGTAGAGCGGATGCAGCGTGCTGTCCGTGAGGGGCGTGCCGAGTCTGTGGAGGACGCGTTTGACGTTGTAAAAAATGATTTGAAAAAGATCAACGCAGATGTATCCGTTACCCAGGAGGAATTCGATGAGATCATGGCGATCAAGCCGGTCTTTCTGGTCAGAGATTACGTGTAGATGAAAAAATTGACTGCCGTATCAGTAGGCTTATGCTGGACGGCAGTCTTATTTTATGTAACAGGAAATTCCGAGGAATTCCAAAGATGTGCACTCACGCGAAGATGTAGATTGTCGCAAGCGACCGCGCGAGGCGCGAGAATGTGCCAAGGCACGTTTTTTTATAAAAAACAAGGATTCATGGTATTATATGAAAACCGGGATGCTGCGCAGATAGGCGGCATCCCGGTTTTCTTCATGCGATTTTGATAGATTTCTGCTATTTTCCTGCAGCCATCTGATAGATCTTAAGCATATCTTCCGCTTCCAGCTTCTTCGCGGATCCCTTCGGGCCGCCTGCAGCGATTCTCGCGTTTTTCGCCATAGTCTCAAGCTGTTCTTCCGTCGGATCGATGCCGAGTTCCTTTAAGTTTGTCGGCATACTGATGGCACGGTAGAAGTCTTCCATGGCCTCGATCCCCTTTAAACCCGTCGCCATATCATCTTTTCCAGGCTCAACACCCATGACATTCACTGCGAATTTCGCAAAACGCGGAGTGCAGTTATCGATCACATATCTCGCCCAGCTGCCCCAGATCGCCGCAAGGCCCGCACCGTGGGCAACGTCGAACATTCCGCCGATCTCATGCTCTAAGAGGTGGGAGGCGAAGTCTCCGCCGTCGTTTCCGCAGCCGGTGAGGCCGTTGTGGGAGAGACTTCCGGACCACATCACCTCGGCTCTCGCGTCATAGTTGTCTGGATCGTCCACAAGGATCTTCGCGTTCGTGATCACGGTGCGCATAAGACCTTCCGCAATGGCATCGGTGATCTCCATATTTCCGCCGTTTGTGAAATAGCGCTCCATGGTATGCATCAGAATATCGGTGCAGCCGCAGGCTGTCTGGTATGGCGGGAGAGTCATTGTGATCTCCGGATTCATGACAGCGAATACAGGGCGGGAGATATCATTGTTGTAGCCGCGTTTTTCCAGTGTTTCATCGTTTGTGATAACAGAGCTGTTGCTCATCTCACTTCCGGAAGCCGCGATGGTCAGAACAACGCCGATCGGAAGGCATGCGGATGCCTGACGGGTGTGCTCATAGAAATCCCAGACATCACCGTCGTTCGCGAGACCGTAACCGATGGCTTTCGCGGAGTCGATGACACTGCCGCCGCCGACAGCGAGAAGAAAATCAACGCCCTCCTTTCTGCAGAGCCCGATCCCCTCACGGACTAAGGAAAGACGTGGGTTTGGGACAACACCGCCAAGCTCCACATAGGTGACTCCGGACGCGTCCAGGGACTCTTTGATCCGTCCGAGAAGACCGGAGCGGATCACGCTGCCGCTTCCGTAGTGGAGCAGGACTTTTTTACAGTTTACATTTTTTACAAGCTTTCCGATCCGGTATTCGGTTTCTTTTCCGAATACGACGCGGGTCGGGGTATAGAAATTAAAGTTGAACATCGAATTTCCTCCTTATGCTGCGAAAATAGACAGTGCTTAATATATCAAGTATACCAGGAAATCAGGTACCATGCAAGAATTTTGAGCAAAGGGATCCTCTGTGAAAATTCCTATCGAAAATACTTTACAAATACGGAGAACGGGAGTATATTGTAAACAACCGCTGATGGAAATGACGGTCAGCGAAAGGGACAATTCAATAATAAGTCTTCAGGGCAGGGTGCAAGTCCCTACCGGCGGTAAAGCCCGCGAGCCGAGAGGTATGATCCGGTGAGATTCCGGGGCCGACAGTATAGTCTGGATGAAAGAAGAATTTCAGGTTTGTTTGTGATATGCGGAAGCGATCCGGTGCTCGAAAAAGAGGACGGGATTGAGAAATTCCGGATCACGGAAGATCGGATCAGTAGCTCTGGAATAGGAAACTGTTTCAGGGCTTTTTTGTGTAACAGGAGATTGATCCGGGAAAGCTGTGAATTGCAGAAAAGTTATATTTCCGAATGAAACAACGGACCGAATATGAAAAAACCTGTAGGCATCTGCTTTACAGGGATTTTTTTAACAGAAAATTCCTATGGAATTTTCTGATTGCGCCTGTAAGGCAGGTTTGCGGAAAGAGGAGTGAAAAAGATGACGGACCGGGATTATATGCTGCGGGCCATTGAGCTTGCAAAGGGGGGACTTGGCTGGACGAGCCCGAATCCCCTTGTGGGAGCTGTGATCGTGAAAGACGGAAGGATCATAGGGGAAGGTTATCATGAGCGGTGCGGAGAACTCCACGCGGAGCGAAACGCCATTGCATCGCTCACGGAAAGTGCGGAAGGCGCGACACTTTATGTGACGTTGGAGCCGTGCTGCCATTACGGAAAGACACCGCCCTGCACGGAGGCGATCCTCGAGCAGAAGATTGCAAGAGTTGTGATCGGTTCAAGAGATCCGAATCCCCTGGTATCAGGAAAAGGAGCGGCGATCTTAAGAGCAGCGGGAGTCCGGGTGGAAGAGGACTTTATGCGGGAGGAATGCGATGCGTTAAATCCGGTATTCTTTCATTATATCACAAAGAAAACCCCCTATGTGGTCATGAAATACGCCATGACGGCGGACGGAAAGATCGCTGCGCGGACCGGCGACTCCAAGTGGATCACAGGAGAAAGCGCAAGGAAAAAGGTGCAGGAGCTGCGCCACCAGTATATGGGGATCATGGCTGGGATCGGCACGGTCCTGGCAGACGATCCGATGTTAAACGTCCGGATCCCCGGGCTGAAGAGTCCGGTGCGGATCATCTGCGACAGTGGGCTCAGGATCCCAATGGATTCACAGATCGTGAAGACGGCAAAGGAGTACCGGACCATCGTAGCGTATGCGGGGGAGCATTCCTGGGAAGGCTGTAAAGAAGCGGAAGAGAAAGAGGAACAGCTTCACACGGCCGGCGTGGAGACCGTGTCGGTCCCGGACGCAGACGGGCGTGTGGATCTTAGAAAGCTCATGGAATATCTTGGAAAACAGGGCATCGACAGCGTGCTTTTAGAGGGCGGCGGTACCTTAAATGACGCGGCGCTGTCAGCCGGGATCGTAAACGAGATCTGCGCGTTTATCGCCCCGAAGATCTTCGGCGGTGCCGGTGCGAAGACTCCGGTTTCCGGGATCGGTGTGGCGCATCCGGCGGAAGCTGTGAAGCTGACGTTGAGACAGATGGAGACGATCGGGGATGATCTGATGCTCAGATATTCAGTAGATTGAAAATGGGAAAGGAAGTAAGGGCATGTTTACAGGGATCGTAGAAGAACTCGGACAGGTGAAGGCACTTTCCCTGCGCGGAAATTCCGGTACGCTGACGGTAAAAGCGAAAAAAGTCCTGGAAGGAACAAAGATCGGTGACAGCATCGCAGTCAATGGTGTCTGCCTTACGGTCACAAATATGAAAAATAACGAGTTTTCCGCCGACGTGATGGCGGAAACTGTGAGGAGAAGCAGCCTCGGAGCACTGCAGGACGGAAGTTATGTAAATCTTGAGCGGGCCATGGCGGCGGACGGCCGGTTCGGCGGTCATATCGTTTCCGGTCACATTGACGGAACCGGGCAGATCGAATCGATGAGACGGGAAGAGAATGCAGTTTGGGTCACAATCGCATGTGCGGATAAGATCCTGGATCTGATCGTGGAAAAAGGGTCGATCTGCATCGACGGGATCAGCCTCACGGTGGCGGCGGTGACAAAGAGGAACTTTTCGGTGTCGGTAATCCCGCATACCGGCGAGGAGACAACGCTTTTGAAGAAAAAAGCAGGAGATCCGGTCAATCTGGAAAACGACATTGTGGGGAAATATATTCAGAAATTTGTGGATATCGGAAGAAATTCCGGTGCGGACAGGGGAAAAATGCCTGACGGTGAAAATGCCGCAGGAAATGTGAAGGGAAACTCGGGGCTCAGCATGGAGTTTCTTCAGAAATATGGATTTTAAAACATAGGCTGGAAGGCAAAAATCCCATCAGCGAAGCTGATCTGGAATGGATTTCTGCGTGTAACTATGAAGGCACTGAATAGTTACAAAAAACTTTTAATAAAGGACTCTGGAAAGGCAGGAAAATATGAACGAGCAATACAACACAATCGAAGAAGCGATCGAAGATCTGCGGGCGGGAAAGATCATTCTCGTGACAGATGACCCGGACCGGGAGAATGAGGGAGATATGATCTGCGCGGCAGAGTTCGCGACACAGGCAAATATCAATTTCATGGCAAGCCACGCAAAGGGACTGATCTGTACGCCGATGAGCGCGGCAGTGGCAGAGCGGCTGGGACTTCCGCAGATGGTATCCGAGAACACGGATAACCACTGCACGGCATTCACGGTCTCCATTGACCATGTGGACACGACAACAGGAATTTCCGCGGCGGAGCGCTCTTACACGATGATGAAATGCGTGGACCCGGCGACAAAGCCCCAGGATCTCAGAAGACCGGGACACGTATTCCCGCTTGTAGCAAGACGGGGCGGAGTGCTCGTGAGAAACGGCCATACCGAGGCAACTGTGGACCTCATGCGTCTGGCGGGACTTTCCGAGTGCGGCGTGTGCTGTGAGATCATGGAGGAAGACGGAACCATGATGCGGACCACGAACCTGTGGAAGCTGGCGAAAGAGTACGGACTGAAATTCATCACGATCAAGGAGCTGCAGGATTACTGCCGTGTCCATGAAAAACATGTGGTGCAGGAGGCCTGCGCGGACATGCCGACCCAGTACGGACACTTTAAGATCTACGGCTATGTGAATGATATTACCGGCGAGCACCATGTGGCTCTTGTGAAAGGTGATATCGGGGACGGCGAGGATGTGCTCTGCCGCGTGCATTCCGAGTGTCTGACCGGAGATGTGTTCGGTTCCATGCGCTGTGACTGCGGAAAACAGCTCCAGACCGCGATGCGCCAGGTGGAGGCGGAAGGCCGTGGCATCATCCTCTACATGCGCCAGGAAGGCCGCGGCATCGGTCTGATCAATAAACTGAAGACGTATATGCTTCAGGAGCAGGGCTTTGACACGGTGGAGGCCAATATCAAGCTTGGTTTTGCTCCGGATCTCAGGGAATACTGGATCGGGGCACAGATCTTAAGGGATCTCGGCGTGAAGTCCTTAAGACTTCTCACGAACAATCCGGAGAAGATCTACGGACTTTCCGGCTTCGGACTTGAGATCCATGAGCGCGTGCCGATCGAGATCGATCCGCAGCAGTACGACAGCTTCTACCTGAAGACGAAGCAGGACAAGATGGGACATATCTTTACAAAAATTAAAGTGTGATAGGATGGAACGTCCATTGATGAAAGGCCTGTACACCGGCGGCATGCATCCCGCACGGACGGAAGTGCTGAGATGATTACAGCCGCGCAGGCGGCACAGATCTACGGGCATGCATCCCGCACGGATGGAAGTGATGGGCAATTGGAAATAGAATTTTGCATGTAATTATGAAGACTTCTGAATAGCAGTAAGCATAAGAAAAGGAGAAACATCATGAAAGAGATTAAAGTATTAGAAGGAAAAGTTGTAGCACCGGAAGGCATGAAAGTGGGGATCGTAGCTTCCCGTTTCAACGAGATCATTGTAAATAAGCTCTTAGGCGGAGCGGTTGACGGACTTGTCCGCCACGGTGTAGAGGAAGAAAATATCACGGCAGCCTGGGTTCCGGGAGCGTTCGAGATCCCGGTTGCGGCATCTGCCATGGCAAAGTCCGGCAAGTATGACGCGATCATCTGTGTCGGCGCTGTGATCCGCGGTGATACCACACACTATGATTATGTGTGCAGTGAAGTTTCCAAGGGAATCGCTCAGGTGGGACTGGCAGAGAAGATGCCGGTACTCTTCGGCGTCCTGACAACAGAGAACATCGAGCAGGCCATCGCCCGTGCCGGAAGCAAAGGCGGAAATAAAGGATATGACTGTGCACTTTCCGCGATCGAGATGGTAAATCTTATGAGACAGTTCTAATTTCAGATCATATAGACGTAAAAGATCAGCGCCTGAAAACATTTTTCAGAGGCGCTGATTTTTGCGTAATAGGGATTCCTCGGAATTTCCTATTACACAAAAGGCACATTCTGCTTTAGCAGAGCTTATAAGGTTTTCGTCTCCTCCATGAATTTAGCCGCGAAATCCCGGTTCAGTTTCATGAAGAGCTGCTGCTCCTCGGGAGACCAGCTCTCAAAAATCGCATTTTCGATGGCGATCAGGCGATGGGCGGTATTTTTCATGAGTTCCTCTCCTTTTTCCGTGAGAAAAACGCGGGTGTTCCTCCCGGTTCCGGGTTTCAGGTACAGATAACCGGCCTGTTCCATCCTGCGTACCGCGGAGTTGATCGTGGATTTTGTGGTGCCGGTCTCTTTGTAAAAAATACTTTGATTGCAGCCGGAGCCGTGTCCGTTGAGGGAGTAGAGAATATCAAGCTCGCTGTCCGTGAGACCGAGCTTTAATGCAGCGTCATGGTAGGCACTGTCGACCTGACTGAGCAGGTTGTAGAATTCTTTAAATGCAGAGTACATGGCAGATCTCCTGAAAATATAAGCGTATGGGGGCAGTGCAGGGCTTTGCATCCGCCGGCCCGGACTGTCAGTCTATGTGTATCCGTACTTCTTTGCCTTCCGGATCAGGAAGAAGAGCGACAGGCATACCGCCATAAATTCCGCCGCGATGATGGAATACCAGATCCCGGAGACACCGAGGAAAAACGGCAGGATGATCACAGCCCCTGTTTCAAAGATCATGGTACGGCAGAAGGAGATCACAGCGGAGACGAAGCCGTCGTTGAGTGCCGTAAAGAAGGACGATGCGTAGATGCTGAAGCCCATGAACAGGAAAGAGATCGAGTATGATCGGAATGCATGGACCGTCATGTCTAAGAGGTTCGTGTTATAGCGGACGAAAATTCCCGCAAGAAACGGGGCACCCGCTTCTGCCACGATCGTCAGGATGATCTGGAAGGTCAGGATCAGCCGGAAGCTTTTTCCGAGCAGATTCTTTAACTCGCTCTTATTTCCTGCACCGCAGTGATAGCCCACGATCGGGGCACTTCCCATAGAGTAGCCGATAAAGAGCGCCGCGAAGATAAAGCTCACATACATGATGACGCCGTATACGGCAACACCGTCGGAACCGGAAAGGCGCATGAGCTGCCAGTTGTAGAGCATGTTTACGATGGACATGGAGATGTTCGTCATAAACTCGGAAGCGCCGTTTGTACAGGACTTCAACAGGGCACTAAAGTCCATATGGGTCCTTCCGAGGCGGAGTCGGCTCCTGTTTGGAAAGATAAAGTAGAGCAGGGGGATCAGTCCGCCGATGGACTGACTGATCGCTGTTGCGGCGGCAGCTCCCACAACGCCGAGACGCAGAACAGCGATAAAATAAGCATCGAGGATCATATTTGTAAGTCCTGACGCGATGGTGATCAGGAGTCCGAGCTGCGGGCGTTCCGCAACAACTAAAAAGCTCTGGAATACATTCTGCAGCATAAAGGGGATCAGAGCCAGCAGGATGATCCGGCCGTAACGGACGCAGTAGGGGAGGAGTATCTCATCAGCGCCTAAGAGTTTTGCCATCGGGGCTAAAAGGATCTCGCCGCCTACCGTAAAGAGGAAGCCCACCGCGATCAGAACGTAGACGAGGAGGGAAAAGATCTCCTTTGCCTTTTTTTCATTCCCGGTTCCAAAGGTCAGAGCCACCAGGGCACTGCCGCCGCTGCCGGTCATAAAGCCGATGGCACCGAGGATCATGAGAAACGGCATAATGATATTGATGGAGGCGAAGGCCTCGGAACCCACAAAGTTCGAGACGAAAACACCGTCCACAACACCGTAGATGGACGTTAAAATCATCATGACGATAGACGGAAACGTGAACCGCAGGAGTTTTTTATAGGTAAAGTGGTCGGAAAGTGAAATATTCATTGTGTACCCTTTCAGTTTTTTACTGTGTCTGCCCGAGGGAAAATTCATGTGTTTCCTATCGACAGTTTTGCAGCTGTTGATGTACGAAATCGTACGTAGAATCATAGTACGATTTCGTACATATGTCAAGAAGAACTTTGCAGTTGCTGTTCGCGCCTTGCACAAACAGTAACTGATTTTGCCGATGCTTCGCATTCCAAATCGGCAAAATCCACTACTACCACTGTATTGTACGGGATTTTCAGTTTAGAAAATTCCTACTCGTGTACAGCAACACTTTACACAGATTTTACATTCTTTTACCGGAGCGTGATTGTTCGTTTCTTTTTTCTGCTATATGATATAGAAGTGAAAATGAGAGAAAAAAGAAAGAGCAGTCACGAGCTGGGTCGACTGCGGCAGAGGAAAAAGAATATGACATATAAGGAAATCAAGAAAAACGCGGAAGTTTTAGCTTACCTGAAAAAAGGAAACGACAATCTGGGGACTATGGGATTTACAGATCATTCGGACGCGCACTGCGCGATGGTTGCGGAGCGGGCAGCAATGATCTTAAAGAAATTCGGTTACTCAGATCACGATATCGAGCTGGTGAAGATCGCCGGTTTCATGCATGATATGGGAAATGCGATCAACCGGCATGCCCATGCGGAGTATGGTGCCCTTCTGGCATCCCAGATCCTGGAAAAGACGGATCTTCCGATCACAGACCGCGCGATCATCGTCTCCGCGATCGGAAACCATGATGAGTCAACGGGCGGAGCCGTAGATCCGATCTCCGCGGCGCTTATCATCGCCGACAAGACGGATGTACGCAGAAATCGCGTCCGCCAGAAGGAGATGGCCTCCTTTGATATCCACGACCGTGTAAACTATGCGGTTACAGAGGCAAAATTAAAGGTAAACGAGGAAAAGAAAGTGATCACCCTGAACCTGAAGATCGACGAAAACATCTGCTCCATGCTGGAGTACTTCGAGATCTTCTTACAGAGGATGCTCATGTGCCGCCGCGCGTGTGAAATGCTCGGAGCGAAATTCAAGATGACAGCGAACGGAAGTAAGATCGTATAAAATAAAATATGGAATATGCATCAGAGACACTCTTGGAACAGACCGTAATCGGCCTGTACTGAGAGTGCTTTTTTGTAACAGGAAATTCCGGCAGAATACGAGTGGAGTGAAATGATTCAACTTGCATGTGCAAATGCCAGATGGTAAAATGAAGAAAACAGCACAGGGAAAGGAGGAGATACATATGACAGAGCTTTTGAAACTTCCGGTAGGAATCGAAAATTTCGAAGAAATAAGAAGAGATAATTTCTATTATGTAGATAAAACAAAATTGATCGAACAGCTTTTGAGCCAGTGGGGAAAGGCTAACCTATTTACACGCCCGCGGCGTTTCGGAAAGTCACTGAATATGAGTATGCTCCGCAGCTTCTTTGAAATTGGGGCGGACCCTGAACTTTTCCGGGGATTGTATATTTCGCAGAAGTCAGCACTATGTGAAAAATATATGGGTCAGTTTCCTGTGATCTCCATCAGCCTGAAAGGTGTAAATGCCAGTGATTTTTCAGGTGCCTGCAGCAGCCTTGTAAAAATCATGAATGCAGAGACGAGGCGGGCATTTATTTCCCTGGATAGTCAGAAACTCAGTGATGTTGACAAAAAGCTGTTTGAAGAATTAATGGACCGCGGTATGACGCAGGATACACTTGTATACAGTTTAAAGGAACTTTCGGAATTGCTCGAACGAAGCTATGGCAGAAAAGTCATTGTCCTTATTGATGAGTATGATGTTCCGTTGGCAAAGGCAAATGAGAATGGATATTATGACGAGATGGCATTGCTGATTCGGAACTTATTTGAGAATGTTCTGAAAACAAATGATAGTTTGAAATTTGCGGTCCTGACTGGGTGTCTGCGTGTCGCCAAGGAGAGTATATTTACAGGACTTAATAATTTTAAGATATTTCCAATCACAAAAGTTGCATTTGATGAATATTTCGGTTTTACAGACGATGAAGTGAGAGATATGCTTCACTATTACGAATTGGATTCGGATTATGAAACAGTAAAGAACTGGTATGATGGATACCGATTCGGAAAAGCGGATGTTTATTGTCCGTGGGATGTGATCAATTATTGCAGTGACCATATTGAAGATCCATATCTTCCGCCTCAGAATTATTGGCTGAATACAAGCGGAAATGAAATGATCTACCACTTTATTGATGGACTGGAAGATCAGACGGGAGTAACGAAAGAAGAACTGGAACTTCTTGTCAATGGTGGTTCGGTTCAAAAAAATATTAATCAGGAACTTACCTATAAGGAATTGTATTCATCTATGGACAATCTCTGGAGTACTTTGTTTATGACAGGGTATTTAACGCAGAGAGGGGAACCGGTTGGAAACCGATATGATCTGGCAATTCCAAATCAGGAGATCCGCAACATCATCACAGAACATATTTTGCAAATGTTCCAGAAAAATGTAAAGAACGATGGAACGATGGCCGATTCATTCTGCAGCGCATTGGAAGCGGGAAATGCAGAACAGGTAGAAGCTCTATTTACAGAATATATGAGACAGACGATCAGTATCAGAGACACTTTTGTACAGCACTCGCGGAAAGAAAACTTTTATCAGGGAATCCTGCTTGGAATTCTGAGTTATAAGAGTGACTGGATCGTCAGATCCAACCGGGAGTCAGGGGACGGATTCAGTGATATTACGATCCGGATCTCAAATTCTGGCACAGGAATTGTTATTGAAGTGAAATATGCGGAAGCAGGCCATGAGAAAGAAATGGTTCAAAAAGCGTTAAAGCAGATACAGGATAAAGACTATGGATATGAGTTTCGACAGGAAGGGATGAAAAGAATCCTGTATTATGGAGTCGTATGCAATAAAAAAACATGCATGGCAGAAGTACTGGAAAGGTAAGAATTGTATAAAATGTAAAAGGATCTTGCAGGCAGCAGAATGTTTGGTATTAGGAGTTAAATATTCGTTGTAAACGCAAGATTCTGTTTTTATATAAGTTAATTACCAGTTTTATAGAAAAGAAAATCCGGGTACTTTTAAAGGAGATTCATATGAAATTTACACCGATCGACCGAACCACCTGGGAGAGAAACTCCCATTATGATTATTATACAAACCTGTTAAAATGCGGCTACAGTGTGACTGTGTCCTTAGATATCACGAAGCTGCACCAGCAGGTAAAAGAAAAAGGACTGAAGTTTTATCCTGCCTTTGTCTACTGTGTCTCAAAACAGATCGCAGTGACAAAAGAATTCCGCATGGGACGGGACAAGGAAGGAAATCCGGGATACTACGATATCCTTCATCCGAATTATACGATCTTCCATGAGGATGACCATACCTTCTCCGATGTCTGGACCGGATACACGGAAGACTTTAAAACCTTCTATAAAAATATGAGAGATGACATGGAGACCTACAAAGACGTAAAAGCCGTAAAGGCAAAACCGGGACAGCCACAGAACTTTTACTGTATCTCCATGGTGCCGTGGTTAAACTTTACTGGTTATTCCGCCTACACAGAGAGCGGAACCCCGATGCTGTTTCCAATTATTACCTGCGGTAAGTTCACAGAGCATGACGGGATACTTACAATGCCATTCTGCGTCAACATCGCCCACGCAGCCGCTGACGGATATCACACATCCATGTTTATCAACGAACTTCAGAAACTGATCGACATGATCGAACTTTAAAGCGCAGCTTTCAAGCTTCCTGCCACACAGAAAAAGCTGTTTTACGGAATCCGGTATTACAAAGAAGAAGTTCGCAGATTATGAATAAAAATTCGAGAATATATAAGTAAAATAACAGTTACGATTTTCTTAAAAAACGCGGGGAAGCACTTGTCTGATTGAAAACCCACGGGGTTTGTGTTATGATGTCTTCAAGTGAGTGTGAGAAGAATCATCAGATAAAGGAGGACTGTTACATGAAAAAGACATCTCTTGTCATCATGGCAGCAGGAATTGGAAGCCGTTTTGGCGGCGGGATCAAGCAGCTTGCCCCGGTTGGACCGAGCGGTGAGATCATTATGGACTATTCGATCCATGACGCCCTGGAAGCAGGATTTGATAAAATTATCTTTATTATAAGAAAAGATTTGGAAAAGGATTTCAAGGAGATCATCGGAAACCGTATCGCGAGGATCGCTCCGGTAGAGTATGCGTACCAGGAGATGGACGATCTCCCAGAGGGATTTTCTGTTCCGGAAGGAAGAAAGAAGCCGTGGGGAACCGGTCAGGCGATCCTTGCGGCGAGAAATTTAATTAAGGAGCCGTTCCTTGTCATCAATGCAGATGACTATTACGGAAAAGAAGGTTTCAGGATCGTCCATGATTACATGGTAAATGAGATGGATGATACGAAGGACACCTTCGATATGTGTATGGCAGGATTTATCCTCTCCAACACCTTAAGCGAAAACGGTCCTGTAACCCGCGGCGTGTGCACTGTGGACAATAATGGATACCTCTCCAAGGTCACAGAGACATATGATGTATATAAGGCCGAGGACGGCATGCACGCGGCAGACCACGACGGGAATCCGGTTATCGTGTCAGAAGATCAGCATGTCTCCATGAACATGTTCGGTCTCCCGGCATCCTTCGTAAAGGAACTGGAAAAGGGATTCCCGGAGTTCCTTTCTAATGTGAAAGAGGGAGATCTGAAGGCGGAGTATCTTCTTCCGGCAGTGATCGACGAGTGCATCCACAGTGGAAAAGGAACTGTCCGTGTGCTTGAGACAAAGGATAAATGGTTTGGAGTTACTTATAAGGAAGACAAACCGGCAGTTGTCGCATCAATCCAGAAGCTGGTAGATGCAGGCGTTTACCCGAAGAAACTGTTCTAAGAGCATTGCGCTGAGAGGATGTACGTTTACAATATTGTCTGCAAACAGATAAGAACAGCCTGATCAGCCGATCATGGTACGATCATAGTAAAGTGAAATGGTAGCTTTCCCGCTCTTTTTGCATATGATAATCCTGTATAGGGATCAGCAAAGGAGCGGGAACGTTTTTATGGAGAAGATTTACCGGGGATATCCCCTGGAAGTAAAAAAGGGTTACGGAATTTTTAACCCAGAAAGGACCTGTTCGTCCGAAGGGCCAAAGAAAGTCCCCTGGATGCTTTACCGTAGAGAGGAGCAGAGCGGAAAAACGGAGCTGACCGGAAATGAATCCCGGTCAGAGATAGATTATCTTCGAGGTCTCTATCCGGCATCGGCAAAGCAGAACCAGATCCTGGCGGAGGAGGCATGCGATCTTCTGGAATACCCTGGAAGTCCCATGTATGACGAATACCCGGACCGGGAATTCTTATACCGGGAGCTTTCAAAAGTGAGACAGCGCCATCCGGAGGAGACCGCAGGTGGTAAAGGAGGACAGGATCTTTTACAGGTACTGTTTATAAATGAGATCTATAGGAGACGGATCTTAAACAGAATGGAAAATCAGAGCAGTGACAGATAGACAGAGCGAGGAACAGTAAGATGAAGACCGGTAAGAAAGTCATGATCCTGCTGCTTATTTTTGTGGCGGCAGTGATCGTTTATTTTATACACCCAGTTGGGAAGAAAGAAGAGCATGGAATCACGGAGTACACGGCGATGGAGAAAGCGAAATTTCCGGTACTCTATGCGACGATGGGAGAGCGGGAGATGGCGCCGGTGTTCGGCCAGACGGAGGAGCGCGGTGTGACCGCAGACCGCGGCAGCCTGATCGTACTTCCGGAAGACCGGAAACTCAAGGTACGGTTTGCCGGTACGACAAAGATCCAGGGACTGCGCTATGAGATCCGCAGCCTCGACACAGAAGATCTGATCGAGCGCACCCAGGTCACATCTCTTGATGCAGCCATAAATGGAGACAGCGAAAATGCCGTAAGTGCAGAGCTTCTGATCCAGAATCTTCTTGAGACAGGAAAAGAGTATCTTCTCGGCGTCTGCGCGAGTCTTCCCGACGGATCCGAGGCCTGGTATTACATGCGGATCGTGGAGCAGGACCAGGGCCATGTGAACGAGATGCTGGCACTGGCGGAGGAGTTTTCCTCAAAGACATACAAGTACAGCGATGCCCAGAGCCTGGCCATGTATATGGAGACATCCCCCAGCGCAAACAGTTCGGCACTGGGAACTGTGACGTTAAAAGACACTTTCACCCAGCTCACATGGGGTTCTCTGGGCGTGGAGCGGACCGGTGAGGCGTACACGAAATTAAAGGAACTGTCCGGAAATCTCGCCAATGTGGAGATCACGACTCATGTGACGGCGAAGGATGGCGAGAAGACGGAAACCTACGAGGTGACAGAAAACTTTACAATGAAGTGGGCATCCCAGCGGATCTACATGATGGATTACGAGAGGACCATGACGGAGCTCTTCACAGGAGATTCCGATCTGTTCTCTGGAAAACGGATCATTCTGGGAATCGGAAACGGTGACGGAGTCCATGCCGTAAAGAGTGCTGGGGGCCAGTACACAGCGTTTGTGACAGGCCGGGAGCTGTGGGCATACGACAGTGGCGAGAATGTTGGAGCCAGAGTGTTCGCCTTCGGCGGCGCGGCATCCGACGATATCCGTGACAACGTGCCGGAACATGGCGTCGAGATCCTTTCTGTGGATGAGGACGGCGGAATCGATTTTATCGTCTACGGAAGAATGAACCGCGGAACCCATGAGGGCAGCACGGGAATCGCCTACTATCACTATGCGATGGACCAGAATGCCCTGGAGGAGAAATTTTTTATTCCATCCACGGAACCTTTTGAGGAGCTGAAGGACGATCTCTCCGTCCTCGCACACCGCGGAACGAACGGAATCTTCTATTTCTATATGGACCATGGAATCTACGGGATCGATCTGAAGAGCCTGGAGTATGTGGCGCTTGCTTCCGGTCTCACAAAGGCCCAGTTTGCGGTCAGCGCGGATCACTCCCGGGCGGCATGGCAGGAAAATACAGGAATCTGGGATTCCCAGACGATCCAGATCATGGATCTCGACACCGGGGACAAGACCCAGCTCGGCGGACAGGCGGGGTCCGTATCAAGAATTTTCGGCTTTGTCGGAAATGACTGCATCTACGGAACCGGAGACAGCGGGGATTACCTGATGTCCAACGGCCGTGTAATGGGAGTCTATTTAAAGAGCATCGATATCGTGGACAGGGAGATGAAGTCCGTGATGCACTATGAGAAGCCAGGTTCCTGGATCCGCGAGGTGTCTGTGAATGACAGCCGGATCCATATGAAGACTGTGACAAGCAAGGACGGATTCTTCGGGACATATTCCGCGGACACGCTGGTCTGCAACGCGGAGATCCTTCCGGGAAAGGCCGACGATATCGGCTGGTACGCGTCGGATCAGAAAGGACAGGTCCTGTTTGTCCAGCTCGACAGGGATATCGAGACGGCAAAGAAGATCCGCCAGGCATCCCCGAAGCTTGCGGAGAGCAGAGAGACTGTAAAGCCGATCGCGACAGCAGCCTGCAGGGAAACAGAGTTTTACGCCTACGGACGGGGCAGATTCCTCGGACGGTTTGTGGAGTTCTCGGACGCGGCGGAGACGGCGTACAACAGTATGGGATTCGTGACAGCGGGACGTGACCGGATCATCTGGGTGCGCGGAAACAGGGCGAGCGCTTCCTATATCAGGGATATCACATCGGCGTCAAGGCTGATGGAGCGCTACCTCGATTCCTTTGAGATAAACCAGACGATGGAGGATGGAACCTTCCTTCTGGACGCCTCCGGCAGCACGATCATCCAGGTGTTATACTTTGTGGGACAGAACATTCCGGTGTTAGCCTACACTGGAGAGGGAACGTCCATGTACCTGACCGGCTATGACCAGACACATGTCCGTGTGTATCATCCAGAGAGCGGGGCAACAGAAGTGCTATCCATGGAGACGGCGAACCAGATGCTTGGGGCAGCGGGGTATGATTTCATATGCTGCGTGCCAACCCTATAGGTTTCGTTCCTTAAGAAAAACTTTACATTTTTCCCAGATATGTTATAATCATAACGAAAACAAGCTGGGACGAATGCGGGATAGCTCTGTCCCTTTTTAGATATATAGATAGAGGTGCGTAATGGAACAGTACATCATGAAGGGCGGAAATCCGCTTGTAGGAGAAGTAACTATAAGCGGCGCAAAAAATGCGGCTCTGGGAATTTTAGCGGCGGCGATCATGACCGATGATGACGTTGTGATCGATAATCTCCCGGATGTCAGCGATATCAATGCTCTTTTAGAGGCAATCAGCCATCTTGGAGCGAAGGTTGAGCGTATTGACCGCCATACTGTAAAGATCAATGCGGAAAATATTCACGCGGTGACCGTGGAAGATGAGCATATGAGAAAAATCCGCGCGTCATATTATTTTATCGGCGCGCTTCTTGGAAAATATAAGAGTGCGGAGGTTCCGCTTCCCGGCGGATGTACGATCGGAAGCCGTCCGATCGACCAGCACTTAAAGGGATTCCGTGCACTGGGATCTGATGTGAAGATCGTCCGCGGTGCTGTTGTGGCCCACGCGATCGATCTTGTGGCAAGTCATATCTATCTGGATGTGGTTTCTGTCGGCGCTACCATCAATATCATGATGGCCGCAACGATGGCGGAAGGCGAGACGATCCTTGAGAACGTGGCAAAAGAGCCGCATGTTGTTGATGTCGCAAACTTCTTAAACAGTATGGGCGCAAACATTAAAGGCGCAGGTACGGATGTGATCCGTATCAAAGGTGTAAGACGTCTTCACGGAACAAACTATTCGATCATCCCGGATCAGATCGAGGCCGGAACATTTATGTGTGCCGCAGCGATCACCCGCGGTGATATTACCGTAAAAAATGTGATCCCGAAGCATCTGGAGGCGATCTCCGCAAAGCTCACCGAGATGGGCTGTGAGGTCGTTGAGTTCGACGAGGAGATCCGCGTAGTCGGAAAACCGAGACAGCGTCACATGAACTTTAAGACACTCCCGTATCCGGGCTTCCCGACCGATATGCAGCCTCAGATGACGGTGGCACTTGCCCTGGCAGATGGAACAAGCGTGGTGACGGAGAGCATCTTCGAGAATCGCTTCAAATATGTGGATGAGCTTTCCCGCATGGGAGCAAACATCAAAGTGGAAGGCAGCGTTGCCATCGTCGACGGTGTCGGAAACTTCACAGGTGCCCAGGTCGTAGCACCGGACCTCCGCGCAGGCGCAGCCCTTGTCCTTGCGGGACTGGCCGCTGACGGCTACACCACTGTCGATGAGATTGGCTATGTAGAGCGCGGATACGAGAACTTCGAGGAAAAACTCCGCTCCCTCGGCGCAGTGATCGAGCGTGTGGATTCCGAGAAGGAAGCACAGAAATTCAGACTGAGAGTCGGCTGATAAGAATTCGAACCACCAAGCTTCTTGTTTTCATGAATATGAAAACAAGAAGATGTAATGGCTGAACTGTAACGGATTTTCGAGTTTTTTTGTGATTGCCGCTTGACATTCCCGTATGAATCGTATAAGATACCATCCGTAGGTCATTTTTCAGGTGGCTTACGGAACAATAAATTTAAAAAGTTCGCAATATCCCTTATTCAGAGTGATGGAGGTACATAGGACCGGTGAAGTCACGGCAACCCCTGTTAATCGCGTTTGCGAGAGGGCAGGAAGGTGCCAACCTGAGCGAGTAAATCGAGCAATAAGAGGATTTGACCAGTGTAAAGTCGTCAAGTCCGCTTAGCATTGAGCGGACTTTTGTTTTGCCGTAACTGCGGGTGCAGGTGCGGCCTGCCTATAACTTGAAAGGAGTTACAATGGAAAAGAGATTATTTACTTCCGAGTCCGTAACTGAAGGACATCCGGACAAAATGTGCGACGCGATCTCCGACGCGATCCTCGACGCGTTAATGGAACAGGATCCGATGAGCCGTGTTGCATGTGAGACATGCACAACAACAGGTCTTGTTATGGTAATGGGCGAGATCACAACAAAGGCATATGTGGATATCCAGAAGATCGTCCGCGAGACCGTCCGTGAGATCGGCTATGACCGTGCAAAATATGGTTTCGACTGTGATACCTGCGGTGTTCTCACTGCAATCGACGAGCAGTCCAGCGATATCGCTATGGGTGTTGACAAGGCGCTTGAAGCGAAAGAGAACAACATGACAGACGATGAGCTGGATGCGATCGGTGCTGGTGATCAGGGTATGATGTTCGGTTTCGCTACAAACGAGACCCCGGAGTACATGCCGTATCCGATCGCTCTTGCGCATAAGCTTGCAAGACGTCTCACCGAGGTCAGAAAGAACGGAACTCTTCCGTACCTGAGACCGGACGGAAAGACTCAGGTTACAGTTGAGTACGATGAGAACGGAAAGCCGTTCCGCCTTGACGCAGTCGTTCTCTCCACACAGCATGATGAGAATGTGACTCAGGAGCAGATCCATGAGGACATCAAGAAATATGTATTTGATGAGATCCTTCCGCAGGAGATGGTAGACGCAGATACAAAGTTCTTCATCAACCCGACCGGACGCTTCGTGATCGGTGGACCGCATGGAGACAGCGGACTGACCGGAAGAAAGATCATCGTTGACACCTACGGCGGGTATGCCCGTCACGGCGGCGGAGCTTTCTCGGGAAAGGACTGCACAAAGGTAGACCGTTCCGCAGCATACGCAGCGCGTTACGTTGCAAAGAACATCGTAGCGGCAGGCCTTGCTGACCAGTGCGAGATCCAGCTCTCCTACGCGATTGGTGTGGCCCATCCGACCTCCATCATGGTTGAGACAGAGGGAACCGGAAAGGTATCCGACGAGAAGTTAGTCGAGATCATCCGTGAGAACTTCGATCTCCGCCCGGCAGGGATCATCAAGATGCTTGATCTCCGCCGTCCGATCTACAAGCAGACCGCAGCATACGGTCACTTCGGAAGAACAGATATCGATCTTCCGTGGGAGAAGCTTGACAAGGTTGAGGATTTAAAGAAGTATCTGTAATAGAGAAAAAGAATAGAACGATCATGAATGTTCAGGGACAGAAATGATCGAAAAGCTGCGGCGCAGTTTCCGGAAAGGTCAGGAAACTGCGCCGCTTTTTTATGTAACAGGAAATTCCGAGGAATTCCCTGTTACATAAAAAGGCACTGACGTGCCAAAAATGCGCACTCGCGCGAAGATGTAGACTGTCGCAAGCGACCGCGCGAGGCGCGAGAATGTGCCAAGGCACATTCTTTTTTAGAATACTTTTATAAATTACCCACAAGAGTTGTGTTATACTTATCATATGCTGTTGGGGTCAAAGGATCCTTTGCCCCATCGGATACCGGATCGCTTTGCACTGGCCGGTGCGGGGCACAGACGTAGGAGCACGTAGTGCGGAGCGATCAGAAAGCCGGTATGTTCTCTCAGACTGGCGGACAAAAATAAGAAGGGAGCGCGCAGCCGCTCATGAAAATACGTACAAAATTACTTATCACATTTCTGACGATCACGGTGGTACCGATCTTTTTGATCTATATCTCGATTTTAGGACTCAGTTCCTATCAGAACCGGGTGTTCCGGGAGACCTACGACGTTGGCCAGGTGGATCTCTCTGCCGGCGCGTCGATCCGGGTATTCAGCCACCTGACTGAGAGCATTCAGAAGGAGATCGAAGAAAAGATCGCGAAGGATCCGGAGATTTTCACGGACCAGTCGTATCTGGGCGACTTGAACGCCCGGATGACTGAAAAACACTCCTTTCTGATGGTGACGAAGGATGGAAAACTGATCTATATAGGAAACGACGAGACAGCATCGAGCCTGGAGAGAGAGATATCGGACTATGCGGAGATCAATGACTCTGATTCCTGGGGCAATTATCTGGATAAAAATACGGAACATCTGATCAAACAGAGAGAATTTGAACTGGCAGATGGGAGCCGGATCGCGGTCTACCTTGTGACAAACGTTGTGGATGTGATCCCGGAGGTAAAATCCATGATCACAGAGATGTTCTTCAGCAGTGTGCTGATCCTTTTTATCACTGGCGGTATGTTGACAGCCTGGGTCTACCGGTCGATCTTATGGCCGATCGGAAAGCTTCAGGAGGCAACGAAACAGATCCGCGACGGAAATCTGGACTTCACTCTCGATGTGGAGGACGATGATGAAATCGGGCAGCTCTGCCAGAACTTCGAGGAAATGAGGATCCGTCTGAAAGAATCGACGGAAGAAAAGATCCAGTATGATAAGGAGAGCAAGGAGCTGATCAGCAACATCTCCCACGATTTAAAGACCCCGATCACAGCCATCAAGGGCTACGCGGAAGGTCTTATGGAAGGTGTTGCGTCCTCGCCGGAGAAGCGGGATAAATATATCCGGACGATCTACAACAAGGCGAACGATATGGACCGTCTGATCAACGAGCTGACATTCTACTCAAAGATCGACACAAATAAGATCCCGTATACCTTCTCGAAGATCAATGTGGCAAACTACTTCCGCGACTGTGTGGAGGAAGTAGGACTGGAACTCGAGGCGAGAGGAATCGAGCTTGGCTATTTTAACTTTGTAGATGAGGACGTGATGGTGATCGCCGACGCGGAGCAGATGAAGCGCGTCATCAACAACATCATCGGAAATTCCTTAAAATACATGGATAAAAAGAATGGGATCATCAATATCCGGATCCTGGATGTGGGTGACTTTGTCCAGGTGGAGATCGAGGACAACGGAAAAGGCATCGGACAGAAAGAGCTTCCGTATATTTTCGACCGTTTCTACCGGACGGATTCCTCGAGAAATTCCAGCAAGGGCGGAAGCGGCATCGGCCTTTCCATCGTAAAGAAGATCATTGAGGACCATGGAGGAAAGATCTGGGCCACCAGCAAGCTGGGAATCGGAACAGAGATCCACTTTGTACTCAGAAAGATCGCGGGGGACGCGCAGCAGTAAAATATAATACCCATAACAGGAGGAACTTATATGAGCAAAATTCTGATCGTAGAAGATGAGGAGAGTATTGCAGAACTCGAAAAGGATTATCTGGAACTGTCCGGTTTCGAGGTTGAGATAGAAAATGACGGAGAAGCCGGTTTAAAGCGGGCGATTTCGGAGGAGTTCGACCTCTTTATCCTGGATCTTATGCTGCCGGGAGTGGACGGATTTGAGATCTGTAAGAAGATCCGAGAGACGAAAAACACACCGGTGATCATGATCTCCGCAAAGAAAGACGATATCGATAAGATCCGCGGCCTTGGTCTCGGTGCTGACGACTATATTACAAAGCCGTTCAGCCCGAGCGAGATGGTGGCGAGAGTCAAGGCCCACCTGTCCCGCTACGAGAGACTCATCGGAAGCGGAACCCCGGTGAACGATATCATCGAGATCCGCGGTTTAAAAATCGATAAGACAGCCCGCCGCGTCTATGTAAACGGCGAGGAGAAGAACTTTACGACAAAAGAATTTGACCTTTTGGCGTTCTTAGCCCAGAACCCGAACCACGTCTTCACGAAGGAAGAGCTGTTTTCCAAGATCTGGGACATGGAATCCATCGGTGATATTGCGACCGTTACAGTCCACATCAAGAAGATCCGCGAGAAGATCGAGATGAATACCGCGAAACCCCAGTATATCGAGACGATCTGGGGTGTCGGATACCGGTTCAAGGTATAAGGCAGGGAGAAAGGGAAGATGGACAGAAAAAAACTTTTGGAGGAGACAGAGCTTTTCGTCCTGGACATGGACGGAACCTTCTATCTGGACACGCAGATCCTGGACGGATCCCTGGAATTTTTAAGACAGGTGGAACGTCTCGGAAAGCGGTATGTATTTTTTACAAATAATTCCTCGAAATCTCCGAGGACCTATATTGATAAGCTGGCGAAAATGGACTGCCATATCCGCCGGGATCAGATCATTACATCCGGCGATGTGATGATCGAATATCTGAAAATGTATTATCCGGGAAAAAGGGTTTACTTAGTTGGAACCCCGGACCTGGAGGAAAATTTCCGGGAGAACGGCATTCTCCTCACAAAGAATATGCCGGATGTTGTGGTCATCGGATTTGATATGACTCTGACCTACGAGAAGTTAGAGAGGGCCTGTACCTACATCCGGAGTGGGGCAGTATTCCTGGCAACACATCTGGATATCAACTGTCCGACGCGGGCTGGATTTATCCCGGATTGTGGTGCTATGTGCGCGGCAATCTCACTGTCTACGGGAAGGCAGCCGAAGTATGTGGGAAAACCATTTAAGGAAACTGTGGATATGGTGCTGACACTCACGGGAAGCGAGCGGGAGAAGATATCCTTTGTGGGAGACCGTCTCTATACCGATGTGAAGACCGGCGTGGCAAATGGAGCCCACGGGATTCTGGTGCTCTCCGGGGAGACGAAGGCCGGTGATCTGGAGAACGCTGACACGGTGCCGGATGCTGTGTTTACAGGATTAAAAGAGATGGCGGAAATTATGGCAGAGATGCCGGGAAAATAGAAACCGAAAGCTAAGAGTAATAGGCACATCCTGATGTTTGGGGTGTGCCTTTGCTGCGGGGAGAAAAATCCTGATAAAGTGTTACAGAGAACATACGGTTGTTTGCGCTTGACATTCAGCGGATATAAGTTTAAACTTGAATTATGTGAATTTTCTGCAAAAATAAAGCAAAATGCGAAAAAAACGAAACAGTTTCAGCGGGACGTGAAGAATGACAGAAGTCTGGAACTGAAAATTAAGACAAAGGAAGACAACGCTTATGAAGTACAAATTGAGATTTGCTGCCTTTTTCACTGCCATGATCGTATTTAACCTGGCAGCCAACTTTGCCCACCCGGTCACACCGACGGTAATTCAGGAGCTGCAGCTCCACGACTACATGTTTGGAGTGGCGTTAGCAGTTATGCTGATCACAAACTTCCTGTTATCTCCGTTCTGGGGTAAGATCAATAACTATATTTCCTCAAGGCTTTCCTTATTGATCTGTTGTCTGGGATACGGTGTGGCCCAGGTATGGTTTGCCTACGCTACGACGGAACTCATGATCATTCTCGCGAGAATGTTCGCGGGACTCTTCACCGGCGGTATCTTTGTAAGCTTTCTGACCTATATCGTAAACAAGTCAGACCCGGAAGACCAGGGGAAATACCTGACATACAGTGCAACGATCAAGAGCGTGGCCAGCGCTTTCGGCTACATGATAGGCGGATTTTTAGGCGAGTTTTCCGTGCGTCTGGCGTTCTTAGTCCAGGCGGGAACCCTGATCGCGGTGGCAATTGCTTTCTTCCTTATCTGTGAACCGGACAGCACGGCGAATTTAAAGGATATTCCGGCAAAGCAGCTCATGAAGGAAGCGAACCCATTCCAGGCGTTCATCGACAGCAGGAATTTCATGTGCATGGCTTTCGTGTTCCTGTTTGCGATCAACATCTTTATCAACTTCGGAAATACCGGTTTCGACCAGGCTTTTAACTACTACTTAAAGGCACAGCTGGGCCTGACTTCCTCCTACAACGGAATCATCAAGGCGGGCGTCGGTTTCGTATCCTTTATCGCGAACATGAGCCTCTGTATCTGGATCATCAAGAAGACGAACGTCAAAAAGTCTATGGTGGTTCTCACAGCGTTCTGTGCGCTGGCTTCCATCGGAACATTGATATCCGTGAAGATCGGAATCTTCATCCTGTTCAGTATCCTTGTTTACGCTGGCTATTCCGTCAGCGTCCCGGTTCTCCAGAACATGGTGGCAGACCAGGCATCGCCGGAGCAGAAGAACCTCGTCATGGGATTCTTCAACGCGACCCAGTCATTGGGAAGTATTGCGGGTTCCCTGACAGCGGGATTTATCTACTCTGTGAATGCGAAGCTTCCGTTTGCCTGCACCTTCGTGATCTACTCGGTGGGCGTTGCGGCGGCGTTTGGATATCTGTGCTACCACAAAAAAGAGGCTTGATACTGGTTTAAATTAACATACACCCCGGAAGGGCGTGGTACTTAAAAAAGTACCTGCCCTTCCGTTTTTTTAGACATCGTCGCTTGACTTTTTCCTCCCTATGTTATAAGATATTTTACATTTGCACCCTGTATGGCTTGAAATATTAACGAGCCGTCAGTATTGTATATAGAATTCTGTGACCGGTATAGAGATCTGGGAGTCCGTAGGAGTCGTCGAATGAATGTATCCTGGCATGGAATTGTTATGCAGACAACATAGAAAGGATATTGAATGGAAACAATCAGATTTGACGAACTTAATTTAGACCCGCGGATCCTCCGCGCAGTTACAGATATGGGATTTGAGGCGGCGTCCCCGATCCAGGCCCAGGCGATCCCGGTTGAGATGGAAGGCCATGACATGATCGGCCAGGCGCAGACCGGAACCGGTAAGACCGCAGCTTTTGGAATTCCGCTTCTCATGAAGATGGACCCGGAAAACAGAAAGACACAGGCAATGATCCTCTGCCCGACGAGAGAACTTGCGATCCAGGTAGCGGAAGAGCTTCGCCGCCTTGCGAAATACATGTCCGGGATCAAGATCCTCCCGGTCTACGGCGGACAGGAGATCGTAAAACAGATCCGCTCCTTAAAGGGCGGTGTCCAGATCATCGTTGGAACCCCGGGACGTGTGATGGATCATATGAGAAGAAAGACGATCCGCACCGACGCGATCCACACGGTGGTTCTCGATGAGGCGGACGAGATGCTGAACATGGGATTCCTCGAGGACATGGAGACGATCCTAGGTGAGCTTCCTGAGGAGCGCCAGACCGTAATGTTCTCCGCGACAATGCCTCACGCGATCGCCCAGATTGCCCAGAAGTTCCAGAAGGACCCGAAGATGGTTCAGGTCGTAAAGAAGGAACTGACGGTTCCGAAGGTGACCCAGTATTATTATGAAGTAAAACCGAGAAATAAAGTGGAAGTTATGTGCCGTCTGCTGGATCTCTATTCCCCGAAGCTCTCCGTTGCGTTCTGTAACACGAAAAAGCAGGTGGATGAGCTGGTGCAGGCACTCCAGGGCCGCGGATACTTTGCGGAAGGTCTTCACGGAGACTTAAAGCAGGAGCAGCGTGACCGTGTAATGGGAAGCTTCCGAAATGGCGCTACTGAGATCCTTGTTGCGACGGACGTTGCGGCGAGAGGTATCGACGTTGACGATGTGGAAGCCGTATTTAACTACGATATTCCGCAGGATGACGAGTACTATGTACACCGTATCGGACGTACCGGACGTGCCGGAAGAGAAGGACGCGCATTCAGCCTTGCGGTGGGAAGCGAGGTCTACAAGCTCCGCGACATCCAGAGATTCTGCAAGACAAAAATCGTTCCGCAGCCGATCCCGTCCTTAGATGATGTGACTGCGATCAAGGCAGAGAAGATCTTAGATGATGTTCAGCAGCATATCGGTGACGACAGCAATTTAGAGCGCATGACAGATATTATCGAGAAGCGTCTTCTTGCTGAGGATTACACTTCCTTAGAGCTTGCGGCAGCGTTCCTGAAGATGGCCATGGGCGACGATTACGAGGACATCGCGGATGAGGGAAGACCGCTCCGTGACCTTGACGATCTCGACCGACGCGGCGGAAGAAATGACCGCGGAAGAAACGGACGCAGACGCCAGAGAGGCGATGACGAGGAGTACATGGACAGAAAGAACGCCAGAGGCGGCATGACAAGACTGTTCATCAACCTCGGAAAGAATCAGAACGTGAAGCCGGGCGATATCTTAGGAGCCATCGCCGGTGAATCCGGAATTCCGGGCCGTCTCGTTGGAAGTATCGATATGTATGACAAATATACCTTCGTGGAAGTTCCGAAGGAGCAGGCCGATATCGTTATGGACGCAATGAACCATGTGAAGATCAAAGGTAAGAGCGTGCATGTGGAGAAGGCGAACCGGAGATAAGGGCAGTATTGATGTAAAATATGATGTTGGGGTCAAAAGCTTTTGACCCCTCTGATACCGAATTGCTCTGCACTGCGTGCTCCCGCAATTCTCAAAAACATTCGTAATTCGCTCATTTTTCTATGAAAAATGGCTACTTACTCATGTTTTTGGCGGGTCCCAAGGTCAAAAATTCTCCTGCAAGCAAGCTTGCGTCGAACTTCTGACCTTTTGACCCTGGTATCATAAAATACGGAACTATAGAAATCAAAAACGGGAACCCGGCAGAGTTTGTTTCTGCCGGATTCCCGTTTCCTTTCATATATTACTGTGATTTAACTTCCTTCCAGAGTGCATTATAGAGATCATCCGCCTCGGTTCCAAGATAACTGTAGACCTCAGAATTCTCCAGCTCATCTGTATCCGGGAATACAGATTTATTTTCCTGATATTCCGGATCCAGGATCTCGAACGCTGCCTTGTTCGGGGTTGCGTAGGTGATGTACTCGAAGTTCTTCACCGCGATATCCGGGCGGCAGAGGAAGTTGATCCACTTCTCCGCGTTCTCCTTATTCTTCGCGTTGTCCGGGATGACCCAGGAATCGATCCACAGGTTTGTTCCCTCTTTAGGAAGAACGTACTCAAGATCATAATCGAGATCCAGTGTCTCCGCCTCTTCCTGAAGGTATAACAGCTCACCGGAGTAGATAACACCTACCGCCGCCTCGCCGTTTAACATCTTATCGCGGACCTGGTCCACAACATATGCCTGTACTAACGGCTTCTGCGCCAGGAGAAGCTTCTTCGACTCCTCCAGCTCTCCCACGTCTGTGGTGTTCATGGAATATCCAAGTTCCTTTAATGCAACCATAAACGCGTCGCGGACACTGTCCTGCATCAGGATCTCGCCCTTTAATCTTTCATCCCAGAGATCCGACCACTTTGTCGGCGCCGGGACTCCAAGCTCTTCCAGCTTCTGGACATTGTAGATAATTCCGACCGTTCCCCATGTATACGGGACAGAATAGCGGTTCTCCGGATCAAACGCCTTTGATTTTTCAAGGTAGACCGGATCGATATTCGCAATATTCGGCACATTCTCAAAGTTGATTTCGGCGAGAAGTCCGTTCTCCACCATCTTCTGGATCATGTAGTCCGACGGACATACCGCGTCGTAGCTGACTGCTCCTGCCTCGATGACCGGATACATCTCCTCGTTTGTCTCAAAGAGGTCATACGTCACATGAATTCCGGTCTCCGCCTCAAATTCATCGATAACACTCTCATCAATATACTCCCCCCAGTTGTAAACGTAGAGTTCGTTGGAGTGGGATGACGCAAAGTGAAGATAGCTTGTATAGCAGACGCTTCCCACGATCAGGAAGGACGCCAGCACGATGGCTGTCTTTCCGTTCCACAACGGCTTCTTTCCTTTATCCGGCACCGTGTTCGGTCCGAAGTTTCCGGCTCCTGCTTTCGTCTGTGGTTTTGCCGGGGCAAAGTTCGTGATGAGAAGCAGCGCGAGGATCGTCACGAAGATCACGGTGGACAGGGCGTACATGGACGGCTTGATGCCGCGGCGCACCTCACTGTAGATCAGGGTGGAAAGTGTATTGATCCCGGCGCCCCTCGTAAAGTGGGTGATGATAAAGTCGTCGAGAGACATCGTAAACGCCATCAAAAAGCCCGATAACACACCAGGCATAATATCCGGGAATACTACCTTGAAAAATGCCTGTAACGGACCGGCGCCCAGGTCCATGGCCGCCTCGTAGGTGTTCCGGCTCGTCTGCTTAAGCTTCGGCATGACGCTCAGCATCACATAGGGCACGTTGAAGGTGATATGGGCGAACAGGATCGTCTTAAAGCCCAGGGAGATCCCGAAGGCGATGAACATCAGCATCAGGGAGATCCCTGTCACGATATCGGAGTTTAGCATCGGGATATTGTTGAGTCCCATGCAGATCGTCCGCGGAAGCTTCTTCATCGCGGAGAGACCGATGGCCGCCGCTGTTCCGAGGATCGTTGCGATAAGCGCCGACAGGAACGCGATCAGTAACGTATTATAGAGGGCATCCATGATCGTGGCGCTCTCAAACATCTGTGTGTACCATTTTAAGGTGAATCCGCCCCACTGGGATCTCGATTTCGAGCTGTTGAAGGACAGGACCATCATGACGAGGATCGGCGCGTACAGAAAGACCAGTACCAGCACCAGATAGAAATCCTCAATAAATTTCTTAAATCTTTCTCTTGCGGTTTTCATCAGAATGCAGATCCCTCCCCATCCTTATCGTATTTTGCGATCATGGTCATGCTGAGAAGGATGAATACCATGAGCACGATGGAAAGTCCGGCACCGAGGTTCCAGTTGCTTCCCTTTGTGAATTCCTGCTCGATGACGTTTCCAATAAGCAGGATCTTGCTGCCGCCCAGGAGGTTCGAGATCACGAAGGTGGTGAGTGCCGGTACGAATACCATCGTGATCCCGCTGACGATTCCAGGAACGCTTAGTGGAAGCAGGATCTTTGTGAGCGTCTGGTAGTTGTCCGCGCCCAGGTCCCTGGCCGCGTTGATCACGTTGTCATCGATCTTCGCAAGGGTATTGTAGATCGGCAGTACCATAAACGGCAGGAAGTTGTAGACCATGCCGAGGATGATGGCCGCCGGTGTGTTGATGATCGCAATGTTCGGCAGATGCAGGATCGTGAGGAAGGTGTTGATCACGCCGTTCTTCTCGAGGAGTGTCTGCCATGCCATGGTTCTTAAGAGAAAGTTCATCCACATCGGGAGAATGAAGATGAATACCACGAAGCTGCCTTTTCCGATATGGCGTTTTCTTAAGATCAGCGCCAGCGGATACGCCAGAAGGAGGCAGATCACGGTGCTGACTCCCGCGAGCGCCAGGGAGAGCCAGAGAGCCTTCAGATGCTCAGAGGAACTGATGGCCAGGATGTTTGCCAGGGTGAATGCCCCGCTGCGGTCCGTCAATCCATAGCAGAATACCATGAGCAGAGGGATCACCGTAAATCCTGTCATCCATATCATATAAGGATAAGCCAGAAATCTGGATGCTTTTCTATTCATTGACTCCAACGGCCTCCTCGTCCTCGGACTCCGGCTTGTTCATGATTTGGATATCGAAGGGATCCACATGAATGCCGACCTTCTGTCCGACCGGGAACATGTCCGTGCTGTGGACCAGCCACTCGTAGCCGTCCGGGGTCGTAACCTCCATCTCGTAGTGGACGCCCTTGAAGATCAGGTGCGTGACAACGCCTTGAAGCGTGCCGTCCTCCGGCTTCACAAGGTCGATGTCCTCCGGTCGGATCACAACGTCCACGGGTTTATTGTTTCCGAATCCCTTATCCACGCAGGCAAACTTCGCGCCGAAGATTTCAACAAGCTCGTCGTGGATCATCGTACCGCCCACGATATTGCTCTCGCCGATAAAGTCCGCGACGAAGGCGTTCTCCGGCTCGTTGTAGATCTGCTCCGGGGTTCCCATCTGCTGGATATAGCCCTGATTCATGACGATGATGGTGTCAGACATGGTCAGTGCCTCTTCCTGGTCATGGGTGACGTATATAAAGGTGATTCCCAGCTCATTCTTCAGCCGGATCAGCTCGTACTGCATGTCCTGGCGGAGCTTTAAGTCGAGGGCTCCGAGCGGCTCATCGAGAAGAAGAAGCTTCGGTTCGTTTACGATGGCGCGGGCAATGGCGATCCGCTGCTGCTGGCCGCCGCTCAGGGAATCCACGCTGCGGTTCTCGAAACCGTCCAGGTTTACGAGCTTCAGCGCATACTTGATCTTATCGTCAATATAGCTCTTTGATTTGCCTTTGATCTTCAGACCGAACGCGATGTTCTCCGCAATGCTCATGTGGGTGAATAGGGCGTACTTCTGGAAAACTGTATTTAACTGGCGTTTATTCGGCGGTGTGTTTGTGATATCTTCGCCGTCAAAGATCACCTGGCCTTTGTCAGGTTTTTCGAATCCACCGATGATCCTTAAAGTTGTGGTCTTTCCACAGCCGCTCGGACCGAGCAGTGTCACAAAGGAATTTTCCTTTACAGAAAGGCTCAGATCATCAAGGATCAGATCGCCGTCATAGCTCTTCCAAATATGGGACAAATCAATGAGCGGATGCTCCATTCTTTTTTCCTCCTGAATGTAAAAATATTCAAACGTCCTGCTGCCTTTCGACGCAGAGCAGCACAAAAAATGACTGTGCGACAAGAATTTCATCTTGTATATTTACTCATGATTTCCATGTTCTGTCAATAGATTTCCGACCCCGTTTCGAAATAAAATCTGAGGTATGTTTTTTCTTTCATACGATTCCCGGAGTTTTTCAGATTTCGATTAACAAACGTGGCAGATTATGATAAAATGAGCATATCTATGAAATTCCGAAACGCTGCCGGACGAGGCATTTTCGGAGAATTGAAAGTAAAGGGGAAATTACCTATGACTGGAAAATACATGGCCTATGTGGGTTCTTATTCCTACACGGGAAAGGCAAAGGGAATCACTGTATATGATGTGGATGTTGAGGCTGGAAAATTCATCTACCGCTGCGAAGTGG
Organism: Clostridium sp. AM34-11AC; assembly: GCF_003435375.1. Taxonomy (GTDB): domain Bacteria; phylum Bacillota; class Clostridia; order Lachnospirales; family Lachnospiraceae; genus Pilosibacter; species Pilosibacter fragilis. The sequence continues at coordinate 140,553 of NZ_QWGL01000001.1, read as the reverse complement.
AGGTCGATAATTCTTCCTATCTGAAAGCGTCCCAGAACGGACAGATCCTCTACTCCATCGCCGATGAGGGTGTTGTGGCGTTCCGCGTTCTTTCGAACGGAAGCCTTGCCCGCTTAAACAGCGCAAATATCAGGGGCATGCGCGGATGCCATCTCTCAACAAGCAAAGCCGACGACTATATCTTTATCTCCGGTTTCCATGACGGAAAGATCACGGTCCTCAACCTGAATAAGGACGGCGCCGTGGGCCAGATCGCCGACGGCGTTTTCCACAAGGGCCTCGGATCCGTTGCGGAGCGCAGCTTCCGCCCGCATGTGAGCTGCAGCCGCCTGACTCCGGACGAGCGTTTCTTAATGGTGGCGGACCTTGGAATCGACCAGATCAAGGTCTACCGTTTTGACCACAAGGACGGAAAGATCACTCTCGTGGACACGATCCGCTGCGAGCTGGAATCCGCTCCGAAATACTTTATGTTCAGCTCCGACGGACGTTTCTTCTATGTTCTCTATGAGCTGAAAAATATGATCGAGGTTTATTCTTATAAGGAGGGTGAGCGCGTTCCGATCGTGGAGAAGATCCAGACGATTCCTTCCACAGGAAGCAAGCCGAACCAGCTGACCGCAGCCTGCGCGATGCACCTCTCCCCGGATGAGAAGCACTTATTCTGCAGCAACGCCGGAGACAATACGGTATCCATGTACGACCGCGATGATGAGACCGGCATGCTGACAATGCGCTTCTGTCTCCCGATCAGCGGTGATTACCCGAAGGACATCGCGATCTTCCCGGACGGAAAGCATCTGGCATCCATCAACCACGAGGGAAGTATTTCCTTCTTTAAGATCGACTATGAAAAAGGTCTTCTCGTCATGAGCGACCGCAGCATTACGGTCAATGAGCCAAACTGCTGTGAAATTGTAAAGATTGGAGATTAACATAACATGGCAGCAGGTTCTACCATCGGCACAATATTTAAAGTAACGACCTGGGGAGAATCCCACGGGAAGGCCATCGGAGTTGTCGTCGACGGCTGCCCGGCGGGTCTTCCACTGGACGAATCCGATATCCAGAAGCTCTTAGACCGCAGAAAACCTGGCCAGAGCCGCTTTACGACCCAGAGAAAAGAGGGCGATGAGGTCGAGATCCTCTCCGGTGTCTTCGAGGGAAAGACTACAGGAACACCGATCTCCATGATCGTCCGGAACACGGACCAGAGATCCAGGGATTACTCCAATATCGCTTCCTGTTTCCGCCCGGGTCATGCGGATTATACCTTTGAGGAAAAATACGGGTTCCGCGACTACCGCGGCGGCGGACGTTCCTCCGCCCGGGAGACCATCGGCCGCGTCGCAGCAGGTGCCATCGCAGAGAAGTTCTTAAAACAGTTGAATATCTCCGTGACCGCATACGCGAAGTCCATCGGACCGGTGGAAGTCTCCCCGGAGCGGATGGATCTCGCTGAGATCCAGAATAACCGCTTCTGTCTTCCGGATGCGGAGGCAGCAAAGGCAGCAGAGGATTATCTTGACCAGAAGATCGCGGAATGCGACTCCGTCGGCGGTGTCGTCGAGTGCGTGATCTCCGGTCTTCCGGTAGGCCTCGGCGAGCCGGTATTTGAGAAGCTGGACGCGAACCTCGCAAAGGCAATCCTCTCCATCGGTGCCGTCAAGGGCTTTGAGATCGGTGACGGTTTTGCCGCAACAAAGGCATGCGGATCTGAGAATAACGATGAGTTCCGAATGGACGGGGACAAGATCGTAAAGGAGACGAACCATGCTGGCGGCGTTCTCGGAGGAATCAGCGACGGGAGCGATGTGGTATTCCGGGCGGCCTTCAAACCGACCCCGTCTATCGCAAAGTCCCAGGAGACCGTCACAAAGGACGGCGCGAATATCGATCTCGTGATCCACGGGCGCCACGACCCGGTGGTTGTTCCGAGAGCTGTCGTTGTGGTGGAATCCATGGCCGCTATCACCGCTATGGACATGCTCTTAGTGTCCATGACATCCAGACTCGACCTGATCCAGATATTCTTTCAGGTTGAGAATGCGGATGACGGCGATAATTAAATATTTGCATGAAGCCGGACAGTTTTCTGGACGGATTCAAAATATTATGATACCAGGGTCAAAAGGTCAGAAGTTCGACGCAAGCTTGCTTGCAGGAGAATTTTTGACCTTGGGACCCGCCAAAAACATGAATAAGTAGCCATTTTTCGCAGAAAAATGAGCGAATTATGAATGTTTTTGATGATTGCGGGAGTACGAAGTACGGAGCAATCCGGTATCATAGGGGTCAAAATACCTTTTGACCCCAACATCATATTATAAAACTGGCAAAATAATTTCCGGTTACACTATCACAATCATAGGAGAAGAAAGAAATGAAAATCGCAATCGCAAATGACCATTCTGCAGTAGAGCTGAAGAACATCATCAAAGAGCATCTTGAGAGCAAAGGCTACGAAGTATTAAACCTCGGAACCGACTCCACGGAGAGCTGTGACTATCCGGTATACGGTGAGAAAGTCGGCCGTGCTGTCGCTGACGGCGAGGCAGACCTCGGAATCGCTATCTGCGGAACAGGCGTTGGTATCTCCCTGGCAGCAAACAAGGTAAAAGGCATCCGCGCATGCGTCTGCAGCGAGCCGTACACAGCAAAGCTTTCCAGAATGCACAACAACTCCAACATCCTCGCGTTTGGGGCACGCGTCGTTGGAAGCGAACTGGCAAAGATGATCGTCGACGAGTGGCTTGGCGCAAGCTTCGAGGGCGGACGTCATCAGAGACGTGTTGATATGATCATGGATATTGAGAACAAGTAACTGAATCGTAACTGTGAGGGTACTGAACAGTTACACGGAATCTTATTTTATATAGAAGAAAGATCCTGCCTGGAAGCAGCAATGCCTCCGGTCAGGATCTTTTTTGGATATGACCTCAAGAGAGAAGACCATGACAGAACTGACTCTTGCCACGCATTTTAACATGTGTTAAGATTACACCACAAAGGATCATATCCCAAATGACCCAACAGGATAAAGGTCAGAGATAAAGGACATAGATAAAGGAGAATTACGATGGGAATTGTAGTAATCGGAGATGTGTTTATAGATATTAAGGGGTATTCCCTGTCCCCTTATATTCCGCAGGGAAGAAATGCCGGAACTGTGATCCAGATCCACGGCGGCGTTGCGAGAAACGTGGCGGAGAACATCGCAAATATCGAGCTGAAACCGACATTTATCAGTGCGGTGGATGACAACGCCATGGGAGACGATGTGATCCAGAAGCTGAAACGCCATAAAGTCGAAACGAAGTATATGAAGAAGGTCAAGGACGGCATGGGAACCTGGCTGGCCGTCTTTGATCATGAGGGAGACGTGGTGGCATCCATCTCAAAGAGACCGGACCACAAGCCCATCGAGCAGATCTTAGATGAGCATGGGGACGAGATCTTTAAGGATGCGGACAGCATTGCGATCGAGATCGATACAGACAAGGAGATCGTGAAAAAGACCTTCATGTATGCGGAAAAGTATCACAAAGAGGTCTATGCGCTTGTATCCAATATGACGATCGCTGTGGAGAGAAGAGATTTTATCCGCAGAACTGCATGTTTTGTGTGCAATCAGCAGGAGGCGGGAATCCTGTTCTCGGAAGACTATGACCATATGACTCCGGCAGAGTTAGCGGCAATTCTTCCGGACCGGATCCGTTCCGCCAAGATCTCCCGCATGGTGGTCACCATGGGAGGAGACGGATCTGTCTTTGTTGATTCGGACGGGCACACCGGAATTTATCCGGGACGTAAGGTAGATATCGTGGACACGACGGGAGCCGGGGATGCGTTCTTTTCCGGCGTCTGCATCGGACTTACCTACGGCAAGACGCTGCAGGAGGCATGCAGAATCGGCACAAGACTTGCGGCAACGGTGATCTGCACGACAGAGAATATCTGTCCGAGATTCATGCCGGAAGAATTTGGACTTACGAGGTAATCGATATGGAACCTATTATTATCGGAATTGCCGGGGGGTCTGGCTCAGGAAAATCGACATTTACGAACAGGCTCAGGCAGTACTTCGGGGATGATGTTGTCGTGATCTACCACGACAACTATTACCGCAGACAGGACGGGATCCCGTTTGAGCAGCGTGTGAAGGTCAACTATGACCATCCGGATTCCCTGGAGACAGATCTTTTGGTGGAGCACCTAAAGGAGCTGAAAGCCGGAAAGACCATCGAGTGTCCGGTCTACGACTACAGCCAGCACAACCGATCCAGCGAGATCATCAAGATCGAGCCGAGACCGATCATCCTCGTTGAGGGCATCCTGCTTCTCGCCGACGAGCGGATCCGCAGCCTCCTGGACATCAAAGTCTATGTGGAAGCCGACGCTGACGAGCGGATCCTCCGCCGCATCGTCCGCGACGTAGAGGAGCGCGGCCGCGACCTGAAAGGAATCATCACTCAGTACTTAACAACCGTAAAACCCATGCACTACATGTATGTAGAGCCCACGAGGGCTCTCGCCGATATCGTTATCAACAGCGGAAAGAACGATGTTGCGTTCGATCTGTTTGTTTCGAAGATCGGGCAGCTGCTGGAGAGTGCGGGGAATAAAATATAAATATGTGAAGACCGCCTGTTGTCAGTGTTGTGCTGGTGATGGGCGGTCTTCTTTCGCTTTGCGCGGACGCACGAGCCAATTCTGCGTTGACGCACTGGCGCACAAAAATATTAAACCTTACAACGATTGTACAGTTAATGTTTTTCCGCAGAATTTAACTGGAAAAGCATTTACAAATACGTTATACTGAGTCGGGTAAATTTTTAGAGATTTGAAAGGATCACAACTATCATGGAACCATTTTATTATAATCACATGGACAAAGAGCGACAGGCTGTTTACCGTGCCATGCAGCAGGGACTGTTAAGCCTTGCTGACTCTTTCCAGATCCCCCGGATCGACGGTCACGCCTTAAGCGATATTTTTTTTGAGCTCCGCCTTGACCACCCGGAGATTTTCTGGGTGTCCAGCTTTAAATACCGGTATTTCGCGGATTCCCCGAATCTGATCTTCATCCCGGAATACCTTTTTGAGAAGAGCAAAATCAAAGACCACCAGAAAGCCATGAATGCCCGGGTGGAAAAGCTCGCAAGACCGGCGGCAAAGCTCCCGGAGCTGGAAAAGGAAAAGTATATCCACGATTTTATCTGTGAGAATATCCACTACGATAAACTGAAAAAGCCCTATTCCCATGAAATTATCGGACCGTTGGGTCATGGTGTCGGCGTCTGCGAGGGGATCGCAAAGTCGGTCAAGATCCTCTGCGACGCGCTTGGAATCTGGTGTATGATCGCCTTATGCGGAAACAATCCGGAAAAAGGGATCAAGTACCGCCATACATGGAATATCGTGAAGATCGGTAAGACTTGCTATCACCTGGATGCCACCTTCGACAACAGCCTTGGAAAATGCGTTGAGACCGGCGGTGAGATCCGCTACGACTACTTCAATCTGGACGATAAGGCGGTCTTCCGCGACCATGAGCCGTTGATCGCCCCCGCCCCGGCCTGTACGGACGGTGATCACTTTTACTATAAAGAGAAAAAACTTTCCTTCACAAAGACGGAGGAAGTTTACAAGCGCTCCCTGCAGACTGCAAAGAAGAATAAAACACTTACATTCCACTGGCGCGGCGGCTACCTGACCCGTGAGGTTCTGAAAGAACTCATTGAACTTATCGAAAAAGCCGGAGCCGAGCAGAACAAGACCGCTCATATCCAGCTCAACTGGCCTCAGGCAGTTCTGCGGATCCATTATACGGATGAAAGATCCCAGGCTGTCGTCACCATGGAAGAAGCCAATGAGGGGGAAGAGTCCTGATCTCGTTACTCCACATAGATAAGGATTTCCGAACTGAAAAGCCTGCATGCTGCAGCGGAGGCATCCGGCACTGACGATCCAGAACGAAAAAAGAACATATAAATTTTCGACAGCATATTTACATGCTGTCTTTTTTTGCTTATAATGACGGTACAAAAAATAATCACTGTTAATAAGTGAACCTGTCGATGGCAATCGTGCCGGAATTCAGATGGGACAGTGGAAAATTACGGCTGTACATACACAGGCAGCTGAAAAAATTTACATCAGGGGAGAAAAACGTATGGGAAAAGAAAAGATAACGGATCAGGCGATGTATGATTTCTATGGAAAAATGCCGTTGAAACGTGCGATTCCACTTGGACTCCAGCATGTGTTGGCGATGTTTGTCGGAAACCTGACCCCGCTTCTTATTATCTGCGGCGCATGCGGAATCAGTGGAAGCGAGGAGTTCGCCCATCTTCAGGTCTGTCTTTTACAGAACGCGATGTTTGTAGCGGGAGTTGTGACTCTGGTCCAGCTCTATGCGATCGGTCCGATCGGAGGTAAAGTTCCAATCATCATGGGAACCAGCTCCGGTTTCATCGGAGTTTTCAAGAGTGTGGCGGACACTATGGGCGGCGGACTCGCCACCTATGGCGCGATCATGGGAGCGTCAATTCTCGGCGGTCTTTTTGAGAGTGTTCTCGGATTCTTTATCAAGCCGCTGCGTAAATTTTTCCCGGCGGTTGTAACGGGAACGGTTGTATTGTCCATCGGACTGTCCCTGATCTCCGTCGGGATCAATTCTTTCGGCGGCGGAAGCGGCGCGAAGGACTTTGGCTCTATGGAGAACCTTCTCCTGGCGATCTTTGTCCTTGTGGTGATCCTTACTGTGAAACACTGGACCAACGGAATGGCAAGCAACTCCGCAATTCTCATCGGAATCATTGCGGGATATATTGCGGCATTTGTTATGAGCCTGGTTCTTCCGACAACGGGAATCACGGCAGACGGAGCCGAGTACACGAAAGCATGGGTACTGAACTGGGATAAAGTCGCCCAGGCAAGCTGGATCAGCATTCCGGAATTTCTTCCGGTGAAGCCGGTGTTTGATGCCCGTGCCATCGCGCCGATCCTCATCATGTTTATCGTAACAGCTGTTGAGACGGTCGGAGATATCTCCGGTGTTATTGAAGGCGGAATGAACCGTGAGGCGACAGACAAGGAGCTTTCCGGCGGCGTGATCTGCGACGGTATCGGATCTTCTTTCGCGGCACTGTTTGGAATTCTTCCGAATACCTCCTTCAGCCAGAACGTCGGACTGGTTACGATGACAAAAGTAGTGAACCGTACCGCTCTCGCGACAGGCGCAGTATTCCTGATCCTCTGCGGTCTTGTTCCGAAGCTGGGCGCCATCGTTTCTATTATGCCGCAGGCTGTTCTCGGCGGCGCAGCCGTTATGATGTTCTCATCCATCGTGATCAGCGGAATCCAGCTGGTCACAAAGGAGAAGATGACAGCGAAGAACCTGACTATCGTTTCTGTAGCGCTTGGAGTTGGTTATGGAATGGGAGCGAACACGGCAATCTTAGCACAGACCCCGCAGGCGATCCAGCTGATCTTCGGCGGTTCCGGAATTGTTCCGGCGGCTATGGTTGCGATTTTGTTGAATATTGTGCTTCCAAATGATAAAAAATGATGGGATTTGCGCTGAACGATTATAAAATACTTGAAATCGTTAAAATGACCCGATCAAGTACGTTGAAAATTTTTTGATAAGAAATCTGTGCGCAGGGTTAATAAAAAAGCGGAATTTATCCGGGCGATACCGAGGTGTCGCTTACCGGTTAAATTCCGCTTTTTTTAGTTGCTCCAGTTCTGCCGGGGTGTCCGCGTCAGCGAGTTCCAGAGGATCACCTGCGGGGAAATACCGGACAACGTCGGGATATTTTTTCAGCAGAACATTGCCGCCGTGATTGTCCGGGAGTGTGAGAAGCTCCTCAAAATATCGGTTCCCGAAAAGAATTGGGTTTCCAGGAATTATAGAATCATCCTCAGCGATAGCTGCCAGGCGGAAAATCGGAGAGGCAGTTTGATAATACTGCGAAAATGTTATTACCATAGCTTCAAGTGTCTCTTTTGTTAACAGCGGCTGATCCCCCAGCGCAAACATACACCCCGCAAGTTCCGGATATTCCTTCAATAAGGCAGACAGTCCAAGAAGGACCGTGTGATTTCTGTAGGGCATTGCATGCAGAAGGACCGGAATCTTTCGCTCTCGACAAAATGCTTCAACTTCCCTGGATCTCGTCACAACGATCCGGGCAGCAAAAAGTGCACCGTCGGTGGCGGATAAGATCCGGTAGATCATTGGCTTTCCATTGAAATCTGCCATAAGTTTATTGGAACCAAATCTTTTTCCAAGCCCGGACGCCATGATCACGCATCCGATGGGCAGAAGCGGATGCTCCAGGTCGTAAAGGAACACGTCGTTCCGTGCCCGCAGTGCATCGAGAAACGGTGTGGATTGGCTGCGGAGAACAGCGATGACCTGTTTCTGGTCAAAAAGACGGAAAACAGCATCGCAGAATTCCGGGCAGGAGCTTTCCAGATAGCCGAGTTCGTCGATTACCGCCCATTGGGAAGCGGACTCAATGGCGCGGGTTATAGAAGTGATGCCGAGCCCAAGGAAGCCATCCATAGCCGGTGTCATTTGGTTGCCGGATCGTTGAGCATCAGGATGCGCAGAATCAGCAGCACAAGCTTTTTGTACAAAACTATTTGCAGGGAAATTTGGAACAGCGAAGGACTTAGGTGGATGGCAGGATCCGATTCTCGCAGTTTCACCAGTAAGATTATCTGTCAATTCCACACGGTCGCGCGGAAACGCCTGCGTTGTAAATCCTGGAAATGGTCCTAAATCAGAAAAGTACGGCAGTGCCAGAATTTCTCTCAACAGCGTGCTCTTCCCGATTCCCCGGCTGCCAGTTATGACCAAATGCCGTTTTTTATGAATACCTGCAGCTGCCGCTGTTTCAGACACAAATTTATTCCCCGTCTTCTCCCCCATCTGCATATTTAGAAAAGATCTGAGTATAGAGTTCGCGGCTGCTCTGAATACAGGCGTCACGGTAGGTTTCATAGTCATGTAAAAACTCCTTTGCTTTCGGCGTCAGGACACTTCCTCCGCCGCCTTTTCCGCCGATCCGGCGGGCCGTGAGCGGAAAACCGAGATTCTTTTCGGCTCGCCTCATGATGGCAAGTGCCTTCGTATACGCCATCCCCATAGACATCGCCGCCGCCCGCAGCGAACCGGTCTCCTCGATCAGATGGAGCAGACGGCAGGGACCTTCACCAAAGAATCGGAAGTGGTCATCGTCGCAGAGAAAAACTCGGATGTCGGATATCATGGAGAACACCTTCTTTCAAGAATTATTATGATCATAATATGTGACTGTGAGGATACTGAACAGTTACCATAATATCATAAATGCCAATCTGGAAACAGTAAAATTATTCAGCACTGCGGGAGAAAGATCCGCAGCAGAATAATTACAGAAGGGGAAGCAGGATGAGCCGCTTATGGTTCGAGATTTCCGGATCCGCAACAGCAACAAGTCTTACCGCCCCATAAATTTCAGAAAACGCCTTTTCCATATCATGGACAGAGTCAGTTTTTGGCTGCAGCGTGCAGATCAGGCGGCCATCTTTTAAAAGCATCAGCGTGTCACAGCAGGCAAGCGCCAGAACCGGGTCATGAAGGCAGATCAGACCAGCTTTTCCAGGACGCCCATGCACTAATTCCATGATCATCCGCACCATCCGGTACTTATTTCCGAGATCCAGCGAGCTGTCCGGCTCGTCGAAGAGCAGTAGCTTCGTGTCTTCCACCAGCGTCCGGGCCAGGATCACAAGCTGCTTTTCTCCACCGCTGAGTGTCAGATAATCCCGGTCTGCGAGACCAGCCATCCCGACCTGTTCCAGAGCCCGGAGTGCCGCCGCTCTCATATCCGCGGACGGCTGGCTGAGCAGCTTTAATTTTGGATAAAATCCCATCAGCACCACATCTATGGCACTCATGGAGATCGAGATCCCGCTCTGCTGCGGAATATAGCTGACTCGCCGTGCCAGTTCCTTTGAACGCAGTCCGGCGAGCTCAGCACCTTCAAGAAAAACATGCCCGTCATGGGGCAATTCCCCGCAGATGGCCCGGAGAAGTGTGGTCTTTCCACCTCCGTTTGGCCCCAGAAGTCCGATCACACGCCCTGGTGTGTCAACAGAAAAGGAGACATGATCCAGGATCTGCCGTCCGCCGAGACAGAGGGAGATATCCTGAACAGAAAAAAAATCAGCCATTTTGACTCAGCTCCTCCTTTCCGAGAGAATCAGATAGATCAAAAACGGTGCACCGAGAAGCGATGTGAAGATACTCACAGGCAATTCCACCGCAGTCAGGGACTTCGCCAATACGTCCGCAGTGAGCAGCAGGACACTTCCGATGATCCCGCTCAAAAGACAGGATGACCGCCTGTTGTGCCCGGTGAGAAGTCTCGCCGTGTGCGGGGCGAGAAGACCGATAAAACTGATAAGCCCCGTGACGCTGACTGCGGCAGCCACCGTGAGTGTCGCGAGGAAAAGCACGAAAAACCTGGTCTTCTGGACAGAGACACCCAGCATTCGTGCCTCGTCCTCTTGCACCGACAGCGCCAGTATATGGCGGTGGAGCAGGAAAATAACGGCGGAGCTAAACAGAATGATCACAACAGGGAACGGGATCTTCGAGGCAGTGACGCCCGCAAGACTTCCCATGATCCAGTATTCGATGGAAGCCAGCTGTTTTTCCGGGTCAGCCATGAGCTTCAGCACCATGAGAAATGTCTGCGCCAGGGAGTGGACCGCGATCCCCGCGAGAACAATGGAAGAGTGTTCCTTTACTGGGGAAAGGGCGGTGAGTCCAAGGGACAGACAAACTGCGAGAAGTCCGCCGACAAACGCGAAGACCGTGGTGGACGGCGATGCAGCGGAGGTAAAAAGGATTGCGAAGGCGGCACCTGCGCTGGCACCGGAAGAGACGCCGATGATATCGGGGGACGCCAGCGGGTTCCGGAAGACCGTCTGGTAGACGAACCCGGCCACACCGAGGCCAAAGCCGCCGACGAGTCCCATGAGGGCGCGGGGCAGGCGGAGTATGGTAAAAGTGCGGACCGCCATTGGTTCCCCTGCGCAAAGATCCGCCAGGGAGATCGGGTACTTTCCGGTAGTCAGTGCTGAAACAAAGGCGATGACAAGAAATGTCATCGCCAGAGTTAAAATTGCCATTGTCCGGTTGGAATCAGTTTGCGCTTTCCGGAGTGAAGCCATAGAATGTTTCATAGAAATTCTTTTCTGTAGTCTTGAAATCGTCTTCAGTTACAACGTCCGGGTGAAGAATGGAAGCGACATAGTAGCTGCCTAAAAAGCTTGCCGGTACCGGGGAATCGAGAGCTTCGATGTCGCTCGGGATCTGGGCAATGTGTCCTTCTTTTACAGTTGTGCAGTCAGCGAGAGCGGAATCGTTCAGAACAGAGTCAACATCGTAGTCAGCGTCAGCAGCGAGTACGATGTAGTCTGGGTTCCAGGAGAGAATCTGCTCGTAGGAAGTATCTGCCCAGTATGTATCAGTGATGTCGGAAGCCGCGTTCACGCCGCCGGCGTTTTCGATCAGGGTGGACTGATACATCTCCGGACCAGCGGTCTGTAACAGAGCGCTGTTGCCTGCAAGGTATACGGACGGAGTCTCAACGCCGTCGAGGGATTTCTTTAAGCTCTCAAGAGCGTCGGAGATCCAGTACTCCAGCTCCTGGCCTTTCTCAACTACGTCTGCGGCTGTGGAGATCATGTCGATGGTCTCGAATAACTTTGTCTGGTCTTCCGGATTTACAGCGATTACGGTGAGACCAAGCTCTTCCATAGCCGGGATGGAATCTTTTAACTTTGTCGGAACGATCACAAGGTCCGGCTTTAATGCGGCACAGCCCTCAAGGTCAAACTCTTTCGCTGTTCCGACAGACGGGAGTTCTGTGAGTTCCGGAGCGCTTAATTTGTAGATGTTTCTCTTGTCGGCCTTTGCCTCAACGCCGACTAACTGGTCATCGAGACCAAGGGCGATCATCAGGCTTGTGGAGATATAGTAGCCGCTGACGAAGGATTCCGGATGTTTCTCGATCGTAACCTTACGGCCAAGATGGTCAGTGATGGTGACTGGATAGGTGACAGTCATTTCGTCGCCGGCCGCCGCGGATGTCTCAGCTGCGGATTCGGATGCGGCTTCTGTGGTAACTTCAGCAGCTGTCTCAGCCGCGGTCGTCGTGGATGCAGTGCTGTTTCCACATGCAGTTGTGCTCACGGATAATGCGAGAGCTAAGAGCAGGGCGGAAAGCTTCTTGAGATTTTTTTTCATGATCTTTTGTCCTCTTTCAATATTTTTGTGTTGAAATTTCGTTATGTTTTTTTAACTACAACGGAATTATAACAGAAAGTATGTTAAAATTAAAGTATATTTTACAACTGTTCGATAGGGATTACACGCTTGTCTGCGCAGGCTGTGAAAATGCTGGACAGATATGAAGTTTTTGTAGCGACAAGGAGCAAAGAATGAGAGTTATCAGGGAATATAAACGTGCGGAAAGCCTGGAAGAGGCATGGCAGTTAAATCAGAAGAAGAGCAACCGCGTGCTCGGCGGTATGGTCTGGCTGAAAATGGGAAAGATGCAGATCGGTACGGCGATCGACCTCTCCAGTCTCGGACTTGACACCATCGAGGAGACGGGGGAGGAATTCCGGATCGGCTGCATGGTGACACTGAGAGACCTGGAGCTTGATCCGGGACTCAATTCATACACGGACGGCGCGGCGAGGGAGTCCGTGCGCCATATCGTCGGGGTCCAGTTCCGGAATCTCGCGACAGTGGGTGGAAGTATTTATGGAAGATACGGATTTTCCGATGTGCTGACGATGTTTTTGACCATGGACAGCTATGTGGAGCTTTATAAAGGCGGGATCATTCCGTTAAAGGAGTATGCGAAGATGCCGTATGACAGGGACATCCTGGTGCGGCTCATCGTGAAGAAAGAAAAGGCAGCGTTCGATTACCAGTCTGTCCGCAACAGCCAGACAGACTTTCCGGTACTGACCTGCGCGGCGGCAAAGACGGAGGCAGGATACCGGTTTTCCATCGGGGCGAGACCTGGAAAGGCAGTACTTTTTGAACTTGCAGACGCGGATATTCAAGCCGCAGATGTGGAAAACATGGCAGAAAATGCGGCGAAATGTGTAAAAGAACAGGTCGAGACCGGCTCCAACACGAGAGGAAGCGCGGAGTACCGGAAACACCTGGCGGGAGTTCTGGTAAGGAGAGCTGTCTGTAAGCTGGCGGGAAAATAAGAAAGAATTCCAGCCGGATCAATCAGATGAAAGTGAAAAAAATTTATAGAGGAATTATATCATGAACATTACCATGACATTAAACGGAAAGAAGATCTCCGCCGACATCGACGCGGACATGCTTTTGATCGATTTTGTGCGGGATCACGGATGCTACAGCGTGAAGCGCGGCTGTGAGACATCAAACTGTGGTCTCTGCACCGTATTTTTAGACGAAAAACCTGTTCTCTCCTGCTCTGTGCTGGCGGCGAGAGCGGATGGAAGAACGGTTACAACACTGGAAGGCCTCCAGGAAGAGGCGGCAGAATTCGGTGCGTTTATCGCCGACCAGGGAGCGGAACAATGCGGATTCTGCAACCCGGGATTTATCATGAACGCCCTGGCGCTGTTCCGGGAAATAGAATATCCGAATGAGGACGAAATCAAGGAATATCTGGCGGGCAACTTATGCCGCTGTTCCGGCTACGAGGGACAGCTCCGCGGCATCCAGGCGTTCCTGGAATGGAAGAAGGAAAAGAACGGAAAGGAGGCGGCGGAGGCATGAAATATGTAAACAAGCCGGTGCGCAAAAAAGACGCTATGCAGCTCGTGACCGGAAAGCCGGTCTACATGGATGATATCGCGCCGAAGGACTGCCTGATCGTAAAGCTTCTCCGCTCGCCCCACGCAAATGCGATCGTGACTTCTATCAACAAAATCGCGGCGATGAAGGTGGACGGCATCGAGGCGATCTACACCTGGGAGGATATCCCGCAGGACGGAAGACGTTACACACAGGCAGGCCAGACCTACCCGGAGATGAGTCCCTATGACCGCCTGATCATGGACCGCCATGTCCGGTATGTGGGCGATGTGGTCGCCATCGTGGCAGGACGGGATGAGAAGTGCGTGGACAAGGCGCTGAAGCTCATCAAGGTCCAGTATGAAGTTCTTGAGCCGATTCTGGATTTCCACAAGGCGAAGGACAATAAGATCTTAGTACACCCGGAAGACAACTGGGAGAGCCTTGTTCCGGTTGGGGCGGACAATAAGAGAAATCTTTGTGCCCACGACGAGACTGGATCCGGGGATATCGAGGAAGTCTTAAAGAACAGCGATGTGATCATCGACCACGTCTACCACACAAAGGCATGTCAGCAGACTATGATGGAGACGTTCAGGACCTTCTGTACCATCGACACCTACGGGCGTCTGAACGTGGTGAGCTCCACCCAGATCGTGTTCCACTGCAGAAGGATCCTCGCGAACGCCCTGCATATTCCAAAATCCATGATCCGTGTCAGCAAACCGAGGATCGGCGGCGGATTCGGGGCGAAGCAGACTTCCATCAGTGAAGTCTACCCGGCATATGTGACATGGATGACGAAGAAGCCGTCGAAGATCATCTTCACCCGGGAGGAGAGCATGACCGCCTCCACTCCGCGGCACGAGATGGAAGTCCATGTGCGCCTCGGCGCCAGCAAGGACGGAATCGTCAACGGAATCGACATGTACACGCTGTCCAACACCGGTGCCTACGGTGAACATGGACCGACGACCGTGGGACTTTCCGGACATAAATCCATCCCGCTTTATGGAAAGGCGAAGGCATTCCGATTCGTCAGCGATGTCGTGTATACAAACGTGATGTCCGCCGGCGCCTACCGCGGATACGGTGCCACCCAGGGTCTTTTCGCTGTGGAGTCTGCCGTGAATGAGCTGGCGGCGAAGCTGCATATGGATCCGTTTGAACTGCGGATGAAGAACATCGTCAAAGAGGGCGATGTGATGCCGGCGTACTACGGGCAGGTAAACACCAGCTGTGCCCTGGACCGGTGTCTGGAGCGCGTGAAGAAGATGATCGACTGGGATAATAAGTACCCGGTCCGCGATATGGGAAACGGAAAGGTCCGGGCCGTCGGCATGGGAATGGCGATGCAGGGCTCAGGTATCACATCGGTTGACGTGGGAAGTGCGACGATCAAGGTGAATGACGACGGATTTTATACATTAGCCATCGGGGCGGCGGACATGGGAACAGGCTGCGATACGATCCTGGCTCAGATCGCGGCGGAGGTCCTGGACTGTTCCATCGATGAGATCACGGTATTCGGCGCAGACACGGATACATCGCCTTACGATTCCGGATCCTATGCGTCCAGCACAACGTATGTTACCGGTAAGGCAGTAGAACAGTGTGCGCTGAAGGTGCGGGAGCAGATCTGCAAGCTAGGCGCGGAACTGTTAAAGTGTCCGGAAAGTGAAGTCGTGTTTGATGGAAAATTTGTGAAGCACGAGAATTCAAAGGAGATACAGGTCTCCCTCACAGATATCGCCACCGCCTCCCAGTGCGGCAACAATATCGCCCTGGAAGCCACCGTGACGAACAGCTCCCCGCTTTCTCCGCCGCCGTTTATGGTCGGCGCTGCGGAGGTTGAGGTGGATCTTGAGACCGGAGAGGCGAAGGTCATCGATTACGCGGCTGCGGTAGACTGTGGAACACCCGTAAATCCGAACCTTGCGAGAGTCCAGGCGGAAGGCGGTATTCTCCAGGGAATCGGCATGACACTGACAGAAAATATTACCTATAATAAGAAGGGAAAACTTGCGGAGAACTCCCTGATGCAGTATAAGATCCCGACCCGTATCGATATCGGACATATCTGTGTAGAGTTTGAGAGCAGCTACGAGGATGCGGGACCGTTTGGCGCGAAATCCATCGGTGAAGTCGTGATCAATACACCGCTTCCGGCTGTGTCGGATGCGATCTTTAACGCCACAGGAACCAGGTTCTACGAACTCCCGATCACACCGGAAAAGATCGCCATGGCAGTGGCAGAACGGGAGAAAGAACAGGCCTGATCTGGTGACATAATTTGGACAATAGAACGCCATGTGACCATATGTTATAAACAAAGAGTACAATTGTCTGTAACTTTACAGTTACAAGTACCCAATGTAACAAATAACCAGCCGGGGAATAACAGAATAACGGAAAATGTCATCGGGTACCCCGGTTCAACGAAGAAAGCTGGGGATGTGTATGGCGAAAAGAAAGCAGAAAATGAAGAGACTGGATCATGGAGGATACTCGTTAGTAGAGCTGATGGTGGTAATTGTCATCATGGTGATCCTGGCTTCTGTGAGCATTGGAGTTTATAATGGTTACGTAAATCGCGCGAGGAGCGCAGTGTTCTATGAAAAGGGACATCGGATCGCGGAAGCGTTTAAAATTTGTGAAGCAGAACATGGTCTTTCCGGAGAATTCGATAAGCGTGAGATGGCAGAAGAAATCGGAAATATAATGAAAAAGCCGAATGATCCGGACAGCCCGCTCTATCTGTATGTGGGAGAAGACACGGATGACTGTACTGATTTCACCCTTTCCTTCAAGAATACCGGAGATGGAAAAATGGAGATCAATGGATTTACCTACACTGCAGATACGTATGAGATCAGATGGACTGAGGACGACGGCGTGAAGGTAACGATGGAGTAAGAAAAAGGTCAGCAGCTCTTTAGATAAGCAGAGCTGCTGGCCTTTTCGGCAGTCAGGTATTTAGAAGAAGCTGCCAACGGTGGAAGCTGCCGGTCTCACATACTCAGAAGAAATTACTGGCAGGGTGGAAAGAAGCGGTCCCCACGCGGCATGAGCAGCGCCTTTGGACCATCTTAAATATCCGCAATCATACCGGCAGATTCCAGAAAATAGAACATCAGGCTGACGGCGAGAAGGTCTGCGCAGCCGCCGGGACTTAAGTTGTCTGTGATGTACTGATGGTCCAGGGAGTTCAGGGTCTCTTTAAAATTTTCTTTTGTGACAGTGGAGAGCAGGCGCTTTGCCTGCTCTTTGCTTTTTTTCGCAAGCTCCGGCCCCCCCCTGTGAACCATATTGGTGTCGTCAACTTCAGAGATCAGGGTGAGAAGAGCCATGGCGGCGGCGTCATTTAAAGAGAAACCGGAGAAAAGCCATTTTTTCAGGGATGGCAGACCGATCTGGACTGCGGATGGGAAACCGGCAGCCGCCTCACCGCGGGCACCCTGGATACCGTAGGCGGTAAAGATGCGTTCCCCGTTCGTAGAAAGTGATACGAAATGTGTTCTGACGTCGGGGGCAGAAGCGCTTTGCGGATCGGACTGCATCTTGTCAGGTGTATGTCCGGAAATATGTTGGATTTCGGAACCGGGAAGCGGAGTCTGCACGTTCGGAAGTCGATGCAGATCTGCGAGAGAGCACTCCCCTAACTTCCTGCATTCCTGAAGCACATTCTCCAACGGCGGCGGAAGCTCCTGACCCGCGTGAACTTTTCCAAGCGCCCCGCAGAGGATCGCCGAGGCAAAGACAAGCCCCTTGTGGGTGTTGATCCCGCCCGTGGCGGAGAACATAGCGGCTTCGGCCCGTTGTCCGGCGTAGCGCAGCCGCTCAAAAAGCTGCCTGTCCGACTCACTGCTGTGATCCCATCCCAGGCAGAAGAATTCCCGGAACCACGGGATCAGGGAGGCGCTGCTGTCAAGGAATGTAAAAAAGTCCATATCTTTGTGGGAGCCGGAGTTGTTCCGGTCCACCAGTCCCGGCTTCGGGGTGGTTGAAACCTCGTAGAGCAGTCCCCGTACCGCCGCGGAAGCCGCCTGATCAGCCGCCCGGTCCCGGAAGAATTCATGGAAGAGCTTTGCCGTCTGCCATTGGATCAGCTCCATGGAATGGGACTTTTTTTGTGCGCAGACATGGGCATCTTCCCCGCAGACAAGACAGGTTCTGGGGAGAAGTCCGAGATCATGCCGCTTTACGGAAATTCCATCGGGACCGCAGACGTCAAGGTTGAAGAGACGGCCCAAAGGGTGGCTTTCCTCGACGGAGACGAGAAATTTTTTGACCTGTATGGCCTGGGACTTTAAAAGAAAGAACGCGCAGTCACCGGTATTTTTCTCATAAACCTCCGTTTTCAGAACAGAGAAACGGGAGAGGCGGTCAGACAGTTCCCGTACTTCCTCCCGGAATGCCGCCCGGGCGAAGGGAAACGTCTTGACTGTCCCGGCAATATTTAAGGAAAACTCCACAAGACAGATCTCCCCGCCGGGGGTAAGAAGTTCCCATTTTTTCAGGACACGCTGGTCTCTGACGGCGCGAAGTTCCCCGGAAGTCACCGGTGAGCCGGTAATTACATTATTTAGGTTCATAAAAAACACTCCATTTGGAATTTAGTTCGAACTTCCTAAATGCAGAAAATGCTGTGCAAAGACTTTTTGAACGCAGATAAGCATTCCCCCGCTTCAAGTGCGCGGAGCACTAAGCGGTGAGTGGGATGCTTATGTCAGTGGGTGTTGAAAGCTCCCACTGACAGAGCGCGAAGCGACTGCGTTCATGAGCAAGTAGCGAAGCGGATTGCGAATGTCCGCTTTACTTTTGCACAGCATTTCAGCTATCATGCATCTGAAAAAACGTCAGAGAACAGGATCTGCAGGAGAATTCGCAGTTACTTAAAGCTTTCCTTTAAATACTTCGCCGTACACTCCGGCACCAGCGACAGAACTTCGTCGGTCACGCCCTGCTCATCCAACAATTTCCGAACTCTGGAAGCACTGATGACCTCCGGCTTTCCATCCGGTCCCTCTGTGGTGATCCGGTCGATCTTGATGAAGGAGATGCCGTATTTTGGGAGAATGCGGATCATTGCCTCGTTGTAGCGTCTTGTTACCGGATCAAAAGGCTCTTCTCCGGCGAAACGTTTTGTAATATGAAGGATCGGAGCGATCCTCGACGCGAACAGTGTGATGTCGAGCTCACTCTGGATCTTCGCCGCGTCCTCGCAGTCCTTTAAGAAGTAGGTCGGGAATGTAGCGTTGGAGATCATATATGGTCCTGATGGATGTACAATGACGTTCGGAAGATGATCCGTACCTTCCCGGACAAGCTTCAGACGGTCCGCAAACGGGAACCTGGACCGGTTCTCCTCAACCACGAAGATATGGAGCAGGGAACATGCCTTAGCGGCGTAAGTGATCAGGGCGAGATGACCTTTCGTGAAGGGATTGCAGTTCATGACGATACAGCCCACGTTCTCATCGGTATCTGTCCCAGCGAGAAATTTCTTATAATAGTTGTCCAGTCCGGATTTCTTATTCTCCAGCATCAGGACAGCTTCTGTCTCTGCCAGAGGATAAAATCCGCAGGATGTGAAAAGCACTTTGTTCTTCGGTCTGGTGATCACAAAAAGATCGTAATGCCCTGCCTCAAACCGGTTTTCGACAAGTCTGGACACGAGACTTCCGAGAGCATTCTGACCTCTGAGACTCTCATCCACCGCAAAGCATTTTAAAAGATTTCCTGCGCAGCATCCGCATCCGGTGAGATTGTCATCGGAATCAAACACGCCGAACGCCGCTTCGATATCGTCCTCATAATTTAAATGATGCTTTGCGAGAAACTCCACAAGCATCTGTCTGTCATGGGAAAAACCAAGGGATAATTCATGAATACTGAGTTCTGTCATATAAAAGCACCTCCAAATGAGATAAACAGCAATGATGTCGTAATGGGACTATGAATATAGTATAGATGAAAAAAGGATAGTTTTCCAGAGAAAAGGCAGAGAAAAAAAGGGAAAATTGTAAAAGGAAAATACGATGCGGGACATAAGAAAAATATATGGGAAGAGATGAAAATAAGGGTGAAAATACATGACAGGAAAAGGGGAAGACCAGAGGATCATGTATACATGACCTTCTGATTGTTAAGAAATTGACATGCAAATAAAAGGATAGTATAATTATAAGCATTTCGTAGAGTTTTACGTTTGAATTTGAATTGCTTTTCAGGAGAAATTACTGATAAGAAAAATCGATGGGCAAAACGTACATGAGTATCGTGTATGGGAACAGTGATAAGGGAGTGATGATATGACAACGCGTGATATGGCATATATTGTGAGTATTGCGGAGGAACAGAGCATTACGCGCGCCGCTGCGAAGATGTATATGGCACAGCCGGCTTTGAGCCAGTGCGTCCAGAAGGTGGAGAAGGAGCTTGGCGTGACGATCTTTCACCGCCAGCCTAACGGAGTGAAGCTGACGGCGGAAGGCGAATGCTTTCTGGAATTTGCAAAGAAAACGTTGACGGAGCAGAAGACAATGGAGAAAAAACTGCTTGATCTTCAGAATTCTGACCGGGGTGTTGTTCAGCTCGGTTTTACGGGAATGCAGGCCATGTATGTTCTTCCATATTTTCTGCCGCAATTTAAGGAAAAGTATCCTTCTATTGACATGGTCCTGACAGAAGCAACCAGCGAGGATATCGAGGAGAAGCTCATCAAAGGTGAGGTGGAGGTCGGAATTGTTCACCCGCCGCTTTTAAGGGAAGAACTGGAGTATTTTGAGATCAACCATGATGAGATGGTGATCGTGCCGAGAAGCAACAGCCGGTATCACAAGATGATCTACTACCGGGATGACGATCCGATGCCGTATCTGGACGCGGAATTTTTAAGAAATGAGCCGCTTATCGTGACTCAGTCCTGGCAGAGAAGCCGGATGGTCTGCGAGCAGATCTTTGATAAGATGGGCTTTCACCCACCGATCAAACAGGTGTCCAGAAATCTGAGTACTCTGGATGCACTGGCGCAGGTGGACTATGGAACCGTGCTTCTTCCGTCGAAACAGCTGTCGGATGCTCTGAGACGGCGCGGTGTCTATAAGATCGACCCGGCTTACAGCGTGCCCTACACATTTAATGTAGCAGTTTTAAAAAATGCATATCTTTCCTCTCCGGCGGAGAAGCTGGTGGAGTTTTTAAAAGAGATTCGCGGGACCTTCTAAGTACAAGAAGGTCCTTTTTATTATTGGATATCAGACAAAAGTGCATACAGGCATAATTGGAAGATCCGCCCGCAGCAGTCTGCTGATTTTTTAACAGACATATTTTGTAACTGTTCAGTAGGTCTGCGCACTTGCTGCGCTGACCGTAAGAAAACATAGGCTGGAAGGCAAAAATCCCATCAGCGAAGCTGATCTGGAATGGATTTTTGCACGTAACTATGAAGGTACTGAATAGTTACCATATTTTTTACTTATGACCTCAACATAGTTTCCATATTTAACAAATATCCCCCGCTTTACTATAATGAAGCCATCAGGAAAAACCTGACTGCGCGCAGAATGATAAAGAAAACCGGCCGCTATTCCCCAACATCCATGGGAAGCGGTCAACGAAAACATGAAGGGGGAACGGACATGAACGGTATTGGAATTGGAATTATTTCCTTACTTGTTTACATTGCCGCCATTCTTGTGATCAATATGGTCCTCAAGAGAAAAATGGCAGAGGCCATGATGTGGTCATTCTTGATCATCCTCGCGATGGGTGGAATCTTTGCTGGACAGAACGTGTTCACATTAGCCCAGACAGGTATCAAGGCAGCGGCAAAACAGGAAG
The DNA here is from genome assembly GCF_003435375.1 of Clostridium sp. AM34-11AC. Classification (GTDB taxonomy): domain Bacteria; phylum Bacillota; class Clostridia; order Lachnospirales; family Lachnospiraceae; genus Pilosibacter; species Pilosibacter fragilis. The sequence continues at coordinate 118,850 of NZ_QWGL01000001.1, read as the reverse complement.
TTGTGTATGCTTCCATGGCATTCGTATTTATGGCATTTATGATGGATAAAACGGGCGTTATCGGACGACTCGTTGAAATCTTAAACAGTGTACTCGGACGCCTTCCGGGCGGTTCCGGATATGTATCCACCATCGCAAGCGCCCTGTTCGGCATGGTTTCCGGATCTGGTTCCGGTAACGCGTCTGCGGTTGGTTCTATCACGATCCCGTGGATGAAACAGAGTGGATGGAGCACTGAACGCGCTACAACGATCGTAGCCGGTAATGCCGGTCTGGGAATGATCTTCCCGCCATCCTCTTCCATGCTCCTTTTACTCGGTATGGAAGCGATCGCTGCTGAGCTTGAAAGCAACACCTTATATGTAGGTCTTATGTGTACCGGCCTTGTGATCCTTGTATATCGTCTCTTTGTTGTATTCTGCTATGCAAAGAAGGACGGCTTAAAGGCATCCGCAGGAACAGGTGAAAGTCTCGGAGCAGCATTCTCAAAGAATGCCTCCTCCCTGATCATTTTCCTCGGAATCATCATTCCGCTTCTGTTCCAGATGGGACCGACCGGAAACGCGATCAAAGCGACATTAAACGCCCACACAGAAAAATCCTTTAAGGCAATTTCTTTAGTAATGTGGATCCCGATCATGATGACCTTCTTTACAATCGTTGAGGGCTGGAAATATCTGCCCCACGATCTGAAAGGCTGGAAGGACATGATCAAAGCGTCCGCGCCGAAGTACAGCGAGGTTGGCTGTCTGTTATTCTTCGCTTTCGCAGCCGCAAGCGTACTGACAAAGCTTGGTCTTCAGGATGAGTTTACTGCAGTATTTGATACACTCGGAAGCAAATCTCCGGTCCTTGTAGTTATCATGATCGCGGTGATCACCACACTGATGGTTGGCCCGTTCACAGGAACTGCTTCCACAACTGCCCTTGGTGCTCTTGCCTATGCAGCACTGCGCTCCCTCGGGCTTGCACCGGTGGCATGCTGCGTAGCATTCCTGCTTCTTGTTTCCAACGAGGGATGCATCCCGCCGAACTCCGCGCCGATCTATATCGCAAGCGGTATTTCCGGACTGAATGAACCGTCCAGGATCTTTAAGAACCTGCTGTTCCACTACGCGCTTCCGGTTGTCCTCATCGCAATTCTTATCATGCTGGGTATCTTCCCGGTAGTAGGCGCTTAAGGAGGGAAAGATCATGAAAAAGACGATTTACAACATTTGTATGGTAGTATTTGAGATCACACTTCCGTTATTCCTGCTCATGGGTGCGGTTCTTGTATTCGGACAGCTGATCGGAGCGCTGATGGGAAACGGTGCTATCGTTCTCGGACTGAACAACGCGATCAAAACTTACTCCGTATGGGTAGCAAGTGTATGCGCATTCTCCGGTTTCATCATGAGCTATGTGAGAGAAAAAAAGAAATAAGTAAGTGATCATCCAGAGTGGCGGTCGTGCAGATGTTCCGTCTGTATGTCCGCCACAATGTTGTTGAGAAAGCAAAAATCCCATCGGTCCCCCGATCTGGGGCGGATTTTTGCGTATAACTGTGAAGGTATGGAACAGTTATGCTAAGTAATTAGAAAACAGGAGGTATGATCTATGGAGATCAAGAAACCGGCAGTGGCCGGAACCTTAGAATCGAGCGACTGCCAGATCGTGATCCGTCCGAACGGCGGTGAGGGCATCGAGATCGAGTTAGAGAGCGATGTTGCAGTCATGTTCGGCGATTCCATCAGGGAAACTGTCAATAATACACTGGAAGAATTCGGTGTCAAGGACGCCTACGTGGAGATCCGCGACAAGGGCGCTCTCGACTGCGTCATCAAGGCGAGAATGGAATGCGTGATTTGCCGCGGCGCAGAGGAGAAATACGACTGGACAAAGGAGGATGCGAGATAATGGCTGAGAAGACGATCCACTTAAAACGCACCAGCCTGTATGCCAGTGGTGCGAGCCCGGTAAACATGATCCAGGCGATTTTCTACAATGAGGACATGCTGATCTACGACCTTGAAGACTCCGTTCCGGCGGTCGAGAAGGACGCGGCGAGATTCCTTGTATACAACATGGTAAAAAACCACAGACCGAAGGATAAATATGTCTGCATCCGTGTAAATGGTATCTATTCCGAATACCTGGAGGAAGACTTACAGGCGGCAGTCAGAGCCAACCCGGATTGCATCCGTATTCCGAAGGTGGAGTACGCGAGAGAGGTACAGGATATCTCAAGAAGAATCGCAGCCATCGAGGAGAAGATCGGTCTTGAAGTCGGAAAGATCGAGCTGATCTGCAACATTGAGTCCTACATGGGTGTCATCAACGCCATGGAGATCGCCCACTCTGATCCCCGTGTGGTTGCGATGGCCGTCAGTGCAGAGGACCTGACTGCAAGCCTGAAGGCCCAGAGAACGAAGAAAGGTCTGGAAGTATTCTATGCGAGAAATGCGGTCCTCATGGCATGCCGTTCCGCGGGAATCGATGCCCTTGATATCGTATTCTCTGATATCAATGACAAAGAGGGTCTTGAGGAGGACACGGCTCTCGCAAAGAACCTTGGCTTCGACGGAAAGACCTGCATCCACCCAAGACAGATCGACACGGTCAATTCCTTCTTCACGCCGAGTATGAAGGAAATCAAGTATGCGCTCCGCGTTTTACAGGCAGTGGAGGAAGGAAAGAAGCAGCATAAAGGTGCTGTGACTCTTGACGGCGGCATGATCGATAAGCCGATGGAGCTTCGGGCTCTCACGACATTAGCCCAGGCGAAGGCAGCCGGTATCCGCACAGAAGGGATGGTGATATAGGATGGAACAGAGCAGAGAGACTTATATCAACGCAGTGGGACGCGAGATCCCGAAGCAGATCGGAAATTATGTCGTAAAACCGTACACGGGCGCTTACACGACCGTTCCCTCCGATGCGCCGGTACACACACTCCGCACAGCAGGAAAGCACGTTTCCGGAGACTGCAAGATGGCGGAGAATTTAAAGGATGCGATCGTAAAGACCGGCTTAAAAGACGGGATGACGATCTCCTTCCATCACAGCTTCCGTGAGGGCGATGAGATCATCGGACAGGTTCTGACCGCGATCCGCGAGCTTGGGATCAAGAGACTCCGTTTCGCACCGAGTGCCGTTGTCAATATCAAGAATCCGTCCATCGTGGACTTTGTAAAAGACGGAACCATCGACCGCATCGAGGCCAGCGGTATTCGAGGCGAATTAGGTGACGCAGTTCTTGACGGACTGACGGAAAAGCCGGTTATTTTAAGAACCCACGGTTCCAGACCGAGAGCCATCGAGGCAGGAGAGCTTCAGATTGATGTGGCTTTCATCGGCGCTTCCGCGGCGGACGAGTACGGCAACGCCACTGGTCAGATCGGACCGAATGCCTGCGGTTCCCTTGGATATTCCTTTGTGGATGCCATGAATGCGCGGAGAGTTGTTGTTATTACCGATTATCTTGTGGATTATCCATGCTGCCCGGCAAGTATCTCCCAGCAGTATGTAGATTATGTCGTAAAGGTTGACCGTATCGGCGATCCGGATAAGATCGGAAAAGGTGCGGCCAGAATGACAAAGAACCCGAGGGATCTTCTGATTGCGGAGCGGGCGGCAGACGTTATGGCAGCTTCCAGAATGTTCAAGGAGAATTTCTCCTTCCAGACAGGTGCCGGTGCCATCAGTATCGCCTGCACGAATTATCTGGCAGACCGCATGGAGGAGAAAGGCGTGAAGGCAAGCTTCGCTCTCGGCGGCATGACCGCGGCCATCGTCGACATGTATAAGAAGGGACTCGTAAGAGTCTTAGAGTGCAGCCAGTCCTTCGACGCGGTGGCGGCGAGAGCTATCGCTGAGGAGCCGGGAATTGTGGAGATCGACAACGCGGTCTATTCCAACCCGTTCACGAAGGGGTCCATGCTGGATAAGTTAAACTTCGGCGTTCTCGGAGCGCTGGAGGTCGATACAGACTTCAACGTCAACATTCTGACCGGATCTTCCGGTGAGATGATGGGCGGCCTCGGCGGCGGACCTGATGTGGCAGCCGGATCCGACATTTCCATCGTCTGCCTGCCGGTAGTCCGCGGAAGAACTCCTTCCATCACAAAAAAAGTCTTCACCTGCTGTACTCCTGGTGAGACCGTAGCTGCTGTTGTCACAGAGGCCGGCATTGCGCTGAACCCGAAGCATAAATACTATGCAGATCTGAAGGAAGACTTAGAGAACGCAAACTTAAAGCTTGTGAACATTGAGTACCTGCAGCAGCTCGCAGAGTCCTTAACGGGCGTTCCGAAGCCGATTGAGACGACAGACCGCGTAGTCTGCATCGTCGAGTACCGTGATGGTACCGTGATCGATGTGATCAAGGAGATCAAAAAGTAAAAAAACAGGGCTGTATATCCCAGACAGTTCTGTCGACAATATTTGTTACCCTCATTATATCTTTATACCCCATAAAAACACCCGCTGGCACAGCCATCCAGAGAATGGAGATCGATGCTGGCGGGTGTTTTTTTCTGCCATACAGCAGAAAGAAACAGTCGGTGGCAGTTCTGTGGATATTTTAAATTTGCTCTCGAAGTTTAAATGTGGTACGATAATAAAAAAGCGTTTTTCAGGGAATGCCGGAATGGCAGTCTGGAAAAATCGAAGATTTTATGGAAAAGATACGAGGAACATGACATGCTGCATCTATATTTCGCCCCATTGGAGGGAATCACAACATATCCATACAGGAATCTGCACCACAAGTATTTCGGTGGTGTGGACAAATATTTTACACCGTTTCTGGCACCGGGACCGGAGCAGGGGATGAGCGTGAAGGAGATGCGGGATGTGCTGCCGGAGAATAATGCGGGGGTACCGGTGGTGCCGCAGATTTTGACGAACCGGGCGGGAGATTTCCTTCTGGCATCAAAGAAATTGGCAGAGATGGGATACCGGGAGATCAACCTGAATCTTGGATGTCCCTCAGGGACGGTCACAGCGAAGAAAAAAGGTTCCGGTTTTTTACTTTACCCGGATGATCTGGATCGTTTTTTTGATGAAGTGTTCTCGGATGCGTCGGCGAGAAATGCGGAGTTCCAGATCTCTGTTAAAACCAGGATCGGAAAGAATGAAGTGGAAGAGTGGCCGGAGATCATGGAGGTCTACAACCGGTACCCGATCAGCGAGCTGACAGTGCATCCACGGATTCAGAAGGAGTTTTATAAAGGTGTTCCGCATCTTGATGTATTTGCGGATATTTTAAAGGAAAGCCGGAATCCTATCGTGTACAACGGAGATCTGTTCACGGCAGAGCATATGAAAAAGTTTCGGGAGAAATTCCCGACGGTGGAAAACGTGATGATCGGGAGGGGACTCATCAGAAATCCGGCCCTGGCAGAGTTGATAAAAATAGAAGAAGCCGGTGTGGAAAATGCCCAGGTCTGTGCAGGAACAGAAAACGGAAACAAAGAGACATCACCGGAGCAGGCGGAAAAGACAGTACCGGAGTCCAGAAACACGGGAGACAATCTCATGCCCCGGATCCGTGCCTTCCACGATGAGATCTTTGAATATTACCGCGAGACCATGTCCGGCGACAGAAATCTTCTTTTCCGTATGAAAGACCTCTGGAGCTATATGTTAGAGGAGGTTCCGGACAGTGAAAAATTAGCCAAAAAGATCCGCAAATCCCAGCATGTGCCGGAATATCTGGCGGCGGTGGATGAGGCGTTTGCGGGATGGGAGCGGACGTTTTAAGAAAGGAGAAAACGATGCAGCTGCTGATCAAACAAAGAGTTTTTTCATGGACCGATACATATGACGTGTATGATGAGAAGGAAGAACCGAAATATTTTGTAAAAGCGGAATTTTTTGCACTGGGGCATCAGATCCACGTATACGACAAGAGCGGACGGGAAGTCGGCATGGTGAAACAACGCCTCCTTACCCTGCTTCCGGCATTCGATATCGAGATCGATGGAAAAGAATTCGGAAGTGTGCAGAAAGAGTTTACCTTCTTTAAGCCGCGGTATGAACTGGATTACAACGGATGGCGGTGTGAGGGCGATTTTCTGGCCTGGGACTACGATGTGTATGAGGAGTGCTGTGCGGTGGTTCATATTTCAAAGAAGCCGTTCCATTGGGGCGATACCTATGTGATTGACATTCTGGATCCGAAGGACGAAATTATGGCACTGATGCTGGCGATCGCCATCGATGCTGCAAACTGCACGAATAAATGATCATCGTCACAGACAGAAGATCATGTGAAAAAGCAGAAGAACAGAAGTAGAAATATGGAGGAAATGATATGGAGAATCCCGGAAAAGAAACGTATGTAGAACAGATGGAGCGTGTGAATCAAACAAACCCATTTATGCTTCACAACAGGATCCGTGCGGTCGCATTATCGGAAGACCGGGCCGAGGTCCGGGCTGAGATCACAGAGGATTCCCTGAATGCCATGCAGACCGTCCACGGCGGCCTGATGTTCGTGATGGCGGAGGTTGCCGCGGGACTTGTAACGAGGAATGACGGAAGAAAATATGTGACTCTGGACAGCTCTTTCCGTTTCCTTCGCGGCAGCAGCGCAAAAAACATTCAGGGGCTGGCGAAGATCACAAAGCGCGGGAAGACCGTCTGCTTTACAAAAGCCGAGGTCGTGGAGACCGATACGGGGAAGCTCCTGGCAGAAGGAGAATTTACGTTTTATTGTATGGGTGAGTAGGGATAAAAACAAAAATCCGGCAATAACACGTGTTTTCGAAACCTATCTCGGCGAGCCCTACGGGGAAAAGTCACACAATCAACAGTTCATATCAGATCCGCTTTTTTAGGATTGTTGAAAAAATACAATTTGAGGGGGGGATTTTTATCACAGAAAAGGATTATTATCAGGCGGGAAAGGCGGTGTATATGATCCAGAATATGAATCAGACATTAAACCAACCGTTTGGTGATGGGGCACATATTCTATATGTGAACGGAGAGTACCGTGACGATTCCGCCATTGGAAAGCTGATGCATGATTTCAACTGCGCAGATGCAGATGACATGCATTACGGATTGCTGGCAGAAAGAACAAGGTATCTCAAGGAAAATTCGAAGGGAGTGAACGAGATGTACCGGACAATGGATGAGGTGGAAAAAGAGTGTTATGAGGAAGGACGAGAGACGCAGGCTGAATTGACGGCCATAAATCTTCGAAAACTAGGATTGCCGCTGGAGCAGATAGCCCATGCTGTTGGATTCCATGTGGAAAAGGTTGAAAAGTGGGTTAAGTAGGAAAAGAAAGATGGTGTGGGGATAAAGATAATCGGTTGATCGTAAAGAGCTGATAATGGGGGAAAGAATTGTGGACGATAAGAAAGAGACGGGGATGCCTGTCTCTTTCTGTATTCTGTCGGAATCTAAAAAATGGCTTTTTAGGGCCAAATAAAACACTGAATCTGTATATAGAAAAAGTGTGTGATATGTAGTATGATAAGGGAAATAAATTCTGTGGGAGAAAGACATGGAAAGCTTATTTGTTATGGCACAGGTCGCACCAACTGAATATCCAAAAGATAATCTCGAGAAAGCTGACAGCTTAGTAAAGGAAGCAGCAGAAAAATATCATCCGGGTATGATTATTTTTCCAGAAACTTTTATGAGCCGTTTTCCGGCTGGTACAGACATTGCAACAGCAAATGCGGTTGCGGAACCGCTGGACGGAGAATTTGTGCAGGGAATGAAAAAATTAGCCGCAGATCATGATGTATGGCTCATATTCGGAATGAAGGAGACCATTGAGGATCCGGCTGATCATCGCTGTTACAATACAGTTGTTATGGTGAATAACAAGGGAGAAATCGTACAGACTTACAGAAAAACGCATTTATATGATGCGTTCGGATACAAGGAATCCAATGAGTATAAAGCTGGAGACAAGTTCTTTGAGCCAGTAGATACTCCGTTTGGAAAACTCGGTTTATTTGTCTGCTACGAAGTTCGTTTCCCGGAAGTAGCACGTTACCAGAAGGCCAAAGGAGCTGAGATCGTCATCATGCCGACTGCATGGTTCAAAGGCGATTTAAAGAGTCATCAGTTCCGTACACTGATTACCTCCAGAGCACTGGAAAACACATTTTTCGTATTTGCGTGCGATCAGTGCGGAGGCACAGCGATGGGTGAGAGTGTAGCAGTCGATCCGATGGGAGTTGCCTTTGCAGCTGGAAATGAAAGAGAAGAACTGATTCCGGTATATGTGGATACGGATCGGATCAAGGAAGTGGAGAGCAAACTTCCATCCTTTAAAGACAGAAGACCTGCCCTTTATATTTAGTTCAATCGCATATGTTTAAATACCCCTTTTTGGGAGCCAGAGAAATCTGGCTCCTCTTTTGTTTTACATCTGGGGTTTCGGATGGTACAATCAAAGCATCAACGCAGAGGAGGAAAAATATATGTCTCTTACCTTGGAAAAGATTTTTGAAGCGAAAAACAGGATCGCCCCGTACACGACGAGAACACCGCTCATCCGTCTGGAAAAGCTGGACGAGTACCTTGGCTGTCAGGTGTATCTGAAGGCGGAGTGCATGCAGATCACCGGCGCATTTAAGCTCCGCGGAGCGGTCAACAAGATCAGGATGCTGACACCGGAGCAGTTAAGCTGCGGGATCGTCGCGGCATCTTCGGGAAACCACGGAAAGGCAGTGGCGTATACTGCAAAGAAGCTTGGTGCAAAGGCGACGATCGTGATGCCGTATACGGCACCGGCTATTAAAGTAAATGCGATCAAAGAGCTGGGAGCGGAGGTCGTTCAGTGTGAGACATCTGAGCGGTTTGACGTTGCGGAGCGGATCTGCAGGGAGAAAAATGCGACCATGGTTCCGCCGTACAACGACGAGGAGATTATGGCCGGACAGGGAACCGCGGGAATCGAGATTCTGGAACAGTGTCCGGAGATCGATACGATCATCGTTCCGGTCAGCGGCGGCGGACTCATCGGCGGTGTCTCAACGGCGGTAAAGGGTATGGATAACAGTGTTAAGGTCTACGGGGCAGAGCCGGCAGCGCTTCCGAGATACAGCGCAAGTCTGGCGGCCGGAAAGCCGGTGAAGGTTGAACAGAAGAAGTCTATCGCGGACGCTCTTGTGTCCCAGATGCCGGGAGACCAGTGCTATCCGTATGTGGCGGCGAACGTGGACGGATTTTTTGATGTGGAGGATGAGTATCTGTTAAAAGCATGGAAGCTGCTCCTGACAGAGGGAAAGATCTTCTGCGAGCCGTCCTCCGCCATCACCGTCGGTGCGGTCTTACAGGGACTTGCGAAGGTGAAAAAGGATGAGAAGGTCTGCTTCCTGATCTCAGGTGGAAGCGCGGGGCTGGATCAGCTGAAGGTGCTGGAGGATGTGACGATCTGACAGAAAATTGAACCTGCCGGTCTGGCAGACGTTCGGCTGATCATCGGTAGCTCGTGATCAGGACACTCTGTTATCGGAAGGGGTTTCATAAGGCATAAAGACGGACGGTTCTTGTGATCTCAATCAGAATCAGGTATAATAAGAGTAATATAAATATATTTCGCAGGGAGGGAGTCACATGGGAAGCTATCTGAATCCGGGAAGCAAAGGATTTCAGGAAAGTTTAAACTCGGAAATTTATATGGATAAAACAGGACTGATCGAGAAGACAAATGCGGTTCTGAATACCCGGCAGAAGTTCCTGTGTGTTAGTCGGCCAAGGCGTTTTGGAAAGTCAATGGCAGCAGATATGCTGGCTGCGTATTATGACCGGGGAGAGGATTCCTCCAGCTTGTTTGCGTCTCTAAAAATCAGCGGGGCAGCTTCTTACCATGTTCATCTGAACCAATATGATGTCATCAAAGTCAATATGCAGGAGTTTCTCAGCATGACCCACGACATGGATGATATGCTGGCCATGCTGCAGAAATACCTGGTGTTTGATCTTGTGGAACATTTTGGAGATATTCGGTTCCGGGATGAAAATAATCTGATTCAGGTGATGAAAGATATCTATGCGAAAACAAAGCGTTCTTTTGTGATTCTGATCGATGAGTGGGACTGCCTTTTCCGGGAGTATCAGCAGGATCAGAATGCGCAGAAAAAATATCTGGATTTTCTTCGCGCGTGGCTTAAGGACAAGGATTATGTTGCTCTGGCTTATATGACAGGAATTCTGCCTATAAAAAAATATGGATCCCATTCGGCACTTAACATGTTTACTGAGTATTCCATGACAGATCCTGGTGATATGGCAGAATATTTTGGATTTACAGAGCAGGAAGTATCGGACCTGTGTAAAAAGTATCAAATGAGTTTCGATGAGGCAAAACAGTGGTATGATGGATATGATCTGATTGCTCATCATCAATCGGGTGACAGATATTACTCCATGTACAGTCCAAAGTCTGTTGTTGAAGCCATGCTGCGGCACAAATTCGGTACTTATTGGAATCAGACAGAAACATATGAAGCTCTGAAGATTTATATCCAAATGGATATGGATGGTCTGCAGGATTCAGTGGTGAGAATGCTTGCAGGTGAGTCGGTATCAATCAATATTGGAACATTCAGCAATGATATGACCACATTTGCGACAAAAGATGATATTCTGACATTACTGGTTCATCTTGGATATTTAACCTATGACAGTATCAGAGAAACTGCAGCGATACCAAACAAAGAGGTTTCACAGGAGTATGTAAATGCGATCAGTACAATGAACTCTTCAATATAATGACGAGAATTCGCTCAGTTGCACGGTCAATCTTGCATTCTATTTTGCACGGGAATACTATACGATGATCCGCGAATTACCTTCAGGAAAAGGTTTTGCTGATATATGTATGATTCCGCGCAAGACGCATCTGGATAAACCGGCGGTGGTGATTGAACTGAAGTGGGATAAAAGCGCAGCCGGTGCGCTGAACCAGATCAAAGAAAAGAATTATGGAAGTGCTTTAAAAGATTATCAGGGAAATCTGCTATTGGTTGGAATTAATTATGACAGAGTGACTAAGAAACATGAATGTGTTATTGAGGTGGCACAGAAACAGCTCTAATAGAATGGGCTTTTTGTTTGCAGCTATGCAGGTACTGAACAGTTGCGAGAAATGTAAACCGGAGTACAAGTATATCAAGATGCCTGTACTCCGGTTTTTTATGAGAAGCGAGCTATTCTTCGCTGCTGTTATCCCCACGTCCGCTCCGTGCTTCCTCAAGGTAGTTGTAGAGCGTATATTTTGATACCTGAAGCGTCTCGCAGAGAAGAACGCTGGTCTTGGAAATTTTGAAGACACCCTTCTGGTCGAGGTAGTCCAATGCGCGGATCTTTTCCTCCTTGTTCATCAGTCCCATCGGTTTTCCGACCAGAAGCTCCGCCTGTTTCATGTAGTACTTAAGAATGTCATCCACATTTTTTGTGGCCAGGGCATCGATATCATTTGTCGGCGCGTGATGGGTCATCGGGTACTGAACAAAAGCACCCAGCGCACGCTGCGCATTCAGGAGATCCGAGACGTCCAGATTCACACAGACAGAGCCAACGATCTTTCCGTTTTCGTCCGGGATCAGCGTGGTGAAAGATTTATAGAAACGGTCTTTCGGTCCATTGGAGAAGGTCTGAATGCTGTCTTTCATCGGCTCGATATCTTTTCCGAGCTGCGTGATCATTCCGCCCTTCGGTGAACCGCCAACCGCACGGCCACTGACTGCCGGGTTTAAGGCGTAAACGATGGTGTGATCGTATCCTTTCCGATAATCGTGGATCAGGATCTCACTGTTTTCGCCTAAAAATTTCTGGAGTCCCTCGAGAAAACGGATCAGAAAGTCAAAGTCAAGATACTGGGAAATTTCCATAAATGTACCCCCATAAGATAAGCGTCAAAAACGGACATCTCCCCCGGGGTGTTCGCCGTATATACGCTATGTGAAAAAAATAACAAAACAGAGGTATAAAGAAATGCCTCTGCAGGCTTCGATGTAAGTTCAGAATAGCATATGACAAACTGTTTGTCAACAAAATAACATTAATGCAAACAAAAAGTTTGAAATAACTATTGACATTCCATATAGTATGGCATATAATGAAGACAGCAAACAAAAAGGAAGGAAAACAAACTTTCAGTTATAAATACCCATCCTTTTCCGGACCAGGGATCCACTCACAGGGATCCCGAGTCCACCCACTTGAGACAGATGTATTTCACTCCTTGTTATAGAAAACATGCAATGATAGCGGTACTGAACAGTTACGAGATCATGCAGCTATGAAGACGCCGGATCGTTGCAGAATCACATTGTGGTGGATGCGATAGAGACCGGTTTTCTGGCAGATTGGATGCCTGCCAGGAAAATGGAAGGCCGGGAGGCCCGCTGTCTCGCCACGGCGAAAAAATCCATGTTCCCGGTGTGGATTTCCCTGAAAAGGGAAATATTATGGTACATATTGAGCAGGCAGAGCCCCTGAAGCAGCTTATCCCCAATACAGCTGTTTCAGGGGCTTTGTCTTTTTTGAGGGAGAAAACAGAGCGGTAAAGTGTAGGACGGCCGCATATATTGTATCGATGTAACTGTTCAGTAGGTCTGCGCATTTACTGCGCTGACCGTAAGAAAACTTAGAATAGAAGGCAAAAATCCTATCGGCACAGCCGATTTGGAATGGATTTTTGCGCGTAACTGTGAGTACCGAACAGTTACGTATCGGTAATACATGCAGCTGGAGGAGCGTATGAAATTCAAACAGAAAGTTTTTATTTTTATTGTGATCCTGATCGTGGATATGATCCTGGCTTGGGGGGCAGTGCGGATGTGGAAGGGAAGAGGGGAAATATTTGATACGCACGAGGGAAAACCGGTCGATACGGGAAGAATCCCTGTGCCGGGCGAAGGGATGACCACTGAGGTTTCGGGACATGATCACAGCGGAGCCGGACGATCGGAAAAGGCTGTATCAGATCTGTACGGCCAGCAGGAAGACATCGCAAAAAAGTATACGGCACTCACCTTTGATGACGGCCCGAATCCCAAATACACAAAGCCGCTCTTAGACGGCCTCAGGGAACGCGGAATCCGCGTGACCTTTTTCCTCGTGGGCGAATGCATCGACGGAAATGAAGATCTCGTAAAGCAGATGGCAAAGGACGGACATCTCATCGGTGTTCACTGCCTGACCCACAAAGACCTCACAAAAGAGAAGCTTTCCGACGCAGCGAAAGAACTCTGTGACACACGGGAGAAGATCCGGGCAGTAACCGGGGACTGGCCGGAGTATGTCCGTCCGCCATATGGGAGCTGGAATGCGAAGCTGGAGGAGGCTGTGGACATGATTCCCGTATTCTGGGATGTGGACTCCATCGACTGGCGGTTGAAAAATACGGAGAAAGTCACCGCAAAAGTGGTGAAAGATACGGAGGACGGGGACATTATCCTGATGCATGACGAGTTCAAAACCTCTGTGGAAGCGGCGTTCCGGATCATTGACAACCTGACAGCGAAAGGGTATACTTTTGTTACAGTAGACGAACTGATGGTCGATTAAGACCTGCAAAAAGAGCGGTAATGGATGCAGCGCGCAGATGGTGATATTTCATGAGGAAACGGAGCGCTGCAAAACGCAGAAAGGCAGCAGCCATGGATTTATTTGACTATATGAGAGCGAACACGATGGAAAAGGAGTCGCCGTTAGCATCCAGGATGCGTCCGACGACTCTGGACGAGGTGGTCGGGCAGAAACATATTATCGGGAAGGACAAGCTCCTCTACCGCGCGATCAAGGCGGATAAGCTTGGATCCGTGATCTTTTACGGTCCGCCGGGAACGGGAAAGACGACTCTGGCGAAAGTGATCGCAAACACGACAAGTGCCCGGTTCGAGCAGATCAATGCGACTGTAGCCGGGAAAAAAGATATGGAAGAGATCGTAAAGAACGCCAAGGATTCCATCGGTATGTACGGGCAGAAGACGATCCTCTTCGTGGACGAGATCCATCGCTTTAATAAGTCCCAGCAGGACTATCTGCTTCCGTTTGTTGAGGATGGAACGATCACCCTGATCGGCGCGACAACGGAGAATCCGTACTTTGAGGTGAACAACGCCCTGCTGTCAAGATCCAGGATCTTTGAGTTAAAACCGCTGGAAAAGCAGGATATCCGGGAACTTGTGATGCGGGCGGTTTATGATACGGAAAAAGGAATGGGAACCTACAGCGCCGATATTACCGACGAGGCGGCGGATTTCCTGGCGGATGTGGCGAACGGCGACGCGAGAGCGGCGTTGAACGCAGTGGAGCTGGGAATCCTGACGACAGATAAATCCGATGACGGAAAGATCCATATCACGATCGATGTGGCGGCGGAATGTATCCAGAAACGGGTGGTGCGCTATGACCATGACGGGGACAACCACTACGATACGATCTCCGCGTTCATTAAGAGCATGCGTGGTTCTGACCCGGACGCTGCGGTCTACTACCTGGCGCGGATGCTGTATGCCGGCGAGGACGTGAAATTTATTGCCCGACGGATCATGATCTGTGCGTCGGAGGACGTGGGGAACGCGGACCCGAACGCCCTGGTGGTGGCGGTGAGCGCGGCCCAGGCCGTTGAGCGGATCGGCATGCCGGAAAGCCAGATCATCCTCTCACAGGCCGCTTCCTATGTCGCCACCGCGCCGAAGAGCAACGCGGCATACATGGGGATCGCAAAAGCGATGAAGACCGTGGCGGATACGCGGACCATGCCGGTACCTGCCCATCTTCAGGACAGGCACTACAAGGGCGCTGAAAAGCTTGGACATGGTCTCGGCTACAAGTATGCCCACGACTACCCGAACCACTATGTCACCCAGCAGTACCTGCCGGACGGAATGGAGGGAATGCGGTTTTATGAGCCGTCGGAGAACGGGTATGAGAAGAAGATCCGGGAGCATATGGAGTTTATCAAGAGAGAAGCCGGGGAGACAGAATAAGGAATTTTGTGAAATAATTCGCTGAGCTGCCTGAGCGCTGTATACGCGGTAAGACAATTAAGCTGTAGATGCTGCAGACAATAAAGAAAGAGGGAACTGTGCAGATGCTTCGTATTCCAAATCTGTAAAATTCCCTCTTTCTTTTTTATAATGTGTGCGTTATAATGAGATATACTGATCCTCCGATACTGCGTAATTGCGGTGATCCCATCGGAGAAGAGTTTCAAATCTAATGGTTCAAAGGCAGCCGGTCCGGGGACGGAGAGGCTGTTACAATCTTTTATGATTCCCAACGAGACGATAAAACCGGAATAAGAATGAAGGAGTATCCATTATGCGTGAAAAATTAGCGACATTACCGCTGACTCAGTTAAAAGAGCTGGCAAAGAGCCAGGGAATCAAGAATATCAGCGGCTTACGAAAAGCAGAATTAATTGACCGTCTCTGCGAGACAGCGGAGAGCGCCGACAGCCAAAAGGCAGCGGCGGGAAACAGTGAAAATAGAGAAAGTACAGCAGTGCCGGCACAGGGGACAGCTGTAGAGGCAGCAGCTTCTGGAAACGGTTTTGGAAGCGCGAGAACGGAAAGCGCGGCACCGGAGAGGGCGTCTGCGGCATCAGAGCGTGCAGACCGTCAGGAACATACAGGACGTCAGGAGAGAACCGAACGCTATGAGAGATCTGATCGTCAGGACCGCGGCGAGCGCCAGATGAGAAATGACCGCCAGGGCGGATACCAGAGCCGCCAGAATAACTACAGAGAACGCCAGAATAATTACCAGGACCGTCAGGGCAGCTATCAGGACCGTCAGAGCGGCAGTTATCAGGACAGACAGAACAGCCAGTCCGCAGGCCAGGATGCACAGACACAGGGCACTTCCTATCAGGACCGCCAGAGCCAGAACAGTGTCCAGGACGCCCAGGGCATCCAGGAGAGCACAAGAACCTACCAGGCAGGTTACCAGACAAGAAACCAGGGAACCCAGAGCTACACTGCGGACCCGAAGAACGACCTCCAGGACCTTGACAGCGGCATCGAGGCAAACGGAATCCTGGAAGTTATGCCGGATGGCTTCGGATTTATCCGCTGCGAGAACTTCCTCCCGGGCGACAACGACGTCTATGTAGCTCCGTCCCAGATCCGCCGCTTCAATATGAAGACCGGTGATATCATCCGCGGAAGCCGCAGAGTGAAATCCGCAACAGAGAAATTTGCGGCACTCCTCTATGTGAAGACGATCAACGGCTACCCGACAAGTGTCGTGGAACGCCGCCCGAACTTTGAGGACCTGACCCCGATCTTCCCGAACCAGAGATTGAATCTGGAAGTCAGAGGCGGAAAAAATACGACGGCCATGAGAGTCATGGATCTTCTCGCCCCCATCGGTAAAGGACAGCGTGGTCTTATCGTGTCCCCGCCGAAGGCAGGTAAGACGACCCTGTTAAAACAGGTGGCAAAAGCCGTGACGACAAACTATCCGGACATGCATATGATCATCCTCCTGATTGACGAGCGTCCGGAGGAAGTCACAGATATCAAGGAATCCGTTGTGGGACCGAACGTGGAAGTCATCTATTCCACCTTCGACGAGCTCCCGGAGCGCCACAAACGCGTTTCTGAGATGGTGATCGAGCGCGCGCGACGTCTTGTAGAGCATGGACGCGACGTGATGATCCTTCTGGATAGTATTACGAGACTGGCGAGAGCCTACAACCTCGTTGTTCCGCCTAGCGGACGCACACTTTCCGGCGGTCTTGATCCTGCGGCTCTCCACATGCCGAAGCGATTCTTCGGTGCAGCGAGAAACATGAGAGAGGGCGGAAGCTTAACGATCCTCGCGACAGCCCTCGTCGATACCGGAAGCCGTATGGATGACGTGATCTACGAGGAATTTAAGGGTACCGGCAACATGGAACTTGTACTCGACAGAAAACTTTCCGAGAAGAGGATCTTCCCGGCCATCGATATCTTAAAGTCCGGCACAAGACGCGACGACCTCCTGCTTACGAGCGAGGAAGCGGAAGCTGTGGATATCGTTCGCAAGGCGACAAACTCCATGAAGGCAGAAGAATCTGTGGAGAAGATCCTGGATATGTTTGCCCGCACAAGGACGAACAGAGAGTTCGTGGAAATGACGAAGAAGACACGGTTTATATGATCGGCAGTGGACTGCGCGGCAATCCTGCAGATTTGCCAAACAGGCACAAATTAAGAAATTGTGCAGGAAGCTGCAGTTATATCTGCGCGAATACCCGGCTGGCAGGAATGATCTGCCGGGTTAGATAGGAGAACAAGCAGAATGGAAGAAACAGGAAAAAATCCGATCCATGTCGCAGAGCGCCTGTTCCAGGTGATCGAGCGTCTGGCGGAAAATGGCCCTATGGGGATCATGGATCTGAGCGCTGAGCTTGGATTTCATAAGAGCACGACGCACCGCCTCGTGACATCACTCCAGTACATGGGCTATATCCGTCAGGACGAGGAATCCTTAAAATATGCGCTGTCCTTAAAATTTCTGGAGATCGGAAGTAAGATCCTGGAACAGACGAATATGGCGTCCCTGATCCATCCGTCTCTGAAGAAGCTCTCGGAGCAGACGGGAGAGACGGTGCATCTGGTCCGCAGAGAGGGAACGGAGGCCGTGTATATCGATAAAGTGGAGTCCACAGTCAGCTCGATCCGCATGGTGTCGAGAGTTGGGAGCCGGATCCCGTTATACTGCTCCGGTGTCGGCAAAGCGCTGCTTGCGGAATTGCCGGATCCTGAGATCGAAGATATCTGGAACAGTTCTGAGATCACCTCCCTGACACCGTATACAGTGACGAGTCTGTCAGATCTCATGGATCGGATCCGCGGGGTTCGGGAAGCCGGATTCGCGATGGACGATGAGGAGAACGAGGAAGGTGTACGCTGTATTGCGGTCAGCATCCCGGACTACCACAAGGAACCGGTCTATGCCCTCAGCATCTCCGCCCCTGTAAGCCGCATGACTGATGCCCGGATCGCGGAGCTTTCCACAGATGTGCTGACGTTTAAGAAGGATCTGGAGAAGACACTGGGATTTTCCAGAAGTTGAGAATAATGGTGCAGGCAGCAGATAGTTACTGGACACAGGCAGGAATTTTCTGAACTGAAAATTCCGTACAATACAATGGTGGCAGTGGATTTTGCCGATCTGGAATGCGAAGCATCGGCAAAATCAGTTACTGTTTGCGCAAGGAGGAACAGTAACTGCATATAAAAATACAGCTTTAAACGTGTGTTGGGATATTGCAAATAAAAAATACATATGATATAATGCCGTTAGGCAAAGAAAATAAAAACTGCATATAGCAAAAAAGAATGAACCCCTCAGTACTGCGAATACTGAGGGGTTCTTCTTATTTTTTTATGGTGGACAAGAAACCACCAGGCTAGTGTTGCCCTACTTGTCTCCATCTAACCATTTGATGATGTAATGGCAGGTTACACCAGCCGCACAGGAGACAAGAAATGAAAATAAAAACTGCATAAAGCTCACCTCCTCCCGCTACCGGGTATCGGTTGGACAACATAAATATTATACGGTAGAACCACAAATGAAACAAGATTACATAAAACTATATTTATTGTAACTGTTTGGTACCGGTCAATGTGCACGGGCAGGAATTTTCTGAACTGAAAATTCCATACAATACAGCGGTGGCAGTGGATTATGCCAATCTGGAAAGCATCGGCAAAATCAGTTACTGTTTGCGCAAGGAGGAACAGTAACTGCATAGTTACTGTACACGGGTAGGAATTTTCTGAACTGAAAATTCCGTACGATACACTTCTGGTAGCAGATTTTGCCGATTTGGAATGCGAAGCATCGGCAAAATCACGTTACTGTACACGCATGCGTGTACAGTAACACTGCATATAAAAATACAGCTTTAAACGTGTGTTGGAATATTGCAAATAAAAAACACATATGATATAATGCCGTTAGGCAAAGAAAGTATCAGATTCAAAGGACAAAAAAGAATGAACCCCTCAGTACCGCGAATACTGAGGGGTTCTTCTTATTTTTTATGGTGGATAAGAAACCACCAGGCTAGTGTTGCCCTACTTGTCTCCATCTAACCATTTGATGATGTAGTGGCAGGCTACACCAGCCGCACAGGAGACAAGAAACGAAAGTATCAAATTCAAAAGACCCACCTCCTCCCGTTGCCGGGTATCGGTTGGACAACATAATAATTGTACGATAAAAGTGCTGATGAAGCAAGATTACATAAAACGTAACTGTTCAGTAGGTCTGCGCACTTGCTGCGCTGACCGTAAGAAAACATAGGCTGGAAGGCAAAAATCCCATCAGCGAAGCTGATCTGGAATGGATTTTTGCACGTAACTATGAAGGTACTGAATAGTTACCATAAAACTATATTTATTGTAACTGTTCGGTACCGTTACTGTTTACGCCCTCAATGTTAGAAATTCGGTACCTTCACAGTTACTAATTTTTACTTTGATTTTACATTCACCGTATTGTATAATAAATCTAATAAGAATCAGAGCAACACACCGAAAAATATTTTAAAGATGCCAAAAGCAGACATACAGGAGTGATGAGAATGCCGGAAAACGAAAAGACGAGACTTCAGAAATTTATGGGTGGAGGAAAACAAGGATACCAGATCGCATTCCAGATGGCTTGGCCTGCGGTGATGGAGTCCTTTTTTATTGCCCTGGCGGGCATGGTGGACTCGCTGATGGTGAGCTCCATCGGCGCATACGCGGTGGCGGCAGTAGGTCTGACAACGCAGCCGAAATTCATCGGCTTGTGTATCTTTATCGCCATGAATGTATCCGTATCTGCCCTGGTGGCGAGACGTCGCGGTGAGAAAGACCGGATCGGCGCGAACCAGGTTCTCCTGATGGCGCTGATCTTCACAGTCGTTGTCGGAATTTTGATCAGCATAGCGGCGGTGGTTTTTGCGGAACCGATCATCCGCTTCTGCGGTGCCAACGAGGACACTCAGGAGAGCGCGGTCCTGTATTTCCGGATCATCATGGGCGGCATGATCTTCAATATCATCTCCATGGCCATCAACGCCTCCCAGCGCGGTGCCGGAAACACGAAGATCGCCATGCGAACCAACGTGACTTCTAACGTGGTCAATATGATCGGAAATTATCTCCTGATTCAGGGTCATCTTGGCTTTCCGGCGATGGGAATCGCGGGCGCGGCTCTGGCGACTGTATTTGGAACCGTGGTTGCCTGCATTATGAGCATCTGCTCCCTGATCCCGAAAGACAATTTTGTCAGCATTCCCTACATTATAAAAGAGCGCGTCCGCATCACCCTGGAACCGGCAAAGAATATGGCAAAGATCGCCTCCAGCGTTTTCATCGAGCAGGTGTTCATGCGGACCGGTTTCCTTCTTGTATCGATCATGGCGGCGAGACTAGGAACCTCGGCCTACGCGGCGCACCAGGTGGCCATGAATGTCATGAACCTGTCATTCTCCTTCGGCGACGGCATGCAGGTGGCTGCCGTTGCGCTCTGCGGGCGGAGTCTCGGGGAGAAGCGCCCGGATCTGGCGGTCATGTATGGAACAATCTGCCAGAGGATCGGAAACATGATCTCCATCGTATTGTCGATCCTGTACCTGACGTTAGGAAACTGGTATTTTCACCTGTACTTTGTTGAGGAAGATATTATCGCCATGGGTGTCCGGATCATGCAGGTCATGACTGTGATCGTACTCCTGCAGATCTCCCAGGTCATTTACATGGGTTGCCTCAGGGGTGCGGGAGATGTGGTGTTCACCACCTGTGCTTCGACCCTCAGCATCACCATCGTCCGCCCGTCCTGTGCGTACCTGTTCTGCTATGTACTGGAGATTGGAGTTGTCGGTATCTGGCTCGGAATCGTGTGCGACCAGATCGTGAGAGTGTGCCTGACGAACTGGAGATTTAAGAGTGGAAAGTGGACGAAAATAAAGATATAGCGAGCGCAGAGGAAAAACAAGCGGCGCCTCCGGCGACATTTGTTTTTCCTGCGCCGCTAACGAGCAAACTGTCTGCGAAGCAGACAAACGAGCGCGAAGCGCGTGTTTGCGAGTGAGCGATTCGACTCAATGAGTCAACACCCCAAAAAACTAAAAGAGCCATATGCCTCGAAAACTGGTCATCCCAGTTCCAGCCGCATACAGCTCTTTTTTGTGTAACAGGAAATTCTGAGGAATTCCCTATTACACAAAAGGCACTAACGTGCCAATGATGCGCACTCGCGCGAAGATGTAGACTGTCACAAGCGTCCGCGCGAGGTGCGCATTAGTTGCCGCACTCAATACTGATCGCGTTAAACATGTCAAGGATATCATCCACCTTCGTGTTCGCCTTTTCCTCGCCTTTTTTATCCATGACCGCATGCCCTTGATGCATCATCAGAAGACGGTTTCCGTACTCTACAGCGAACCGGAGGTTATGTGTGACCATAATGGTCGTCAGGTGCTTTTCCGCAACGATCTTTCCGGTCAGTTCCATAATGATATCTGCCGTCTTCGGGTCGAGGGCGGCCGTGTGCTCATCAAGAATCAGAAATTCGATGGGAGTCATGGTTGACATTAAAAGAGCCATCGCCTGACGCTGTCCACCGGAGAGAACACCGACTTTTACACCCATCTTATCTTCAAGACCGAGACCGAGGATTTTCAACTGGTCGCGGTAGAAGTCAATGCGGGCCTTATTTGTTCCGGGGAGAAGATTGAACGGCTTTCCCTTATTGTCCGCGAGAGCCATATTCTCGAGGATCGTCATATTCGGACAGGTTCCCATCGCCGGGTGCTGGTAGACGCGGCCGATGCGGCGCTGGCGCTTGTACTCCGGCATTTTTGTGATATCGGTTCCGCCCATGACGATGGTGCCGGAATCCACCGGAATGCTGCCGCAGATCAGATTCAACATGGATGTTTTGCCGGATCCGTTGCTGCCGACAACGGAAACAAACTCGCCGTCATCAATGCTGAGGTTGAAATCGTTAAAGAGGCACATTTCATTTACAGTGCCTGCGTTGTAATATTTACTGATGTTTTTTAACTCAAGCATGGTGTGCCCCCTTTCTCTTCATGGAATCACTGACGATCAGGATCAGAAGAAGAATTGCCGCAGTGATAAGTTTCAGGTCGGTCGCCTTTACGATCCGCATGGAAATAACGAAAGCGACACACGCTTTATAGAGAATTGCGCCTGCGATAACAGCGGTGGTTGCCTTCAGCTTTCCGAAGCGGTGGAACAGCTGTGTTCCGAGAATCACGCTTGCGAGACCGAAGACCATGGTTCCGGTTCCGATGGAGATGTCGAAGAACGCCTGCTTCTGGGCGAGCACTCCGCCTGCGAGAGCGGCGAATCCGTTGGCGATCGCAAGGCCGATGATCTTCACCCGGCCTTTGTCTTCTGCCAGAGATGTAACAAGAGCATCATTGTCACCGGCTGCCCGGAGAAGATAGCCGGATCTCGTATTTAAGTACCAGTCGAGAACGAACTTGCAGATCAGAGCGATCACAGCCAGAATGATCACAACAATGTACGGTCTTACGGATGCCGGAAGACTGTTCCTGGTCCACTCATTGTCAAAGATCGTATCCTGGGACAGGAAGGGAAGGTTTGCCTTCATTCCGGCGATCCTTAAGTTTACGGAGTAGAGAGCTGTCATGACAATGATACCGGAAAACAGGTCGCGGACCTTACATTTTACATGAATGACACCGGTCACGCATCCGGCGAGAACACCCGCAAAGAAGGAGAGCGGAAGTGCCCATACAGGGGAAACTCCTTTTACGATCAGTCCCGCGGTCAGCGCTGCGCCCAGAGGGAAAGTTCCGTCAACCGACAGATCCGGGAAGTCCAGGATCTTGTAGGTGATGTAAACGCCCAGGGCCATGATCGCGTAGATCAGCCCTTCCTCAAAGATTCCTAATAAGATTGCCATGATATCCTCCGAAAATCAGTAACTGGGGAAAATCCCGCAGTTACATGTTGCTGCAAAGTCCGGCAGAAGCGGAAAATCGCTTTGCCGGACCATGATGGTTTATGTTGCCGATCATCCGACTTCCTTATTAAAAGTGGATGAAAGTTGGTAACTGTTCAGGTGGGTCTGCGCATTTACTGCACTGACCGTAAGAAAACTCAGACTATAAGGCAAAAATCCTATCGGCACAGCCGATTTGGAATGGATTTTTGCGCGTAACCGTGAGTTGCTGAACAGTTACGAAATTTGTTGGATTACTGTGTGATCTCAGTGAATAACTCTTTTGCGTTGGAAGCAAGATTCTCCGGGAAAGTGATTCCAAGATCCTCAGCGACTTTGGAGTTTCCGTAGAAAGCAGCAGTCTCGATCACCTCGAAGTTCAGTTCACTTGCTTTCTTCTCGCCCTTTAAAACTTCTGCAGCCATGCGTCCTGTCTGCTTTCCAAGATCTACATAGTCAAGTCCCATAGCAGCGAGGCAGCCGATCTTGACCTGCTCGATCTCACTTCCGAATACCGGGATGTTTTTCGCATTTGCCTTGGAAAGGATCAGCGGAAGGGAGGCAACGACGGTGTTATCTGTTAAGTTGTTTAAGCAGTCGACCTGCTCTAAGAGGCTGTCAGCAGCGAGTGGAATGTCTGCTGTGGAGGAAACGCCGGACTCAACGATCTCGAAACCGTAGTCAGCGGCTTTTTCCTTGTACTCAGCCAGAGTGGAAGCGGAGTTTACTTCGCTTGTTGTATACATGATTCCAATCTTTTTCGCATCCGGAAGGATCGCGCGGATCATTTCGAGCTGCTGCTCGACCGGAAGCTTGTCGCTGGTACCTGTCACTTCGCCAACCGGAGTTCCGTCAGCGTTTGCAAGCTCAGCTGCAACCGGATCCGTAACGGCTGTATAGATGACCGGGATGTCGTTCTTTCTGCCGACGCTGTATGCGCTCTGGGCGCTCGGTGTTGCGATCGCGCAGATGAGGTCCACCTTCTGTCCGGCGAAGTTTGTGCTGATCTGTGCTGCTAACCCTGGGTCAGCCTGCGCGTTCTCCTCTAATACGGTAAGGTTCTTTCCTTCAACGATACCGTTCTCTGCAAGCCCCTCGAGGAAGCCTTCGCGGCAGTTGTCGAGAGAGCCGTGGACTGCGAACTGGTTGATGCCGATGGTGTAGGAACCGTCTGCAAGAGCTGTATCTGCTGCGTCTGCGGATTCAGCCGTTGTTGTCTCTGCGGCAGCTTCTGTTGCTGTGGCTGTCGTTGTCTCAGCAGCTGTTGTGGTGGAAGCTGTGTTAGAAGAGCAGCCTGCAAGGAGTGCTGCGGTGAAGGTTGCTGCGATGATTGCTTTGATTGATTTTTTCATAATTTTGTTCTCCTCTTCTACTTTTGATAAAGATGTTTTGCAGCTGCGGCAGGTCCTGTTGCGGTGACCGCCGTTTTGCCGAGTAGTTGTTGGAGGTGTGGAGCGAAGGTTTTTGGGGATCGGGATGTTGTACGGTGCAGAGTACTTATTTTTGTAAAAAAAAAATCCCAAGTATCAGATATCGATTTAAAATCTGATGCTTGAGACGAATTTCATATCCGCGGTGCCACTCAATTTGACCTTTCGGTCCGCTTTTTTCGTATACCAACATATACGCCGCTCTCTTAACGACTGCGGTAGCCGTCAGTCCATACTAAAATTCAGGACTGCCCTCGAAAGTCCATTCCATTTCCAGTGCAATACTGCAATCCCACCGCCTGCAGCTCTCTGTGAAAACACGATCGAAAATGTACTCCTCTTTCTCAACGGTTTTTCTTGTTTGGTTATGGGTATCATAGTACGAAAAGGATTGTTTGTCAAGAAGAACAATAAAAAAAGTTTGGAAACCTGCAAACTCTGCCGGACAGAAAGAAAAATGGTAATTTCTAAAAAAAATATAACATTTCAGAAACTTCCATAAATTCCATTGACTTTCAATGTTTCCTGATATAGGATAAATATCACATGAAATGACAGGGTGTCATCTCACGCAGATCTTCAGAAAACAAAGCATGTAAAAGGCAGAAAAAGTAACAGCAGAGGCTCGGATGCGATGAAAAGCTCTGCAGAAAAATGAAAATCAAGGAGGCAGACGTATGGGTACAAAAGACGGCGGAAAAAAGCCGAACCCGAATGATCTCAATTCATTTAAGGGATTTTTCTATTATATGATCATGATTCTGGTCATCACGGTCCTGTTGAATGGACTCGTATTCCCGTCCGCACTGAAAAGCCAGGTAAAGGAAGTCGGCTACAACGAATTTCTGGCTATGGTAGACAATAACCAGGTCACACAGGTAGAGAAAGATGACACGAACGGCGAGTACATGTTTATCGCGAAAGACAGCAATGGAAAAGAGCAGGTCTACAAGACAGGACTCTGGGATGACCCGGATCTGACAGATCGCCTGTACAGCAAGGGCGTCACATTCGATAAAGTGATTCCGAGAAAAGAGTCAGCGATCATGAATATTTTCGTGAACTGGATCCTTCCGTTCATGATCATGATCGCGATCGGACAGCTCTTAAGCCGCAGCATGGCGAAGCGCATGGGCGGAAACGCGATGACATTTGGAAAATCGAATGCAAAGATCTACGCGGAGAGCGAGACCGGCGTGACATTTGCGGATGTCGCAGGTGAGGAGGAGGCGAAAGACGCCTTAAAGGAGATCGTTGATTTCCTTCATGACCCGAAGAAATATTCCGATATCGGTGCCACACTTCCGAAGGGCGCGCTCCTCGTAGGCCCTCCAGGAACAGGTAAAACATTACTTGCAAAGGCTGTTGCCGGTGAGGCGCACGTTCCGTTCTTCTCGATCTCCGGCTCTGAGTTCGTTGAGATGTTCGTCGGCATGGGTGCCGCAAAGGTCCGGGACCTCTTCAAGCAGGCAAATGAGAAAGCTCCGTGTATCGTCTTTATCGATGAGATCGATACCATCGGTAAAAAGCGTGACGGAAGCGGCATGGGTGGAAACGATGAGCGTGAGCAGACCTTAAACCAGCTTCTTACAGAGATGGACGGATTCGACGGACGAAAGGGTGTTGTGATCCTGGCGGCCACAAACCGTCCGGAGACCCTCGATAAGGCCCTCTTGAGACCGGGCCGTTTCGACAGGAGGATCCCGGTGGAGCTCCCGGACCTCAAAGGCCGTGAGGCGATCCTTCGGGTACATGGAAAAGATGTCAAGATGGATGAGTCCGTTGACTTTAACGCCATCGCGAGAGCAACTGTCGGAGCCAGCGGTGCCGAGCTTGCGAACATTATCAACGAGGGCGCGCTCCGTGCCGTCCGCATGGGACGCCGCGTTGTATCCCAGGCTGATCTGGAGGAGAGCGTTGAGACCGTTATTGCCGGTTACCAGAAGAAAAATGCGTCCGTATCTGAGAATGAACGCCGGATCGTCGCTTACCACGAGATCGGCCACGCCCTGGTGGCTGCGTGCCAGAGCAATTCCGCTCCGGTCCACAAGATCACAATTATTCCGAGAACATCGGGTGCTCTCGGCTATACGATGCAGGTGGAGGACGGCGAGCGCCTTCTTATGAGCAAGGAGGAGGCACTTAACAAGATCGCAACCCTGACCGGCGGCCGTGCGGCGGAAGAATTTATGTTCCACTCTATCACGACCGGTGCCTCCAACGATATCGAACAGGCCACAAAGCTTGCCCGCGCTATGGTGACCCGCTACGGTATGAGCGACCAGTTCGGTATGGTTGCCCTTGAGACCGTGACGAATCAGTACCTTGGCGGAGACACCTCCCTCGCATGCTCACCGGAGACAGCGAAAGCCATCGATGACGAGGTGATCGCTACCGTGAAGGCACAGTACGAGAAGGCAATGGGAATCTTAAGAGACCATGCAGCAAAATTAAACGAACTTGCCGGATATCTTCTCGAGAAGGAGACAATCACAGGGGAAGAATTTATGGAGATCCTGAACCGGTAAAAGCAGTATATCAATGTGAGAAGACTCAGAGACCATGCAAAGTGGCTGCTCTGAGTCTTTTTTTCGTTTTGGGAAAAGAATCAGTTACTTTTCATGGGTAGGAATTTTCTGAACTGAAAATTCCGTACAATACAGTGGTGGTAGTGGATTTTGCCGATTCGGAATGCGAAGCATCGGCAAAATCCTGTTACAGTGCGCGGGCAAGGAGTGCCCGTGTACTGTAACAAGAATCAGGTATTGGGCTGACGATGTGAAATCTCGATTGTGTGCACTGGAAACCTATGTTAAAATGAGAGTAGAAATTTAGATGTTGGGCTTAAAATACAAAATTAAAATGACCTGAAAAGAGGAATACCGACAGGAGGAACTACGGATGAAACAGAGATATTGTCCATACTGCGACCAGAAAATGACATCGGGTCTATACTGCAGCGGATGCAAAAGGATCGTGTGGCATCCATATGTACAGGATGTGGATTACTATTTAAATGAGAGACATCCACAGCATGAGTCAGACTGCCTGTACCATGATGGCGGAAGCGAATACCCGGGAAGCAGCGCGTCCGGTACAGATTCGTACGCGGGCGTATTTAAAGGAAATGGGACATCGACCAGCACACAGGGCGGAAAGAAAAAGACAAATCGGGAGAAGAAAGCAGCGGATCCATTCCAGAATATGGGAAACCGGATGGCGGGACAGCGAAATGCGTTCGAACATATGAAGAGCCAGCTTGAACAGTACCGCGGTCAGGCAGACACCTGCCAGAGTGGAACTTACAGCAGCCAGTCCGCGAAGAGCATCATGGACCGCGTAAACTCCGAACGTGGACGGAAGAAGCCGTTTACCGGCATTCTGATCGTCGTGATCATCTGGCTGGTATTTTCCGTCGGCGGAAACCTGCTGTTTCTTATCACCCATGCGATCAGGGAATCGATCTACGGGATCGAGAACATATTCGACTCGTCCAGCGGCGATCTCTGGTCCTCTGCAGATTCCAATGCCGTGGAGGTCCTTGGAGAGGGCGAGCTCTCCGACGAGGAGGTGCGGGCCATCGGAACAAACTGTACAAACTACGGTCACTATGACGCCCAGCTTGCGGATGTGACGGCCGCCCTGGACCGGCTCCTGCCGCAGTACGGATTTTCTGAGTGGTCGATGGAGGACACATACAGCTACAACTATGCTTCGGACGATATGAGCTGGTACAACACAGATCAGGCCTGTTATCTGAGTCGTGACGGGGAGTATGTGGGAAGCATTACCATCTACGCCGACACGGCAACAGATGATCTCCATGGGATCGGTGCCTACAGCAGCGACGAGGAGGCCTTTTACCAGATCGTGGACGTGCTGGAAGCCACATTCCAGGAATTCGGCTATCTGGATACGGATCTAAGCGGACAGGAGGTATATCAGGAACTGATCAATACCGAGGATATGATCGTTAGTAAGACAGATGACAGTGTCAACGGATTTACCACAGCTTATGGACCGGAGATTTTTGCAAGTAAAGAAAGCCCGTCAGGGGATGATTTTTATTCGATCCAGATGTATGCGCCGGGGTATTACACAAGCGTAGAGTAGAATGGTAAAAATTATATAGACTGATAAAAGATGTGCTGCAGGATCATCTAAAAGATTCTGCAGCACATCTTTTATTTACGTGAACAACGTCCAGGAAAACCTTGTAAAAAAGTGCTTGACAGATTGACAACCCCATGGTAGTATGAAATGTGCACTATTGTGGTATCATGTGCATATGGTACCAGTATGCCCAAAATTGGCTATTGATTATAGAGAAAGAAAACAGGGGTGAAACGTCAAATGGAGAAAAGCAGAATGCGTCCGGTGCCGGCCGGCAAGAGCGTAAGAATGAGCTTCTCAAGACAGAAAGAAGTTCTTGAGATGCCGAACCTGATCGAGATCCAGAAGGATTCTTATCAGTGGTTCCTCGACGAGGGCCTGAAAGAGGTCTTTGACGATATCTCTCCGATCGCTGACTTTGCTGGCCATCTGAGCCTGGAGTTTGTAGACTTCACGCTGTGCAAAGATGACATCAAATATACGATCGAAGAGTGCAAAGAGCGTGATGCGACTTACGCGGCACCTTTAAAGGTTAAGGTGAGACTCTGCAACAAAGATAAAGATGAAATCAATGAACATGAGATTTTCATGGGCGATCTGCCGTTAATGACAGATACCGGCTCCTTCGTTATTAACGGTGCCGAGCGTGTTATCGTCAGCCAGTTGGTACGTTCCCCAGGTATATATTATGGAATCGATCATGATAAGATCGGTAAGGAATTATACTCCTGTACCGTGATCCCGAACCGTGGAGCATGGTTAGAGTATGAGACCGATTCCAACGACGTGTTCTATGTCCGTGTAGACCGTACGAGAAAGGTCCCGGTTACAGTCCTGATTCGTGCGCTCGGATATGGAACAAACGCCGAGATCATCGATCTCTTCGGTGAGGAGCCGAAGCTTCTCGCAAGCTTTGGAAAGGATACATCCGACAACTATCAGGATGGTCTCCTTGAATTATATAAGAAGATCCGTCCGGGCGAGCCGCTGTCTGTTGACAGCGCTGAGAGCCTGTTAAATGGTATGTTCTTCGATCCGAGAAGATATGATCTCGCGAAGGTCGGAAGATATAAATTCAACAAGAAGCTCCACATGAAGAACCGTATCGTAGGACAGATTCCGTCTGAGGACATCGTCGATACATCTACAGGTGAGATCCTTGCTGAAGCAGGAAAGGCAATCACAAAGGACCAGGCGATCGCGATCCAGAATGCAGCGATCCCGTACGTATGGATCCAGACTGAGGAGCGCGTAGAGAAGGTCCTCTCCAACCTCATGGTAGACCTTTCCGCATATGTGACATTTGATCCGGCAGAAGTAGGTATTACGGAATTAGTATACTACCCGGTATTAAAAGAGATTCTGGAAAAAGCAGGGGATGACGAGGAAGCGTTAAAAGCAGAACTCCACCGCAACATCCACGAGCTCGTTCCGAAGTGCATCACGAAGGAAGATATCCTTGCTTCCATCAACTACAATATGCACCTTGAGTACGGCATCGGCGTAAAAGACGATATCGATCATCTTGGAAACCGTCGTATCCGTGCAGTCGGCGAGCTGCTTCAGAACCAGTACCGCATCGGTCTCTCCAGAATGGAGCGTGTGGTACGCGAAAGAATGACAACACAGGACATCGACGGAATCACTCCGCAGTCCCTGATCAATATCAAACCGGTAACCGCAGCAGTGAAGGAGTTCTTCGGAAGCTCCCAGTTATCCCAGTTCATGGACCAGAACAACCCGTTATCCGAGCTTACGCATAAGAGACGTCTCTCCGCGTTAGGACCGGGCGGTCTGTCCAGAGAACGTGCAGGATTCGAGGTTCGAGATGTACACTACACCCACTATGGCCGTATGTGTCCGGTCGAGACTCCTGAGGGACCGAACATCGGTCTGATCAACTCCCTTGCGAGCTATGCAAAGGTAAACCAGTACGGTTTCGTTGAGGCTCCGTACCGTGTCGTAGATAAGACTGATCCGGCAAACCCGCGTGTTACCGATGAAGTTGTTTATATGACCGCGGACGAAGAGGATAACTACATCGTAGCACAGGCGAACGAGCCGCTCGATGAGAACGGTTACTTTATCCACAACAATGTATCCGGTCGTTTCCGTGAGGAGACTTCCTCCTTCCAGAAGAGACAGATCGACTTAATGGACGTATCCCCGAGAATGGTATTCTCTGTCGCTACATCCATGATCCCGTTCTTACAGAACGATGACGCGAACCGTGCCCTGATGGGATCCAACATGCAGCGTCAGGCTGTACCGCTTCTTTCCACAGAAGCTCCGGTCGTTGGTACCGGTATCGAGGGCAAGGCTGCCGTTGACTCCGGTGTCTGCGTTGTTGCAAAGAATGCCGGCGTTGTTGAGCGCTCCGCATCCAATGAGATCGTGATCAAACGCGATTCTGACGGAAACCGCGATGTTTACTGTCTGATCAAGTTCTCAAGAAGCAACCAGTCCAACAGCTATAACCAGAAGCCGATCGTTTACAAGGGAGACCATGTAGAGAAGGGCGAGGTTATCGCAGACGGACCGTCCACGAAGGACGGAGAGATCGCACTTGGTAAGAACCCGCTGATCGGATTCATGACCTGGGAAGGTTACAACTACGAGGATGCGGTTCTCTTAAGTGAAAAGCTTGTTATGAACGATGTCTACACATCGGTTCATATTGAAGAATATGAATGCGAATCCCGTGACACCAAGTTAGGACCGGAAGAGATCACAAGAGACGTTCCGGGCGTTGGTGAGGACGCATTAAAAGATCTGGATGAGAGAGGAATCATCCGCATCGGCGCTGAGGTACGTGCCGGTGATATCTTAGTCGGAAAGGTAACTCCGAAGGGAGAGACCGAGCTGACTGCAGAAGAAAGACTTCTCCGCGCAATCTTCGGTGAGAAGGCAAGAGAAGTCCGCGATACATCCTTAAAAGTACCGCACGGCGCTTACGGAACCATCATCGACGCAAAACTCTTCACAAGAGAGAACGGCGACGAGCTTGCTCCTGGCGTAAACGAGACAGTCCGCATCTACATCGCACAGAAACGTAAGATCTCTGTCGGTGATAAGATGGCCGGCCGTCATGGTAACAAGGGTGTTGTCTCCCGTGTACTTCCGGTAGAGGATATGCCGTTCCTTCCGAATGGCCGTCCGCTCGATATCGTATTAAACCCGTTAGGCGTGCCGTCCCGAATGAACATCGGACAGGTCCTCGAGATCCACTTAAGCCTTGCTGCAAAGGCACTCGGCTTTAACGTTTCCACACCGGTATTCGATGGCGCGGACGAGAATGATATCCAGGATACACTGGAGCTTGCAAATGATTATGTAAATATGGAATGGGATGCATTCCAGGAGAAGTATAAGGATATCCTTCGTCCGGATGCGATGGAATACCTCGGCGAGCACCTTGACCATCGTGCTCTCTGGAAAGGCGTTCCGATCAGCCGTACCGGTAAAGTACAGCTCCGCGACGGACGTACAGGTGAATACTTCGATGGTCCGACTACGATCGGACACATGCACTACCTGAAGCTGCATCACCTGGTTGATGATAAGATCCATGCCCGTTCCACAGGTCCATACGCACTGGTAACACAGCAGCCGTTAGGTGGTAAAGCACAGTTCGGCGGACAGCGTTTCGGTGAGATGGAGGTTTGGGCTCTTGAGGCTTACGGTGCGGCTTACACCCTTCAGGAGATCCTGACTGTGAAGTCCGATGACGTTGTAGGACGTGTAAAGACCTACGAGGCGATCATCAAGGGCGAGAACATTCCGGAGCCGGGTATTCCGGAGTCCTTCAAGGTACTCTTAAAAGAGTTACAGTCTCTCGGACTGGACGTAAGAGTGTTGCGTGACAACGGTGAAGAGGTCGATATGTCTGAGAATATCGACTACTCCGATACCAACTATGACCTTCGTTCCATCATCGAGGGAGACCGCCGTTACAACGATAAGGAAGACTTATCCGACTATGGATTCCAGAAACAGGAATTCAAGGGCGACGAGCTCGTTAATGTGGAAGAAGATGACTATACAAACGACGGTGCCAAAGACGACTATGTCGATGACGATTATACCGAGGATGACGACAAATAATTAGAAGGGAGTACCGTTCATGCCTGAGACAAATGAAACTTATCAGCCGATGACATTTGACGCGATCCGTATCGGACTTGCCTCTTCGGAAAAGATTCTGGAATGGTCCCATGGTGAGGTTAAGAAACCGGAGACCATCAACTACAGAACCTTAAAGCCGGAGAAAGACGGTCTGTACTGTGAGAGAATCTTTGGACCGACCAAGGACTGGGAGTGTCATTGTGGTAAATACAAGAAAATCAGATATAAAGGTGTTATCTGTGACCGCTGCGGCGTTGAGGTAACAAAATCCAGCGTCCGCCGTGAACGTATCGGACACATCGCGCTTGCCGCTCCGGTATCCCATATCTGGTATTTTAAAG
Organism: Clostridium sp. AM34-11AC; assembly: GCF_003435375.1. Classification (GTDB taxonomy): domain Bacteria; phylum Bacillota; class Clostridia; order Lachnospirales; family Lachnospiraceae; genus Pilosibacter; species Pilosibacter fragilis. The sequence goes on along the minus strand of NZ_QWGL01000001.1, from coordinate 85,888 downwards.
GTATTCCGAGCCGTATGGGCCTGATCCTGGATATCTCTCCGAGAGTCCTCGAGAAAGTCCTGTACTTCGCTTCCTATATCGTTCTGGATGCCGGAAACACCGGTCTTCAGTTAAAGCAGGTCCTTTCTGAGAAAGAGTACCGCGATGCTGTTGAAAAGTATGGCTACGGCACATTCCGTGTGGGAATGGGTGCTGAGGCTGTTCAGGAACTTTTAAAGAATATCGATCTGGATAAGGACTCCGAAGAGCTTAGAAAAGCTCTTCAGGAGGCATCCGGCCAGAAGAGAGCGAGAATCATCAAACGCCTTGAGGTCGTAGATGCATTCCGCAGCTCCGGAAACAGACCGGAGTGGATGATCATGAATGTGATTCCGGTTATCCCGCCGGATATCCGTCCGATGGTTCAGCTTGACGGCGGACGTTTCGCGACATCCGACTTAAACGACTTATACAGAAGAATCATCAACCGTAACAACCGTCTTGCAAGACTTCTTGAGCTCGGTGCTCCGGATATTATCGTCCGCAACGAGAAGAGAATGCTTCAGGAGGCCGTTGATGCCCTGATCGATAACGGCAGACGCGGAAGACCGGTTACAGGCCCTGGAAACCGTGCGTTAAAGTCCCTTTCCGATATGTTAAAGGGTAAACAGGGACGTTTCCGTCAGAACCTTCTCGGTAAACGAGTTGACTATTCCGGACGTTCTGTTATCGTCGTTGGACCGGAACTTAAGATCTATCAGTGCGGTCTTCCGAAGGAGATGGCGATCGAGCTCTTCAAACCGTTTGTTATGAAGGAACTCGTTGCTAACGGAACCGCGCACAACATCAAGAACGCGAAGAAGATGGTTGAGCGTCTCCAGACAGAGGTCTGGGATGTGCTTGAGGATGTGATCAAAGAGCATCCGGTTATGTTAAACCGTGCTCCTACTCTTCACCGTCTTGGTATTCAGGCGTTCGAGCCGATCCTTGTAGAAGGTAAGGCGATCAAGCTTCATCCGCTTGTTTGTACCGCATTCAACGCGGACTTCGATGGAGACCAGATGGCGGTCCACCTTCCGCTTACCATGGAAGCTCAGGCAGAGTGCCGTTTCCTTCTCCTCTCCCCGAACAACCTGTTAAAACCGTCCGATGGTGGTCCGGTAGCCGTTCCTTCCCAGGATATGGTCCTCGGTATCTATTATCTGACACAGGAGAGACCGGGCGCAAAGGGCGAGGGAATGTTCTTTAAGAGCCCGAACGAAGCACTTCTTGCATATGAGAACGGTGCCGTTACTCTTCACGCAAGAATCAAAGTCCGTGTGACAAAGACTCTTCCGGATGGAAGAACCATGACTGGTATCGTTGATACAACTGTCGGACGTATCCTCTTCAACGAGATCATCCCGCAGGATCTTGGATTTGTAGACAGAACGATCCCGGGCAACGAGTTAAAGCCGGAGATCGATTTCCTCGTAAAGAAGAAACAGTTAAAGCAGATCCTCGAGAAAGTCATCAATACACACGGAGCGATCCAGACAGCGATCACCCTGGACGATATCAAGGCGATCGGTTACAAGTACTCCACAAGAGCAGCTATGACCGTATCTATTTCCGATATGACTGTCCCGGCAACAAAGAAGCAGCTCCTCGCAGACGCAGAAGCTACCGTTGACCGTATCGCTAAGAACTTCCGCCGTGGTCTTATCACAGAGGAAGAGCGTTACAAAGAAGTTATCGATGTATGGAAAGCAACCGATGACCAGCTGACACATGACCTTCTGACAGGTCTTGATAAATACAACAACATCTTCATGATGGCGGACTCCGGAGCCCGTGGTTCCGATAAGCAGATCAAGCAGCTTGCCGGTATGCGAGGACTCATGGCGGATACGACCGGTCACACGATCGAACTCCCGATCAAGTCCAACTTCCGTGAAGGTCTTGACGTACTTGAGTACTTCATCTCCGCACATGGTGCGAGAAAAGGTATGTCCGATACCGCTCTTCGTACAGCCGACTCCGGTTACCTGACAAGACGTCTTGTTGACGTATCCCAGGACCTTATCATCCGTGAGACAGACTGCTGTGAAAGCAAGGGAACGATCCCGTACATGGAGATCGAGGGCTTTACGGACGGTAAAGAGACCATCGAGACGCTGCAGGAGAGATTGACAGGCAGATATATCGCTGAGACGATCACAGATCCGGATACCGGAGAAGTTGTTGTTAAGGCTAACCATATGTGTACACCGAAACGTGCCGCAGCCGTTATCAAGGTTCTTGAGAAGCTCGGCAGAAATACTGTTAAGATCCGTACAGTCCTGACATGTAAGTGCCATATCGGTGTCTGCTCCAAGTGCTACGGCGCAAACATGGCGACAGGCCAACCGGTACAGGTCGGAGAGGCTGTTGGTATCATTGCCGCACAGTCCATCGGTGAGCCTGGTACACAGCTGACCATGCGTACATTCCACTCCGGCGGTGTTGCCGGCGGCGATATCACACAGGGTCTTCCCCGTGTCGAGGAGCTTTTCGAGGCCAGACGCCCGAAGGGACTTGCGATCATCGCTGAATTCGGTGGTGTTGTTACAATTAAAGATACAAAGAAAAAACGTGAGATCATCGTTACGGACCAGGAGACAGGAAACTCCAAGACTTATCTGATCCCCTATGGTTCCAGAATCAAAGTTGCGGACGGACAGGTTCTCGAGGCCGGCGACGTTCTTACAGAGGGTAGCATCAACCCGCACGACCTGTTAAAGGTTAAGGGCGTTCGTGCCGTACAGGATTACATGATCCGTGAGGTACAGCGTGTTTACCGCTTACAGGGTGTAGAGATCAACGATAAGCATATCGAGATGATCGTGCGTCAGATGTTAAAGAAGATCCGTGTCGAGGAGAGCGGCGATTCCGACGTTCTTCCGGGCGTATCCATGGATGTTCTTGATTTCAACGAGATGAACGAGGAGCTCATCGCTGCAGGCAAACAGCCGGCAGAGGGCAAACAGGTCATGCTCGGTATCACAAAGGCATCCCTTGCAACCGATTCCTTCTTATCCGCCGCATCCTTCCAGGAGACCACAAAGGTTCTTACTGAGGCTGCGATCAACGGTAAGGTCGATCACCTGATCGGTCTGAAAGAGAATGTTATTATCGGTAAGCTGATCCCGGCTGGTACCGGAATGAAGCGTTACCGCAATATCAAGCTCAGCACAGGCGAGATCGAGGATAAGATCCAGGAGCAGGAAGCACCGGTTGCTGAAGAGCCGCAGGAGGAGACGGATGCTCCGCTTGAGGAAGCAGATAAAATCATTCTCAACGAGGATGATACACAGGATGTCGATGAGTGATCGGTATTTTGACAAATAAATATATCGGAAAGCTTTCTGGAAACAGGAACTTTTCCGTATGCTGAGGCATATAAGAACAGCGAGGAGAACATGAAAGATCATGTTTTTCCTCGCTGTTTGAGTATACAGATGGTTAGAAGAAAGCAACTTGTAACGATTCGGCGGGCCGATGGGCTTTCTGTGCTGAATGTGAGAAGACCTGAATTACAATTTCTTGATTTTTGGCTTGGCGCGGCAAGTGTGCGGACCGATGGAGGTGTTTTACATGATTACGATACTGTCCGGCTTATTTATTAAAAACAGAGATCAATTCGGGAACAGCGATGTGCGCCGTGCCTACGGCATGCTCTGCAGTATTGTGGGCATCGCGCTCAATGTATTTCTGTTTGCCGGAAAATATCTGGCGGGTGTGATCAGTGGATCCATCGCTATTACGGCGGATGCATTCAATAACCTGTCAGATGCAGGATCATCCTTTATATCTCTTGTGGGATTTAAATTTTCCGGCATGAAGGCTGACGCGGATCACCCCTTTGGACACGGGCGCATCGAGTATGTCTCCGGATTTGGAGTTTCCATGGTCATCATTCTCATGGGAATCGAGCTTTTCAAAACTTCCATAGAGAAGATCTTTCATCCGGAGCCGGTGGAGACTGGTGCTCTGGCGGTGGGGATCCTTGTGGTCTCCATCTGTGTAAAGGGATACATGTGCTTTTACAATCGGACAGTCGGCAAAAAGATCCAGTCGGAGACAATGAAAGCGACGGCTATGGACAGTATGAGCGATTCCATCGCGACAACGGCGGTTCTGATCTCCATGGCTGTGGCCCATGTGACAGGCATTAGTATCGATGGATGGTGTGGCTGCCTTGTGGCATGCTTTGTATTGTATGCAGGATTTGGCGCGGCGAAGGATACCCTGAATCCGCTTCTCGGAGAACCGCCTTCCAGAGAATTTGTAAATGAGATCAGGACGATCGTTATGGCTCATCCTGAGATCCTTGGGATCCATGATCTAGTGGTCCACGATTACGGCCCGGGGAGACGCATGATCTCCCTTCACGGGGAAGTGTCCGGGGATTGCGATATCTTCGAGATCCACGATGTGATCGATCGGATCGAGAAAGAATTGAAGGAAAAACTTGGCTGTGAGGCCGTGATCCACATGGATCCGATCGTGGTGAATAACGAGGCGATCAATGAGACAAAAAAGGAAGTTGTTGACATGATCAACGAACATTTTCCGGGCGTCACCATCCATGATTTCCGCATGATCCAGGGTCCAACCCATACGAACCTGATCTTCGATGCGGTGGTCCCATTCCAGTATGGGAAAACGAACGAAGAGGTAAAACAGGGGATCGAGAAACTGATCTCAGAGAAATGGGATGATTATTACGCAGTCATACAGGCAGAGCAGTCATATCTGGAATAAAGAAAAAAGATTGAATCCGGCAGAGTGTGCAGAAGCGCTTTGCCGGATTTTTGCAGTTAAAGAAAACGTAAGAAGTCTACAGGAAAAAGGGTTTGCGATTGCATGGTTGAACTGCTATACTTGAGATATGGAACTCACGGAAGTATGTGGGCAGATGGGTGACAGAACAGGCGCTCCGGCATCTGGAAACTTGTGCAGATGACCGACGCGGTTGTTGAATTTTAAGGAGGTCTCTCTTATGAAAAAGTGGAAAATGATCCTTACTGCAGCGATGCCGTTAGCAATGGCACTGTCCTTCCCAGCATTCGCGGGAGAATGGCACGAGGATATGAACGGCAGGTGGTATGAGAACGATGACGGTTCCTACTGCCGGAACGGCTGGGACTGGATCGATGGTGATCATGATGGCTGGGCACAGTGCTATTATTTTGGAAATTCCGGTTATCTGCAGATGAATGCCGGATATGCGCAGACAAATACGGGTCATGCGGACGGATATGAGATCGACAAAAATGGTGCCTGGAGCGTAAATGGTGTTACCCAGGTAAAGGCAGTTCCGACCGCTGTCGCGGAGAACGATCCGGAGGCGCTGAAGGTCTATGAGGAAGCACAGCAGCTTAGCGAGTCTCTCCCGAGCGCGAATATCGATGTGGACTATACGATCACCATGTCTTATCTCGGACAGAATATTGATATGTCCATGAATATGAAGCTGATGATGAAAGAGGACGCGAACGGAGACATGCAGTTTGTATGCAAGGGTACCGCGGATACGCTTGGAACCGCAGTGCCGATCGATATGTTCTACACAGACGGATACATGTATGTGAACACTATGGGCATCAAGTACAGGCAGGCCATGGATCTGGAAGCTGCGAAAGCTCAGGCCACACAGATCAACATGGATCTGGATACGGATGTTGTCAAAGGCTTGAGAATGTATACAAGCGGTGACACAAGGAAACTTGCATTTACTATTGATGACCAGAAGATCAACGAGATCCTGACCGCAGTTACCAGCGCGACCGCAGAGACCTACGAGGAGCTTGGGGTCACTCTGGACATGAAGATCAATGAGTCGAACGGCGAGATGACGGTCAACAAAGATGGCTATTGCGAGGCTATGAAGATGTTTATGGACTACGGAATGAGTGTCACAGATCATACAACATCCGAAGCTGATGAGATGAACTATAAGATGGATATCAATATGACATATAAGAATCCGGGCAAGGAAGTTTATTTTGAGATCCCATCTACAGATGGCTACGAAGATATTGCTGTGGCTTATGTGGCAGATGCGGAATAGGGGCAGTAGAATCGGAACCGGTCTGGCTCGTTAAAAAGTGAAGTGTAAATGGGCGCTGGTTTGCGTATGGCTGAGAGGTCATGGCAGATCAGCGCCTTTTTGTGCCACAGGAAATCCCTGTTCACAGATGGAAGCGGCAGGCTTTGCAGAAATGGAGTTTCAACTGTAATGAGATCTGCCCGTTACTGCGTCTGGGAGAATAGCAGATTGGAGCATCTCTCATATATTAAGATAGAAGAAACAGGACAAAGAGGGAGAGATTATGGTATCCATCAGCCTATGCATGATCGTGCGCAATGAGGAAAAGGTCCTCGGAAGATGCCTGGCCTGCGTGCAGGGATTTGCGGATGAGATCATAATTGTGGACACGGGATCTACGGACCGGACGAAGGAGATCGCATTTTCTTTTACGGACAAGGTTTATGATTTTAAATGGAAGGATGACTTTGCAGCGGCGAGAAATTTTGCTTTTTCCAGGGGAACGGGGGATTACCTGTTCTGGCTGGATGCAGATGATGTGATAAGGCAGGAAGAGTGGAGAAAACTGATGGATCTGAAAAGACGGCTGGATATGGAACGGCCGGATGTAGTGATGATGAAATACGCGGTTGGATATGACGGGGATGGCGCACCGTCATTTTTCTTTTATAGAGAACGCCTTTTAAGACGGTGCGGAAAAGCAGTGTGGAAAGGGCGCATCCATGAGGCGGTGGAACCCTTTGGGAAAGTAGTGCGGGAAGATATCATGATCGAGCACCGGAAAGTGGGGATAGGGGATCCGGACAGGAATCTTCGGATATTTGAGCAGATGCTCCGGGAGAAGGGGAAACTATCTCCGCGGGATCAGTATTATTACGGAAAGGAATTATATTACCACAGAAGGTATCGGGATGCTGTTTCTGTATTTTCGGAATATCTGGAACTGCCGGATGGCTGGCGGGAAGACCGGGTGGATGCCTGCAGGCATGGGGCGTACTGTATGTACCGGATCGGGGACCGGGACCGGGCACTAAAGTTTCTGCTTTCCGGACTTTCTGAGGGGATCCCGAAGCCGGAGCTTTGCTGTGATCTCGGATGGTGGTTCTTTTCGGCCGGGCGCTATCGCGACGCAATTTTCTGGTACGGGCAGGCAGTTCAGACCGGAAGGTGGACCGGGGAGGACGGTTTTGTGATGCCGGAGTGCCGGGGATATGTTCCATATCTGCAGATATGTGTCTGCTATGACAGGCTGGGGGAATGGAAAACGGCGGAACGGTATAATGAACTGGCGGAGAGGTGCCGGCCGGGGACGGAGACATGCCAGTTAAACAGGAAATATTTTGAGAAAAGAAAAGCGCAGCAAATTGAACGGAGACAGAGAGGTGACAGCCGGAGTTTTGGACAAAAAATCGCAGAAGTAGCAGTTTCGGACGGGCAGCATAGATTATAGTAAGCGAACAACCTGTATGGGATGTCCGCCAGGAAAATATGCTGAAAGGGGAATTGATCATGCGTAATTGTGGATATGATTTCTGGGAGAACGAGGACTGCAGAGCAGAGAGCTGCCGGGGCGGAGACGAGAGAGGACACTGGGATGGGAACTGTTGCTGTGGCGGAGATGGAAGAGACCGCTGGGACGGAACGCAGGGCTGTGGCGGAGATGGAAGAGGTGGCTGCGGTGGAAATTGTGGCTGCGGAGGAAACAGAAGAGGCGGCTGTGGCGGAAATTGCGGAAGCGGCTGGGGATATGGCTGGAGACACGGAACCTGCTGCTGCCGGGGACCGCAGGGTCCGAGAGGCCCTCAGGGATGCCCGGGGCCTGAAGGGCCGAGAGGTCCACAGGGGTTTCCGGGATTTGACGGAGCGCCGGGAGCGACAGGCCCGATGGGCCCGATGGGTCCGGCAGGAGCGCCGGGAGCGACAGGTCCGATGGGCCCGATGGGTCCGGCAGGAGCAGTGGGAGCGACAGGCCCGATAGGCCCGATGGGTCCGGCAGGAGCAGTGGGAGCGACAGGTCCGATGGGCCCGATGGGTCCGGCAGGAGCAGTGGGAGCGACAGGTCCGATGGGTCCGATAGGTCCGGCAGGAGCAGTGGGAGCGACAGGTCCGATGGGCCCGATGGGTCCGGCAGGAGCAGTGGGAGCGACAGGTGCGATGGGTCCACAGGGGCCAACCGGTCCGACAGGTCCCGCAGGGACAGTGACAGCGGCCGCTCCGGTGGCAAATGCCACAGACTCGGAGAACGTGGTGAATCAGTTTAATGAATTACTTGCAAATCTGAGAACGGCTGGACTTCTGGCACCCAATCCCTAACGAAGGATAGATTAAAAGAGGAGACCGCAGATGCGGTCTCCCTCAGGATCGAAAGAGATTTGTAACGGTTCAGCCCGGGAGCGGTATCGTTCCAGAATGTGTATCGGATGTGGACTAAATCGCATCGGGGGTCTTGCATGAAAATTTCCGGTATGGTAAAATCCTGTCTGAAAATATACAGTGCTTGTAACAGTTCAGTACCTTTGCAGTTGCGGGCAAAAATCTATTCCGGACCGGCTGTGCGATGGGATTATTGACACTGCCGGAACGCAGAAGGAGGAAAAAGTCATGAAAGAAACATGGAACGTCCTCGACCCGGACGAGTATGTAAAACACAATCCATTTATGGGATATACCAATATGAAGATTGAAAAGATCTCCCCGGAATGCAGTGAGATCAGTATGAAGATCACTCACGGCGTGACAAACCTGATGGGCATGGTCCATGGCGGAATGCTCTATGCTCTGGCAGATGTGGTAACAGGCCTCACGGCCAGAGCCGACGGAAGAAAATATGTGACCCAGAGCGCCCATATAAACTTTATCCGGAACGTATCGGAAGGAACGGTCTATGCAAAAGGCATCCTGATCCGCCGCGGCAGATCCATCACCATCGTACGCAGCGAAGTGACGGATGAAAAGGGAAATCTTCTCGCCGATGTGACCGTGGACATGTTCTGTCTTGGAGAGTAGTCTCCCGGAAGGAGAAAAACAGGCCAAACCTGTCAAAATCACAAGAGAAGAATTTGAGACAACTCACCCAGGCGTGTCATAGTCGAAAAACGCCGTATTTTCAAAGAAAATTTAAGGTTTCTCCTTGACATGCAGAAAAACTCTGTATATAATAATGGGGCGTGCATCGGGTACGTCCCGTTTTTTGTGCGCATAAAGGCTGATAAGCAGCAACCAACAGTCAATATCACAGGAGGTGAAAAGAATGCCAACATTTAACCAGTTAGTAAGAAAAGGTAGAGAGACATCTGTAAAGAAATCTACAGCTCCGGCACTCCAGAAAGGATACAATTCCCTTCATAAGAAAGCCACAGATACATCTGCTCCGCAGAAGAGAGGTGTGTGCACAGCTGTTAAGACTGCAACTCCTAAGAAGCCGAACTCCGCTCTTAGAAAGATTGCCAGAGTACGTCTTTCCAACGGTATTGAAGTAACAAGCTATATCCCGGGTGAGGGACATAACCTTCAGGAGCACTCCGTTGTTCTGATCCGTGGTGGTCGTGTTAAGGACCTTCCGGGTACCAGATACCACATCATCAGAGGTACTCTTGATACTGCAGGCGTTGCCAACAGAAGACAGGCTCGCTCCAAGTACGGCGCAAAGAGACCGAAAGATAAAAAATAATTGCGAAGCAATTATTGCTACTCAAACGTAGCGAAGCGGAGTTCGAGTTTCCCGTCTTAAGTGGCGGTCGATAGAAACTTGAACAACCGCATAGGGATCACTAACAGGAATAAAGTGAATGCGTACAACGCATATTAGTGCCGGTGGTATTTGACCTGTGGTTGCAGGAGATAGATAGAAAACCGCGCGCGAACACATTTTATGGAAACATGTGAGTACCGATGATATAATTTTTATAATTAAGGAGGGAAGTAACGTGCCACGTAAAGGACATACTCAGAAAAGAGACGTATTAGCAGACCCGCTTTACAGCAACAAAGTTGTAACCAAGCTGATCAACAACATCATGCTTGATGGTAAGAGGGGCGTTGCTCAGAAAATTGTTTACGGCGCTTTCGAAGAGGTCGCTGAAAAGACCGGTAAGGACGCTGTAGAAGTATTTGAAGAGGCTATGAACAACATCATGCCGGTTCTCGAAGTTAAGGCAAAACGTATCGGTGGTGCAACATACCAGGTACCGATCGAGGTTAAGCCGGAGAGAAGACAGGCATTAGGCCTTCGCTGGATCACTCTCTATTCCCGTAAGAGAAGCGAGAAGACCCAGGTAGAGAGACTTGCAAACGAGATTATGGATGCAGCTAACAACACTGGCGCATCTGTAAAGAAGAAAGAGGAAATGCATAAGATGGCTGAGGCTAACAAGGCATTTGCTCACTACAGATTCTAATAGGAGGAAAAATCCTTGGCTGGAAGAGAATATCCGTTAGAGAGAACCAGAAATATCGGAATCATGGCTCATATCGATGCTGGTAAGACAACAACGACAGAGCGTATCCTTTATTATACTGGTATTAACTATAAGATCGGTGATACTCACGAAGGTACAGCTACCATGGACTGGATGGAGCAGGAGCAGGAGAGAGGTATCACGATCACATCCGCAGCTACGACTTGTCACTGGACACTTCAGGAAAAGACAAAGCCGAAGGCTGGCGCACTTGAGCACCGTATCAACATCATCGATACACCAGGCCACGTAGACTTCACTGTTGAGGTTGAGCGTTCCCTCCGTGTACTTGATGGCGCTGTTGGCGTTTTCTGTGCAAAGGGTGGTGTAGAGCCGCAGTCCGAGAACGTATGGCGTCAGGCTGATACCTACAACGTACCGAGAATGGCATTCATCAACAAGATGGATATCCTTGGTGCAAACTTCTACGGCTGTGTAGATCAGATCCGTACAAGACTTGGCAAGAACGCGATCTGCATCCAGCTCCCGATCGGTAAGGAAGACGAGTTCAAGGGAATCATCGACCTCTTCGAGATGAAGGCTTACATCTACAATGATGATAAGGGCGATGATATCTCCGTAACAGACATTCCGGAAGATATGGCAGATGATGCAGAGCTTTACCACAGCGAACTCGTTGAGAAGATCTGCGAGCTCGATGATGACCTCATGATGCAGTATCTTGAGGGTGAGGAGCCGACCGTTGATGCGATGAAGAAGGTTCTTCGTAAAGCAACCTGCGAGTGTCAGGCAATTCCGGTATGCTGCGGTACAGCATACAGAAACAAAGGCGTACAGAAGCTCCTTGATGCGATCATCGAGTACATGCCGTCTCCGCTTGACATCCCGCCGATCAAGGGCGTTGACCTTGAGGGCAACGAAGTAGTTCGTCATTCTTCCGATGATGAGCCGTTCTCCGCACTTGCATTCAAGATCATGACAGACCCGTTCGTAGGTAAACTTGCATTCTTCCGTGTTTACTCCGGAACAATGAACTCCGGTTCCTACGTATTAAACGCAACAAAAGATAAAAAAGAGCGTGTTGGCCGTATCCTTCAGATGCATGCGAACAAGAGACACGAGCTTGACAAGGTTTACTCCGGTGATATCGCCGCTGCAGTTGGATTCAAGTCCACAACAACTGGTGATACAATTTGTGACGAGCAGCATCCGGTAATCCTTGAGTCCATGGTATTCCCGGAGCCGGTTATCGATATCGCAATCGAGCCGAAGACAAAAGCCGGACAGGATAAGATGGGCGAGGCTCTTGCAAAGCTTGCTGAAGAGGACCCGACATTCCGTGTTCATACTGATACAGAAACAGGCCAGACCATCATCTCCGGTATGGGTGAGCTGCATCTGGAAATCATCGTTGACCGTCTCCTTCGTGAATTCAAGGTAGAGGCTAACGTTGGTGCTCCGCAGGTTGCTTATAAAGAGACAATGACTAAGGCTGTTGACGTAGACAGCAAGTACGCGAAGCAGTCTGGTGGTCGTGGACAGTACGGTCACTGTAAAGTACACTTCACACCGATGGATCCGAACGGCGAAGAAACATTCAAGTTCACTTCTTCCGTTGTCGGCGGTGCTATTCCGAAGGAATACATTCCGGCTGTCGGCGAAGGTATCGAAGAGGCTACAAAGGCCGGTATCCTTGGCGGATTCCCGGTACTCGGCGTAGCTGCAGATGTATATGATGGATCTTACCATGAGGTCGACTCTTCCGAGATGGCATTCCACATCGCTGGTTCCATGGCATTCAAGGATGCTATGGCGAAAGGTAACCCGGTACTTCTTGAGCCGATCATGAAGGTAGAGGTTACAATGCCTGAGGAGTACATGGGCGACGTTATCGGTGACGTTAACGCACGTCGTGGACGTATCGAGGGTATGGAAGATATCGGCGGCGGCAAGATGGTTAAAGCATATGTTCCGCTTGCTGAGATGTTCGGCTACTCCACAGACCTTCGTTCCAGAACACAGGGTCGTGGTAACTACTCCATGTTCTTCGAGAAATACGAGCAGGTACCGAAGAGCGTTCAGGAGAAGATCATCGCTGAGAGAAAGGGCGCTGCGAAATAATCCCACGGGATTATTTCCGGTTTCCTCTTGCATATAGCAAGAATAGGCTTGAAAAAATTTTTCGAATAGAATATAATAGTATTCAGCCTAAGTTAAATATGATAGCCCAATGGGCGCAAAATTAAGGAGGACGTTTTAAAATGGCAAAAGCTAAGTTTGACAGAACCAAACCGCATTGTAACATTGGTACCATTGGACACGTTGACCATGGTAAAACAACATTAACAGCAGCAATCACAAAAGTTCTTGCAGCAAGAGTTGCAGGTAATACAGCTACAGATTTCGAGAACATCGATAAAGCTCCGGAAGAGAGAGAGCGTGGAATCACTATCTCTACTGCACACGTTGAGTACGAGACAGAGAAGAGACACTATGCACACGTTGACTGCCCAGGCCATGCTGACTATGTAAAGAACATGATCACTGGTGCTGCTCAGATGGATGGTGCTATCCTCGTTGTAGCTGCTACTGATGGTGTTATGGCTCAGACAAGAGAGCACATCCTGCTTTCCCGTCAGGTAGGCGTACCGTACATCGTAGTATTCATGAACAAGTGCGATATGGTTGACGATCCGGAGCTTCTTGAGCTCGTAGAGATGGAGATCAGAGATCTTCTTAACGAGTATGAGTTCCCGGGCGACGACACTCCGATCATCCAGGGTTCTGCTCTTAAGGCTCTTGAGGATCCGATGGGCGAGTGGGGCGACAAGGTTATGGAGCTTATGGACGCTGTTGACAGCTACATTCCGGACCCGGTTCGTGACACAGATAAGCCGTTCCTTATGCCGATCGAGGATGTATTCACAATCACAGGTCGTGGTACAGTTGCTACAGGCCGTGTAGAGCGTGGTACTCTTAAACTCAACGATGAGGTTGAGATCGTTGGTATCCACGAGGAGACTCGTAAGACAGTTGTAACTGGTATCGAGATGTTCCGTAAACTTCTTGATCAGGCTCAGGCTGGTGATAACATCGGTGCTCTTCTTCGTGGTGTTCAGAGAACTGAAATCCAGAGAGGACAGTGCCTTGTTAAACCGGGTTCTGTAAAGTGCCACAAGAAATTCACAGCTCAGGTTTACGTTCTTACTAAAGACGAGGGCGGCCGTCATACACCGTTCTTCAACAACTATCGTCCGCAGTTCTACTTCAGAACAACAGACGTTACAGGCGTTTGCGAGCTTCCGGAAGGTACAGAGATGTGCATGCCGGGCGACAACGTTGAGATGACAATCGAGCTTATCCATCCGGTAGCTATGGAGCAGGGTCTTCGTTTCGCTATCCGTGAGGGCGGCAGAACTGTTGGTTCCGGTAGAGTTGCTACAATCATCGAGTAATCAACGAATCTAATACCGAGGTGCTTTGCACCGAAAAAATAAATATAGTATCTCCGTGAGATATTTGTGTCCAAGCGCAAGATGCCCGCAGAACTTTGTTCTGCGGGTTTTTCTGTTACAAAAATAATATATGCTATGTTAGCAGTACCGAATTTGTGATTTTGCCGTAGACGAAAAGATTACATGCACCTAACTGATTTTACGCTTGACTAACCAATAGTTTGAGGAGTATTCTATAAAAAGAAGATACAAAATGAATAAATTCATATAAATTTACAGATAATATCCGATAAAACAATTGTAAAGCATAGGATCAGGGGGCGTTATTATGCAGGCTTTATCAACGGCAAAATCAGGGGAACGTTATACAATTAAGTGGATGCTCGGAAACCAGAAGGTGATGGATTTTCTTCATCGCCACGATTTCTGCGAGGGAAACCCGATCGATGTGATCCTACGGAACAATGACTGGATGATCATTGGAAATGACATGTGCAGAGTCGCGATCGGATGTGAAGTTGCGGATAGAATCCAGGTTTAAGGTTTTTGAAAGATAAATAAAGAATGGGATCTTCGATAAAAGAAGGTGTGGCGGACAGAGAAAAAAGGTCTGGCGCACCTTTTATATTGCCATGCATCTGGAAAAAGCTGCCGGTGGCAGGTTCTGTAGCCAGGAAAGTCGGGAAAAGTTCTTCCCGCCGGGAAACTGGATGACAATCCCGCCGCCTTATGATATGCTTGAGGAAGAATAAGGATCAGGAGGACGTTTAGATGGTGAATATATACGGAACGCTGGGACCGGCGTGCGCAAGCGAGAAGGTGCTGGCGGAGATGTTTTCACTGGGAATGACAGGAATGCGGCTGAACCTGTCCCATGTTACGCTCGCAGAGTCAGGGGATCTGATTGGAAAGATGAAGCGCGCAGCAGAAAAATGCGGGGTAAAACCGCAGCTTCTCGTGGACCTTCAGGGACCGGAACTGCGAACTGGAACCATCTCTGAGCCTGTTTCGTTGAAGAATGGGGACATTGTAGAGATATGCGGAATCCCAGAAAAAGTGAAGGATTCCTCAGTAAGTGGGGCAGATAGAAAAGAAATCGCACAGAAATCTGAAAATAAAGATATCGAGAAAATACCAGCTGAGAAAAATACATTTGGAAAAGGTTCTGGAAACGCTGATCGGTCCCAAAATAAACGTGACCATGTGAAAGCACCTGGAGAGTATGCGAAGATCATGCTGCCGGAACTCACCTTCCCATACCTGATTCCGGGTCAGGAAGTTCTTCTGGACGATGGGAAGATCCATTTAAAAATTGTGGAAAAAGCGGAAAATGTGACCGAGAATGGTGGAGAAAACACTCAGGAAAAGCGTTATTTCGCAAAGGTCCTCTGGGGCGGTCTCCTAAAGAGCAGAAAGAGTGCGGCTCTTCCGGGCGCGAAGATCTATCCGCCGACGCTGACAAATTCTGACCTTGCAAACATTAAGATCGCAAACGAGATGGGCGTGACCGGTGTCATGCAGCCATTTGTGAGAGATCACAGTGATTTGGAGCGCGTAAAAGAGGTGCTTCGGGAGGCGGGAGCGGAGGATATCAGGCTCTTCGCGAAGATCGAAAACATGGATGGCGTCCGGAAACTGGAGAAACTTCTTCCGGCGGCGGATGAGATCGTGATCGCCAGGGGTGACCTTGGAAATGCCGTTCATCTCTGGGACCTTCCGGGTGTCCAGCGCCAGATCTCCGAGAAGTGCCGGGCGGCGGGAAAGCCGTTCATGGTAGTGACCCAGATGCTGGCCTCCATGGAGCGCAGCCCTGTCCCGACCCGTGCGGAGGTAAATGATATCTTCCATGCTGTGATGGATGGCGCTGCTTCAATCATGGTGACAGGGGAGACTGCGGTCGGAGATTACCCGGTGGAAGTCATCCGGTATATGGTGAATACGGTGAGAAGCGCGGAGAAGGAAGAAAATAGATAAACAATTGCAATTGTTTAACAAATTTATGCACTTGACGTGCGAAAAATCCAGAAAGAAAAAATAAGTAGAACGACTAGAAAGCGAAAAAATACGTTCCATCTACGGCAGGTACGATTCTTTCATCCAGAGCTTAGAAAGAACCGCTGGCACACCGGGATGGAACGTATTTTTAAATGGGTGATGTAAGGGCGGAGCGTGCGGAAGACGAACTGGCTGGTCTCATGGGTGACCGGGATGTGGGAGAGATCTACGAGAAGACCGAAATTGTTGTGGGTCATCCGCATCTCGGCGCCGAATTTTGCCGCGTATGGAGCCGGTTCCACGAGGGAGGCTTTGTCGGGAAAACTCATCCATTGGAGCGCACCGACGCGGAAATATTTGTGGATCGATTCATTCATAATTTTAAATGTAGTTCAGTATCGTAAGGAACGGAACATTTCCTTTCTCCTGGATAGCAAATGACGACAGGAATTTTTGAAATGAAATGTCACAGGAAATTCCAGATAATTTCCTGTGACACAGTGGCGCTAAAAAGCCTGATATGCCCAGTCAAAATTATTTCATGTTCACTACATGAACCGGTTTTCCGTTTAAGAACGCCCGGATATTCTCCACAGTGCAGTCCATGATCCGCCTGCGGCTTTCCTTCGGAGCCCATGAAATATGCGGGGTGATGATGCAGTTTGGAGCTTTTAAGAGCGGGTTGTCAGCCTTGATCGGCTCAGTGGAAACGACATCGAGACCGGCGGCAGCGACTTTGCCGGAAGCAAGCGCTTCTACGAGGTCCACCTCGTTGACAAGCTGCCCGCGGGCATTGTTCAGAAGAATCACGCCGTCCTTCATTTTCGCGATATTTTCCCGGTTGATGAGTCCTGCGTTTTCCGGTGTCAGATTGCAGTGCAGGGAGATCACGTCAGCCTTCGCGAAAAGCTCATCCTGGGTAACGTAATCCGCGATCGCGCGGCCGGATTCATTCGGGTAGAGGTCATAGGCGATGACGTTCATGCCGAGAGCTTTCGCGATGCGTCCCTCAGCCTGACCGATGCGCCCGAAGCCGATGATGCCCATGGTCTTTCCCTCCAGCTCGATCAGCGGATAGTCCCAGTAGCACCAGTCAATGTTTTCAGCCCATTTTCCTTCATGGACAGTCTTGTCATGGTGGCCGATGTGATGGCAGATCTCAAGGAGAAGAGCGATGGAGAACTGGCTGACAGATGCGGTTCCGTATGTCGGAACATTTACGACAGGAATTCCCTTTTCAGCGGCGTAGTTATAGTCGATGACATTGTAGCCGGTGGCGAGAGCCGCGATCAGCTTGATACGCGGACACTTGTCGATGGTCTCACGGGAGATCGGGGTCTTATTTGTGATGATAATCTCGGCATCACCGATACGTTCAGTGATCAGAGGTGATTCTGTGAAGGAAGTTCTGTCATAGACGGTGAGGTCACCGAATTCTTTTAACGCGTCCCAGCTTAAATCGCCCGGGTTTTCTGTATATCCATCTAAAACTACAAGCTTCATATATAATCGTCTCCTTTTTTGAAAAAATTGTGGGCAGATAAAACACAGAAGAGTATCCGCCAAAAGGCTCAGAAAGTGAAAATATTTCCAATCTGAAACAGTCTAAGCACATTCTCTGCAGTATTCAGCAGATTCTCCTCCGCATGACTCATCACATCCTCCAACGACATGACGCCCGGAACCGTGTCGAAGATCGCATCGATCCCGAAATTATAAAGCGTTTCGCATCCGTCGCCTTTCGCCCCGGCGATGGCAACCACCGGAACATTCCTGACTTTTTTTGCGCGTTCCGCGACACCGACAGGAACTTTTCCCAGCGCGGACTGGAAGTCAATCCGTCCTTCGCCCGTAATTACAAGGTCCGCCTGCTTCACATGCTCATCGAAATCCGTGAGATCCAGAACCAGGTCGATTCCCGAGCAGATCGTCACCGGGAAATACGGGAGAATTCCGCAGAGCAGGCCGCCTGCCGCTCCGCTCCCGTCGGTGTCGGCGGCAGCGCAGTGGAGTTTATCCTTCAAAACTGCGGCATAGTGAGCGAGCGCCGCGTCAAGAATCTTCACCTGCTCCTCATCAGCCCCTTTCTGAGGTCCGAACACGGTAGCTGCTCCGAGGGCTCCGCAAAGGTGATTTTTTACATCGCAGGCAACCAAAAACTCGCATCCGGCGGCTTCCCTCAAAAGCCCATCCGTGGAGATCGAGGCAAGTTCCCTTAAGTGGACACCGCCTGGTTCCAGTTCCTTCCCATCCTTATCGAGAAACGAGATTCCAAGGGCGCCTGCCAGCCCGGCGCCGCCGTCGGTGGTGGCGCTTCCGCCGAGACCTAAGATGATCTTTTTAACTCTATGTTCCAGGGCGTGACGGATCAGCTCGCCCGTTCCAAAGGTGGACGCGTGCAGGGCATCCCGCTCCTCAGGTTTTAATAAGGTAAGTCCGGACGCCGCAGCGGTCTCGATCACGGCGCTGCCGTCCGGGAGAAGTCCATACTCGGCGGTTATTGGGCGCCCCAAAGGATCATGGGCAGGAACGCTGACTTTTGTTCCTTTCATGGCAGCAACCAAGGCATCAACGGTTCCCTCTCCGCCGTCAGCGACAGGAATCTTTGTGATGGTCACATCCGGGATTACATTTTTTGCGGCACGTTCAATGGTATCGGTCACTTGTCTGGCAGAGCAGCTTCCCTTAAAGGAATCTGCGGCGATCAGTATGTTCATGTTCCATTCCTCCCTTGTATACACAGTAGAACCACTGTATTGAGTGGCTGATAAAGCATGGATTTTAAGTCGAGAGCTTATACTTTCCGGTTAGTTCCGTATAGGAACAGGCTATTGAAATATTATCATTATAACAGAAAATCAGGGTACGAACATGTACCCTGATCAACTTACTGAAAAATATCGTTACAGTTCAGCCATTACATCTTCTTGTTTTCATATTCATGAAAACAAGAAGCTTGGTGGTTCCACCATATGCTGATTTGGATGAAAAAGTGCTTATGCAAGCAAGCTTGCAACACACTTTCTCATTCAAACCAGCGCATGGCTGAACTGTAACAAAATATCCGTTTTTTGTATGAAAGACTGAACTCACGCAGACAAGATTTTACAGATAAAGCAGTTTCAAATTGTGAAAGATGGAGTCTGCGGAGAACCGTGAATCGACGGTTTAGTATGTATCTAACGGCGGCTCAACAGAATCCGGCAGCGGGCAGGTATAGTGTCCACCGTTTCTCTTGTGGAGTTCTTTCTTTGCGGCTTCGATCACATCCGGGCGGTCCATGGTGCGGATGCAGGAGAGAGCCAGGACTTTTGCTGCGGTCAGGAGTCCCTTGTGGGCTAACGGGCTGCAGGACTGGGCAACCATCTGCCAGGAGTGTCCGACATTTCCGACACATGCGGTGGCAATATTGATATTTAAGGTAGGGGCGGCGTATCCGACATCACCCACATCTGTAGAGCCGGCGGTCAGCTTGATCTTATCCGGGTTGAACGGGTGGATCTCGGAATCCAGCGGCCTTTCAAGAATCTCCTCTAAGCGGTCTTCCCCGTAAGTCTCAATGATCTGGGATTTGATGTTTTCCAGGGTGGTCGCCGGGTAGGTATTTAAGAATTCCTTTGCCATCCTGTAATCCGCGTCATCCCATTTCGGAGCGCCGACTTCCTGTAAACACTCGTCCGCAACCGCCGCCAGGGCGTTGTTTGGAAGATATTCGGTGAACGCCATGGAAAGCTCGCACTCAAAGGTGGTATCGGTCATGATGGATGCGCCGCGGGCAACATTTTTTACGCGCTCGAAGAGCTCTTTTACCTGGTAGACCCACGGAGAGCGGACCTCGTAGCGGATCGTCGCGTGATCCTGTACGACGTTCGGGGCGGTTCCGCCGGCATCGATGTAAGCGTAGTGGATCCTCGCTTCCGGGATCATGTGCTCTCTCAGGTAGTTGCAGCCCACGTTCATGAGTTCAACGGCGTCCAGGGCACTTCTTCCGAGGTATGGGGTTGCGCCTGCATGGGAGGCAACACCCTTAAAATAGAAGTTTGCGCCCATGATGGCGTTGCTGTGATTGCACTCGACGGCGTTCTTTGTTGCCGGGTGCCAGGAGTATACGAAATCGACATCGTCGAACATGCCTGCGCGGGCCATGAACTGCTTGGAACCTGCGCCTTCTTCAGCCGGGCAGCCGAAGTAGATGATGGTTCCGTCCTTCTTGTTGGCGATCAGGTATTCCTTGACAGCCAGGGCAGCTGCGAGAGCGCCGGTACCCAGTGCGCAGTGACCGCAGCCATGTCCCGGAGCGCCTTCCTTTAACGGTTCCTTGTGCGGGTCAGCGGCCTTCTGGCTCAGGGAAGACAGGGCATCGTACTCGCCGAGGATTCCCATCACAGGTTTTCCGGTTCCGTAGGAGAAGGTTCCGGTAAAGCAGGTCGGGATTCCGGCATCACCTTCCGTCAAGGTAAAGCCCTCTTCTTTTAAGATTGATTTTAACAGGGCAGCCGATTTTGTCTCATGGAACGCCAGCTCGGCATACTCCCAGATCTTATCGTTGGCATCCAGGATCTTCGCGGATTTTTCGTCGATCACGCGGGTGAGAAATTCCAGGTCTTTATTCATGTGAGATTCCTTCCTTTCTGAAAATTTAGGATGGCGAGTGGGAAAATCATTTCTTTCGCACTGCGCTGTGATATAGAGTTAGTTTACAACAGTTTGCTGAAAAGTACAATGGAAAAAGGAGTTTTGCGGAAAATTTTCTGCGAAGTTTTGTCCTCTGTTCCGGGCTGAAGGAGCAGAAATCGAAAATATTCAGATGATTAGAATGAGACGCGGGTCCGGGCGGTCGTGCGGCAATTCTGCGGCAGGTATTTACCATGCAAGGAAAGGCATGGTATAATGGGCGTTAACAAAGAAGTTAAAACTCGGGAACGCAGACTGCCGAAAGGCGGCGGAATGGGCTGCGCATTCTGGCAGATAATAGAAATACAGGAGGGAAAATTATGCCAAAGCTGATCTATGTGGCGGATGATGAAAAAAACATTTGTTTTCTGATAGAAAATTTCCTGGAAAAAGAGGGATATGAGGTGGAGTGCTTCGGGGATGGCGAGTCCCTTCTTGACGCGTTCCAGAAAAAAGCGCCGGATCTCTGCATCCTCGATATCATGATGCCGGGGATGGATGGCCTTACGGTCTGCACCCAGATCCGGAAGACGAGCCATGTTCCGATCATCATTGTCTCTGCAAAGGATTCCCCGTTAGACCGGATCACCGGAATCACTCTCGGAAGCGACGATTACATGGTAAAACCGTTCCTGCCGCTGGAACTTGTGACGAGAGTCAAGGCGTTATTCCGCCGCGTGGACACATTCTCCGGACAGGAGGAAGAGGCGAAGGATTCCTATGAGATCGGGGATATCAAGCTCTACCCGAAGCGCCGTGCCGCGAAGTTAAAGGACGAAGATTTTGCCCTGACACCGCTGGAATTCGACTTCCTGTGCCATATGCTGGAGCGCCAGGAACATGCGGCGAGCCGTGATGACCTGTTAAAATCTCTCTGGAAGGTGGACAGCAGGGAAGTTGACACCCGCGCCGTGGATGACATGGTGAAGCGTCTCAGGAAGAAACTGAAGGACCAGAAGAGCACCGTGAAGATCGAGACCGTATGGGGCTACGGATTCCGCCTGACGAGTGGAGGAGAGGCATGAAATTAAGTATCCGGATGAAGATATTCCTTCCGGTGATGCTTCTTCTGATCGCGTTCCCGGTTGCGGCGTGGTTCGTGTTCAGCTATGCGCTGGACGGACATATGAACTACAACGCGAAGCGTGACCTGGGGCAGATGGTGAAGACGGTGGAGGAATTGGCGGACGAGTACAGGAACCTGGACGTGCCGGACGAGACAAATGCGCAGGATGACAGGAGAAGTCTCCTAAATGCCCTGCGGAACGCGGCCCAGACGGAGTCCGGGGAGTCGAAGATGCTGGTGATCGGAAACAAGTACCGGGTGCTGTATCCGAAAAACTATGATGACCAGCCGGAGATGACCCAGATGTACTCGGAGTTCCTGACGAGAATGACCGGAAATGATCCGGCGTTCGAGAGCGGGGAGATCACGGAGGAGACCATCGGTGACACAAAATATATGCTCTATTTTCTGGATGTGGGTCAGAACCGGCCCGGTCATGTCCAGAATGTGCTCTTATACTGTCCGATCCACGATACCAGCGTGATCTTAAATGAGGTGTCGAGACTGGTGCTCATGATCATGGGAGCGATGGCGGGCGTGTCCATTGTGCTGTTCTGGTTCGTTGCGGGAAGTATTTCGACTCCGGTGAGCCGTCTCTGCGAAGCAGCCCGGGGAATCGGTGAGAAGAAGTTTAAGAAAGTCGAGACTGGGACTAACGTAAAGGAGCTCTACGAGCTGGAGAACGAGATCAACCAGATGCAGGACAATCTCTTAAAGGCGGACGAGGCGGAGCGTGTGTTTTTCCAGAACGCGTCCCATGAGCTCAGAACGCCGCTTATGTCCATCAGCGGTTATGCCCAGGGAATCCAGAGAGGCGTCTTTGAGGATGTCTCCCAGGCAGCAGGCGTGATCCTGGACGAGAGCAGCCGCCTGACGGAAGTTGTTGACGGGATCCTGACGTTGACGAGAATGGACCAGATGCGGTACCAGGTCGTGCCGGTGGAGTTGGGGATCCGGGAGTACATCGAGGACCAGATCGAGCGCCTCGAGGGACTTGCGTACCAGAAAAAAATAAAATTGGAATTTTTGCCGGGGGATGAGCATAAGATTATCTCGGATGTGATGCTTTTAGGCCGGGCGTTCTCGAATGTGACATCAAACTGTATCCGCTACGCTAAGGAGATGGTCTGGATCTCAGTGGAGGAGAACGGGGAGCAGCTAAAGATCACGATCCGGGACGACGGGCCGGGAATCCTAGAAGACGATCTTCCTCATCTGTTCGATCGCTTTTATAAAGGGAAGAACGGAAATCACGGGCTGGGGCTTTCCATCGCAAAACGCTCCATGGAGTACATGGGAGGCGATATTGCGGCAAAAGCCTCGCCGGAAGGTGCCATATTTACGATCATACTGCCGCAGGATTGCCGCAGCTTTGCCGTAGAAGAATGGACAGAAGTGTGATAAGATGATAACAGTTCAGAGAGTGGACTTGTAAGTGTGATAAGCAGACATTTGCAGATATTCTTTGAATGAACGGAACATGGAAAATATCCACCGATTGAATAAAAAGTAAAATCGGGCGGGTTTCAGATGTTTTAGTATCTCGGGAGCACGAAAGTGTCAAGAGATTGATTATCAGCTTGCAATGAGGAGGACACGAAGATGAAGAGGATTTTATTTTTATTCGGTCTTCTGGTATGTCTTGCGGGAATGCCGTTGACAGCTTTTGCGGATAATAAGACTGCGAAGCAGACGTATGAGACGGCGATCTCGGACAACTGGAAAACGATGTTAAAGAACAGTATTGCACTGGATACGATCAACGCGGAGAACAATACCCACCTTTTAAACTGGCAGGATGTAAAGAACCCGTCGGACGAGGTGGTAAAGCTTGTGGAGAAGATCCGGAAGCTCCAGGCAGAGCAGGAAGAGGATCAGGAGAGCATGGACCCGTACACAAAGGCGAAGAAGACCTGTGACGAGAAGTTAAATGCGGACGGCGCGAATGCGGCGCTGGAGAATATTATCCGGATCCAGAAAGACCGTCTGAGCGATCAGAAGGAACTGCAGGCACTGTGGGCGAAGGTCGACAAACTGCTGAAGTAATTCTGGAATGATTTTTACGAAAGAGGAAACGGCTGTGAAGTGAAATAAAACTTCGCAGCCGTTTTTTGTGCTGTCAGACAGCTGAAATATGCTGCCAGCAGTAAAGGCAAGCCCCCTTTTATCAGATGTTTCAACCCCGGAAGTCAGCTAAATCCGGAATATATTCCTTCAGGATCTCCGGATGATAGTTTGCGATCAGTTCCTCCGGAAAGTTTAACTCCTTTAAGAGGGCCTCCGCCCGTCCATGTTCCCCGACAGCCGTCGTAAAGTGGGCATCGCTGTTCATGATAACCGGAACCTTGTATTTTGCACAGAGCGGAAGAATGATCCGGTCATTTTCGTATGCGTGGATGCGGGATCCGCCCGGGGTCAGGGATGTGTTGTTGAGCTCGATCATCCGGTGGTGTTCCTTTGCGGCTTTCACCACCGCCTCGTAGTCCAGCGGGAATTTTCCGTCATCCGGGTGTCCAAGGATCGTGACATATGGATTTTTTAATGCTGTGACGACAGCGAAGGTGTTTTCTTCCCTTGTTCCCGGCTTTAAACAGAGATCATGGAGACTGGCAACGGTGTAGGATAACCGCTTTAACATCTTCTCCGACAGGTCGATGCTTCCTTTATAGTCTACGATATTTAACTCACAGCCGAATAAAAGGCGGACGCCCTCTAAGACCGGCGGGATCACTTTGAAGTTACAAAACTGCATCTCCCCACAGCTTCCAGGCATGGACGGGGCGTGTTCGGTGATGCCGAGGATCGGCAGGTCCTTTAAAGCAGCGGCATGGACCATCTCCGTGATGGTTCCATAGGCATGTCCGCTGGCGATGGTATGGGTATGCAGGTCAGCATAATCTTTCATGGTGAGTGCCTCCAAAATATATACTATGCGTTACTGCTCACGCTTTGCGCAAACAGTAACTGATTTTGCCGATGCTTCGCATTCCAGATCAGCAAAATCCACTACCGCCACTGTATTGTACGGAATTTTCAGCTCAGAAAATCCCTACCCGTGTACAGTAATTACTATGCACATTTTATCATGATTTTTTTGTGAAAACTATGGCAAATATTCACAGAATATGGTTAAATAGAGAAAGGAATTACTATTCATAATTATGCCGTCCAACGGCGTAAGGGCAGATGGTGAGAAAAGGAGAGATGACATATGGAATCCATGGACGATTACAAAGAGGAGCTGGAAGCCTCCCTTAAAAAAATTAGAGTTGGCGATGTTGTGACAGGTACCGTGATCGATGTGACAGATGACGCGGTGATCGTGGACTTGAAGGCTTACGCGGACGGCGTGATCCGCAAGGACGACCTGAGCGAAGATCCTGATTTCAACATGGCAGAGATGATCCATCCGGGCGACGAGATCACAGCCACCGTGATGGCGACAAACGACGGCGAGGGAAATATGGTCCTCTCAAAGAAGGAAGCAAATCAGGTCCTCGCGTGGGATAAGCTGAAAAATATGATGGAAGAGCGCACTGTTGTCCCGGTAAAGATCGCTGAGATCGTAAACGCCGGCGCTGTTGCGTACCTGGAAGGGATCCGCGGATTTATTCCGGCTTCCCGTCTGAGCGACGAGTATGTGGAAGACTTAAAGGAATTCGACGGAAAGACCATCGAGGTAACCGTTATCACCGCCGACGAGGAGACACACCGCCTCGTATTATCCGGCCGCGAGGCAGCCAGAGAGAAGAAACAGGAAGAGACAAACAAAAAAATAGCAAAATGCGAAGTCGGCGCTGTCATGAAGGGTACCGTCGAGACCTTAAAGGACTACGGCGCATTTGTAGAGCTTGAGAACGGACTTACCGGTCTCCTCCATATCTCCCAGATCAGCACAAAGAGGATCAAACATCCGGGCGCTGTTCTGAAAGAGGGACAGGAAGTACGTGTAAAAATTATCTCCACCGCAAACAACAAGATCAGTCTGTCTATGAAGGAGCTGATCGAGGAGGAAGAGGAGAGAGAAGCTGAGGACACCTACGGATATAAGGAAGAAGGTCAGGCAAGCACAGGTCTTGCGGATCTCTTAAAGGGTCTGAAGCTGTAGCAGAGAACGCGTGAAGACATGGTCGCATGGACGGAACGTTCCCGGCTGCAAAGAAAGGGGGCGTCAGCATGACGAAAGAGTCTGGAGGCTTTGATCAGATCGATCAGTGGAAATCAACAATGTTTTTATACAGCTCCGCGTTAAAATCCATCAACACGAAGATCGAGATCTTAAACAATGAATTTATCCAGTTGTACAATTACAATCCGATCGAGCATATCACTTCCCGCTTGAAGACACCGGAGAGTATTGTGAAAAAGCTGAAGAATGATGGATGTGAAGTCTCGATCGACAATATGGTGGAGCACTTAAATGATATCGCGGGAATCAGGATCATCTGTTCCTTTATGTCCGACATTTATCCGATCGCGGATATGATCGCAAGACAGGCGGATATCACGGTCCTGCACGTCAAGGACTACATTAAATACCCGAAGACGAACGGATACAAGAGCTATCATATGGTAGTGACGATCCCGGTCTATCTGTCGGAAGGAAAGCGGGACACGAAGGTCGAGATCCAGATCCGGACTATCGCCATGGACTTCTGGGCATCCTTAGAGCACAAGATCGCTTATAAATTTGAAGGAAAAGCGCCGGATTATCTGGAGCGGGAGTTGAAGTCCTGTGCCGATATGGTGGATATGCTGGACATGAAGATGTTCTCCTTAAACCAGGCGATCATGGCGGTCGAGGAGGAAGAGCGGCGTGTTGAGGAAGAAAAGCGCCGCGAGCGGGAAAAGGCAGAAAAAAGACAGGAAGAACTTGCAGGAAACGGTCCAACGTAGGCCGTTTCCGCTCTTGTTAAGACAGGGAATTCCAGCAGCGAAAATATAAAATTTGTGGGCGGATCTGCCGGTACGGAAAATGGAGTGCAGGCAGAGCGCCGGAGGAAACATGAGAGTCGTATTACAGAGAGTAAAACACGCGTCGGTCCATGTGGACGGACAGGAGACGGGATCCATCGGACAGGGATTCCTGATCCTTCTCGGCGTCTCCGACACGGATGACGAGAGCATTGCGGACAAGATGGCGGACAAGATCTGCAAGCTCCGCATTTTTGAGGATGAGAACGGAAAGACGAACCGCTCGCTCCAGGATGTGGACGGCGAGATCCTTGTTGTGAGCCAGTTTACGCTGTACGCGGACTGCAGAAAGGGCAACCGCCCAAGCTTTACTGACGCTGGAGCGCCGGATCATGCGAACCGCCTCTATGAATATTTTATGGAGCGGTGCAGGATGCATGTGGAGAAGGTGGCACATGGGGAGTTCGGGGCAGATATGAAGGTGGACCTGCTAAATGATGGTCCATTTACACTGATGCTCGACAGTAAAGATCTGCTTACAAAGTAAGAGATAAGACACGACAGCTGCATGCAGGAATTGGAACATGTGTCCAGGTCGAAAATGGTTTCCATAAAACAGACTGATTCGGACCAGGCAGCGTGAGTGAGTTGTTATAATTCATAAAATACACATACGGAGGTTTTTAGCATGAACGGCAAAGATCTGGAAAAAGCACTTCTCTGGGAAGCTCCGCACATCGGAGAAAAAGCGCCGGAACAGATTCCGGAGGCGCAGAATTTCTGCGAGGGATACAAGACATTCTTAAATGAGGGAAAGACCGAGAGAGAATGTGTGAAAAAAGCGGTATCGCTCTTAACGAACGCCGGATACAAGGAATTTGACCCGAAGGCGTCCTACAAGCCGGGCGACAAGATCTACTGGGTAAACCGAAAGAAAGCGATCATCGCTTCCACCATCGGAACAAAGGATCTGAACGAGGGATTGCGCATGAACGGCGCCCATATCGATTCCCCGCGCCTGGACTTAAAGCCGAACCCATTATTTGAAAAGGACGAGATCGCCTACTTAAAGCCGCACTACTACGGCGGAATCCGCAAATATCAGTGGGGCACTGTGCCGTTATCCATGCACGGCGTTGTTATGAAGGCGGACGGAGAGACTGTTGAGGTCTCCATCGGCGAGAAAGAAGGCGACCCGCAGTTCTGCGTGACAGACCTTCTCCCGCACCTTGCGGCAGAGCAGAACGGAAGAAAGCTCGGCGAGGGCTTAAAGGGCGAGGAGCTGAACATCATCATCGGCTCCATCCCGTACCATGACGAGGAGAACGAGAAGATCAAGAATCCGGCGAAGCTCCTTGCGATGAAGTTATTGAATGACCGCTACGGAATCACGGAGAAGGATTTCACCCGTGCGGAGATCGAGATGGTTCCGGCATACAAGGCCGTTGATATCGGACTGGACCGCGGCCTCATCGGTTCCTATGGACAGGATGACCGTGTGTGCGCGTATACAGCGCTGATGGCGGAGATTGCTGCGGAGAACCCGGAACACACCACATTCACGATCCTTACAGATAAGGAAGAGATCGGCTCCGTCGGAAATACGGGACTTCACTCTGACTACGTCCACCATGCGGTTGAGGATCTTGCGGAGAGCTTTGGGGCGGACACAAAGACCGTTCTGCGCCATTCCATCTGCCTCTCCTCCGATGTAAACGCGGCATATGATCCGACATTCGCAAGCGTTTACGAGAACAGAAACTCCAGCTATGTAAACAAAGGCTGTGTGCTCACAAAGTACACAGGCGCGAGAGGAAAATCCGGCAGCAGTGATGCCAGCGCGGAGACCATGGCGAAGGTCATCGGTATCATGGAAGAGAATGGCGTTTACTGGCAGACTGGCGAACTCGGCGCCGTTGACGCGGGTGGCGGCGGAACCATCGCCCAGTTTGTGGCGATGATGGATGTGGATGTCGTGGATCTCGGTGTTCCGATCCTTTCCATGCATGCGCCGTTTGAGCTGGCTTCGAAGCTTGATGTGTACAATACATATAAGGCGTTTTGTGCGTTCTACAAATAAGAGATAGTAAAAAGCATCCTGGCGGGATCATGATGATATGATCCTTACAGGATGCTTTTTGATTTTCTCTTAAAATGATGTTGAGGTCAAAAAGTCTTTTGACCTCTCTGATACCAAGATCCAAAATCCTCCTGCAAGCAAGCTTGCGGCGGACTTCAGACCTTTGGACACTAATATCTTAAAATTCTGTGAACACCCTTTTTTTTCGCGTGGCGGTATGTTAGAATAAATATCACGCGCGGGTGACCCGGAAAATGGGCGGTGCGCGGGGAAATAGAGACAGAATGGAAGGAAACGAGAACATGAAAAAAATTATAAAAGCAGGCATCTGTGTTGCTGCAGCTGCAATGATCATGACAGGATGCGGAAATAAGAATCAGAATGCTGAGAGCAGCTCCGCGGCTGTAGAGGAGACAGCATCCGCGCCAACTGAGACTGAGACAAAATCTGAGGAAGAACTTCACGACGAGGAGAGCGTCACTCTCGGAGATTACAAGAACCTGACCTTCTCCGCAAAGGAAGAGGAAGTTACTGACGCCAAGATCGAGACAAGATTAAAAGAACTCTGCGCGGAGTACCCGGTAACCATCGAGGGACGCCCGGCTCAGGAAGGTGACACCGCAAATATCGACTATTCCGGCACAAAGGATGGCGAGGCATTTGCACGCGGAACCGCAGAGGGCTATGACCTGAAGCTTGGCAGCGGCACATTTATCGACGGCTTTGAGGACGGCGTCATCGGCATGAATGTCGGAGATGAGAAAGACTTAAACTTAAAATTCCCGGACAACTACGGCAGCGCTGACCTCGCAGGCCAGGAAGTCGTCTTCCATGTAAAATTAAACCAGTTAAAATCTGAGGCCGACAGCAAGGTGGATGATGATCTCGCAAAACGTTACTACAACGACGATACAGCGACTCTTGACCAGTTAAAAGAGGAAGTACGTGCGGAGCTTCAGGCAGAGGCTGACAGCCAGTTCTTCAACGCGGCAGGAAGTGAGCTCTTAAACGAGGTCATCAACAACTCCGAGGTTACAGCTGACCCGGATGCCGTTGATGATATGTTCAACCAGTTAAAGAACACATATTCCAGCTATGCAAGCAGCTATGGACTTGAGTTCGATCAGTTCCTCAGCATGTTCCTGGGAACGGACGAGGACGGACTCCGCGACACAGCAGAGAACCTTGTAAAACAGCAGATCATTTTAAACGCGATCCAGGCAGAGGAGAACCTTTCTGCGACAGATGAACAGAAAGATAAGCTCGCTGTTATGAACTACTTCAAGAACGCGGCGCAGATGATCACGACCTACGGCGAGGATTCCGCAAAGCAGATTTTCGACATGGGCGCTGTTTACTACTACCTGATCGACAACTCCACATATGTAGAGGCACCGGAGACAGAAGCCGGGACAACAGAGGCTGAGAATATTCTTGAAGAGAAAGAGACTGCTGCGGAGGAGAGCGAGAGCAGTTCCGCAGCAAACTAATACGGAGATCATGAAGAGAAAAGCATTATTTTTTGATATCGATGGGACGCTCCTGGTGGATGCGTCGAAGGAGCTCCCGAAGAGTGCGGCGCTTGCTTTAACAGAGGCGCGCCGCGCCGGACACCTGGTTTTCATCAACTCCGGGAGGACGAGATGTCTGATGAAGGATGTTGAGGGGAAAGTACCGGTGGACGGTTACCTCTGCGGCTGTGGAACCTACATAGAGGCGGAGGGAAAAGCCCTGCTCCACAGAAAAATCTCCGCAAAACGCCGTTGGGAGCTCCAAAAGGCGATCCTCGAGTGTAAACTTGACGGAATCTTAGAGGGACCGAAGGCATGTACGGTGCAGACCGGTGTCTCCCACATGGATGAGATCGAGCATGTGAAAAATGTGGTCTACAAGAACCAGGGCTTGGCCAGCGCGGACTGGAATACGGAGCTGGTGGATTTTGATAAGTTCTGTGTTCTTGCGGACGAGAACAGTGACGAGGAAGGTTTTTTAAAGATCCTGGCGCCGGACGTGACCGCCATCGACCGGGGACACGGACTCTACGAGTGCGTGCCGACGGGGTACGATAAGGCGACGGCGATGGAAGTGATCTTAAAGAGATATGGGATCGCGAGGGAAGATTCCTATGCCTTTGGGGACAGCATGAACGATCTGGCGATGATCCGGTATGCCGGAAACAGCATTATTATGGAGAAACATGCGAAGGGGCTTGAGCCCTACGCAACTTTCATCACCAAAGATGTCGAAGACGACGGGATCGCCTGGGCGTTTGAGCAGCTTCATATCATATAAGAGAAAATCTGGCGGCAGTCTTGCTTTTTTTGGCGGGACTGCCGCTTTTTTATGTAACAGGAAATTCCGAGGAATTCCCTGTTACATAAAAAGGCACTAACGTGCCAAAGATGCGCACTCGCGCGAAGATGTAGATTGTCGCAAGCGACCGCGCGAGGCGCGAGAATGTGCCAAGGCACATTCTTTTTTATATTGATTTCGCTGTTGCACGAGGTCTGTTGCTTGGGGCAGCAGGAGTCTTGCGGCATGGGCTCTTGTCCATGCATACCGTGTGTCCTTCGAACCGTGTCGAAACTTGCGTTCAAAAACCACTTTTCAATTGCCGGAAAATGTATTATATATTTAAGTAAAAGGAAGTGGACGCAGGAAAGGGCGGCTGCTGACGAGGCGTAAGGGGGACGAAAACAATGAGCATGGAGAGACATTGCAAAAATGCTCTGGAAGAAGAAAACCAAAGGCTTCGCGAAGAGAACGACAGGCTGATGGACATTGTGGTACAGATGAAATGCACACTGAACCGCCTGGTGAAAGAGTATATTACGGAAAGTAAATAGTGAGGAAAGGCAGCGCAGGCGGGTATCACTGGGAGAAGATCAGCGGAAGATGGCAGTTCATCGATGGAAGGTGGTATTATCTGAATCCTGTCTCCGACGGAACCAGAGGAATTATGTGCGCAAGGAAGAGAACTCCGGACGGCTGGCTTGTAAAAGAGGACGGCAGTTGGGATGAAGAAGCAGGAAGATAAAAGGATAATTACAGTATAGAGATAAAAGGTGCCGGACTCTGAGCGAGAGAGTCCGGCACCTTTGCAATTATGCATTTTGTAAGAGTCCCAGAGGACTCAAACTTTATCTATGGTGTGGATGGTCAGCGTTACTGCACGATTCCGGCCGTATCCACGGTCCAGATCTTGCCGTTCGCGTCTTTGATGTCCTTATATCCGCGTCCCAGTTCCGGCTTCGCGGAGGAAGTGGAGGAAGCGGATGCTTTCTGCATGTTTCCGGCGGTCCCTACGAGGTAGGTCACGCCGTTTAAATCAGCCGGTGCATATCTCTGGTCGGCGGTGGCGTCCTGTCTTTTTCCGTAGACGTAGAGGATGCCGTCGCGGAGACCGTGGTAGCCCTGCCCTTTCTTGTCACCGTCGGTGTGGAAGAACCAGTTCTCGGTCTCACCGGTCTCCTCGTTGTAGATCGCCTGTTTTCCGGTCTTTACGATACCGTCCTCACCGAAGTAAAAGTTTGCGATTTCATCGTTCGCCACGTTCGCGATCTGTCTGCCTGTCTGCATGATTCCCAGGTCACTGAACGCATACTTTTTCGCGTTGATGGTGAACAGGGAATTTCCCTTTTTATCGGAAACATACGGCTTTCCGGCCTTAAAGTAGAAGGTGTAGACCTCAT
This sequence comes from Clostridium sp. AM34-11AC, assembly GCF_003435375.1. Taxonomy (GTDB): domain Bacteria; phylum Bacillota; class Clostridia; order Lachnospirales; family Lachnospiraceae; genus Pilosibacter; species Pilosibacter fragilis. Next base: position 53,542 of record NZ_QWGL01000001.1, on the reverse strand, counting down.
CTGCAGCGTGGATCCCGGAAATGCCCTCGATGGAGCGGAAACCTTCGGCGCGCTTTCCGTCCCCGGCTGCTCCGTAGTACTGGTAGTCGGTGATCCTCGGGGATGCGGCGTTGCTGTCTGTTACGTCAGACTTGGACGGCATCAGGACCCAGCCCGTCTGCATCTTTCCGTCGATGAAGGTGTAGTAGCTTCCGTCGATCTTCTTATCGTACTGGGTGGTCACCATTTTGCCGTCGGAATTGAAGTAGTACCAGCTCTCGGAAGCGCCCGGTGCGTGGCTGTTTTCCTCTAAACGGATCCAGCCGGTCCGCATGAAACCGTCTTTTTCTGTTCCGAGGTAGTAGGTCGCCCCGTCAATCTCCGTCTTTCCTGTTGCCATATGGCCGGATTCATCGAAATAGTACCATTTGGAGTCGAATTTCACCCACTTGGAGACAGCGGACTTCCCGTCCTTCTCAAAGTAGTACCAGAAGGTATCCGGTGTCTCCGGGGAGTCCGGATCTTCCTCATTCTTTAACTCCACCCATGCGTTTGTGACCATCTTTCCTTCGTCATCCACATAGTACTCGTCGATCTTCTTGCTTTTTACGATCTGTCCATCTTCACCGAGATAGAACCAGTCTTCTCCACGCTTTCTCCAGGCATCGGTGGTGAGGTACCCGTCCTCATCGTAGTAGACCTTTGCGTCGCCTTCTGTCACCCAGCCGTAGGATGCCGCATAGACCGGCAGGCCGGAGACCATCATCATAAATGCTGCCGCGGATAAGGCCGCAGCGATCTTTGTCTGTTTTTTCATAATCGTTTTCTCTCCTTTTTGATATGAAAATTGAAATGTTTTGCCGTGGTGTTTTCGTTTACGGGCTGATTATAACAGGCTGTGGAGGCCGAATTCCAGTGTAGGTTCCTGGCATATCTGGAACGCCGTGGAAAGCATTTCATGGGATGGAAAATGCGGAAAATTAAGGCGAAGAGTGCCGCCGGGGAAGACCTGCGAAAACCGTAACTGTTCAGTACCTTCACAGTTACATGCAAAAATCCATTCCAAATCGGCTACGCCGATGGGATTTTTGCCTTTTAGCCTAGGTTTTCTTACGGTCAGCGCAGCAAGTGCGCAGACCTACTGAACAGTTACTGAAAACCTTACAAAAATATGATCTACTGGACGGTATGCGGTCCGCATGGTATAATCTAGAAAGGTATATTTGGTACAAATTCAGCCATGCACCCAGGTAAATGAAAACGAGAAGAGTTGTAGGGTTGAATTTGTCGATTTGAGAGAGGAGAAGGTTTCACTTATGAGAATGAAGGTTTCTGATTATATTGCCCAGAAGCTGGTAGACGAGGGCATCACCGACGCGTTTATGGTAACGGGCGGCGGCGCGATGCACCTGGATGACGGACTTGGACATCAGCCGGGACTGCATTGCTATTTTAACCATCACGAGCAGGCCTGTGCCATCGCGGCTGAGGCCTACGCGAGGATCCATAACAAGATTGCGGCTCTCTGCGTGACAACAGGTCCCGGCGGAACAAACGCGATCACAGGCGTTGTCGGCGGATGGCTCGACTCGATCCCGATGCTCGTTTTATCCGGACAGGTCCGCTATGACACGACCGCCCACAGCACAGGACTGGGGATCCGTGCGATGGGGGATCAGGAATTCGAGATCACAAAGGCGATCGACTGCATGACAAAGTACAGCGAGATGGTGCTGGACCCGATGCGGATCCGTTTCTGTCTGGAGAAATCGCTTTATCTGGCGCAGACAGGAAGACCGGGACCGTGCTGGCTCGATATTCCGTTGAATGTTCAGGGGGCTTACATTGAGACGGAAGCGCTTCTCGGATTTGATAAGGACGATTACGAAGCAGGCGGAACCGGCTGGTCCGGTCACGGAACCGGATGTTCCGGATGTACGATCTGCATGATGAATAAAGTTGAAGGGAAACCGGCAATGATCCCGTCCGATGTGAGCGGACAGGGCGAAAAACGTGTGAAACTGCCGGATCCTGTGACGGTAGAGCAGGCGAGAGAAATCTTAAAGAAGGTCCGCGAGGCGAAGCGCCCGGTGATCAACGCCGGAAACGGAATCCGAATCGGAAAGGCATTCGATGTATTCGCGAGAGTCGTAAAGAAGCTTGGAATCCCGGTTGTCACCGGCTGGAACAGCATCGACTGCATGTATGACACAGACCCGCTCTATGTGGGACGTGCCGGACATATGGGTGACCGTGCCGGAAACTTTGCGGTACAGAACAGCGATCTCTTATTGTCATTGGGAAGCCGTCTCTCGATCCGTCAGGTGGGCTATAACTACCCGACCTGGGCGAGAGAGGCCTATGTGATCTACAATGATATCGACGCCGAGGAGTTAAAGAAACCGACGGTCCATGTTGACATGCCGGTCCATGCGGACGTCAGGGACCTCCTCGAAAAGCTGGAGCTCGTCCTCGACGAGGAAGAGTTCGATCCGAACGGTGGAGCAAAGGACAAAGAAGCCGTGGACTGGTGGATCAGACGCTGCCAGGAATGGAAAGAAAAATACCCGGTCGTTCTTCCGAAACACTATGAGGCCGGAGATGACGAGCCTGCAAATGTTTACGCGGCGATCAAGGAGATCAGCAGGCGCGGAGAGGAAGATCAGATCACCGTTGTGGGAAATGGCTCCGCGTGCGTAGTAGGCGGACATGCCTACGAGATGAAGAAAGGACAGCGGTTCATCAGCAACTCTGCCATCGCGTCCATGGGCTACGATCTTCCGGCAGCCATCGGTGCCTGGGTCGCAGACCATACAAAGGACATCATCCTTGTGACAGGTGACGGAAGTATCCAGATGAATCTTCAGGAGCTCCAGACCATCGTTCACCATCATATGGGAATCAAGATCTTCCTGATCAACAACGGTGGTTACCACTCCATCCGCCAGACCCAGAAGACCCACTTCCATGAGCCGTTAGTGGGAATCGGCGTGGACAGCCACGACTTAAGCTTCCCGAGCATGGAGAAGCTTGCGTGGGCATACGGTTATCCGTATGTGGCAGCCCACCACAACAGCGAGCTCGGCGAGGCGGTGGAGAAGACACTTGCCATGGACGGTCCGGTGATCTGTGAGATCTTCGTGGATATGAAACAGGGCTTCGAGCCGAAGGCAGCCGCAAAGATGCTGCCGGACGGAACCATGGTATCCGTACCGCTGGAGGATCTGGCTCCGTTCCTTCCGGAGGAAGAGCTGAAGGAAAATATGATTATTCCGTTAGTAGAGAATAAATAAGAAGGTTCAGTGTGCCTGGGACATGGAACTTAGAAGAAAATGCAAGATGGTTCAGAAAATTCCTACCCGTATACAGTAACATCATGTACAATATACTGGCAATCGGGAATAAGATGGATGATTGATCAGTGTTAAATGAGGAAAGGGGCAGCAGAATATGAATATCATCATGACAGGTTCGACGAGCTTTGTCGGCGCGGCAACGGTGCGGGAACTCTTACGGAGAGGGCACACGGTGACCGCCATTGTGCGCCCCAAATCCTCAAAACTTGATACGATCCTTGAGGGAAATGAGGAGGCACTTTTATCCGGGCGTCTTCTCGTGACGGAAAATGATCTTTCCGAGCCGGAAAAGCTTTTAGAAAAAGTGACAAAACCGCAGGACGTGTTCTGCCATTTCGGCTGGGGAGGATCCGGGAGCGCGTCAAGAACGGACAAGGCGCTTCAGGAGAAGAATATGGAGATCTCTCTGGAGACGATTCGGACGGCGAAAGCCCTAGGCTGTAAAAAGTTCCTGTTCTCCGGCTCCCAGGCGGAGTACGGAATGCACCAGGATCTGATCACGGAGGACACGGTCTGCGAGCCGAAATCCCTGTATGGAGAGGCGAAGCTTGCCATGCGGGAAAAGGGAGAAAAACTCTGTGATGAACTGGGACTGCGGTACATTCACGCCAGGATTTTCAGCGCCTACGGCCCCGGGGACCACCCGTGGACTCTCGTGGAGTCATGCCTGGACGCATTCCTGAACAATAAGGAAATGTCCCTGGGGGCATGTACCCAGAAGTGGAATTTCCTCTATATCGACGATCTGGCTAGAGGGATGGCGGCGCTCTGCGAAGCTTCGGAAAGTGCGTTTGAGGGACTTGAAAATCCTGTATTTAACTTCGGCGGTGCTGAGACAAAGGTATTAAAGGAATTCGTGGAGGAGATCCACGAACTCTGCGGCGGACAGGGCGAGAGCCAATACAACACCCGCGGGGAGAACGCCGAAGGTCTGATCAATCTGATGCCGTCCATCGAAAAGCTGGAGACGGTGACGGGATGGAAGCCAGAGGTCGATTTCAAGACCGGAATTACAAGGATGATCGCGCTCAGAAAGAGAACCATTTAACTGAACAAGAAAGCAATTCTGGGGTGGCAGAGAGGGCAGCAATCAGTTGAAAATGCAGACCGATCACAGATTGGGAAAAAATGCCGCGAAATACGTCGAGTATTGACAAAACAGAAAAAATGGTTACAATGATAAAAGTTAAAGACTAGGCAACAATTTAGAAAAAAAGTTCAGCAGATCGGCGTCCGCCGCACTGCTGAAAGAAACTGAAAAAGGTGCCCGAAGGTACCGGTCAGGTAAAATTTAAGGAAGAAGAAAATATAACATGAAAAAAATCAGCGTTTTGATTCCATGCTATAACGAGGAGGAGAATGTCGTTCCGATCAGCGAAGCGGTCATCGGCATTATCACAAAAGAACTGCCTCAGTACGACTATGAGCTGGTCTTCATCGACAACGACTCCACCGATAAGACAAGAGAACTGCTCCGCATGCTCTGCGCGAAGAATCCGAAGATCAAGGCGATCTTCAACGCGAGAAACTTTGGACAGTTCAATTCTCCGTATTATGGAATCCTTCAGGTAACCGGTGACTGCGTGATCTCCATGGTGGCGGATTTCCAGGATCCGGTGGAACTGATTCCGAAGTATGTCCACGAGTGGGAGAATGGCTATAAGATCGTCATCGGAATCAAGACGAGCAGCAAAGAGAACCCGATTATGTACTGGCTCAGAAGCTGCTACTACAAACTGATCCGGAAATTATCTGATGTGGAGCAGATCGAGCACTTTACAGGCTCCGGACTCTACGACAGACAGTTTATCGAGGTCTTAAGAAACTTAAACGATCCGACCCCGTTCCTTCGCGGGATCGTTGCGGAGTTAGGCTTTAAGAGAAAAGAGATCCCGTACGAGCAGCCGAAGCGCCGCGCGGGAAAGACCCACAATAACTTCTATAAATTATATGACGCGGCGATGCTCAGCTTTACGTCCTACACAAAAGCGGGCCTGCGCCTGGCAACCTTTTTCGGCGCCTTCTGCGGCGGCGTGAGCTTTATCGTAGCAGTCATATATCTGATCATGAAACTCTTATATTGGGACCGCTTTATGGCAGGTATGGCACCGCTTCTCATCGGAATGTGCTTTCTTGGTTCTGTCCAGATCTTTTTTATCGGTCTGCTTGGCGAGTATATCATGAGCATCAATACCCGTGTGATGCACCGCCCGCTCGTTGTGGAGGAGGAGCGCATCAATTTTGATACACCGGCCGGTGCACAGGAGGAAGTATGAAGTACAGTGTTGAAGTGATGAGAGTCCGGGAGCAGACGATCCAGTTAAATGGCTGGGCTGTTGAGAGCAACCCGGATTCCGTGATCACCTACCGGGTCGAGGATGAAGCGGGACAGCCGGTGAAGGCAAAGATCGTTCCGACGAGAAGAGATGACGTGAGCCAGATCTATTATAAGAAGATCATCGACCGTGATCTCGGCTTTGATATCCGTTTTCCGTATGAACATGGAAAGAATTATTATCTTGTGATCTGCGGCGGGAAGAAGACGACCCGTGTGAAATACAGCGATATGGCGATCCGCAGGAAGACCGGAGCGGCAAATCGCAAGGTACAGAAGCTCATGAACCTTATGAACATGGAGACAGTCCATGTTGCCTGGGACTTCTTAAAGGAAAATGGCCTGAAGGCCCTGATCTTAAAATCCAAGCACAAGATCCAGGGAATTGACGACGATTACGACTACGCAGAGTGGTGGAATCTCACGAAACCGTCGGAGGAAGAACTGGAAGAGCAGAAGAAAAAGAAGTTCGATTATATGCCGAAATTTTCGATCGTGATCCCGGTCTATAAGACTCCGGAGAAATTCCTGAAGGAAATGCTGGACTCCATCGTGGAGCAGACTTACGCGAACTGGGAACTCTGCATCGCGGACGGCAGCCCGGCGGGTGAGAGTGTCGGGAATGTTTTAAAGAAATATGCGGAGAAAGATGCAAGAATCCGCTATCAGGTACTGGGGGAAAACCGCGGTATCTCCGGAAATACGAATGCCGCCCTTGAGATGGCAGAAGGTGATTTCATTGTTCTTGCGGATCATGATGACCGTCTGACACCGAACGCGCTCTTTGAGTGCGCGAAAAAACTGAATGAGAATGAAAACTGCGATGTCCTCTATTCCGATGAGGACAAGCTTGACATGGATGGGGATGAACTGTTCGACCCGCATTTCAAGCCGGATTTCAATCCGGACCTGTTGACGAGCGTCAACTATATCTGCCATCTGTTTGTGGTGAAAAAAGAACTGCTCGATAAAGTCGGCGGTTTCCGGCCGGAATATGACGGAGCCCAGGATTACGACTTTATTTTCCGCTGTACAGAGAATGCAAAGCAGATCTGCCATATCCCGAAGGTGCTCTATCACTGGCGCTGCCACCCAAATTCCACGGCAAGCAACCCGGAGAGCAAGCTTTATGCCTTCACAGCCGGTTCCCGTGCCATTATGGACCACTATAAAAGAGTGGGAATTGAGGCAGAAAAGGTAGAAAAGGGTGTGGATTACGGGATCTATCACACGACGTTTAAGATCAAGGATGCTCCGCTGGTATCTGTAATTATCCCAAACAAGGACCACACCGTGGATCTTGACAACTGTATTCGTCCGATGCTGACGGAGGGAACCTATAAGAATCTGGAGTTCGTCATCGTGGAGAACAACAGTACAGAGCAGGTGACCTGGGATTACTATGAAAAGATCCAGAAGGAATTCCCGAATGTGCATGTTGTCCGCTGGGAAAGAGAGTTCAACTATTCCGCGATCAACAACTTCGGCGTACAGCACGCAAAGGGCGAGTACCTTCTGTTTATGAACAACGATATCGAACTGATCGCAAAGAATTTTGTGGAAGAGATGCTTGGCTTTGTCCAGAGGGAGGACGTGGGGATCGCCGGAGCGAGACTGCTCTATGAGGATGACACGATCCAGCACGCCGGTGTTGTTATCGGTTTCGGCGGTATCGCCGGTCATACGTTTATCGGACTTCATAAATCCGAGAACAGCTATTTCAACCGCGCGATGTGTGCCCAGGATTACAGCGCGGTCACAGCGGCCTGCATGATGAGCAAGCGTTCCGTATTTGACGCTGTGGGGGGATTTACAGAAGAGCTCGCGGTGGCTTTCAATGATATTGATTACTGCATGAAGGTGAGAAAGCTCGGAAAACTTGTAGTATACGCGCCTTATGCGGTGCTTCACCACTATGAATCCAAGTCCCGCGGACTTGAGGACACACCGGAGAAGGTGGAGCGATTTAACCGTGAGATCGCCACCTTCGCGAAGCGCTGGCCGGAGATCCTGAGAGACGGAGATCCGTACTACAATCCGAACCTGACACTGAGAAAATCAAATTTTGCGCTGCGTGACCTGAAAAAGGAAAAAATCGGGGAACCATATAAACTGGAGGTACCGTTAGACGAATGAAGACAACGATCATAATTCCGAATTACAACGGACTTTCGTTTATGGAACTGTGCTTTGAGGCACTGGAAAAGCAGACGACAAAGGATTTCAAGATCCTGGTGGTGGACAACGGTTCCACGGACGGCAGCGTGGAGTGGCTGAAGGAGCGGGAGATCCCGTCGATCTTTCTTCCGGAAAACACTGGCTTTTCCGGTGCGGTAAACGTGGGGATCAGGGCGGCAGATACGCCTTATGTGATCTTATTAAATAATGATACAAAAGTGGCTCCCCACTACGTCGAAGCGTTGGAGAGGGCCATGGACCGGTCGGAGAAGATCTTTTCCGTCAGCAGCAAGATGATCCAGATGTACCATCCGGACCTCATGGACGATGCCGGAGACATGTACAGCGTCCTCGGCTGGGCGTTCCAGCGGGGCGTCGGGCGTCCGGAAAAGCTTTATAAAAAGAGCTGCCGCGTCTTTACGGCGTGTGCCGGTGCGGCAATCTACCGCCGGGAAGTGTTTGAGACCATCGGATACTTCGATGAGATGCATTTCGCCTACCTCGAGGATATCGATGTGGGATACCGGGCGAAGCTTTACGGATATGACAACGTATTCTGCCCGGAAGCTGTGGTGTACCATGTAGGCAGCGGGACAAGCGGATCGAAGTATAATTCCTTTAAGGTGAAGCTTGCCGCGAGGAATAATGTGTATCTGAATTACAAAAATATGCGCACCTGGCAGTTACTTTTAAATTCTCCGTGTCTTCTCGCGGGAACATTTGTAAAGTTCCTGTTTTTTAAAAAGATGGGATTCGGAAAAGACTATGTGTCCGGATTCCTTGAGGGGATCAGAACATTAAAGAACTGTAAACGCGTCCCTTCCTTTAAAGGAAGAATACAGCGGGAGATCGGGATCCAGCTTGAGCTGATCGCCGGAACCGCAGTCTATGTTTATGAGTTTTCCAGGAGACAGGCGGCGAAGCTTGGAGCGAAAGCCTGAGATTCTTCGCCGGACGCTGTGCGGCCGGCTCAGTGCGGATAGGCTGAACGGCTGCTTTTATGCAAAATAAACGAATAATTTACGGAAATCTCAGATTTTCTTAAGAAATCGTTTATATGCAAATGGGTAAATTTTATGTATACTATGTATGCATATTTTTTATGATGGCGGTACTATGTCCGGGGGGAGTGACTTGAGAAAGGCAGTCTGACGGGGCATGGTATAGTTGAAAATACCTGCCGGGGGAATTGGCTGGCGCGGCTGTGCATGCGCTGATCACGGAAAGAATTCTGACCGGCATGTTCCTTGGAAAACAGGGTGAAAATTATATGATCAAAGATAATCAGAAGAGCCTCAACCGTTTTCACGTTGTGCTTGACGCCTTCGTGACCGCATTCTCTTATCTGCTTGCATGGTTTATCGTAATCGGAAGCGGATGGGCGAACCTGCTCGGAAAACGGACACTTGAGGTCGGTTTTTATTTTGGCGCGCTCCTTGTCATTATTCCGGCGTATCTGCTTTTGTACTCCTTTTTTGGACTGTACACGCCGAAGCGTGTACTCGGACGCAGAAATGAATTCGGAAAGATATTCAAGGCAAACACGATCGGACTCCTTATTTTTGGTCTGATCCTGTACTTTGGAAGAAAAGAGCCGCATCTCTACAACTTCTCCCAGAGACTGGTCGTATATTTCTATGTGCTGAACGTGGCGTTTATGACCATTGAGCGGAATGGAATCCGGATCGTGCTTCGTTCCATGCGCTCAAAAGGATACAATCAGAAACATATCCTGTTAGTTGGTTACTCTTCCGCAGCGGAAGGGTTTATCGACCGGGTAAACAAGAATCCGGAATGGGGGTACACGATCCGCGGGATCATTGATGATACGAAGGAACGCGGAAGTGAGTATAAGGGAGTAAAGGTCATCGGTTGCATCGAGGACCTCGACTATATTTTAGAGCAGAACAGTCTCGATGAGATCGCCGTCACACTGAGCCTGAGCGAGTATGAAAAACTCCGCCATATCGTTGCTCTCTGTGAAAAATCCGGCGTGCACACGAAGTTTATCCCGGATTACGGGAACATTATCCCGACGATCCCGTATATGGAAGATCTCCAGGGCCTGCCGGTGATCCATATCCGCCGCGTTCCGTTGAATGATCCGATGAATGCGATGGTAAAGAGAGCCGTCGATATCGTGGGTGCGATCGTGGGGATCGTACTTTTCTCCCCGATCATGCTGATCGTGGCAGTGCTCATCAAGCTGACATCTCCGGGACCGATCATTTTTTGTCAGGAACGAGTCGGCCTTCACAACCGGCCGTTTAAAATGTATAAATTCCGTTCCATGACGGTTCAGGATCCGGGCAAGGAGAAGAGCCGCTGGACAACAAAGGGAGATGCCCGTGTAACTCTCATCGGAAAAATTATCCGCCGTACAAGCATCGACGAGGTGCCGCAGTTCTTTAATATCCTGATTGGTGATATGAGTCTTGTGGGTCCGAGACCGGAACGGCCATTTTTCGTTGAAAAATTTAAGGAAGAAATCCCGCGATATATGATCAAGCATCAGGTCCGTCCGGGCCTTACCGGCTGGGCGCAGGTGAATGGTTACCGTGGAGACACTTCGATCATTAAACGGATCGAGCACGATCTCTATTATATCGAGAACTGGACACTTGGTCTTGATTTCAAGATCATGTTCTTAACGGTTTTCAAGGGATTCATCAATAAAAACGCTTACTAAGACGAGGACAAATGACATGAATTATGAAGACGAATTAGACCGTTCCCGCGCCAGAAAGAGCAGACGGCGTGAGAGCGAGAGTGAGACGTCCGCAAAACGCCGCACTCACAGGACGGAAGATCTGTATTCCATGAGTGCTGACCCGGGAAGCCGTGCAGGCCGTGCCGCAGCAAAGAGCCATGGGGCAGCTTCCCACAATCACAGAAGACGGAAAAACGGAAACAAGAAGAAAAAGATCATCATCGGTGTTCTGATCGCCCTGATCGTTCTGGTCCTGGGGTTTGCCGCAGCGGTATACGGCTATATCCAGCACAACTTCGGAAAGATGAACGGACAGAATAATTTTGATATTGCGGACGTTCGGAATGAGAACATCTCTCTGGAAATGAGAGATAAGATGGAAAAAGGCTACTGGACCATTGCGGTATTTGGCCTGGACTCCCGTGACAATTCCACAGGAAAAGGCAACCAGTCCGATGTTATCATGATCGTGAACTTAAATCGTGAGACCGGAGAGATCAAGCTGGCATCCGTATTCCGCGACACTTACCTGAATGTGAGCGACAAGAACACATACAATAAGATCAACGCGGCATATGCGATGGGTGGTCCGGAACAGGCCGTAAAAGCCCTGAATAAGAATCTGGATCTCAACATCACCCACTATGTAGCGTTCAACTGGAAGGCAGTCGCAACAGCGATCAACATCCTCGGCGGTGTCGACATCGATATCAGTAAGTCCGAGTTCTACTACATCAACGCGTTCATCACAGAGACGGTAAAAGGTACCGGAATTGGTTCTGTACAGTTGAAGAAAGCAGGTGTGAACCATCTGGATGGCGTACAGGCCGTTGCCTATGGACGTCTTCGTCTGATGGACAGTGACTATGCGCGTACAGAGCGCCAGAGACTTGTAATCCAGAAGGCATTCGAGAAGGCGAAAAAGGCAGACTTTGCGACATTAAACAGCCTGATCGGCAATATGTCCGCGATGTGCGCGACAAATATCAATATGAATGATATCCTTCCGATGGCGAAGAATGTCACGAAATACCATCTCGGTGAGACGACCGGATTCCCGGCAGCCCGCGGAGAGCAGAAGATGAAGATCGGCAAGCTGAAATTGTCCTGTGTTATCCCGCAGACACTCGTGAGCAATGTTACAAGCCTTCACAAGTTCCTCTATGGTGAAGAGGACTACAAGCCATCCAGCACGGTCCAGACGATCAGCAATAAGATCGCTGAACTTACTGGACTGAATAAGGCTGGCAAGGAAATCGATCATGTAGCGACGGATCAGGGATATATCCCGAAGGGCGAGACGGAGGCCACGACACTTTCCGCTGAAGAGGAGAGTAAGAAGGAGAGTCAGGAAGAATCCCAGATGGAGTCCATGCTCGAAGAATCCAAGAAGGAATCTGAGAGCACGGGTGAAACTGAGACAGGACCGGACGGCAAGCCGATCGAAACTTCTTCCGGAAGCCATGAGACCAGCGCCGCTTATGAGACGGATGAGCATGGAAATATCTATGTGAAGCCGACAGAGAGTCACGCAGTGAGCCCGACAGATGAGGCGGAGACTTCCACGGAGGAGTTCCGTCCGTCAAATCCGCAGGAGACCACAGCGGAGAATCCGGTGGGACCGGGATATGAAAAGTCCACCGCTGTTCCGGAGGCGACCACAAGCGCCGGCCCGGCAGCCCAGACAGAAGGACCGAGTTCTGTGACTGTTCCAGGCGGAACAGTTGTACCGGAAGGTCCGGCTGCTGGAGTTTAGGAACAAGGGCCAGGCAAAAAGGTTATAAAGGAAATATAGGATCTTAAGGATCAAGACGCATCGTCTGATTGATTTGGAAGAAATATTCCAGACTACCAGATGGTGCGTCTTTTTTTGCGTGCAGCGGGCCATATCCATACCTGTGCGATAACGGTACTACTGTGAAAAATCTCGACAAATGGCTGATTTTTTTGAATTCGCGGTAGTCCGGCACAGTGGAAAGGTTTTACCCGGCTATATTTTCAAACGAAAATCTGAATTTACAATTTACATAGATTATACAAAGTAGTTACCGAACCATGGTTTTTGGTTTCGGGGATTCGTGATAAAAATAATACTGTACAGAGAAAGAAAAAACGTAACTATTCAGTACCTTCATAGTTACGTGCAAAAATCCATTCCAGATCAGCTTCGCTGATGGGATTTTTGCCTTCCAGCCTATGTTTTCTTACGGTCAGCGCAGCAAGTGCGCAGACCTACTGAACAGTTACGAAAAAACAAAAACAAAGACCTTTGAGGAGGAGAAAAGAATTATGAAAACAAGAAAAGTAATGGCACTTGCAGGTGCAGGAGTATTAGCAGTCAGCATGATGACAGGATGCGGAAGCAGCAGTAGTACAGCATCCACGACAGCAGCAACGACAACAACTGCGGCAGCAGCAGAGACAGCAAAAGAAGCAGCGACAACAGCAGCAGAGAAAAAAGCAGATCTTACAGGATCGATCACAGCGGCAGGTTCTTCCGCATTAAAACCGCTGGTTGACGATGCAGCAGACATGTTTATCGAGAAATACCCGGACGTTTCCATCACGATCGACGCAGGAGGATCCGGAGAGGGCTTAAAGCAGGTTTCCGAGGGAACCGTAAATATCGGTAACTCCGATGTTGAGGCCTCCGCAAAGCTTGACGAGACACAGGCAAAAGAGCTTGTTGATCATCAGGTATGCGTAGTCACAATGGCTCCGATCGTAAACAACGATGTAAAAGAAGGCGGTGTTGAGGATCTTACAAAACAGCAGCTCATCGACATCTTCACAGGAAAGACAACAAACTGGAAAGAGGTTGGCGGACCGGATGAGAGCATTGTCCTTGTAACAAGACCGACATCTTCCGGTACAAGAGCAACCTTCCAGAAATACGCTCTCGACGGAAACGAGGAAGCTTCCAATACTTCCATGGAAACAGATGATTCCGGTGTTCTTCTTCAGAATGTAAAAGATACAAAGGGTGCGATCGGATATGTAGCACTTTCCTATCTGACAGGTGATGCGGGAGTTGCAACTGTAGCGATCGATGGCGCAGAGCCGACACTTGAAAATACATACGCTGGAAAATATCCGGTATGGACATTTGAGCATATGTATACAAAGGGTGAGCCGGACGAAGTTGTAAGCGCATTCCTTGACTACATCATGTCCGATGAGTACGGCGCAAAGATGGAATCCTTAGGATACGGCGTATCTTCCAAGATGACAAATACTGAGCATTAATTGAGACAAAACTTAAGACCGGGCAGTGAGCCATGATCCGACCGGATGAAAGAAAAAAGAGGACATGGACAAGAGAGCTGCGAAACAGGGGCGGGGCAGACGAATCTGGCCCGCCCCGATATGATTTATGATAGAATTTGCTTCGAATATAGGAAGCAGGAGGACTTATGAAGAATGGTAAAGAAAAAAGCATGTTCGTCAGAGAATATCTGTGGCGGGATCTGATGACCGTCTGTGGACTGTTCGTAATTCTTCTGACGATCGTGATCGGCGCGTTCCTTGTATACAAGGGATCATCCACATTCCTGGTTTACAGACATTCCTTCCTGGAATTCTTAGGATCTGCAGACTGGGCACCGGAAGATAATATGGCAGGCGGCGGCAGCATCGGTGCGCTGATCTTCATCGCTGGGTCGCTCTGCACCTGCGGCCTGGCACTTCTTATCGCGACTCCGTTTTCCCTGGGATCAGCGATCTTCATCACGGAGATCTCCCCGAAGTTCGGAGAGAAATTCTACCGCCCGGTAGTCGAGATCTTTGCCGGAATCCCATCGGTTGTCTACGGATGGGTGGGACTCACAGTGCTTGTACCGGCGATCAAGACCGTGTTTGACCGTCAGGTGGGACATTCTATCCTGGCAGCGGGGCTGGTCCTCGCGGTCATGATCTTCCCGACGATCACAAGTGTTGCGGCGGATGCCCTTCACTCCGTACCGAAGGAATGCAGAATGGCAGCGTACGGACTTGGCTCCACCCGCTGGCAGACCATATACCGGATCGTAGTTCCGGCGGCAGCGCCTGGAATCATTTCCGGCGTGATCTTAGGTCTCGCGAGAGCCTTCGGTGAGGCCCTGGCGGTTGCCATGGTCATCGGTCAGACAACAGCGCTTCCCACAAGCATTTTTTCAACGACAAAGACTCTGACCACCGAGATCGCGGCCCAGATGGGCAACGCCATGGAGGGCGGCGAGATGAAATCCGCACTCTGGACCATGGCACTGCTGTTATTCGCAATCTCCCTGTTCTTCATCTTCCTGATCCATCATGTGACAGCGGTGAAGCCGGAGAAAGAAGAAAAAACAAGCACTTCTGTGAAAATAAGCACGACCGCGGTGCCGGTAAAGCAGTTCGCAGCAAAGGGGGAAAATTAGACCATGGAAAGTAAGATCAGACGTTCACGCGATGTGGACCGTGTTATGACAGTCATTTTCTACCTGGTTGCGATCTTCTTCTTCGCTCTTCTGATCGGCTTTGCGGGTAAGGTCATCATCGGCGGTCTCATGGGGGCAAAACCGGAGATGTTCCGCTTCGCGAGAAAAGGAAGCATCGGAAACCAGTTGTTCAACACGATCTATCTCGTATTTATCTCCCTGCTGGTATCCATCCCCCTCGGTGTCTGCGCCGGAATTTATCTGGCCATGTATGCGAAACAGGGAAAAATGACAAAGTTTTTGAGAATGTGTATCGAGACACTTTCTTCCCTTCCGTCCATCGTTGTGGGTCTGTTCGGATACCTGGTATTCCTTGTATTCTTCGGAATGGGAAAGAGTCTGATGGCGGGGGCACTCTCCGTATCGATCCTGACACTTCCGCTTATCACGACGACCACCGAGGATGCCATCAAGGGACTCCCGGCGGGATATTTTCAGGCGAGTTTAGGACTTGGAGCGACAAAATGGCAGTCCATCTTCTATGTACTTCTCCCGGCATGTCTCCCACGCATCATGACAGGCGTCATCCTGGCGGCGGGACGTGGATTCGGTGAGGCGGCGGCGCTCCTCTACACCACAGGATCCGGAAGCGACCTGCGCTGGGGCAACTGGAACCTGGCAGCCCCGACCTGCCCCTTCAACCCTTTCCGCCCGGCAGAGACATTGTCGATCCAGATCTGGAACCTTCAGGTAAACGGTCAGGATAAGGCACTGGCGAACACCGCCTCCGCGGTCCTTATGATCCTGGTTCTGGCATTCAGCATCGGTGCGAATGTTTGGAGCCATCATCTGAAGAAAAAGAGCTCTGGCGAGGCAGCGTAAGAAATATTCGGAAAAGGACCTCAATGACGATTCTTGAGGAAGAAGTAATGAAACTCTGAGGATGGCATATGAGAGTTTTAGAGAGGAAAACATATATGACTGATATGAAACCGAAATTTGATATCGAAAAGCTGAATCTGCATTACGGCTCGTTCCATGCGCTTAAGGACATCAACATGCAGATCAGCGCCCATGAGATCACCGCGTTCATCGGACCGTCCGGCTGCGGAAAATCGACATTTTTAAAGACATTGAACAGAATGAACGATCTTGTGGAGAATGTAAAGATCGACGGAAAAGTGGAGCTTGACGGACAGAACATCTTTAAGGATATGGACGCCATCACGCTGCGCCACAAGGTCGGCATGGTATTCCAGCAGCCAAACCCGTTCCCGAAGAGTATTTACGACAACATCGCCTATGGCCCGAGGATCTTCGGGATCACGAGAAAGACGGATCTCGACGAGATCGTTGAGAGAAGCCTGCGTCAGGCAGCGATCTGGGATGAGCTTAAAGACCGCTTAAATAAAAGCGCCCTGGGACTTTCCGGCGGACAGCAGCAGAGACTCTGCATCGCGAGAACCCTGGCGGTGGAGCCGGAGGTGATCTTGATGGATGAGCCGACTTCCGCCCTGGACCCGATCTCCACATCGAAGATCGAGGACCTGGCGATGGAATTAAAGGATAAATACACCATCGTGATCGTCACCCACAACATGCAGCAGGCGGCGCGTATCTCTGACAAGACAGCGTTCTTCCTGTTAGGTGAGGTCGTCGAGTACAATAATACAAGTGATCTGTTTGCGAACCCGAGGGACGAACGGACAGAAAGCTACATCACAGGGAGGTTTGGCTGATTATGAGAGACGCGTTTTTAAAGCAATTGGAAGAGCTGCATAAGATGCTGGCGGAGATGGGACTGCTCTGCGAGAAAATGATCGACGGGACTTACGAGGCACTGATGCACATGGACCGGGAGCAGGCGGCGAAGATCCTGCAAGACGATGCGAACGTGGACTTAAAGGAGAGAGATATCGAGAGCAAGTGCTTGAAGCTTCTCTTAGAGCAGCAGCCGGTGGCTAGTGACTTAAGAAAGATCTCTTCCGCATTAAAAATGATCACAGACCTGGAGCGTATCGGTGACCAGGCGGGCGATATCGCGGAGATCATCAAGACCACAGACCTCTTAGAGCCGGTAAAGGCGACAAGACTTGGCGAGATGGCAAAAGCCGTTGCGTCCATGGTCCGCGAGAGCATTGAGAGCTTCGCAAACGAGGACCTCAAGAAGACAAAGGAAGTTATCGCCTACGATGACGTGATCGACGATATGTTCTCCCAGGTGAAGAAAGAACTGGCAAACGGTATCTTAAACGGCGAGGCCACCCAGGAACAGATCCTGGACATCCTCATGATCGCCAAATACTACGAGCGCATCGGCGACCACGCCACAAATATCGCGGAGTGGGCAGAGTATGCGATCACTGGGGTACATAGGAACAGTGAGCTGGAAGAGCATCTGTAAAAAGAGAAAAATTCCGAAACCGGAATTAAAACTGAAAAATTGCTAAAAATGATCTGAAAGTTGAATAAAAAAGTGGAGAACCTGATCTGCAGGTTCTCCCTTCTTGTTTTAAGAGCAATAACGTTACTGTACACGGGTAGGAATTTTCTGAACTGAAAATTCCGTACGATACACTTCTGGTAGCAGATTTTGCCGATTTGGAATGCGAAGCATCGGCAAAATCACGTTACTGTACACGCATGCGCGTACAGTAACGCAATAACTGTGGATTTTGCCAGACAGCGAACATCTGCTTGCATAAGTATCCAAAATATGCTAAGATTCTTGCGTACACATGTTTTTCTGGGACGCACATATGGTAACGTGCCAGAGCAATCGATGAAACGTATGATTTCGGTAATAAAAAAGAAATTTTTAGCTTGCGAGGTCTGATATATGGAGAAAAAAAACAAATATTATGTGGTACGTGACAAAGCGCTGCCGGAAGTCCTTCAAAAAGTCGTTGAGGTGAAACGTCTGCTTGAGGCGGACAAGAACATGACGGTGCAGGAGGCGGCGGAGCAGGTGGGATTAAGCCGCAGTTCCTTCTATAAATATAAGGATGATATTCTTCCGTTTTCCGACAACACGAGAGGAAAGACCGTGACTCTTGTGACCCAGATGATGGACGAGCCGGGGCTTCTGTCTGACCTGCTCCACATCGTTGCGGATTACCGAGCGAACATCCTTACGATCCACCAGACGATCCCGGTAAACGGATCCGCGACGGTAACGCTCAGTGTGGAAGTCCTCTCCGACACGGGAAATGTTGCCGGTATGGTTGAGGAGATCGAGCACTTAAAAGGCGTACAGAATGTGAAAATTTTAGGAGTGGAGAAATAGACGGATGAAAGCGGCAATTATGGGATACGGAACCATCGGCTCCGGCGTGTATGAGGTTCTTGATAAGAACTGCAAAAGCGTAGAAAAAAAGGCTGGAGAGCCGATAGAAGTAAAATATATCCTGGATCTCAGGGAGTTTCCGGGAAGTCCTGTGGAGAAGCTTGTGATCCATGATGTGGAACAGATCGTAAATGACCCGGAGATCGGGATCGTTGTGGAGACCATGGGCGGAACAAAACCGGCCTACGAGTTTGTAAGGCGCTGCCTGCTCGCGGGAAAGCATGTGGTGACTTCCAATAAGGCACTGGTTGCGGCCAATGGGACAGAACTGATCCGGATCGCCGCGGAAAAGAACATCAGCTTCTTGTTTGAGGCGAGTGTCGGCGGCGGTATTCCGATCATCCGCCCGCTTGTGGAGTGTCTCGGCGGTGAGGAGATTTTAGAAATCTCCGGTATCTTAAACGGAACCACAAACTACATCCTCACAAAGATGAATGAGGAGGGATGGAGCTTCGAGGAGGCGTTAAAGCGCGCTCAGGAATTGGGCTACGCGGAGCGCAACCCGGAGACGGATATTGAAGGATATGACACCTGCAGAAAGATCGCGATCCTGACTGCGGTCGCAACGGGAAAAGAAGTAAACTACGAGGAGATCCCGACCCAGGGAATCACAAAAATCACTTCCATGGATTCCAGCTACGCGGCACATATGGGTGCGGCGATCAAGCTCTTCGGAACCAGCGTGAATAAAGATGGAAAGATCTATCTGGAGGTCGCGCCGGTCCTCGTGGACGCGAAGGACCCGCTGTATGCGGTGACAGATGTGTTCAACGGAATCCTCGTTGTGGGGAATATGCTGGGCGCGTCCATGTTCTATGGAAGCGGAGCAGGGAAACTGCCGACAGCCAGCGCCGTTGTCGGGGATATGATCTCCGCAGTCCGTTTCGGCGATGAGCCGGAGAAGATCGGCTGGAGCAGCGAGAAGCTTGAGGTACATCCGGCGGCTGAGCTTTCCAGAAAGTACTTTGCACGGTTTGAGGGTTCTGAGAGAGCAAAGAAAGAGGCCGTTGCGGCAGCTTTCGGTGACGTGAAATTTGTGACACTGGAAGGAACAGATGAGTTCGCGGTTCTGACCGGTGAGATGACAGGGGGAGAGTTCGACTCGGCAGCAGCAAAGGTCGGTGGACTGCGCCAGAAGATCGCAGCCAGATTATGATCCCGACATGGTTCCGGATGCCATGCCTGTTTCAGATGATGACCGGGCTTTACTGTCCGGGATGCGGGGGAACGAGAGCCGTCCGGGCACTCCTTTCAGGGCATCCGGTACTAAGCTTTCTGTACCATCCGGTGGTGCCGTATATGGCATCGGTAGCTGTGTGGGCTGCGGCTTCCTGGATCCTGTATTTTGCCACGGGAAACAGGAGATTCCGACCGGAGTTGGATGACCGGATCGCTTACGCAGCGGCGGGGATCGTGATCTTAAATTTTATCATAAAAAACGGACTTCTGGTGTTCGCCGGGATCGATGTGATCGGGCGGCTGCCGGGGGTGTGAGAATAGGGAGAAGACCTGGAGCGGGTACCGAAAGTGGTATCTGTTCTGGGTCTTTTTTGTTTCATGCCACAATTTTGCCGCAGATATGCCCTGTTTTGTGTGACATCCTTCACAGTTTGAACACAGGTCGAACACAGAGGAATCACAAGTTTCTGATAGAGTTTATTGCAGAAACGTAATAAACAGTAAGAAAAATGCAAGGAACCAGGAGTATATGTACTTTAAAAGTACAAAGATCCCGTGATGACGAGTGTACGCAGCAGTCAATGGAAATCAGGCAATGGATCTGGAAAGAGATGACCTGCAGGGGCTGATGATCTGGCGGTCAAGGCGGATGAAAGGAGAACGGAAATGAGAAGAGGAAAGATAATAGCGGTCAGTCTGACGGTCTGTGCGGTGGGGGCCGGAATGACGGTGAACGCTTACGCGGCCAGCACCACATTTGAAATGAGGAAGAAAGCGGTGAGCCTGCTTGGAATTATAACGACGAGTAATTACCAGGCGAATGTGACGAGAGGTGAATTTGCGGAACTCCTCGTAAAGGCATCGGACTACAAGGAGGCGGCAAACGCGGCGGGAACCGTATCTGTATTCGCGGATGTCTCCTCAAAATCCCAGTATTCTGCGGCGATCCGCACGGCGGCGACGAACTCCTGGATGTCCGGTTATCTCGGCGGAAACTTTAAGCCGGACGAGGGAGTTACGATGCGGGATGCCATCAAGGCAGTCCTGGGAGTCTTAGGATACACAAACGAGGATTTCTCCGGAAGTCTTCAGGAGAGCCGCCTTGCGAAGTTCAAGTCCCTGTCCCTGGATTCTGGGATCTATCGTGATCTCGACGAGGTCCTCACGAGGGAAGACTGCATCAACCTGTTCTATAACCTGATGAAGGCGAAGACAAAAGAAGGAAACCAGTACGGCAGCAAGATATTTGACCTGACCTACAATTCCGACGGCGAGATCAATACATCCTCGATCCTGGATAACAGTTTAAAGGGACCGAAGATCTTAGACAATGACAGCCGGAACTTAAAGAGTCTTGTTCCGTTTTCCCTGAAAGACGCTACCATGTTTTTAAACGGCGAGGTGTCCGATGAGAGCGAGATCAACGATTACGCCACCGTGATCTATTACCACGAGGAGACAAAGATGATCTTCGCCTATTCCAACGGCGGCGAGAACAAAGGCGCCACGGAGGGCCGGATCAAGGCGATCTACTACGATTCCAGTGATCCGTTCACACCGGTGAAGGTGGTCTTAAACACCGATTACCAGGACAACGGCGGTGAGGGCGATGAGTTCCAGATCAGCGGGTCGGAGCTCCAGTATCTGTTCTCCGTCTACGGAGAGTTTGAGGTGGATGACAAGGTTGCCATCGTGTGGGAGAAGAGCGGAAGCGACGAAAATGCGACTTATACGGTTGTAGATGTTGTTGGAGATTATTGATTAGTTACGAATATACATATAATACATGAAATAGAAATACCGCAGAAGGAATGCGGGTAGAGAAAATTAAGGCAAGGAAATTCAGATCTGGAACATAGTTAAGAGAAGCGGAAGATTTCAATAGACAGGAAAGGAACGAGTATGGAGAACGAAAAGGTGGACGTAGAGAAGAAACGGAAAAAACGGAAAGGAAAAAGCGGAAGGATCGTGATCGTGCTTATAGTGGTTCTGGCAGCGCTGCTTGGAGGATTTTTCCTCTATAAGAAAAAGACCTCGAGCCAGAAAAGTCAGGGTGACCAGTCTGTGTCAACGGCGACAGTGAAGCGGACGGACATCAGTTCAGAGCTCACGGCGTCCAGCTCCCTGTCACCGAAGGACACCTACGAGGTGACATCCCTGGTGGAAGGAGAGGTCATCGAGGCGAACTTTGAGGAAGGCGATGTTGTAGAAAAAGGTCAGGTCCTCTACCGGATCGACGCGTCTTCCATGGACTCTGACCTGAGCTCCGCAGAGACAAGTCTCCAGCGCGCGAAGGAAAGTGCCCAGACGGCACAGTCCGATTACGCCGAGGAGATAGCGCGGATCGCCGGAAATACATACCGCTCCACAGCGTCCGGATATATCAAGACTCTCTATATCAAAGAGGGCGATAAGGTAAATAATGGAACGAAGATCGCGGATCTCTATGATGACTCCGTTATGAAGATCACAGTCCCGTTCCTCTCAGGCGAGGCGGCGGAGATCAACGTAGGTGACGAGGCGGCAGTGACTTTGGAGGACACCGGCGAGCAGATCTCCGGAACCGTCACGGTTGTCAGCAGCATGGAGGAGACACTCTCCGGAGGACGTCTCGTGAAGAACGTGACGGTCGAGGTATCAAACCCAGGCGGACTCACGACAGACACCGCGGCATCCGTGACCGTTGACGGATTTGTCTGCAGCGCCGAGGGAACATTCGCCGCGAAGACGGAGACGACCCTGAGCGTGGAAATCTCCGGAAACAAGAGCCTTGAGATCGAGAACCTTCTGATTCATGAAGGTTCTTATGTGGAGAAAAACTCCGAGCTGTTCCAGGTGACCACAAAGACGGCGGAAGAGTATTTAAAGGAATTCAAGGATGCAGTGGAGAGCGCAGATGACAACCTGGAAAACGCGGAGAACAAACTGAGCAATACCCAGGACAGCGTGGATGACTACACGATCACAGCGCCGATCTCGGGGACAGTGATCACGAAAAACGCGAAGGTTGGGGATAAGATCTCCAAGAGCTCCAGCGGAACGAGCACCATGGCGGTGATCTATGACTTGTCAACCATGACACTGGAGATGTCCGTGGATGAACTCGATGTCTCAAGCATCAAGGTCGGCCAGTCTGTGGAGATCACGGCGGATGCGGTGGAAGGTGAGACATTCACAGGAACCGTCACAAATGTGAGTCTGCAGAGCAGCTACTCCAACGGTGTCACAAACTATCCGGTGACAGTGACTCTGGATGATACGGGAAGTCTTCTTCCGGGCATGAACGTGGATGCGAAGATCATTCTCGACAGTTCTGAGAATGCGCTGGTGATCCCGGCCAGTGCGCTGATGCGTGGAAACAGAGTGTATGTGAAGAAGAGTTCCGGCTCCGGAAAATCCGGCAGCAGCAACGTCCCGGACGGCTTCGAGGCGGTCCAGGTGACAACTGGAATCATCAACGACGATTATGTGGAGATCCTTTCCGGTCTCTCTGAGGGGGACGAGGTCTACATTTCCTCCGATTCCGGAAGCTCGACGCAGACCAATCAGATGCAGATGGGCGGCATGGGCGGTCCTGGCGGTGATATGGGCGGAGGCGCACCGGGCGGTCCTGGCGGAAACGGCGGAAATGGCGGCGGCAACGGCAGCGGACGAAGATCCCAGTAGTGCATAGGAGATAAATTGTATGGAAAAGACTGAATTCTCAATACAAATAGATACCGCAGAAGAGCCGATGAAACAGGAAGAGGCAGTTTCAAAAGTTCATGAGAAGTTGGAAAAGCAGGAACCTCTGATAGAGCTGCGCAATATCTACAAGATCTACTACATGGGCGACGAGGAAGTCCACGCCAACGACGGCATCAGCCTTTCCATCAACAAAGGCGAGTTCGTCGCCATCGTCGGCAAATCCGGAAGCGGAAAATCAACCCTGATGAACATCATCGGAGCCCTGGATGTCCCGACGAAGGGCGAATATTTCCTCGGCGGCGAGGACGTGGCGTATATGTCCGACAACGAGCTGGCGGAGATCAGAAACCGCATGATCGGCTTTATCTTCCAGCAGTATAACCTGCTTCCAAAGTTAAATCTCTTAGAGAACGTGGAACTCCCGCTCCTTTACGCCGGTTACGACAAGAAAGAACGGCGGGAGCGGGCCATGAATTCCTTAAAAAAGGTCGGTCTCGACGAAAAATGGAAGAATCTTCCGAACCAGCTTTCCGGCGGCCAGCAGCAGCGAGTCTCCATCGCGCGGGCTCTCGCAGGGGACCCGTCCCTGATCCTGGCGGATGAGCCCACGGGTGCCCTGGACTCCAGGACAGGCCGGGAGGTGCTTGATTTTTTAAAGAAACTCAATGAAGAAGGAAACACGATCGTCATGATCACCCACGACAGCTCCATCGCCCTGGAGGCGAAGCGGGTGGTGCGGATCCATGACGGAAAGATCAATTTCGACGGGGATGTGAAAGAGTATGCTGCAATCATTTAAAATGGCGTTAAAAAGTATCTGGGGCAACAAGTTGAGGTCCTTTCTGACGATGCTCGGCATCATCATTGGAGTCGCGTCGGTGATCATCCTGGTCAGCATCGTCAACGGCTATATGTCCTACATGGTGGAGAGCTTTTCTTCCATGGGCGTCAATCAGATCACGGTCCAGTACAAGGCGGTGGCATCCAGAAGTATTGATGTGAACGAATTTTATGAGTTCTACGAGGAACATTCAGACCTCTACGAGAACATGTCCCCGAACGTGTCCGTCAGCGTCACGGTAAAACATGACTCTGACACCATGGATTCCACCAGTGTCGGCGGCTACAGTGAGGATTATCTCGCAATCAAGGACTACGAGATCGAGTATGGCAGAAATCTCCAGTACTCTGACATGGAGGCAAGGAGAAAAGTCGCGGTCATCGGCGCCTACGTGGCGGAGGAGCTCTACGGCGGCTCCCAGAACGCCGTGGGCGAGATGGTCAAGTTAAACGGTGACAGCTACACCATTGTAGGCGTTGTGGAACGGCAGACGGAGAGCAGCTCTGAGTTCGATGACGGATGTATGGATGACTTTGTGTGGATCCCGTATTCCAGAGCTGTGAAGATGGCGAGAAATGCTGTGATCAACAACTATATCTTCACATCGCGGGACATCAACGACACGGAAACATGCACGACAGAGCTTGAAAATTTTCTCTATGAAAAGATGAAGAGCGAAAACCTCTACACGGTGACAGCTATGAGCTCCCTTCTCGATTCCCTGAACGAGCAGATTGCCATGATGAGCATGATGTTAGGTGGTATCGCCGGGATCTCTCTTTTAGTTGCAGGGGTCGGTGTCATGAACATCATGCTGGTCTCCGTGACAGAGAGAACCAGGGAGATCGGTATCAGAAAGGCCCTCGGCGCAAAGAAAAGCGTGATCATGCAGCAGTTCGTCATTGAGGCGCTGGTCACAAGCTCCATCGGCGGAATTATCGGGATCATGATCGGTGCCTTAGCAAGTACAGGAATCGGCGCCATCATGGGAATCGACGCGCCGCCAACCATGACAGCAGTTGTGATCTCGTTTAGCGTTTCTGTTGCCATCGGACTGATCTTTGGTTACATGCCGGCGAGCCGGGCGGCGAAGCTGAATCCGATCGACGCACTGAGGACAGACTAAAACTACGCAGAAAATGACAGGATCAACGGTAAATATGGAAAATGGAAGAATAATAGGAAAATGCAGATTCTAAGCCTCAAACTGCCACGGATTTGCCGATAAAAGACAGAATATCGTAAGTTGACGGGAGATATTGTCCAACCTTATAATATAGTTAAAGAAAGATACTTGAGGGGAGGCAATCCTATGGCAGAAAGAAAATGGAAAAAAATAAGTACATGGATGGCCGCATGGGTCATGGCGGTCGTGTTTGCGGTATCCGGGGCGCAGACAGCGTTTGCGGCGACCAGTTATGTGAATAGTGTCAGCATCACGCTGGATGTGACACCGACGGTGGGGGAATCCCTGCCGGATCTTGATGTGGGATACAATTCTGATAACTGCGAGGTATCGATCCCGAACAACGATAAATATGATATCGTATCCGCAAAGTGGTCTTCCACAAAGAACGACGTGAAGATCGGCGGAACCTACACCATGAAAGTTACTTTAAAGACTTTAAATGACTATAGGTTCAGCAGCAGCTCCTACACTTCCTCAAAGGTAAAGGTAAAGAACGGAACTTTTGTCAGCGCTTCGAGAACATCTTCCGACCGTCTGGTGGTTACCGTAAAGACAAAACCGGCAAAGGGCGATCTTGACGCGCCGGGCGAGGCATACTGGCAGACCACAAAGTCCGGAAGCTCCGATCTCGGACTCGCGAAGTGGGAGGCCGTTGAGGACGCGTCCTACGAGGTGTACCTCTACCGCGGCAGCAAGAACGTCTACAAGAGCGGCGAGATCCACACCAGCAGCTGTGATCTCTTTTCGTATATGAGCTCCAAGGGAACCTACACCTTTAAGGTGCGCGCGCTCCCGTCAAACGATGAGGTATCCAAGTACGCGTCAAAGAGCGACTGGACCATATCCGATGAGGTCTATATCGATGAGAATGACGCGGCGAGAGCGGCAAAGAAAAAGCCGTCAAGCGGCAACAACAGCAGCACAAATAATTCCGGAAATTCCCAGCAGGCCCCGTCAAATGTGAATGTGGTCGGCTGGATCCTCGACGGAAACCGCTGGTATTATCGTTACCCGGACGGAACTTATTTAAAGAACGGCTGGGGATTTATCGGAAATATCTGGTACTTATTTGACGCAAACGGAATGATGCTCACCGGCTGGCAGATGAAGAACGGCGTTTATTACTACATGAACGGTGACGGAAAGATGCAGACGGGCTGGCTTCTCTACAACAATACCTGGTATTATCTCTCCGAGAGCGGAGCTATGGTGACCGGCTGGATAACGCTGGGTGATAAGGCTTATTACCTCGGCGGCGACGGCGGAATGCTCACAGGATGGCAGAACATCGACGGACAGATCTACTACCTGTATCCGGATGGACATAAGGCGGTCAATGAAGTGATCGATACCTTCTATGTAGATCAGGACGGTATCTGGAGAAAACCGCAGTAAAGATCTGAACCTGCAGGGCATGCGGTTATGCGGTGAAAATCGTCGGAATATTTTCCAGCAGACTGAAAATACAGGAAAGGAGCACCTTATGAGACAGAAAACTTTTGGAAAATGGCTTGCGGCAGCAGGAATTCTGATGGCGATGACGATATGGATGGTTCTTCCTGCACTGGCTGCGCCGACGGTGAATTCTATAAGGATCACCTTTAAAGACAAGTATGAAGATCCCGGCGTGATCGAGGAGCCGGAGATCAGCTGCGGCAGCTACGGGATCGAGATCACATCCGTGGAGTGGAGCAAGGATGTAGAAAAATGGAATCCTGGAACGAAAGTGACGGCAACGCTGATTCTTTCCTCCAGCGGAAGAGAGTTCTCCTCCAGCTACGGTTCAAAGTCCTGCCAGATCTCCGGTGCGACGTTGAGTAAGGCAGTGAAAGTGGATGATGACCTGAAGGTCACAGTCACTTACTACCCGGTAGTCTGGCTGGAAACTCCGGATGAAGCCGGATGGAGCGCTTCGAATCATATGAAAGCGGTCTGGAAGAAAGTCGATTACGCGACGGGATATCAGATCCGCCTGTACCGGGATGACTATTATCTCCGGACCATCGATGCGACGGGAACCAGCAAGGACCTCTCCGAGTATATGGGAAGAGAGGGAAACTACTATTACGAGATCCGCGCGGTGGGAAAGACAACGAACGATGCGAAGTACCGCAAGAGCAGCGAGTATATCGTCTCCTCCGACCGCTACCTGGATGACCTGGGTGACACGGAGGGCAGCTGGAAGAATTACGCGGATGGAAAGAAATATGTGGACGAGAATGGTCAGATCGTGACCTCCCAGTGGTACCGGATCCTTGGAACCTGGTATTATTTCGACGAGAACGGATACATGGTGACGGGATGGAGACTGGTCAATAATAAGTGGTATTACCTCGAAAGTGACGGAAAGATGGTGACCGGCTGGAAGCAGGTTGGCGGTGTCTGGTACTACATGGATGCCGACGGAGCGATGGCAACAGGCTGGCGTCAGACTGCACCGGGACAGTGGTATTACCTGAACGCGAACGGAGTGATGGCAGCGTCCACTGTGATCGACGGATATACGTTGGATGCATCGGGGCTCTGGGTAAGTTAGAAAGGAATGATGGGCGGCATGTCATGGGAGAAATCCTGTGGCATGCCGTTTTCACATATCTGAAAAGGTAAGCTCCTGGAACCATGCGAAAACACTTGACTTACTATGAGATATCAACTAAAATTTAGAAACGTGTAAACATTTGTCGCGGCAGCCTGAAGGTGTATGCGGCGCCGCAGTCACTTGAAGTTTATGAAAAACGAGAAAGGATTTCTATGGGAATCATTAAAGCAGTGAACCTGATCTTTGACTATATCAGGCACGATGAAGAGGAAGACAAGGATGAGGTCAGCCATGCGTTAAAGGGCGTCTCTCTGGACATCAAGGAAGGCGATTTCGTAGCGATTTTAGGACACAACGGATCCGGAAAATCCACATTCGCGAAGCTGATGAACGGAATCCTGCTTCCAACGGATGGAACCGTCTATATTTCTAAAATGAGGACGGACGACGAGGAGCATCTTTGGGATGTACGAAAGACGGCGGGAATGGTATTCCAGAACCCGGATAACCAGATCATCGGAAACGTGGTGGAAGAGGACGTTGGATTCGGACCGGAGAACATGGGAGTTCCGACGGAGGAAATCTGGGCGCGGGTCGACAAGAGCCTTGAGGCGGTGGGGATGACAGCATACAGACTTCAGTCTCCGAATAAGCTTTCCGGTGGACAGAAACAGCGCGTGGCCATCGCTGGCGTTATGGCGATGAAGCCCCGGTGTATCGTTCTGGACGAGCCGACAGCGATGTTAGACCCGAACGGACGCCGCGAGGTCATTAAAACGGTTCATGAACTGAACCGTCAGGAAGGGATCACGGTAGTTCTGATCACCCACTATATGGAAGAGGTCATTGACGCAGACCGCGTGGTCGTTATCGACGGTGGACATGTCGTGATGGACGGAACCCCGAAAGAGGTCTTTTCCAGAGTCAAGGAACTGAAAAAATACAGCCTCGATGTGCCGCAGGTAACGGAACTGGCAGATGAATTAAAGGAAGCCGGAATGGATCTTCCTTATGGAATTCTTTCCATCGACGAGCTTGTGGATGAACTTGTTCCGCTCTTAAAATAGTGGAGAAATGGTGGAAATATGGCAATCGAAATTAAACACTTGAATCATATATACGGGCAGGGAACGATCTTTGAGCAGTATGCCTTAAAGGATGTAAATCTTACGATCCATGATGGCGAGTTTATCGGCCTCATCGGTCATACCGGATCCGGAAAATCAACCCTGACCCAGCATTTAAACGGACTTTTAAAGGCAACGAGCGGAGATATCCTTTATAACGGAGAAAGTATTTATAAAGAGGGATATTCCATGAAAGAGCTCCGCAGCCATGTGGGGCTGGTTTTCCAGTATCCGGAGCACCAGCTGTTTGAGGTGGACGTATTCTCAGATGTCTGCTTTGGACCGAAGAATCTGGGACTCCCGAAGGAGGAGATCGAGAAGCGCGCGAAAGAGGCGCTGGACATGGTGGGACTCGATGAGAGCTTTTATAAGCAGTCTCCCTTCGACCTTTCCGGAGGTCAGAAACGCCGAGTGGCCATCGCAGGCGTTCTGGCGATGAAACCGGAGGTCCTGATCTTAGATGAGCCGACAGCCGGTCTCGACCCGAAAGGACGCGACGACATTTTAGGACTCGTACAAAAGCTCCATAACGAGCAGGGGTTGACGATCATTCTCGTCTCCCACAGCATGGAGGATGTGGCGCGATATGTGTCCCGTCTTGTGGTCATGAACCACGGCGAGAAGGTCTTCGACGGAACTCCGAAGGAGGTATTCCGCCATTATAAAGAGCTGGAAGCCATCGGCCTTGCGGCACCGCAGATCACCTATGTGGTGCACAAGCTGATCGACAAGGGGATCCCGCTGGATCCGGATATCACGACGGTGGAAGAGGCGAAGAATGCAATCCTTAAGATCTGGCGCGAAAAGTATGGAAAAAGTTCCGGAAATGCAGCGCAGGTAAGCGCAGCCGGAGCGGATTCCGAGAACGCAGATCATGGGAACGCCACTGGAACAGCCTCTGAGAAGGCAGACAGCACAGAAAAGACAGCCGGGGAGGAAACGACATGTTAAGAGATATCACGCTTGGACAGTACTACCCGGTAGATTCCCTTCTTCACAGGCTGGATCCACGAACAAAACTCTTTGGAACGCTTGTATACATTGTAACACTATTTATTGCGGACAATATCTGGGCATACCTTGCGGCGACGATCTTTCTGATCGCGGCGATCAAGCTCTCCAATGTCCCGGTAAAATTCATGGTGCGCGGCTTAAAATCCATCGTGTTCCTGCTTCTCATCAGCGTCAGCTTCAACCTGTTCCTGACGCCGGGTACCCCGATCTTTAAGATCGGTTTCCTGCAGATGACCTGGGAAGGTCTCCGGTTTGCGGCATTTATGGCGATCCGTCTTGTTTACCTCGTTATGGGATCCACGATCCTGACGCTCACAACGACGCCGAACCAGCTGACAGACGGTCTGGAAAAGAGCCTTGGCTTTTTAAAGAAGGTCGGCGTTCCGGTCCACGAGGTGTCCATGATGATGTCCATTGCGCTCCGGTTTATCCCGATCCTGATCGAGGAGACAGATAAGATCATGAAAGCGCAGATGGCGAGAGGCGCTGATTTCGAGAGCGGAAACCTGATCCAGAAGGCGAAATCCATGGTACCGCTTCTTGTACCACTTTTCGTATCCGCATTCCGCCGTGCCACGGACCTCGCGATGGCCATGGAGGCGAGATGCTACCGCGGCGGCGAGGGCAGAACAAAGATGAAACCGCTTAAGTACGCGAAGAGGGACCGTATGGTTTATGGGGCGTATCTGGTGTATTTTGCGGCGGCGATCGTGCTGAAGGTTTTGCTGTAGAAGATGATTAACTCCGGTTTCGATGAAAAGCAGCGCTAAAGCCCGGATATGACGGGGAACAGCACCGCGTGGAAAATGGTCGAAATCGGGAACTTGATATTCAGAGAAATAGAATTGCCCGGATTTTCCGGACAGCAGAAGGAAAACAATAAAGCTATGAGACGAATCAAACTGACGGTGGCCTACGACGGCACCGCATACAAGGGCTGGCAGCTCCAGCCCAATGGCGTTACCATAGAGGAGATGTTAAATAAGGCTCTTTCGGATCTTCTGAAAGAGCCTGTCTGCGTCATTGGGGCAAGCCGGACGGACTCCGGCGTCCATGCGCGCGGAAACGTGGCGGTCTTCGACACGGAGAGCCGGATCCCGGGAGATAAATTCTGTTACGCGGTAAACCGCGGACTTCCGGAGGATATCCGTGTGGTGGAATCCGAGGAAGTTCCCCTGGACTGGCATCCGAGAAAGCAGAACTGCGTAAAGACCTACGAGTATCAGATCTTAAACTGTAAGATCGAGATCCCGACAAGACGCCTCTACGCCCATTTCTGCTATTACCCGTTAAACGTGGAAAAGATGAATGAGGCGGCAAAATATCTCATCGGGGAACATGATTTCATCAGCTTCTGCGCCGCAAACCACCAGGCGGAGGAGACGGTCCGGACGATCTACGGGGCCGAGGTGAAAAAGAATGATGAGGACATCGTAACGATTCGCCTTTGCGGCAGCGGATTCCTCTACAACATGGTGCGGATCATCGCGGGAACCCTGTTAAAAGTCGGAACCGGTGAGTGGGAGCCGGAACATGTGAAAGAGGTACTGGAGGCAAGAAACCGCAAAGAGGCGGGACAGACTGCTCCGGCGAAGGGGCTGACACTTGTGGGAATCGAGTATGAGAGGGAGATCCCAAAGGATATCACCTCGAGAAATGAACATTGGGACGCTGTTCTGGACCAGACCAGCTTGGAATCCGACGGAGTTTCCCGCGTGCGGATCAGGTTCTCCGAACCCGAAGAACTCCCCCGCCTGATCCGCCGCATGGTGCATCAGGCATACCGGAATGGGGCGGAGGAGGTGTTTGTGACGATTCCGGATGGATATGAGGTGTCGGAGACGGAAAGTTATGGATATTACCGACTCCGCAGGCTGGATGACGGCAGCTACGGAACGGAATATACGGGGAGGGCGCTATGAACCAGGTACTGATCCAGCTGATCTATTTTGTTATCTATTCCGTTGTGTTCCTGGTCATCGGAAAGCTCTCCTTTTCGGAAAGCGATTCTCTCTCCAAGTTTTTCGTCGGTGAGAGAAAAAATGACGAAAAACGCCTGTTTTTCACATTTGTCGGAACCTGGGTCTCCGCGGCGACGATTCTGGGATTTACGGGAAACGTATACCACAGCGGACTCTCTGTCATTGCGTCGTCGGTCATCCCGTGGTTTATCGGCGCGGGTCTCCTGTATCTGATGACGGACCGGCTATATGAGAATGATGTCCTGTCGATCCCACAGCTGATTGGAAAAAAGCATGATTCTAAATTTCTGCAAACAGCATCGGCCATTTTTATGATCTGCGGCTATATTTTCTATCTGATGATCCAGATCAAGGGATTTGGCATCGCGGTATCCAGCCTGCTGAATATCAATTACAAGGTAGCTGTCTTTCTTGTCTATCTTTTTATCCTCTATTCGAGCTTCGGCGGCTTTAACTCCGTCACGAAGTCGGACTGCCTCAATCTGATTATGCTCTCTGTGAGCATCGGGGTTCTGTATCTGGTTATCGTAAAAAATGTTCCGGGACACTGGTTTTTGACGGATCAGACTGTGCATGAACTCATAAAGAGCAAGGGCGTTTTTGAAAATCAGACAGCGGAGATTGGAATCTTCGTATATATCTCCATGTTCTTCGGCTGGGGAATGGGACTGGCGTCGAATCCCCAGTATATGGTCAGGATCCTGGCGGCGAAGGATAAAAAAACCGCAAAACATATGATCCTGCATGCACTGATATTCCTGTGCGTGCTGTACTTTGCACTGACCCAGATCGGTCTCGGACTGCGGATCCTCTTTCCACAGCTGAAAAATTACTGCTCCGCGGATGACGTATTTATCTATGCAGTGGTCAATCTCATGAACACACCGTTCAGCGGTTTCTTCCTGATCAGCGTGATCGGCGCCTGTGTCTCAACGGCGAACTCCCAGCTTCACCTGATCGGCTGCATGCTGTCCTACGATGTGGCTGCCCAGCTCACAAAAAAGAAGATGTCGGAGGAGCAGATTCTCACCCTGGCGCGGGTATGTATCTTCATGGGAGGCACGGCTGCACTGATCTTATCCGTAAATCCGCCGAAGGACATGCTGTCCTTCGGGGCGGATATCTGGGGATTATTCTCGGCAGCGCTTGCCCCTCTGATCTACGGGGGACTGTACTGGAAACAGAGAACGAAAGCCGGGGCGGTGGGAGCGTTCTTTACGGGACTTATCTGCTCTGTCCTGTTCTGGAAAATGGATCTCCGGATATACTGGGC
The DNA here is from genome assembly GCF_003435375.1 of Clostridium sp. AM34-11AC. Taxonomy (GTDB): domain Bacteria; phylum Bacillota; class Clostridia; order Lachnospirales; family Lachnospiraceae; genus Pilosibacter; species Pilosibacter fragilis. Next base: position 20,410 of record NZ_QWGL01000001.1, on the reverse strand, counting down.
ATTTCCGGCAACACTGTGCGCGGCGGCAGTCTATGTTGTGATCCCGATGTTTGAGAAGAAAAGAGGGGCAGAAGAATGAGCGGAAAGAAAAAACAGCTGTTTCGATCATGGTTCTGCAGGATCGAGCATGAGGTCATGCTGCCGTTCATCATGGTAGGGATCCTGGTGGTCTGTGCATTCTGTGCTATTTCGGTGTGTAATGGATATACAGAAAAGCTTAAGGACAGAAAAGAGTACGCGAGGACCACGATCCGCAGCATGGAGGCGGATATCTACTATCTGCATGGAAAACTGAGTGAAGAGGAGATCCGGCAGAAGTATAAGTTCTATCATGATCCGGCGGTGCGGATCCTGGCTGCCGACGGCACGATCATCACGGGGAACGAGGAGATTTCGGACGGAAATATGGAACTCCTGTACACGGACAGTGGAAATTCCCTGGGGTGGCGTCTGGAATACTGGATGGATAAAAAGTCATTTGAGAGCGCGATCCTGGAAGAACAGAATTACGTCATTGTGGGCGCTGTGGCGAGTCTCCTGATCATCGTACAGGTCAGCGTGTTCCTCGCCTGGAGTATCACAAAACCGATCCGCAGCATGAGCGCGGCGTGTAAAAGGCTCGATGAGAACAAGGACGGGTTCCGGGAGTACCGTTTCCTGGAAACAGCGAGAAAGGACGAGATCGGCCAGCTGGCGAGAACCTTTGAGAATCTTCTGAAAAACCTTGATAACTACACGAAAATGGAGTATACGAGCCGGATGTCATCGGCACTGGCCCATGAGATCAAAAATCCGCTGGCCGGGATCCGGTCCGGGATCCAGGTCCTTGGCGGGCGGGCAGTGAAGGAGAATGAAAAGCTTCTCTGCGACAGCATGCTCCATGAGATCGACCGGGTGACCGGGCTGATCAATGACCTGTTTACGCTGTCGGTGAAGAAGGAAAACAACAGACATGTCTTTCCGGCGGATGCGGTGCTGCGGGAGGTGGCATCCATCTACGCGAAGGAGTGCGAGCAGCAGAATGTCGCGTTCGAGACAGACTGCACGGCATGTGAGGTGTTTGCCGATGAGAATGAAATGCGCCAGATGCTGTACAATCTTCTGACAAACAGCATGCGGGCGGTCAGCCGGGACGGAACGGGGAAGATCTGTCTCTCAGTGTCTTCCGACGGAGGTATGACTACATTCTGCGTCTCCGACAACGGAAAAGGAATGAATGAAGAGGAACTGAAACGTGCAAGAGAACCGTTCTACACGAAGAGCATTAACGGCGTCGGGCTTGGTCTGGCGATCGTAAACCGGCTGATCGAGCAGAACCACGGCAAAATGGAAATGGAAAGCGCTCCGGGCTGCGGAACAACGGTGCGCCTGATTTTTGAAAGCAGGGATGAACATGAAAAAGGTACTGATCGTTGATGATGAATTTCTGATCCGGTTTACACTGGAGGAAGGCCTGAAGGACCGGGGATACGAGACCCAGTCGGCGGAAACGGTGAAGGACGCTCTCGAGAAGATGAAAACGTTCCATCCGCAGGTGATCCTCCTGGATAACCGCCTGCAGGACAGCCTCGGGATCGACGAGATCTCCACGTTCCGTTCCGCCGATGAGGAGGTCCAGGTGATCCTGATGACGGCGTACGGCTCTGTTGCCCAGGCGGTGGAGGCGACGAAGCGCGGCGCTTACGACTATATTTTAAAGCCCTTTGATATTGACGAGATCGACCGGATCGCCAGCCGCTGCATTGGCCAGATGCAGGATCGGGAATCCCTGGAGTTCCTAAAGGGAAAAACGCAGGAATTTATCGGAGTCAGCGATGCCGCGATGCGGATCCGGCGCCACATCGGACTTCTCGGAAAGAATTCCACGGTGAATGTTCTGATCCGGGGCGAGACCGGAACCGGAAAAGAGGTTGCAGCGTCCCTGATCCATGCCTGCAGCGACCGGCGGGACCACCTGATGGTCCGCATCAACTGCGGCGCAATTCCGGAACATCTGATGGAGAGCGAGCTCTTTGGCTATGAGCGGGGGGCCTTTGCGGGCGCGATGAAGACGAAGAAGGGTCTGATCGAGCTGGCAGCAGGCGGAACCGTGTTCTTGGATGAGATCGGGGAACTTCCCCTCTCCATGCAGACAAAGATCCTCACGTTCCTGGACCATAAGAAGTTCAAGCGTGTGGGTGGTCTGGAGGACATCGAAGTGGATGCCCGGGTGATCGCGGCGACAAACCGGAATCTGGAACATGCCGTAAAGCAGGGGGAATTCCGGGAAGATCTTTTCTACCGGATCAATGTCATGGAGCTTGTGATCCCGCCGTTGAGGGATCGGAGAGAGGATATTCCGGCGCTATGCGATTATTACCTGAAATATTATAATGGCATGTTTGGAAAGAATATCACCCATGTGGATCCTGATTTTATGCGGGAGCTGCTTTTGTATGACTGGAAAGGGAATGTTCGGGAACTGAAAAATATTTTCGAGCGCTGCTTCTTATTCTGTCAGGGGGACGTGCTTGAAAAACATGTGGAATTAAAGCGGGTAGACTGGAAAGATGATACCCGGACAGGAGAGCCGTTTGCGTTAAAGGATCTTCGGAAAGGACCGATCAGTCTCGATCAGGAGGTCTCCATGCTGGAACAGATCTACATGGACCAGGCCCTGAAGCTCTGCGGAAACAACGTGACAAAAGCGGCGGCCCTTTTGGGGATCACGAGATTCTCCATGAAGAGAAGACTTGATAAGGAAGACTGAAATCTTACGGCCCGCACGGCAAGGTGGCAGACCTGCTGAACAATTGAAAACGTGCAAAAATTCACATCGTGCGAAATCGCTCGCTAAAACTGAGCGGATTCGCACGATTTTTTTGAAAATTTCAAAAAGATTTTTCGAAACTGAAAAATACAGTTGAATATCGCTAAAAAGTCAGATAAAATCAAGGCATCAGTTGTAGAAAAGATACGAAAGGGGTACTCATTTATGGGGGAAAAGAAAAAACACAGCAACATGACGACCTTGATGGGAGCTGCGTTCCTGATGGCGACATCCGCGATCGGACCGGGATTCCTGACACAGACTTCCACATTTACGGCTCAGTATAAAAGCGTTTTCGCGCTTGTGATCGTCTGTACGATCCTGTTGGATGTGACGACACAGTTAAATATCTGGTCGGTGATCGGTGTGTCCGGCATGCGCGGACAGGATATTGCAAATAAAGTCCTTCCGGGACTCGGGTATTTTATCGCATTCATGGTTGCGCTTGGCGGTCTGGCATTCAACATCGGAAATGTCGGAGGCGGCGCCCTGGGACTTAACGTATTGTTCGGAATTCCGACGACGGTTGGAACCTTTATCGCGGGAATCATCGGAATCCTGATCTTCCTCTCCAAGGACGCGAAGACCAGCATGGATAAGCTGACAAAATATCTTGGAAGCATCATGATCATCGTTGTTCTCTATGTGGCAATCAAATCCAAACCTCCGGTAGGGGACGCTGTGAGCAGTATTTTCCATCCGGGCGATGTGGGGGCTCTTGTCCTTCCGCTCATCACGCTTCTTGGAGGAAGCTGCGGCGGATATATCACATTCTCCGGTGCGCACCGTCTTCTTGACGCCGGATATTCCGGAAAGAAAGATCTTCCGCATGTACGCCAGTCTGTTTTAATGGGTGTCAGCGTTTCTGGAATCATGAGGATCCTGCTGTTCCTTGCGGTTCTCGGTGTCGTGACAGCAAATCCAGATGTGACACTTGACGCTTCAAACCCAGCAGCAGACGCGTTCCGTCTCGGAGCGGGCGTGATCGGATATAAGATCTTTGGTCTTGTCCTTTTCTTCGCCGCTACAACATCCGTCATCGGCGCGGCTTATACATCGGTTTCATTTTTAAAGACTCTTCATCCGTTTATCATGAAGAACGAAAAGTGGTTCGTGATCGGATTTATCACAGCCTCCACACTGATCATGGCGATCCTCGGAAAGCCGGCAGCGCTCCTTGTACTTGCAGGCGCGTTGAACGGACTGATCCTTCCGCTGACCCTCTTAACGATCCTTCTCGCGAGCAGAAACAAGAAGATCGTCGGCGAGGATTACAAGCATCCGACGATCCTCATCGTTTTAGGCGTGTGCGTGGTACTGCTCACAGGATTCTCCGGAATCAAAGCTCTTCCGGGAATCTTAAAGATGTTCGGCTAAGGCTAATTAGGTATTGAGATTGTGATGCAAGTCGTTTAAAATAGTAGGTAGAAAGATTGAAAAATACCGGCAACGAAAGCAAGGAGGAAATATTATGTACCGTGTAGATTTAAACAGTGACCTTGGAGAAAGCTTTGGAAATTATACGATCGGAATGGACGAGGAGATCTTAAAATACGTCTCCTCCGCAAACGTGGCATGTGGCTGGCACGCAGGCGACGCGATGGTGATGGAAAAGACAGTTGCTCTGGCGAAAGAGTTCGGAACAGCCGTCGGCGCACACCCGGGATTCCCGGATCTTGTGGGCTTCGGCCGCCGCAATATGGCAGTGACGCCGGACGAGGCGAAAGCGTATGTCCGCTACCAGCTCGGCGCTCTCATGGCGTTCTGTACCGCCCACGGAGTAAAGATCCAGCATGTAAAACCGCACGGCGCTCTTTACAATATGGCAGCTGTTGACGAGAAGTTAGCCATCGCGATGTGTGAGGCAGTTTATGAGGTGGATAAGGACATCATCTTCATGGGCCTTGCAGGTTCCAAGATGATCACGGCAGCAGAAAAAGTCGGTCTCCGCGCTGCAAGTGAGGTCTTCGCTGACCGCGCTTACAACGATGACGGAACTCTCGTATCAAGAAAGCTTCCGGGTGCAGTGATCAAGGACAAAGACCTCGCGATCAAACGTGTGATCCGTATGGTAAAAGAAGGAAAAGTCGAGTCCATCAACGGAAACGATATCGCGATCAAGGCAGACTCTATCTGCGTTCACGGAGATAACCCAAAGGCATTGGAGTTCGTAAAGAATATCCGTGAGACACTGATCGCGGAAGGCGTCGAGATCAAAAATTTAAGTTTATAGGGAAAAGAGTGCAGCTGTTTGACATCTTACAAATGTCAAACAGCCGCAAATGTATAGAGAGGAGACTCGCTGTGGGAAATGTAAGATATCTGGTTTCCGGCGACTGTGCAGTCACCGTGGAATTTGGAAATGAGATCAGTCCGGAGATCAACCGGAAGATCCGCGCGTTCAAGATCGCGTTAGAGAAAGAACAGATCGAAGGAATCGTAGAGACGGTGCCGACCTACCGTTCCCTTCTTGTTGTATACAAGCCGGAAGTGATCCGGTTCTCAGCACTGACAGAAAAATTTGAGCAGGTTCTGTCCTCCATGGGCAGCATCCAGATCCCGCCGCCAACCGTGATCGAGATCCCGGTGCTTTACGGTGGGGAGATGGGACCGGATCTTGCGAATGTGGCAGAGCATAACGGTCTTACGGAGGAAGAAGTCGTAAAGATCCATTCCTCTGAAGAATATCTGATCTATATGTTAGGCTTCATTGCTGGCTTCCCATATCTTGGCGGCATGGACAAGCGCATTGCGACTCCGCGTTTAAAGAGTCCGCGCGTAAAGATCGAGGGCGGCTCCGTGGGAATTGCCGGAGAGCAGACTGGAATTTATCCGGTGGCATCCCCGGGCGGCTGGCAGCTCATCGGAAGAACTCCGTTAAAGCTCTATGATTCCGAGCGGGAAAAACCGGTGCTCCTGGAGTCCGGACAGTACATTAAATTCCGCCCGGTGACGGAAGAAGAGTACAAAGCCATCGAAAAACAGGTGGAGAACAATACATATCAGTATGTAGTATATGATAAGGAGGCGGAGTGATGGGCATTCAGATCATAAACGGCGGATTCCTGACAACGATTCAGGATATGGGACGTTACGGATATCAGGAGACTGGGATGTCCGTGTCCGGCGTCATGGATACCAGGGCAGCGTCACTCGCCAATATTCTTGTCGGAAATGATGCGAACGAGGCAGTCATCGAGATCACGATGATGGGACCGACCATGAAATTTACAGAAGATGAGATCATCGCGGTGACAGGCGGCGACCTCGGGGCAAAGATCGACGGAAAGCCGGTGGAGAGATACCGCGCAGTTTTAGTAAAAGCCGGACAGACCTTAAGCTTTATGGGAATGTTTGGCGGAAGCCGCGCATATATCGCCTTTGCGGGCGGGCTCGATATTCCGGTAGTCATGGGAAGCAGATCCACGAACCTTAAATCAAAGGTCGGGGGCTTTGAGGGAAGAAAATTAGGAACCGGCGATGAGATAGGTTTTCGCGCTCCCGCCTCCTGGCTTCCGAATATGTCCGGGCGTGTATATGAACTCCCGTCCTACGGAGCAAAGGAATGGACTCTCAGAGTCGTTATGGGGCCGCAGGACGACTGTTTTACAGATAAGGGAATCAACACCTTCTTAAACAGCACCTACACGATCTCCAACGAGTATGACCGCATGGGCTGCCGCATGGAAGGCGATGTGATCGAGCATAAAAACGGCGGCGACATCATCACCGACGGAATTAGCTTTGGCGCTGTACAGGTTCCATCCCACGGAAATCCCATTGTCATGATGGCAGATCACCAGACAACGGGCGGCTACACGAAGATCGCCAATGTGATCTCTGTGGATCTTCCGGTGCTTGCCCAGTGCATGCCGGGAATGAAGATCCATTTTGAGAAAGTCACGGTGGATGAGGCGCAGGAGCTCTACTGTAAGGAAAAAGAAGAGTTCAGCGCGCTTGCGAAGAGACTGAATACCCCGGTGGAACCGGCGGATGATGAGCAGGCGGTGGCGATCGCGGCGGCATCTGAGGCGAACAAGACCGCATGGGTAAAGGCGGGAACCTATAAGATCTCGGTAAATGGAAAAGAGTTTCTTGTGGAGCTTGAAAAAGAGGTTGTAAGATTCCGGTAAGAAGAAACATGGAGATGCAGATCGGGAAAAGAACTGATCGACGAAGCGTTTCAGCAGAATGGGCCGTGGGGAACAGGAATCTTAAGATGCCGGAAACGAAATGAACGGCATAGGAGAAAGGGGTAGTGAAAAATGGGAGATTACAGAACGGCAAAACCGGAAGAGATCTGGAAAAAGATCCGTGACGGCGAGATCACAGAACCGACGGCCGGAATGTGCGGGGGATACGCACAGGCAAACCTTGTGATCCTGCCAAAAAAATATGCGGAGGACTTTAAAAAATTCGCGGAGAGGAATCCGAAGCCATGCCCGATCCTCGAGATCATGGACGGCTCCCCGCTGGTCCATGATATGGGCGAGGGAGCGAATATCGTTACCGATATTCCGCGGTACTTTATCTATAAAAACGGCGTGAAGGTCGATGAAGTGACAGATGCTTCCGAATACTGGCAGGATGATTTCGTTGGTTTTCTTATCGGCTGCAGCTTCTCCTTCGAGGAGGCGCTCTTACAGGCAGGAATCGACGTGCGTCATATCTCGATGGGAAGAAACGTGCCGATGTACAAGACGAATATCGAGTGCGAGAAAGCCGGTGTGTTTGAAGGCCCACTTGTATGCAGCATGCGTCCGATGACGCCGGAGGACGCAAAGAAGGCAGCAGAGATCACAGAAAAATTCCCGAATGTCCACGGTGGTCCTGTCCATATGGGCGATCCGGAAAAGATTGGCATCAAGGATATCGACCATCCGGACTATGGAGATCCAGTGGAGATCCGCGAGGGCGAGATACCGGTATTCTGGGCCTGCGGCGTGACTCCACAGGCCGCCGTTGAGCGGGCGAAGCCGCCGATCGTCATCACCCACGCTCCGGGTCATATGTTTATCACGAATGTGAAGAACGCGGAGTTGAATGACTATCTGGAGAAAAAGAAACAAGATACGAAATCGCTGTGAAACAGAAGGAATCGCAGCATCGCAGATGCGTGATCAGCTGTCAGCATTGGACATGGCAGATTTTGCCGGACAGATGCGGAAGTGAGATGTTCGGGCCCTCGCGAGTGAGATAGTCGGGACCTCCGCGAGTTGACAGGATCCAAAATCTATGTTATTCTACCAGACGTTAAAACTCGTGTGGATTTTTAGAGAAGAACTTTTTTCGCCACACAATCACCCAAAAGCTTTATGGGTGGTTGTGTGGTTTTTTTATGTAACAGGAAATTCCAAGGAATTCCCTGTTACATAAAAAGGCACTGACGTGCCAAAGATGCGCACTCGCGCGAAGATGTAGACTGTCGCAAGCGACCGCGCGAGGCGCGAGAATGTGCCAAGGCACATTCTTTTTTATATGAATGTTTATATAAAGATAAGATTACGTGCTCCTTAGTCACACTTATCTCTGTCTTACAATCGCCAGCACGCTGATCGGAGCCTTCACAGACAATGCGGAGACTATCATAGCGGGCGGCACTGCTCTCCAGATCATCAGCACCGGATTTATCGTCTCCACGGTGTCTGTCACAGCATCAGGCGCCCTCGAGGGAATCGGCATGGGCGTCCAATCTCTGGTGATCTCATTGCTCCGCTACATTGTGATCATCCTTCCATCCGCTTTTATTTTATGTCATTTGTTTGGCGGCGGAGCAGTCTGGAATGCGTTCTGGATCACGGAGTTTTCGGCAGCAGTTGTGGCTGAGATCGTATATCGGGGAACGATAAAGAGGACCATGCCAAAACCACGATAAAATATAGGTTTTTCGGAAAAATTTAATCGAAATTTTGAAGAAAAACGGTTGACACACCCGGCCATGTATAATATAATGTATAACTGTGACATCGGTTGAAAATGCTGTAGCCAAAGCCCCGGAAACAGTATTTTACGATAAAGGAACATTGATTGATTTAGTACAAACAGGAGGTCAACCCATGAAGAGCTTTATGGCTAGTCCAGCAACAATTGAGAGAAAATGGTACGTAGTTGACGCTACAGGATATACATTAGGTCGTCTGACATCAGAAGTAGCAAAGATCTTAAGAGGAAAGAACAAACCGATCTACACTCCGCACATCGACTGCGGTGATTACGTGATCGTAACAAACGCTTCCAAGATCAAAGTTACAGGTAAGAAGTTAGACCAGAAGATCTACTACAGCCACTCCGACTATGTAGGCGGAATGAAAGAGACAACTTTAAGAGAAATGCTCGAGAAGAAGCCGGAGAAGGTTATCGAGTTAGCAGTTAAGGGAATGCTCCCGAAGGGACCTTTAGGAAGAAGCATGATCACAAAACTTCACGTTTACGCTGGCCCGGATCACGAGCAGGCAGCACAGAAGCCGGAAGTTTTAGAAATCAAATTTTAATTAGAGGTCTGAAAGGAGGAAATTCATAATGGCTAGCACAAAATATTACGGAACAGGCAGAAGAAAAAAATCTATCGCAAGAGTATATCTTGTACCGGGAACAGGTAAGATCACAATCAATAAGAGAGATATCGATGAGTATCTTGGTCTTGAGACATTAAAGCTCATCGTTCGTCAGCCGTTAGCAGCAACAGAGACAGCTGATAAGTTCGACGTTATCGTTAACGTTCACGGCGGCGGAGTTTCCGGACAGGCAGGCGCTATCCGTCACGGCATCTCCAGAGCTCTGCTTCACGCAGACATCGAGTACCGTCCGGTATTAAAGAAAGCTGGTTTCTTAACAAGAGATCCGCGTATGAAAGAAAGAAAGAAGTACGGTCTCAAGGCTGCACGTCGTGCACCTCAGTTCAGCAAGAGATAATCTGCTGTTCAGACCGTATCAAAATGGTTCAAAAACCCCGGAAAATCAAGGTTTTCCGGGGTTTTACTGTATCTAAACGGGCTGATATAGTTTGACCAAATTTGGAAAAACTAGAGCCGTTTTCACCCAATTTTTAGTGGTCCGCAAGTGGTTAACCGGCCAAAAAGAGGGCAAAAAGAGGGTCAAGTGGTGCCCAAAGTGGTTAACCGAGAGCCGATTTTGGGGGTGTTTTTGGAGGTGCTTTTCAGCCTGCCTTCCCCTCGTTTTGGGCTGTGGCAGTTTGGCATAGTTTGACCTAATTTGAATAATTGAATATGAATTTGATTCAGCACTCAGTATAAAATGACTGGGTGCTTTTTTCATTTCAGGAACTCGTATTCCGGCGATAGAAAGAGCCGTCACTTCACCTTTTATTTTGGAGTGGCGGCTTTTTCTATTTCCAGAAGCAACAGAAACAATTAGAAATGAGGTGAAGTCAATGAACACGCAAATCATTGCCATTGCCAACCAGAAGGGCGGCGTTGGCAAAACCACCACCTGTGCCAATCTTGGAATCGGTTTGGCGCAGGCCGGAAAGAAAGTCCTGCTGATCGACGGAGACCCGCAAGGAAGCCTGACGATCAGCCTGGGCAATCCACAACCGGACAAGTTGCCCTTTACGCTGTCGGACGCTATGGGGCGTATCCTGATGGATGAGCCGCTTCGTCCCGGCGAGGGTATCCTGCACCACCCAGAGGGTGTAGACCTGATGCCTGCGGACATCCAGTTATCCGGTATGGAAGTATCCCTGGTAAATGCCATGAGCCGTGAGACTATCTTGCGGCAATATCTGGACACGCTGAAGGGGCAATACTCCCATATCCTCATCGACTGCCAGCCCTCCCTGGGGATGCTCACAGTCAATGCGCTGGCCGCTGCAAACAGGATCATAATTCCCGTTCAGGCGGAGTATCTGCCCGCCAAAGGGCTGGAACAGCTGCTCTCCACGGTAAACAAGGTAAAGCGGCAGATCAACCCCAAGCTCCAGATAGACGGTATCCTGCTGACGATGGTTGACAGCCGAACCAACTTTGCCAAAGAGATTTCCGCACTTTTGCGAGAGACCTATGGCAGCAAGATCAAAGTATTCGGCACAGAGATTCCCCATTCTGTCCGGGCAAAGGAAATCAGCGCCGAGGGAAAAAGCATTTTTGCCCATGATCCCGGCGGCAAGGTGGCAGAGGGCTACAAAAATCTGACGAAGGAGGTGTTGAAACTTGAAAAGCAGCGCGAAAAAAATAGAGCTGGCATCGGTAGATGATCTGTTCTCCACCGAAGAAGGCCGCCAGGATGCAAAGCTGGAAAAGATTCAGGAAATTCCGTTGTCTGAACTGCATCCGTTCAAGAACCACCCATTCAAAGTCAAGGATGACGAAGCCATGATGGAGACCGCTGACAGTATCAAGCAGTATGGCGTTCTGGTTCCGGCCATTGCCCGACCGGACCCGGAGGGCGGTTATGAGCTGGTAGCCGGACACAGGCGGCACAGAGCCAGTGAACTGGCAGAAAAGGAGACCATGCCGGTCATTGTTCGGGATTTGGATGATGATGCCGCTACAATCATTATGGTTGACAGCAATTTACAACGAGAAAGCCTGCTCCCCAGTGAAAGAGCATTTGCTTATAAAATGAAGCTGGATGCCATTAAGCACCAAGGAGCCAGGACGGATTTAACTTCGGCCCAAGTTGGGCCGAAGTTGACTGCGGCAGAAAAAATCGCGGAGAACAGTCCAGATAGCAAATCACAGATTAAGAGATTTATCCGTCTGACAGAGCTGATTCCTGAATTGATGGATATGGTGGATGAAAAGAAGATTGCCCTGAACCCTGCCTATGAGTTGTCCTTTCTCAAAAAGGAGGAACAGGTAGACCTGCTGGACGCGATGGACAGTGAACAGGCTACCCCTTCTCTTTCCCAAGCCCAGCGGCTCAAGAAATACAGCCAAGAGGGGCATCTGACCCTCGATATGATGCGTGTCATCATGGGTGAGGAAAAGAAAAGTGATCTGGACCGAGTGACATTTACCTCTGACACTTTGCGGAAGTATTTCCCCAAAAGCTACACGCCCCAGCGGATGCAGGAAACCATCATCAAGCTGCTGGAGGCATGGCAGAAAAAGCGTCAGAGAGACCAGGAACGATGAAAGGAGCCGCCTATGAGGGATATTTCAGCCCGTGAGCTGAAAGGACACAACATTCTCGCCGTAGAGAGGTTTTGGGATAACACGCGCTGGATGATTGAGTTTTCCGTCCTGCGTCCCAGCACTGCTTACGGAAGCCCCGGAGATGAAATGCGGTTGTTTTTGACTGAGGACGGGTATCAGACCGCCCTGCAAAGCCAGCAGCGCCGGGAGATCAAGATCAAGCGTTACGCTCGTGTGATTGAGGGACATATCCTCGATTTCAAACCGGGAAAACGCCGCCGCTCATAAACCCATACAACGAAAGGAAAGGAATGACTATGTGTACGGTAAAGGAAATTCAAGAAGCAATCCGGGAAGATTGCAGATCTCAGCATGACATGGATTCAACAGATATTGACCGCGTGATGCAAACACTTCCTTTCGCCCAGGAGGAGCCATTTACAGAGGTGCGTCCCCAAAAGCCGCTGTTTTGGTTCTATGCAAGAAAATTTGAAAAGCGCTGAACACCGCAATTCTTTGAAATGAGGATTGCGGTTTTTTTGTACCCAAAATTCGGAAGGAGTGAGGTCGATGGCCGTTTTTCGCATTGAACGGACCCGTGATTATACCGTGATGAGCAATCATCATTTACGAAATGCAAACCTGTCGTTAAAAGCCAAGGGGCTGCTTTCCATGATGCTGTCTTTGCCAGAGGACTGGAACTACACCACCCGTGGCCTTGCAAAGATCTGTAAGGAGGGCGTGGATGCCATCGGTGCTGCCCTGCGTGAACTGGAAGGAGCCGGATATATCGTGCGCCATCAGAGACGCGATAAAAGTGGGCGGATCACAGATACCGAGTATGTCATCTATGAACAGCCCCAGCCAGATATGTCCCAGCCGGATACGGCTTCACCAGATACGGAAAACCCGGATATGGTAAAACCGGATACGGAAAAGCCCGCAGAATTAAATATAGAGAAATCAAATACAGAAAAATCAATTACTTATGGATCAAGTACCGATTCCATTCCCTTCCGGGAAACAGCGGCGGAAAGACCGCCGGAACGGAAAGGAAGGGATGCGATGTCTGTCACAGAGATAGAAAATTATCGGGAGTTGATTTTGGAGAATATCGAGTATGACTGCATGAAGCAGCGTTATCCTCTCTACCTGGATGACCTGAATGAGATCGTAGAGCTGTTGGTCGAAACGGTCTGTGCCAAACGAAAGACCACCCGGATCTCTGGGGCAGACTTCCCTCACGAGATCGTGCGTTCCCGTTTTTTGAAACTGGACAGCTCCCACATCGAGTTTGTCATGGACTGTCTGCAAAAGAATACCACCCAGGTACGCAACATGAAGCAGTACCTGCTTGCGGTGCTGTTCAATGCGCCTACCACCATGAATAACCACTACACTTCACTGGTCAATCACGATATGCACGCAGGCGGCTGGTAAAGGCCGCCTTTTATCATGCCAAAGGAGGCACGACATGAACCAGATGGAAATTTTCAAAAACCCGGAGTTTGGCAGTATCCGTGTCATTGAGGAAAACGGCAAATACTTGTTCAGCGGAACGGATGTGGCTGCTGCGCTGGGGTACAGTAATCCCCGCGATGCAATTATCCGCCATTGTAGGTATGTCGTGAAACGCGACGCACCTCACCCACAAAGCCTCGACCGCAAAATCAGTATGACTTTTATCCCAGAAGGCGATTTGTACCGCCTAATCGTTCACAGCAAATTGCCATCGGCAGAACGATTTGAACGGTGGGTGTTCGATGAGGTCCTGCCTACCATTCGTAAGCACGGGGCCTATCTCACAAAAGAGAAGCTGTGGGAGGTTGCCACTTCCCCGGAAGCTCTGATGAAGCTCTGCTCAGACTTGTTGGCTGAGCGTGAAGCGAATATTTCTCTGCGTAAGGAAAATGCACAGCTGGAGGGCAAAGCCGCTTTCTATGACCTGTTCATCGACTTAAAGCACAGCACCAATCTCAGGACTACCGCCAAAGAGTTGGATGTCCCGGAGCGCCGGTTTGTCCGGTTTCTGATAGAACGGCGGTTTGTGTACCGCACAGCATCCGGCAATGTGCTGCCTTATGCCAATGTGAAAAATACAGGGCTGTTTTGCGTCAAAGACTACTGCAATCACGGTCATACCGGTTCCTACACGCTGGTCACGCCCCAGGGGAAGCTCTACTTTGCCCAGCTGCGGGAGATGATCTTGCTGGTCTCATAAGAACGGAAAGGAAGTGGGTTTTATGCAGGAAGGCAAAACAATCGGTCAGCTGATGGAGGAAATGCGCCAGAAAGCCGGGGCGCAGAACTATCACGGCCATGACTACATGGATCTCCAGCGGTTTGCGGAGAACACCCGGCACATGATTATTTTTGATGTGCTGACGCATGATTCCCCGGTGGGCTGGAAAGGAGAACGCACCCGCCTGTTTTTGTCAGAGATAGGCTATGAAAAAGCTCTGGACAGTCAGGCAAAGGGGCAGATCAAGATTCTCAGCCATGCAAAGGTCAGAAATGGAGATTTGTTTTATGACCACAAAGAACAGATACGATAGGAGGAATCCGATATGAATGAGGAAAAGAAAGTACCCTTTAAGTGGGAATATGGGGAAGAAACCATATCGCTGCAACTTGGGATGTATGCGAATAATCAGCGGCTTTATATCGGTATGATTACCCATACAGAAGATGGAGCAGAACCGTTTGCAGATATGACGGTGAACCTTCCGGGGTATTCCCTGGACCCCGGAGAGGCGTTTATTTCCGGTGACATCAGCAAGGACTTGCTGCGATTCATCAAAGAGAACAAATTGGGGAAGGTGCTTCCCTATCAGGTGCAGTCCGGTTATGGGAAATATTCTGCTGTTGCCTTTGATCTGGAGAAGTTGAAGGCATTTGATCCCAAAGGTGTGGCAGAGTTTCGGGAAGTGTGGAATCTGCCGGATAAGAAGCCGGTAAAGAAAAAGAGCCGCGGGATGGAGCGATGAAGAAATATTTTCTTCGGCGGCTGGTGGTCCCGCCTTAGAAAGAAATGCACCACCCCTGCACATTTTGTGGAAAGGAGGCGATGAAAATGCAGGAAGAAGTGGAAAACAGGACTTTAACGCTGGTTGTCAGTGGAACAAAGTTCACCGGCAGGCTGCTCAAAGCCGCCATCAGCAAGTACATGGCCCACTGCAAGGAAAAGAAGCTGCAAAAGCAGAGAAGCCGTGACGCTCCTGTGACACCTCACGGCAAACAGACCGTCAAGCAGCTCATTGGTCAGAATCAGGGGATCTCCAATATCGAGATCACAGACCCTTCCATCAAGGAATTTGAGAAGATCGCCCGGAAATATGGTGTGGACTATGCGGTGAAGAAAGACCGCAGTAGCTCCCCGCCCAAGTACCTGATCTTTTTCAAAGGCCGTGACGCCGATGCGCTGACCGCTGCATTTACCGAGTACACCAGCAAAAAGGTCAAGAAGGCCGAGAAAACGGAACGCCCGTCTGTGCTGGCAAAACTCAGTCAGTTCAAAGAGATGGTCAAAAATGCCGTGGTGGACCGCACCAAGCGAAAGGAGCTGGAACGATGAAAAAGCAGCTTGACATCAAAAAGCTCGTTTTGCTGAACCTGCCCTATCTCCTGATGGGGCTGTTTGCTACCAACTTCGGGGAGGCATGGCGGCTGGCACAGGGGGCAAATGCTTCAGAGAAATTCCTTTCCCTGTTTGCTGTCCTGCCTGGGGCGCTGCAAAGTTTCTGGCCCAGCCTGCACCCGTTGGATCTGCTGGTGGGGCTGTGCTGCGGTGCTGGCCTGCGTCTGGCGGTGTATCTCAAAAGTAAAAACGCCAAGAAGTACCGTCATGGCATGGAGTATGGTTCTGCCCGTTGGGGAACCAGTGAGGATATTGCTCCCTACATCGACCCGGTGTTCCAGAACAATGTCATTCTCACAAAAACCGAAAGCCTGACCATGAACAGCCGCCCCAAGGACCCAAAGACCGCCAGAAACAAAAATGTGCTGGTGATCGGCGGCTCCGGTTCCGGTAAGACCCGTTTCTGGCTCAAACCAAATCTGATGCAGATGCACAGTTCTTATGTGGTCACAGACCCGAAGGGAACCATTTTGGTGGAGTGCGGGAAAATGCTCCAAAGGGGCGCACCCAAACTGGGAAAGGACGGAAAGCCCATGAAGGATAAGCACGGCAAGGTCATTTATGAGCCGTACCGCATCAAGGTTCTAAATACCATCAACTTCCGAAAATCAATGCACTATAACCCTTTCGCCTATATCCATAGCGAAAAGGACATCTTGAAGCTGGTCACAACGCTGATCGCCAATACCAAAGGCGAAGGCAAGGCCGGGGACGATTTTTGGGTCAGTGCGACTCGTTCGCAGACGGTAAAAAGTCTGCGCACGAGCAACGGTTTTCCGTTGTTCGGAGAACTGGTAGTTTGATAGGTGGAATGACGGGGTAACGCCCTGAAACGCCTACCCTTGATGGGCGTGCATTAGCTGTAATGGCTGGTGTACGAAGCCCCATGACAAAGGCTGAGAGTAACCGTAACCACTGCCTAAAGTGGTCGAAAGCGGTCTGGAGGCAGACTGTGTTACCTATAAGCCGAGAGTCTATAAGATACCTATGGTTAGAATGTTCGCTTTGGCGGGCGGACTGACGAACCTGCGAATGTACAGGTCTAAAAGAAGACCACGCAGAAATGTGTGGGTGCGTTAATGCGCAGTCGGTGTGGTTTAGTAGAAATTGATCCTACGAACGACCATGCTGTGTTACAGGCACAGGCAAGCCGACAGGTCTATAGCAGGAACCTACGGGTATGTATGAACAGATAGAACTATCGGAACGAGGAAAGGCAGCAGATTCCGCAAGGAATAGTCTGACGAAAAACAATAAGCAGACGAACTGCTGCTGAAAAGTAGTGGTCGAACCTATGATGTGCTTGCGTTATGTGAGCTACGGAGGAATGGTCACAAGTCGGTTGAGATAAGCAGGCATTATTCAATCCAACATAAGGATTCGAGTAAGACCAAAAGGGTCACTTTCGCAAAAAGGAGGTGATGCCTTATGCCAAAGAAAAACAAAACTCTATGTGTAGATGACTTACGTCATGCCGAGTATTACGGTATGCAGCCAGTTTTTGATGAACTCTATCATCGAAGTTTGGAGGGAGAAAATTTTACCGACCTTATGGATTTAATTCTGAGCCGGGACAACA
The DNA here is from genome assembly GCF_003435375.1 of Clostridium sp. AM34-11AC. Classification (GTDB taxonomy): domain Bacteria; phylum Bacillota; class Clostridia; order Lachnospirales; family Lachnospiraceae; genus Pilosibacter; species Pilosibacter fragilis. The sequence continues at coordinate 3,290 of NZ_QWGL01000001.1, read as the reverse complement.
TTCTTCTGGCATATCGGAACATCAAAGCAAACGGAGGAAGCTACACAGCAGGAACAGACAACAAAAACATCAGTGACATCGGGTGTTTACCGCCCGAAACAGTTGCAGAGAAAGTGAGGTTTATTGTCACAGGAAGTCAGCACGGATACCGCCCAAAGCCGGTAAGACGCAAAGACATTCCGAAACCAAACGGAAAAACCAGACCGTTAGGTATTCCCTGTATCTGGGACAGGCTGGTACAGCAATGTATCAAACAGGTCATAGAGCCAATCTGCGAAGCGAAATTCAGCGACAACAGTTACGGCTTTCGCCCGAACCGTTCCGTGGAACACGCCGTGCAGAAAACTTACACCATGCTTCAACGCATGAACCTGCATTATGTGATTGAGTTTGATATAAAAGGATTTTTCGACAACGTAAATCACAGCAAGCTAATGCGGCAAATATGGGCAATGGGAATACACGACAAGCAGTTGATTTTTATTATCAAGCGGATTCTGAAAGCACCGATTAGAATGCCAGACGGCACTACACTCATTCCAGACAAAGGCACTCCGCAAGGCGGTATCATTTCACCGTTGCTTGCCAATATCGTGCTGAATGAACTGGACAAATGGGTTGAGAGCCAATGGCAGAACCACCCTCTTGTAAAGGAATACGGGTATGAGAGGAAAATCAGAAACTCGATTACTTTTGACCGGAGCAAGGCATTCCTCAAAATGAGGAAAACAGGGTTGAAAGAAATGTATATCGTGAGATATGCAGATGATTTCAGAATTTTCTGCCGGAATAAAGAGGACGCTTTGAGAACGAAAGAGGCTGTAACGGCATGGATAACCGAGAGGCTGAGGTTGGAGGTATCGCCAGAGAAAACAAGGATAGTCAATGTTAGAAAACGCTATTCAGAGTTTCTTGGGTTTAAGATACGAGTCAGACCGAAAAGCAGGAAGTACATCGTGCAATCTCATATCTGTGACAAAAAGTTGGAACTGGAAAGGCAAAAACTGGTGGAACAGGCGAAACGAATTGCCCGACCTTCAGAGGGAAAAAGACCTTTGGACGAAATACGGCTGTACAATTCAATGGTTCTGGGAATACAGAATTATTTTCAACTTGCCACCTGCATCAGCATTGATTGCAGGAAAATCCACAGACAGGTCATGACAGTTTTAACAAATCGGCTCAATACAGAAACCGGGTGCAGACTTGTTCGAGAGGGCGGCGCAATGACCGAGAGCGAAAAAGAACGGTTTGGAAAGTCGGCAATGATACGGTATGTATCTGGAATCGATCAACCTATCTACCCTATCGCATACATCAAGAACAAGATACCGATGGCAAAGAAAGCGGCGGTTTGCAGTTACACGGTAGAGGGACGGGCATTGATACACACGAACCTAAGTATGAACTCATCTGTTCTATCAGGTTTGAGGAATCAACCGTCTATGGGGCGAAGCACAGAACTCACTGACAGCAGGATTTCACTATTCTCGGCTCAACGTGGAAAATGTGCGCTAAGTGGGGAACTCTTTGAAAATGCGGCTGACATAGTATGCTGGCTGAAAACACCGGCAGAATTGGGCGGCAAGGAACGCTATCGAAATATGATTTTGTTCCATAATAGATTTCTTCCACTCCTGCAAGAGTGTCCTAAGAATGAGCTAAAAGAGATAGCCGACACGCTCAAGGCAACAAAGGAACTGATGTTAAAAGTGAACAGTCTGCGCCAGCAGGCTGGTTTGTCCGCAATAGAAAACTAACATTTCATTTGGTGATTGATTAAATGCTTGTGAAAACAACCGATGGAACGCCGGATGCGGTGAAAGTCGCACGTCCGGTGTGGAGTGGGGGAAAATCCGGCGATAACTTCAAAGGATTACCTATCACTATAAGCAGAGACCTTGCTGTATTGCGCGCTGATTGGGTATATCCACTATGAGGCTCCGGTAGAGGAGCAGAATTTCTCTACCCTCATCGAGTTCATCAACGCCATGGAGGTTCGGGAGGATGACGAGGAGTTCAAAAACCCGGTAGACCTGATGTTTGATGCACTGGAATCGGAAAAGCCAAACCACTTCGCAGTGCGGCAGTATAAGAAATATAAGCTGGCAGCCGGCAAAACCGCTAAGTCGATTTTGATTTCCTGCGGTGCGCGTCTGGCCGTATTTGATATTGCGGAGCTACGCGAGGTTACATCCTACGATGAGTTGGAACTGGATACGCTGGGAGACAGAAAAACGGCCCTGTTCCTCATTATGAGTGATACGGATGACAGTTTTAACTTTCTCATTTCCATGTGCTACACCCAGTTATTCAACCTGCTTTGTGAAAAGGCCGATGATGTGTATGGCGGCAGGCTTCCGGTTCATGTGCGCTGTTTGATTGATGAGTGTGCTAACATCGGGCAGATTCCGAAACTGGAAAAGCTGGTGGCCACCATCCGAAGCCGTGAAATCTCTGCCTGTCTGGTGTTGCAGGCACAGAGTCAGCTCAAGGCGATCTATAAGGATAACGCAGATACCATCATCGGTAACATGGATACATCCATCTTCCTGGGCGGTAAAGAGCCGACTACCCTCAAAGAGCTGGCTGCCGTGCTGGGCAAGGAAACCATCGACACCTACAATACCGGAGAGAGCCGTGGACGGGAAACCTCCCATTCACTCAACTATCAAAAATTGGGGAAAGAGCTGATGAGCCAGGATGAGCTTGCTGTTATGGATGGAGGCAAGTGTATCCTCCAGCTGCGCGGTGTGCGTCCTTTCCTTTCGGATAAGTACGACATCACCAAGCACCCCAATTTCAAGTACACTGCCGACGCGGATGACAAGAACGCTTTTGATATTGAAGCATTCTTGTCCGCAAGGCTGAAACTCAAGCCCAATGAGGTCTGCGATGTATATGAAGTAGACACAAAGGGCGCTTAATTTCGTTCCGCTTTAGAAGGGAGTGATCTTATCTATTCGCCGCACCTGCCCTCTATGGGCCATTGGCGTACAAAGCGGACAATCGCAAGAAAAAATAATGAAAAAGGAGGACAGCCGGAATCATGCCCCCCGGAAACCGGGCGGCAGATTGTTCCGGCTTTTGTATGCCTATGAAACATGACAAACCTATTTTTTAATCAGATTCCGGCTAACAAACTATATGGCATTTTTTGAACAGGCAATCACCGTTCTTCAGACCCTCGTTATCGCGCTCGGTGCCGGTCTCGGTATCTGGGGCGTTATCAACCTGCTGGAAGGTTACGGCAACGACAACCGTGCGACACGTTCGTAAGTGAAAAGCTT